>NZ_SWKK01000003.1 GCF_005144745.1 Flavobacterium sp. ASW18X | reverse complement strand
TTTGAGAGAACAACAAAAAGCAGCTTAATGAATATTAACCAGAACCTAATTTAGAGCAAAACCTGTCCTAATCACTGGGGGATGCTCAAAAATGTAATTTTTTTTTGCAAAAACAACTAAAAAAGCCTTGACTACATGCAAGTCAAGGCTTTTTCTTAAAATTATATTTAGATACTTAGAAATTGTAACGCACACCCAAATTTAAACCAATACCACTAGCATTTACGTACTGTGTTGGTATATTCCTTGGTTCATTTTCACTCTCACCAGTTGCATTGTCAATGGTAAAACTATCAGAAAAAATAAATTCTTTCTCTGCTCTTGGCAAATCTTCTAATTGTTGTCCTGGCACCAATTGCGACTGGGCACCTGTAACTGCTCTAGTGACGTAGCTCTTTATTTCTGCAGATTTACTTTTTATCGTAAAACTCTTAAACTCCAACTCACTAAATAATTCCCATTTATCATTCAACGGATACGTTACCCCAACTGCACCAGAATAACCTACACTAAAATGGCTTTTAACCTCAGATTCTGCGTTAACCATAATATCAGTACCATCACCACCACCGTCTATTTGTAAAACATTAGTATCTATAGTTAAATCGCCGCCAACGGTCAATAACAATCCAGCGCGTACATATGGATTCCATTTAGAAAAGTTTGGAGTTAAATATATTGCCGGATTCAAATCGAAACCCTGTATCTCTACATGTGATGAAGAAATAATATTTGGAGTAACTACCTCCCCTACGAGTGTGCTATTGCCTCTAAAATAGTTTAATCCCATTTCTGCACCTACATACTCATTAAACATATAGCCCCCAGCTACAAAAAACTTATAGCCAGCCCCCGCGGTACCATTTAAAGATTCTACAGTTGTGGTGCTACCATCTGCGCTAACACGTATAGAAGTAGATTGTTCAATACCAGTAATACCATTAGGGTCTGTATTATTAAACTCACTCTTAGAAAATTCATCAGAATATCCACCCCCTGCTTTAACGTACCATTGTTGTGCACTAACGTGTGTTGCTGCAATTAGCAACAAACCAAAAATTACCCTTCTCATTAATATCAGTTTTTGAAATTTTTGCAGAGATAACAAAAATTGAACTCAATTTTTGACACATTTAACATAAGTTTTATCCTGAAAGATGGCTTCTGAATTCAAGCAAAAGCGTAATACCTACACACTCATTATTTTACTTGTATTATTAATGGAATAAATAAGATATGTGCCGTTTGAAACAATAACATTATTTAACACATATCTTACAAAAGAATTTAATTGCAAACGAGTCGCATTTAACAATTATTGATATATTTATCTCCTATGTAATGCGATTCATTCGCACTTAATAAAACAATAATGTCTCAATTTGATGTAATAATTATAGGAGGTAGCAATGCAGGTTTATCTACTGCACTAACTTTAGGCCGTTCTTTACGTTCTGTTTTAGTTATAGATAATGGCCTTCCCTGCAATGCCCAAACACCGCATTCTCACAACTTCTTAACACAAGATGGTAAAACCCCTGCTGAGCTTGCAGCATTAGCAAAAGCAGACGTCTCCAAGTATAATACCGTTGAATTCTTATATGATACTGCACTAAAAGCAATTAATTATGAGAAACATATTGAAGTTGGCACAGAAAAACATGGCACATTTACTGCCAAAAAACTGGTATTGGCTACAGGAATAAAAGATGTTTTACCTACCATTCCTGGTTTTAAGGAATGTTGGGGAATTTCTGTGGTGCACTGTCCGTTTTGTCACGGCTATGAAATTAGGTCTAAACCTACTGCCCTACTTGCAAAGGGCGAAATGGCAATGCATATGGCAGGAATGATACATCATCTAACCCACAATTTAATCTTACTCACCGATGGAGAGGGCGATTTGAACGAGAATCAACTTGCCAAATTAAAAAAACATCATATTGAAGTTGTAAATCATAAAATTGATTCTCTTACACATACTGCAGGACAAATTGAGAACGTAGTTTTCACCAATGGTGATGAAATAGCTATAGAAGCACTGTATGCCAAAGTACCCTTTACATTACCTATTGGCATTTTAAACGCTCTGGGTTGTTCCCTTGACGAAAATGGTTTCATAGCTGTTGATGAAATGCAAAAAACCACTAATCCTAATGTTTTTGCCTGTGGAGATAATAGTTCTAGATTACGCTCTGTAGCCCATGCCGTTGCTTCTGGAAACAAAGCGGGCGCTGTGATACATATGGAATTGGTCCACGAATCTTTCTAAATCATTTTGTGGTAAAACAGCGACCACAATAGGCATAAAAAAACGCTCAATTTAATTGAGCGTTTTTTGTAATAATACTATGGTGTGACCCAGGGAGGATTCGAACCCCCAACCCTCAGAGCCGAAATCTGATATTCTATCCAGTTGAACTACTGGGCCATTTTTATTATTAAGAACTTAATTTTTCTTTTACTAAAGTAGAAATGGTTTTACCGTCTGCTTGCCCTGCAAGTTCTTTAGACACAATGCCCATAACCTTACCCATATCTTGCATTCCATTGGCGCCAACAGCAGCTATAGTCTGTACTACTACTTTTTCTACCTCTTCTGCTGTTAATTGTTCTGGCAAAAACTTTTCTATTACAGCAACCTGTGCTAGTTCTGGTTCTGCCAAATCATCCCTACCCTGCTCAGAAAAAATGGCTGCACTGTCCTTACGCTGTTTTACCAGTTTCTGTACTAGTTTCACCTCTTCTTCTTCTGTTAATTCTGCACCAGCGCCTTTATCGGTCTTTGCCAACAGAATAGCAGATTTAATAGCTCGCAGCGCCTCTAAAGCCACGGTATCTTTGGCTTTCATAGCCGCTTTCATGTCCGTCATTACGTTTTCTTGCAATCCCATAATCTAGCTTATTTAGGCCAGCGAAGATAAAAAAATAAACCCGAAAAAATTTAGTTTTCGGGCTTATACTCATATAATCGACTTTTAAGTTCTTAGTCTACATTATCATGTAAATAAGAATTGTTGCTACGCAACTGTATTTCGTCATTGCTATCCTCGCCCAAGCTCATCCTAGACACTCTTTGTTCCTTGTTACCTTCTTCAAACTCTACCCCTTGTCTTTTGTAAGCTGGCACCTTTTCAATTTCGTCTAAACTAGAGCGGTTATTTTTAAACTTGTAATTAAAATTCTTAAGTTTTCTTTTACGCTCATCTGCTCGTTGTTTAAGCAAATCGCTAATAGAACTATTCATTGGATCCATATCACCACCACCATTTTCTTGAGTCTCAGTTTTGGCTATTGGTTTTGGTTCCTTTTCTAAAGTTTCTACTGTTCGTTTCTCAAAATTAATCTCTTCTTCTTTTAATTTTGGCTCAGAAGTTTCTACTTTTTTAGATTGAGCTGCGGTTAGTTTTGTTTCTAACTCCATATACTCCTCTAAATTATAGCGCGTTTCTGCTGTCTTCTGGTATTCTTGAGTTGGCTGCACCTCTACATAATCTTTAACCTCCATGTCCTTAATGTCATCATCCAAATCAAAAACTATGGTATTTGTAGCTTCTTCCTTGTCTTCTTTAACATCATTCAATGGCATATCAAAACTAAGTGTAAACTGATCTTCGTTCGTGGTTGCTTTTGGATGTACCAATTCTGCATCTATCACTTCAATTTCACTAAGAATATCTTTGGCTTCTATGATGATAAAGTCATCTTCCTTAGGTCTAGCAATAACTTCTTTAACAGGCTCAGCTACTACCTCTTCATAAAATACATTGAAATTACGAATGTAACTTGTAGTTGGTATTAAATCTGACTCTGGCTCTCTGATGACCTGCTTAGGCTTATCCTCTTCTAAGGTATGCTTTATAACTGGTTTAGGAGTAATTGGCTCCTCTACAGCATCTTCTAGTGTAAAACGCTTTATACCAGCATCGCCACTTAAATCGTGCGTAGCTTTTTGCTCGTCTTCTAGCGTGTGAATAATTTTCTTAGTCTCTGTATTTACTATCTCATCTTGTTGGTCTACTGCAAAACCGGTAGCAATTACTGTTACCGCAATAGCCTCTCCAAGGTTTTCATCCTCACCAACACCCATGATAATGTTTGCCCCATGACCCGCCTCTATCTGGATATGGTCATTAATTTCACCAATTTCATCAATGGTAATTTCTTGAGAACCAGAAACAATTAACAATAATACATTTTTAGCACCACGTATTTTATTGTCATTTAATAAAGGGGAATCTAAAGCTTTAGTTATTGCTTCATTAGCTCTAGTAGAGCCAGACGCCATAGCAGAACCCATTATGGCAGTACCACTATTACTTAGTACGGTCTTAGCATCTCTAAGGTCAATATTTTGTGTGTAGTGGTGTGTTATTACTTCTGCAATACCCCTAGCTGCAGTGGCTAAAACTTCATCTGCTTTAGAGAAACCTGCTTTAAAACCAAGGTTACCATATACTTCTCTAAGCTTGTTATTATTTATAACAATGAGAGAGTCTACATTAGCTCGTAACTTTTCTATACCCAATTGTGCTTGTTTGTTACGCATTGCTCCTTCAAATTGAAAAGGAATGGTAACAATACCTACGGTAAGCACGTCTAATTCTCTGGCAATTTTGGCAATTACAGGGGCTGCACCCGTACCTGTACCACCACCCATACCAGCGGTTATAAAGACCATCTTAGTTGTACTCTCTAACATGTTCTTTAACTCTTCCATACTTTCCAAGGCCGCTTGTTCCCCAACCTCTGGGTTGGCTCCAGCTCCTAATCCTTCTGTTAAAGAAACCCCTAATTGAATTTTATTAGGTACAGCACTGTTTTCTAAGGCTTGCGAATCTGTATTACAGATTACAAAATCCACCCCGTTAATACCGGCAGTGAACATGTGGTTTATGGCATTGCTACCACCACCACCTACGCCAATTACCTTGATAACGTTACTTTTATGCTTTGGCAAATCGAATGCTATATTGTCGAACTCGTTGCTATTACTCATGGTGCTTATTTTTCTGGGTACGTTTATTCTGCGTTATCTAAAAAGTCTTTTAATTTCTCTGACCATTTATCAAAAATGGACTTACGTTCTCTGCTAGATGCGGTAACGGTTTGGCGCTGTGCTTGCACATGTTGCTGCTCCTCCCCAACCAACACCTCTTCTTGCTGTTGTTGCTCTCTTGGCTGCTCTTCTGTAGCCAATGTTTCTTCTTGCGCTTCAGTTACATTTCTAACATCATTCTTAAGAGCATTCATTAATAAACCAACTGCAGTTGCATACAATGGGCTAGCGATACTATCATCAGAATCACCTGCTAAATGCTCATTAGGATAACCAATACGGGTATCCATACCGGTAATATATTCTACCAATTGCTTAAGGTGTTTTAATTGGCTACCACCGCCGGTTAATACAATACCTGCAATAAGTTTTTTCTTTTGATCTTCATGACCATAATTTCTAATTTCTACATACACCTGCTCAATAATCTCTACCACACGTGCATGAATAATTTTAGAAAGATTTTTTAGGGTGATTTCTTTTGGTTCACGACCACGAAGACCTGGTATGGATACAATCTCATTGTCTTTGTTTTCACCTGGCCAAGCAGAACCAAATTTAATCTTAAGCAATTCTGCTTGCTTTTCTATAATAGAACAACCTTCTTTAATATCTTCGGTAATCACATTACCACCAAACGGAATTACAGCGGTATGGCGAATGATACCATCTTTAAAAATGGCTAAATCTGTAGTACCACCACCTATGTCTATTAAAGCGACACCTGCCTCTTTTTCTTCTTGACTAAGCACAGCTTCTGCAGACGCTAAAGGCTCCAAGGTGATGTTACCTAAATCTAAACCTGCACTTTTAATACATCTACCTATATTTTTAATGGACGATACTTGCCCTACTACTACATGAAAGTTAGCCTCTAATCTACCACCGTACATACCCATAGGCTCTTTAATCTCTGATTGGCCATCTACTCGGTATTCTTGTGGTAAAACATGAATTATTTCTTCGCCTGGTAACATAACCAATTTATACACTTGGTTACACAGCAAATCCAAATCGTCCTCATTAATTACTTCTTCTGCATTAGGTCTAGTTATGTAATCACTATGCTGTAAACTACGGATATGTTGGCCCGCAATACCTACAACAACGGACCCAATTTTTAAGCCAGAATTTAACTCGGCTTGCTCTACTGCTTGTTGTATAGAGGCAATGGTTTGGGTAATATTGTTGACTACCCCTCTATGCACCCCTAGACTCTTACTTTTACCAGAACCTAGAATCTCTATTTTACCATACTCATTCTCCCGACCAATAATCGCAACAATTTTGGTGGTACCAATGTCTAAACCAACTGAATATTTACCTTGTTCCATACCTTATATTTTGGTGCAAACCACTTGATTATCAAATTCTAAACTCACCATGGCGTAACTATTTAAGCTTTTATCTTTAGCAGCTTTTACATAAAACGCCATAAAATTCTTGAACTTCTCGTCAAGGTTTTCCACACTCCCTAAATGCACTACAAACTCCTCTACCCTTAACTTTAATTGGTATTGGTCTTCATCTTTAAGATGTATACCAATTACATTTTTTCTTAAAAAATCGTCCTTGTTTATGTACTCCAAAATAGCGTAGGCATCTTCTAAAGTTTTCTCTGTTATTTTACCTGTAATGATGGGCACTCTTGCCGAGTGGTGTCTGGATAACGGCATGCGTTTTCCTTCATCATCCAAATAAAATCTAGAGACTCCTTCAACCCTTCCTATTGGTTTACGCTGAACAATCTTTGAAATAAGTGTACCATTAACAGAGCGGTAAACTTGGGCATTTTTAACCATAGGATTGGATTGTATAACCTCTTCTATGGAATTCAAAACTACCTCTTCTTTTGCCCTATTTTTTAATGGTCCATATTTTTGTATTAACAATTTATTAACCGACTCTTCTGTGATATATAAATTGTTGTCTCCCAAAAACTTAATTTCCAATTCTGTTCCTGGTCGCAAGTTATTTCTATACCCTGCAAAACTGTACAAGCCAACCACAACCAACAGTAAGCCAATTAGTTTAATATGTTTCAACTTAATTTGCATAAGTCAATCCATTTTTAATTTTTTCTACCTCTAAACCAATATCCCCAGCACCCAAAGTCATTAAAACCTCTAGGTCGCCTTTTTTGAGCTCTTCTACAAGACTATCCTTTTCTACAATTCGTTTCTTTGGATGGTCAATTTTACTAAGCAATACTGCTGAAGTAACACCAGGAATTGGCTCTTCTCTTGCCGGATAAATTTCTAACAGAATCACTTCATCGAACTGCGCTAAGCTTTTCGCAAATTCTTTTAAAAAATCCCGTGTTCTAGAAAACAAATGTGGCTGAAAAATGACAGTCACTTTTTTCCCAGGATGCATTTCTCTTACTGCTTGATGTGCTGCATCTATTTCCGTAGGGTGATGCGCATAATCATCGATATAAAAGAAATCCTCATTCTTTATTTGATACGAAAACCTACGCTGCACACCTTTAAAACTAGCCAAACCTTTAGCCAAATCACTTGCGTTAAAACCTGCTTCTACAGCCATAGCAAATGCTACCAGTGCATTGGCAAGATTGTGACGGCCTGGCTTAGCAAAAACAACGTCTTTAATTAATTTCTTGGGTGTTTGTATATTAAAACAATAACACCCATTTTGCACACGGACATCCGTTGCACAATAATCAGACCCATCTTCTATACCATAAGTCACACCTTCTAAGCCCATTGTTTGTGGAACAAACAACTTGCCCCTACCAGACAGTTTAGCCTTGAACGCTTTGAAGCTATCCACTAAAGTCTCTGCATCCCCATAAATATCCAAATGGTCTGCATCCATAGAAGTAATACATGCCATATCTGGATGGAGTTGTAAAAATGAGCGATCGTACTCGTCTGCCTCTACCACAGCATATTTTGAGCCGTTAAAGATGAAGTTGCTGTTAAAATCCTCTGAAATACCTCCTAAAAATCCAGAAAACGGAGCATCTACAACTTTCAACAAGTGCGCTAATATGCTACTTGTTGTAGTTTTACCATGCGTCCCAGCTACTGCAAAAGAATAGGCATTTTTAGTGATTAAACCCAAAACTTCCGCTCTTTTAAGCACATTAAAGTCTTGAGTATTGAAAAATGCTAGTTCTGAATGCTTTTGGGGTATTGCTGGTGTATAAACCACCAAGGTTTCGTTTACCGTTTTGCAAAAATCAGGTATTTCTGATACCGCGTCCTCATAGTGAATAAGCATACCGGAAGACTCTAATTCTTGAGTAAGCGGCGTCTTGGTTTTATCATAGCCAGCAACCTGCTTACCTATAAATTGAAAATAACGTGCTAGGGCAGACATACCTATGCCACCAATACCCACAAAATAAACGCTATTTATATCTTTTATATTCACTTTAATAACTGCTCAATTTCATCTACAATCATTTCCGTTGCCTGCGGCAAGGCTAATGCTTTAATATTTTCTGACAACTGCTTTTGCAGGTCTTTAGAAGTCAACATTTCATTAAAAACAACTTGAAACTTCTCTTTTAGCTCATTTTCTTTCAGCATCAATGCAGCATGCTTTTGCATCAATGCCTGAGCGTTCTTAGTTTGATGGTCTTCTGCCACATTAGGAGATGGAATAAATAATGTTGGCTTACCCACTAAACACAACTCAGACACAGAACCAGCACCTGCTCTAGAAATAATAAAATCTGCCATTGCGTAGGCCTTATTCATCTCGTTCAGAAATGCACGGACCAACACGCTTTTTTCGTTATATTTTTTATATTCTTCGTGATACAATTTTCCGCATTGCCAAAGTACTTGGACTTGTTTTTCTTTGAAGAATGGTAACTGCTCTTCTACCAACTGATTTACACGCCTTGCCCCTAGACTCCCGCCAAGCACTAAAACCACTGGCACATTTACATCAAAGCCAAACTCCTTTTTAACTTCATCTGAATTTAAAGTAGTTTCCAACAAATCCTTTCTAACAGGGTTTCCTGTTTTTACTACTTTGCGTTTTGGGAAAAATTGCTCCATCCCGTCATAGGCAACACATATCTTATGTGCTTTTTTGGCCAATAATTTATTGGTAACTCCAGCAAAAGAATTCTGTTCTTGCAACACATAAGGCACTTTGGATTTAGACGCCATTTTTAACAAAGGACCACTAGCAAAACCACCTGTACCTATAGCCACGTCTGGCTTGAATTTTTTTAAAATGCTGCGCGCTTTAATTAGACTCGTTAGGAGTTTAATAGGAAACAATACATTTTTTAAAGACAGTTTGCGTTGCAAACCACTAATCCACAACCCTTCTATAGCATACCCTGCTTGTGGCACTTTCTCCATCTCCATTTTATCCTTTGCCCCAACAAATAAAAACTCAGCATCAGGAAACCTGCGCTTAAGCTCATTTGCTATAGCAATAGCCGGGTAAATATGACCACCCGTACCGCCACCAGAAAGTATAAACTTATATCTGCCCACTTAATATCTCTAAAGGGTTTGTATCATCTATTTCTGCAGAGGATTCTTCCTCCGTTTTTTTATTACTTGCACTCAGCACAATACCAATAGCTAAACAGGTCATCCAAATGGAAGTACCCCCCATACTAATTAAAGGTAAAGGCTGCCCTGTAGTTGGAAATAATTGCACTACCACCGCCATGTTTATCAATGCTTGAAAAACAATCGGGATACCTACACCTATTACCAAAAGCTTACTAAATATAGATTGTGCTCCGTTAGCCACCACCACAATTCTGAACAATAAAAGCAGGTAAAAGAATAACAATCCCACCCCACCTATTAAACCATATTCCTCTATGATAATAGCGAAAATAAAGTCTGATGTACTCTGCGATAAGATGTTTTTCATCACACTCTTACCAGCTCCTTTCCCTACTAATCCACCTTGGGCCACAGCCATTTTAGCATAAGTTACTTGCCTGTTAGCATCGGCACTAGCATCCTCTGGATTCATAAAAGTTTCAATCCTAGATTTCCATGTACCTGCTCTATCTGGCAGCACCTCTGGCGCTTTAAATAGCACGAACATAAACATACCTACAAGAACCGCTCCAGTACCGCCTATAACTATCAAATATTTTAAGGGATAACCTCCCAAAAAACACAATAAAAATGCCATTGCACCAACAATTGCCGCAGTAGAAAAGTTAGCAGGTAATATTAAACCTACCACCAATGCAATTGGTATCCATAGTGGCAAAATACTTTCCTGAAAAGTAATTTGCTTCTCTCTAATTTTACTTAAATACCGAGCTATCCATATCATTAACACCACAGAGGCTAGAGTAGAGGTTTGGAAAGGTATCCCAACAATGGGAATTGTAATCCATCTATTAGCACTAACCCCGCCAATATTGGTTTCTACGGTTAAAGTGTAGGCCAACAAACCTAATACTATAGGAAAACCAATAAGACTCAACCCCTTAAAGTAGTGCGCCGGTATTCTGTGCACCGCAAAAATAATCATGAAACCCAGAAACAATAACACACCATGTTTTACCAGATGCCCTAATGCCGTCCCAGTATCTTTTACGTAAACTAAATTGGTACTAGCACTATAAACGGGCAAAAAGGAAAACACTGCCAACAACGCCACAATTCCCCAAATGGCGCGGTCCCCTTTTATGTTTTTCATTAATGCCTTCATGTACAACTACATTTTACAATTTCCTTACTGCCGCCTTAAATTGGTCACCTCTATCTTCATAATTCTTAAACAAGTCAAAACTTGCGCATGCCGGAGATAGCAATACAGTATCTCCTTTTTCTGAAGCCTTGTAAGCAATCTTTACCGCTTCTTCCATGGAGTAGCACTCTACTATAGGCTCTACCACGTTCCCAAAAGTGGCAATCAGCTTACTATTATCTACCCCTAGACATATAATGGCTTTCACCTTTTCTCTAACCAAGGGCATCAATTCTGTATAATCGTTTCCTTTATCCGTTCCACCCACTATCCAAACTATTGGTTTTTTTATGCCGTCCAAAGCATAGTAGGTAGCATTTACGTTGGTAGCCTTAGAGTCATTTATATACTCTACATGGTTAATTTTTAACACCTTCTCTAATCTATGGGGTGCCCCCTGAAAAGATTGTATGCTCTGCCTAATGGCCTCCTTCCTCACGCGCACAAGCATAGAAGCCATACTGGCTGCCATGGCATTTTTAGTATTGTGCTGTCCTTCTAGTGTTAAAAAATCTGTACTCATCTCCAAATAATTAGTGTCTACTTTAAATTTCATTATGTTCTTGTCTAACCATGCACCTTCCTCTACTTTTTGCTTAAGCGAAAAAGGCAATAGCTTTGACTTTACTGGGTGCTCTTTTAACCAGTTTGCTATAACTTCATCATCTGCGTCATAAATCAAATAGTCATTTTCATCTTGATTCATTGCGATGCGAAACTTGGATGCGATGTAATTTTCAAACTGATAATTATACCTATCCAAATGGTCTGGTGTTATGTTGGTTATAATGGCAACATTTGGCTTAAACTCCCGAATACCATCCAATTGAAAGCTGCTAATTTCTAGCACATAGCAATCCAATGATTGCTCCGCCACCATCTTAGCGTAGCTATCCCCAATATTACCTGCCATACCCGCATTTACCCCTCCGGTTTTAACCAAGTGATGCGTTAACATTGTTGTGGTAGTTTTACCATTACTACCTGTAATACCAATAATTTTTGCGTTCGTAAATTGCGTAGCAAATTCTATTTCTGAAATTACAGGAACACCATTCTCCACCAATTTTTTTACCAACGGCACTGCATCTGGTATACCAGGACTTTTCATCACCACATCTGCAGTTAAAATCTTAGCTTCTGTATGCTGCTTTTCTTCCCAGTCTACATCAAGTTGTACAAGAACTTCTTTATAATTTTCTTTGATTGGCCCAAAATCGGACACAAAAACATCAAAGCCTTTTTGCTTTCCTAAAATAGCCGTGCCTACGCCACTTTCACCACCACCTAACACCACCAATCGATTCATCCTTATCTAATTTTAAGGGTGACAATACTCATAATCGCCAATAAAATACCAATGATCCAAAAGCGCGTTACTATTTTACTTTCGTGGTACGCTTTTTTCTGATAATGGTGATGCAATGGTGCCATCAAAAATATTCTCTTACCTTCTCCATACTTTTTCTTGGTATGTTTAAAATACCCTACCTGTAGCATTACAGAGAGTGACTCCGCAAAGAAGATTCCACATAAAAGCGGAATCAGTAATTCTTTACGCACAATAATGGCAATTACTGCAATTACACCCCCAATGGTTAAACTCCCGGTATCTCCCATAAACACTTGCGCAGGAAAGGTATTATACCATAAAAACCCAATTAAACCACCCACAAAAGCAGCGATAAAAACCACCAATTCTCCCACTCTCGGTATATAAAAAATATCTAGATAATTAGAAAATTGTATGTTACCAGAAACCCAAGCAAATATGCCTAAGGTGAGCACAATAATTGCGGAAGAACCAGCCGCCAACCCGTCTATACCATCTGTAAGGTTAGCCCCGTTAGAAACCGCTGTGACAATCAGTATTACAGCAGGAATAAAGATTAGCCAAGCATATTCTTTAGCACTATCACCCATCCAACCGATAAAATCAGCATAGTCCAACTCGTTATTTTTAAAGAAGGGAATGTTAGTACGTTGGGTTTGCAATTCTTTGCCATATACCTTTTCCACCTTAAATTCTTCCGTAATTCTGGTAGAATCTTTTTCTTTTATGGTTACTTCTGGATGAAAATATAAGACAGCACCTACTAATAAGCCTAACGTAACTTGGCCTATTACTTTAAAACGACCTTTAAGTCCTTCTTTATTTTTTTTAAATATTTTAATGTAGTCATCTATAAATCCAATGATACCCATCCAAACCATGGTCACTACAAGTAAGATGACATAAATATTTTTTAGATCGCACACCAACAATACTGGTATCAGCGTAGACAATATAATGATAAGACCACCCATGGTTGGCGTGCCGGCCTTTTGCTTTTGCCCTTCTAAACCTAAATCCCTAATGGTTTCTCCAATCTGTTTTTTCTGCAGAAAAAGAATTATCCTTTTTCCATAAACCATAGCAATCAGTAAGGATAAAATCACTGCAAACCCCGCCCTGAACGACAAAAATTGAAATAATGACGCTCCTGGGAACTGGTATTCTTGTTCTAAATATTGAAATAGGTAGTACAGCATTTATTCTTATTTATCTAATTCTTCTAAAGCTTGTTTTACTTCTTTATAATCATCAAATTCTGTACGAACTCCGTTGATTTCTTGATAGGCTTCATGCCCTTTTCCTGCCACAAGTATGATATCATTAACATCTGCAAGTTTACAAGCCGTGCGTATAGCTTGTCTTCTATTTTCTATAGACAGCACTTTTCTTGTATTCTGCGCTTCCACGCCTTTTTCCATTTCTTCTAAAATGGTGGCTGGTTGTTCTGTTCTAGGGTTATCTGATGTAAAAATTGCTTGTTGACTCATCTCTGATGCGATATGACCCATAACCGGACGCTTAGACTTATCTCTATCACCACCACACCCCACTACGGTGATGACTTTTTCATTTCCAGTCCTTAAAGTGTTTATAGTGTTCAACACGTTTTTTAGTGCATCCGGCGTATGAGCATAATCTACAATAGCCGTTATTTTATTCTTAGAAACAAAGTATTGAAATCTACCTGCAACATTATTTAACTCACTAATCAACCTTAAAATCTCTAGTTTATCTAAACCAAGATTTTCTGCTGTAGCATATATTGCAAGGATGTTGTAAGCATTAAAATCGCCTATCAACTTGGTCCAAACTTCACCACCATCTATTTTCAACAATTGACCGTCCAATTGTTTTTCTAGTATTTGCCCTCTATAATCTGACATGGATTTAAGGGAATACGATAGTTTTTTAGCTTTAGAATTTTGGAGCATCACCATGCCATTCTTGTCATCCAAATTCGTAATAGCAAAGGCTGTTTTCGGAAGTCCATCAAACAACAACTTTTTGGTATCTCTATACGCTGCAAAAGTTTGATGATAATCTAAATGGTCATGAGAAAGGTTGGTGAACACAGCACCCTCAAACTTTAGGGCTTCTGCTCTTTTTTGATGAATTCCATGAGAACTTACCTCCATAAAACAAAACTCCACCCCTTCTTCTGACATTAAGCTTAAATATTTATTAATTGAAAGAGAGTCTGGTGTTGTATGGGTAGTCTTGTATTCTGTATTATTGACTAAAATTTTAATAGTAGAAATTAAGCCTACTTTATAACCTGCTTTTTTAAATAGGTTATACAATAGGGTAGTGATAGTCGTTTTACCGTTAGTCCCCGTTACACCAACAAGTTTTAAATTTTTAGAAGGGTTATCATAAAAGTTGGCAGCCATGTGCGCCAATGCCAGCTGACTATCTTTTACCTGAACATAGCTAACACCATTAACCAATACCTCTGGCAGCACTTCACAAACAACAGCCTTTGCTCCTGCATCTACAGCTTTAGTAATAAACTTATGGCCATCTACAACCCAACCATTAATAGCCACAAAGACATCGTCCATGCCTACTTCTCTAGAATCGAATTGGATATCATTCACCAATACGCTAGTATCGCCATTTACTGCCGCTATACCTGCACCGTATAAAATGTCCTTCAACAACTTCATGATAGCTCTAATACTACTTGTTCTACTTTATTCAATGCTGTACCCGCTTTTACGGACTGTTTTTTTACTTTACCATTTCCTTTAACTTGAACTTTGACCCCAAGATTTTCTAGCAATGAAATGGCATCCATACCACTCATTCCTTGTACATCAGGAATGGTTTTATGCTTTTTTTGCGCTACTTGATAAAATTTACCAAAATCCTCCTCTACCAATTCTTCCTTTGGATGCTCTGGATTCACCTTATCTATTACCGGAGAATTGATAAATATCTTTTGAGCTAAAGATTTAAAAACTGGTCCAGACACATCCGCTCCGTAATACCCAACGCTTTTATCTGGTTCATGAATTACCACGATACAAGAATATTTAGGATTTTCCGCAGGAAAATACCCTACAAAAGATGAGATATATGCCAATTTATCTGGATCTTTTGCCACATAGTTTTTTTGACACGTACCAGTCTTCCCCGCCATACTAAAACTAGGTGAATACAACCCTCTCCCCGTACCGTATTTTTTTTCCACCACATTTTTAAGCATCTGCTGTGCTTTCTTAACCGTTTCCTTGGAACAGATAGACGGATTCAACACTTCTTTATCAAATGCCTTTAGAACCTTGTTCCCTACTCTAGCTTCTTTAATGAATCTTGGCTTTAACATTTCGCCATCATTAGCAATGGCATTGTAAAAGGTTAGGGTTTGCAAAGGCGTCATAGAAACCTCATAACCATGAGACATCCATGCTAAAGAAATACCAGACCACCCTTTATCCCCAGGGTAACGTATTACTGGATTGCCTTCTCCAATAATGGGTAAGTCTAAGTTTTTGTGTAATCCCATATTCATTAACCTATTCACAAACTTCTCTGGCTTGTCTTTATAGTTTTCATGAATAATCTTAGCAAAAGCGGTATTAGAAGATACTGCAAACGCATCTGCAACAGACACTTTACCGTAACCGCCCCACTTAGAATCCTTAACCACACGGTCATAGACACGATAACGACCTTTCTCCGTATCTACAACCGTGCTTGTATCTACCATATTATCTTCCATGGCAGCAATCAAGGACATTAACTTAAAGGTAGAACCCGGCTCATGAGACTCGCCCACCGCATAGTTTAACCTTTCATAATATTTTCCCTCTTCTGTTCTTCCTAAGTTTGATATCGCTTTTATCTCACCTGTTTCTGTTTCCATTACCACCACACAACCATGGTCTGCTTTGTAATGCTCTAGTTGCTTTAACAAGGCATGATGCGCTATATCTTGAATATTACTGTTGATAGTGGTTACAATATCTCTACCATCTTGAGGCTCCACCACATTATTAAAACCCACTGGTTTCCATTGACTACCGGCACTCTTTTGTTTAAGACGTTTACCTTCTCTACCTCTTAAATATGTTTCTCCAAAGGCACCATCTAAACCAACCCTTGTATAATAGCCATTCTCATCCACACGCTCATAACCAATACTCCTAGCCGCCATCTTACCTAAAGGATACTCACGCACAACCCGGTGAGATTCTATAAAACCACCACGGTGCGGTCCTAACTTAAAAAGCGGAAAAGAACGCAATCTTTGATAATCTAAATAGCTAACATTACGAGCAATTAATTTGTATCCGTTTTTGTTAGCCCTAGCTTTACGGAGCAGTTGTCTATAATAAGAAGAAGGCTTATCAAACAAAACCCCTAAAGAATCGCATAAAGGACCAATATTAGCCTCCCAATCTTTAGCTGTTACCGTATTCGTATCAAACCTTATTTCATATTTGGCCACAGATGCAGCTAACAAGCTACCGTCATCTGCATAAATGTTACCTCGATTAGGCTGTATGGTGAACATTTTTTCGGTTTTAGCCAAAGCCATTTCTTTGTACTCATCACCTTTAACCATTTGTATATCTACCAGCTTCCAAACCACGGCTCCCCCAAACAGAAAAAGCACCCCAGCTATGAGGTACAGTCTATGCATTATGGTTTTTTCCGTTGTTGCCATTTTACTTGGTAGTTTTTACTACGATTTTTTTAGGTGGATTTAAAGAAGGCTTTAAACCTCTATCTGCAACCTCTTCTCTTAAAAAAGATTCTAACTTCAATTCTTGAAGCATTCTTCGGTTGCCCACAAATTCTGAGCGCAATGACCTCACCTCTTCATTCAAGACCGAGATTTTGTGTACTTTTTTATCTGCTTGGTGACTACTAGAAATCATTATTGCAGCCAATAGGGAAGCAAATAGCAAAAACAGCCAATTCTTTGGCGCATCACCACTCACCAAAAATTTACCCTTTAAAATATCTAACAACCCTTTTTTCATCCTTACAACTTTTCTGCTATTCTCAATTTTGCGCTCCTAGCCCTATTGTTTCTTGCTATCTCTGCAGCATTGGGAACAATTAATCCCCCCACCTTTTTTAATGGCACATTAATATTGCCATAAAAATCTTTCTCTGCTTCTCCTTGAAATTTACCATCACGAATAAAGCGCTTAACCAGACGATCCTCTAAAGAATGGTAACTAATAAGACTTAGCCTACCCCCTTTTACCAGCAACTCTGGCACTTGTTCTAGAAAATCCTTCAACACTTGTATTTCTTCATTCACTTCAATACGAATTGCCTGATAAATTTGAGCAAGAATTTTATGCTCCTTATTCCTTGGCAAAAACTTGTTCAGAACCTGTTTTAGCTGCTCGGTAGTTTTTATAGGCTGCTCTAGCCTAGCACCTTCTATTGCCCTGGCAATAGCCATCGCATTGCGCAACTCACCATACTCTTTAAGCACTTGCGCTAGGTCTTTAACTTCGTAATGATTAACCACATCGTATGCAGAAGCCGTTTTACGCTGATCCATACGCATATCTAAATCCCCATCAAAACGAATAGAAAACCCTCTATCCGCTTCATCAAACTGATGAGAAGAGACACCAAAATCAGCTAGAATTCCGTCTACTTTACTTACCCCATAAAATTTCAAGTACTGTTTTAAGAACCTAAAATTTTCATTAATTAAGGTAAACCTTGAGTCGTCTATGGTATTTTGCAGCGCATCTTCATCTTGATCAAAAGCGAACAATTTACCTTCTGGACCCAATCTTTTTAAGATTTCCCTGCTATGACCGCCACCACCAAAAGTGACATCCACATAAACCCCATCTTCTTTAATTGCAAGACCATCTACCGTTGGCGCAAGCAAAACTGGATCATGATACATTGTCTGTAGCTTTATCAGAATTCATTACTCGCTTAGCCAACGCCTTTTTCTCTTCCTTGGAAGCCTGAATTACATTTTCATACGCATCCTTATCCCAAATCTCTAAGTGCTTACCAATGGGAGCAATAACCACTTCTTTAGTTATCCCCACCATACTAATCACATCTTTAGGAATCAATAACCTCCCTGTTGCATCTACCTCTATCTGCCTTAACCCCGCGGTATACATTCTTATAAAGTCTATATTCTCCTCATCGAACCTACTTTTTTGGTTCAACTCTCCCATTACTCTATTCCACTCATATGCAGGATACAACTCCAAACACTCGCTGTAATACGCCTTTTTAATAAAGAAGCCATCTTTTAGAACAGGAGCCATCTGGTTGCGCAACGCTACAGGCAGCATAACCCTACCCTTAGCATCGGCCTTACAGTTAAAAACCCCAAAGAAAAAAATATCCAAAATCGGCTTGTTTACGTAATACAACTCAAAAATATAAAATTTATTACCACATTTTACCACAAAACCCCACATTGTTAATAAAATGCGAATCTAATTATCCACAATTTGCCACTTAAAGACAAAAATTGGATTCATTTTACCACCGCAGGAGATTATAGCGTTTTACAAAAAGTGCTCCTACCAAAATTTTAGCCGAAAATCAATTATGCATACATAATATTGAATTGCCTATATTTGCGCTCCATCGGAACCAACTTAAATGGAGGAGACAATTGTACAGGACGGTAAGTACCGTTATTTGGAGCTAGGTGAAGGAACACCGATTATTATTTTACACGGACTTATGGGCGGTTTGAGTAACTTCCATGGGGTTACCGAATACTTTCCACCCAAAGGCTACAAAGTTTTAGTTCCAGAGCTCCCTATTTATGACATGCCAGTTATTAAGACTACGGTTAAGAACTTTGCTAAATTTTTAGAAGGCTTTATAGAACACAAAGGTTTGGATGATGTAATCCTGTTAGGGAACTCCCTTGGCGGACATATTGGTTTGTTACACACCAAAATGTTTCCAGAAAAAGTAAAAGCACTAGTAATTACAGGAAGTTCTGGCCTTTACGAAAACGCTATGGGCAATGAATACCCTAAAAGAGGGGATTACGAATTCATTAAGAAAAAAGCCCAAGACGTTTTTTATGATCCCGAGGTGGCCACCAAAGAAATTGTTGACGAAGTTTTTGCTACCGTTAACGACCGTATGAAATTGGTAAAAACGCTCGCTATTGCCAAAAGTGCCATTAGACACAATATGGCGAAAGATTTACCAAAAATGGAAACACCCACCTGTATTATTTGGGGTAAACAAGACAACGTTACACCACCAGAAGTAGCCACAGAATTTCACCAGCTTTTACCAAATTCTGATTTATTTTGGATAGATAAATGCGGGCATGCACCCATGATGGAACATCCAGAGAAATTTAATCAACTACTAGACGCTTGGTTAACACAAAAAGGGTTATAGCACAGCTTCGTCTACTAGCCTAAACAACTTGGTTATCTTTGTGTACCTTTTAAAAACAGTAAAGATGAAAATTACTTCAGCTGAATTTGTCATGAGTAATTCTGACGTTGCCAAATGCCCTAAAGAGCCTATCCCAGAATACGCTTTTATTGGTAGGTCTAACGTTGGCAAATCTTCTTTAATAAATATGCTGGTAGAACGTAAGAGTCTAGCAAAAACATCTGGCAGGCCAGGAAAAACCCAATTAATTAATCACTTTAAGATTAATAAAAACTGGTTTTTAGTTGATTTACCTGGGTATGGTTATGCCCGTGTTTCTAAAAAAGAAAAGAAAACTTTTCAGAAATACATTACTGAATATTTTTTAAAACGAAAGCAGTTGGTTTGCGCTTTTGTTCTAGTTGATATTAGGCATGACCCACAAACCATAGATTTAGAATTTATGGAATGGCTAGGTATTAATGGCATTCCATTTGCAATCATCTTCACTAAATCAGATAAGCTAAAACCTGGTGCTATTAACAGCCATGTTACCCGTTATTTAAACTCCCTTTTAGAGCAAGCTTGGGAAGAAGCGCCGCCACATTTTGTAACCTCTTCTAGTAATTACACAGGCAAGGAAGAATTACTCGCATTTATAGATGAAATAAATGCTAATTTCTCGCCAGAAGCAATGGCATAAACAGAATAATTCTTGTTTTCTGTTGCAATCGTTTCTTTGTAACTTTAAGCTCGATTAAATTGCAATGAAAACAGTACTACATAAAGCAGAAACTAGAGGTTTTGCCAATCATGGTTGGCTAAAAAGCTATCATACTTTTAGCTTTGCCGCCTATAGAAATCCAGAACGCAATCATTTTGGAGTTTTACGCGTATTAAATGATGATTGCGTAGCTGCTGGCATGGGTTTTGGTACACATCCGCATGATAATATGGAAATCATCTCCATACCACTTTCTGGAGATTTAGAGCACAAGGACTCCATGAGCAACGTCACCACTATTAGAGAAGGAGATATACAAGTAATGAGTGCTGGGACGGGCATATCTCATAGCGAGTACAACAAAAATAATGACAAGGAGGTACAATTTTTACAAATATGGATTTTCCCAAAAGAAAGACAAGTAACCCCTAGATATGATCAAATTTCATTAAAAGAAATAGCCACAATAAACAATTTTTATCAAATCCTTTCACCCAATTCAGAGGATCAAGGTGTATGGATACATCAAGACGCTTGGTTTTCTTTAGGCGATTTTAAACAAGAAACCACTACCACATACAAAACCCACAAAGAAGGTAATGGTATCTACGTATTTATATTGGAAGGCGAAGCCACTACAAACCAGATAAAACTAGAAAAAAGAGATGGCTTAGGCATATGGGATACGACAGAAATAACAATAACCGCTAGCCCTAACAGTAGAATTCTAGTCATGGAAGTCCCCATGAAATTGCCACGCATCTAAGTACTATTTTATACCAACTTAATGACAGCATCTAACAACACTCCCACGCTCAAAAATTTTGTTCAGACCTTAACCATTATTCATATTGCCCTAATTGGTGGTACCCTGGCATTTTCTACATTTTTATACCTTTCCTCTAAAAACCAAGGAGTAACCGTACCACAACAAGAGAGCATCTTACTTTACGTGTTGCCTACGCTTGCCGCTATTGCTATTTTCCTAGGCAACTTCATTTTTAGGCAAAAGGTAGAAAAAGCAAGAAACCTTCCCAGCATACAAAAAAAATGCAGCGCCTACTTGCCGGCAAGTATTATTAGATATGCATTGTTAGAAGGTGCCGCTTTACTTAATATTGCCGGATATACCTTAGAAGGCTACCCAATCTATATTACAATAACAGGCACCTTAATTCTTTACATGCTATGGCTACGCCCAACCAGAGAAAAAGTAAGCAAAGATTTAATGTTAAAGAATCCTTAGTTAAAGGAACAAAAAAGGCCTCTAAACTATTCTTTTGTTCAATGTTACCACTTACACCATTAACGAAAACCTTTTCTGCAATCGTTTGCATAAAATCGAAAAGCTTTTTGTATAAATTGTAAGTAGTTTCTCTCGTTTATTTGTTTTAACGTTTTATTAGCACTAACCATTAATTGTAAAACGGAAGCAAAAGATTAGAGGGGATGAAACAGCAAACAAGCATCATTTTCAAAGCTGAACAAAAGGAACGACTTCAAGAGTTATTTATACTGAACTCTATGAAGCAAGATGAATTACAGCGCATTTATAAATTGGCTAGTGCAATCAGTGGTGTGGATAAAGTGGAATTTCAACTTTTTGATGAGGAGTTTGATTGGTATACGGCGAAAACGCCATATAATCAAAAAGCCAATCACGGTGCGCTGTCCCTCTCTAAACATTTGCTAGCTAAAAGAAAAATACAGCTAGAGGTAGAAGACTTACATACGCATCCAGATTTTGTTTTTGAAAAGCATTTTGTGGCTAAGGACAATCTTAGGTACTACTTTGGAACTGCATTAAAATCTGAAGTAGGGCATTATTTAGGTGTTCTATGTGTTTACCATGATAAACCGTTAACCCTTACTACCAATCAAAAAGAGGGCTTCGAGGCACTAGTTGACCAGATTTGGCAAGCGGTTGCCCTTAAAAAAGCTAAAAAAAGCGTCATTGCTATTTGCGAAAAGAAAGAAGCCAAACTAAAAGGATTACATCAAGAGCTACATTCTTTTACCCAAGAGTTGATTGCACCTACCTTACGTTTAAAAACAGCAATAGACACCTTCAGCAAAGAAAATGGCCATCTAGACCCCTATTTAGATACATGGGTACGTGACATAACTAAGAATGCCAACACATTAAACCATACTTTAGGTGGCATGTTAGACCATATCTTATACAACACCACACCTATAGATTATCGCAATTTTAACCTTAAAGACTTAATTGCCAAAACAAAAAGCAAAGTAGACCCAAACAACAACTTGACTTTAGTGTCTGAAGAGACCGAGGAAGAAGTATATCTGTTTGAAAAAGGGCTAGAGTTTTTGTTTACCAATCTATTCAGCAACAGCGTTTTAGATACCAGAAACGGTAGATATTGTAAAATAAGTTACCAAAAAACAGAGACACATCACCAGATATTTTATAGTGATTGTGGACCAAATATTAAGGAACATTATCCTGACCAAATCTTTCAAATGTTCTATACAAGGAAAAATGAAACCTGTAATCAACGTGCTTTTGGTTTGGCTACAGCCAAGTGTTTAGCAGAACGCATGAACGGTTCTATTTCTATAATAGAACCTGTTGCTAAAAACAGCTTAACGTTTAAATTACAATTGCCCGTTATTTAAGGGCTATTTTTTTAGCTCCAATTTTTCCGCAAAATAGTCGCAAAAATCTTTCATGGTTGCGGTCATCTTTTCGTCTTGGGTTGCCCTCATAAACGTATCACTCATAGTCACCAAAGTCTGATGAAAGAACACTTTCATTTCATCTACGGGCATATCCTTAGTCCATAAATCTATTTTAAGAGATTCTTGGCTTTTACTATCCCAAACGGATAACATCATAGCTTTGGCTTCTTCATTATCAATGCCGCCATCTTGAGCAGACCAACTTAATTCTTCTGGAACCCTGTTCTCATCTAATCCTACTTTCAACTTAATCTCAGAAGTATGTACTACCGCCATTATTTCTTTGGTTTATAATTTGATTTTTTAAATAATTCATCCGATGGCATATCTAACAATTCCATTAAACTAACTTCTGGATTGTTCTTAGCATATGCTCTTACAATTTGCCACCCCATATACCTACCTAACCTGCCAGGCGTTTCGTTATCTAACTCTAATCTAAATTTAGAAAAAGGAGCTGGGTCTAAAAATCGCCTATCTAATTCTGATGCCGTACTGTATAGCAATTCTTGTTCTATAAAGTACCGCCACATTTGCTCTTCATTGGCTTTTGCCCAAGCCATTTCTTCTGGAGTAAAACCTATCTTTTCTGCATCAGTTGCTTTTGGCAGCAATTTATCTTTAATCCACAATTCTTTGCCATAGTAGACCATTCTAGACAAAAATGTTCTGTTTCTAGGAAACTTATTGATGGTTTTAGCAAATGCCCCAGCCACATCTGCCATCATATAATCTTTATTTAAAGCCTTTGCTATGTAATTAGACATACCCGCATAAAACTTATGTTCTGGACCTAAATAGTTATCAAGACCTATAAGTAACAAACTATCCGTTAAAACCACCCTAGCATCGTACTGAACTTCAGAAACTAAGGTTACCACTTTTGGCACCTCATAATTAGGAACATAATACTTAATATGCTTAAAAAGGGTGATTAACTCTTTCTCCTGTGTTTTAAAATTTGGAAATGCCTTATCAATTTCTGCTTTCAACTCCAATTGCAGCGTATCTGTAAGTTTCATGATCCAAACACTGTCTGGCACCTGTTCTGGAAATAAATAAGGAAAACTATTTTTTAAGATTGGTATAGCTTCGGGCTTGGCATTCGCAAATTCATCATCAAATCGCACTACTTCCAAATTAACTGGTATAGCATTTATAGCAACCTCAGTCTTATCTTTTTCTTGGCAGGAGAAAACTATAAAAATTCCTAGAATTACAAAGAATTGCAGATACCTCTTCATTTTTAAAGCTACAGCGTTTAAATTTACAAGGTGCAAAGGTAAATTATTGACCGTAAATAAAAAGATTATGCAAACAGAAAAGGTAGTAGACCATATTGTAGGGTGGTTAAAAGATTATGCCACTAAGGCAAACATTAAAGGATTTGTAATAGGTATTTCTGGCGGAATTGATTCTGCGGTGACTTCTACCCTTTGTGCTAGGACCGGTTTAGACCTTTTATGCATAGAGATGCCAATTCACCAAGCGGAAAGTCAAGTTACCCGTGCAGACCGCCATATAGCTTGGCTAATGAAAAACTACAGCAACGTTAATAGACAACCTGTAAATTTAACCCCTGTATTTGACAGCCTAGTCGCTGCCCTACCAGCTGTAGAGAATGAAGAAGAACGTTTTATGTCTTTAGCGAATACTAGAGCAAGATTACGAATGACCACCTTGTATTACTTTGCAGCATTAAAAGGCTATTTAGTAGCAGGCACAGGCAATAAAGTAGAAGATTTTGGCGTTGGTTTCTATACAAAGTATGGGGATGGTGGCGTGGATTTGAGCCCCATTGCAGATTTAGTCAAGACTGAGGTATACGAGATTGGCAAATTTTTAGGCGTAAACCAAGATATTATAGAAGCAGCACCAACAGACGGCCTATGGGGCGATGACAGAACAGATGAAGACCAGATTGGCGCAAGTTATCCAGAATTAGAATGGGCTATGCAAATGGATGATGAAGGCAAAACAGCAGATGACTTTACAGGAAGACAAAAAGAGGTGTTTACTATCTATAAAAGATTTAATACCGCAAACAAACATAAGATGATTCCCATCCCTGTTTGTGAAATTCCTGCAGTGTTAAAAAATGCAGATTAACCTTTAAAAAGCCATTTAAGACGAAAAAAACCTTAGGAATACTATGTTTTTTCTGAAAAAAATTAAAATTTGTCGCCCATATTGGTTAAATTGCCTTCAGTATTTGTAAGCATTTATTTATTAAATACAATTTTAGGCCTAACATAATAGAAATACTACCACAATGATTAATGTTCTTATCGCGGACAGTCACCCAATTGTTCGTTTGGGAATTAGACAAGTTTTAGACCATGCATCTGGTTTTGAAGTAATTGCCGATGTATCTTCCACAACGGAGTTGTTTGAAACTCTTGGCAAGGTTTCCCCAGACGTTGTTATGCTAGAGATGGATATTCCAGAAATTAATGGCATTGCAACTTTGAGAAAATTAAAGCAAGATTTCCCCAATACAAAAGTTTTAATGTACAGCGGACAGTCAGAGGATGTTTACGCTTTGAGTACTATAAGAGCTGGTGCTTTTGGTTATCTTTCTAAGACTGCTGATGTAGAATATATAAGGTCTGCGGTTAAAAAAGTAGCCGAGGGCAACATGTTCATCACCAATGAGCTAGCACAAAGACTCGCTTTTGATGAGGGTACACAAAAACCAAGGAGATTCTTTAGAAAACTTTCTACCAGAGAGATAGAAGTACTTAAATTGTTAGCTAGTGGCAAACGTAATAAAGAGGTTGCCGAAGGCTTGAACTTAAATGAAAAAACAGTAAGTACATACAAAGCTCGTTTAATGCGAAAGTTAAATGTGGATAATTTGGTAGATTTATTACAACAGGCCAAAGCATTAGAATTATACTAAATATTTTAAGATTTAGGCATCATATTTAAAACCCCAGTTAAACTGGGGTTTTTATTTTTTAAGATAAAACTCTGTTTAGTTTTGAGCTAAGAAGTTTATTCAACTGAATATAGTTGATAATTTCTTCTAAGACTTCTGCATGGGTTTCCACAGCGTTTTCTGTGGTTTGCTGTAAATGGGTAATTCTGTTCCGTATAAGATTACATCGTAAAGAAAGAATTGTTTCACTTACCAATTGGGCAACGCCTACATCTTTATTTTTAGGGTATATATCTTTACGCTCCCAGTTGTGCAGAACATATTTTTCTTCGTCCATTAGGATAGAAGAAACCTCCTGTATGGCATCTTGCTCCAAAAGTGCCATAAAACCATTCAAATTAAATCCTTCAGTTTCATTCAAAAAACCTATCAGTTTGTTATAAATAGTTTTGAAGGAGTCGTTAGTCATTTCTACTTCGTCTTCCTGTAGGTCCAAAAATATCTTTTCATATACTTTTGCTTCGTACTGCTCTGGTTTTAGTTCTAAATTTCCTTTTTCATTTTCTTTAAGCACCAAATCTTCGAACTCCTCTACCTTATCGCCATATACTAATAAAATTTCAATAATCTTTTTCTCTAATATAAATTGAACATCTACCTTTTCTGCTTGTGTATCGTTTTTAACAACTTCAAACGCTTTTTGTTCTTGAGGTATTTGTCTTTTACTCGCCTCTTTTTGTTCTTTCTTAGAGATTTGCGCTAAGGTGTTATAAAGCACCGATTCTGAAATGGCCATCATTTTTGCACATTCCTGAATGTAAATTTCTCGCTTTATCTGATCCGGTATTTTGGCTATACTATTAACTATATCCCGTACGGTATCTGCTTTCTTTATAGGGTCGTTAGCTGCCTCCTTAGTTAATATTGATGTTTTAAACTGTATAAAATCCTTAGCATTATCCTTAAGATAAGTAACTAGGTCATCATAAGCATTGTTTTTAGCAAAACTATCTGGATCTTCCCCTTCTGGAAAAGTACAAACCTTAACATTCATACCCTGCTCCAAAATTAAATCTACCCCACGCAAGGATGCGCGTAAACCGGCAGCGTCTCCATCAAACAACACGGTAATGTTATTGGTAAGCCTATTAATCAAACGTATTTGTTCGGGGGTAAGGGCAGTACCGCTAGAGGCTACCACATTTTCTATCCCTGCCTGGTTCATCTGTATTACATCCGTGTAGCCTTCTACCAAAAAACAATTGTCTTCCTTGGCAATCGCTTGTTTGGCAAAATAAATCCCATACAAAACTTTGCTTTTGTGGTAAATATCACTTTCTGGAGAATTTAGGTATTTGGCCGCCTTTTTGTCATTGGTTAAAATTCGACCTCCAAAACCCAAAACCCTACCACTCATAGAATGAATTGGAAACATTACCCTACCCTTAAAACGATCAAAGGTTTTGCGTTCTTGACCTTGTTGCTCTTTAACTATGGTTAATCCGGTTTTCTCTAAATAGTCTAGCTTGTACCCTTCTCCTAAGGCTTCTTTGGTAAAAGCTTCCCACTGGTCTGGATTATAACCCAAACCAAATTTTTTAATGGTGTTATCTGTAAAACCACGCTCCTTAAAATAGCTTAACCCAATAGCTTTTCCTGGCTCTGAATGCCATAACGTTTTCTCAAAATATTTTTGTGCATACTCAGAGACCAAATACATGCTTTCCTTTTCATTGGCTTGCTGCTTTTGCGCATCGGTCTGCTCTGTTTCTTCTATTTCTATATTGTACTTTTTTGCTAAGTACCTTATTGCTTCTGGATAACTAAAATGTTCGTGCTCCATTAAAAAAGCCACTACATTACCACCTTTACCACTACTAAAGTCCTTCCATATTTGTTTGACAGGGCTTACCATAAAACTCGGGGTCCGCTCGTCAGAAAAAGGACTAAGACCTTTAAAGTTTGTGCCTGATTTTTTAAGCTGAACAAAATCGCCTATTACCTCTTCTACCCTTGCGGTTTCATATACTTGGTCTATGGTAGATTTTGATATCATTTAAAAGGAAAAAATTTAGCGTGTTAGATTGCTACCTTTGTAGCAGTATTCAAAGATAATTAATCGTCAATGATTCTATTCTTCGGCACCAAAAAAGGAAAAGAAAATAGCAACAAAATGCCCAGCGTGGTTTGCGGGCATTGTGGGCAAAAAGGTACGGTAACGCTTTATTCTCAAGAAACCTTAGCACATGTATTTTGGTTGCCCATAACAAAAATAGGAACAAACCACTATGCGGAATGTTCCCATTGTAAACGTGTGTACTATAAGAACGACTTTTCAGCGGATATGCTTAAAGCCATAAATAAGAAATAGCACTACAAATCGAACCGAAGGCCAACGGATATATTTCTCTGCTCCACAGCGGCATCTTTAAAAATTGGGTTTAAATCGTACTTAACATACAACAACATACCATCTACGCCCGCATAAGCACTTAAACCATATATTAGATTGCTTGTATTGTAATCTCGCTTTAGCTTATCCTTTATTTTATCCCCATCCATTTGATATTTTAACTTTTGGCGCGTACCAATATTAAAACCTCCGTAGCCACCAAATCCTAACCTAAATTGATCTTGTAGGCTGTATCTAATTTTTTCCTCAGTTTTATAGGTTTTAGAAGGCCCAACCTCAAAATGGATTGGAAAAACCAAATTATCCATTCTTAATTTTGATTTATCTAGCTCAACATCAAATTCTTGTAACTCGGTCTGGTTCCCGTTCATTACAAAATATTGATTGTTTTCTGGTTTTAAGCCGTTAAACTGAAAAGAGAATCCGTAATTAAAACGCAACCAATTACTATTTTTAAACACCCTGGTTCGCCATTGCCAACCCATTTCAAAAAATCGACTTCCCGCAATCTTATAAGGCGTATCTGCAAAAGACTCTCCTTCTATGATGGCATTATTAAATCCAATAGCCATCACAAAATCTGAATAGGTACGGCGGTCATATTTTATTTTTGACCTGCGAGGATTATTATTAATTCTTATGCCAAATAAATTACCATTATCCCCATCTTCATTACCAAAACCTATTTGCACTTGAGTTTTATAGTTAAGGCTATCTACTTCTAAAACATTACCCTTATTACGCTCAATTAGCGCTATTTTATTTTCTATAATTGCAATCCTATTTTCAATATTCAGCGCTCTTTTTTTAGCTGCTTCCCCTTTAAGCTCGTCTGCTTCTTTTTTGGTAATAAGCTTCGCTTCCAGTTTAGCATTTATAGCTTCTACCTCTTCCTTTAGTGCCTGCTTTTCTTGTTGAGTTATTTCTGTCTTTAAGGTTTTTAATTTTTCAATTTCCTTTTGTATTTGTTCCTCTTGCGCATGGATGAACAATGTTCCTAGTAGAACTAAAAACATGCTAATAACAACTTTGTTTTTCATGATTTTTTGTTGATTTAGACCAGTATTTGGCCACCCTCTGAATTAAAGAGGGCAGCTAATACCAATGATTGATTGATGAATAATTACTGATTGCGTTCTGCAACGGCCGTACGTACCTTAAAAAAGCCGTCTTTTAATTTATCAAAAACTTTATCCCTAAAGCTTTGGTCCAGCTCCGTTTCTACTTCTGCCAACAAAGCAACGGCATCTACCTTACCATTTGGACGCAGTATTTTTTCTTGTAAGATTTCTTTTTGGGCATTTAACAGTAATGAGTCTATTTCAGAATCCAATAAACTAGCGTTCTGAGATGCTTCCAAAGCCGTTACCTTTGCCAATACTTGTGCCAACTTACCGTTAACCAAACTATCTAGCTGCTGGTCTTTTACCGGTATTGCTTGTGCCAACTCTTCTTTTTTAGGCGGCATAACTTGTTCAACATTAGACTGTTGTTTCTTTATCACTATTTCTTTTTCTCCCTTGACTTGTATTTTAGTTTCTTGCGCAACAACAGTACTCTCTCCAACGGTTTTAGTAGTTGAAATTTTAACTTGTTTCTCTCCTTTTTGATTCGTGTTGGAATTTTTCTCCACTTCCACAAGTTGGGTAGGACTATCAAATTCCACATTTGATACCTTAAAATACGTAAAGAGGCCCAACGCCACCATAACAGTTGCTGCTACAGCCCACCTAATAGCCAATGGTTTATTATTTGCAGGAGCATCTAATTGTGATGCGATTTTATCCCAACTGTTAGCTGCGGGCTGCAGCTTTCGTTGCTCCAAGGTATTTTTAATATGTTTTTCTAACTTATTCATTTCTAATTCTTTTACTGCTGCATGGTTCTGTTATCAAATTCTTTTTGCAGCTTAAGATTTTCTTGTAATTTTTTACGAGCTTTAGATAATTGCGATTTAGAAGTACCAACGGTAATATCTAGTAATTCTGCAATCTCCTGATGTTTGTACCCCTCTACCGCATACAAAACAAAAACCATCTTGTACCCCTCTGGCAAAGCATCAATCAGTTGTTGTACATATTCCACATCTAGTTCCGTGTTGGAATAGTAAGAAGGTCGTTGTTGTTCAAAAACCTCATCGTCATACACTACAAATTGTTTTTTGCGTAAATAGGTAATGCTCTCCCTAACCATAATTCTACGAACCCAACCCTCAAAACTTCCTTTAAACTCAAAAGATTGCAAACCTTTAAAAACCTTTACAAACGCAGTTACCATAACATCTTCTGCAAAATGCGCATCTTTAATGTATTGTCTACACACACTCAACATTTTAGGCGCAAATTGGTCATAAATGGCCTGCTGGGCATCTCTATTTCCTTTTTGTGCCTTTTTTATGAGCAACTTTTCGTTAGTATAAAAAGGTATAATCTTCAATGTGTTTAGATTGTCTTCTATAACTATAGACGTAGAAACATTTAAAAGGGTTGCCTAAAATTATATTTTAGAAAACTATTTTTAGCAACTATCTGAAAAAGAAAGTGGTAAGCAGTTATTTTTTTCGCTCCACTACGTAATTAACCATTAGAGTTAGTGCATCTTTATAGGGAGAATCCGGGTAGTCTTTTAGTAGGCCAAGCGCTTCATCTTTAAATTCCATCATCTTGACAATAGCATATTCCAGACCGCCGGCCTCTTTTACGTAGGCAATGACTTCTTTTACGCGCTTCTTGTTTTTATTATGATTTTTGATGGAATTGATTAACCAGCGCTTTTTTTCTTTTGAACTTTGGTTGAGTGCATAAATCAAAGGCAAGGTCATTTTTTGCTCTTTTATATCGATACCTGTTGGTTTACCGATGCGTTCCTCACCGTAATCAAACAAATCGTCTTTAATTTGAAACGCCATTCCGCACAACTCACCAAACCGTTTAAATATAGCAACCTCTTTAGATTCTGGCCTTACCGAAGCCGCACCCATACTACAACAGGCAGCAATTAATGTTGCCGTTTTTTGACGAATAATCTCGTAATAAACTTCCTCGGTAATATCCAGTTTACGGGCCTTTTCTATCTGTAACAACTCACCCTCACTCATAGAACGTACAGATTCTGAAATTATCTGAAGTAAATCATAATCGCCACGTTCCAAAGAAACCAATAACCCTTTAGAAAATAGATAATCGCCCACTAAAACAGCAATCTTATTTTTCCATAAGGCGTTTATAGAAAAGAAGCCACGGCGTTTGTTGCTATCGTCCACCACATCGTCATGTACCAAACTGGCCGTGTGGATAAGTTCAATGATGGAGGCGCCTGTATAGGTGCGTTCTACCACCTCGCCTTTGTTTAGCATCTTTGCGGTTAAAAACACGAACATAGGTCGCATTTGCTTACCTTTTCTATTTACAATGTAGTAGGTTATTCTGTTGAGTAGCGCTACTTTAGAAGACATGGATTCATGGAACTTTTTTTCAAAAAGTACCATTTCTTGTTCTATGGGTTCACGTATTTGCGCTGCTACCTTCAATGAATTTAAAAAAATTGTATGTTTGATTCTGGGTGTCAAATGTAGGGAAAATGGCTAAAGCAGACACACTCATTTGCCAGAATTAAGACCGCTGTTGCATTTCTTTAGATGAACGTTAAGAATTAACTTTTATTTGCCAACTGCCCACATGCCGCATCAATATCTTTTCCGCGAGAACGCCTAACCGTAACCGTGATGCCGTTTTTCTCTAAAGTGGTAATATATCTATTTAAAGCATCATCAGAAGCTTGTTGAAATTCACCATCATCTATGGGGTTATATTCTATTAAATTTACTTTGGAAGGTGCAAATTTGCAGAACTTAACTAAGGCGTCTACGTCTTTCTGCGTGTCGTTAATGCCCCGCCACACCACGTACTCATAGGTTATTCTATTCTTGGTTTTGGCATACCAATACTCCAACGCTTCTCGTAAATCTTTTAGTGGAAAGGTACTGTTAAATGGCATAATAGCGGTTCTAACCTCATCTATTGCAGAGTGCAGGGAAACCGCAAGTTTAAAACGCACTTCTTCATCTGCCATTTTTTTAATCATCTTGGGCACTCCGGAGGTTGAAACGGTAATACGCTTTGGAGACATACCCAAACCTTCCTCTGAGGTAATCATATCAATAGCCTTAAGCACATTATTATAGTTCATTAAGGGTTCTCCCATCCCCATAAAAACAATATTACTCAAAGGCCTATCATGGTACAATCTACTTTGATTATCTATAGCCACTACTTGATCATAAATCTCATCTGGATTTAAGTTGCGCATACGTTTAAGCCGTGCCGTGGCACAAAACCGACAGTCTAAACTGCACCCAACCTGACTAGAAACACAAGCTGTAGTTCTGGTTTCTGTAGGGATTAAAACGGACTCCACCACCAAATCGTCATGCAACTTTACTGCATTTTTAATGGTACCATCCGTACTCCTTTGCATTTGGTCTACACGGATGTTGTTGATGGTAAAATTGGCTTCCAGCATATCTCTAGTTTCTTTAGAGATATTGGTCATACCTTCAAAAGAATGTGCAGATTTTTTCCAAAGCCACTCATATACCTGGTTACCTCTAAAAGCTTTATCCCCTTGAGCTACAAAAAAATTACGCAATTGCTCTTTTGTTAATGCCCTTATGTCCTTTTTATCTGCCATCCGTGCAAAGGTAAGAAAGTAAAATTCCTGCCCAGACATGCATCCAGACAGGAATTATTTATTATAATAAGTATGTTTTAAACTTAGATAATCAACATAGCATCACCATAAGAGTAAAAGCGATAGCTCTCTAATATAGCTTGCTTGTATGATTTCTTCATTAAATCGTGCCCCATAAAAGCAGAAATCATCATTAATAAAGTAGATTTTGGCAAATGGAAATTAGTTATCATGCAATCTGCAATGCTAAAATCATAAGGAGGAAAGATGAATTTATTGGTCCAACCTTCAAACGTATTTAATGTTCTTTCTGAAGAAACTGCACTTTCTAAACCTCTCATTACCGTAGTCCCTACTGCACAAACACGTTTTTTATTGGCTTTAGCATTATTTACGATTTCTGTAGCTCTTTCATCTATCACCAATTCTTCGCTATCCATTTTGTGCTTAGATAGGTCTTCTACCTCTACGGGGTTAAAGGTACCCAAACCAACGTGTAAGGTTACCTCTGCAAAATCTACCCCTTTAATTTCTAAACGCTTTAATAAGTGTTTGCTAAAGTGCAAACCAGCTGTTGGCGCAGCTACTGCACCTTCGTGCTTGGCATAAATGGTTTGGTAACGGTCTTCGTCTTCTGGAGTAACCTCTCTTTTGATATACTTAGGTAACGGAGTTTCTCCTAGTTCTCTAAGTTTTCTTCTAAAATCGGTATAAGAACCATCATACAAGAAACGTAAGGTTCTACCCCTTGATGTAGTGTTATCTATAACCTCGGCCACCAAACTTTCGTCATCACCAAAGTATAATTTATTACCAATACGAATTTTACGTGCAGGGTCTACCAACACATCCCAAAGACGTTGCTCTTCATTCAATTCTCTCAATAAGAAAACTTCAATTCTAGCTCCTGTTTTTTCTTTGTTACCAAAAAGTCTTGCAGGGAATACCTTGGTATTGTTCAATACCATAACATCTCCTTCATCAAAATAGTCTATCATATCCTTGAACATGCGATGTTCAATTTTACCGGTTTCCCTGTGGATGACCATTAATTTGGACTCATCTCTGTTCTCTGCAGGGTACTCTGCTAGTAACTCTTTTGGAAGATCAAAATTGAAGTTAGATAATTTCATCTGGGTCTTAAGATTTTTTTTAAGGATGGCAAATATACAATCTGCAGCTAGGGGTTGTCAAGTAAATAGCAATTTAAATCCTTAAACTTCTGATACTTTAAAGCCTACACGCTCCATATCTTGCCAAAAATCGGGGTACGATTTGGAAACTACCCCTGCATCGTTCACAAAAAATGACGTTTTTAATGCCAACGGAGCAAAGGCCATCGCCATTCTATGATCATTGTAGGTATCTATAGCAACATCTGATTTCATGGTTGTGGTTGCCTCTAATGTTAAACTAGCATCGGTTATGCTTACTTGAGCTCCAAATTTTTCTAGCTCGGTCTTCATTGCAGCTAAACGATCCGTTTCTTTGATGGGTAATGTATGCAGACCGGTTAAGTAACATTCCATTCCGAGTCCATAGCAGGTTACGGCGATGGTCTGTGCTATATCTGGCGCGTTCGCTAAATCTAAATCTATTTTTGCAGGCAGTTCTTCTGTTATTTTTTTTAGGTTGATAGTATGCTCACCATAAGTAGTTTCTACACCAAATTCTTTATAGATACTAGCTAAAACACTATCTCCTTGCAGGGAGTGTTCTTTATAAGCACTGAGTTGAATTTGACTATTGATTGGTGATAAGGCCACAATACTGTAAAAATAACTAGCCGCGCTCCAGTCAGACTCCACAGTTAAGGTTTTACCCGTAACTTCTTCCTTTGGCATCACCTCTATGACATTATCTTTAAATGTAGATACAATACCAATTTCATCTAACAAGCCCAAAGTCATTTTAATGTAAGGCACGGAAGTAATTTTACCTACCAATTCAATTTCTAATCCGTCTGGCAAACTTGGCGCTACCAGAATTAAAGACGAAATATATTGACTACTAATATTAGCTGGCAAACTTACCCTGTTCTTAGCTATCCTTTTCCCTTTTATTTTTAATGGCGGATAACCCTCATTAGCCACGTAAGTAATATCTGCACCCAAACTTTTAAGTGCATCTACTAAAATTTTAATAGGGCGTTCTTGCATACGCTTTGAGCCTGTTAAGGTAACTCCTTTCCCCTCTTGCGTAGCAAAATAAGAGGTAAGGAAACGCATTGCGGTTCCTGCATGATGAATATCTACCACCCCAGAGTGCTTTTCCAAGCCTTTTTGCATTACTTGAGCATCATCTGAATTGGAGATGTTTTCTATTTTTAGATTAGGAAACAAGGCCTGTAAAAGTAACAACCTGTTAGTCTCACTTTTAGAACCTGTAATCTGTATTTCTTTATCCAGCAGTTTATTCTCTGGAGCAGTTAAATGTAGTTTCAATCTTATTGATTTTTATTCACAAGAGCTAAGAAACAAAGATAGTCTTATTTAAGCTTTTCATTGTTGTGATGGCGGTCATGATCCCGCTGGGTTTTCAAATCCAACTTTTTTTCAAAAGCTTGTTGTAAATTCACTCCTGTTTGGTTCGCCAAACACAAAACTACAAAGACTACATCTGCAAGCTCTTCTCCTAAATCTTTGTTTTTGTCCGATTCTTTTTCGCTCTGTTCTCCATACCTGCGCGCAATAATACGAGCTACCTCTCCAACTTCTTCTGTAAGTTGCGCCATGTTGGTTAGTTCATTAAAATAACGGACTCCATGGTTTTTTATCCACTCGTCTACGGCTTGTTGTGCGTCTTGTATGTTCATAGTTTGTCTAAGTTTACTTACTCCCTATTTTTAGAATCAATAATTATAGTTACGGGCCCGTCATTAAGCAATTCCACTTTCATATCTGCACCAAAGATACCTGTACCTACTTTTTTTTCTAATTCTTGCTCAAATTGGTGTACAAAAGCCTCGTACAAAGGAACCGCAATATCTGGCTTTGCAGCTTTTATATAAGTGGGCCTATTTCCTTTTTTAGTACTGGCTTGCAAGGTAAACTGACTAACTACAATGGCATCCCCTTTGCTATCCTTCAAAGACACATTCATGACACCGTCAGCGTCATTAAAAATGCGAAGATTTACTATTTTTCTGCATAGCCAGGCTATATCTTCTTGGGTATCATCTTCCGTAATACCCACCAAAACCAGCACCCCATGCCCAATTTTAGAAATAACTTGTTCTTCTACTGTTACTGAAGCTTTAGAAACACGCTGTACAACAGTTTTCATTATTTATCTTTATAAATATCTACCCGATAGTTTTCGTCTAAATCTTCAGTAAGCATTTGTACATAACTACGATACCTGCTCCAAGAAACTTCATCCTTATCCAAAGCTTCTTTCACGGCACATTTAGGCTCATCTAAGTGCAAACAATTATTAAACTTACATTCGGATTTTAAAGCAAAAAATTCGGGAAAATAGTCTCCTATTTCATCCTTTTCCATTTCTACAATACCAAACCCTCTTATTCCTGGCGTATCTATAATGCTTGCCCCAAAAGATAAGTCGTACATCTCTGCAAAAGTGGTGGTGTGTTGGCCTTGTAAATGCTGTTCAGATATTTCTGCTGTTTTTAATTGCATACCTGGTTCTAAGGCATTTACTAGTGTAGATTTACCAACTCCAGAATGCCCAGAGAACATGCTTACTTTATCTACCATCATAGCTTTTACCAAATCTACATTCTTGCCTTCCTTAGCAGAAATTTCTAAAACCTTGTAACCTATGTTTTTGTATAGTTCCATTAGGTATGCTATCTCTGCCCGCTCTTCTATAGCGTAGGTATCTGCTTTATTAAAGAGCAACACTGCTGGAATATCATATGCCTCAGCGGTCACTAAAAATCGGTCTATAAAACTAGAGAACGTAGTAGGATTATTCAAAGTCACCATTAAAAAAACCTGATCTAAATTGGCCGCAATAATGTGTACTTGTTTAGATAGATTTACAGATTTTCTAATGATATAATTCTGACGCTCTTCAATTTTATGAATTACCCCAACGGTTTCGTCCCCCTTATTTTCTAGTTTGAAATGGACGCGGTCCCCAACGGCAATAGGATTGGTACTTTTAATCCCTTTGATACGAAACTTACCCTTAATCCTACATTCATAAAAAATACCCTCTGCGGTTTTTACGGTATACCAACTTCCGGTAGATTTATAAACGATGCCCTCCATACAATTGTAATCGTAACTTTTTATTAAAGAACAAAGAAACAATTTTATTGAGGATTACCCGTTGCAATAAGCATCAATATTAATCATCAAAACATATCAACATGAAAAAACTAGTATTTTTTATCGCATTTGCATTAGTAAGCACATTAAGCGCTTTTGCACAACAGTACAAAGTAGTTACCAGTGTAGAATCTATTGTACCCAACGGTTTGGGTAGATCCAGAATAATTAACGCCCTAGAAGACAAGGATTACAAAGAATTTACTTCTATACAAACAGAAGAGGACAATACCAGGAACAAATCTAAAAGAGATGAAATTCGTGTTAAGAATTTTGCAGAAACCAAGCTATTAAACTTCTATAATATTGGTGGTATTCGTTTTCAAAACATTGCAGCGAACGATGCTCTAATCACTTCTATGATTAATGATATGATTGCGGAAGGATGGACCTTAGAACATGTGATAAGTGCCGTTGAAAGTGAAGGTGGTAAAGGTGATGGTCAAGGTATTTTTATTACCCGTTACATCTTTAAAAAAGGTTAATCCTAAAACCTGATATTGAAAAAGACTCCCCAAGGCAACCTTGGGGAGTCTTTTTTATTCGTACCTATTTGTGTTAGTCCACAAAACGGATTCTACCACCTACAAGTGTTTTTTTATTAACTTTTTTAGGATTACCGTACACATCTACATCCCCGCCAGCACGCACATTTATAGCAACACTTTCTGATGCAAACAACTCTGCTTCTCCACCTGCAGAAATTTTTATGTCTGTATCTGCTGTGCGCAGCTCTCTCCCTTCAAAAATACCACCTGTATTTAGGACAATGGACTGACTTTCTGCTAAGCCAGAGGCCTCAATAATACCGCCAGTAACCGCGCGCATTTCTACATAATTGACTTCCATACCAATGGTAATTTTAGCGCCTTCTTGCACACGCACCTCTAATTTGTTTTGACTCACCAGTTCATTACAAACTATTCTAGCACCTTCATTACCATCTATAACATCTATATCTTTGTAGTACACCTCTATAAAAGTGTCTTCTCCCCTAAACTTTTTGTCCAATTGCATGCGAAGCTTTAGCACTCCATTTCTATTGGTCCAGGTAATATCTTCTACGTTTTTACCTTTAATAATAATCTTATCCTCATCAGATTGTATCAAGTTTACTTCTATCAAATCAAATACTTTGATTTCGTCAAACTCCCCCACCTCACTTTCTATCATACGTTGGGCAAGACCTGTAAAACTTAGCGCAATGCAAACTAGTGTAATTATTTTTCTCATGATTGATTGGATTTTTTCCCTATTTATCCTTAAAGATGCTAAACTTTTGTCATTGTTACAGTTGTATATAAAAAAAGCCCGGGATTTACCGGGCTTTTTATTTTAAATACTTTGACTATTGGGCCAAGTTAATCTCCACACGTCTATTTTTCTTTCTACCATCCTTATACATATTGGTGGCAATTGGCTTACTCTCCCCATAGCCAATAGCAGTTAACCTTGCTGGAGAAATACCACCATCTATTAAAAATTGTAACACAGCTTGCGCTCTCTTCTCAGATAATTTTTGATTGGTAGCCTCTGAACCTATGCTATCCGTGTGCCCCTCAATGGTGAAATTTGCATTAGGGTATTCATTTAAAATACCTATGATATCTACCAATAAAGGTGTTGACTCATCTTTTAATGTTGATTTACCTGTATTAAACAAGATAGTTTTTGCATACTCGTTCAAAGACTTTTGAACCTCAGCCGTAACCACCGGTTCTGGACAACCGTTATTGGCTACCGTACCCATTTCATCAAGACATTTATCGTCTTTATCAAAAACTGAATCTCCGTCACTATCTGGCCAAGGACAACCATTATTCTCTACCGGTCCGGCTATATCTATACATTGATCTTCATTATCTAACAACGTATCACCATCGGTATCTACCCAAGGACAGCCCTTATTTTCTACAGGACCTGCCTGCTCAGGGCATTGATCCTCATTATCTAAAACAGAATCACCATCGGTATCTCCCCATGGACAACCGTTATTTTCTACTGGACCTGCCTTTTTTGGACAACCATCTTCTTTATTTGGAATACCATCACCATCTGAATCTTTGGGTTGACCATAATACACTGGAATTTTTAATCCAGCATACACATCTGCTCCTTGTATTTCATTCTTTGTAAAGGTAGAAATCAAAGAACCCGACCCAAGATAAAGGGGACCGGCACGCAAGCCTGCACCAACCTGTAAACCACTGTATTGATAATTGCTTACTGGCAAATAAAAACTAAACCACTTGCTCTCAAAACGTGGAGTCAATGAAAATACGTTTGCAGTTCGCAAATTATTTTCCCCTGCAGAACGCATGGAAATATCAGTATTGAAGTTTAGATAAAAATGATTTTTAATATTCCAATCTGCATTAAAATGTAAGGCTGTTGGCAAACCTGCTTTTAAATCTTCTGTAGTTTGTGTAAACGTGTATAAGTTTTGTAAATCATCAGAATCCTCAATATTATCATAATCATCTTGGGTAATGGTATTATTTATATTGTAAGAATCTACCAAGCTACCCTTATAGTTTACAGCACCAACATCTGTAAGTGACAAACCAAATTTTAGTTTGTACTTATTTTTATCTTTCATGACGGTTTTTTCTCCGTCAGCATCTGTCACCACGTAATCTTGATAATCTGGTCTCCACTCATAAACAAAACCAAGGTCAAACCCTAATCCATTGGCATCTGGCACCTCATAATCGTAATCTTCAACATCGTACTGGTCAGCACGCCCATAAATCAAATCTCCTGTAGATTCTAAAGTTCCGATAGTAGAATTATCTGGTAATGTAGCGCCATCCGCATCATAATCAATGGTAACATTTCTACCAGTTACATATGCGTTTCCAAATCCTTTTAAATATTTTATTGATAGACCACCTTTTAAAAAATGTTCTTCTTTATTCATCAACTCTTGGGCATATGTAATGCCAACTTCTGCCCAACCATGACCAGCGGCAAAAAAATCACCTTCGTTTACCAAAAAATCTTGACTTTCATCAATACTATCATCCAAGTCGTCAATACTTTCCCCATTAAATTCATTACCCGTCACAAAACTTCTTGCTCTGGTAAATATGGCGATAGAAGATTTTTTACCAACATTGAACATAAATGACGGACCTAATACATCTGCATTACCAGAAAAGTTATTGTTATCAGAAAGCGTCAATAACGCATCTGTATCATAATCAAAATCGCTGGAAACCAAATCTGAAAACCCTACTCCCACATAATCATTAGCCAAAAAACCGCTAGCGCCTATTAAATTGATATCTGTTTTAAATCGTGAATCTGCTATGTTTGCAGGGTTAGAAATTACACTGTTTACCCCACTGTAATTGTCTGTTAAATAGCCAATATAAGACTGAGCCCTCATGGCAATTGATACTATTAACAAGAAGGTAAGCGATACTAGTTTCTTCATATTTTTGATAGATTAAAATGGTTGATTATACCTCTAACTGGCTATTATTTAGAATTTTATAGGAATGTAACTTTTTTCTTACATTTTTAAAGGTCAAACATAAAAAAACATCCGCATATTACGGATGTTTTGTATTTATAAAGTTATGTTACTCTTAACCGTTTACTATCTTTTCTTGGTGATTGATAGATTCTTGGTGGATAGCTTTGAACATACGAAGCACAAACTCTTCACTTAAGCCTTTGCTTTCCCCTTCTAAAATCATTGCACCTAAAATTTGATTCCATCTGTTCGATTGAAGAACAGCAACATTCTTCTGTTTTTTAAGCTCACCGATACTATCAGAAACCTTCATTCTTTTACCTAAAGTCTCAATCAACTGGTTGTCTATCACATCAATCTGTGCTCTAAGGTTACTCAATTGCGCATTATATTCCGCCTCTGAATCACTCTCTTTTCTGATCTTTAAATCCCTCATAATTTGAACCAATTTTTCTGGAGTAACTTGTTGAGCGGCATCACTCCATGCATTATCTGGATCATGGTGTGTTTCAATCATCAAACCATCAAAATTTAAATCTAAAGCCGTCTGAGAAACATCAAAAATCATATCTCTCTTACCTGTAATATGCGATGGATCATTGATTAAAGGTAAATCTGGAAATCTATTCTGGAATTCAATAGCCATTTGCCATTCTGGTATATTTCTATACTTGGTCTTCTCATAGGTAGAGAACCCTCTATGGATGGCTCCTAATTTTTTAATCCCTGCCGTATGCAAACGCTCTATACCACCTAACCACAAGGCTAAATCTGGGTTCACAGGATTCTTTACCAAGACTATTTTATCTGTTCCTTTTAAGGCATCTGCCAACTCTTGCATTATAAAAGGACTCACCGTAGAACGTGCACCAATCCACAGCATATCTACATCATGCTCCAAAGCCAAATCTACGTGTGCTTTATTGGCAACCTCCGTAGCGGTTTTTAAACCTGTCTCTTCTTTTACTTTTTGCAACCACTTTAGTCCAATAGCGCCTACTCCTTCAAAATTTCCTGGTCTTGTTCTTGGTTTCCATATACCGGCACGGTAATAATTTACATCCGTATCTTTAAGCTGGTGTGCAATTTTAAGCACCTGCTCTTCGGTTTCTGCGCTACATGGTCCTGCAACTACTAAGGGATGTGGCAACGCCATATCATCCAACCATTTCCTCATCTCTTTTGAATTTTCCATAATCCTAATCTCTATTTTTTAGTAAGTGGTATTCCGTTTAATATTTGTTTTATTCTATTGGTATTGTTCATTTCTTTATAAAGTCCATCAAAATCATCATCCTCCATCATTTTTTTAAAGGATTCCAAGTTATTAATGTACTCGGTTAATGTTTCTAACACATTTGCTTTGTTTTGCTCAAAAATTGGTGCCCACATTGCAGGGGAACTTTTGGCTAACCGCACCGTACTCTCAAATCCACTCCCAGCCATGTCAAAAATATCACGCTCATTTTTTTCTTTCTCAATAACCGTCTTTCCTAACATAAAGGAACTAATGTGTGACAGATGAGATACATAAGCTATATGTTTATCATGATTATCCGGATTCATGTACCGTATTCTCATGCCTAATTTTTCAAATAAGGCCAAAGCCTTTTCTTGTAACTTAAATGCGGTCTGCTCTACCTCACAGATAATATTGGTTTTGCCATTGTATAATCCACTGATTGCTGCAGATGGCCCAGAATACTCGGTACCTGCTATAGGATGGCAAGCCAAATAATTTCTACGTTTTGGATGTTCCGCTACAACCTTACAAATTTGTGCTTTGGTAGAACCAGCATCAATCACCACTGTTTCTTCCCCAACATAGTCTAGGATGATGGGTAACTCTTTAGCCAAAACTGTTACTGGAATAGCTACAATTACCACATCTGCATCTGCTAAACCCTTATAGGTGGTAGCCGCATCTATTAAACCCAAATTGATAGCTTCTTCTATATGCGAAGTATTTGCTTCTATACCCTCTATGCGTACTTCTGGATGCGTTTCCCGAATGTCTTTTGCGAAAGAGCCTCCAATTAAACCAATGCCAACTACAACTACTTTCATGTTTAGAATCTTTCTATGGCTTCTTGTATTTTCTCTTCTTTTACGCAAAGCGAAAAACGAATATATCCCTCACCGTTTGTTCCAAAAATGGTACCTGGCGCAATAAAAATATTCCTATCGTACAACACCTCATCAACAAAACTTTCTGCGTCTTTGACACCTGCCGGTAGTTTGCACCAAACAAACATACCAACAGCATTGGTATCATAGGTACACCCCAATTTATCTGCTAATTGATAGATTAAAGCTCTTCTTTTTTGGTAGATCTCGTCTAAAGCTTCAAACCATTCCTTACCGCTTTCTAAAGCAGCTACAGCTCCTTTTTGAATACCATAGAACATTCCGGAATCCATATTGCTCTTTACCTTAAGTACTGCATTAATGTAATCAGCATTCCCCAATAGCATTCCTACACGCCAACCTGCCATATTAAAAGTTTTGCTCAATGAATTTAATTCCAAGGCCACTTCTTTTGCCCCTGGCAGGGATAACATACTTGTTGGGTTATTGGCCAAAACAAAACTATACGGATTGTCATTCACCAATAAAATAGAGTTGCGCTTGGCAAATGCCAATAGTTCTTGCATTTGCTCGGTGGTTGCGGTTGCTCCTGTTGGCATATGCGGATAACTCACCCACATTAATTTAACCTTGCTTAAATCTTCTTTCTCCAGCGCTTCCAAATCTGGAAACCATCCATTCTCCGCAGTTAAATCGTACGTTTTTGGTACTGCTTCTACCAATTTGGTAACCGATCCATAGGTGGGATATCCTGGGTTGGGCAAAAGCACCTCATCTCCCACATTTAAAAAGGCCATGCTAATGTGCATAATCCCTTCTTTAGACCCCATTAAAGGCAATACCTCTGTATTGGCATCTACCGATACATTAAATTTATCTTGATAAAATTTGGCAATTGCCAATCGTAATTCTGGTAAGCCCTGATAACTCTGATACTGGTGCGCCCCTGCATCTAAAATAGCTGCACTTAGTGTTTGTAACACCTTAGGCGAAGGTGCCAAATCTGGACTACCTATGCCCATATTGATTATGGGCTTCCCATCTGCCATAAGACCACGCACCTCTCTTAATTTTCTAGAGAAGTAGTACTCTTGTACCGAGTTTAATCTGTCTGCCGTTGTCATTTTATCAATGCATTTTTATATTCTCCCAATACCCTAAAATCTTCTGCCATTATTTCTAGTAAACTTTTCGCTTTAGCAAAATTTTGATACGCATCAAAAGTTACATCTACAAAAAAAGCGTACTTCCAAGGGGTTTCAATTACGGGTAGGGATTGTATTTTAGTTAGGTTTAAATGGCAATCGCTCATCACATTAAGTACGGTTGCCAAACTACCTCTTTTATGGTCTGTAATAAACCTAAGAGACGCTTTGTTAATTGCTTCCTTAGGCCATTCTTTGTTCTCCTTTTTCAGGATAATAAAACGCGTAGCGTTATTTTTTATGGTTTGTATGGCCGGCGCTATAATTTCTAAATTATACAACTCGGCAGCTACATCTGGGGCAATTGCGGCTACATGCGCTAATTGATTTTCTTGGATTTGTTTTGCTGTTTCTGCCGTATCCACATCTTCTACCAATTTAATATGGTCGTACTGCTTTAAAAAATCCATGCACTGTAACAAAGCCATAGGGTGGGATCGCACTTCTGTAATTTTAGAAATATCTTGCCCTTTTAACACCATTAAATTATGGTTAATGTTTAGATATTGCTCCCCTATAATGTGCAAATTATTATGGTAAACTAAATTGTAATTGGGAATTATGCTCCCCGCAATAGAGTTTTCTATGGCCATTACCGCTTTGTCTGCAGTACCATCTAGAACGCTGGCCACCAACTTATCAAAAGACATGCACTCTACCAAACTAATGGCATCTCCAAAGTAATCTTTAGCTACCTTGTGATGGTTACTCCCTTTTATTCCCTGTATGGCTATTTTTAAATCCATTGCAAAAAAAAAGTCCCGAATTTAACATCGGGACCTTATTGTTTTATTTAGTTACATATAGCTAGAACAGTCCCGTACCTCTTTGGAAAAAGAAGTAAAAATAAAAACGGTTCCAGAAATATAATTTGCTCATCTTGTTGTAAATGTTTGGCTAAGATTACCCTTTCTTTATGAATGACAAAGTTAATTTTTTAATTTTTAGAATTTTTAACAAAAACTACATTATTGCTGATTTTTATTACACAAAAATGCCGATTTATTATTAAAATCGCATAGCAACAGACACTTTCCACAAAGTATATCTTACAAAACCACCTATTTTCAATTATCCTAAAATTCACTTCTTAAAAAAATAAGTAAAACGTACTTTTGACAGTAAATACCTGTATATGTCCATAGTTGTAAAAGATATTGTAAAAACTTACGGTGAACAAATAGCCCTAGACCAAATCTCCTTTTCTATTGATAAAGGAGAAATTGTTGGCTTTCTAGGTCCAAATGGTGCTGGCAAGTCTACTATGATGCGTGTATTAACCACTTTTCACGCTGCAGATACAGGTAGCGCCACTGTAAATGGTTTTGATGTTACTACACACGCCAAAGACGTACAAGCCAGTATTGGCTTTTTACCGGAACATAATCCTTTATACCTAGACATGTACGTTAAAGAATACCTTATGTTTAATGCACAGATACATAAGGTAAAAAAAGAGCGTATTGCAGAAGTTATAACACAAACGGGATTAACACCAGAGGCCCACAAAAAAATTGGCCAACTTTCTAAAGGGTATCGCCAACGCGTTGGTCTTGCCGCTGCTTTGTTGCACGACCCTGAGGTATTAATTCTAGATGAACCTACAACTGGCCTAGACCCTAATCAGCTTATTGAAATAAGAAAACTAATACAGGAAATTGGTAAAAATAAAACCGTGATGCTTTCTACCCATATTATGAAAGAGGTAGAAGCCGTTTGCGACCGAGTTATCATTATAAACAAAGGAAAATTAGTGGCAGATAAATCACTAGAAGATTTAAGACAAACGGAACAACAAATTATAGAAGTTGAGTTTGATTACCGTGTGGAAGATGTGCTATTACAGAAGCTTCCGAATGCCGTGCATGTTAATAATACCGGTGGTTTTGTCTACGAAATTACTTTTGACACTCAAAAAGACATGCGCCCTGCTGTATTCGATTTTGCGCATGACAATCAGCTTAAAACTTTACAATTAAGTCGTAAAAACAAAAATTTAGAAAGCCTATTTACCGAGCTTACATCTGCCTAAGTTTACGGTGTTCATAAATCTCAAAAAACATACGCACACTCATATTTCTTGCGCGTTGTTTGGCTTTTTCTGTAACTGTGCCTTCAAAATGACTATCTAGGGTAGCAATCCAATGGCGCAGCCAAATTCCAAAATGATAATTGTCAATGGCTCCCTTAAACTTTGCATCTACTTCTGCGTGCACCAACAGCGGGTTTCCCAAATATTTTTGTTGGTAAAAGAGGTTGCTCTCCCAAAAGTCCGTGAGCTTATCTAAATGAGCAGGCCAATCTTTTATGGTCTCATTAAAAAAATGACCTATCTCTTTATCTTCACGCACCCTATCGTAAAAGCGATGCACTAGAAGAGCAACATCTTCCCTAGAATTTATGTCTGTTTTCACCTTATATTAAATTAGCCCCCAAAACTAGGCTACTTACTAAAAGGCTCAAAATAAAAATATTAAAAGTGATTTTAGATGGTAACTGTGCCAAAACCGCTGCATTAAAAGACATGCACCCCATCACTACTAAAAACAATTGTACCATCTGGTAAATACCAATGCCTTGCATTAAAACTGCCATTGCAGCAACAGAACCCAAACAGCTTTGTGCTATAATAAAGATGCTAGCATATCCTCTTTCGTTTTTTCTATACTCCCCTAAAAATTCGTTATACGTTGTCATACCTGATTATTTTAATTATGCTGTAAAAGTATCTGGGTTTGCTTAGGTAAAATATGATATATATCAGCTAACCTCATCTTTCTATGTTCTTTTAAAAGAATACTGCAGTAAAGTTTTATTAGGCTAGGGCGATGGGTATCTTTGCAAAAAATAAATTCTATTACATGAGCACGTCTAATCCACGTTTGGAACTGTCTAAAGAAGAGATGAAATCTTTAGGGTATGAAATTGTTGACGCCATTGTGGACCATCATTTGACCCAAGATAAAAAGCTACCGGTAGCTGTAGGTACACGTGCAGAAATGGATTCTATTTTTTTGGAAGAAGCCCCAGAAAAAGGAATGGACGCACAAAAGGTGTTAGAATTTGTTTTAAAGAATGTTATGGCCAATAGCACCTTGCTTTCACACCCTAAAGCCTATTCTTTTGTACCTGGGCCAAGTAACTATGTGAGCGTTATGGCAGATGCATTGGCAACCGGTTTTAATGTTTTCTCTGGCGGATGGTCAGCATCCCCTGCAGCCGCAGAGCTAGAGATTATTACCATACAATGGCTGTTAAAGATTTTTGGCTTCCCTAAAAAGAAAGGCGGTGGAATTTTTACCTCTGGTGGTTCTATGGCCAATTTAACCGCTTTAACCACCGCCCGTAATATAAAATGTGGAAAGGACTTTTCTAAAGCCGTAATTTATTTATCAGACCAGGCCCACAGTTCTAATATAAAGGCCATTCGCGTAATTGGTTTTAGCGAAGAACAAGTACGGATTATACCTACGGATAGTGAATTTAACTTCCCAATTAACAAACTAAAAAATGCCATTGCCAAAGACCGTTTAGCAGGTTTACAACCGTTTTGCCTAATTGGCACCGCCGGCACCACTAATACAGGAACAGTAGACCCATTAACAGAATTGGCTACCATTTGCAAGAAAGAAGATATATGGTTTCATATTGATGGTGCCTATGGCGGTGCGGCTATTTTAGCACCTAAAGGTAAAACGGCGCTAAAAGGCATAGAAAAAGCAGATTCTGTTACCATTGACCCACATAAATGGTTGTACCAACCTTATGAAATGGGATGTTTATTGGTTAGAAATCACAAACATTTAAGCCACACCTTCACAGAAAAACCAGAATACCTGCGAGATGTAGAGGGAAATACCTCTGAGATTAATTTTTATGATTTAGGCATACAGCTTACCAGACGTTTCCGCGCTTTAAAATTCTATATGTCTATCAAAACCTACGGTTTGCAATCCTTTCGTGATGCTATTGCGTACAATATGGACTTGGCAGAACAGCTAGAAGAACAGATGCGAAAAAGTAGTCTGTGGGAAATAGTACACCCGGCAACCTTAGCTATTATCAATTTTAGGTACAACCCCATCGGCAAGAATTATTCTGCTAAAAAGTTAGACAAGCTTAACCAATATATATCTGAGAAGGTAGTTAGCTCACAAAAGGCATTATTGGTAACCACCATTTTAAACAATCAAATTGTGTTGCGCATGTGTTTAATTAATCCACGTACCACCCTAGCAGACGTACAAGAGACGCTAGACCTTTGCGAAGCTTTTGCGGCAGAAGCCGATACATAAATTAGGCTATTTTGGTCAAAATATCATCCCAAAACGGTTGCACCTTGGGGTCTGTACAATTGGTTAGTAAAACCGCGACCAGTTGCTGTTCTGGGTAAACGAATAAATTGGAATAAGCGCCAACACTGTTGCCAATATGGCCAACATAATTTCTACCCAAAACATCTTGACTTACCTGAAAACCTAATCCGTAATACGTGCTTTTTCCATTTACCACTTGGGCGGTGAGCAATTCTTTATACGTTTCTGGTTTCAGTATGGTTTGCTGCAGTAGTTCTTGTCCCAATTTGGCAATATCCGCACTCGTAGACAAATAACCACCACCTGCAAGTTTGTAATAATTATCCACCTCACTTGCCGCTCTAAAACCCATGCCACAACGGGTAAAAAACGGCACAGTATCTACCACCTTTCTTGGAGATTTAGTTTGATGCATTTCTAACGGAGTTAGAATTTCTTTACTTACATATTCTTCAAAAGGCATTTTTGCAGCATTTTGTAGGGCAATAGCGAGTAAAACAAAATCTAAACTGTTGTACAAATACCCTTTTCCGGGTTCAAAAACCAAGGGGTCGTCTTTAAAAAAAGTAATACTCTCTGCTATCTCCCATGGCTTGTTCCAAGCATATTCCTTACCCTTGTAACTACGTATTCCCGCGGTGTGACTTGCCAATTGCCTAAGCGTAAAGTCATATTTTTTTTTAGGATAATCAGGCACATGCTTGTAAAAAGAATCGTCCCAAGAAACCAAGCCTTGCTCTACCATTTTACCAAATGCTAATCCCGTTATACATTTAGAAATACTAGCAATTCTAAACATCGAACGCTCGGGCTCAATGGCTTCTTGCTGCAGGTTGTTATTGGTATAGCCTTTCTGTAAATAAACTTTTCCTCCTTTGAGTATGGTAACAGAAATACCTGGCACTTTATTTTCCAAAACCAAATTGCCTAAAGCAGAATTTACATAGGATTTTCCTTCCAAGTTAGCCAGTGATACTGGTTTTTTACGGCTAAAAATGCCAAAAAGGGTATTCCACCAAGCCATACTAGTCTTTAAAAATAAGTTTACCTCTAAATTCTTCTGTTATCCTAACCGTTTCTGGCCTATTAAAACTTAGTACATCTCCATAGCCTCTAATAACCCCAATTAGGCGTTCTTGGGGATTTACCAAAATGTCATTGGAACCCCTATGGTTTAGATTTACATTGGTAGTTATAAGTTCTTGCGCTTCAATACGCGTATCTCCAGCCGCCACAGTGATATCAAGGTTGGTAGAATTGCCTTTTAGATTGAAGTAAGCAATTCCGTTTACCACTATAGACACGGTTGTGGTATTTAAATCGAGTTCAAAAGAACCATCGGTAGTTTCTGTATCTGGATTATTAAAACTTTCCGAGACCAAGCGTAGCGTAGGATAACTTAACACGCCATCACTAGAAATGGTAAGCCCGGTGCTGCTTCGTATTTCCTCTATATTGGGTGCTGTAACATATACCGTAGACAATCCATAATCCCGAAGCAGGTTACAGCCATTTTCATTCTGTACAATTAAACGCCCCTCTTCAACTTCCGCAGAAATTTCATTTAAAAGATATTCCCCTGATTCTATGACAACTTTCTGTTCTGGCCCTTGTTTAAGTACTAAGTTCAGTTGCTCAAATACAGTTATCTTGGTAAAGTTGGGCAAAGCAACTTCAACCTGTTGCAAATCGCCTGCATTTTGAAAACAATCCGCAGCATCTTGTGAATTACAACCTAGAAAGATAAGCACCATCGCACTATAAAAAACCACTATTAATGTTCTTGTCTTCATCATCCTAAATTATAATCGTACTCCAACACCAAATTCCAACGCCTCTGCGGCCGCACCATGAGATTTTAAGGTAACTGCACCAAAAACCTTATTGCCAAAGTAACGTTTTAAACCTACTCTATTGTAGACTTTACCTTCAAAATCAAAAGGATAGTACACATAATAGCCTAATTGGGTAACCACACTTAGTTTGTTTACAAACAGCTCATGCCCCAGATATAATCCTACACGTTTGTAATCATCATCTACCTGAACATCCATTTCTGGAAAAGAAGTTGCTTGAAACGCAATAAGTTCCTTTAAAAAATTAGAAAAGAAAGCATCTGCCCCAAATTGAATAGCGCTTTTTCTTCCCAGACGTTTGTCTGCATATGCCGATGCAATTATAAAACCATACTGGCCACTATTTACCACATCGCTCTCATTAACGCCGCCACGCAAAACCAAATTCCACTTAATTGGTTCCGTATATTTTGGTTCCTTATCATACGTAATAAAATCTGGTCTATCTTCTGCATTTAAATCGTACGTAACACCCACATTGAACGCAAAAGTATTGGTAGAGGTGTTGGGTGCCTTGAAATTAGCATTGGAATAATGGATCAAAGACAAACCCGCCTTAACACCAAAACGGTCAATAAGTCGCTCTTTGTTGTAATTAAGCATTACCATTGTAGAACTCAATAAATGAGAACCGTAGGCATTGTTCCTAAAGTTATTGGCTTTATCGTACGGATTGGTATTGTAGCTAATGCCCTGTGCTACTCTAAACTGTAAATTGCGTTTAAGAAAATAGAAATTGTAATGCGCATAGAGCCCAAAATGCTCTCCTAGAGTAGCACTGTTCATATCTTGATACACAAAGGTGAAACCTGTATCTGGATAACCAAAATCTGCTTCCCACTTTTGTTTGCCAAAGCGTTTTCTATTGAATCCTAAAATAACACCGCCCGGATGGTTGGTAATTAAGTGCGAAATATCTGTATTATGTAATAGTACAGAACCATAAAACTGATTGGCCTCTAGTACAAAATGTGGAGCATCTTGTTTTTGCTGTGCCCTAGCGCATAACGGCAAAACCAAGAAAAAAAGTATCCAAGCTTTTTTCATAAGCCCCCAAAGGTATTTAATACTAGGGCAATCTACCAAAGATATGCACAAGGGTTATGTTAATTAAAACAAGGCGGCCGCAATAGCTTTAATATTGCTAGATTTACCCATAGAGTAATAATGCAATACAGGAACGCCAGCATCTTTTAATTCTTTAGATTGCTGTATGGCCCATTCTATACCCACTTGCCTTACCGCTTTGTTATCTGGGCAAGCCTCTACCGCATCTATTAAATCTTCTGGTAAATTTACCCAGAACACTTGTGGCAACAAACGTAAATGCTTTTGAACGGCCAATGGCTTTATACCTGGTATTATGGGAATGGTAATACCCATAGCCCTTGCGGCATCTACAAATTCAAAATACTTTTTATTATCAAAAAACATTTGGGTTACCACATAGTCTGCCCCTGCATCTACCTTTTCTTTTAATCGTTTTAAATCATTTTGAAGACTTGGAGCCTCCAAATGTTTTTCTGGATAACCCGCCACACCAATACAGAAATTTGGTGTATGCTCCATCTTTAATTCATCAATTAAATACTTACCTTGGTTTAGAGCTGCAATTTGTTCTACCAAACCTTTAGCATAGCTATGCCCACCTTCACAAGGACTAAAATATTGCTCTCCTTTCATGGCATCCCCACGTAGCGCCATAACATTGTCTATCCCCAAATATTGGCAATCTACCAACATATATTCCGTCTCCTCTTTTGTAAAACCGCCACATAATACATGGGGCACGGTATCTACATTGTATTTGTATTGTAAAGACGCACAAATACCAACGGTACCCGGACGCATACGTGTAACCTTTTTCTCCAAGAGGCCATTTTTTTCTATGTAAACGTACTCTTCCCTAGAGGTAGTAACGTCTATAAATGGAGGTTTAAACTCCATTAACGGGTCTATATTATCATACAAATCTTGTATGTTTTTCCCTTTTACCGGAGGTACAATTTCAAAACTGAATAACGTTTCTCCCTTGGCGTTTGCTATGTGTTCGGTTACCTTCATAAGGATTTCAACTTATTTTTTATGATTTCATAGTCCTCTTCATATTCCCAATAAATCCACCTACCATCTAAATAATCAGTAAGGATGTATTTTTCACTCAAAGATTTAATTCTTGCAACGGAAACTGTTTTCTTCGAAAATCCTTCTACCACTATGTGTTCTTCAATCTCTTTGTTATTTTTATCAAATCCATGACTAATAACAAAACTACCTAAAGACAATTCAATAAACTTTTCCATTAGCTTTCAGCGATATTAGGGGCCAACCATCTTTCTGCAATGTCCTTTTCTATACCTTTTCGATTGGCAAAATCGTGCACTTGGTCTTCTTTTATCTTTCCTAAACCAAAGTATTTTGCTTCTGGATGCGCAAAATAATAGCCACTTACACTGGCCGCAGGCCACATGGCCAAACTATCTGTTAATTCCACACCAATAGTTTCTTTTACCTGCATCAATTCCCATATGGTTAGCTTCTCTAAATGATCTGGACAGGCAGGGTAACCCGGTGCAGGGCGTATACCACGATAACTTTCTTTGATTAGTTCCGTATTGTCTAAATTCTCTGCATTAGCGTAACCCCAATACTTGGTACGCACCTCTTTGTGCAAATATTCTGCAAATGCCTCTGCCAAACGGTCTGCCAATGCCTTGACCATTATACTCGAATAGTCGTCATGTGCAACCTCATACTTTTCTGCTAATTCTTTGGTTCCAAACCCTGCCGAAACACAGAAACAGCCAATATAATCTTGTAATCCACTTTCCTTTGGTGCAATAAAATCTGCTAACGCGATATTTGGCACTCCATCTCGTTTTTTGGTTTGCTGCCTTAGCGTTCTAAAAACAGTGGTTTCATTACCTGGTACGCCCAATTCAATGTCATCATCGTTTATCTGATTGGCAGGAAACAATCCAAAAGTGGCTTTTCCCTTTAGCAATTCTTGTTCTACTATTTCTACGAGCATTTTCTGCGCATCTGAAAACAATTCCGTTGCTTGTGCACCAACCACCTTATCTTCTAAAATGTCTGGATATTTACCATGTAAATCCCAACTTCTAAAAAACGGTGTCCAGTCTATAAAGTCTACTAGCTCTCGCAAATCAAAATCTTCTAAAACCGTAGTTCCTAGAACCTTTGGTTCTACAATGTCTTCTGGCTTAAAATCGATTTTTAGTTTATTAGCTCTAGCCTGTTCCAAAGTCAGAAATTCTTTATGCTTGGAACGATTCAAAAACTTTTCCCTAAAGCTCTCGTAATCTAGCTTTACCGATTTTTTATAGGTATCTGAAGATTCTTTTTGAAGTAAATCGCCCACCACGGTTACCGCTCTAGATGCATCATTTACGTGCACAACGGCATGTTTATACACCGGGTCTATTTTAACTGCGGTATGTGCTTTACTGGTAGTTGCCCCACCTATCAATAAGGGTACATTAAAGTTTTGGCGCTCCATTTCTTTAGCCAAGAAAACCATCTCATCCAAAGAAGGCGTAATTAATCCGCTAAGACCAATAACATCTACCTGTTCTTCTATAGCACGATTGATAATTACCTCTGGCGGTACCATCACTCCTAAATCTACAATCTCATAATTGTTACAAGCCAATACCACTGATACGATATTTTTACCAATATCGTGCACATCGCCTTTTACCGTGGCCATTAAAATCTTACCAGCCGGAGCCCCCCCCGCCCCCTGTGGGGGAGCTTTTAACTCGGTTAAAATTTTATCTAATACATTATCAATTCCCGATAACACTTCATCATTAGTAAATCGTATTACTTTATAGCCCTGCTCTTCTAACCAATTTGTTCTCTCTAAATCTGTTTTTTTATTCTCTGGTAATTGATGATGAAATCCATCTACTTCAACAATCAAATTGCGTTTTAGGCAGATAAAATCTGCTATAAATTCACCAATAATATGTTGTCGCCTAAATTTAAAACCATCCAAATTCTTATTACTCAACGCATTCCACAGCAAGGCCTCTGCTTTAGTTGGTTGATTACGCATTTTCTTAGCGTATTCTTTTAAAGCACCATACAAAACAGGATTTGCAGTTTTCCAGTGCGACTCCCCCTTTGGGGTTTGGGGGGCTTTTTTTGATTCTTCTATATAAGGCTCTAAATAGGCAACCGCTTTTTTCATTACCCGAGCAGATTTTACTACCTGCGGCAAGAACATTTTACCGCTTCCGAACAAGTCGCCCACCACATTCATACCGGTCATTAAATTGCCTTCAATAACGTGCAATGGTTTTGCTGCCTGTTGTCTGGCCTCTTCTACATCTTCAATTATATATTGGTCAATACCTTTTACCAAGGCTCTGGTAATACGGTCTTGCAATGGCTCTTCTCGCCACGATAAATCTACCGTGCTTTCTTTGGTTTTTCCTTGAAAGGTTTCTGCAAACTCCAATAACCGCTCTGTAGCATCGTCCCTTCTATCTAAAATCACATCCTCAACGTGTTTTAAAAGATCTTTAGGGATATCATCATAAACCTCTAACATAGTTGGGTTTACAATACCTATATTCATCCCTGCCTTGATAGCATGGTATAAAAACACAGAATGCATGGCTTCCCTAACGGGATTATTACCCCTAAACGAGAAGGAAACGTTGCTTACCCCACCGCTTACACTACAATACGGCAAGTTTTGGCGCACCCAACGTGTAGCCTCGATAAAATCGATTGCGTTTTTTCGGTGTTCTTCCATTCCCGTGGCTACAGGAAAAATATTTAAATCGAAAATGATGTCTTCTGGAGCAAATTTTACTTTATCTACCAAAATTCGGTACGAACGTTCTGCTATTTCTATTCGTCTTTCATACGTATCTGCCTGCCCAACCTCATCAAATGCCATGACAATCACGGCCGCACCGTATCTCTTAATCAATTTGGCGTGGTGTATAAACTCTGCCTCCCCTTCTTTTAAGCTAATGGAATTGACGACACATTTACCTTGCACCACTTGCAAACCGGCCTCTATAATTTCCCATTTAGAACTATCTATCATTATAGGCACACGGGCAATATCTGGCTCGGCGATTATTAAATTCAGGTACTTTACCATGGCAGCCTTACCATCAATAAGACCGTCATCCATGTTAATATCTATTATCTGTGCGCCTCCTTCTACCTGATGCCTGGCAACATCCAAAGCTTCTTCGAACTTTTCTTCTTTTATTAAACGCAAAAAACGCTTAGAACCAGCCACATTGGTGCGCTCCCCTACATTTATAAAATTACTTTCTGGGGTTATGACCAAAGGTTCTAGGCCTGATAACCTAAGAAAGCGTTGGTCGTTATTCGTTTTATGTTGTTCGTTTGGCAAACTCATAACTTTCTATGGTAATTAATAAATCCATTGAGTAATTTTTTTACTCGTTCAATTTCACCTAAGATTTCACTTTCATCGTGCGAAAGATATTCTAAATCTGATGCTAAAATTGTTTGAGTTTCTAACTCAAACAAAGAACCTCTGGCGATACTCAAGAAATTAATCGTGTCCTTTGCAGTCTGTCTTACACAACCCTCGGCTATATTTGAGGAAACCGAAACGGCACATCTACTAATTTGAGAAGTAAGCCCATAACTTTCATCATCAGGAAAATCCTTAGAAAGCAAGTATATTTTCTTAACTAATTCTCTAGCTTGCACCCAAACATCCAATTCTTTGTAATCCATCCTTTCGAGCTACGATTAACGATTAACGAACAACGGGCGAGGCGCATAGCCAGCTGCCAATTTTGCTATCGCGCTAATATGTTCTGGCGTAGTTCCACAGCACCCACCCACAATATTCACTAAGTTTTTATCTAAATATTCTTTTATCTGTGCGGCCATTTCTTCTGGCGTCTCATCATACTCTCCAAAAGCATTTGGTAGACCAGCATTAGGGTGTGCAGAGGTAAAAAATTCTGACTTTGCGGAAATTACCTCTAAATGGGGCGTTAACTGCTTGGCACCCAAAGCACAGTTGAAACCAACACTAAGTATGGGTAAATGCGAAATTGAAATCAAAAATGCTTCCGCGGTTTGTCCAGATAAGGTTCTACCAGAAGCATCTGTAATAGTACCGCTGACCATGATGGGCACTTCTATGTTGCGCTCTTCTTTTACCTCTTCTATGGCAAAAAGCGCTGCTTTTGCATTTAGGGTATCAAAAATGGTTTCTACCAAAAGTAAATCGGCACCACCATCTAACAATGCCTCTACTTGTTGTTTGTATGCCACGCGCAACTCATCAAAAGAAATAGCTCTAAATCCAGGGTCGTTAACATCTGGGCTCATACTGGCCGTTTTGTTGGTTGGGCCAATACTACCAGCCACAAACCTTGGCTTTTGTGGCTCTTTGGCAGTAAATTCTTCCGCAACACGCTTGGCTATTTTGGCCGACTCGTAATTAAGTTCGTACACCAAATCTTGCATGCCATAATCTTCCATAGCAATGGTAGTGCCAGAAAAAGTATTGGTTTCTACTATATCCGCACCAGCTGCAAAATACTTGGCATGCACCGTGGCAATAGCTTCGGGTTGGGTTATGGATAATAAATCGTTATTTCCTTGTAAAGGACTTGGCCAGTCTTTAAAACGCTCTCCCCTAAAATCCTCTTCGGTAAACTTATAGCGTTGTAACATGGTACCCATAGCACCATCCAAAACTAATATGCGCTCCTTTAAAACTTCTTCAATCTTCATAACTACAAAGGTCACCAATATTGGCGACGTATTATTTTAGTAGGTTAGCAAAGTTACAAGGGTACACAAAAGACTGTTGTTTTTGTTATCCTTCTTCATAAAGGCTTTAACGATTTTCAACAGAGTTGAATCTATCTAAATATGAAGTAGAATGTAGCACCTTCATTGCTTATACTAGTTAAAGCAAGGGTTGCTAAGGTTTCAACGGGTCTATTCCCTCCACCTTTCTTGATAACCTACATTATTTTTAATGAACTGCGTGCAAAGAAAAGGCCCTTACGGATTAAATACAAAAAAACCGTTTCTTTTATCACAAAAAAGCCTCCCTTGGTAAGGAGGCTCGCTAACTCAAACTCATCTAAGATTTTAGACGATACTTTGCACCACCTCTTTTTTGGCTTCTTTCTTGGATCCATCAAATCCTTCTACCCCGCCAACCGTGGTATACTTCATTACAAATCGTTTATCCGGATTTATAATTTGATAGGCATATTGACACATTACCGCTGCTTCATGAAAGCCCGATAAGATTAGTTTTAGTTTACCTTCGTACGTATTTACATCACCAATGGCAAACACACCCGGTATATTGGTTTGGTAATCTTTGGCATTGTTCACTTTAATAGCGTTCTTTTCTATCTCTAAGCCCCAGCTACCTATAGGCCCTAATTTAGGAGACAGACCAAACAACGGAATAAAATAATCGGTTTCTACATACTTAGGCTCTACTCCTTCTTCTGTAGATTTAATAACTACCGCTTCTATAGTATCTGCACCATGCAGTTCTTTTACCTCTGCCTTGGTGTGTAACTTAATTTTACCAACCTGCGCTAATTCTCTTGCTTTCTCAACGGAGTCTAAAGCGCCACGGAATTCGTTTCTACGGTGTACCAAATGTACCTCTGAGGCTACATCTGCCAAGAAAATAGACCAATCTAGGGCAGAATCTCCACCACCAGCAATTACCACTTTTTTATCGCGGTACACTTCTGGGTCTTTTATCATGTATTCCACACCTTTGGTTTCATAGATATCCAAATTTGGAATTTGCGGTTTTCTTGGCTCAAAAGAACCCAAACCACCGGCAATTACCACCACTGGTGCATGGTGTTGCGTTCCTAAGTTAGTAGTAACAATAAAAGAACCGTCTTCTTGCTTGTCTAAAGTCTCCGCACGTTCCCCTAAGGTAAATCCTGGCTCAAAAGGTTTTATTTGCTCCATTAAGCGATCTACCAAATCACCCGCTAAAATTTCTGGATAAGCAGGAATATCATAAATAGGTTTTTTAGGATAAATCTCCGAACATTGCCCACCCGGTTGTGGCAATGCATCTATAATATGGCATTTAAGCTTTAACAATCCTGCTTCAAAAACAGTGAACAATCCTGTTGGTCCTGCACCAATAATAAGTATATCCGTCTTTATCATGTTATCTACTTTTGTATTTCCGCTAGCGCGGGAATTTCAATCTATTTTAATTTTCTTTTTCTAATTCTTTTTATTTTACCGCCATTACGCACGGCCTTTTATTTTTTATTGACCAGCTTCTCCGTAATCTGATTCATCTGGTCTACTTTCTCCTCAAAATCACCCTTAATGGTTTTTCTATACTCATTTAGGTTCTTTACCATTTGGTCTATGTCTTCTGGAATTACCTCCTCAAAAAACTGACGTAAACGTTTTGCGGTGGTAGGCGACTTTCCATTGGTAGAAATAGCAACTTTTACGTTCCCTTTGGTAACAATACCGCCCATGTAGAAATCACACAATGGTGGGTTGTCCGCTACATTCACCAATTTACTCTGCGCCCTGCAATCGTTATAAACCTGTATATTCACTTCAGGTACATCTGTAGTTGCCACCACCATATGTTTACCTTCCAAATATTTAGGATGATAAACATCGGTTATCATGGTCACATTAAATGCATTGGCCAATTCAGTAGTGGCTTCTCTAAACATTGGAGACACCATAGTTACTTTTGCATCTGGACTAGACTTGGTTAAAAAATGCAACTTTTCTTCGGCTACAAATCCACCACCAATGATAAGCACTTCTAACTGAGAGGTTTTTAGAAAAATGGGATAAAGGTTATTGCGTTCCATTAGGCTTGTACGTTTTGTTCTTGTTGTACTGCTAAGATACGCTCTCTATGCGCCACCACATCACCTATAATAATAATTGCAGGATTGGACAGCTGCTGCTCCTTTGCCTTGGACTCTATGGAAGCAACAGTGCCAATACCTATTTTTTCATCTTTTCTAGTACCATTTTGGATAATGGCAACTGGAGTTTCTGATTTACCTTCTTGTTGAAATAACGCCATGATTTCGCCCAATTTGCTCATGCCCATTAAAATTACCACTGTTGCAGATGATTTTGCCGCTAGTGCTACATCTTTAGACAATTTATGCTCCTTGGTTGTACCCGTAATTACCCAAAAACTTTCTGCCGCGCCTCTTTTAGTTACTGGAATATTTTGATAGGCGGGAACGGATACCGAGGAAGAAATACCGGGTACCATAGCCACCTCTAAACCAAAGCCAGCCGCATATTCCATCTCTTCGGCTCCACGACCAAATACAAATGGGTCGCCACCTTTAAGACGTACTACGTGCTTTCCTTCTTGGCCACGTTGAACAATGAGCTCATTTATTTGTTCTTGCTGATAGCTGTAACAACCTTTGCGTTTCCCTACAAAAATTTGTTCTGCTTGCGGGGCGTACTCCAATAAATCAGGGTTCACTAGGGCATCAAACAGAACTACGTCCGCACTTTTTAAGGCTTTTATACCTTTAAGTGTAAAGAGGTCTGCGTCTCCTGGTCCGGCCCCTACCACAGTAAGCTTACCAGCGGTCCCAAATGGCCCTGAAAATGGAGTAGTGTTTGCTGTATGATTGTTACTATGATTCATTTTTTAGGCTTCTTGTAATTCTAGATTTCTAAATGCTTCTAGTTTGGCCAATACTTTCTTGGCATCTTCTAAATAACTTTTGGCAAATGTTTCAGTAGGTTCGTTTTGGTTTAATTGTAACACCAAATCACTAAAACCACCTTCAAAATCTATTCTATTAGTTGCAACAAACAAGGCATCAAAATCTTTAATGATACTGTTGTGGGTATTCACCTTTGTCTTTTCTGATGTCAATAAGGCCTTTGCAGAATTTACCATAGACTGATAGCTATAATAAATACTTGCCGCCCACTTACCTTGCTCTAGTGCTTCTGCAGCATTATCAATTTTTTCTTGGCTTTCAAAGAATAGCGTAGCTACCAAATCCACGATAACCCCTGCACATTCCCCTACACCAATCTCTTTTTTATATTTTTCTGTATTTCCCCAGTCTATAAAATCTTCTGCGGTAAGGTTATCTACATCTGTTAACTCTTTAAGAAAGTCGTAGAAGTACAGCTGACCTTTTTCCGCATAATAGGCATCAAAAGATTTACCTTGTCCGTTAGCTTCATAATCATCTAAGATTAAGCGCAATGCCTGCGGCCCTCTTTTAGACGGTACTTTAACCACTTTATCTGCAAACGTTCCGTTACCATTACCGTGGTTGCCACCACCTAGCAATACCTGTAATGCCGGTGCCACTAATTTATCCTTGGTACGTACACTCATCCCCTGAAAGCCGATGTGCGCCATATTGTGTTGCCCACAGGCATTCATACATCCACTAATTTTAATTACCACATCTGGATTATTGATGTACGATGGGTATTCTGCTTTAATTACACGTTCTAGTTCTACTGCTATCCCGGTACTACTGGCAATACCCAAATTACACGTATCCGTACCTGGGCAAGCCGTAATGTCCAAAGCTTTGTTATATCCTGCTTCTACAAAACCAAGTTTTTCTAACTCTTGATAGAAGTAAGGAACCAGCTCCTCCTTAACATAAGGAATTAAGATATTTTGACGTAGCGATAAGCGTAACTCACCCGCTGCATATTCTTTTACGAGATGCGCTAATTGTCTTGCTTTGTCCGTATAGAAATCGCCCAACAAAACCTTAATACCAATAGCAACATAGCCTTCTTGCTTTTGTGGAATTACGTTAGTGCTTTTCCACAACTCGTAGGCTAAAGTTTCTTTAATTTCTACCGTCGGAATTTTTGGCTGCGCGATGTTTACCTTTGGATACGACTCAGCATCAATGGGGTAGGTTTGGTGTGGTACCGCTGTTTTTTCTTGCTCTAGTAATTCTTTAAAAGCATCTAAACCGATGTCTTTCAGCAAAAACTTCATTCTTGCCTTGGCCCTACTTTTACGCTCCCCGTATCTATCAAAGACGCGAATAACCTGTTCCATTAAAGGAATTATTTGGTCTGATGTCAAAAAGCTATACAATTCGTCTGCATGCCTTGGTTGGGAACCCAAACCGCCGGCCAACATTACCTTGAAACCTTTTACACCATTCTCTATTTTGGCTATGAAACCTAAATCGTGCATGTAAGACAAGCCCGTATCTGCCTCCGAAGCGGAAAAAGAAACTTTGAACTTACGCCCCATTTCTTGCCCAATAGGGTTTCTAAGAAAATACTGAAAAACAGCATGTGCATATGGCGAAACATCAAAAGGTTCTTCTAAATCTATCCCAGCAGTTTCGCTAGCAGTTACGTTACGTACCGTATTACCACAAGCTTCTCTAAGGGTAACATCGTCTTTTTCTAGCTGCGCCCACAATTCTGGAGTACGCTCCAAATCCACATAATGAATTTGAATGTCTTGTCTTGTGGTGATATGTAAACGGCCTGTAGAAAATTCGTCCGAAACATCACAGATACGTAGCAATTGGTTAGCAGTAACCTTGCCGTAAGGTAGTTTTATACGAATCATCTGCACGCCCGGCTGTCTTTGACCATATACCCCACGGGCCAATCTAAGACTACGGAAGCGCTCCTCGTCTACCTTACCTTCTTTAAATTGGCGAATCTTCTTCTCCAATTCAATAATATCCTTTTCTACTACTGGATTTTCTATTTCGGTTCTAAAACTTTGCATTGCCACACCCCGACCTCCCCCAAGGGAAGGAGCACTTTACGGTAATTTTAAATTAAACTTTTACTATCCTCTTTAAACCTCTCTCTAAAGAGCGGAAAACTCAGTTGAGGAAGTGGTATTTTAAATAATTTATATTTCCTATAGATTTTATAGGTTATTGGTCTAAAAAATTCTGGAACCTTACGCTCCAGAACTTCATTTTATTCTATAAAGCCAACACCAGCTGTGGCGTTAGACTGTGCATCTATCAATATAAAAGAACCGTTGGTTCTATGGTCTTTAAATGCATCGTAAAAGATAGGCTTGTTCAATTTAAAGCTCACTTTTGCAATATCATTCATACCCAAACTAGTTGCTTCCTCATCTATGCCCGTATAGTCTGGTTTAATTTTATGATGAATAGCATCTACTTTAGCCAACACCTTATTAACCCCATGCTGTACCACATATTTTTTACCTGGAGTAAGTTGGTCAGAATCCATCCAAGATACCGTTGCGGTAAATTGCTTTTCTATCTGAGGCAAATCATCTGCCTTAACCAACATATCTCCTCTACTCACATTAATCTCATCTTCTAGCGTAATGGTTACCGAAGACCTTCTAGATGCCGTTTGGAACTTTTTATCGTGAAAATAAATTTCCTTGATTTTAGAACGTGTTTGTGACGGTAAGGCAACCACCTCGTCCCCTACACTTAATTCGCCACCGTACACTTTACCGGCAAAACCACGAAAATCATGATAATCGTCTGTTTTAGGACGAATTACATATTGTACTGGAAAACGAGGCGTACCCGTATTGTAGATATCTTTTAAATCTAATTCTTCTAAATGCTGTAGCAATGTTTGCCCTTGGTACCAAGGCATTGCATCAGATTTGTTAACCACGTTATCTCCTTTTAATGCACTTACTGGAATAAAAGTGATGTTCTGGTCTTGGTAATCGCGCTTCGCCATTAATTCCTCAAAATCTGCTTTGATTGCGTTAAAGGTATCCTCTGCATAATCTACCAAATCCATTTTATTGATAGCTACGATGACATCCTTAATACGAAGCATGTTATTGATGAAAAAGTGTCTGTAGGTTTGCTCAATAACCCCTTTACGTGCATCAATCAAAATAATTGCCGCCTGCGAGGTAGAAGCACCGGTAACCATGTTCCGAGTATATTCTACGTGCCCTGGAGTATCTGCTATAATGTAACTCTTGGTTGGTGTAGAAAAATAAATATGGGCAACATCTATAGTTATACCTTGCTCACGCTCTGCCACCAGACCGTCCGTTGCCAAAGAAAAATCCAAATAGTCATAACCACGTTGTTTGCTGGTTTTTTCTATGGCTTCTAATTTATCTGTAGTCAAAGATTTTGTGTCATATAGCAAACGTCCTATCAAGGTACTTTTACCATCGTCCACACTCCCTGCTGTTGCTAATTTTAAAACTTTCAATTTCGTTTATCGTTGTTAGTTCATAGTTGTTGGTGGTATTCGTAAAAATGTAGCGACGAACAACCAACGGCCATCAACTAGATTAAAAATATCCTTGTTGTTTACGTTTCTCCATGGCGGCCTCAGAACGCTTATCATCTATACGGGCACCACGTTCAGAAATAGATGATTCTCTAATTTCTGCCACTACTTTTGCTATAGTATCTGCATTGGATTCTACGGCGGCGGTACAAGACATATCTCCTACCGTTCTAAAGCGTACGGTACGTTCTTCTACCACCTCATCTTCTGCCCTAAACACAACATCATCTTCTGCGGACCAGATTAGACCATCTCTCAAGAAAATTTTACGTTGGTGTGCAAAATAGATAGAAGGTATTTCTATTTGCTCCCTTTCAATATAGCTCCATACGTCTAGCTCTGTCCAGTTACTTATTGGAAACACACGTACGTTCTGCCCCAATTCTATTTGGCCATTCAACATATCAAACAATTCTGGACGTTGGTTCTTTTCATCCCATTGCCCAAAATCATCTCGCACAGAAAAAATACGCTCTTTAGCTCGTGCTTTTTCTTCGTCCCTACGAGCACCACCAATACACGCATCAAACTTAAACTCTTCTATAGCATCTAATAAAGTAGTGGTCTGCAGCATGTTTCTACTAGCATATTTACCCGTTTCTTCCTTTACCTTTCCTTGGTCTATGGAATCTTGTACGTTACGCACTATCAATTCCAAGCCCAATTCTTCTACCAACCTATCTCTAAATTCAATGGTTTCCGGAAAGTTATGCCCCGTATCTATGTGCATTAATGGGAACGGAATTTTTGCAGGCCAAAACGCCTTTTGCGCCAAGCGCACTAGAGTTATAGAGTCTTTACCTCCAGAAAATAACAGCACTGGTTTCTCAAACTGTGCTGCCACTTCCCTTATAATATAGATAGCTTCGTTTTCCAATGCATTCGCCACATCTCCTGTTGCGCCCAATACTTGCGAATCCGTTGCCGAAATTTCTTTTGTTACTGTATCCAAGGTCATATTTTTATTTAACCAACCTAGTTGGCGTTCTTTCTGTTCATTTATTAGGTATGCAATCCACACTCACGGTTTTCTAACACCTTTGTAGGATCAAAATACTTATGTTCGTTCGGTAAATTGTGTTGTTTTAAATAAGCATCTAATTGAGCATCGCTATAGTTATAAAAAGGACTCACTTTTAGAACCCCATCTTTGCTCAAACTTAAAATATCCAAAGAGTCTCTAAGTGCGGTTTGCCCCTTTCTTAAGTTGGTAAACCACACGTCTGGTTTATGCTCTGCCATCGCCCTTTGAAAAGGTTCTAGTTTTACTTGCTCCGTAAATAATTTATGTTTTGGGTCATCTATTTGCGGAATACCCATAACGGCATCTCTATGTGCTACGGTTTGTTTTGGCACATATAATTTTACGTTTAGTTTTAAACGCTCAATTAACTCTTCTGCGTGCTTGTATGTGTTAGGTGTGTTATAACCTGTGTCGCACCAAATTACAGGAATATTAGGAGCCACGTCTGTTACAGCGTGTAATATGGCTACCTCATATGGTCTAAAATTGGTGGTTAATACAGGTTTGTCTCCGTGCTGCAATGCCCACGCTATGATTTCTTGTGGCGGAATACCTTTTAATTGCGCATTCCATTTTGGTAATTGATCTTCTGACATAGCTTACTATTTTTTACCCCAACTTATGCTGTTCCAAATACGTTCGTGAAAAAAGTATAGTACCATTTTGGTTACCAACTCTATTAAACCAATAGAAAAGGCTAAGGTTAACGTACCGGTAACTATCCAAGAAATAATTACCGTATCTATTGTACCTACAATACGCCAGCTTATACTTTTAGCGATACTGCGCTTTGGACTCTCCGCATTTTTGTCCTTAGCATAGGTACTTTTCTCTTTTTTGGAATCCACAACAAGTTGATCTGCAATCATAATCTTATTATCCTATCTATTTACTAGAGAATACAAACATAGGGTAATTTTTTAAACCAAAATGCAGAATAGGGTTAAATTTCACGTTTACCCTACTATTTTAGTAGATTATTAAAATTTTGGTGCTATTTTTAAGAAAATTTAAGGCGAAATCTACCTTATAGCAAGTCTGCCAAGGTGTTATTTCTGTAAACATCCAAAGCACTATCCCTAACTTGAAGCATTAATTTATGTACGGAACATGTAGCTTCATCTGGGCAATCATCACAAGATTCATAAAAATTTAAGCTTACACAGGGCACCATGGCAATAGGTCCTTCCAAGACCCGCATAACGGTGGTCATAGGTATGTCTTTGGGCTCTTTTATGAGATAATAGCCCCCGCCTTTTCCTTTTTTAGAACCCAAAAATCCATTACGCCTTAAAGACAATAGAATACTTTCTAAAAACTTTTGGGAAATATTCTCTTCTTTAGCAATTTCTGCAATTTGCACCGGGGTTTTACCCTCTTGTTGTGCCAGATAGGCCAACGCCTTTAATCCGTATTTGGTTTTCTTGGACAGCATAACACGAATATAGTGAAAATGCTTATCCCAATGCTTGGCTTATATCAGTAATAATATCATCTATATGTTCCAACCCTACCGACACCCTTACCGTACCTTCTGTTATACCTGCTTCTAACCGCTGCTCTGGCGTTAATTTACTATGCGTTGTAGAAGCTGGATGTGTTACAATACTACGGGCATCGCCTAAATTGGCAGATAACGACAATAATTTAATGGAATCAAAGAATTTTCTGCCTGCTTCCAATCCGCCCTTGACTTCAAAAGCTACCACACAACCACCAGCTTTCATTTGCTTAAGGGCTACTTCATACTTTGGATGCGATTTTAAAAAAGGATATTTGACCCAATTAATCTTGGAGTGTGTTTCTAAATATTCTGCAAGCTTTAGGGCATTATCACAATGCCTATCTACACGTACCGCCAAGGTTTCTAAACTTTTGGAAAGCACCCAAGCATTAAAGGGCGAAAGTGCCGGCCCCGTAATTCTAGAAAAACGATACACCTTATCGACTAAATCTGCCTTACCTACGGTAATTCCGCCCAAAACCCTTCCTTGACCATCTATTAATTTAGTAGCCGAATGAATGACCAAATCGGCCCCAAATTTCATGGGCTGCTGTAAATAGGGCGAAGCAAAACAGTTGTCTATAATCAATATTAGATTATGTTTTTTAGCTATTGTTCCAAGCACTTCCAAATCCACAATATCCACCCCAGGATTGGTAGGTGATTCGGCATACAATATTTTGGTTTTTTCTGTGATAAGACTTTCAATTTGGTCTACCTCATTAACACCAAAATAACTGGTTTCTATGTTCCACTTGGGTAAGAACGAATTGAATAAATTAAGTGTAGAACCAAAAATACTTTTGGAGGCAACAATGTGGTCTCCGCTTTCTAACAAAGCCGCAAACGTGGAAAAAACCGCAGCCATACCAGAGGCAAATGCAAAACCAGCCTCAGCACCTTCCATCTCACAAATCTTTGCCACAAATTCATTGTTATTAGGATTGCTGTAGCGCGAATAAATGTTTCTATCCTTTTCTTCGGCAAAAGAAGCACGCATATCTTCAGCATCATCAAAAACAAAACTAGAGGTAACATACATGGGCACGGAATGCTCTAGGTATTGCGACCGTTCCAGTTGATTTCTTATTGCATTGGTTTCAAACTTATTCTCCATTCTCCTTTTCTTTAAAAAAACTAGCCTTTCTCTGCTATGCGCAAAATATCTCCAAATACGCCACGTGCGGTTACCGCAGCACCCGCGCCGGCACCTTGTATGGTAATTGGGTTCTCACCATAGGATTCCGTATAAATTTCAATAATGGAATCCGAACCACTTATTTGTCCTAAAGCACTTGACTTTGGCACAGAAATTAATTTTACTTCTAACACTCCTTTATCTTGTTGCAAATCGCCATGTAAATCGCCCACATAACGTAAAACATGGTCTGCATCTTGATTTTCTTTTACCACTTTAAATTCGGCATCCAATTCCGTAACACGTTCCAAAAAGGTATCCTGGTCTACATTCCTCAATTGCTCTGGAATTAAATTCTTGATTTTTATATCAGAAAACTCATTCTCTAACTCTAGCTCGCGAGCCAATATCAACAACTTTCTACCTACATCGTTCCCAGATAAATCCTCTCTAGGGTCTGGCTCCGTGTATCCTTTTTCTTTTGCTTCTAATACAACTTTAGAAAAAGGCACATCGGCTACAGAAAACGTATTAAATATGTAACTTAAAGAACCTGAGAACACCCCTTTTATGCGGGTAATATTCTCTCCTGATAAATGCAACAATTTAATGGTGTCTATCAAAGGTAAGCCTGCCCCCACGTTTGTCTCGTACAAATACTGTTTGCGGTTGGCATTCAACTCCTTTCTAACATCCTTATAAAACTGATAATCAAGCGTATTGGCTATTTTATTAGACGATACCAAATCGAACCCGCCCTTAATAAGTTTACTGTAGTGTTTCACAAATTCCGCATTCGCCGTGTTATCCACTGCGATTAAGTTTTCTAAGTGATTTTCTTGTGCAAACTTTATAAGCGTGTCTAAATTATAGGTTCCTCCTTGCCCTAGGAGATTCTGCTTCCATTGGGCACCAACACCTTTTCTATTTAACAACACTTTTTTAGAATTAGCAACAGCGAAAATATTTACCTCTATCCCTTTTCTATCTACAATGCTTTCTTTAGAAGCCAAAATTTGGTCTATAAGCGTGCCACCTACCGTACCTACTCCAAAAATGGCAAGGTTAATTCGCTTTGCGATACCAAAAATTTGCCCATGCATAACGTTGGCGGCTTTGTGTAAATCTTGTTTATGGAACACCAAACTGATGTTTTTACCAGATACCGTATTGTTGAATAAAATAGGTACGACCTTATTCTTTATCAGCGCATTAAACGGTTCGTGAAAAGAGCTCAAATCTTGCCCCACCACAGAAATTACCACTACTTCTTTATTTACCGAAATACTGTTAACGTCTTTAGAACCAAAATCATTTGCAAATTCATCTTCAAGCGCTTTTTTGGCATCCAAAGCGCGCTTGGCATTTACCACCAAACCAATACCTCTTTCTGAGGAACCTTGAGATATGATACCTACACTTATATTTCTGCGGCCCAAGGCATTAAAAATACGCGCATCTACACCCGCTTTACCTAGCAAACCACGACCTTCTAGGTTAATCAATGCCATATTTTCCATTACACTCAAAGAGGTAATACCTTGTTTGCCACCATCAGCACTAATCAATGTACCGTTAGATTTTGGATTGAACGTATTTAAAATACGTAAGGGAATATTCTTTTCTAAAAGCGGAATTATGGTCTTTGCATGTAGAATATTAGCCCCAAAATTGGCTAGCTCATTTGCCTCTGCAAATGAAAGTGAATCTATGATTTTGGCATCTGTAACCACATCTGGGTTTGCGGTAAAAATTCCGTCTACATGTGTATAATTCAGTAATTCCTCTGCATCTAAAAAATTGGCGAATAGAGATGCCGTGTAGTTACTACCATTTCTACCTAAAGTAGTAGTTTCCCCTTTTTCATTAGAGGCAATAAAGCCCGTAATAATTGGCACTGCATCTGGTTCTAATTGGGCAAATTTTTCAACCACTTTGATCTTGGACAAACCTTCGTCTACCTTTGCTTCTCCAAAAGCATTATCTGTTTTTATGAGCTGGCGCGAATCTATAAATACCGCGTTAATACCCTTTTCCTTTAACAATCGGCTCACCAATTGCCCTGAAATAAGCTCGCCAAAAGACAATACCTCATCTTTGGTTTTAGCACTATAATCGCCCAAAAGGGCAACACCATTTAATTTGCTTTCCAATACCGAAAGTTCTTGACTCATATCTACTTGGGCCAAACCTGCCTGTTGGTAAAGGGCAAAGCTTTGTAGATCTACGCTATAATCCCCTCCGGAAGCGGCTTTTTCTAACATGCGCTCCAAGGTGTCCGTAGCTTTTTCTCTAGCAGAAAGTACAACCGCCAAACGTTCGCCAGCCGCAACCCTTTGGGCTAGTATGTCCAGAACCGCATTTAAACCTTTACCATTGGCCAAAGAACGACCACCAAATTTTAAAACCTTTAATCCAGATTGAACACGTTGCTGCTCAAATACCGGGCGTATTAAATTTTCTAATTGTTTAAATTCTATTAAAAATGCATCATGCCCGTGCAACGATTGTACCTCACCGTAGGTAACATTGCTACTACTTTGAGCCAATCTTTTGTACGTTTCCTTGTTTTCTTCAGCGGTAAAAAACAAATCAGAATTTACCCCAATGATGTGTATGCGTATGTTGCTTTCTTCAATCTTGGTAAAAATGGCTTCACCATTGCGAGTTATATCAATAGTCTTGAGTAGTTGGTTCATCAGCTTATATGCTGATAGTTGAAAGCGTTCTTGCAACTTTTTACCGTGGTGCATTAACCAACTTTCTACATTGAACACATTGAGCTCCTCATTGGTACTTCTTTTAAAGCGTTCTTTAAAAGACTCTGGTGTACGGTAACACAACATGGCATGCATACGAGCGTCATGCACTGGATTCTTGGAATTAACCAAAAACTGTTCCTGAATTTGGCAGTTGGCAATTAACCAATCCGTAGATTTCCAATCGGATGCCACCGGTATTAAATTATCGGCAATATCAGGTTTTAACGCAATCATTTCCCATGCAATGCCGCCACCCAAAGAACCACCTACCAAAGCATGTAAGTGGTTTACCTTAAGTAATTCTAATCCTTTTAGAAAAATACGTGCCATATCGCCAGCCACAAAATCTTTATAATTTTCTATGACAAAGCCATCAAACCCATTACCCGGAATGTTAAATGCCAGCACGGTATAAATTTGGATATCTATACATTTTCCTTCTCCAATAATTTCTGACCACCAGCCGTCGTCTCCGGTAACATTTGAGTTACCCGTCAATGCATGATTCACCATCACAATTGGGGCCGTGTGCAATTCTTTACCAAAAAGCTGATAAGACAATTGAATGTCTTGCGTAGCACCACTCAGGGTATTGAAATTTTCTATCTTAAATTGATGTAACATGTATGCGATTAAATTACTTAGGGCAAACCCTCTTTAACTGTATTATTTTACGGCCGCGAATGCCTGTTCCAAATCGGACTTTAAATCCGCTATATCTTCTAAACCAACAGACAAACGAATCAAATCTTGTGTAACCCCGGCACTTGCTTGCTGCTCTACGCTCAATTGCTGGTGTGTGGTACTCGCTGGGTGTATAATTAAAGATTTAGTATCACCAATATTGGCCAATAAAGAGAAGACCTTGGTTGCGTCTGTTAATTTTTTTGCTGCTTCAAAACCACCTTTGACCCCAAAAGTAACAATACCACTTTGCCCTTTAGGCAAATATTCTTGTGCAAGGCTATTGTACTTACTACTCTTTAAACCTGGATAATTTACCCAAGCTACTTCTTCTCTACCTTCTAACCATTCTGCCAATGCCAAGGCGTTTTCACTATGCTGTTTTATACGTACCGGCAAGGTTTCTAATCCTTGGATAATCTGGAAGGCGTTAAAAGGACTCAATGCCCCACCAAAATCACGAAGTCCTTCTAAAATCAGTTTAAACGTAAATGCTGCGGCGCCCAAGGCCTCATGGTATACCAAACCATGGTAACCTGCAGAAGGCTCTGTAAATTCAGGGAATTTACCATTGCTCCAATCAAACGTTCCTGCATCTATTATAGCACCACCTAGAGAATTACCTTGACCACCAATATATTTGGTCAACGAGTGTATTACCAAATTGGCACCATGTTCAATAGGATTTAGTAAGCCTGGTGTTGCTACCGTATTATCTACAATAAAAGGAACCTGCGCTGCCTTTGCCTGTTTAGAAATCCCTTTTAAATCCAACACATCTAATTTTGGATTTCCTAAGGATTCTACAAAAAACGCACGGGTATTTTCTTGTACTGCTTTGCCAAAATTGTCTGGGTCTGCGGCATCTACAAACGTAGTGGTAATACCTAATCTTGGTAAGGTTACATTTAGCAAATTATAGGTGCCACCATATAGACTACTAGAAGCCACAATATGGTCTCCTGCTTTTAATAAAGTTAGCAAACCGGTAGAAATGGCAGCAGTACCCGATGCAAAAACTACAGCACCTACGCCACCTTCAATAGCAGCTAAACGCTCTTGTAAAATTTGATTGGTAGGGTTATTTAAACGGGTATAGATAAATCCAAGTTCTGCCAAAGAAAATAGATTGGCCGCATGGTCCGTATTGTTAAATACATAAGAGGTAGATTGGTAAATGGGAACAGCTCTGGTACCGCCTGTTTGTGTGGTATCATGGCCTGCGTGTAAAACGTTGGTTGCAAATTGTGAATTACTCATGTTTCTGTTTTTATCGACTATTAAAAATTGAATACTAAAAGCCAACGACATGTTTGTCGTAAACAGGTATAAAAAAGTTATAAGAAGATAGATGAGAAATTCTCTTTGTGTTATCCTTCCCACTAGGGTAGAATGTAGCACCTTCTTGAAGCACCAACAGTTGTTGGTAACGCTCAAGGGTTGCTAAGGCTTCAAAGGGTCTATTCCCTCCACCTTTCTTGATAACTATTCAATACGTGTGTGAACTTTATAGGGCAAATATAAAGGCAGAAATATTAGAATTCCTAATGTTTTACCTTTTTTTAAAGGATTACTACTTTTCTATTGAATTTGTAACAGTTGTTTTAATAAACGCTAACCACCCGTTTTTCTGTGAATTATTGATACAACACATACCGTGGCGGTGTAATTCCGTTTAATCTTAAATAGACTATCATTTGAGCTCGGTGATGCGTAATATGGTCTGCCAAAAGCAAACAGATTTGCCTTTTGGTCCTATCCAAACCAAAATAATCCTGTCGATTTTCCAATTCATCAACATCTATCTGTTTTAACAATGCAATTGCCTCTTTAAATGTAGCATTTACTATTGCAATCATTTCTTTCTTTGACTTACCCGCTTCTTTATATACTGTATCTTCTTGCCAAGTTGGGGTTTTTATGCCTCCAATCAAAGTTTTGGAATGCCAGTTTAAGGCGAAGCCGATATGCAATAGATTTTGTGCAAAACTCAAGGATTCTTCTGAAGCCCTATACTGGAACTTTTCCGCTGGCATGAGCTCCGCCACTTGCTCCACGTACTTTTGCGAATTTTCTAATCGCTCTATAAAGTCAGATACAAACACAGATTCCTGTGCGTTAATTGGATTTAAAATTAATAACACAAAAAACACAAACACGTAGTACGGAGTTTTCATATCCTCATATTTCCCTTAAACATAAACAATTATAGCCGTAAACAGAATTCTTGGAAGCATGTAAATCTCAATTTGGTTATTTTAATTACATTGATATAAGGTAGTGATTATAACGCCCCCATTTGTAGCATCTTGGATGGCTAGCAACTGCTTTTTTGCTATCGGCTTAAAGTTAAACGGTGCTGCTTCTAGAATTACACCGCTATTTCTTTTTAAGCGAATGTTTCTACCCGAAATAATGTCTAAATTAGGCTGAAATTTACCTTCTGGAAGGTGTTCTGTTAGTATTAGGTAGTTATACTGATACAACTTGGGTACTATACTTTCAATCTCTGTATTGGATAAATGTTGCAGCACCTGTCTAACAATAGCACAATCTGCCTTTGGCAGTTCCTCTTCTGCCAAATTTAAACAATTAAAACACACACTATCCGTGCTATGCTTTTCTTGGTTGAATTGAATAAGTGCCGGTACAATATCTACACCAATATATTCTGAAACAAAGGGAATCAGCTTCTTGCCTATATTGAAATCTCTACAGCCTAAATCGCATACCTTGATCGGGTTTGTAAAACTGCTTAAAAACTGAGATACCGCAGAAATATAGGGTATTACATATTTTGGATGGTGAGAACCATGACCAGAATAATATGGATTGTTTCCTGAGCCCCAAAAACCTAGTTCATAGATTTGTTGCATGGCGTCCTTGGTGGGCCAAGGCTGCTTTCTTTTCTTCTGATGTTGCAACGAATTCTTTTTGTATTCCAAAATACAAACTAAGAAATTACGTATAAAAAAACCGCTAAATACTTAGCGGTTTTTCAATTAAAAGTTAAATCTATACGATTCTTTTAGATATCAAAAGCGGCTTTTACCGCATCTACCTGATCTAATTTTTCCCAAGTAAACAACTCTACCTCTTTTTCTATTCTACCGTTGTAAGGAGACTCATAAACCTTGGTTACGGTTTGTGGGGTTTTACCCATATGCCCGTAAGCGGCGGTCTCTAAATAGATAGGGTTACGTAGTTTAAGGCGTTCTTCAATAGCAAACGGACGCATATCAAACAATTCTGCCACTTTTTTAGCTATTGCACCATCAGATAAATCAACTTTTGCCGTACCATAAGTATCTACAAAAATAGAGGTAGGCTCTACTACACCAATAGCATAACTCACCTGCACCAAAATCTCATCTGCAACCCCTGCAGCCACTAAATTTTTGGCAGCATGCCTTGCCGCGTAAGCGGCACTACGGTCTACCTTACTCGGGTCTTTACCACTAAAGGCACCACCACCATGCGCTCCTTTACCCCCATAGGTATCTACTATAATTTTACGACCTGTAAGACCAGCGTCTCCGTGCGGACCTCCTATTACAAACTTGCCAGTAGGGTTTATATGATACGTTATACCATTAGTAAACAATGCTTGCACATAGGCTGGCAATTGTTCCTTAACCCGTGGAATCAAGATTTCAATAATGTCCTTTTTGATTTTAGCCAACATAGCATCGTCCTCGTCAAAAGCATCGTGCTGGGTAGAAACCACAATTGTATCTATACGCTGCGGTACGTTTTCATCAGAATACTCTATGGTAACCTGTGCCTTTGCATCTGGGCGCAGATAGGATATTTCTTTGCCTTCTCTCCTTAAATCTGCCAATACCTGCAAAATTTTATGAGAAATATCCAAAGCCAAAGGCATGTAATTTTCGGTCTCCTTAGTGGCGTAACCAAACATCATTCCTTGGTCTCCTGCACCCTGTTCTTCTTTAGTAGCACGGTCTACACCTTGGTTAATATCTTGGCTTTGCTCATGTATTAAAGAAATTACGCCGCAAGAATCGCCACTAAACTGGTATTCCCCTTTGGTGTAACCTATTTTGTTAATTACCTCTCTAGCTATGGTTTGCACATCTAAATAAGTATCGCTCTTTACTTCTCCGGCCAATACCACTTGGCCTGTAGTTACCAAGGTCTCACATGCAACCTTACTTTCTGGGTCAAACGCCAAAAAGTTGTCTAACAAGGCATCGCTAATCTGGTCTGCTATTTTATCTGGGTGTCCTTCACTTACGGACTCCGAAGTAAATAAATAGGGCATTCATTTCAATTTTATGGATAGATTTGACGAAACACCCCAAAGAAGTTAACACCACTTTTTAGCATTTTTTTATTTCCGCCGAAAACCAGTTTCAACTTCTGAGGTTGCAATCAGTCAAATCCTTCCTCATTAATGGAGGACAAAAGTAGGAAGCCAAATGCTTTTGACAAAATTGAAAATTATAAATCGTACTTAATTTTGAATATCAGATACCTTGGCTGCACAAAATAGGCAGAAGTACTTATAAAATTGTCGTTATACGTATCCCTATTCAGCACCTCATTATTGGTCAAATTGGTAGCCTCAATACTATATTCCCACTTACTTTTAGGTTTTTGATAGGATAAACTGGCATTTAAGAAACCGTATTTATTCTCTACCGTTTCTGCCTTATCCCTATAAAAATAGTAATCGTAATCTGCCAAGAACACAAAGCCGTTTAAGAAAGCGGCATCAAACTTAGCAAATGGCCTATCGGTATAAAACGTAGCGTTGGTGGCACCTGTATTGTAATCGTTTACCGTGTAGCGGTAACCTATCTCTAAATTGGGTGCATTTACAAAACTACTACCCACAGAAGCCGTATAATTTTGGGTAAACGATTGCGAATTTTGAGCTTCACCGTTAACAATATTATTAGTATTACCATAAGAAAGTCCGGTTTGGGCACTAACTTTTACCTTACCAAAAGTTCTTTGGTAATTGCCATTGGTAGAAAGGGTCTCATCTTCCAAATTGGAATTTATTGGTGAGTTAACCTGATTTATACCCGTAATACTGGTATTGGTCTTAAATGCATCTATGCGCTTGCTGTAAGAGGCATTCGCAAAGATATTTTGCTGATTAAACATTTTAAAACTGAAAAAGTTTAAGCTGACATTATGATACAATGCACTTTCTAAATCCCGATTACCCTGATAGAGCGAGTTGTAATTGTTAAAGATATAACCCGAAGCAAAGCTGTTAATATCTGAAAAACTCCGCGTAATGTTATAATTAAAGCGTAAGCTCTCCGAATCTTTAAATTGGTATTGAATAAACATATCTGGCACTATGTTCACTAAATCATCACTTACAGAAGTTCCTAATTGAGTGTTCGTGGCTTTATACGCATGCACATGAAAACCAGGATTTAACGTAAACTTACCTGCAACTAGTTTGTAGTGCATACCCAAGAAAGCATCAGAAAAAGAAAAGTCAACATCATTGTTTAACGCACTCTCATTAAAATCTTCCGATGTGCCGTTATCTAAAATTTGAAATATTTTAGAATTAAAACGTTGCTCACTTACCGTAGTGCCCAGGGTAAAGTTTACATGACTTTTAGGAGAGGTTACCCAAAAATAGTCCAGTTTAGCATCTAATCGATGCGTTTGGGTGTATTGGTCCTGATTTACATTATATACAGATTGCTCTTCGTTAAAAGGAATGGTGCCTAAAAACGGTTGCTGCTCCCTAATAGCATTATAAAACGGATTTTCATCTGCATACTCATAACTTGCTTCTAAAGCAAAAATATTGCTTTCATTAGCCGTGTAATATATATTGCTATTTTGTGTAATGGTTGTTGGTCGTTGGCTATTTTGCTCGTTAATAGTATCTGCGGTTGTTGTCAAAGACAAGGTGTTTGTAACTTCTTCCTCGTCTGATAGCCTTACCAAAACATCATAATTCCATTGAAAAGTATCGTTAGGCTTGTAGTTAGACCCCAACTTTATAAGCCCCAGTTTAGAAACTTGGTCTGTACTAGCCGTGGTTTGTTCCGTTTGGTTACTTGCAATAAAAATCCTGCTTGCTTCTGTTTCCATAAGCGTATTAGTATAGGAGTATATTCCAAAACCATTTAATGTCCAAACATCCGTTGGTTTTAAGGTAAAGTTTAAAGCACCAAATTTGGTATCTATTTCTTTTGCTCTATCGTTTTGTGCCGTACTAATCCCTAAGCCACTAGAACCCGTATTAAAACTAGTTCCTGTATTGCTACGAGTAGCCCCTCTAAAACCTCCCGTAAAATTCCAATAATCTCTTCTAGAAAAAGCTACTTCGCCCACATTGTTAAGGTTCGTTAGCAGGTTTAAGCTAAAATCCGGGCTATAGTAAAACAACTTGGGGTTGGCAGTATACCTGCCATCTGGACCTGCACCACCGGTAATCTCTCCAAACCAAAATTTCTTTTTCCCTTCTTTTAATCTTAAATTAATGGCTATATTATCTTGGTTATTGGTAACCCCTTTTAATTGTGAAACTTCACTATAATTACGTAGCACTTCTATCTTATCCAAAGCATTTGCAGGAATATTTTTCGTCGCCAATTTAGAATCACCATCAAAAAAATCTTCGCCTTCTACCATTACCTTAGTTACTGTTTTACCTTCTACCTCTATTTCGCCGTCATCATTGACTTCTACCCCAGGTAAACGGCTTAAAACATCTTCTAATTTTTTTTCTGTACCCGTTACAAAAGAATCCGTATTGTAAATAATGGTGTCACCTTTTATAGAAACTGGAATCTCATAGACTACCTCTACCTCATCTAAACTTTCTGCCGATTCGTATAGAACGACATCTAAATTAACATCTTGTGTTGTTGTGGTCAAGGGAATTTCTTTGGTGGTAAATCCTAAAAAACTAACCCTTATCATGTATGTAGCGTTTGCCTTTACATTAAATTGAAATTTACCTTCAGGGCTGGTGATTCCAAAACCATCTAACGCCTGCCCATCTTGGTTTACAGCCATAACATTAGCCATATCTAAAGGGTTTTGCAGACTATCTTTGACCATACCTTTTAGCGTAATGTTTTGTGCTAACGCTCCTACGGTAAAAAGTAAACTCCCTACCCATACCGCAATTTTATATGTACCCATCATTACCCTCTTGGTCTAAATCCGCCTTGTCTACCTCTGTTACCCCCTCTAAATCGTTCAGACATTTCCTTCATCTTATCTACAACAATTTCATCATACTCAGCCTGGGTAACTTCTTTGCCTTTTTTAGGTGCCTCAATTTTAGATTTCTCCGTTGGGTTTAGCACTAATTTAGAACAAAGGATTACGGTTTTATCGTCATGTACCTCTAGGATTAGTCCTGGTAAACCCCAATAGTTCCCTGGTCCTGTACTTACAGGAATTTCTGGAGTATACCACGCTACAATTTCTTTTTCCGTAGGTTGTTCCATTCGGTTAAAAAGAGTGTTTTCCGTTTTTGTACCAGTACTATCCTTTTCTTGCGCCTTTTTCTCCTCATCTCCCGGTGGAGGTGGCGGTCCAAATCGTCTAAACTGATTTGTTTTGCTCGTATCTATTTTTTTAATGGCTGTTGCCTTGTAGGCCGTGTAGTTTCCGATTTTTTTGGTTTCAGAACCCAATTTCCATTGCCATGGCTCCAAACTATCTACTACTAAGAAAACCTTTCCAAAAAGCTCTTGTTGATTTTTAAATGTTTTGGCTTGTATGTCTTTGTAATAAATACCTGTAGAGCCGCCCATCATTATTCTAAAACGGCCACCCCTACTATCCGTATTGGGTGTTTCCAAAGCTTGCTGTTCTGTGTATAAACTTGCAGTTTTATCAAAATTTAAGTCGTACGTACGCTCCATGCCCTTTTTCATACGCTCCATTATCTGGGCCTTTCTATCTTCCGGTATGCGCCTACCTTCTAAATTAATATCCAAAGTAGTCTTGCTTTGATACGTTGCTATGCCTTGAAATTCTTGAGCGCAAGCAAACCTTAAACATAGTAAGGCGCAAACAATTAAAATGTGGTTCAATCTCATTTTTGGTCTGTTTTTGATTAGAGGTAAGACCCCTAAAATTGAAAAAGGTTTAATCTTTATTTTAAAAAAATTAAATCCAAAAAATATGCCTAATTAGCGAGCAAAAAGATTTTTTAGGACTGTGGAATACTTGTATATTGCACCTCCCGATTAATTTGTACAACACCCGTTAAAACCAAGAAACATGCACGTTGCCATCGCAGGAAATATTGGAGCAGGAAAAACTACCCTAACTACTTTATTGGCTAAACATTACCATTGGGAGGCCCATTTTGAAGATGTTGTAGACAATCCTTATTTAGATGATTTTTACACCCAAATGGAGCGTTGGAGTTTTAACCTACAAATCTATTTTTTAAACAGCAGGTACCGACAGATTCTAAAAATTAGAGAACACGGTAAAAAGGTAATTCAAGACCGTACTATTTATGAGGATGCTCATATTTTTGCACCCAACCTACATGCCATGGGCCTAATGACCAATAGAGATTTTGACAATTACAAAGGGTTGTTTGAGCTAATGGAAAGTTTGGTACAGCCACCAGACCTGCTTATTTACTTACGTAGTACCATTCCTAATTTAGTAAAACAAATACACAAAAGAGGTAGAGATTACGAAAGCAGTATCAGTATAGATTACCTAAGCCGATTGAATGAACGTTATGAGGCTTGGGCTAATACTTATGAAAAGGGAAAGTTATTGATAATTGATGTAGACGATATTGATTTTGTATCTAACCCAGAAGATTTGGGCAACATTATTAACAGAATTGATGCTGAAATACATGGCCTTTTTTAATCACCGTAGCATTTCACCGAGATAAAACAACGCCTTAATTCACTTACACTTAGTCGTTTTACAGACTATTTTCTTCGATATAGTCCATTTCTTACATACTACACCTATTTTACGTGCACTTTATCGATGGGTTAAAATAAAAATAACTCTTGAACGTAATTTTGTTAGAGAAATAAATGTGAAGGACGTAAATGACAAGTGTAAAAGAATCCCCCTATTACAAAGATGCCATTCAGGAAATAAATTATCCTTTTGGCGATTATTATCTTTTTGAAAATTTTGTGGTCGCAGAAGTTAAAGAAGATATCGTATTTAACTGGAAAGACCACGCCAAACAAGTGGTAGAAGAACTTACCAATTTATATGACCATAATGGCAAAGAGGTGGTTTACATCTCTAACCGCGTTAACAACTATTCTGTGGTACCAAGTGATTGGATTCACTTTTTTAGATTTAGCTATTCTTTAAAAGGCTATGCAATAGTTACTCAGAAAAAAGGTAAATCTTGGTCTAATTCTTTATTAGAAAAAATGTTTATGCGCAATCAAATGCAAACATTTCTGGATTTAGAAGACGCCATAGAATGGGCCAATGAATTAGGAAACAAACCAAAGAAGTACCGATCAGTGATTTAAAAAAATTGTGCCTATCCGCACAACACAACCATCAACCTTATTGTTTAAGATGCGTTAGCTCATTCAACCAAGGAGTTTACTCATCCCTAATTTTTAAACGATAATACAACACCTACTTTCATAAGCATAATCCTAAAACCAAATGTTTATGAAAGCTAAAAAACATCCTAATTTACAAGTAGAAAAGCATTCCGGCACCTTCTTTGTTGCCGGTTTAGCTTTTATTTTAGCCCTAAGTTATATCGCCATAGAATGGAAATCATTCGCTAAAGCGACACCTAAGGCACAGAACGGTATAGCATTGATTTCTATAGATGAAGAAGTCCCCATCACCCTACAACAGCTACCAGAGCCACCTAAACCAATAATAAAATCACCTGCAATTATAACTATAAAAGAAGATGATGTTGAGGTTCCTGAAAGCATTATTAATCTTCCTGAATCTACAGATGATTTAACTGAGCTAGACTATACAGCGATAGAAACGCTAGCTGTAGAAGAGGAAGAAGAAGTCTCTTTTATTGCGGTAGAAGACGCCCCTATTTTTCCAGGTTGCGAAGGTGCTACCGATAAAAAAGCTTGTTTTCAAGAAATGATGCTAAAACATATAAAGAAAACCTTTAAATACCCTGAAACTGCTATAGACATGCAGTTACAAGGTAAAGTACACGTACTTTTTACCATTGATAAAGGCGGTTACATTACAAATATAAAAATGCGTGGACCTCATGAGCTATTAGAAAAAGAAGCCGCCCGGATTATGAGTAAACTGCCCACCATGCAACCTGGAAAGCAAAGAGGTAGACCCGTAAAGGTTCCTTTTTCTATCCCTATCAATTTTAAATTACAATAAAAAACTAAGGAGCTACTTTGTAAATTGTAGCTCCTTAACAATAACTCGGGGAAGTTATGCCTTATTCTTTTTTTTGTGTATAAGCATCTATTGCTTTTTGCACCTCCTCTTTAGTTGCTCCAGAAAACTCTTTTGTTTCTTCTGTCACTTTACCATTGACCGTAGTAGTTTCGGTTAATATTGCCTTAAATGCACCCTTCTCCGTATTACTCATTTCTACACGGATTTGCTTCTCTACTTGTTGTGTCTCTATCCCCTTGTCCGTAGTCATCGTAATAGATTTGCCATCCTCTTTTAACATGCTTATGTCATCAGTTGCAGACATGCTGGTTAAACTGGGTGCAATGACCAATGCTACTACGCTCATCAACTTTAATAAAATATTTAAAGAAGGACCAGAAGTATCCTTAAAAGGATCCCCAACGGTATCCCCTACTACTGCTGCCTTGTGGGCATCCGAGCCTTTTCTACCATCACTCTCTATTGTTTTTTTAGCATTATCCCATGCACCACCAGCATTAGACTGAAATATCGCCATAAGGACTCCCGCTGTAGTCACTCCTGCTAAAAGTCCACCTAACATTTCTGCTCCACCTATAAAACCGATGGCAACCGGCACAGCAATAGCTAGTAATCCAGGAAGTACCATTTCTCTAATAGAAGCTTGTGTAGAAATAGCTACGCACTTATCATACTCTGCTACCCCATCCGCAGCATCAAAAGTCGCACGTTGCTCGGGCGTAGCTTTAGACATATCAGAATCTACCGCTCTCATTACTTCTAAAGCTGCTTTAAGTTGTGGTATATCTCTAAACTGCCTTCTCACCTCTTCTATCATAGCCATCGCTGCTCTACCTACTGCATTCATGGATAAGGCTGAAAATACGAATGGTAGCATACCACCAATTAATAAACCTGCCATTACTGTAGGCTTAGAAACATCTATACCCGTTACGCCTGCCGTTTGCATAAAAGCTGCAAATAAGGCCAAAGCTGTTAAGGCCGCAGAAGCAATTGCAAATCCTTTACCAATAGCCGCTGTTGTATTACCAACTGCATCTAATTTATCGGTTCGCTCGCGGACTTCACTGGGTAATTCTGCCATTTCTGCAATACCTCCAGCATTATCAGAAATAGGTCCGTACGCATCTACCGCTAACTGTATTCCAGTATTTGCTAACATCCCCACCGCGGCAATAGCAATACCATACAATCCCGCAAAATGGTGAGATACCAAAATAGCTGCAGCAATTAACAAGATAGGAAACATGGTAGACATCATCCCTACGCCCAAACCAGAAATAATATTGGTAGCCGCACCAGTTTCTGATTGACGTACGATACTATTTACAGGTTTAGTACCGGTACCGGTATAATACTCGGTTACCTTACCAACGGCCAAACCAGCAATTAAACCAGCCAAAACAGCTATAAATACTCCTAAAGAACCGTATTCTACACCGTTGAAAGACCAACTTTCTGGCAGCATCATTTGTATAATAAAATAACAAGCCACCAGCATCAATCCAGCAGAACCAAATTCACCTATATTTAGTGCTGTTTGGGGATTACCTCCGTCTTTTACTTTAACAAAAAAGGTACCTATAATAGACATAATAATACCTACTGCCGCAAGTACTAGCGGAAGATAGACTGCGCCCAACCCATCAAAAGATGATTGAAAAGCTGGAATTTGCGTAAATGCAGCACCTAATACCATAGTACCAATAATAGAACCTACGTAAGATTCAAAAAGGTCCGCTCCCATACCTGCAACATCCCCTACATTATCCCCTACATTGTCCGCTATTGTAGCAGGGTTTAGTGGATGGTCTTCTGGAATACCCGCTTCTACTTTACCTACCAAATCTGCACCAACATCGGCAGCTTTTGTGTAAATACCCCCGCCTACGCGCGCAAATAACGCTATGGAAGAAGCTCCCAAAGAAAATCCAGAAAGCACATTAAGGACTTCCCCCAAAGCCCAACCCTGACCACTATAAATCATGAATAAACCACTTAAGCCAAGTACGCCCAAACCTACTACGCCAAGCCCCATTACAGCTCCACCAGCAAAGGCCACTTCTAAGGCTTTTCCTAGCGAAGTTCTTGCTGCCTGGGTAGTACGGACATTAGCTTTGGTAGCTACCTTCATCCCTATAAAACCGGCTAACGCAGAACATATGGCCCCAACAATAAAAGATACCGCCACTAGGCCATTAGAGCCTTCTTCATTACTCCCCTTAAAGAAGAGTAAAACGGCCACAGCTAAAACAAATACGGCTAGTATTTTATATTCTGCCTTTAAAAAAGACATGGCACCGTCTGCAATGTTTTTTGCTATACGTGCCATTTTTTCTTCTCCCACGTCTTGTTTGGAAACCCAACCACTTTTAATAAAGACATACAATAAGGCCAATACCCCAAATGCAGGCAGAAAATTCACAAGTTGCTCCATAATTTCAATTCAGTTTAGTTAGTTAATTATGATTATGTTAAATTTTTCAACATTTCATAAATGTAAGAAAATGTACCTGAATAAAAAAAGCCATCTTTTTTAAGAAAAGATGGCTTTATATTGTGGCGATAACTAACCTTATATCATAAAAGTTCTGTTTGCTTTGTGTTCGCTATTCTCATAACGCTCTACACATTCATGGTAGATTTTAATCGCTTCTTGAGCATCTCCCCAACCGCCAGTATCTACCTTTTTCTCTTCTAAATCCTTGTATACTGCAAAGAAATGTTCTATCTCTTTCATTCGGTGTGGATTTATTTCACTGATATCCTTTTTTCTGTTCCAAACGGGATCGTTAACAGGAACACAGATAATCTTTTCATCTGGACCTTTTTCATCTGTCATATGAAAAACACCAATTGGTCTCACCTCCATTACTACCATAGGAAAGGTAGGCTCCGTACCTAATACCAGCACGTCTAACGGATCTTTATCTAATGCCAAGGTTTCTGGCACAAAACCATAGTCTCCTGGATACATCATAGATGAGAATAATGTTCTATCAAAACGGATTTTATTCAGGGCAAAATCGTACTCATATTTGTTTCTACTTCCTTTAGGAATTTCAATAAGAACGTCAAATGTGATTGTATTTTTTCCTTTATTTTCTCCTGCTTGCTTAGCCATATTTAAAAATTTAGGTTGCAAAAGTAACTTAAACGAAGGATTTCTATGTTAATTGTAGTTCAATTCTTATCTAAAAGTTAAATCCGAAAGAACCTGTTATACCAAAGGACCTGGCATTTGGAGCATCTAAATAGTTACCCCTAAAATTGAAATCCAATCTAAAAATCTTAAAAATATTACCAACTCCAAAAGAATATTCCCAGTATGGTGTATTATTAGGGGCAATTAGCGGAATATTTGTAGGACTACTCAATGCTATATTTTCATCAGAGATGCTACCCCAGGCTGCGCGTACCCCTACTATCTCTCTTAAATTCCAGTTTCTAATTACTGGTATTCTAGAAAAAATTCTTCCATTAAAGTTATGTTCTAAATGAACTGTAGCATAGGTATCCGTTACAAACTCATAAAAATCTAAATTTGGAAAGGTATTATAAATGGTAAAAAGGGTTTGGTTACCCGGTATAACACTCAATAATCCTAATGGTACCTCGCCAAACGTTTTACCCAATTCTACAGAAGTTAGCAACCTACCAAAACCACCTAATTGCCATGGTTGCGTATAGCTAAATTGCAAACGCTCGTAATCAAAATCGCTTTCTAAAAAACCTTTTGACCCTTTGGTATAATTTAAGACAATAGTGCTGATGTCATCATCTATATCTGAACGCTCCACACCGTAACCAATAGTCCTTCTACCTGGTGTAAAAATGATAGACGTATTAATGTCGAATTGTTTGATTTCTGAAGAAATACCAGTCTCTGAACTCGGGTCTACATAAGCCAAACTAAACGCTTCTGGCAAGGCAGAACTTAATGTTCTAAAAGAAGTACCTACATTAAACCGAAGGTTTTTTACAGGTTCTATTTCTAAATTCAATACAGAGAGATTAATATTCGTAAGCCTGTTGTTACTCCCCACAGAAACTAAGGAAGAGGAGGCGATGCTTCTGCCCAGAACATCTGTAGTACTGGTAAGGCTTAACCCTAATTGTTCAATATCTCTACGATTACCACCAGATAGGATAATCCTATTCTTGCGGTCTAATAACACTTTACCAGAAATACCGTATTTAAATTTTTTATCTTCAAAACCATAAGCGGTATAGGCTTCTACACGCCATGGATCATTCTGGCCAAAATAAGTTCTTGCGCCACCACGTACTCGTATACCTTCTGCATCATTAAAACCGAAAGTACTGTATACGTCCCCTATATCTACATTCCATTTATCTATTTCTACATAGCCAGAACCCAGAATACTTACCACATCGTAATAAGTTCTGAATTTTGGTACTGTTTTAAGCGTATCTAATAACTGAAAAATGCCTTCTTCATCATCATTCAATTGTTCTAAACGAGCATTTTTCCAAAAGACGCTATCCCGATCAAACACCCTTGGGTCATAAGGGTCGCTTTCTGACTTATAAAAGGCTTCTGGACGGTCTAGATTAAAATTGTAATGATCATATACGGTAGTACGTTTACCATAAACGCCTCGGGAATCTTCTTTTTTACTGAACGCAAAATCAGTAAGCATATAATCTCGTTTCAATAAAAAGACCGAATCACTGACAACATCAAAATCTTGCTCAATGTAAATATCCTTTACCCAATTGATGTTGGCACTTTTAGTGACCTCCATATTAATTTTTTTGACAGCAAAGGAGGTGTCTGCAATCCAGAAATCGCCCTTAAAAGTAAGTTCGTTCTTTCTTCTGGGATAGTAAATAATATTGTAGCACCATTTGTTATCTATAAAGGTACTATCTGCTAGCACATAATTATAAGTATCTACACCTGTTTTAGAAATTGGACTTGTAAAGCTTTTATCGTAAAACTTAAGATAATTGTTGTAGATGTCGTAATCTGAATATAAGTCTTCTACAAATGCCGTTATTGCCTGATTTCCTGCAAAACCAGAACTTTTATTCCCTAAAACATCTTCTTTCTTCAGGTTTTGTTTGTTATCACCATAAACTTTAGAAAAGACTTCATTAAGGAACATTGGCAGGTAGGTTTTCCCTGTGATTCGGGAAGTATCTAAATCATCAAACATAAACTCTAACCCACGAAACATTTTACTCTTTATAAGCGAGCTGTCTATGGTATTTAAATCAAACTCAACCTTTTCATACTTATCGTATTCATAACTATTGTATTTATATACCCCGTTTTCTCTCTTCTTGGCCCAAACTTTTTTAAGAATTTCAATAGCTGGATTATTTTTTTTTGATTGTTTCCCAGTATATACTACAACTTCATTTAATTGTTGTGCTGCTTCTACCAACACAATCTCCATGTTGTAGTTTACTTTTTTAGGCAATACAATTTCTTTGGTATCATAGCCAACATAAGAAACCACTAGGATTTCAAAAGTATTATCAGACTCTAGATAAAACCTACCATTATCATTTGTAATAGTACCTTCTGAAGAATCCTTGAATAAAATATTAGCAAAGGGAACCCCTTCCCCAAACTCATCTACCACCATACCACCAACTTTGGTTTGGGCATAAGCAGTGATAAAACATATAAAGAATAAGTAACTTAAGATTTTTTGCATGTAGTCTGTTTCTACCTTGGGACTGCCATCCCATCCACAATCTGTTAGTATAAGACACCTGTTTGCAGAATTAGACACTTATACATTAAAAGAAAAACCCCGTCAAAAGATTTTTTGACGGGGCTAATATACCTTAGATATATCGCATTAGTCTTTATATAACACTTTCTTAACAGCCTTTACCACATCGTCACTGTTTGGCAACCACTCTTCTAATAAAACAGGAGAGTATGGCGCAGGTGTGTCTGCGGTGTTAATTTTTATAATAGGAGCATCTAGATAATCAAACGCTTTCTCTTGTACCTGATACGTTATCTCAGTAGCAACGTTGCCAAATGGCCAAGCTTCTTCTAAAATTACCAATCTATTGGTTTTCTTAACCGAGTTTAAGATGGTCTCATGATCCATAGGACGTACCGTTCTTAAATCGATAACCTCACAAGAAATACCTTCTTTTTCTAACTCGTCTGCAGCTTTGTATGCTTCCTTTATTATTTTACCAAAAGAAACTATGGTAACATCCTTACCTTCTCTTTTAATTTCTGCAACACCTAGAGGAATAGTATATTCCCCTTCTGGAACTTCACCCTTATCCCCATACATTTGCTCTGACTCCATAAAGATAACCGGGTCGTTATCTCTAATAGATGCTTTTAATAAGCCTTTTGCGTCTGCTGGGTTAGATGGCACTACCACTTTAAGACCCGGACAGTTAGCATACCAACTTTCAAAAGCTTGTGAGTGTGTTGCTGCTAATTGTCCTGCGGAGGCTGTAGGACCACGAAATACTATAGGGCAATCAAACTGACCGCCAGACATCTGTCTAATTTTTGCTGCGTTGTTAATTATTTGGTCAATCCCTACCAAAGAGAAATTAAAGGTCATAAACTCAATAATAGGGCGGTTACCATTCATGGCAGACCCCACTCCAATACCGGCAAAGCCAAGCTCAGAGATAGGAGTATCCAAAACACGGTCTGGACCAAACTCATCTAACATTCCTTTAGAAGCCTTATAAGCGCCATTATACTCTGCAACCTCTTCTCCCATAAGGTAAATGGACTCATCCCTTCTCATTTCCTCGGACATGGCCTCTGCTATAGCCTGTCTAAATTGTAATGTCTTCATATATAACTGGAGTGGTTTATTTTAAATGCTAGCAAAAATAGGAAATAATACAGGAACGGATTACCCACAAAAAACAAAAAAATGACAAAATTTATTATGCATGCATAATAAATTTGGGAAAAATCGTTATCTTTACAGTCGTAATAAATTAACCTAATACTATGAAAATATTAGTTTGCATTAGTAACGTACCTGATACCACCTCTAAGATAAATTTTACAGACGGTGACACCAAGTTCGATACAAATGGAGTACAATTTGTGATAAATCCAAATGATGAGTTTGGGCTTACTAGAGCAATGTGGTTTAAAGAAAAGCAAGGAGCTACTGTACACATTGCAACGGTTGGTGATGCTAGCGTGGAACCAACTATGAGAAAAGCCTTAGCTATTGGTGCTGATGAGGGAATTAGAATAGATGCTACGCCTACAGATGGTTTTTTTGTTGCTAGCCAGTTAGCAGAAGTAGTTAAGAATGGAGGTTATGATTTAATTATAGCTGGTCGTGAATCTATTGATTACAATGGAGGTATGGTCCCTGGTATCCTATCTTCTTTATTAGAAATGAATTTTGTAAATACATGTATAGGCTTAGAAGTAGACGGTACCAACGCAACCGCTGTTAGAGAAATAGATGGCGGTAAAGAAAAAGTGAGTACTAGTTTACCTCTAGTTATCGGTGGTCAAAAAGGATTAGTAGAAGAAAGCGATTTACGTATCCCTAACATGAGAGGGATTATGATGGCTCGTAAAAAAACATTAAATGTTGTGCCTCCTGCGGATGCTGCAAGTTTTACAACAGATCAAAGCTTTGAAAAGCCTGCAGCTAAAGGACCTGTTAAGTTGGTAGACGCTGGTAATGTTGGTGAGTTAGTTGCATTGTTACACAATGAGGCCAAAGTAATCTAATTTAAAGCAAGAAGAAAATGTCAGTTTTAGTATATACAGAATCAGAAAAAGGAAAATTAAAAAAGAACGCTTTTGAAGTAGCTTCTTATGCATATGATGTAGCTCAAAAAATGGGCACTAGTGTAACTGCTATTACCTTTAATGTAGAAGACGCTTCAGAATTGGGAACTTACGGTGTAGCCAAAGTACTTAATGTAAGTAACGACCAATTAAGCGTTTTTAATGCGAAGGCCTATAGCAGTGCAATATCACAAGCGGTAGAAGCCGAAGGCGCTAAAGTAGTAATCATTAGTTCTAGTGCAGACAGTAAGTTTTTAGGTGGCATCCTTGCAGGAACTTTAAAAGCAGGGTATGCTCCTAATGTTGTGGCTGCACCAGAAAGCTCAGCCCCTTTTGTTGTTAAGCGTACTGCTTTTAGTAACAAAGGCTTTGCACATACAGAGATTACATCAGAAATTAAGATTGTAGGCGTTTCTAACAATGCTTACGGCACTGTAGAAAATAGTACTACAGCCAGTGTTGAAGCTTTTGCTCCAACGATAGCTGACACCGATTTAGGTGTAAAATCTGTAGAGGTGGATAAGGTTGTAGGCAAAGCTACAATTGCAGATGCTGATGTCGTTGTTTCTGGCGGTAGAGGCCTTAAAGGACCAGAAAACTGGGGATTGATAGAAGAATTAGCAGACGTCCTCGGTGCCGCAACGGCTTGCTCTAAGCCGGTTTCTGACTTAGGTTGGAGACCACATAGTGAGCACGTTGGGCAGACCGGTAAACCAGTAGCTAGCAATCTTTACATTGCTATTGGTATTTCTGGAGCCATACAGCATCTTGCAGGAGTAAGTGCCTCTAAAACCAAGGTAGTAATCAATAATGACCCAGAAGCACCATTCTTTAAGGCAGCGGACTACGGTATTGTCGGTGATGCCTTTGAAGTGGTACCTCAACTCATAGAAAAATTAAAAGAATTTAAAGCCCAAAACGCTTAAATTTTGTTAATTTGCCTTTTGGAAGCGGCTGTTCAGATTCGGTTTAGGCCATATTTTTGAACAGCCACTTTTATTTTAGGCAAAAGTTAATATGAGTTTAGTACGATTAAAGATTAAGGGAATATCTTACAGCCAAACACAAAACGGCGCGTACGCCCTTATTTTAAATGAAGTTGAAGGAGACCGTAAACTCCCAATTGTTATTGGTGCTTTTGAAGCCCAGTCTATTGCCATTGCCCTAGAGAAGGAAATTAAGCCTCCAAGACCACTAACCCACGATTTATTTAAGAATTTTTGCGATCGGTTTGGCATCCTTGTAAAGCAAGTAATCATTCATAAATTGGTTGATGGCGTATTCTATTCTAGCATTATTAGCGAAAGAGACGGCCACGAAGAAATTGTAGACGCACGCACCAGTGATGCCATTGCTTTAGCCTTGCGTTTCAACGCCCCTATTTTTACCTATAAAACCATTTTAGATAAGGCAGGCATCTTTTTAAAGTTCTCTAATCAAGATAAGGAAGAGAACGAAAGTGATGACAGTATTATGGTAGACGAAATTCTGCAAGAAGGAGAAACTGTAGAGATAGATTCTAATCCTAGCGGTGCCTACAGAGAAATGACCTTGGAAGAACTACACCAAGAATTGGACAAAGCGGTTGCCAAAGAGGACTATGAAAAAGCAGCCCAATTAAGAGACGAAATTTCTAAAAGAAAATAACTTCCATTTTATATGAAACCAGCCAAGTTTTGGTGCTTCATCATACTAGGACTTCTAAGTTCACAGTTGGTGGCACAAGAGCCCGTTGTGGCAGATAGCCTTGCCAACACCGCCACTACCATTGGCTTAAACAGCACAGAAAACCAATTGGTGCCTAACCAAGGTTTTTCTTTATCCACTTTGTTAAGAGGAATGTTGGGCATGGCCGCGCTAGTTATAATTGCCTTTTTATTCAGTGCCAATAAAAGAGCCATAAATTGGAAAACAGTAGGTATTGGCTTAGCCATACAACTAATCATTGCCATAGGAGTTCTAAAAGTATCTTTTGTGCAGTTGGTTTTTGAAACCATCGGCGAAGTTTTTGTTTCCATTCTAGATTTTACCCGAGCTGGGAGTCAATTTTTATTTGAAGGCCTTGTGGTAGATATGGATACCTTCGGGTTCATTTTTGCCTTTCAAGTTCTACCGACCATCATTTTCTTTTCTGCTTTAACCTCTGTGTTGTTTTATTTAGGAGTAATACAAAAAGTGGTCAAAGCATTGGCTTGGTTATTAACCAAATCCTTAGGTATCTCTGGCGCAGAAAGCTTATCTATTGCAGGAAACATCTTTTTAGGTCAGACGGAAGCTCCATTACTTATCAAGGCTTATTTAGAAAAAATGAATAAGTCAGAAATTCTTTTAGTAATGGTTGGCGGCATGGCCACGGTAGCTGGTGCCGTTTTAGCTGCTTATATTGGATTCTTAGGAGGTGACGACCCCGCTTTACGTTTGGTTTTTGCCAAACACCTATTAGCTGCCTCTGTTATGGCTGCACCTGGAGCTATCGTTATATCTAAAATATTATATCCCCAAACAGAAAGCATTAATACAGACGTACAGGTATCTCAAGAACGCATTGGGGCTAACTTTTTAGATGCCATTGCCAATGGTACTACAGAAGGTTTAAAACTAGCTGTGAACGTGGGCGCAATGCTTTTAGTATTCGTTGCTTTTATTGCCATGATTAACGGCATACTAGGTAGCGTTGGCGAGTACACTACACTAAATACCTGGATAGCAGCTAACACTCCCTACGATTCATTTTCTTTAGAGGCTATTCTAGGTACCATATTTGCCCCCTTAATGTGGCTTATTGGTGTTAGTAATGAGGACGTAATGCTAATGGGGCAATTACTAGGAATCAAACTCGCAGCAAGTGAGTTTATTGGATATATACAACTAGCAGAATTGAAAAATGTAGCGAGCAGTGCTCATTTCACATATAACAAATCGGTAATCATGGCCACTTATATGCTTTGTGGTTTTGCTAATTTTGCTTCCATAGGCATCCAAATTGGAGGTATTGGTTCTTTAGCACCGGGACAACGAAAAACCTTATCCGAATTTGGCATGAAAGCGGTTCTAGGTGGCTCCTTAGCGTCCCTACTTTCTGCCACCATTGCCGGCATGATTTTAGGTTAATTGTAAGTACTTGGTTTATTTACGTACCAAAGCCCAATTAGAAAAACTATTAAATCCGATTTTTTTGGGGTCTTTTCACTCGGAATAATGCGGCTATTCTAGATTGTAATCGATATTTTGAGAGAAACCGCTACGCTATGCCTTTAAAATCTGTTTTTTTACAAGAAGTTTGAATAAAAATCAATGGTCAATCAATAGGAAAAAAAGGACATCAGGATTTTTAAAAACCTCCCTTTTACCTATCCTACAAAATCGCTCCATTCCATCTTCCTTGCCTAAGCTTTGTCAGCACCATTTCTCGTTAATAAAAAGTGTATAATACTTTAGAACAAAAATGAATTTAGGTTGAATTATCCGCTACTTTTATTTTTAGTTTAAAGTCTTATCTATACATGAGACAGTAGAGCGCTTTTTATGAAACAATACCACGATTTATTAAAACATGTCCTTGCAGAGGGCAATCAAAAAGGAGATAGAACGGGCACCGGAACTTTAAGTGTTTTTGGTTACCAAATGCGATTTGATTTACAAGAGGGTTTCCCTATGGTGACCACAAAAAAATTGCACTTAAAATCAATTATACACGAGCTACTTTGGTTTTTAAAAGGTGATACAAACATTGCCTATTTACAAGAAAACGGCGTACGTATTTGGAATGAATGGGCAGATGAAAATGGTAACCTTGGTCCTGTTTATGGGCACCAATGGCGCAACTGGAATAGTGAAGAGATTGACCAAATCAAAGAGGTAATTGATACCTTAAAGAACAACCCCAATAGCCGTAGAATGTTGGTTTCTGCTTGGAATCCAAGTGTTATGCCAAATACTTCTGTATCTTTCTCAGAAAATGTAGCCAATGGTAAAGCAGCTTTACCGCCTTGCCATGCCTTTTTTCAATTTTACGTAGCCAACGGTAAATTAAGTTGCCAGTTGTATCAACGTAGTGCAGACATCTTTCTTGGAGTACCTTTCAATATTGCATCTTATGCCTTGTTCACAATGATGATGGCTCAAGTTTGTGGTTACGAAGCTGGGGAATTTATCCACACCTTTGGAGACGCACATATTTATAACAACCACATGGAACAGGTAGAACTACAATTAAGTAGAGAACCTAGACCTTTACCCACAATGGAATTAAATCTAGACGTTAAAGACATATTTGACTTTACGTTTGAAGATTTTACCCTAAAAAATTACGACCCATACCCACATATTAAAGGTGCCGTGGCCGTATAAATACATAAGCCCAAACCGAATGGTTTGGGCTTTTTAAATAAACAAAACACTTAGAAAAGACCATTCTTTTCCATAGCAATTAGTTTCGTGTTACGGTTATACTATTAGAAAGTCCGTACAAACCTTCCAAATCGTCTACATTACTACCCATTTCCAAGCCTGTTAAACCGTCTTCATAACGCATATACCAGATTAGACAAACGCCTGTACCAGCACCATCAAAGTCTACACCTTCTACCGCTGCCAATGTTGGTGGCAAGCCTAAGATATTACCTTGGTCGTCTGTAATTACCCAAGTACTGTTACTTCCTGTGGCAGCACTACTATCCAAGCTAATACCGCTTACCATATCTGGGTTACCATCTACTTGAAAGGTAAAAGGACCACCAGAAATAACTCCAGCATTTGGATTTCTATATACACTTACGCTATTAGATAACGCAAAAAAACCATCCAAATCGGCTGCATTTGCTCCAGCTTCCAATCCCACAATACCATCTTCATAGGTTATGTGCCATATTAAACAAAGTCCTATGCCTGCGCCATCAAAATCCACCCCTTCTACGTCTTCTAATGTTGGCGGTAAACCTAGAATATTTAGGTCTGCATCTGTAATTACATAACCTTGATTGCTACCTGTTAGCTGAGTTTCGTCCAAAGTAATACCGCTAACCCTATCGGCAGTCCCATCTACAGAAAACATAAACGGTCCGCCAGAAAGGATACCTGCGTTTAATGCGTTTCTGTTTACTGTTACAAAGTTAGACACCGCAAAAGAACCAGATAAGGTTTCTAGATTACCGCCTTGCTCCAAACCTTCTATACCAGAAGTATATGTAACATGGTAAATGTAACAAGAACCTACGCCAGCTCCATCAAAATCTACACCCATTACTGCTTCTAAAGTCGGTGGCAATCCTAGAATATTTTTAGCATCGTCTGTGATTACATAGGTTTGATTTTCACCATTTAGGTCCGTCTCGTCCAAAGCAATAGCAGACACCATGTCTGGCATACCATCTACCACAAAATTATAAGGACCTCCACTTAATGCGCCTGCATTCAGCCCAACTCTATCTACTACAACAAAGTTAGACACGGCAAATTGCCCAGTAAGATTATCTAGGTTACCACCTTGCTCCAATCCGCCTAATTCTGCGGAATACGTTAGGTGATAAATGTAACAAGAACCAACACCAGCCCCATCAAAATCTACCCCCATCACTGCTTCTAAGGTTGGTGGCAAACCCAAGATATTTTTAGCATCATCTGTAATTACATACGTTTGGTTATCGCCGGTTACATTTGCTGCATCCAATGCAATTTCTGAAACCATATCTGGTAAACCATCTACAACAAATTCGTACGGTCCGCCAGATAACATTCCGGCGTTAAGACCGCCACGATTTACAACAATAAAGTTGGATAAATCAAACGTGCCATCTAAATCGTCTAAATTTTGTTCGGTTTCCAAACCTGTTAAACCCGTTTGGTAGGTAATATGGTAAATATAGCATACACCTTCTCCTGCCCCATCAAAATCCACACCTTCTAAGGCTTCAAAAGTTGGCGGTAAGCCCAAAATGTTCTTAGCGTCGTCGGTAATCACAAAAGACTGTACATCTCCTTGTCCAGTAAAATTGTCTAAGGTTATTCCGCTCACCATATCTGGCACACCATCTACCGTAAAGTTAAAAGGACCGCCAGCTAGTGTGCCAGCTTCTAAATTTTCTAGTGTCGTAGTACTATCATCGTCATCTGAACACGAGACTACGACTAAGGCCAATATTGCTATTAGCCATAATGATTTAAAGTGGTTCATTGTTATAATTTTTAAGTTTTGACAAAGGAACCCACCACAGATTGCAAACTCTTCACAGAAATTTCAAAATTTATTACATGTTGATTTTCAACACTTTAATGCCTATCTTAATATCAAATTGTTAGCCTTTTAAGAAAAGTGCGACTATTTTATCACAAACCATCACAATGCCTTGTGGACTTGTGAACTTTTTGTGAAATATTATGTCTTATTTAGCCCGTATGAAGCAGGTATTGATTATAGAGGACGACCCGGAAATTATTCATTTATTAGAACTCCATTTAAAAGACTTGGACTGCCAAGTGGAAACCGCCACAAAAGGGATAAAAGGTTTGGAAAAAGCTTTATCTCTTAAGCCAGACCTTATTGTTTTAGATGTAATGTTACCAGAACTAGACGGAATAGAAATTTGCAGAAGACTACGTGCCGCACAACTAAATAGTCCTATTTTAATGCTAACGGCAAAATCTGAAGAAATAGACAAGGTACTAGGTTTGGAAATGGGCGCAGACGACTACCTAACTAAACCCTTTAGCATACGAGAATTCTTGGCACGTGTAAAAGCCATTTTTAGACGCGGTAATATGAGTGCTCCCGTAGCACCTATAACTAAGGAAACCAAAAAAATGACCTTTGGAGAACTAGCAGTAGACTTAGAATACAGGAAAGTTACCCTAAAAGACAAAAAAATAGACTTAAGCCCTAAAGAGTTTGACTTACTAGTGTTACTGTCTAGCAATCCCGGTAAAAGTTATGACCGTACCAAGCTACTTAACCTTATTTGGGGTTATGATTTTCAGGGTTATGAGCATACGGTAAACTCACACATTAACAGATTGCGCTCTAAAATAGAGCCAGACATGGGCAATCCAAGATATATTTTAACCTCTTGGGGTGTTGGCTATAAATTCAATGAAGAAGTATGAAAGAAAATCTCTACTCTAACCGGCTTATTACCAAACTAATAATTTCTTTCTTAGCGGTACTTCTTTTGGCCGGTATTGGTTTTACGGTGGCCACATTTTATTTTTCTAATCACTATTTATCCGAGACCACCCAACGATTACACGCTAATTTAGCCCAAGATTTAATTGACGAAAAATTTGTTTCTGAAAGCCCCATAGATAGTTTGGGCAATGTAAACAAAGCTTTGTTTGGAGACATTATGCACGATATGATGGGAATAAATCGTGCTATAGAAGTTTATCTGTTAGATATGGAAGGAAAAGTACAGTATTCTGTTGTTCTAGACCATAGTGACCCCAAAAAACAACAAGAACAAGTTGCCTTAGCCCCAATTGAAACTTTTATTGCTCAAAATGGAAATGGCTATATCCTAGGAGACAATCCTAGAAGTCCTGGAGAAGAACAAATATTTTCTGCAGCCAAATTTTCTAAAGGCGGAAAAGAAGGCTATATCTACATTATTTTAGCTGGGCAAGATTACAGTAATACCAAAGCGTTATTGTTTGGCGGATATGCACAAAAAATGGGCTTGGGCATCTCTATCCTTACCTTGTTTTTTGCCGGACTTTTAGGCATTCTTAGTATTTGGTATCTAACCAAGAACTTACGGGAAATTAGCTATGCTGCCAAGCGTTTTCAGCAAGGAGATTTAGAGTACCGAATTGCTGCCAAGCACAAAACCGATTTAACCGGACTTGCCAACACCTATAACGAGATGGCAGATACCATATTAAAAGATATGGAACACATAAAATCTTTAGAAAACATGCGTAGGGAACTTATAGCCAATATTAGCCATGACCTGCGTACGCCCTTATCCGTAATACAAGGTTATATCGAAACTTTGAAAATGAAAGAAGGACAATTATCTGAAAGCGATAAAGAACGCTACATGGATATTATAAGTTCTAGTGGCGAGCGATTATCTAAGATGATAGCCCAATTGTTTGAGTATTCCAAGTTAGAAGCCAAGCAAATAACCCCCAAAAAAGAACCATTTTTATTAAGCGAATTGGCGCATGACATTTGCAACAACTATGAAGTATTGGCGCAGAAAAAGAACATTCAATTTTCACTGGACATTCCAGAAAACGTGCCGCTGGTATTTGCAGATATATCTTTGGTAGAACGTGCCATCCAAAACTTAATAGACAATGCCCTAAAATTTACGCCAGAAAACGGCACGGTTACACTTCAATTAGTCAACAACAATAAAGAAGTTGCTATTTTAATAAAGGATGACGGCCCTGGTATCACAGAAGAAAATCAGGCTTTAATTTTTGAACGCTACAGACAAACCAAACAAAGTCATGAAAAAGAAGGGGCCGGCCTAGGTTTAGCCATTGTAAGAAAAATTGTAGAACTGCATAATGCCAGCATCAAGGTATTAAGCAAACCCAATGAGGGAACCATTTTTAGCTTTTCTTTACCAATTTATAACATATCTAATGCGTAGTAGCCCCCTATTTAATGCGTATATTTAGAAAAAACGCTATACATGCCCACAATGCACCCTATGCTGGAATTTTTCTTAGCAACAAGAAAACAATCCGAAAAACTTTGTGCACCACTAGCTACAGAAGATTATGTGGTACAACCCATAGCAGATGTGAGTCCACCAAAATGGCATTTGGGCCATACTACTTGGTTTTTTGAAGAGTTTATCCTTAAACCCCACGTAAAGAATTACAAAACCTATCATGAGGATTTTTCATTTGTCTTTAATAGCTACTATGAAACTGTTGGCAAACGAGTGGTACGTGCAAACCGTGGCAATTTAAGTAGACCAACCGTTTCTCAAATTTATAGCTATAGAGAGCAAGTTACCCAAGCCATTGCTACTTTATTTGATGCCCCCATTACTGAAGATGTAATAGCACTTTTAGAAATTGGCATTCATCATGAAAAACAACACCAAGAATTATTGCTAACAGATATTAAGTACATTCTTGGTAACAATCCACTATTGCCAAGTTATGATGATAAGATTGTCGAATATCCCCCTGATGCAACACAAACGGAATGGATTTCTATTGATAAGGGAGTTTATGAAATAGGTCACAAGGGCGATGCTTTTTGTTATGATAACGAATTGGGTAGACATAAAGTCTACCTACATGATTTTAGTATTAGAAACACGTTAGTAACCAATGGTGAATTTTTAGAATTTATAACCGATGGTGGTTATGAACGTTTTGACTTATGGCATGCAGAAGGATGGGATTGGATAACCAGCAACAATATTAAAGCTCCCAGTTATTGGCACTTGATAGCAGATAATTGGCAGTATTATACATTACAAGGCCTACAACCAATTCAATTAAATGCACCTTTAGCTCATATTTCCTTTTATGAAGCCTTCGCTTTTGCACAATGGAAGGGTTTACGACTGCCAACAGAATTTGAATGGGAAGTTGCGAATGACAAACTACAATGGGGTAGCCGGTGGGAATGGACAGAAAGTGCTTATCTACCCTATCCAAACTATAAAAAAGCAGACGGGGCTTTGGGCGAATACAACGGCAAATTCATGGTAAGTCAAAAAGTACTCAGAGGTGGTTCTATAGCCACCCCAATAAAACACACACGCCACACCTATAGAAATTTTTTTCACCCACAATTAAGGTGGCAATACACTGGCCTAAGACTGGTAAAATAAAACATGTAATGGAAAAAACAACAACACCTAAAACAAACACGGTTTTTGCCAGAGAGGTAAAAGAAGGACTCAGCTCCTATCCTAAACATTTATCTTCCAAATACTTTTATGATGAAATTGGAGATAAGCTTTTTCAGCAAATTATGGCTTTGCCAGAATATTACTTAACACGAGCGGAGTACGCAATTTTTGAGCAACATAAAACAGAAATAACCGCTAGTTTTTCTGCCCCACATGTTCCTTTCAATTTATATGAACTTGGTGCTGGTGATGGCACTAAGACCAAACTACTTTTAAAAGGGCTATTAGCGCAAAACTACCAATTTGAATACCGCCCAATAGATATTAGTGCCAATGCTTTAGCACAACTAAGTACCTCCTTGACCAATGAATTGCCTAACGTATCTGTACAACCTATACAAGGCACTTATTTTGATAGTTTAAAAGAAATGGGGCAAACTCAAGAAAAGAAAAAGGTAATCTTGTTTTTAGGTTCTAATATAGGCAACCTTAACCATAAACTTGCGGTAGAATTTTTGATGAACATTGCCCATATTCTTAATAAAGACGATTTATTCTTTATGGGGATGGACCAAAAGAAACACCCAAGGACAATCTTAAATGCCTATAGCGACGCGTCTGGTATTACGGCAGCATTTAACAAGAATGTCTTAACCCGAATTAACAATGAATTAGGAGGCAATTTTAATTTGGACAACTTTATTCATTGGGAGAGTTATAACCCAGAAACAGGTACTGCCAAAAGCTATTTGGTGAGCAAAATTGCACAAGAAGTAACCATAGAAGCTTTAGAACAAAGTTTTGAGTTTGATGCTTGGGAGACTATACATACCGAAATTTCACAAAAATATGATGATGCTATGGTTCACCAAATGGCAGAAGATGCCGGTTTACGTGTGGTGAATCAATTTACAGATGCAAATAGTACTTTTAAAAACTACTTATTCACTATTGCATAAAAAAAAGGAAAGCCCCGTTAATAAACGGGGCTTTTATATTTAAAGTTCTATCACAGCGTTTTCTGCACCGGCAAAATCGTTCCATTGGTAACGATCAGCAGATTCGTCATTTACGTAATTTTCATCTACCAAATAACGGAACTCGTAACTATTCTCTTTAGGTAACTCAAAAGTTCCCTTAAAAGTTCCATTCTTTAATTTTTTAAGTGTACTCCCTTTGGGATTCCAATTATTAAAATCGCCTACAACGGCTACATTTTCTGCATCTTTTGCAGGCACCGTGAAGGTAACCTTACAAATTGGCTTGCTTTTTAAATACTGTTTTTTGATTGCCATGACAACTAATTTTCAATTAAACTAAGACACAAAACAACTCATAAAAGTCTTAATTGTCAACAGGTTAGAACCGATTTATCATTTTGATAAAATAAGCTTGACCAATTCTTGACTTTACCTAAAAAAGTAGGAAAATTTTGTCACTAATAAAAATTTTTAACTTTTGCTAATTACCCCTGCAATAGCATCTACATCCGTTCTGGTGTTATAAAAGTGAAAACTAACTCTTACATAACCTTCCCGTAAGGCAACAGCTATATCATGGCCCGCTAAGGCATTAAATAATGTTTCCCCTCCTTTTAGTCTAAAAATTGTGCTATGCGTTCTTCTTTCTGCCACTAATTCATCTAATGCTCCCAAGGCCGTAAACGTTTCTTTGGCGTAAGCGGAGAGTTTACTATTTTGCTCATAAATTGCGCTTACTCCCAATTCTTCCATTAGTTGTATCCCTTGCCCTAGACTACCAAAGCTCAATGCATCTAGATGCCCCGGCTCAAAATGCTTGTAAAAAGGTATTTTGTTTTTCTTGGAACTATCTCCACTAACTGACCCAAAACCAACCATGGTAGGGTTTAGCTGTAGTTTAACCGCATCACTAAAAAGCATAAACCCATTACCATACCCACCAAGCATCCATTTGTAACCACTTGCAATAACTACGTCTATTTTAGAGGCCTTAAAATCTAAAGGAAACATACCACAATACTGTGTAGCATCTACCACAATAATTAGTTCTGGATAAATCGCTTTTAAACCAGCAAAGAAACTGGGTTGTAATAACAATCCACTTAACCATTGGGTTATACTTACTGCCAAAAGTGTAATTTCTTTTTGCTTAACCGTGTTGATAATATCTTCTTCTATAGTAGCGGTAATTGGCATAGCAGTTAACCGATGCTCTGAACCTTGTAACGGCCATATTAAAGACGGATAATCGTCTTCTAAACAAAGTATATGTTGTTTGGTATTTAAAGCGCTTAGTAAACTATTTATACCCCAGCTAAAATTGGGAATTAACGCTACATCCTTGTCTTCACAATTAAAAAATCGTTTTAAGGACATTCTTGTTTCTTCTACAATTTTTACAGAACTATTGTAATAGCTGCTTGCCTTTAAAAATAAATCTAAATCTTTGTCTTGGCGCCAATCATACAAATCCTCAAACATTGGTCCTGTAGCGGCTGTGTTTGCATAAATACCTCGTTTAAAAACCGGAAATTGCTTTCTTATTTGGGAGAGTTCCATAACCAATTGCGTTACATTTAAAGTATATTTGTTTATAAAGATAACGAAACATGTTTTCTAGAAAGAAGCCAAAAAGTGATATTGAACTAGAGCAACATGAGCTCTTGGAACATGCGCAAAAAAGAATAAGACAAAAGAAAAATTTATTTACTCATTTTGTCATTTTTTTGATTGGTAGTGTTTTTCTTGTTCTAATCAATAAAATTTTAAAATATGGTGATACATACAACTGGTTTGTATGGGCTATTACAGCTTGGGCATTTTTGTTTGTAATACATATTTTTAACGTATTTGTAACCCAAAAATTTATGGGTACAGATTGGGAAAGAAAACAACGCGAAAAACTTGTAGCAAAGCAAAAAAAACGAATAGCAGAAATACAAAAGGAAATAGAAACCGATTTTCCACTATCCCAAATCAATAAAAAAAAAGAATGAATCAGTTAATTCTTATAGCTGCGGCTGCAGAAAACAATGCTTTAGGCAAAGACAACGATTTACCTTGGCATTTACCAGATGATTTTAAGCGTTTTAAAGCCTTAACCACAGGACACAAGATAATTATGGGTAGAAAAACACTAGAAAGTTTTCCTAGTCCTTTACCCAATAGAGAGCACATTGTTATTACAAGAGATAAAAATTATAAACCTAAGTTTCCGTGCACTATTGTCCATTCCATAGAAGAAGCGCTTAGTTTAATTGCGCCTACAGAAGACGCTTTTATTATTGGTGGGGGCGAAATTTACGCATTAGCCTTACCCTATGCTACAAAAATTGAATTGACTCGTGTACACGCAGAAGTAGAAGCAGATGCTTTTTTCCCTGAATTTGACAAGGACTCTTGGCAGTTAGAGCAAGAGAAGTTTCATGATAAGGATGATAGGCATCAATACGCGTTTACCTACCGAACCTATACTAGAAGCTAATTAAAAGTTTAAAAAGGAAACCTCAGCATCGCTATGCTGCACAAATTCTTTTAAAAGCTTATCATCTCCATTGCTATATAGATAATGACTTATTGTAGCAGATTCTGGAGCTAAAAGATTGTTTTTTGCTAAAACCGTTTTAGTTTGTTTAGCAACAGCTAAACCAGAATCTAGAATTGTAACATCTGGTGGCATAAGTTCTTTAAGCACAGGAATTAGATACGGATAGTGCGTACAGCCCAATACCAAGCAATCCATTCCTTGTACTAACATAGGTTTTATGTAAGATGCCAATACTGTTTTCATTTTTGAGGAATGTAGTTTACCACCCTCTATCAAATCTACCAAACCCGTACCTACCTGCTCTATCACCTTAATTCCTGAAGCATGTATTTTGGTAGTACTATGAAACAAACTACTAGATAGCGTACCTTTTGTGGCCAAAACACCAACCACACCGGTTTTGGTTTTAAGCGCAGCTGGCTTAATAGCAGGTTCTATGCCTATAAAAGGAACATCAAACGTGCTACGCAACTCCGCAATAGCGTTTGTTGTTGCCGTATTACAAGCTACTACAATAAGCTTTGCTCCATTTTTCACTAACAATTCTGTATTCTTTATACTGAGCTCTAGAATCTGTTCTTTAGATTTTTCACCGTAGGGAGCGTTAGCACTATCTGCTAAAAAAACAGTAGATTCTAGCGGCATTAAGTCTACCAATTCTTTCCAAATAGAAGTACCTCCAATACCCGAATCAAAAACTCCAATAGGTGTGTTATCCATAGACCAAAAATAAAAAACCATCGCAATTTAGGAATACCTAAACCCGATGGTTTTTTTAACTTTTAAAAACTGTATTAGAAACCTAATTCTTGCTTTACAGCTGGTAATAAATCTTTACCTTTCGCTACGATTAATCCGCTCCCTTGAGAAGCATCTATAACGTAATCAAAACCTTGAGCAGCTGCTACTTTTTCTATAGCTACCTTAGCTTTCTCTGAGATTGGAGCAAATAACTCTGCTTGCTTTTTTTGCATTTCTTGCATAGCTGCAGCTTCTGCTTCTTGAATATTCTTTTCGTACCCTTGTAATTCTACCGCTCTTTTGTCATTCTCTTCTTTAGTTTTAGAAGCAGCCTCATTAGAATATTGTGTGTACTTGTTTCTTAATTCTGTCATTGAGCTTTCTAAATCTGCTCTATAGGTTTCTTGCACTTGTTTAAGTTCAGCTTGTGCTTTTTTCATTTCTGGCATTTCAGAAAGCAACTTATTAACATCAATATGTGCAACCTTACTTTGAGCATTTACAAAACCTGTTGTCGCCACCATCAACACCAACGCAACAACAATCTTTTTTACATTTTTCATAATTTTAAATAGCTTTAATTTGAGTATAAATTCTAGTGTTCAGTTTAATTACTAGTTGAATCCTTTTCTGTTTTCTTTTCTTCTTCTAACTTTTTTCTTTCCTCTTCTTTAGCCTTTCTTTTAGCCTCTCTCTCCTCTAACAATTTTTTTCTACGTTCTTCGTAGGCTTTTTTACGCTCCTCCCTAAGCTTTAATTGCTCAGCTCTACGTGCCTCTGCAGCCTTGGCATTATCTTCTTTCAATTGTGCCGCTTTATCTTGCCTATCTTTTAAAGCTTCACTTATCTCTTCATCCGCCTCAGCTTCTTCTGCTTGGAACTCTTTTAATCGGTTCTTAAGCTTCTGATCCTTTTTACTGGCACTAACTTTTCTTGTTCTTGCAATCTCTCGCAATACCAAGTCGCTGATATCGTGCCTTTTTTCGGAATACAACATTACAACATCTGCAGATTTATCAAAAATAAAATCATATCTTTTATTCTGACCTATTTTTTGCACCTCTACAAACACTTGGTCCTGTATGGGCTGTATTAGCAATTGCTTTTGCAAAATTAAATCGCCTTGAGGTCCAAATCTATTTTGTTGGTAGTCTAGCACTTCTGCTTCTAACACCTGTATTTCTTCCTCTCTTTCTGCAACGAGCTCATCCGTTAGCAATACCTTCTCGGCTGCTAAATCTTTCTTCATTTGCTCAACAGTACTCAGTTTAAGCTCAATTTCTTTCTTCCATTTGTCTGCTTTGGCATTCAACTGTTCTGTTGCTTCTCGGTATTCCTCTACATTTTCCAAGATATATTCCATATCTACATAACCGATTCTAACCCCTACAGCACGTTGTGCCATAGCTACAGTTACCATGGAAAGGAATGCAATTACTAAGAGCGTTTTTGTCTTCATTGTTTGAATCCGAATTTTACATAGAAAATATCGTGCCAAAAATACCAAATAACTTATTATGAGTTAATTAGAAAAATAAAATGTTTAGATATTTCTATACTGATTAAAATTGCTGACCAATAATGAAGTGGGTTTGCCAACCACTTTTAACCCCTGGGTTGATGTTGTCATCGTCAAAACCATGTGCAAAATCAATCCCCAATAGTCCAAATGCCGGCATAAATATACGAAGCCCCACCCCAGCTGATCTCTTTAACTGAAACGGATTAAAGTCTTGAAAATTGTTGAAGGCATTACCTGCTTCTAAAAAAGATTGCACATAAATAGATGCTGATGGTTTAAGGGTTAACGGATAACGTAATTCTAAAGAATACTTATTATAGATAGTACCACCTTCTCTGTCTGATGTTCTACGAATTGGATTGAAAGAAGTGAACGCTAAGGAACTATTCTCATAACCTCTTAATTGTACCACATCTCTACCATCTAAAGTAAAGTTACCTAAACCATCACCCCCTACAAAGAAACGCTCAAAAGGTACATCTCCTATATCACTATTGTAATTACCCAAGAATCCAAACTCTGCATTGGTGCGTAATACTAATTTACCAACTAGGTTAGTGTACCAATCCCCTTTAAATTTTATTTTATAAAATTCAAGCCACTTAAAGCGTTCTTCTTCTATATTTTCTAATTCACTTATCTCTTGCGTTGTCAACTCTCGCTCTAAGGCTGTATCCGTAAGCTCGTCTGCTCTATCTCTTAACGCTTTAAAATCCTTACCACCTATCAATGAATACGGTGGAGTAAATTTAGCGGTAAGTTCAAAATTAGAACCCGTCATCGGGAAAATTCTACTAGGCCCTTGAGAACTTCTAGATAGACCGAAGGTGTAACTTACAGAGTTTGAAGTACCGTTACCAAAGTTAAATAAACCTGTATTGTAATTTTTAAAATCGTAATGCTGATATCCTAACGAATGGCTTACAGTAAAGAAATCATCTGGCCATTGTACACGTTTTGCCAAACCAGCAGAAACCCCGGTAATAGAGAATGTTCTATCCTTGTCTACCTCTATACGGCCTGTATTGCTAAAGTTTGCCAAGAATTGCTGTGTTCTAGAAAAGCTAAGATTAAAACGTACTGGCTTTCTACCATTTAACCATGGTTCTGCAAAGCTCAAACTATATACTCTAAATGTTCTACTACCTTGTAAACGTAAGGCAAAAGACTGTCCGTCTCCCATAGGCACTGGCTTGTACGCTTCTTTATTAAATAAGTTTTGAATAGAGAAGTTATTAAAGGACAAACCTAATGTTCCAATGAAACCACCGCCACCAAAACCACCTTGTAATTCTATTTGGCTAGACCCTGCCTCTACTAAATTATAGTTTATATCTACCGTACCGGCATTAGGATCTGGATTTTGAATGTCTGGCGCAATCTGTTCCGCATCGAAAAAACCAAGTTGCCCTAGTTCTCTTACCGTTCTAACAATATTGTCCTTACTATATTTTTGACCTGGTCGTGTACGTAGCTCTCTAAAGATGACATGGTCATTGGTTTTATCATTACCATTAACTGTTACCCTGTTTAAAAAAGTCTCTTTACCTTCTATAATTCTAATTTCGAAATCTATGGTATCGTTGACAGCAGAAATTTCTACAGGATTAATAGAAGAAAACAGATAACCATTGTTTTGATACAAATTGGTTAAGTCTTCACCATCTGGTTTTGAATCGTCTGCAATTCGTTTTTTAAGTAACACACCGTTATAAGTGTCTCCTTTCTTAATCCCCAATACTTGACCTAATATACGATCTGAATACACAGTGTTCCCAACAAAATCAATATCGCCAAAATAATATTTATTGCCCTCTTCTACATTAATCTTTAAAGCAATATTATTCTCATCTACCTTAACAAAAGTATCTGACAGTACACGAGCATCTCGGTAACCCCGTTCTGCATAGGTGTCTATTAAATTGGATAAATCTTCTTTGTAATCGTCTTCTATATATTTAGACTTTTTCCAGAAACGATAAAACTTTTTCTGCTTCGTCTTTTTTAATGCTTTCTTCAATCGCTTGTCAGACAATTGTTCATTGCCCTCAAATACAATTTTATTAATTTTTACTTTTTCGCCTTTTTTGATATTTACCACCATGTTTTCCGTGTTGGCTCCCACAGTGTCTTTAGCCGTAGCTATGGTAACTTTAGTGTTTAAATATCCTTGCTTTTTATATTTATTTTCTAGGTATCCTTTAGTGTTAGCAATTAAGCTTTCCGTAATTTTTTTACCTTTTTTAAGGTCTGTATCATTAACAATACCTTCTACCTTACGCTTTTTAATACCATAAAAAGTAACGTTAGACAAGGTTGGCCTTTCCTTTATACGCAATTGCAAGAAGACCTTATCATCTTCCACGTAGTGATAAAAAGCAATATCACTAAATAACTCCAAACTCCATAATTTCTTAATTACAGAACTCAACTCTTCTCCTGGCACTTTTATGGGTTGGCCTACGCGCAGCCCTGTATAAGTTTTAACCGTTTGCTCATTATAACTTTGCAGGCCCGTTACCTCTATACCCTCAAGAATATACTCTTTACTGTTCTCTAGGGTGGGCGCTTGCGCCAAAATGGCTTGAGCAAATAATAAAATAGGAATTAATACTGTGCTTAGTGATGGTACCTTAAGCAATTTAATTAAGTTGTTCGCTAGTTTTTCCAAATCTTCGTTCTCTATTTTGGTAATTTATTATCGCATTTACCAAATGCTCTTCATTAAAATCTGGCCAAAATACGTCAATAAAATATAATTCGGCATATGCAATCTGCCAAAGTAAGAAATTACTAATCCGATGCTCTCCACTTGTACGAATCATGAGGTCCACATCTGGCAGGTCATGCGTGTAAAGATGTGTATTTATGAGTTGCTCGTCAATATCATCCTCTGAAATTATATTATTTTTAACTTTGGATGCGATACATTTGACGGCATTATTTAGTTCTTCCCGAGCTCCATAGCTTAATGCCAAAGTCAGGGTAAGCCCAGTGTTTTTAGCGGTTAACTCAATAACATCTTGCAGCTCTTTCCTTGCTTTTTGAGGTAAAGCTTCTAAATTACCTATAGCATTGAGCTTTATATTGTTATCCTTAAAAGTTTTTAACTCTTTTCTAAGAGAACCAATTAAAATTTTCATGAGAGTTTGCACCTCTAGCTTTGGTCTTTTCCAGTTTTCTGTGGAAAAAGCATAGAGGGTAAGGCACTGTACATCTAGCTTGGCGCAGTGCTCCACTGTTTTGCGGACAGCATTCACTCCGTTCTCATGACCAAAAACACGTAATTTGCCCCGCTGTTTAGCCCAACGACCATTGCCATCCATAATAATGGCAATATGCTTGGGTAATTTATTTTTATCTATTTGGTCTAGGTTGTTCATTTAACTACTCAAAACAATCTTGGCATGGCTTTCTACCAAAGGTATAAGTTAATGTTAACCCTGAAAACACATACCAATCATCACTTAAAAAATTACCAAACTTAAATTCATCAAAATTTGAATTGTAAGGATTACTGGCATCCAAGTTGTCTGTGAAGGTGTATCGCGCCCCTATTTCTGCTCCAAGGATTAGAAATTGATTTAATCGCAATTTGGCTCCAACAGTCATTGGAACTGCGAAACTACCATCTTTTTGATTAATATCCTGAACTTGTTGCGCATCTATGTAGTTAAAATCGTATCTAAAGTAAGTTACACCTGTATATAAATAAGGTGTAAAGGCAGGCCCTAGCTTGTGTAAGTTATATTCTACAAAGTTAAATTCTATACCTGCAGAATATTCTGTAATGGCATTTTCAACCCTGTACCCTCGTTGCTCTCTGGAGGCCATATTGCTATTAGCATCATCCATTACCACTTTACCATGTATAATACTACCTCGATAGGCCCATCTTTTACGTTTGTTCCATTTAAAGATGCCACCAAAGGCTACACCAGAAGGCAATACGTAGTTAGTTCTACCTATATCTGTAATGGCATTAGCACCCCCCGCAAACAAACCAACCTCGTATGTTTGTGCATGGATACTCATAGCCATAACCATACCCATTAAGATGAAAATTCTTTTCATTTTCTTACCCTTATTACTTTTTAAATCGGGTTGCCGTTATTACCAAATTAATTTTTAATAAAACGGCTTGCAAATATAGCATTCTGTTTATGCTATATGTTTCTAAACCTCATACTGTTCCTTTTGTAAAACAGATTTAGCTATTTTTTATTGCCTCTAATTGCGCTTGTCTTCTCCCCAAAGCAATTTGTTGCGCAGTGTTTTAAGAAAACTTTCTGCCTTATACTCAATCATTTTAACCGTAAAATTTGCTTTACGAATAATGATTTCTGTACCGTTAGGAATAGTTGCGATTCTAGAGTCTAAAGATAGTAAGTGATTTTCTTCTCTACCACTTACCCGCAATCTGATAGAGGTATGATCTGCAATTACAAATGGCCGAGCGTTTAAATTATGGGGCGCAATAGGTGTTAGTACCAAGGATTTGGCAGAAGGTGCTATTACAGGACCGCCACAACTAAGACTGTAGCCTGTAGAACCTGTTGGCGTAGACACTATTAATCCATCTGCCCAATAAGATGTAAGATACTCCCCATCTAAAAACGTTTCTACAGTAATCATAGAAGTTGTATCCTTTCTACTTACTGTTATTTCATTTAAAGCAAAGTCTAAATCCCCAAAAGCATTGATATTAGAAGCGGAATCCAAGGCCACCAAACTACGCTCTTCTATGGTGTAGTTGCCTTCTAGAAACTCAGTTACTACCTTGGTCACCTCTTCTTTTTTAAAGGTAGACAAAAATCCTAACCTGCCCGTATTAACACCAACCACAGGTATACCTAAATCTTGTACATAAGTTACAGCTCGCAGCATGGTACCATCACCCCCAAAACTTACAAACATATCAAAAGTCTTATCTAAACCAGATTTCTGGTCAAATAATCCATGCTCATACACTACCAAAGCAGTTTGTAGTTTTTTGGCAAACTTTTTTTCTATGGAAAACTGTGCACCTATTTGCTTTAAAGCTTCTAATAAAGAAACCACATGAGGAATATCCTCTTCTAACAGCACTTGACCATAAATGGCTACCTTCATGCTAAACGTTTAAGTATTTGTCTAAATAATCTGACCTTTGTTTTAAATCTTCTAAAAACTGGTCATCATTATTACCAAATAAGATATTATAACTGTACCTTCTAAAGGTTTGGATTACTTCGTTAAGATTAGCATTTGCAATTTTCAATGTCACTTGTACCAAATCATTCTCACTTTCCGTAATAAAAGCTCCTAACAATTTACCGTTGTTAGTTTCCACTATTTGAGCTATTTCACTCATAGAGTAATCACGTATTCCTTTAGAAACCACCAGTATTCCTCCTGGCTCTGTAAAGAATGGTGTTCCTATAAACAAGTCAACAACATCATTTAAATCATAATACCCCACAAAGCGATGCGCATCATCCAAAACCGGCACCAAATTAGCTTCATTTCTAGAAAATACTTCTAGTACATCTAACCACAAGGTTTCTCTAGTTACTTGGAAAGTCTCTAATTGAAATCTAAAATCTTCAATGGTTTTACCCTCCTCAAAACAATCTTGGTCATTTTCCGAGAGCATTCCCAAATACACTCCATTATCCATAACTGCAATATGGGAGTACATGGTATCCTCAAAAAAAGTAATTACCTCATTCAAAGTATCTGTAATACCAAAAGTGGGTAAGGTGCTATTTAATTTATCTTGAATATGCATAACCTTGATTCTACAACAAAACTACAAATTTAAAGAGCGCAAAAGGCGTGCCCATTTTGTATTTTTGACACTAAAATTGATATGCTAATGACAAAACTAAGCGTGAACATAAACAAGTTGGCTACCCTACGTAATGCGAGAGGTGGCAATATGCCCAATTTAATAACAGCTGCACAAGACATAGAAGGCTTTGGAGCGCAAGGTATTACCATACATCCCAGACCAGATGAACGCCACATTAAATATCAAGACGCCATAGAATTAAAAGGTATTGTAAGCACAGAATACAATATAGAAGGTAATCCTGTGCAAAAATTTATAGACCTTGTACTACAAGTACAACCCACACAGGTTACGCTGGTACCAGACGCTGAGGACGCCATCACCTCTAATGCTGGTTGGGACACTATTAAACACAAAGATTTTTTAAGTGAAGTAATACAAACTTTTAAAGCAAAAGACATAAGAACCTCCATTTTTGTAGACCCAGACCCAAAAATGGTAGAGGGCGCTGTAGCAACAGGAACCGACCGTATTGAATTGTATACTGAAAGTTATGCTGTAGCCTACGCACAAGGCAATAAGAACGGAGTTAAGCCATTTATAGAAGCTGCTTTAAATGCACAAGAAGTTGGTTTGGGGTTAAACGCTGGGCACGACTTATCTTTAGACAACATAAAATTCTTTAAACAAGAAGTTCCAGGCTTGCTTGAGGTATCCATAGGCCATGCTCTTATATGCGAGTCCTTGTATTTGGGATTAGAAAATGTTATAAATATGTATTTAGAACGATTGAAATAATGGAGATACTACATTCTAATATCTTAGGCGAAGGAAAACCTCTACTTATTTTACATGGTTTCTTAGGCATGTCTGACAACTGGAAAACCTTAGGTAGCCAGTTTGCAGAAGAGGGTTTTCTAGTACATTTAATAGATCAACGCAATCACGGAAAAAGTTTTCATTCAGATGAGTTTCACTACCAAGCCCTAGCAGAAGATATTGAACGCTACATGAATCACCATAACATTAGCAGTGCTAGTCTAATTGGGCATTCCATGGGCGGCAAAACAGCCATGCAATTTGCCGTAACCCATCCAGAAAAGGTTGCGGAGTTAATTGTTGCAGATATTGCACCTAAATTTTACCCCCCACACCACCAGTACATCATCAACGGATTAAAAACTTTAAATTTTGATGAGCTAAAAAGCAGAAAAGAAGCAGACAATGCGTTGGCAGAAAGTTTAAAAGACTGGGGCATTAGACAGTTTTTACTTAAGAATTTATACTGGGTAGAAAAAGGCAAGTTAGGTTTTAGATTCAATTTTAAAGTGTTACAAGACCGTATGGAAGAAATTGGAGAAAACATTAATTCCACGGATAGTTTTGATGGTGCCTCCCTATTTTTAAGAGGAAGTAAGTCTGAATACATTTTACCTAACGACTATGCCGTTATCAAAACACACTTCCCTAAGGCTACTATTAAAACAGTAGATAATGCAGGACATTGGTTACATGCAGAAAACCCAAAAGACTTCTTTAATTACGCAATTGAATTTCTAAATCGTTAAATATTCATAGTTTTTATTATGCATGCATAATTTTTTTACCTAAAAAATTGCGGGTGCAATAAATTTCATATAGATTTGAGTTATTGCTTTTTTAACATAAAATTCAACTTAAACTAACTCAAATTTTGAACATATGAAGAAGTTTTTCGCCCTTTTACCAGTAATGGGGCTACTTTTTATTTCGTGTGAGGAGGACGATGTTACGACAGAAACAACAACCCCCGAACCAGAACCCGTTAATTACACTAGTGGTTCTGCAGATTTTTCTACTTACGTTGCCGTAGGCAACTCATTAACCGCAGGTTTTTCTGACGGAGCTTTATTTAGAATGGGACAAGAGGCTTCCATGCCTAACATGTTAGCTACACAATTTTCTTTAGCAGGCGGTGGCGAGTTTTCTATTCCTTTTATGAATGATGATTTAGGAGGAATGACTTTAGCTGGAAATCCTATTGCCAGCAATAGACTTATTCTATCCTTTGCCAGTTTGAGCCCAGATGACCCCAAATCAAGACCTTCACCAGTACCTGTATCTGGACAAGGAACTACCGAAATCACAAATACACTTCCTGGACCATTCAATAATATGGGCGTTCCAGGCGCTAAAAGTTTTCATTTATTAGCAGAAGGTTATGGTAACCCTCAAGGTGTTGCTCTAGGGTTGGCCAACCCTTATTTTGCACGTTTCGCATCTGAACCAAATGCTACCATTTTAGGTGATGCAGCAGCACAACAACCTACCTTTTTCTCTTTATGGATTGGCAACAATGACGTACTTAGCTACGTAGCAGCTGGTGGGGATGGACAAAACCAATTGGGTAATTTAGACCCATCTACCTATGGCTCCAACGACATTACAGACCCAAGAGTTCTAGGCAGTGTGCTACAAGGCATATTAGGTACCATGACTGCAAATGGCGCCAAGGGTGTAATTGCCAACATCCCGGATGTAACCACAATCCCTTATTTAACAACAGTACCACACAACCCGGTTCCTTTAGATGAAGCAACTGCCGCTTTGCTAAATGGTGCTTACGCACAATACAATGGCGGATTAGCCCAATTGCAACAAGCTGGGTTAATTTCTGCAGAAGAATTGGCTCAAAGAACTATCTCTTTTGCTGCAGGCGAAGGTAACGCCGTTGTGATTCTTGATGAAAATTTGACTGATTTAACAAGTTTTAATCCAGCTTTGGTAAATATGAGACAAGCCACTGAAGAAGATTTGGTAGTATTACCTGCAAGCTCCTTTATTGGTTCTCTTGCAGACCCCAACAACCCTACTTCTATTAATGGCGTGGCTATTCCATTAGCAGACAAGTGGGTGCTTACCCCAGAAGAGCAAGAAGAGGCTAATACCGCAATGATGGCTTTTAATGATGTTATTAAGACAATTGCAGAGCAATTTGATATTGCCTTTGTAGATGCCAACGCTTTATTAACCACCTTAAGAACTACAGGAATTACTTTAAAAGACGGTAGTAAAGTAACTGCAGATTTTGGTACAGGTGGTGGATTTTCTTTAGACGGCGTGCACCCTTCTCCAAGAGGTTATGCCATACTAGCTAACGAATTTATTCGTGTAATAAATGAAAAATACGGATCTAATTTACCTGCTGTTAATCCTTTAGATTACACAGGTCTTTATATCAACTAATCCAACTTAATTTAGTACATTAAAGCATCGCAATAGCGATGCTTTTTTTATATAAATACTTTTATCATGAGAACAATTCTTCGTATTCTTCTTACTGCAGTAGCGGTATTCATACTAGCACACGTACTACCAGGCGTAGAAGTAGTAAGTTATTTAACTGCCGTTATAGTAGCCATAGTACTTGGCCTGCTTAACTTTTTAGTGAAGCCTATACTGGTAATTTTAACCTTACCCATAACTATAGTAACCCTTGGGTTGTTTTTACTAATCATTAATGCACTTATTATCTTAATAGCAGATTATTTTATAGATGGCTTTAGTGTAAGTAGCATATGGATGGCACTACTTTTTAGCTTGCTTTTATCCTTGTTGCAATCCTTCCTATTTTCCATATTAAAAGAAGACCAGAAAAAATAATCTTGTTACCTGATTTGCAATTCCTTAAAAACTTGTTGAACCAAACAAAATGTACTACTTTTGCCAGCCATCTATAAAATAGAATAGCTAAATGAATATTTCAAAAGAGCAGATAGACAATTTAAATGCTGTAGTAAAGGTTGCGATCACCAAAGAAGACTATGAAGATAAGGTGAACGAAATTTTAAAGAATTATAGAAAACAAGCTAATATACCGGGTTTTAGAAAAGGTCAAGTTCCTATGGGTTTGATCAAAAAACAATACGGAAAAGCGGTGTTGGTAGATGAAGTAAACAAGTTGCTACAAGACAATTTGAATAAATTTTTAACTGAAGAAAAATTAGATGTTTTAGGTAACCCATTACCAAAACAACAAGAGGATTTTAACTGGGATAATGAGAGTTTTGATTTTGAGTTCGAATTAGGTCTTGCGCCTGATTTTGATGTCAACTTAAAAACAAAAAAGGCCATAACGCAATACAAAATAGTTGCTGATCAAAAAATGATAGATGAGCAAGTAGAGCGTATCCAAAAACAATACGGTAAAATTGTATCTAAAGAGGAAGCATCTAAAACAGATGAAGTAACAGGTACATTTACCAACGAAGAAAAAGAAATTAGCAAGACTACCACGGTAGAAATAGATAAATTAAAGAGTAAAAAAGCCAAAGATGCCTTTGTAGGTAAAAAAGTTGGTGATGTTGTTACTTTAAACACTAAAGGTCTATTTGAGGAGGATTACATGTTAGCTTCTGCAACAGGTCTTTCTAATGAAGAGGTTAAAGATTTGAAAATTGATTTAACTTTTACCATAGAAGAAATTAACGAGAGAGAACCTGCAGAATTAAACCAAGAACTGTTCGATAAACTTTTTGGAGAAAATAATGTTACTTCAGAAGAAGAAATGAAGAACAAAATCAAAGAAGATTCTGAGAAACAATTTGCCCAGCAGGCAGACCAAAAGTTACTAAATGATGTAACTGAGAAGCTTATAGAAGAAACTAAGTTTGAACTACCTACAGAATTCTTAAAAAAATGGATTCAGCTAAGTGGTGAAAAAGAGATTTCTGCGGAAGAAGCTGCCAAAGAATATGAAAAATCTGAGCAAGGTTTGCGTTATCAATTGATAGAAGGTAAACTTATCAAAGATAATGACCTGCAAGTACAGTTTGATGAGCTTAAAGAATTTGCTAAAGGCTTTATCAAATCTCAGATGGCACAATACGGTCACTTAGACCCACAAGAAGAAGAATTAGAGAATATTGCAACTAGAGTGTTGGGCAACCAAGACGAAGTTAAAAGGCTTTCCGAGCAGTTAATGAGCCAAAAACTGTTAGATCTTTACAAAGAAAAAGCTAATCTTAAAGAGAAAGAGATAAGCTACGAGAAGTTTGTAAAAGAGGTTTACGGATAGCGATTTAAATAATTGTATCTTTACGGTTCTGGAATTTTATATTTCAGAACCTTTTTTTGTTTAAAAAAATAAGCGATTTACTTCCTATGGATTACGGAAAAGAATTTGAAAAATACGCTACTAAGCACCACGGGGTCAACAGCATGTATTATGATAAAATCATGAGCAGCATGTACCCAGTAAACCTTACCCCAAATATTATTGAGGAAAGACAATTAAACATTGCTGTTTTTGATGTGTTTTCTAGATTGATGATGGACCGCATCATCTTTTTAGGAACTGGTATCAACGACCAAGTTGCAAACATTGTACAGGCGCAATTGTTATTCTTAGAAAGCACAGACGCATCTAAGGATATTTCTATCTACATTAACTCTCCAGGTGGTGGCGTTTACGCTGGTCTTGGCATCTATGATACCATGCAATTTATTAAACCAAACGTAGCCACAATATGTACAGGTATAGCCGCCTCCATGGGCGCTGTACTGCTTTGCGCAGGAGAAAACGGTAAAAGAAGTGCACTTCCACACTCAAGAATTATGATTCACCAACCACTTTCTGGAGCACAAGGACAAGCAAGTGATATTGAAATTGCAGCAAAAGAAGTGTTAAAAATTAAAGACGAATTATATCAAATCATTGCCAACCATTCTGGCCAAACCTTTGATAAGGTGTTTGAAGATAGTGATAGAGATTACTGGATGAAAGCAGACCAAGCCAAGGAATACGGAATGATTGACGAAATCTTAGTAAGGGAAAAGGCCTAACACCGACAACCATTAATAGGGATTTCATCGAAAAGTAAAAATTTTACTACGGTTTTCCCGTTAAACTATATTCAAGCATTTAATAAAAATGGCGAAGGAGAATTTAGAATGTTCATTTTGTGGTAGAAAAAAGCCAGAAACCAATCTTTTAATTGCAGGCTTAGACGCACACATCTGTGACCGTTGTATAGAGCAAGCTCATAGTATAGTAGCAGAAGAATCTAAGCAAGCAAAAAGCAATGATTTATCTGCAGAATTAGTGCTAAAAAAACCGCTAGAAATAAAAGAGTTTTTAGATACTTTTATTATAGGTCAAGAACGCACCAAAAAGGTAATGTCTGTAGCGGTTTACAATCACTATAAAAGATTATTGCAACCTAAAAGTACAGACGACGGAGTAGAGATACAAAAGAGTAACATTGTTATGGTTGGCCAAACAGGTACAGGTAAAACCCTAATGGCTAAAACTATTGCTAAAATGCTGAATGTACCTCTAGCCATTGTAGACGCTACTGTTTTAACAGAAGCTGGTTATGTTGGGGAAGATGTAGAAAGTATTTTAACACGTTTACTACAAGCTGCTGACTATAATTTAGAAAAAGCAGAACGTGGTATAGTTTTTATAGATGAGATTGATAAAATTGCTCGTAAGAGCGACAATCCTTCTATTACTAGAGACGTATCTGGAGAAGGCGTACAACAAGGGCTATTAAAATTGTTGGAAGGCACAGTTGTAAACGTACCACCAAAAGGAGGACGTAAACATCCTGATCAGAAATTTATAGAAGTAAACACAGAGAACATCTTGTTTATAGCTGGGGGTGCTTTTGATGGTATAGAACGGATAATTACCAAGCGCTTAAACATGCAAGCAGTTGGCTATAGTGCTTCTAAAGCAGAAGATAACTTAGATAGCGAAAACATTTTACAGTACATTATCCCCAAAGATTTAAAGGATTTTGGTTTAATTCCCGAAATTATTGGGCGTTTACCGGTATTGACACATATGAACCCGCTAGATAAGAAAACCCTAAGAGCTATACTTACAGAGCCTAAAAATGCCATCATTAAACAATATGAAAAATTGTTTGCCATGGATGACATAGAGTTCGAAATAACAGAACAAGCTTTAAGCTATATTGTAGATAAAGCTATAGAATATAAATTAGGTGCTAGAGGACTTCGTTCTTTGTGCGAAGCAATATTTACAGATGCCATGTTTAACTTACCAAGTAGCGAGGATAAAACCTTAAAGGTATCTAAAGCATATGCAGAAGAAAAGCTTTCTTATGAAACCATAAAAAAACTCAAAGCAGTATCCTAAGCATCTATGACAAAACTAAAAAAGCGGCTATTAAGCCGCTTTTTTTATTTCCATGTACATAAAGCCCTATACTGCTTTTTGGGTTACTTTATTTAATAAATCCATACAGATATCACCGATAAACTTTTCATCAGAATACAACTCGTGACCAAAATTCTCTACAATTTGTAATTCCAAACCAATTTCTTTAGCCCATTGTGCATTTGGTTTATACGTATCATTTTCGCCATAAATTAATTGCACATCCTTACACTTTGGCTTTTCGGTTTCAAAACGTAAACGAGTTGCAGAAATTGCTGTAAGCGATTTCATAGGCATACCCTGCAAAGCCGCCTTCCATGCTATAGTACCACCTGCACTAAAAGCTAAAATATGGCAAGGCTCCGTCACTTTACTTGCCAAATGCGCTATTGCCGTATCTAATCCGCCATTTACAAAAGCTTTGTGAATATTTTCACCAGTTAATACCGGAATTTCTATGTTGCCTAATTGCTGAATATCATAAAATTCAATGTCATAATACTGTTGTAAGTAGCCAAAATAAGAGGTTATCCACAACCCTTTTTTGACTCCCCACATGTCTGATAATACAATAAGTTTTTCTGCCATAGTAACGGGTAGTTTTTTGTTTAGTCTGTTTAAAGTTGGTATCTAAACGAGAATACCACCAATATATTGGCTATAGTTTAGATTTTATTCGATAAACCGAGCACAAACAACGAAAACGTTGTAGTAATTGTTATTCTTTTATCACCGCAGTAATAACGTTTAATTGTAAAAGTTCTTCCAGATACTCCCTACTATTAGACAAACGCGGAATTTTATGTTGCCCACCTAATTTATTTTTGCTTTTTAGCCAATCGTAAAACAAATTAGCTCTAGCCATATGTACCTTGGGCGGATTTAAGGTCATGTTATTGTATCGTTTTGCTTCGTAATCAGAATTCAAAGCTTTTAACGCATTATCTAATAGTTCTACAAAGTAATCTAGTTGTTCTGGAGGTTTTCTGAATTCTATAACCCACTCATGAGCACCTTTTTCTTTATCCTTCATAAACACAGGAGCGGCAGTATAGTCTTTAATTTGCGCCCCTGTTTTTTCGCATACACTTTTTAGCGCTTCTTCTGTATTCTCAATAATGAGCTCTTCCCCAAAGACATTAATATGATGCTTAGTACGCCCTGTAATTTTAATACGATACGGCGCAGTACTGGTAAACCTAACCGTGTCTCCTATTTTATAACGCCAAAGGCCAGCATTGGTAGTGATTACAACAGCATAATTGACTCCTATTTTCACTTCCCACAACGGTATGGCACATGGTTCTAATTGGCCATTTTGATGTATAGGAATAAACTCATAGAAAATACCATAATCTAACATCAACAACAACTCATGAGAGTTGTTCCTATCTTGTATTCCAAAAAAACCTTCTGATGCGTTATAGGTTTCGTAATAATTAAAACGGGATCTGGGCAGCAGCTTTTTATACTGTTCCCGGTAAGGTGCAAAACTAACCCCTCCATGAAAATACACCTCTAGATTCTCCCAAATTTCGAATAAGTGCGTTTTACCAGTTCGTTCCAATACATTATTCAATAACACCAACATCCAAGAGGGGACACCAGCCAAACTGGTTACATTCTCTTTTATACTCTCCTCAATAATAGCGGTCATCTTATGCTCCCACTCGCTCATTAAAGAAACTTTGTTACTTGGCGTGCTACTATATTCTGCCCATAAAGGCATATTATCTATTAAAATTGCAGATAAATCTCCAAAAAAGCTTCCGTTATCCTCATACAACTCTTTGCTACCACCTAACCGTAAGCTTTTACCCGTAAATAATTGAGAATTTTCATTGTTATTTAAGTACAAGCACAGCAAATCTTTACTAGACTTGTAGTGGCAATTCTCTAAGGCCTCTGTACTTACAGGAATAAATTTACTCTTTGCATTCGTAGTTCCACTGCTTTTTGCAAACCATTTTATGCTGGTTGGCCAAAATACATTCTGCTCTCCTCTCCTTGTACGTTCTATCATACCAGCTACTTCCTCATAATCTACAATTGGTACTCGTGCTACAAAGTCTTCATAGGTTTTAATGCTATCAAATCCATGCATCTTGCCAAATTCTGTACCTTTAGCAAAGGTGATTAAATACCTCAACACTTCTTGTTGAACATCAATAGGATATTTTAAAAACAATTCTATCTGATGGTATCTTTTTTTGAGCAGCCAAGAGGCTATGGAATTGAATAATGGTATTGGCATTTTCGGTATCTTTAACCCTTCTTTTATGGGTTATCAGCTAAAATAACCTTTATTTCAAATTTGTTCAAATAAATACCGATACATGATTTACGAAGGCGTATTACGCAAGATGAAGACCGAATATAAATCGCCCATCCAATATTTTTTAGTGATGGAAAACGATTTTATCCACATGAATCAAGTACTCGATAAACATTTAAAGATAAGCTTTATAAAATACCAGTGTCTTAATTGCGGTTTAGACAAACCTATTTACCGCCAAGGTTTTTGCCGCAGTTGTTTTTTTGAAGTACCCCAAGCGGCAGATTGGATTATGAAACCCGAATTAAGTAAAGCCCATTTAAACCAAGAGGAGCGCGATTTGGACTATGAAAAACGAATGCAATTACAACCACATATTGTGTATTTAGCAAACAGCAGTAATGTAAAGGTTGGTGTTACGCGTAAAAGTCAGGTTCCCACCCGTTGGATTGACCAAGGTGCTCATGAGGCTATTGCAATTGTAGAAACTCCCAATCGTTATTTGGCGGGTATTACAGAAGTAGCACTTAAAGCATATGTGAGCGATAAGACCAGCTGGCAAAAGATGCTTAAAAACGACATTGAGGATGTAGATTTAGTGGCTTGGCGCGAAAAACTAAAAAATTACATACCAGAAGAAGCACAAGCCTATTACATAGCTACGAATAAAGAGACAGAACTAGAATTTCCAGTATTAACTTACCCTGAGAAAGTAAAAAGTCTTAATCTCATAAAAACTCCTACTTACACTGGCAAATTAAAAGGTATTAAAGGGCAGTATCTAATTTTTGAAGACCAAACTGTTTTTAACATAAGAAGTAACGAAGGCCTTTATGTAGGCATAGATATAAATTAGAAATACGATGACAGACCATACCTTAACCTGGGAAGAATTTTCTAAAGTCGATATGCGTGTTGGCACCATTGTACAGGCCGAAATTTTTAAAGAGGCAAGAAATCCTGCCTACAAAATGATTATAGATTTTGGGGAAGAAATAGGTACACGCAAAACTTCTGCACAAATAACCGATTTGTACCAACCTGAAAATTTAATTGGACAACAAGTAATTGCCGTAATCAATTTTCCTCCAAAACAAATTGCAACTATTATGAGTGAATGTTTAGTAATGGGGGCCGTAGGCAATAACAAAGAAGTTACCTTATTAGCACCACAGCAACATGTAGCTAATGGAACTAAAATAGGATAGCACTAATTAGTGCTATCCTTTTTCTTTTTACCTAATAAGCCGCCAAGAATACTCTTAGCAGCATCCTTAACTTTATCTTCTTTAACTATTGTATCTTTTTTAACAGTTGTAGTATCCGTCTTCTTTTTGTTATTTAAAAGACCACCGAGGGCATCTTTAACGGCATTACCTGTACTTGCTTTAGTAGTATCTACTTGGGCAGAGTCTGCTGTCTGATTTTTATTTAATAAGTCTCCAAGCAAATTCTTTGCTTTGTCTTTACCTTGGTTTAGAAGTTTTTGTTTTTGTATCTCTACTAGTTGCGCTGTAAGTTGTTTTACTCCAGAAGTTAAATCTGTGTTCACAGATGGGCTAGTATAGTTACCACCAATAGTAGCTTTTACAGGTATAGTTAAGCCTTCTAAGCTTTTATCATCTATTTTGGCAATTAAATTATTTACATCGGACCCTAAATATTTGGCAGGCACATTTAATGTAGCATTGTATGCCAATTGCTTATCAAAAGAATGACTACCCACAACGTTTACAGCTATTTCATCATTTATCTTAATATCAAAAGGCGTCACACTAACGGTACCATTTTCAAAAGACAATTTTGTTTTAAGCCCTTTTAAATCTAGTTTATCTAAATTAATAAAGCTCAACTTGTTACTAAGTGCTGTTAGCAATGGAGCACGCTCTGCATTAATATCAGTAGACAATAACTGCGCCAACATATCGCCAGACAAGGTAGCTAAATTAAGAGTCATATCATCTTTTAAATTACCACTTAATTTAATGTCTGTATTCAACGTTCCCTGTAAAGCATTCGCAACTGGAGCCAACACCTTAAACATATCTAACATTTTAAAGGACTCCCCTATCTGTATCTGGTTCATATCTAGGGCCATTTCAAACGTAGAGATTGCACCTTTTGTAGACACATTTCCGTTTAGCCCCACCTTACCATCAAACAAAGACGAGGTTAAGTTTTGCAGTGTAGCAGTTTCGTCTTTAATAAGCAATCTGCCAGACACATCTTTCAATTTAATATCATCATACAACACATTTGCAGCAGTAGCATCTATTGTACAGTCTAAAAACGATGGGATTTTTACACGTTCCGTAGTTTCAGCAGGTATATCCTTAGCGGAATCATCTGTAGTCACCGCTTCCTCTACCATAAAATCATTTACCGCAAAATTGTTAGAACTTAGTTTAAAATTACCCTCTATATTTTCATCATTAAAAAGATAACCTAACAAATTATTTATAGCACCTGTAGCATTAAAATCTGTACTCCCTGTTTTTCCCTTAAACGAATTTAGAGTGACCGTTGTGGGATTAAAAGTCATTTCTGCACGCTCTATATTTACCGGATTCTTTAACTCAGGAGAAGCATAATTAAATCCCGTTAGGCTTGCTGTACCATTAGTTTTAGTATTGGCATATTTTTTTTGCTCTAAAGAAGCCATGTCAAATGCTGTGGTAACGTCCGCATTTAACATACCAGATAATCCGTAATCTACTGGCAACGGATACGCCTTAGAAAGGTTAGCCAAATTCATTTTACCATCCATATGCGCATTTACTCTGGTATTGCCTAGCAAATCTCTAATCTTAGCATTTACATTAAATACATCTTGATCTATTTTAAAACTAAGCCTATCTAAATTAACATAGGTGTCTTCTGTAATACCAGTTTCATTATTAATCTTAGTATCTATAAATACATTAGTTACCGCTTTTGGCAAATCTGGATATTTAAAAGAGGCGTTATCCGACTTTAGGTCGATATTAAATTTTGGAATATGGGTATCATCTACAATGCCGTAAAACCTACCAGAAACCTCAAAAGTTCCCGTAGTTTTTACATTTTCTATATTCTTAGAATATGCTTCCGGTATCACTGCTAAAAAATTCTTGAAGTCTGATGATGGCGTTTTAAACGAAATATCTATTTCTTGGTTAGCTTCATTTACTTGCACAAAACCATCAAAAACCAATGGCAATTGGTTTACCAAGGCTTTGTTATCTAAAAAGGTATATCTACTATTTTCCAAGTCCATTGCTAACAAGGCATCTAGAGCTACCTTGTTTTTATTTAAATACTTGGTACTATCCATTTCAAAAGAAACCAAAGCATCTGTATGGGTATCTAACTCGGATTTAGCCAAAGAAAAATCACCCGTTCCTTTATGATTCATTTCATTAATAACCATATGCATTCCGGTGGCAAAATCGTCATAAATTATATCGGAATTAGAAATAGCATACTCTTGCAAGTCAAAGCTGAACTCATTATTAGCACCGGATTCCTCCTCCGCAGTCCCAGGCTCTTCTGGTAGCGCAACATCGTAATTTGCATTCCCTTCTTTATCAACTTTAATATGGAGTCTTGCTCCGTCTATCAAGATACTTTTTATGCCTATTGGTTCTCCAGCTCCTTTAAACAATTCTTTTATAGACATGTTTAAGGCTAAGCTTTCTGAGGCAAAAAGGGTGTCCCCCTCAAATGGCGCTTTATTAACAAGAGAAATACCTTTAAGGTTAACGTGTGCATTTGGAAAGCTCTTGATTAGGCTTAGATTAGCCTCTTCAAAATCTAAGGTAGCATTCATGTTTTGGTTCACCTTATTCTTGATGATGGTTGCTATTTTCCCCTCAAGAAAAAAAGGCAATGCTATGGCCAAGCCAATAATCACCAATAAAAAAATCCCTACTATTTTAAGCAGTTTTTTCTTCATAATACAAGTTTTTATCAAAATAAGCGCTTAGGCTTTATCCAAAATAATTTCCTCTCCTATTTTTAAGTTAAATCTTTTTCTAAAGAGATAAACAAAGAAATATAACAGAGGTGTATCTAAAACTGCAATGCAAACTTTAAAGAGAAAACCACTAATTACCAGTCCATAAAACTTGGACCAGGGCAAAACTTCAAAAATACAAAGCAATGCCACAACGGTAAAGGTGTCTATAAATTGTGAGGCAAAAGTGGAAAAGTTATTCCGTACCCATAAGTATTTTCCTTTGGTAATTTTTTTCCAAAAGTGGTAAATAGAAATATCTATATACTGCGCAAATAGATAAGCCAGCATAGAGGCTAATACGCCTAAAGGAGAAAGACCAAAAACACTAGTAAATGTAGCATCCCCAATTGGACTAGTTGGGATTGCAGGTACGTAATTGGCCACCATTATAATTAGCATGGAAAACAAAGAAGCAAAAATACCTGCCGTTACAATTTGGTTTGCCTTCTTTTGTCCAAAAATTTCTGAAATTAAATCTGTTATCAAAAAGGTAATAGGATAAGGCAATATACCAACAGAAATCTCAAACAAAGGCGCACCAAAAATGGAAACATCTCCAAAAGGCCTCCAATAAAAAAACTTTTGAAAAATTAGATTACTTACCACCAAAGAGGTGATAAATAACGCCCCTAAATACAAGTATATTTTAAATGCGAGTTTATGGTCTTTTATCGTCAAGTGCTGTTATTTTATATTTAAATCGTAAGGCAACCTAGCTTGTATACCTCTTTTTTCTGTAAAAGCTTTAATTTCTTTTAAACGCATATAATTGTCAGCTCCTAATTCTTCTTTAATAATTTGCTCCCCAAGTTTAACCTTTGCGCCGCTTAATCCCTCCATCATTTGTTCAAATTCCGATTTAAACTTTGGATATTTTTTAATGCCAAATTCTTTTAATTCTGCTAATTCTGCTGCAGCTGCAATAGCATCTTCCAAATTCCCTAATTCGTCTACCAACCCAATTTTTTGAGCATCTATTCCGCTCCAAACTCTACCCTGCGCAATGTCATTTACTTCATCTTTACTCATGCCACGCCCTGTTGCTACACGGTCCAAAAACGTATCATAGGTTTCTTCTATACTTTCTAAAACCTGATTCCTAAATTGCTCCGTCATCGGTTCAAAAACCGAGTAGTCCACAGAATTTGCATTCGTCCCTACTTGCTCAGCATTTATCCCAATTTCATTGGTGAACTCATGAATATTAGGTATGGTTCCAAACACCCCTATTGAACCCGTTATTGTTGTAGGTTCTGCAAAAATTTTATTAGCACCGGCAGCAATGTAATATCCGCCAGAGGCCGCTACATTGCCAAAAGAAACTACTACTGGTTTTTTAGCTTTAGTTAGTTCTACTTCTCTCCAAATCATATCAGAAACCAGAGAACTACCGCCAGGGGAGTTAACGCGCATTACTACTGCCTTAATAGCGTCATCTTCTCTTACCTTTTTAAGTGCTTCTTGCATATTGCCTTGCCCAATAATCTCCTTAGAGCCATCACCGTACATTATTTCACCTTGCGCATAAATCACCGCAATTTTATTACTGCCTTTAGGTTTATTCTTGTTATTAGCACTCTTAATATAATCTCCCAGTTCCACGTAATTAACCTTCTTATCTTTTGCAATACCAAGGGTTTCTTTTATAGTATTTTCATATTCATCCAAATAAAGCACACCATCTAACAAGCCATTAGCTACAGCCATTTTTGCTGTTCTACCCCCTAACGTATCTGCAATAGTATTTAATTCTGATACAGACAATTTTCTAGAGTCTGCTATATCTACCAACATAGCATCCCAAACAGAAGTTAATAGTTCTTTAAGTTGCGTTCTATTCTCTGCTGACATTTCATCTGCTAAAAATGGTTCTACAGCACTTTTATATTTGCCATGGCGAATAACTTCCATTTTCAGGCCTGTTTTTTCTTGTAGTTTTTTGTAATACAATACTTCTGATGCTAAACCTTTAAAGTCCATTAAACCCTGGGGATTTACGAAAACTTTATCTGCAACACTTGCCAAATAATAATCTTGCTGTCCGTAGTAATCCGCATATGCATATACAAATTTACCCTCAGTTTTAAAGTCTTGCAGGGCATTTCGTATTTCTTGCGTTTGTGCCAAACCAGACATTAAAAAACCTTGGGTAAGGCTTATTCCTTTTATTTTATCATCATTCTTAGCAACAGATATAGCGTGTAGTATTTTATCCAAACCTTGTCCCTGTTCAAATAAAGCAGCAAATGGATCATCTGCATTACCGCCTTGGTAGTCATAAATAGGCTCTGTAAAGCTTATTTGTAAAACGGAATTTTCTTTTACCACAACTTCATCACCTGCGCTACCTAACAGTGCAGTTAAAAGAAAAAACATAAAGAACAATATCCCAAAGGCTATTAGACAACCAATTATAGCCGCCAAAAGGTTTCTTAAAAATTTCATTTAAATTTATTTATGCTCCAAAGATAACCATTGTGCACATCTTTTATTTACTTTGTTCCTTTCTAAGTATGAGCAACGAAAAAACCGCATATATCTCTTTAGGAAGCAATGTTGGCAACCGCTATCTAAATCTGCAAAGAGCAGTATTTGAGCTAGGCAGACGTATTGGCAATGTGCTAAAAACTTCTTCTATTTATGAAAACGAGGCTGTAGGTTTTGATGGCGCTCCATTCTACAATGCTTGTATTTCTGTTAACACAAAATTTAGTGCCAAACAGGTACTAGCCCAGTTATTGCAATTAGAGAAAGAGTTAGGTAGAGAAAGAAAACTAAATGAAGGCTATACTGATAGACCCATAGATCTTGATCTTATTTATTATGAAGAAGCTATTATTGTAGAGGACGATTTAGAGGTTCCACATCCCCGTATGCAAGACCGTAGCTTTGTATTGAAACCTTTGGCAGATGTAGCGCCTCAATTTTATCACCCTATTCTTAAGAAAGATACGCGCAACCTTTTTATGGAGCTACGCGATAAACCCCCCCTAGAAAAAAAGCATTTAAGATTGTTTAGAGATAGAGCCCACCTTTTTTCTCAGGTACAATTTATATCTATAGAAGGAAATATTGGCGCAGGAAAAACCACCTTAACCCATATGATTGCAGATGAGTTTAATGCTAAACTTGTTTTAGAACGTTTTGCAGACAACCCTTTTTTGCCCAAATTTTACAAAGACCAAAGCAGGTATGCTTTTGCTTTAGAAATGTCTTTTTTGGCAGACCGCTACCAGCAATTTATGGACGACACAAGTCAGTTTGATTTATTTAAACAATTTATGGTGAGTGATTACGACATTTTTAAATCGCTCATTTTTGCAAAAGTCACCTTACAAAAAGATGAGTTCGAGTTGTACCGCAGGGTCTTTAACGTTATGTATAAAGAAGTACGCAAACCAGATGTTTACGTGTATCTGTACCAAAATACAGAGCGTTTATTGCAGCAAATTAAAAAACGAGGGCGTGCATATGAACAGGATATTAAGCCGGATTATCTAGAAACCATTAACAAAAGTTATATGGATTTTCTAAAAAGTTATCCGGAACAAAATGCATTAATTATAGATATGCAAGATCTTGATTTTGTGGCAAACAGACATGATTATGAATATATTTTAGATGCCATTGAAGCCAAACTACTAGAAAAACAGCTTACGATTATTTAAGAAAACATTTGGATTTAAGAAATGGTTTTACTTTATTAGCGACCTGCTTTGTCAGAAACTAACTAACTCAAACTATATGTTATGCCTCGGTTTCACCGAGGTTTTTTTGTTTTAGCCCATTAGTTTATTCCAAAAATCCCAAACAACAACTCCTGTACTTACCGCAATATTTAAAGAGTGTTTGGTGCCAAATTGAGGTATTTCTAGAACCGTATCACTAGCAGTAACCACCTGTTGAGACACCCCTTTAACTTCATTACCAAACACCAAGGCATATTCTTGGTCAATCACTGGGGTGAATGTGTGGAGCATTGTAGCATTTTCTGCTTGCTCAAGCGCCGCCACATGCACCTTTTCTTTTTGTAAACGCTGTACCAACTCTGACGTATCTTCTACGTATTCCCAAGCCACGCTATCTGTAGCGCCCAAAGCTGTTTTTTGTATGTCTTTATGCGGAGGTTTAGCAGTAATACCGCACAGGTAAATTTTTTTAATTAAGAAAGCATCGGCAGTGCGGAATACAGATCCAATATTATTTAAACTTCTGATGTTGTCCAATATTAGAGAAACGGGTAATTTCTCTGCAGCCTTAAATTCCGCTACATTTTTCCTATCTAATTCGTCGTTGGCTAACTTTCGCATTTAATTATTCACTTTTGAGCTGTAAATATCAACAAAATTGAAAGAAACCTTGGCATCTTTATATTTTCGAAAAAAGAAATAAAGAAGCTCAATTTTGGCAGGAAAGAAGACAAAGAAGGTAACTCCGTTGATGCAGCAGTACAATGCTATTAAAACAAAGCATCCAGATGCTATGTTACTTTTTAGGGTTGGGGATTTTTATGAAACTTTTGGGGAAGATGCCGTTAAAGCTGCGCAAATTCTAGGTATTGTTTTAACCCATAGAAACAATGGTGGGGACCAAACAGAACTTGCTGGCTTTCCTCATCACTCTTTAAATACCTATTTACCCAAATTGGTAAAAGCAGGGGAACGGGTTGCTATCTGTGATCAATTAGAAGACCCTAAGCAAACCAAAACCATTGTTAAACGCGGTGTTACCGAGTTAGTTACTCCCGGTGTAGCACTAAATGATGATATTTTAAACGCCAAAAGCAACAATTTTTTAGCTGCTGTACATTTTGGGAGAAACAAATTAGGAGTTTCTTTTTTAGATATCTCTACTGGTGAATTTTTAGTTGCCGAAGGAAACAATAGCCAGATTGATAAGCTGTTACAGAATTTTGCGCCGAATGAAGTTCTAATTTCTAAAAAACAAAAGTTAGAGTTTCCGCAGCATTTTGGCCACCAACACCATAGTTTCTTACTAGAAGATTGGGTTTTTCAAGAAGATTTTACGCAAGAAAAGCTTAATAGTCATTTTAAAACCAATTCTCTACAAGGTTTTGGTGTAGCACACTTAAGCTGTGGCACCATTGCTGCTGGAGCTATTTTACATTATCTATCAGAAACACAACACAGACAGCTACAACATATAACTAAATTACAGCGTATTGCGGACGAGGAATTTGTTTGGATGGACCGTTTTACCATTCGTAATTTAGAATTATATGGTAGCCATAATCCCAATGCTACCACGCTACTTTCTGTTATAGATAAAACTATATCTCCTATGGGAGGGCGTCTGCTAAAAAGATGGCTTGCACTACCCTTAAAAGACAAGGACAAGATAGAAGATCGTTTATCTGTTGTAGAATTTTTAAAGGAAAATGCTCCGCATCTAGATAAATCTAGACATTGGATCAAACAGATGGGGGATTTAGAACGCTTAATTTCTAAAGTAGCCACGGGAAAAATAAATCCCAAGGAGGTTATCCAACTTAAAAACTCACTCGAGGCTATTTTTCCCTTAAAACAACTTTGTACAGAAGCTGAAACTTTAGCATTACAGCAATTAGGTGAGCAATTGCACGATTGTGCCGCGCTCCGAAACAAAATAAAAGAAATGGTGCATGAAGAAGCTCCAGTGCTATTAGCAAAAGGGCAAACGATTGCAACCGGGTATTCTAGCGAATTGGATGAGCTACGGAACATTGCATTTTCTAGCAAAGATTACCTAGACCAAATGCTCCAAAGAGAGAGCGAGGCAACCGGCATTACAAGTTTAAAAATAGCTTCTAACAATGTTTTTGGTTATTATATAGAAGTTAGAAATACGCATAAAAACAAAGTCCCAGAGAATTGGGTTCGCAAGCAAACATTAGTAAATGCAGAGCGCTATATAACCGAAGAATTAAAGGAATACGAAGCTAAAATTCTAGGCGCAGAAGAACGCATCTTAAGTTTGGAACAGCAACTGTTTGAACAACTCTTGGTATGGATGCAAGAATACATTCCCCAAGTGCAACAAAATGGCTATTTAATTGGTAAGTTAGACTGTTTGTGTGGTTTTGCGCAACTTTCTGTAGAAAACAATTACCAGAAACCAACCATAACTACCAACGCCATTCTGGATATTAAAGAAGGGAGACATCCCGTAATAGAAAAACAGTTACCACTAGGCGAAAGTTACATTACCAATGATGTTTTCTTAAATAGAGAAGCACAACAAATTATCATGATTACCGGACCTAATATGAGTGGTAAGTCCGCTATTCTAAGACAAACAGCTCTTATAGTTTTGTTAGCGCAAATGGGCAGTTTTGTCCCTGCAAGCAGTGCAGAAATTGGTGTAGTAGACAAAATTTTTACACGTGTTGGAGCTAGTGATAATATTTCTATGGGCGAATCTACTTTTATGGTAGAAATGAACGAAACAGCATCTATTCTTAACAATCTTTCTGAAAACAGCTTAATTCTCTTGGATGAGATAGGTAGAGGAACCAGCACTTATGACGGTATTTCTATTGCATGGGCCATTACAGAATATCTGCATGAGCATCCTGCAAAAGCAAAAACACTATTTGCAACACATTACCATGAGCTCAATGAAATGACCAATACCTTCACCCGAATTAAAAATTACAATGTAGCCGTAAAAGAACTCAAAGACAATGTGCTTTTTTTACGCAAATTAGTCCCTGGAGGTAGTGAACATAGTTTTGGAATACATGTAGCAAAGATGGCTGGCATGCCGCAACAGGTACTGAACAAGGCTAACAAAATCCTTAAAAAACTAGAAAAGTCGCATTCTAGTGAAGAAATTTCTGGAAAGTTGCAACAAGAAGAAGAAAAAATGCAACTAAGCTTTTTTAATTTAGACGACCCACTTTTGGAAGAAATTAAAGAGGAAATACTTCATTTAGACATAGATACACTTACACCCGTAGAAGCTTTGATGAAGTTAAATGAGATAAAAAGATTGTTAAGCAAAAAGAAATCTGCAACTTCTTAAAAAATAGCTTTGTCTTTTAAATAATTGTTTTAAATTTGCATCCGCATCGGGAAAAACGATGACGTTCTTTAAAAACGCGAAAATAGCTCAGTTGGTAGAGCATCACCTTGCCAAGGTGGAGGTCGCGGGTTCGAATCCCGTTTTTCGCTCAAAAATCACTTTAAAAGTGTATTTTTAATTAAGTCCTGCTCGAGTGGTGGAATTGGTAGACACGCCGGACTTAAAATCCTGTGGGCATCTTGCCCGTGCGGGTTCAAGTCCCGCCTCGAGTACAGAAACCCTTCTTAATCTTCTGATTTTGAAGGGTTTTTTATTGCGATAAAGTTAAATTTTGCCAGCTATTATAACAATAAGCATCAAATCCTCATGAAAAAAACACTGCTCGATTTAACCAAAGACGAATGGAACACCCTTTTCCCAATCGCTTTAGAAGAGCATAACCCTTTGTGGAAACAACGGTTTCAAGAAGAAAAAGAATTACTACTATCAAAAATAGGAAGCTCAAAACTGTTACGCATAGAACATTTTGGCAGCTCATCTATCCCAACCATCAAATCCAAACCTTACATTGATATTATAATTGAAATACCAGAAGCACTTTTGTTTGATGAGCATTTAATAGCAGAATTTACGATGTTAGGCTACACACATTTTGTTGTACCAGAAAGAGAAGGGATTGCCGCTTACTCTAGCTTTGGAAAAGGCTATCATTTAGATGGAAAAAAATCGCAAATTTTTCATATTCATATGTGTCCAATACATAATGCAATGTGGGAACAATTAAAATTTAGAGATTACTTAATTGCTAATCTTACCAGAGCAAAAGCCTACGAGGCTCTTAAAATAAACCTTGCTGCTCAATTTAAAAACGACCGTGGTGCCTATGTCCTCGGTAAAACAAATTTCATTAAAGAAACTTTAGCTTTACTCCCAAAAGTATAAACCCTGCGCAACTTTATTGTTTACAGGGTTTATAAAATACCTACTACAAGTAATACTACCACGTAATAACACACATGTATAAAGGCATTCCTAGAGTAATATTAAATGGAAAAGTTATGGCTAATGCCATTGGCAAATATAAACTGGGATTGGCTTTTGGCGCTGCTATACGCATGGCCGCTGGGACAGCAATATAAGATGCACTTGCAGCCAAAATCGTCAGCAAAAATCGGTCTCCTATTTCGGTTAAAAACAAGCCAGATAATTTAGCTATTAGCACGCCGTTAATTATAGGAATAAGAATGGAGAACGTTAATGCAAACCACCCTTTTTTAACCAAAGCTCCAATCTTTTTACCACTAGTAATACCCATATCCAATAAAAACACCGCTAAGAACCCTTTAAAAATATCTGTGGTAAAGGGTTTTATACCCTCGGCTTGGATGTCGCTCGCAATAAAACCAATACACAAACTCCCAAGAATCAACAAAACACTGCCATTGGTTAAGGCATGTTTAAAAAGCGAAATAAATTCTGATTTAGATTTTCTGCCATTAGAATACAACCGCATTAATAGCACTCCTATAATAATGGAGGGTGCTTCCATTAATGCCATAACGGCCACCATATGGCCACCAAAGTTTATACCTTCTAGCTCCAGAAAACTTACAGCAGTAACAAAAGTGACTGCACTTACAGAACCGTAGGCTGCTGCAATGGCGCCTGCATTTTCCACTGTAAATCTAAGTCTTAGCACAAAAAAGGTATACAAAGGCACTAGTAAAGCAAGTAATAATCCTGCTACAATAGCATACACAATTTCTACCGTAAAGACACTATGTGCAAGCTCTTGACCTCCTTTAAACCCGATAGCTAATAACAAATAAAGAGAAATAAATTTAGAAGAATTTTTCGGAATTTCTAAGTCACTTTTAAGCTGTGCCGCCGTAATTCCTAAAACAAAAAATAAAAGTGCAGGGTTCGTCAAATTATCAAATAGTAGATGTAAGTCCATTTACCGCGTTGTCTGTTTAAATCTAATCCTCTAAAGAAATGTTTAAGATGCCTTCTATTTTAATTTTTGCAGAAGGGTTGTCTATTTCTTGGTATAACTTCTTTACACGTGTTCGCTCTTGCATCAACTGGTGAATTCGGTTATCATCATAATCCGTGTCACTATCAGGATAACGCTCACCCAACGAAAGCCGATGTAATTTGTGAAAGTTGATTTTCTCTTCTAATAAAGCCACTAGTAAATCTGTAGCTTCTGATACTGTAAACGTTCCGTCTACCAATTGAATTTCGGTTTTTGTTTGTACCATGATTTAGTTATTAAATAGTTTTAAAAATTGAAATCAATAAGAGTAGTAATGCCCCTTTAACTAAGAAAGGTTGCATTGGACTTTGTATAAGGAAAGCTAAAACCAATACTGCTAAAGCATACGTATTGAGGAAAAGGAAAGACCATCCATTTCTACTTTTACTTTTTGAACCTAGGGTATGGCGCATCCCTGTTTCTGGTTTAAATGATTTAACTACTCGCATATTTTTTGTTTGCAAATATGCACGATGCATTTCATTAATTTTTATTTATATTTATTATAACATTCATTAACTATTATAAATGCATTTTACTTTTCATCAGCTTCAAATTTTTGTGGAAGTAGTTAAACAATCTAGTATTACCAAGGCTTCAGAGGTTTTACATCTTACTCAACCTGCCGTATCCATTCAGCTAAAAAAATTGCAAGAACAATTCTCTATTCCATTAACAGAAGTAGTTGGCAGAAAACTATACGTAACCCCATTTGGGCTAGAAATAGCGCAAGAGGCGCAAGAAATTTTAGATAAATACGATAGAATAAATCAAAAAATTGACATGTACCATGGCAAATTGGCGGGCAATTTATCCATTGCAGTAGTGTCTACTGGAAAGTATGTAATGCCTTACTATTTATCCGGATTTGTAAATGCACATCCAGCAATCGAATTTAAAATGGATGTAACTAACAAATTAAGAGTAGTAGAAGATTTAGAACAAAATAAGGTAGACTTTGCGTTGGTATCTGTATTACCAGAGCATTTAGAATTAGAGACCATACCACTTTTAAAAAACGAACTCTTTCTTGTTGGGGGTACGCAACGATTGCAACAACAGAAAATAGCTAAAAAAAGAATTTTTGAAGATGGTCCTCTCTTATTTAGAGAGTACGGTTCTGCCACCCGTAATGCCATGGAAAAATTTATAAAACAACAAGACCTATTAGTAAAAAAGAAAATAGAACTCACTTCTAACGAAGCTCTGAAACAAGCCGTAATTGCTGGTTTGGGTTACAGCATTATGCCCATGATTGGCATTAAGAATGCGGTAGAAACAGGTCAAATATCTGTGATTCCTTTTAAGGGACTACCTATAACCACGGAGTGGAACTTAGTGTGCCTAAAAAAGAAAAAACTATCTCCCGTAGCAGAAGCTTTTATCGCCTACATACACACCGAAAAAGAGGCTATTAACACCACCTATTTTGATTGGGTAAATTAACCCACTGGCTATAGAACTATCTTATTCTAATTCACCATTTAGTTATTAAAAATATATGTGCTAGAAGATGTGGTTACAGTGTTTAAGTCCAAAATTACTGAGAGATTCTTGCTCTAATTAGATAGCCCACCCCTAGCTTTTATCTATTTTTGCTAAGAATCTAAATGATAGTGAAAATGCAAAAGAACGATGCTTATTTTATGAAACGTGCCATAGAAATGGCTGCTAAAGGAATGAACAGTAATGCTGGCGGTCCTTTCGGCGCTGTGGTGGTAAAAAACAATGAAATTATTGCAGAAGGCCATAATAGAGTCACCTCTACCAATGACCCTACGGCCCATGCAGAAATGGTTGTTATACGGGAAGCGTGTGAAAAACTTGGTAGTTTTCAACTCACCGACTGCATAATTTATACTTCTTGCGAACCTTGCCCTATGTGTTTAGGCGCCATCTACTGGGCAAGACCAAAAGCTGTATTTTACGGTTGTACAAAAGCAGATGCAAAAGCTATTGATTTTGATGACCAGTTTATTTATGATGAACTAGATTTAGCCATGGACCAAAGAAGCATCCCTTTTAAGCAATTGTTGCGCAATGATGCGTGGCCTGTTTTTAAAAATTGGGCCGATAAGCAAGATAAAAAGACATACTAAGTATAGCGTTACTTAATACTTCTTGGCTCAATACCCAACACTTCTTCTATGAATTTATTAGTTTCTAGTTGTACGCTTTCTATATCTTTGGACGTGATATGGGAAGTCATAACATGATCACCGGCATTAGGAAAAGCTATTTCTCTTTTTTTATCGGTAGTAGTACCTAGCATTTTAAACATGTTTTGCATGGCGGGTACAGAAACTACATTATCTTGGTGTTCTTCATCCTTATAATAATACCCTAAAAATAAGGGTTGCTCTACTTTAGAAAAGGTCTCTGGAGTCATAGTTTCATCAACCAGAACTTGTAAATGAGTCAAAGCTTCTAAACGATATTTTGTAGTCCAATATTGATTTTTCAATTCAATATCAGTATCAAATTCATGATAATCACCGCCCTTTACAAGCTTTGCCAACTGTAAACCCCAAGGCATAGAAAGCAATTTAGAGGACGAATCATAGATTTCAATATTGGGAGAATATAAGAGTAGAGCAACTATATTTTTATTTTCCGTTGCAAGTTGTAATCCTAATGTACCCCCAGTAGATGTACCCATTACTATTACTTTTTCTCCTAATTGCGCTGCAATAGCGACAGCTTCTTTTGCAGATGCTAAAATTTTATCTGCTGTTAATTCTAACATAGCCTCTTCTTCTTCCAAACCGTGCCCTGCTAAACGAGGCAAAAATAAATTCATGCCATAATTGTATGCCGTTTGCCTATGTATTGGGTCCCCTTCTTCTTGGCTTGCAGACCAACCGTGTAAATACACTAAGCTGTATTTGGTCTTTTTAGGAATACTATCTGCCCAAATAATTCTAGCGTGGTTATCAGGTCTAATGTTCAATACCTTGGCCTCTCTAGCTTTTAAAGATTTTTCTAACTTTATTAAATCTCTACTTACTTTTGGCCACTTCATTTTTAAATTAGGTCGTTGCACTTGTGGTCCTAAAAGGTAACCAATCACCAAAACTCCAATACCAGCTAATAGCCAAATCATTATTCGTTTTAAAATTTTCATTTTAATTCTATCGTACAAAGACACTAAATATAGTATTTCTTAGCCAAGGGTAAAAAGTGTATTTTAGAGTCACCAACTCAAAATAACCGCACTATTTTTCTGTGAAATCCTTTTAAAAAGTTTAGGACCTGGAATTCTATTTGCCAGTATGGCTATTGGCACGTCTCATCTGGTATTATCTACAAAAGCTGGAGCTCAATACGGCTGGATTATGGTTGTGCCAATCATTCTTGCTAATGTACTTAAGTATCCGTTCTTTGAGTTTGGAGTACGCTACACCAATGCAACAAGAAAAACGCTTATTGAAGGATATTTACGCTTAGGCAAACCCTATTTATACATCTATGCCTTAATAACCTTAGTAAGTATGCTGACTATTTTAGCGGCATTATATGTGGTTACTGCAGGTTTGATGGTAAATCTGTTGGCTTTGGAATGGAGTTTAAATTGGGCTGCGTTAGTACTTTTTATTTTAATAAGTATTTTACTGATTGTTGGCAGATATCGTTTTTTAGAGAACGCTCTTAAAATTGTAGTCTCCATTTTATTTGTAGTACTACTCGCTACAACATTCTTAGTACTTTACAAAGGTCCTACAACTCCTGTTCCCAATTTTTCATCACCCGAATTATTTGATGAAGTTGGAATATTATTTTTAATAGGTTTGGTTGGGTGGATGCCCACTGCCGTGGAAGCTGCAGGTTGGGTAAGCATGTGGAGTGTTGAAAAACTAAATAGCATGGATAATCCACCATCCGTTTCAGAAGCACTTAGGGAATTTAAAGTTGGTTATTGGATAACGGGATTATTGGCGATATTCTTTTTAGTTATTGGTTGGTTGACTCTTTATGGCACAAATACTGAACTTAGTGGTAGCGCCGTAGTATTTTCAGACCAGTTAGTGACCATATTTACAGCCCATATTGGACAGTGGGCTTATTTTTTTATAGCGATTTCTGCCTTTGCTACTATGTTTAGCACTTGTATGACAGCACACGACGCGGTTGCAAGAGTTGGTTTAGATATCGTTCAAAAGTTATATCCTTCTTCTTCCGTGATAAAACTAAAAAACAATTTTACTTGGTTAATATTACTCTTAGCTATCGCCAACTGGCTAGTCATTTATCTTTATAAAGCGGATATGGGCAAGTTAGTAACAGTAGCTACCTTTGTTTCTTTTGTTTTTGCTCCTATTTTAGGATGGATGAACTTAAAAGCTGTTACATCTAAAGACATACCTAAAGCACACAAGCCAAGTTACGGATTACGTTTCTTAAGTTATTTAGGCATGGTGTTTTTAAGTTTTTTTGCTATTTACTATTGTTACACCCTTAGGTTTTAACTAGGATTACCACAGTATTAACAGTTTAAACTTGACTTTCCTTAGCTTGTTTTAAACCTTTGTCAGTCATAAATTCCAATTATGCGATTAGTTTATATTAAGAGAACGACAAAAAACGAAAGACGATACAATCCAAAAATGGGGATGTTTTCTGCTAAGGTAACCTACATTAAAAGGTACGTTTTAGGATTTCCCACTCGTACCCTTCACAAATACCGTGAGACGTATTATGGTAAGGTAAAGTCTTGTGAGGATTGCGTATTAGCGCATTAATCGAACAAGATATTGTCATTGAGCACTACAAAAAGCGAACGTTGGTTTTGTTGGTGCAGCATCTCTAAACAGAACTTGCCATTGGTACAGTCGTTCAAGATTTTCTGTTCTCCGTAACCTACTGCGTATAAAATGTTAGACGCCGGAACCCCCTGCTGTATTAAATACTTCTTTAGCGCGTTGGAACGGGCTTGCGTGATTCTAAAATTGGTAGCACTACCCCCTCTACTGTCTGTATGGGTTTCTATGCGCAATTGCATCTGCGGAAAATAACCTACTGCTTCTACTACCTTATCCAATTCTTTTGCTATTGCCGGGGTAATAGTACTACTGCCTTTCTGAAAGTAGAACTTACGCAGTTTTAGTACTTTCTGCCCCTCTGTTTCTTCTACCCACTCATCGTATTCCGCGATAATGGGATTAAAGGGAGTCTTTTGCAATGCTTCCAAAGCACTGGCATCGTACTTTTTGTAAAACGTACTGTAGCGCTTTTTAAATACTTCTACCACTACTTCTTCTTGCCATGGAATTTCTATATGGTAATTCCCATCTTGGTCGGTAGTAGTGGCTTTTAGCACTTCGCCCTTGCCATCTAACACCGCTACCGATGCTGCAGACACACCATTGCCTCTATGGTCTTTTTGTACCGTTCCTGAGAGCACTAGGGTTTTTAATCCTGGCTTTTCATCTACCATAAAACCATAGATATCATCTCCCCCACGACCGCCTTCTCTATTGGAAGAAAAGTACCCTAACAATCCATCCCCGTGATTACGAATGATAAATCCAAAATCGTCTTTTTCACTGTTAATCGCAGTGCCTAAATTTACAGGAATGCTAAACTGGTCCTCTTCTCGTAGTTCGGATTTGTACACATCCATACCGCCTAAACCATAAAAAATATCGGAAGAAAAGTAGAGTGTCCCTTCAAAGATGTACGGAGCCACCTCATTACCCAGGGTATTGATACGGGGACCTAAGTTTACTGGTGCAGACATCACTTGCCCATTATTGGTGGTCACATAATACAGGTCTGTACCTCCGTAACCATCCCCAAAATCCGCCGCAAAGTACAGTCTACCATTGCGCTCATCGTAAAACGGATAGTAGAAAGACGTACTTAAATCACGCCACAAATACCTAAATTCTCCATCAATGCGTTGCATTCCAATAGCTAAAGCATTCTTTCCTTGTTCATTGAATTCCAATTCGCCTTCAAAGGTATTAGAGAGCACATAAAAAATACTATTTAGCTTTTCTGAATAAAAGGGTGTTGCCTCATGAAAATCTGTGTTTTGAATTTTACTAAAAAGCTTAGGACTTCTAGCGTTACCATCGTCTACTATACTACTTGAATAAATATTAAGATAACCTTCTTTATTTTTCACAGAATTCCCTATAGATTTAGAAGTTGTATATAATAATTCCTCTATATAAAAACTTGGAGAAAATTCATTTTCATTGGAACTAATTTCAGCTAAAAATACATTGAAATCCAAATTTGATTGTAGAACATTCTTGGCAAGTAATCGATTGTTAAAATCCATGTTCTCTATCAACTGATTAGACAATTTTAAAGAATCATTATATATCAAATCTCTAACCTTTGCGACATCTCCTGTTTCCTCTAAACTTCTAAACAGTCTATTTATCCGTTTGCTACCTAAATCTACATCATAATCAAATAATTGCAGATATAACTCATTGGCATTTTTATACCCACCAGTCATAAAATAACAATCTGCCAAATTCAATTTCTGCTCCGAAGATAAAACTAACCCTTTCTTGATATCTTTCTCATACGCCACTATTGCTTCGTCATACGCATAAGCAAAAAAATGCCCATCCCCTTTAGAGACACGTTGCTGACCATGGACCGTAGCTAATACCAGCATCAAAATTAAAACTATACTTCTGCTCAACATATGCTTATTTTCCATTTAAAAAAATCGTGGAGAATCTATTTGTTTGGGCTTACCTTTAAAACGCTTGTTCTTACTGCTACCGCTACGGTCTCTACCTTCTCTACCTAAGTAAAACTTAAGTATTGCCTCATGAGAACCATTATTGTACTGCCCAAAGCCATTGGTATTGTAATCGTAAGAATATCCAAAAAAGATACTGTTAGAGATTTGTATTCCAGCCAAACCACTCATGGCATTATCTATTCTATATGATGCGCCTAGTGTTACCAACTCTGCAAATTGAAAATTAGCCGATAGATTCAGGTTAATGGGGGCACCCTCTAAGTAATTGAATAACAATGCAGGCTTAAACAACACCTCTTCTGACAACTCAAAAACATACCCCCCTATAAGGTTGTATTGTATCTTGTCTTCTACCACACTTCCTATCTCATCGTTGTAAATTCCATTGGTTAGAAAGTTAGGTACAGAGGCCCCTACATACCAATCTTCATCATACAAAAACAAACCTGCACCTATAGTAGGGTAAAAACCATTGAACTGACCTCCTACGGCAGATGGGTCTGCCGGATTCTCAAAGTTCCCCTTTGTATAATCGATATTTAAAAAAGAACCGCCTACATCTACACCGAATGACAATCGCGCAGCATCATTTAAATTTACCTGATACGAATAGGCGATATCTACATAGGTCTGGTTTAAAGGACCTAGCTCATCGTTAACCACATTGAAACCTAAGCCCATTTTTTTATTCTCAAACGGGTAATTGACTCCAAAACGCCCTGTTGTGGGAGCGCCAGGTACCTCTATCCACTGTGCGCGGTAAAGCAAAGAAAAATCTAGATGCTCCACAGAACCTACATAGGCCGGGTTAAAACTACCCACATTGTACATATATTGGGTGTACTGAGGCTCTTTCTGAGCCCATGAAATACTAATATTGACTATGGCCAATACAAAGGCCAGCATGCGTTGTTTGTGAATCATCTAATGCCCTACGCTTATCTTATGATTTGAATCCATCCTTTGGTAACATCAGAACCGTCGCCCAAATCTAAAACGTAAAAATACGTCCCTTTGGGCAATTCTCCATTATCCCCTGTACCATCCCAGCTATTATCGTAGCCGCGCTTTTCATACACCGACGTACCGTATCTATTAAATATTTGCAAGTAGCTGTTTGGATAGTCTGTTGCATTTACCAATACTAAAACATCATTTACACCATCTCCGTTGGGAGAAAACTGATTACAAATGGTTCCTGAGGCTACACAGTCACTCAATTGCACACTAATGCTCACCGTGGCACTGTCGTTCTCTGAATTGTTATCTCTTGGCGATACACGTCTTAGACTAGCGGTATTGGTAAAGGATACTCGTTCATTTACCAATACCCTACCTGTAATGGTAAGTACTGCCGTGCTTTCTCCTAGTAATTCTGGTATGCGCCATATACCGCTAAGGATATCGTACTCTCCTACAGCCTCCCCTGCAACTTCTGAACGAACACTTTCTACCTCAAAATACGTAGGGTTGCTCAATACATCTACCACCTCTACATTTATGGCTGTAGTTTCTGGTACTATATTGGTAGCCGTGATGGTAAAGGTGATTTCTCGTCCTGATAGTGGGCTAGATACATTCACCGTTTTGGTAATTGCAATATCTACCGGGTCAGCGCCACATGCTTCACTATCTAGGTTTGGATCACATGAGTCATAAGGGTCAGAACCTAGCTCTAACTCCTCGCCATTGCTTAATCCGTCCATATCACAATCGCCATCTGGCAATGGAACTCCTCCTATTGAATCACAATCGTCTAAAGGATTGGTATTATCTGTCAGTACTTCTTGGCCATCGTTTATCGTATCTCCATCCGTGTCTGCATTGGTAGGGTTCGTGCCTAAATTGGTTTCTTCACCATCGGACAGTCCGTCTCCATCGGTGTCTTCAAAACAATTTACTGCCAAAAGTGTGTATTGTATTGCTCTATCAACACAAGGAGGTATGGCACCAGTAGTAGTATAACTAAAAATATAATCCCCTTCTTCTAACCCATCAAAGTCTACAATATCATCTGAAATACTGACAGCTGATGGCCCAGATACAAAACTCCAGTTACCTGTTCCTTCACCCTCTAGTACTTCTTCTAAATTTAATAGCGTAGTATTGTCTGGACCTGCTTCTATACACACACTATTAATTACTTGAGTGCCTGGCATGGGCGCAGGAATTACCTCTACAACAACTTCTACCCTTTCTGAAACACAACCAGAAAGAGCAGCTTCTGCATAAAAGCTCGTAGTTTGGTTTATTGCAGGGACAGAAAAGCTGGTTCCTTGTGCAAGCGGAGAATTGTCATTAAGGTTCTGATACCAATTAATTTGGGCTCCTGTTGTTGCCGTAACTGAAATAGCAACATCACTTTCACCTTCACAAACCGTAACTCCATTTATGCTCTCTATTTCCGGAGCATCTCTAAAATCTAAATTGATTACTATCGCAGCTGTAGCACAGTCATCATCAGTAATTATGGGCGTACCTCCATTATTGTAATAAAAACCATAATATACGGCAGACTCTTCTACTACACTACTTATATGTGCACCTGTATTATATGGATTGCTATCATTACTCCATGTTAAATTGAACCCGCTTGGTGCAGAATTGGAAATAAAATTATCCAAATCGAATGATTCCTCATCGCATATAACAGTAGAAAGGTTATTATCTACCACAGGAGGCTCTATACCTTCAGCACAATCTACATCATTATCATTATTAATTCCATTAACAAGAAAATCATTTAAACTTCTAAACTCTACATCAGAACTTGCATCATCTATAGCAATTCTTATTTGAAAGTTCTGGTTACCATCTATAGCCTCATCATCCTCACCTTTTACTATAATTTCTTGCTCTTCATCCCAATTTAAATCAGTAAAAATTAAACTTCCAGGGGACACTGAGGCTTCATCCTCATCAGACGAGTTCACGGTAAATATAACATCTGTTAAGGGCTGAGCTGTCAGTACAACACTAATAACGGCAGTGGAACCAGTTTCCGAGGTACTAACAGCATTAGGATTAACTACAAAACCAGCAACATCGTTGTCCAAATTTTCACCGATTACAACTGTCTCTGACAAACCTAAAAATTGCGGATCAGTATTTGCGGCATCTATGTCAATACTAACTTCAAAACTTTGATTACCGTCTACAACAGTATCATCTAACCCGGTTACATTGATAGTTCTAGGTTGATTCCAATTTGTGTTATTAAAAACTACACTAGAATCACTTAATGAAATTTCATCTTCATTAGAAGTAACATTCAAAGAAAACGCCACTTCATTCTCCGGTCTTGCGTCTAAAACTATGGTAAAACTATCTTGAGTCCCAGATTCTTCTGTACTTAAAATTGTTGGAGTCACTGTGTATCCAGCAAAATCATTATCAATATTTAAACCTTGTACCTGTTGATCTGGTAATGCTAAATAATTGACATCATTAGTAGTTGACTCTACTGCAACTACAATAGTAAAAATTTGATTACCATCTACAATATCATCATCCTGACCTGTCAAAATAATTGTCTGAGGCGTGTTCCAGTTCATTGAGGTGAAAACAGGAGCTTCATTAAAAATCTCGATTTCGTCTGATATAGTTGTCAACTCAAAAACCACATCATTATTTATAGGTTCAGTATTTAAAACAATAGTAAACCTAGCTTCAGTACCATCTTCTTCCGTATCATTACTTAAAGGTGACAATGTAAAACCAGCAGTATCATTGTCTATGTTTGTAATTTCCAATTGCGGCACATCAGTCCCCGTAAATGCATTATAGTTTGCATCTAAAGAGGTGACATTATTAGCAATTATAGTAGTTATTACATCCCCATCATCAATATTATCGTCTACTCCTTCTACAGTAAATGGTACTCCGGTTTGCCACTCTAACGGTGTTATTACAATACTATTTTCACCACTAATTTCTCCATCCAAATAATCATCAAATTGGATGATTACATCATCAGTAGGTTCACTGTCTAATGTAACTAAAAAAGTTACGTCCTGACTTCCGTCTTCTGTAGTAGTTCCAAGAACAGGGCCGGCACTAGCATTGATACCGTTCACTAAAATACCTGGAAAATCATCATCTAATATTGCAACGGAAGCACTTTCTTTTCCTGGCACAATATCATATTGAGGCGATTCTAGAATTTCTAAAATTACATTTTCAGTATCTTCATAAAAGAAATCTTCTTTTGGCTCTATGACAATGGTCGCTTCACCCCTTGTCTGCAAAATTGGGACAATGATGTTGACAAAAGTTTGAATTTCTTCATAATCAACGTCATTATCAGCAGTACCTGATATATTTAAATTGACTTGATAAACACTAGGTAAAAGTATTGGTGGCGAAGCATTTTCTAATACAATGGTAAACTCACCATTACCCGATCCATTTTCAAACGCATTAGGAATTGTAGCATCAATAGATACTTGCACTTGCCCTAAAGCAATTCCACTCATCAATAAAAACAAAAAAAGAGATTTAATTTGTTTTGCTACCCCTAAGCTAAAAGACATATAATTGCATACTGCTTTACATGATTTCATTTTCATTCTGAATATCAAGAATATAATAGTGTTTCGTATTTCTTTTGGGGGACCCAATATTACCAAAAAAACATAGACTTAAGTTAAAAGACAGCTAAAATCTATGTTTCTTAGATAAACTGCTTTTTATAGCGGTTTTTATGTAAGTATTACCCCTTCTGCAACTACCTCTCTATTAATCTTTTTCACCAAGCCTTGCAACACCTTTCCAGGGCCTACTTCTGTAAATTTAGTTGCCCCATCTGCTAGCATTTGCTCCACACTTTGCGTCCATTTTACTGGTGCCGTTAATTGTGCTATTAAATTCTCTTTTATTTCTTTAGAATCCGTTACTGCTGTAGTAGTTACATTTTGGTATACCGGACACACTGGCTCGTTAAATTGTGTTTGCTCTATGGCTGCTGCAAGTTCTTCTCTTGCCGGTTCCATTAAAGGAGAATGAAAGGCCCCACCAACAGGTAAAACCAACGCTCTACGTGCGCCTGCTTCTTTCATTTTTTCGCAGGTAGCTTCTATAGCCTTTATTTCTCCAGAGATGACCAATTGCCCAGGACAGTTGTAGTTGGCTGGCACTACTATACCTTCCATTTCGCTACAGATATCTTCTACCACTTTGTCTTCTAACCCTAAAACGGCAGCCATAGTACTTGGCTGCAATTCGCATGCTTTTTGCATCGCCATTGCGCGTTGAGAAACTAGCTTAAGTGCATCTTCAAAATGCAATGTTCCATTAGCGACAAGAGCAGAAAATTCTCCTAAAGAGTGACCTGCTACCATATCTGGCTTAAAACTCTCTCCCATTACTTTGGAAAGAATTACAGAATGCAAAAAGATAGCCGGTTGCGTAACTTTAGTTTCTTTGAGTTCTTCTGCTGTTCCTTGGAACATAATATCTGTCATAGAAAAACCAAGAATAGAATTGGCTTTCTCGAACATTTCTTGTGCTACAGGATACTTTTCATACAGGTCTAACCCCATACCCACAAATTGTGCTCCTTGTCCTGGAAATATATATGCGTTCATTGCTTTACGGTTTTAAGTTGCGCAAAAATAGGAAATCCAACCTTATAGCCAAGGTAACTTACTTAAACCAACTGCTGTAGGTTACATAGTTATTTGCTATCCTATCTATTTCTCCCGCACTTAGTTCCGGACTTACCTCTTTAATCTTTTTAGCAGGCATACCAGCATAAACAGTACCAGAGGCAACATGTGTACCCTTGGTAACCACTGCACCTGCTGCTATAATACTGTTACTTTCAATAACACAATCGTCCATAATTATAGCCCCCATACCAACCAAAACATTATCCTTTATGGTACAGCCATGTACTATGGCATTATGCCCAATAGATACATTATTACCAATTGTTGTGGGAGATTTTTGGTAGGTACAATGCACAACGGCGCCATCTTGTATATTAACCTTGTTGCCTAGTTTAATAAAATGAACATCACCACGCAGCACTGCATTAAACCATACGCTACATTGGTTACCCATGGTTACTTGCCCTACAATGGTTGCATTTTCTGCAATAAAGCAATCTGCTCCCCATTCTGGCGTATGTCCGTTTACGGTTTTTATCAACATAAAAGATTATTTAAAGTGTGCTAATAGTTCTGATTTTTTAGAGGCCGAAACAGAAAGTTCTTTACCATTTGTTAAAACAACACTGCCCCCCTTACCCTTCTTATATTTTACAATTTGATTTAAGTGCACCAAAAACGATTTATGAATTCTCACAAACGGAAATTCGCTCAATGCTTCTTCAAAATACTTAAGCGTTTTACTGACCACTATCTTCCGTTCTTCTAGATAAATTTCTGTGTAATTATCGTCTGCCTTGCAAAAATATATATCTGACACCTCTAGTACCTGAAAACCATCTTGTTGCGGAATAGTAATTTTACCTTCTGTTTTAGCAAAACCGCCTTGCAGCAATTGACCATCCAAAGCATTTTCTTTAGTTTTTATTGCAACCACATACTCTACGGCTTTAACCAATTCGTCTATATCTATAGGCTTCATTAAATAATATGCAGCATGATTGTTCAAAGCATCTAATGCATAATGATTGTAGGCAGTGACAAAAACTGTCTCAAAATTGCGGTCTGGCAACTGCTCCAACAAATCGAACGCATTACCAAAGGGCATTTCTACATCTAAGAACACTAAGTCCGGTTGCTTTTCTTTAATAATAGCGACTCCTTCTTTGATGGTAGCCGCCTCTCCTACCAAGGCAACATCTGGACAATATTTTGCTAAATAATTGCCTAATATTTCTCTACTATTGGCTTCGTCTTCTACTAGTATGGCTGTTAATTTCATTAATCCTTTTTTAAACGTAAAATTACCTTTGTACCTGTTTCATCATCATACAAATTGGCCACAGTAACATCTACTTTATTTTTATACATATCATTTAAAATCGCTACACGTTTTTTAATGTTACCCATGCCCTTAGATTTTTGTTTTTTCTGATGCTGCGTCTTGAGCATGGCAGATTGCTTTCTACCAATACCATTGTCCAAAATGGTTACCTCTAATTCGTCTTGGCTTGGTTGCTGAATTTCAATTCTTAAAAAGCCTTTTTCCTTTTTATATCTTAATCCATGCCAAACCGCATTCTCCACATAGGGTTGTATTAACATTGGAGGAATTTCGAATTGATTTATCACTACTTCTTCCCCAATTACGATATCATAATCGAACTTATCTGGGAAACGTGCATGCTCCAACTTAACATACAGTTGCAGCAGTTCTAACTCTTTTGCAAATGGAATAAAATCTTCTTCAGAATTTTCTAATACGGTACGCATCAACTTAGAAAAATCGCTCAAATATCTATTAGCACTACGCTCATCACTCTTAGCAATATAATTGTTGACAGAATTTAGGGCATTAAAAATAAAATGAGGGTTCATTTGAGTTCTTAGCGATTTTAAAGCTAATAGGTTGTTGGCTAGTTTTTGTTTTTCGTTACTACGATAGTATAAAAATGCAATTAAGCCCAATAAGGCTAAGCCCGCCACTAAGGAGTAAATGAGCCATTTTTGCCAATTGGTTCTTGTTTGGAACAACTGCTGCTCCGTCAAGGCTAAATTGTATTTACTCTGTGCTAATTCTCGCTCTTGCTCTAAAGAAGAGATTCTATTCTGCTTGTTTACAATATCCCTATTTAATCTGGACAATCTAGACAGTTCTTGTTCTTTTCTAATATATAAAGTATCTACTAAGGTTACGTAAGATTGATAGGTCTGGTACGCCTTGCTGAAATCGCCTTTGTATTCATACACTTCTGATAGTTTACGTGTAGCATCTTTTTGTACAATTAAATCGTCCTCAGAATCCGCCTCAACAATACTTTTCTGCAAATAAGGTATGGCCTCTTCTAGCTTATCTTGAGCTATATAGGCATTTGCTATTTTGTAATTAATTCGCTGCCTAGTAATGGAATCTGACGCCGCTGCATTTTTTTCTTTAGCTACCCGCTTTTTAGGTAAGGCATTTAGCTGATTTAAGCTTTCTTTTCTAAGCTGAATCTCGTCTGTAAACCTGTTGCTTTTATTGTAAAAATCTGCCACCTTCTCGTTCTCTTGAATTGCTCGTTGTGGCGCTTGTTGTTTGGAAAGCTTTAGCGAATTATTATAATATCCTTCGGCTTCTATTTTTCTATCCTTTGCAGCATAAGCATCCGCAATTTTACTGGTAAGGTCCGTTACTTTAGGACTTACTTGGTTTTGCTCTGCAACCCGTAAACTTTCTTCATAAAACTCTAAAGCTTTGCGCGTATCTCCCAATCCTTTATGTGCATCTGCCTGCAACTCCAGATACGCTATGTGCTGGTAGGGTACCATCCGCTTAATTTTTTCTAATTTTTTAAGCTCTGTAAGTGCAGCTTTATAATCTGTAGCAAGCACTAAAGCCTCTGACAACAACAGTGCAGATTTAATAGTTTTTTTGGCTTTTAAGGCATCTTGTAGGTTGGCCACAGCCAAATCATACTGTTGGTGGTATAAATATACTTCTCCCAACAACGTAAGACTTGTGTTTAATTGTGATTTGGTAGGGCTAATCGTTGGACTAGCAATAGATTTAGCAATAAAATCTAAACTCTTTTCTATATCCTTCTTTTTGTAGTATTGTGCAGAATCCAAATAACGTTGGTATTCTTCTTGACTAGACATTCCACGGCCACTCCTGTCTTCATCATAATCCACTACTTCTAAAATTACTTCTTCTTTAGAGGTAATTCTATGCCTTACGGTGACAATATCAGCACCACTAAAAATAAGCTCCTCTCCTATTCTAGCGTTGATAACAAAAGTCCCGAAAGCATTTGTGGTCGTATAAGCTCCTGCATCCGTACTCACATTTACACCTGCTATAGGTTTACCAGTGTTCCCTGCTCGTACTTCCCCGCTCAGCTTAAACAAACCGGAATCCAATTGTGTACTTTGACTAAAAGAATTAGCAACCACAAAAAGTAAAAACGACACAATGTAATAACGATACTGCATAACATAATTATCCCAGTAAACTTAGGCTATTTAGGGTGATATAAAAAATGACTTTTAGCAATAAACGGCCCCATTTAACTTAGTTACAACCACTTTACTCAATTAAAAAGCCTAGACACTCATTCCGCAACACCAGAACCTAATTATCGATTTTTCTAAAATAAAACTCCCTATAGTTTTGGAGCAACTAAAAAAGAAATCATCATGAGAAAAACACGATTTTTATTAAGCACTACCATGGCTAGCTTTTGCTTATTAAATGTTTATAGTTGCAATTTTAACACTCCTACCAATGAAGCATTAGAAACCGCCCAAGCAGGTGTACTTGTACACCCTGAACCTGAAAAGCAGTTTGTAAAAATTGCGTTGCTTTTAGATACAAGTAATAGTATGGACGGGCTCATTAACCAAGCCAAAGCACAGTTATGGGATATTGTAAACGAATTCTCTTATGCTAAGTGTGGCAATGACCAGCGGCCAGAATTACAGATAGCGCTTTACGAGTACGGTAATGACAATCTTTCTTCTAGGGAAGGCTATTTAAGGCAGGTTTTACCTTTTAGTTCTGATTTAGATGATATTTCAGAAAAATTATTCTCACTAAGCACCAATAGTGGTGAAGAATATTGCGGAACGGTAATCAACACATCTTTAAAACAGTTAGATTGGGGTAAAAATCAAGATGATTTAAAACTTATTTTTATTGCAGGTAATGAACCTTTTACCCAAGGCGGCTTAAATTACAAAGATGCGGCAAGCCAAGCCAAAGAAAAAGACGTGGTAGTAAACACCATTTTCTGCGGTAACTATGCACAAGGAATTGCTACACAGTGGAAAGACGGTGCTATACGTACTGGAGGCGACTACATGGCAATTGACCATAACGCAGAACAGATTTATGTACACACTCCCTATGATAACCAAATAATGAGGTTAAATAGTAAGCTTAACCAAACGTATGTAGCATACGGTAGTCTAGGCAATGCCAAACTACAAAAGCAACGAGAACAAGACAGCAATGCCTATGAGGTAGAGGCAGAGGTAGCTGTAAATAGAGCTGTTAGCAAAAGCAGTAAAATGTATAAGAATTCTTCTTGGGACTTAGTGGATGCTGTAGAAGATAAAGCTGTGTCGGTATCTGAGCTGGAAGAAGACGCCTTACCTAATGAATTAAGAGGTAAAACTGACGAAGAGATTAACACTATTTTAAAAAAACGAAAGGCAGAACGAGAAAAATTGCAATCCGAAATACAAAAATTGAATGGGAAACGAGAAATCTACATAGCCAAACAGGCCAATAAAGGTGGTGAACTAGAAAATGCCATGCTTAACGCCATTAAAAAACAAGCCGCTAAAAAGCATTTTAGGTGGGAAAAATAAGTGTTCAGCAAAAAGAAAGGCAGCAGTAATGCTGTCTTCTTTTTTAATTAGCCGCAGGGCAATGGCAATCGTATCTGTCTTTACGCTGCTCACCAAAATCGTAGCCTAAGGTAATTTGATGAAATCCACCATTATCAAAACGGATATCACCCGATTGGTAAGAATAATTATAAGAAAACATAAATCGGTTAAGATTCACCCCAACTATAGGGGTGAACAACTGCAACCGTTGTTCTCCAAACGTACCATCTTGTTGAAATTGTGCTCCATCAAAACTTCTCCTATAAGAAAGACCGGCCCAAAGTGTCGTGGTCGGATTCAAATCTTTATACACCTTCGCATTAATATCAACAGTTTTTTCCTTGGTAAAATCTGTTAGTTGAAATAAGACAGATGGTTCTATTCTAAACTCACCTTTACCAAAAACATACCCCGCAGAGATTAGATATCTTCTAAGATTATCAAACTCTGCTAACGTATACAAATCCCTACCAGAACCCAAAAGGTTTAGTATTGCTGCATGGGCATAAAATTCTAAATAGTTATAAGAAACACCTAAATCTACATTAAAATAGCTTACTGTATTCTTAACACCACTCACTTCTGGATCTGGAACAACAGATCTAAATTCAGTTTCATCTAAGCTACTTAAAATAGCTCCGGCACTTAAACCAAAAGACAATTGATTTAATGTTCTAAAATCACCTGCTAATTGCAAATGATGCGCATAAGTACCTTTAAATCCTGTTTGAGAGTGATACCCATTGGCATCATTAAAAAGTATAAACCCTACACCACTTCTGTTACCTACTCTAAAATTTGCATTAAGGGTTTGCAAACTTGGTGCTTCATCCACATTAAACCACTGTTTGCGGGCAGTTAACCTTATCTTACCCCCCTCTCCAATCCCTACCATTGAAGGGTAGACTAGATAATAGTTATCTGCTAAATAATCAAAATAAACCGGAATACCCTCTTGGGCCTTACTTGTAGGCACAAGTGCAATCAAAAGAATAAGTAAAAGGAGCTTTTTCATTGGTATGGGGCTATGTGTTGCTCTATGTTAACTAAAAACAACTACTATAACGCATCAAAAGTAGTATTATTATATGCGTTGTTCCCCATAAATACTTTGTATTTTTGTCAAAATTTTAGCCATGAAAGAATATAATATCACGGTGGTAGAGACTAACAATCCTGCCATTTTAAAGTTTGAGGCAAATCATTTTTTAGTAAAGAACAATTACGAATTTAAAAATATAGACGAGGCTAAATCTAGCCCCTTAGCACAACAGCTTTTTCATCTTCCGTTTATTAAAACGGTATATGTTTCTGGTAATTTCATTGCACTAGAACGTTTTGATATTGTACAATGGAATGATGTTAAGGACGAAGTAGCTCAGAACCTAGTAGAATACTTAAACGCGGGCGAGCCAATTGTAATGGAAGAAACAAAAGATACCACTCCTGTTTCTGTGTATGCAGAGGTAACTCCTAATCCGGCTGTGATGAAGTTTGTCCTAAACAAACCTATTGTCCCTTCTATTTTTGAATTCAAAAATATTGATGAAGCCAAAGAATCTGAACTGGCTACACAATTGTTTCATTTTCCGTTTGTAAAAGAGGTGTTTTTGGATCAAAATTATGTTTCGATTACAAAGTTTGATGTAGCTGAATGGAATGATGTTACTATGGAATTGCGTGAGTTTATCCGAACTTATTTTACTGAGGGCAAAGCAGCAGTTTCAGAAAATGCTCTTTCACAAACCAAAGCTTCTAACAAAGTAGAATCGCAACCAGAGGTGGAGTATGATGATACCTCCAAGGCAATTATAGATATCTTGGAAGAATATGTAAAGCCAGCTGTAGCAAGTGACGGCGGTAATATTCTCTTTCAATCTTACGAACCAGACACTAAAAAGGTTAATGTTATTTTACAAGGTGCTTGTAGCGGATGCCCATCTTCTACCTTTACACTTAAAAATGGCATAGAAACCATGCTTAAAAATATGCTTGGTGACCGTGTGGAAGAGGTAGTTGCGCTTAACGGTTAACTTTAAAATTCCCCATATTTTGTAAAGAATTTCTTATCTTAAAGAAATTTAAAAACAGTAACTATTATGGCAGTTTTAAAAGTAATTGAAGTATTGGCAAACTCTAACAAAAGTTGGGAGGATGCCACCAAAAATGCCGTGGAGCAGGCTTCTAAATCCGTAAAAAACATACGTTCTGTTTACGTAAATGAACAGAATGCGACGGTAAAAGATGGAAAAATAGATGAATTCCGTGTGAATGTTAAAATCACTTTTGAAGTGAATTAATTAAATTTACCGAATAAATTAGCGCCTATTACGGCGCTTTTTTTGTTTTAAACCGAAACTGAATGAAAAAACTACAGCTTGCACTACTAACCATAATCTTGCTAATAGGGTGCAAAAACAACCAAGAAGCTATGAAACATAAATACACCAATGCTCTAATAGAAGAAACTAGTCCGTATTTATTGCAACACGCTCATAATCCAGTAAATTGGGAAGCTTGGAAACCAGAGGTTTTAGAACGAGCTCAAAAAGAAAATAAACCATTGTTAATTAGTATTGGCTATGCGGCTTGCCATTGGTGTCATGTAATGGAAGATGAAGTTTTTGAAAACGATTCTATTGCAGCCTACATGAACCAGAACTTTGTTAATATAAAAATAGACCGTGAAGAACGCCCAGATGTAGACCAGATATACATGGATGCCCTACAAATGATGACGGGTAATGGTGGGTGGCCATTGAATATCGTTGCACTGCCAGATGGCCGTCCGTTTTGGGGCGCTACTTACCTACCAAAAGAAAATTGGACCAAGTCCTTGGAAAGTCTAGTAGAATTATACAAAAATGAACCTGCTAAAGTAGAGGAGTTTGCAACCAATTTAGAAAAAGGGATTAAAGCTATTAATCTGGTGGAAAGTAAAAATAGCGAAGTTAGTTTTAAAGACGATGAACTACAATTGGCCGTACAAAAATGGAGCACCTATTTTGACACTTTTTTAGGTGGCTACAAACGCGCTCCTAAATTTATGATGCCCAATAATTTAGATTTTTTATTGCATTATGGTGTGCAACAAAAAAATGACAGCATTTTAGAATATGTAAATACCACATTAACCAGAATGGCCTATGGGGGAATATTTGACCCAATTGATGGTGGTTTTTCTCGCTATGCCGTAGATACTAAGTGGCATGTACCCCACTTTGAGAAAATGCTTTATGACAACGGACAATTAATAAGCCTTTACAGCAAAGCTTACGCAGTCACTAAAAATCCGCTGTACAAAGAAACTGTAGAGAAGTCTATAGCATTTGTTAGGAGTGAATTAAGTGATTCTAATGGTGGTTTCTATTCTTCTTTAGACGCAGACAGCCATAATAAGGACGGAGAATTAGAAGAAGGCGCATTTTATGTGTGGACAGAAACTGAATTAAAGCAATTATTGGGCGATAAATTTGAAACATTTAAACAATACTACAATATCAATTCTTATGGATTGTGGGAAGACGAAAATTACGTGTTGATACGGGATAAAAAAGATGATGAAGTTGCAAAAGAGTTGGGTATTACGCAGGAGGATTTACATCAAACTATTTCTGAAAGTATTGTTATTTTAAAACAAGAGCGAGATAAGCGAGAAAAACCAAGATTGGACGATAAAATTCTTACCTCTTGGAACGGCTTAATGCTAAAAGGTCTTACCGATGCCTATCGCTATTTACAAGACGAATCCTATCTTAAATTAGCACTGGCCAATGCGGATTTTATTACCGCAGAAATGATGAATGATGATGGTTCTTTGTATAGAAATCATAAAGCTGGGAAAAGCAACATCAATGCATTTTTAGAAGATTATGCTACCGTAATAGAAGGTTTTATTGGATTGTATGAGGTTACTTTTGATGAAAAATGGCTAAAGCACGCTCAAAAACTGATGGGTTATACTTTACTTCATTTTATAGATGATAAGAGTGGGTTGTTCTTTTACACATCAGACAATGACCAAAAATTGATAAGACGCTCAATAGAAATAAATGACAATGTGATATCGTCTTCTAATTCTATCATGGCTAACAACCTCATCAAACTACACAAAATTTATCCGGATGAGCCTTATGGAGAAATTGTAGAACGCATGGTAGCACAAGTACAAGATAATTTTATGACAGATGCTCAAACCTTTGCGAATTGGCTTCATTTGGTGCAGTACAACAATCATAATTTTTATGAAATTGCCTTACTAGGAGAAAATTACAAAAGCATAGGAGCAGAACTAGCCAGCCATTACATCCCAAATAGTATTTTAGTTGGCGCTGCAAATGGAAACAGCAAATTGCCCTTATTAGAAAACAGATATGTTCCAGGAGAAACCATGGCCTATGTTTGTATAGAAGGAAGCTGTAAATTACCTGTAAACACAGCTTCGGCAGTGTTAAAACAACTTTAAAAGGGGACTAAACTTTAACCCAGTTTTAATTGTTAATATTTGAAATGTTTATGCTTATTAGTTAGGTTGTGCTCTAAAATGAAAGCTATGTTAGAACAATTTCAAAATTATGAGGAACACATATCTAAAGCTATAGATTGGGTATGGAAACTCGTTCCGAATATAATACTCGCAATACTACTTTTAGTTGTAGGCTTATGGTTTGTACGCCTTATCAATAAAATGGTGCGCAAATTCTTTGATAAAAAGGATTACGACCCTACTTTAGAAAGCTTTTTGCAGAGCTTCATAAGCATTGTCTTAAAAGTTCTGCTATTTGTACTTGTAGTGACTCAGTTAGGAGTAAAAACTTCTTCCCTAATTGCTATAATTGGAGCAGCAGGTTTGGCCATTGGTTTGGCATTACAAGGCTCACTTTCCAATTTTGCTGGCGGTGTACTCATCTTGCTTTTTAAACCCTTTAAGATAGGTGATTGGATTTCTGCACAAGGCGTAGATGGTTCCGTGAAAGAAATTTCTATTTTCAATACTAAGCTCAATACCTTTGGTAATCAATTGGCAATTGTACCTAATGGTCAATTGGCAAACGGAAATATTGTAAACTACAGCGCAGAACCTATTCGTAGGGACAATTATACGGTTGGGATTGGCTATGGTTCCAATATTAAAAAAGCAAAGGATATTTTACTAGAACTTTGTGCGGATGACGAACGAATTCTTAAAGAACCTAAACCAGAGGTTTACGTAGCAGAATTAGCAGATAGCTCTGTAAATCTTTCTTTACGCTGGTGGGCTAAGAATGAAAATTTCTGGGGCGCCAAATTTAATCTTATAGAACAATCTAAACTTAAGTTTGATGAGGCTGGTATAGAGATACCTTTTCCGCAACGTGTCATTCACAGTCAGGAAATAGAAGATTAAGCTTTTTTCTTTTTGGTTTGTAACACAAAATCCTTAAGATAGTAAGGTTCAAAATACGCAACATCTTCAAACTGTTGTTGTTTGTATTTAATAAAAGATAAGTGTGCCATTTGTGCTGCAGATGGCACTTTTTCTGTGTGATAGCTAAATTTATCAGTACCGAGCTGCTCCATGCATTTTTCTGCACCATTACCCACCAAATGCACATTTCCTTTAGTTGCATAATCGGCAAACGATTCTTCTGTAATTATTTCTGCATCCGTAGCGCGTATCTCTTTATAATTTACATCAAAAACACAGGAATAAACTTCCATACGCCTAGCGTCTAAAACAGGTACGATGAAATCCCCAGTAGGAATTTCTATTTGATGAGCTAAACTTTCTAAGGTAGGCACAGCAATAAGCGGTTTATCCAAGGAAAAGCTTAAACCCTTAGCTGCAGACACTCCAATACGCAAACCAGTATAAGAACCTGGCCCTTTACTCACCGCAATGGCATCTATATCTAAAAATGACAAAGAAGCCTTTTTTAAGGCTTCTTTTATAAAAAGATGCAATTGTTCTGCGTGGGAATAATTAGCTGTATTTTCTTCTACCAAAGAAACTAATTCTCCGTTTACCCCAATACTTACGGAACAATTGGTTGTTGCTGTTTCTAAATTTAGTATCCTAGCCATAATGGCTACAAAGATACCTAGTTCAATTGTATTGGTAAACCAAAATAGAATTCTAGTATTTTAATTCTAAATATGTAATCATATTTGGTTCTAATTACGTTAGCTTCTGCATCATCCACACGAGACTGTGCTTGGCTAAAGTCAAAACTATTCATTAAGCCTACTTCAAATCTATCTTTAGCATAATCATAAGCTATACGCCTAGCTTCTAATGTTTTCTGTGCGGCTTCATATGCTTTACCAAAAGTTTTAACGTCAACATAACTCTGTTGTATTGTTGCTTCTAGAGCTAGTTTATCAGCCTCGTACTGCAACTTAGTTCTATCTAAAGCAATTTTTGCTCTGGTTACGTTATTTCTAGTACTCCAGCCATTAAATATGGGAACGTTTAATTGTGCTCCGTAAGAAATACCATCATTCAACCACAACTGATCAATAAAATTTAAATCTTCTCCTGTGAATGGATTTCTATTTTGATCAGAATATCTTGTATTGTAGTTAAAGAAAGCCCCTAGGGTTGGCATATAAGCTCCTTTAGCAATCTCAACATCCTTTGCTGCTAAATCCACATTAGCCTGAGAAAGTTGTATGTCATTCCTAAAGGTTAATGCCTTATCAAAAATAGTTTTAGCAGAATTATCTAAAATACTCGTTGGCGGCACCTCAAAAGAATCGTCTGCAATATCAAAGCTATCATAATCTGTAATTTGTAAAAATTGCGCCAAATTAATTTTAGATATCAATACCAATCCTTCATTATTAACTATTTGTTGTTGTTGGGAGGCAACGGTAGCTTCCAATTCTAGCAAATCGCCTTTTGGCACAACGCCTGCGTCTACCAACTCTTTAGTCCTATTCAAATCTTGCTCTGTGACCGCTAATTGTGCTTTGGCAACTTTTAAGGCCTCTTTATTAGATAATATTTGCAAATAGGCATTAGCTACATTAAGTCTAATATCATCTACCAAATCATCTAGACGATATTGCCCCGCAATGGCATTTAATTTAGCTCGCTGTAGGTTTTTAAAGTTTCTCAACCCATCAAACAACGTTACTGAAGAGGTCAAATTCATACTAGAAGACATAATAGTACCGGAAACTAAATTATTAGTGGTTGGATCTAATATTAAACCCGTATTACCAGAAACAGAAGCTTGCCCGTTTAAGCTTGGTATAAAAGCACCTAACGCATCTGATTTGTCTAATTTTACACTTTCCAAATCTAGATTAAACTGTGCAACACTTATGTTATGCTCTACTGCGTAGGTAACGCATTCTTCTAAGGTCCATTTTTTTACCTGCGCATTGCACAAACTAATAGCGCTGATTAATGTGAATATTGCTATTTTAAATTTCATTCGTTTTTTGATTTTGTTTGATTATAAAGGTTGATTGATGCCTATTATTTATCGTCAGATTTCTTTTCTAGCTTATTCCAAACCTTCACTTTATCACCTTCTTCCAGACCCGAAACCACTTCTACATGAATACCATCACTCACACCAATTTCTATCTCTTTACGTTCGTATTGGTTTTCACCAGTTTCTACTTCTACGTATGGTTTTTCGGTTTCTTTATCAAATTGAAGTAAGGCTTCTTTAATTGCCAATACATCTTTCTTTTGATCTAAAACTATAGAGGCATTTGCACTGTAACCTGCACGTACTTGGGTGCTATCACTAACTTCTAAATCGCCTTCAATTTTAAATTGTACGGCTCCTTCTTCTTCTACTCCTTTGGGTGCAATGAACTTTAATTTGGCTGTAAACTTAGAAGATTCTAGGGCTCCCAAACTAATTTCTAAGGGCATACCAACGTGTAATTTGCCTACTTCAGCTTCGTCCACTTCGCCCTCAAAAATCATTTTGTTCATATCTGCGATAGTGGCAATAGTAGTACCGTCATTAAAATTGTTACTCTGTATCACTTGGTCTCCTTCTTCTACAGGAATTTCTAGAATAGTACCATCTACCGTTGCGCGGATATTGGTGTTTGCACTAGAAGAGCCGCCAGCGGAACCTCTTAATATAATTTGATAATCGTTCTGTGCATTTTCTAATTCCAATTTAGCTTGATCAAAAGCTAACTGAATATTCTGAAAATCTTGGGCAGATACCACTCCTTTATCAAAAAGTGCTTTGTTTCTATTAAAATCTGTTTGCGCATTGGTTAATGCTACTTTTGCATTGTTAACCCTACCCCTTGCTTGATTTACAGATTGTTCATTTGGAACCACTTTAATTACAGCAATAAGTTCTCCTGCTTTTACTTTCACGCCTTCTTCCAAATACACTTTTTCTATAATACCAGAAATCTGTGGTTTAATCTCTATTTCATCTTCTGGTATTACTTTACCTGTTACAATGACCTTATTAACAATATCTTGCTTTTCTACGGTCTCCGTTTTAAATAATTGCGACGGCTTGCTGTTCTTTTTTAAGAAAACAGTTATTGCACCTAAAATGACTAAAACGCCAATTGCAATTAGTCCGTATTTTAAATATTTGTTCATTGTGCTATGATTTGTATTTGATTAGTTATTTTGTTATTTGATTATTCTTCTCTTAAAGCCTCTATTGGTCTTATTTTAAGCGCTCTATTTGCTGGTATTAAACCTATTAATACACTAAGACCTACCAGTAGGAAAAATGAAACTAAAAATTGAGGTATGCTTATCATGGGATTTACAAACGGAAACTCCTCTCCAGAGCCAAATGCGGCATCTAAACCAGATAAAATACCTATAGAAATAGAAAAGCCAATAAGGCCCGCAAAGGCTGTTAATACAATTGCTTCTAAAAGTATTTGTCTCTTTACTATCTTAGGAGTAGCTCCCATAGCCCTACGGACACCAATTTCTTTAGTACGCTCTTTAATGGTAATAAGCAAAATGTTACTAATTGCTATAACCCCCGCTAGTAAGGTAAATATTCCCACAAAAAATGAAAATCCTTGCAGTACCATTGTAAAAGCAGTTATGTTGTTAAATATTTCTGACATATCAAAACTACCAATGGCACGCTCATCTTCAGGAGAAATATCGTACTTGTTTTTTAGCAAGGTTTTTATCTGACTTTCAACAAAAGAAACTTTGGTATTGGGTTCTACAGATATGGCCATCCAACCCATTCTATCCCCAGAACCAAACGCTTTTTGGAACGTGGTAAACGGAATAAAAACAGTATTCTCACCATCTATATTGATGTTATCATTAGGTTTGTAAATACCAACTATAGAAAAGAATACTCCGTTGATACGCAGCTCCTGGCCGATAGCTTCTTCTCCTTTATCAAAAAGTAGCTCGTATGTTTCTTCTCCTATGACACATACTTTTTTGGACTGTTTGATATCATTGTTATTTAAGAAACGGCCCGCTACCAATTTCTTTTTGGTAATCTCATCTATCTGCGGATAATCTCCATAGACAGCAGAGCCACTTGTTCTACCATTTCTATATACGGTAACTATACCCCTATGACTACCTAATTCAATTCTAGGTGCTAGGGTTTCTATGGCTGGAATGTTTTTCTTTAAAATCTCTGCATCTTCAATTTTAAATCGTATTCGCCTACCACGCTCAAATCCTTTATAAGGCTCAGAGGTAGATTGCCCCCAAACAAACAAACTGTTTGAAGCTGTACCAGCAAAAATCTTATCAAAACCATTACTCATACCATTGGCAGACCCTAGTAATAAGATAAGAATTATCATTGCGAAGATGACACCCAACATAGTTAAGAACGTGCGAAACATGTTCTTTCCTAAGGTATGGAAAATCTCTGACCATAAATCTCTATCGAACAACCACATATTACTTATCTGTTAATGCTACAATTGGTTTTACTTTGGCTGCTTTCATAGCAGGCAAAAGACCCGCTAATACGCCAGCAATAATCAAGATGATAGTAGCCGTAACCACCGTTCCTGTGCTTACACTTGGGTTGGTAAATGCTGGCGACTGTATATTAGGCCCAACTAATGCAAGAATAAGTGATGCAAACAATAAGCCTACAAAACCAGAAATAGTAGTGATAAAAACGGATTCTAAAATTACAAGATTCACTATCTGACTAGGTCTTGCGCCCAATGCTTTACGGATTCCTATTTCTTTAGTACGTTCTTTTATGGTAAATACCATAATATTACCAATACCTACGATACCCGCAATTAAAATTAAAACGCCAACTCCAATCCCAATAAATCTTAAAACCGCAGTAAACTTGCTTACGTTATCAAAGGCTTCGGCGTAATTCCAAACTCCAAGAGCCGCTTGGTCTTCTGGAGCAATTTTAAACCTTCGCTTCAATAAAATCTCTAATCGTTCAGAAAACTCTAAGGCTTCTGTTATATCGTAATTGGGATTGTAGGTAAGTGCAATGGAGTTAATGACATTAGTATTACCATAAATACGCTGAAAAGTACTTACGGGAGCGTAAATATTTCGTTCTGCATTATCATCTCCTTCGTCGGTAAACACACCAATAACTCTAAAAGGTAGTCCATTAAATTCTACAAATTGCCCTAATGGTTCTTCCTTATCAAACAAATCCTCTGCCACCTTTCTACCAATTACCGCTACCTTGGCTTTATTTACAAAATCGGCTTCATTTATATATCGGCCAGACATCACTAAGGTTTTCTCTATCATCTGATGGTCTGGGTGCACTGCTTGTACACTGTAAGAACCTGTTTCACTTTTGAATCTAGCCGTAACATTGGTGTAATACCTTGCACTTAAATACTCTATATCTTTAGGAAAACTTTGTTTGATATACTCTAAATCATCATTCTTAAATTGAATGCGTCTTCCAGCTTCAAATCCGCCATAAGCTTTTGTTGTTGTACCAGACCGCACAAAAATTGAGTTATTAGCATCATCATTAAATTGCGTGTAGAAACCGTTTTGCATACCGTTTACCGAAGCTAACAGCATCACCAAAATAAAAATGGCCCACCCCACAGAAAACCCTGTTAAAAAAGTACGAAGTTTATTCTTTTTAATGGTATTAAAAATTTCTTGCCAAACGTCTCTATCAAACATACTGCGCGGCTCTAACTTGTTCTACTTTTTTATCCTCTACAATAACACCATCTTTTAAATGCACTACACGTTTGCACATTTCTGCAATGTCTGGCTCATGGGTTACTACTAGTATAGTATTGCCTTCGTCATTAATTTTTTGGATTAAATCCATCACTTCATAAGACGTTTTACTATCCAAAGCTCCCGTTGGCTCATCTGCTAATAACACCTTGGGTTCGGCTGCTAACGCTCTGGCAATAGCCACACGCTGTTTTTGCCCTCCAGAAAGTTCACTAGGCAAGTGATGCGCCCAGTTTTTTAATCCCACTTTTTCTAAATAAGAAATAGATTTTTGTTGTCTTTCTTTACGAGCAACTTTTTGATAGTATAAAGGCAAGGCTACATTCTCTGCGGCAGTTTTATAATTGATAAGGTTAAAAGATTGAAAAATGAAGCCCAAGAATTTATTACGGTATTGTGCTGCTTTGGTTTCATTTAAATCTTTAATAGGCACACCATCTAAATGATATTCTCCACTATCTGCACCATCTAGCATCCCTAGAATATTCAATAGTGTGGATTTACCAGAACCCGACGAACCCATTATGGCAACGAGCTCCCCCTCTTCAACATTAAAATTAATTCCTTTTAAAACGTGAAGGGAATTGCTCCCCATACGGTAAGATTTATGAAGGTCCTTGATTTCTATCATGATTGGTTAATTTGCTATTTGGCTCGCTATATGCTATTTGACTACTGATTATATCTTTTGTTACACGGTAAAGGTGAAAATTATGTTAAAGCTTACATTGCTCCCATATCATCTTCTACGTTGTTCCACACCTTTACCTTATCTCCCTTATGGATACCAGATTTTACCTCTACATGTATACCATCACTAATACCTAATTCTACATCTCTACGCTCAAATTGCTGCGCGCCTGTGGCTACCTCTACATAAGGTTTCTTGGTTTTTTGATCAAATTGCACTAACGCTTCCTTAACCGCCAACACACTATCTGCTTTAGCTAAAATAATAGAGGCATTTGCACTTAACCCTGCCCTAATAAATGTGGTGTCTTGTTTGGTTAAGGTCCCTTTAATTTCAAACTGTATCGCTCCATTTTCTTCCACGCCTTTTGGAGCTATATAATCTAAGACGGCATTAAAAACCTGGTCTTCTATGGCACCAACAGTAATTTCTAAAGGTAAGTTCTCCTTTATTTTACCAACTTCTGACTCATCTACCTTCCCTTCAAAAATCATTTTTTCTACATCTGCGATGGCAGCGATGGTTGTCCCTTCATTAAAATTATTACTTTCTATCACTTGGTTTCCTTTCTCTACCGGCACATCTAAGACCATTCCGTTTACGGTAGACCTTATTAAGGTATTCGCTTGGTTACCATAACCACTTGCCGTACCTGTTCTTACAATATCATATCTTTTAGTAGCGGCGTTATACGATTGTTTAGCTTGATGGTAGCTTACCTCTGCCCGTTCTAAATCTGTTTTAGAAATAACTCCTTTATCAAATAGGGTCTGTTGGCGTTCCCAATTTCTTTTTTGGTCATCCAAGTCTATTTTTGCTCGGTCTATTGCATCTCTAGCATCATTTACTGCACTTAAATTAGGAACCACTTTTATTTTTGCTAGCAAATCGCCCGTTTTTACATAATCACCTCCTTCTACAAATACTTCTTCTATCACCCCAGAAATATTGGGTTTTATAAGCACTTCTTCTAAGGGCAAAATACTACCCGTTGCCACCGTTTTTTTGACAATAGTTTGCTTGGTAGGCTCCTCTGTTTGATACACCACAGGGTCTTCCGCATTCTTAGAATACAAATAATACATAGCGCCAGAAAAACCTAAAACTATGGCCGCTAGTATGATTATAGTTACTGATTTTTTCATTTTTATTCTTCTTTTTGATTGTTGCTTTTGTTATTTATTCTGTTCTTAGCGCCTCTATAGGTCTTACTTTTATAGCAGCGTTAGCTGGTAAAAATCCTGCCAATAAACCTGCTACGACTAATACCGTTAAAGCACCAGTAACCACTTGTAAGCTGACACTTGGATTTAAAAACATATCTACTGGGCCCACGCTGTCTAATAGTGTATTAATGCCGTAAATTGCCAACGCTCCAAAAATGATACCCGTCATCCCAGAAATGAGCGTTAAGAAAATAGATTCCATTAAGATTTGCTTTTTTATAGATATAGGCGATTCTCCTAGTGCACGGCGAATACCAATTTCTTTTGTTCTTTCTTTAACCACAATTAACATAATGTTGCTCACGCCAATTATACCAGAAAGCAAAACGAATGTCCCAACTATTATCGCTATCCAACGGATGCCCGCAAACAGACTTTCTACTCGGTTATATTGTTGGTATAAATCAAAATACCCAACCGCCCTATTATCTTCTGGATGCACTTTGTGGTTTTGCTTCATTAAGCTGATAATGTCTTCCTTTAATACGGAAATAGAATGACCGTCTTCTGCTGTAATCGCCATCCAGCCAACAGTCTCGCCCATATTAAATGCCTGAGAAAAAGCGGTAAAAGGAACAAAAATTTCCTTTTGTGCTTCTTCCCCTCCATTGCTAGAGTTTTTCTTGTACGTACCAACGACCATAAAATTCACGCCCTGAATTTTTATGTAGGTTCCTAAAACCTCTTCGTCCTTGCTGTACAAATCATTTTTAACGCCAAGACCAATTACAGCCACCTTTCTATTTTCTTCTAGGTCGTTATAATTAATAAATCTACCTGAAGTTACAGTCATTGGGTCCTGATTTATAATCTCTGGATAATCGCCATAAACATTATAAGCACCGGCTTGTAATCCACGAACCACATTATTACCACCCCCATTAAAACCACCTAATTGATTACGCGGTGATATAAAACGAAGATGAGGCACATTGTCCCTTATGGCTTGAACATCGCTACGTTTAAACTCAAACCTTCTATCTTTTGGCAAACCTTCAAAAGGCTTGGTGGTTCTTCTGGTCCACATAAACATGGTATTGGTGGCAATATCTCCAAAATCACTCCTAATACCATTCTCTAACCCTTTGCCAGCGGCTAGCAACACTATCAAAATAAAAATACCCCAAAACACTCCAAAAGCGGTAAGCAGTGTTCTAAACCAATTACTGGTTAGAACCTCTAAAATTTCTTTCCAACGGTCTCTGTTCAACATAGCTATTCGTCTCTAAGTGCTTCTATAGTGTGTACTTTGGCAGCTTTCCACGCAGGAAAAAAGCCTGCAATAGTTCCTGCCAATACAAGAACAATTACTGTAGTAAAGGCTACGTTAAAATTTACAGAAGGGTTTAAAACGTAATCTATCTCTATATGTGGGCCAACTATTTCTAATAAAGCCATGCTAAAAATTAATCCTCCAAAACCAGAGATTGCCGTCACAAAAATGGCCTCGTGTAAAATCATACCAACTATAGACCACGGTTTTGCACCAAGTGCTTTACGTATGCCAATTTCTTTGGTTCTTTCTTTAACCACAATAAGCATTATGTTACTCACCCCTACTACACCCGCTATGATGGTGCAAACGCCTACAAACCAGAAAAATATTTTAATGTTATTGGTTAAACCATAATAACGTTTGGCTTCTTCCATCGCGCTCCAAACATCAATACCACTGGTATCGTCTGGAGCTATGGTATGTACTTGTTGTAGATACGTTTTTAAACCTGCTTTAAACCTTATCGCTTCACTAACTGCCGTTTCAAAATCTTCTTGCGGCGGCAAGGTAAACGCCATATTATTTACAATGTCCCCACCATTAAACACTTTCTGAGCAGCAGAAATAGGAATATAAATCCGTTCCTCTTCCCTATCTTCATATTCTTTATAGACGCCAATAATCTTAAAAGGGATGCCTGAAAGCTCAATATATTCTCCTAGAGGAGAAGGTACTTCTGTAAATACGTCTGTTCTAATCTTTCTGCCGATTACCGCCACCTTAGCGGTTTCCGATTCGTCTTGCGGATTTATAAACCGGCCCTCTACCATTTTGGCGTTTTCTATGAACTGAAAATTAGCACTTACTCCCTGAATTCCATACACTAGGGATTCTTTGCCGTAGTTTACAGCAACGTCATTGACAAAAATTCGAGGGCTATTAAATTCTAAATCGTTTTGAAATAACGCAACTGAATTGGCGTAATTTTCATTGTTCAAACGAATACGCCTACCAGGATTCATTCCTTTAAACTCTTTGCTGGTGGTTCCTGGCCAAACCCAAATACTGGTAGCAGCATCTTGCTTAAACTCTTGCTCAATGCCATTACGCATGCCTTGACCAAAACCTAATAAAATGACTAAAATGAAAATGCCAGAGGCCACGGATATCCCGGTTAAGAAAGAACGAAGTTTATTCTTTCTTAGGGTATCGAAGATTTCTTGCCACCTTTCGATATCGAACATTTGATTGGTTTTTTGATTGATGAAATACGTTTCCGTACTTCTATAGGACTACAATCCAACCAAATTGTTACAGTTCCGTAGTAATTTATGCAGATTTTCCGCGTATTTTTCTGTAAATAAAGAAAAACAGTCCTCCTACCAAGATGTAGGGAATAGCCATTAAGTAAACAATACCGTTGTTAATACCTTCTGCTTGACTATTATCAGTTTCGCTCTCCAAGGCAGCTCTACACATGGCACATTGTGCTTCTGCCACTTCTGGCACAAAGAGCAATATGAATCCTAATATGATGATAACTTTCCACTTCATCTACACGTAATAAGGAGCTATCATTATATATACTACTACACCCGTTACTGCTACATACAACCAAATAGGAAATGTTATTTTGGCCCATTTCCTATGCGCTCTAAAGTCTTGTAGGTAAGCCTTACTGTATGTAATTAAAACCAGTGGAATAATTGCTATGGATAAAATTATATGAGTAGCTAGTATGAATAGATAAATGTATTTGATTGCTCCTACTCCGCCAAAAGGGGTTGAATCTGATGTCATATGATACGCTACATACATTACCAAGAACAATAATGAAAATACAATACAGCTTGTCATTAAATTCTGGTGTAACTTTTGGTTTCCTTTTTTTATAGCTATAACAGCCCACACTAGAAATATTGCTGTAAGACCATTAATACTTGCATAAATAGGCGGTAAAAAGGATAAAGGTGCTACGTTAGGTATACGATACCTAAATAGCACGGCAACTACAACAGGAATTACTATGGATAAAATGGTAATCCACAATTTAATTCTCTTTTCCTTAACTGCTACATCCTCCATTACTCTAATAATAATTTATTAATATCTTCTTTTAGCATTGTTATTTGCTGGGTTTCACCTTCCTTATTAACGCCCTGCTTTTCTGTAATGGTTCCACGATAGTAAATAATAGGATTCCCAAATGCATCTACTCTAGAGCGCAAGTATCCGTTTTTATCTACCAAAGCAAACATGCCACTATGTTCAAAACCACCAGGTGCATCTTCCACTTCATTAGCCATAATATAAAAACCTTCTGATGCTAATTGATGTATCTGCTCTTGTTGCCCCGTCATAAAATTCCAATCCTTATCTGTTATCCCATACTTTTCTGCATACGCCCTTAAACGTTCTGGAGTATCGTATCTTGGATTTATACTAAAGGAAGCAATTCCAAAATTATCTTGACCTCCAAATTTATCTTGTATTTCCACCAAATTAGAAGTCATTACGGGGCAAATTGTTGGGCAGGTAGTAAAAAAGAAATCTACCACATACACTTTACCTAGATAATCCTTGTTTGTCACTAGAACACTATCTTGGTTATAGAAAGCAAAAGGAGGCACCTTACGTTTTGTGCCGTTGTTTACTATGAAACTTAATGGCTCTTCAATCGCAGTACCCGCCATTCTATCGTTTTCTACAATGGTACCGTCTTTTATTCTTTTTGTAATCTCGCACACAGCAAAGATTCCAAACACCAATACAATGGTAGAAACCCAGACATAAGTGTATTTCTTCTTATTACTTGCTCCTTGTGGCATTGTTCTTTTTTAGTGCTAATCTATATTCTGCAAGGATAATCTTTACATCATCCTCCATTTTATTATTCAACTCCGCGACAGAAGTAGCGTTATACCCATATTTAGTTCCTTCATCCTCATCGTCTTTTCTACCTCGTAGATTAGCATCTTTGTCTACTATAAATACGTAATTGGACCCTAAATCCTCATCTAACTTCAAATTGCTATTTAAACTATTAAAGATTGATTTGACTTCTTTAGCATCCGCAAAGACAAAGTTCCATTTATCAATCTCAGAAAGCTTACCAAGCTCTTCTTTTAAGGAATTTACCGCTGCCTCTTGCCCTTTTGGAACTAGCATTACAAACTGAAAATCCTTAAACTCTGAAAACCGTTTGTAAATTTTTTGATTTAAATTGAAAGCATTTGCGCTTTTAGAAGCAACATCAACGCCCAAAAATCCAAGGATAGTTATCTTACTTTTAAATTCAATACTATCACCGATTACAGCAACATCCTCTACATTCTCTTGTAATACTGGTAAACGCCCAAAATTATTGACTCCAGAAGCAAAGAATAAATACGCCACTAAAGGCAGTACAAATAAAACAATAAGTACAAAAGTCTTTTTCATAACAAGCAGCAAATTACCAATCTTATATCACCATAAAACTGGTTAAAAACTAGAGTACAAAAATAAAAAAAGGCGGTCTTAAAACCGCCCTTATTATATTATTAATATCCTAAAACTAGAAGTTCCAAGACAGGAATCCGTTTTTAAATACATCATAGATATATGTCGCCTCAAACAACAAAATAAACACCAAATAAGAAATTAGGAAAATTGGTGTCCATACAATAGCTCTACGCAAGGCACTTTTTTCATCTCTTAAGTGCATAAAATCCCAAGCAATATAATATGCTTTTACAATTGTTAAGATGATGAAAATCCAATTTAATAATTTCATATCTAGCACATAGGTATCCATTAAAAAGTCTGGCTTGTAAATACCTAAAACTACTTCTACTGCTGTTACAATGGAAAGGAAAATAAGTACGCCCCAAATTTTCTGAACGTTAGACTTAAATTTTAAAGCTCCTCTAAATATTTCTAATTTATGTTCGTGACCCATTAAATATGCTTTTATCGCTTTGCTTAAACTCTATTTTAATTATACTAAGTAGAAGAAGGTAAATACAAATACCCAAACTAAATCTACAAAGTGCCAATAAAGACCTACTTTCTCTACCATCTCATAATGTCCTCTTCTCTCGTACGTACCGATAACTACATTCAAGAAAATAATTACATTCAGTACTACACCGGAGAATACGTGGAAACCGTGAAAACCAGTGATAAAAAAGAAAAAGTCTGCAAATAGGCGGCTACCGTATTCGTTACGAATTAGATTAGCACCCTCTACAACGCGTACTGCCTGGTTTACCTTTTCTAAGGTCTCTGTTCTATTTAAGATGGTTTTTTCACCTTCTTCATTAATTTGCTCCGTACGGATTAAAACATTAGGATTGGCTTTTAAACCTTCTACAACTTCTGTTAAAGAAAAGGTAGTTAGCTCTGATTCGCCTTCGTACCAAACACCTTTATCATTGGTATGGGTTACACGCTCCCCAGGAATCGCTTTAGCAAAATCACCTATTGCAATTCTCTTATTATCATTGGTAGCGTCTACAAACTGAAGAATTCTACCCCCTTTAGTTTCCAACGCTCCGTAATCTCCTTTAATAAAAGTAGCCCATTCCCACGCCTGTGAACCAACAAAGATTGCACCGCCTATGATGGTTAAGAACATGTAAACGATTACTTTGTTTTGCTTCATTTTATGACCCGCATCTACCGCTAACACCATGGTTACGGAAGACATGATTAAAATAAAGGTCATAAATGCAACATAAATCATGGGATAATTTCCATGAAAGAACGGCACGTGCGTAAAAACCTCATCGGCTATAGGCCAGGTTTCAATGAATTTAAATCTAGAGAATCCGTATGCGGCCAAGAATCCAGAGAACGTAAGCGCATCTGAAACAATAAAGAACCACATCATCATTTTACCGTAGCTAGCACCTAGTGGCTTATTACCGCCTCCCCAAACACTATCTTCCGTTCCGGTCGTTACCGTTGTTTCCATATAAAATTTCCGTTTTAATAAAACTTTAGCAAAAATACACCTTTTACACTTTTCTAAAAGTCTCCGATAGGTAAAACTTTAAGTTTTGGCTTTTATTTTACAAAGTACATAAAGAGTACCAAGTAAACCCACAAAAAATCTAAGAAGTGCCAAAACATAGCACCCAACTCTAAACCTAAATGGTCTTCTGGTGTATACTTAGCCCTTAAGTGATTGATTGTAACCCCCAAGAGCACTAACAAACCAGCCACCACGTGCACAATGTGCACAGCAGCTATTAAGTATACGTAAGACATTTTAATATTACTAGTAGGTCCCGTAAAACGGTAACCGTACTCCATAATCATTTCATTAAAGCCTAAAAATTGCAAAACAATAAAGGCAATACCCAACCCAAAAGTAACTAACAGCCATGCTGTAACCATTTTTGTTGCCCCCTTCTTCATTGCCATTCTAGCCAATACAAAAGTTAAACTACTCAATACAATTACAGTAGTACTTACCAAAAACAATTGCGGCAGCTCTACAGTTTGTAACCAATCTTTACGCTTACTACTAACTATGTAAGCACTTGTCCAACCTGCAAAACCCATAATAAGACTAACAATACCAAACCAAAGCATCATTTTCTTTGCTCTTGCATTCTTCTCCTTATTGGTTCCTTGTGTTAAATCCATAATTTTCTTTTTATTGCAAAAATTTATCTGCAACATAAACTAGCTGCATCAACGTAATATAACTTACACTTGCTAGCATTAGTTTTCTTGCAGACACATTATCTTTTTTCTCGTATAGCTTAAAGGCAAAAATCAACATAACCAATCCCATTAAGAAAACAACAATTGCAGCTGGCACAGATAACAATAATCTCCCAGTAAAACCAAATACAGGAATTACAGAAATTACAATCATCCAAATGGTATATAGTATAATTTGCAATGCGGTACTAGCATCTTTTTTACCCGTTGGCAACATTTTAAATCCGCCTTTGCTATAATCTTCATCTAGCATCCAACCCAATGCCCAAAAGTGTGGAAATTGCCAAAAGAATTGTATCATAAATAAAGTACCTGGTTCAATTCCAAATTCATTTGTAGCGGCAACCCATCCAAGCATAAATGGTATTGCCCCAGGTATTGCCCCTACAAACACCGCTAGTGGGGTAATCGTTTTTAAAGGAGTGTATACACTAGTATATAAAAAGATAGATATTGCACCAAACAAGGCTGTCTTAGGATTCAGCTGATACAATAAGAAAACACCCAAAATTGTAAGGGTAATGGCAATCGTCATTGCAACATTCACAGACATACGCCCTGCAGGTAACGGCCTGTTTTTAGTACGCTTCATTAGCGCATCTAAATCTCTTTCTATGACCTGATTATAAGCGTTGGAGGCACCCACCATACAATAACCTCCTGTTGCTAGGTATAACAAATGAAAGAAATTAATTGTTTCTGCACCTAAAAAGTAGCCTGCAATGGAAGAAAAAACAACACTCACCGCAAGCCTTACCTTGGTAATCTCTTTAAAATCAGCAAAAACCAAGGACCAGTTCATATTTTGCAATGTGCCTACGGCAGACTTCATCTTATTATTCTAATTGGCCTGCAAAGATACGGTGGAGTTGCCTTCTTTGCAATCTTAGTATAAAAATTATGACTGCTAGGAATTTAACTGAAGAAGAAGAGAAACAAAAAACCCTAGCTTATAGGCTAGGGTTTTTGTAAATTATTGTTGGTTTGTTATTGTAACTTAAAAGTAATTGGAATACTAAAAGGTACTTTTACAGGGCGTCCTCTTTGTTTACCTGGTGTCATTTTAGGTAATTTATTGATAATCCTTAACGCCTCTGCTTCTAAATTTTTGTCTGGCCCACGCATTCTAATGTTACCGATGCTACCATCTTTTTGTATAGTAAACATTACCGCAACTCTACCTTGTATCCCCATTTCTTGAGCAATCTCTGGATAACGGAAATTTTTACGGATATGCTTTTGCATTTGCTCTTGAAAACAAGCTTTTTTATCACTAGCACCCTCACAACCTGGAAAAACAGGAACATCTTCAATTACCGCAAAAGGAACAGAAATATCTTCTTCTACCTCTTCTACCTCTACTTCTTCTACTTCCATGATTTCTTCTTCCTGGCTAGTTTCTGTAGATTCTATTACAGTTTCTTCTACCTCTTCTTCATCTTCTACAACCTCTATTACCTCTGGCGCAGCTGGCGGTGGTGGCGGTGGTGGTGTTTTTATCTGCTCCGTCATCGGAACTTCTTCATCCAAATCGTCCTCCACGTTCATGGATATATCGTAATCGTTGGTCTCTTCGTATTTCTTCCACTCTAGTCCAGTATACACTAAGGCCATCACTAGGGCAAGACCAATGACAAAGTATAGGCCACTATTCCTACCTACATCTGCTTTTGGGTTCTTTTTCGGTTCCATAATTCTCTTTTGATTTTTCCTACGGGCTAATTTAACCAAATATTTAAAATATTGGCAAATTCATGGCTCATTTTATGCGGTAAATGAGTGAACGGTACTTTTTAATGAGCAAACCGGCCACTATTGCCCCAAAACTATTAGCCAAAAAGTCAAAAATATCTGCCTCCCTATGATAAGGCATTACATATTGCAAAATTTCTATGAAAAGGCCGTATGCAATTGCGAAGATGATTAAATATTTAACTATTCTACTTAAATTCTGAGCTCCCTGTTCTAACAAACTAAGACAACCTAGCAGCACTACTCCAAAATAGAAAGAAAAGTGAACCAACTTGTCTAAATGGGGTATATCTATCCCTGTATTTACATCTGTTGAAAACGAAAATAAGCTGAGAGATGTTACCAACACCAACCAGCTTATTCCTAAAATTGTGTATTTGTTATTCTTAAGCACCTACAAGTTCCTTGTAATCTGCATCACTCATTAATTGTGTAACCTCATCTGGGTTGTTAAATTTTACTTTAATCATCCAACCCTCTCCATATGGATCAGAATTTACCTTTTCTGGCTCGTCTTCAAGGCTTTCGTTGAACGCAACTATTTCACCAGAAAGTGGCAAAAACAAGTCAGAAACTGTTTTTACAGCTTCTACAGTTCCAAAGACTTCATCTTTATCTAAAGTCTCGTCTAGGGTCTCTACCTCAACATAAACAATATCACCTAATTCGCCTTGCGCAAAATCTGTAATACCTACGGTTGCAGTGTCACCATCAATCTTGACCCACTCGTGGTCTTTTGTGTACTTTAATTCTGAAGGAATATTCATTTTATCCATTTTAGAGTCGACACAAATTTAAAGTTTTCCGTAGCTATACAAAGTAATTTTATAGTTATTCTAAATGCTATTTTTCACATCGTTCTAATTACCAAAGTTATACCTGATGGTAAAGCCTGCATTTATGGTAGTTTGCGGGAATGCGGTAGACACCTTGAACTGTGAGAAAGAATGGTCATAAAAGAATAAGGCATTGAGATTTTTACTTAGCGCATAATCTGCAGTAAACTTTATACTCCATAAATCTTGACCTGAGGTAATTTGATTGTTATCGATATCTAGATTACGTATTATAGTGATGTTATCCCTTACAGAAAGGTCTGCTTTAAGATTTAAATCGCCTTTTAGACGGGTACGCTCGCCCCCAATGTTGGTTACAAATTGAACGTCTTTAAAACGATACCCTAAACCAACGGTGTATTCTTTACCATTAATTTCTGTAAGCAAACTATTATCAAAACTCAAAGAAAGTGTTCTATCTGTGCGCACCTCTGCAAGTACACTTAAGGAATTTTTCATTTCAAAATCTACCCGCATTAACGGATTAAACTCATCTGTCAAAACCACATTACCAATTAAATTTTCTGGCAATATATTACCTGTTTCGCCATTTACGGTAGGTGCATTATCGGTTAATAATTGTACACGCTCTAAATTAGTTTGAAAATTATTTACACTATATGCTGCTCTATAGCCGTGTTGCAACGAAAATCTTTTGAATTTTTTCTTGAACCACCTGTTTTTCATTAAACCGGTATACTTTAAATTCCAATTCGGAATTGGAATTTCCCTAAACGCATCTAAATTAACACGTTCTGCATCTTGACCTGTATATGCTGCAAAAAATGCAGGCAATAATACATCTTGACTGGTTTTACCATATCCGGTAGGGAAACCATCCTCATCCACCGTGTTGATATTGGCACCACGGTCACTAACAATACGGTCTGCAATCACCCTTCTGTTAGCCTTAAACTCTTCAAACGTTTCAGAATCAAATTCATCGCTCTTACCAAAAGCAGTTCCTATCATTACTGTAGAAATACTAAAATTCCCAATGTTGTTTACTAGACCGTTAAGACCCTGACTCCATAAATCCGGAACGTAGTTCTCTTGCAAACTATTGGTCATTTGCCTGTCTGCTGTTAAATCTATAGTTAGGTCTGGCATTGGATTAGCGGTAGCTGTAATATTTAAACTCTTGGTACTGTTTTGCATATACTGAGAGTTAAACTCTGTAAAATTAGTTAGCCAACCTTTACGAGCAGCTTCAAATCTAACATTGCTCTGACTACCAAAGACAAATCCTAAACTTGGCCTTGCGGTTCCTACAAAACCAATAGATTGGGTATAACCCGGTAAAACTTTACCATTATTTTCATTGTAACTTACATTAACACGCTTTACCATAGTTACAAAATCTATAAGCGCATTCATACCTTTACCCGTCTTACTTTTAGGCTTTAAGTCCTTAGCCTGTTTTCCTTTTTCTCCTCTGACCGCTATAGCAGTGGGCAATTTTCCATCACGCTTTTTTAATCCTAAGAAGTCATAAAAACGTTGCATAGTTAAATTGGCAGTTAAATTATGGGTGTTGGCATTTTGTACGGTGTTAATTTGAGCATTAGGGTCCCCTAAAGATTCTCTTGCCACTTCTGCCAAGGCATCACCACCACGTTGCCAATCAAAATTACTGGTATAGGTATACGAAGCATTGACAAAATCTAGAAACGGAATTTTATCTAAAGGCAATTCATAATTAAGCTGCATCTGTTGTGCGTGCCTATTGGGTTCTCCAATATCAAAAAAGCCATCCCATAAATCTAAGAGTTCATTAACTCCAGATTCCGTATCACCGTCTACATTAAAGTAATTACGAACAATATTATTGTTAGATGCGGTTAGGTTTAAACGAAGTGATTTAGATATGCTATAATTTAATGCGTACTGCCAATTAAAAAGATAATTACGTTGTTGTAGCAGCGGTAAATCTAAGGCTTCTACTCCGGGCTCTAACACATCTCTAAATCTTTGCTGATTAAAAGACCTGTTGTAATTAGCATTTAAAGAAACACTAGTAGGCAAGAAATTGAAGTTCATTTCTTTTAACCACTGCCAATACTTACCGTTTAATATGGAATCCTTTTTAGCCAATGGCGCTATAGTCGCAGGCTTAAAGTTATGATTGTACACAAAACCCGTGGTAACATTTTCATCTTGCAAGTCTGCTATTTCAAAATCTCGATGATTGGTTTTATTGTAAGAATAATTAAAAGTAAAGTTTTCTATATCATAAAAGTTAGCATCCGCTTCTTCGCTTCTATTTTTGCGAACACCAATTAGGTTTATACTTCTACGCTTGGTGTATTCTTCTGCCTGCTCTCTGGTTTGCTCCGCCAATTCTGGGCTATCTGCAGCATCTATTAAATCATCTAGTTTTAAATCGTCAAAAACAGGATCAAACTCTGGCGTAATCAAGGTCTCTGACACGCCAAAATTCACAGGTAATTGTAAGTTCCATTTTTTAGGAAACAATTGCCCAACATTTACATTGGTAACCACATCATAAGAAATGGCATCTTCTCTAGCACGCTCATTAGGCATTTGATCTATAGAACCAAACCCGGAAGTACTAGTACTTGCTGTAGCACTTACATTAGCAAAATCTGCCATATTAGCGTCTAATGCAGCAATTGCTGCCCAACCACCATTATTATCTAGACCTGCTAAACGCAGCTCGTTAAACCAAACTTCTCCTCTAGCTGGGATATCATCTATATTTTTAACCCCGACCATCATACTACGGATGCTTCCAAAAGAAGGATTACCACGAATACCTATTCTATTAACGCCGGGTGTTCTAGGCGAAAACTCTGCAACCTCTACCACGTTTCCGTCTACCACCTCGTAAAAACGAAGTTCATTTAACGCCACACCATCTGCACGTTGTGCTATTCTTAGGGATTTAACTTTATTTAAGTCGTCCAAGGCTACATCAATCTCATTTACTTCTGGCCATACACCATCTGCATCTGTAGTACCAAAAGGTGTAAACTGTAACGCTCTTTCTATTTGATAGAAGTTTTCTGAAAAATCTGTTCCTATTCTGATAAAGCCCACCAATGGTGTAGCAGCATCCGAATAATCCGTATTAAATAATTTCTCTGCATGCATGAACATTTTTATGCGCTCATACTGCCTAACATCTATGTTGATATTTTTAAATACCCCACGGGAGTCCTGAGGCTCCAAATTCTCTACCGTGAAGGATAATGACTGCTCATTTTGACGAATAATAGTATTGTTATTATTCAATTGCTCACGTACAACCCCAGGCGGTAAACGATATGGAATTGGGTCTCTTGTTTCGTTTTCCTGAATATTTACGGTGTTCACATCTACAATAGTGCCATCATCTGCTGGGATATCATCCACACCTGGTTGTAATGTATTGGTATACGAGCGCCAATCGCCTCTTACCAAATCCAAGGTAGCAAAACGAAGCACTACATCGTCCTGAAAACCGGTAAGGTACATACGCATAAAACTGATGGAACGGAAATCTGATATTCCGCCTACGGCATCCGTAAACTCGCTCAATGGAATTTTATACTGAATCCAACGGTAATTTCTTGGCGTACCATCTGGCACGCGCGTACCTGTAGCTTGCCCTTCTCTAATATCCGTTACGTATTGGTCATCAATAGTGGTATTTGGTTTAATAGGAATACGATATTCAAAATAACTATTAATCGTATTCATAGTTAAGTCTCTATCTACATCTTCTACGTCTGGCAAAGTAGTAGACCCTCTGTTAGTGTTAGAAACCGCTACAGGCGAGTTTCCTTGAGGATTATTAAAATCGATATATCGCTCTAAAATATCACCCTCTTTATTTAGGTAATACGTATAATTATCCAAAGCAGGGTCATTTGCCGGACCGTTATAGATTGCAGCTTCATCAGCATCTGTTAAACCATCGTACCCTAAATCCTGTAATGTTCTATTCGCTTCATCAGCATCAAAAGCATAAACTAAAGCTTGTGTAGAAGGCACTTGCCCCCAAGCAGTTTGTCTTGGTATTTCTGTATTGGTAGTGCCTGGTAATCCGTTTTCATACTGCTTTCTACCGTCCTTTAAAATATCCTCAGAAATGTTTCCCAAGTTAAATACTAATTCCCCTTGATTTCCATTCACGGTTTCTCCGTCTACATAAGGATCTAACACCCAAAATTGAACAAATTCCACGTTGGATTGCTCAAAATTAGTACTACTTAAAGAACGCATAATACCTGCCCATTTGTCTTCTGCTGCTTCTGCTTCAAAGGCTGTATTTGCGTTATAAGGTCCTTTTTGATTAGGATAGTACACCAAATCTAAAGTTCCTTGAACGGTTGTCTGCCCTTGTGCGATATCTGACTCCGGAAAAACCTCTGTAATAAATACCCGTCTAGTAGCATTAGAAGATATATCGCTATCAGAAATACCCGCAGGGCGCTGATTGGTATAAAAAATTGGGTCAATAGTGTACCAAGACATTTTAGCACGCTGAAAACCCGTTTCTAAATCTTGAACGCCTTGTGTAAATTGTACTGGCGGACTGGCTAAGCTCCACCCTAAAGAAGAACGTATATCTATCAGGGCTTGTGCTCCTTCAAAATCATCTAAATACGTAGTTGTTTCTCCTTGAAAGTCTGCATTTTTAGGAGAATTAGGCTTTAAGAAAGCAACTTCACCTCGCAACGAGACATTAGAAGGCACATCGGTATCTATGTTAGGTAATTTATTAGCCAAGCGTGTAAGGAACGGAACCTCTGTACTAAAATTACCGTTAAATCCGTATATAGTGTTATTTACAGGTTCTACTCCGTAATTAGATTTTTGTGTAAGTGGCCGCTCATTAAGATTTAATAGAGTACCACCTAAAACAAAATTCTCATTGAATTTATGTTCCACATTTACCCCTGTGAATCTTCTTGTCTGCTGCCCAAATACGGCATTATTTTCAACTGAAATATTAATTGGTGTATTAGAGGCCTCTAAACTTGGATCTAAAATTTGCACGGTACCTGCTGCATAATTCACGGTATAATCTATACCTTCTTGCAATTGTCTGCCCCCTGCTGTAACTCTAACTGAACCACGTGGCACATTAAAAGCACCTATTGGAATACCATTATTACCTTGCGACTTATACCTACCTTTTAATTGAAATCTATTTTTCTCTGCCTCTTGCAAGGACGCCGCTTTTGTCTGGGCGTACATATTACGGAATACGTACTTCTGTTGATTGGCATTATAGGTATTGGTGTTAGCATAATCTTCTACACCTGATTCTAAAAGATTAAATAGGTACTCCCCAAACGGTTCTACTTTAGTAAAAATGATACGGCCCGTTTGCGTATCTACAGTGATACCTGGAATATAGTCAAAGAAACCATCACCACCGGGCTGCACGTCATTATAAACATTTAAGCGATCTAAGTTAAAGACGTTAATTAAAATACGGTCTTCCAATCCACTAGGCCAACCTGTGGATGCATCTACGGGAGTTATATAGTTTCTAGGAGTAGGGTCTGTATAAAGAATGTTTAATTTAAAATCTTCTTCACTTAACTGATAAGCACCTGTAGAGTAGATGTTCTTCATCATTAAATCCCAAATAGGGTCCTCTACATTGGTAATATTACTTTTTAAAAGCTTCAATATAAGGGTGTTGTTTTCAATTATCGGGTTAGCCCCAGTGCTTACACTTGTAGCATCTACCCCGCCATTGGCAAACTCCCCCACTTGATACACTTCACCCTGATAGGTATACTGAAACGCAACCCCTAAAACCTCATCATTACTAAGTCTTTGATTAAGGGAGATATACCCCAATTGACTGTCAAAAACATAGTCACGATTTACTTCTAACTTTCTAGCATTTTCTAAAATGGCATAATCTGCACCCTGAGACATCTGGTATCCACCAAGTGCTCCCGCATTAAAACCTTGCTCAACGGTAGCAATATCTCTTATTGCGGTATTTAGCGCGCCACCTTCATTAATCAAACCAGGGTTAAAATCGTTATTACCATTTTCTGGTAGAATACCGTTACCCATTTCATTAAAAAAACCTGCTGGCGGCGTACCTTCTTTACCTATTTTAGTACGTTCCTGCCCTTCTGGCCCCATTCTCCCCTCACCTAAATCTTGTAAGGCAACAATATTCCTAACATTAATAGTTTGTTGCGTACGATTCGTTACCCATACTTCTAATCTGGTAATCTGTACTTGGCTTTGTATGAAAGGGTAATTGGATAGCGCCTTGTCATAATTATCTCTAAAGTATTGTGCTAAGAAAAAGTGTTTATCTTCATCATAATCCAAGGCCGTTAAGGCAAATTCATTTAAAGTTCCACCACCTTGGGCAACTACAGTACTGTTTTGAGAACGTTGTTCAGAAAAAACAGCCGTTACCGTAGTTTTCCCAAACTGCAGTTGTGTTTTGACCCCGAATAAGCTTTGAGCTCCCGTGATTAAGGAGCTATTTAAGGGCATGTTAACATTACCAATTTCAATTTTTCTTAGAATATCGTCTTCTGTAGGCGTATAATCTAGTTTGATAAGATTCTGAAAATCGAATGTTGCTTCGGTATCATAGTTTGCAGTCACCTGCAAACGCTCCCCAACCTTTCCTAAAAGACTCAAACTAATACGCTGGTCAAAATCAAACGAAAGATTAGTTCTATTTCTGGGAGAAAGTGCAGGATTATCGTTTTTCTGCCAAATAACACCCAAATCCATTGCTACGGAACCTTGAGGAATAACCTCTATAGTGTTACCCCCAAAGATGGATTCGAAAAAGTTGTTATTTACATAAAAGTTAGGCAGTAAATTTTTTCTAGCTTCTTCTGAGCCCTCCTTTTTTCCCGTATACGCATCAATCTTCTCTTTAAAATAAGATTTCATGCTTTCCTTGCGGACCAACTCGTAATACTGCTCTGGGGTTAAAAATATAGGGTGATTAACATTAAAATCGCCTACACTTACCGTGTAAACGTACCTATTTATTTTGGGGTCAAAGGTATATTTAGAAATTATGCTATCTGGATTTTCTAGCAAAATCTTGCCAAGCGCAACTCCCGTTTGCACAGAATCTTGTACTTGCTCTTGTTCTTGAGCTGTAGCAGAAGTTGCCATAAGCACCAAAAACACCAATACCAGTAAATGCTTAACACCAATGGAATTAAGCACTAGAAACACCCCTCTTTTCAAACTATTTACAAATTTTTAAGCGCCTTTTTAATAATGTCCTCTACGCTCAGGGAGGCATCTGTGGAAAGCACTTTTTCTACAACCTTTTCTGATTGTCTTCTTGTGTATCCAAGAACCTCTAATGCAGATAACGCTTCTTCTTTATTTGTATTGTTTGATTTTAGTGAAACTTCATCCATATCATACACCTTTAAGATTTTATCTTTCAGGTCTATGATTACACGTTGGGCGGTTTTTGCTCCAATACCCTTTACTCCTTGTATGGTGGCAACATCACCGCTAGCAATTGCATCTCTGACTTGTGTGGGGTCTAGAGATGATAACATAGTCCTTGCCGTACTCGCTCCAATACCATTTACAGATAGTAACAGCAAAAAGATTTCCCTCTCTGCCTTTTGTGCAAAACCAAATAAAGTATGGGAATCTTCCTTTACTTGCAAATGCGTATATAGCATTACGTTTTCATCTGATGGAAGCAGGCCATAAGTATGTAAGGATATATTTAAAAAATAACCTACGCCATTACAATCTATGATAGCGTAGGTTGGATTTTTTTCTACAAGTTTACCTTTTAAGTATGCGTACATAGCAATGTTGGGTTAGTATTGCCGTAAAGGTAGTAGATTATTTTTGGCTTTTTGCCATTTTACGCTTCTCCCTTTCTTGTGCATCTATAACTGCAACAGCCGTCATATTTACAATTTCATCCACGCTTGCTCCTAATTGCAAAATATGAACTGCTTTTCTAAGACCGACCATTATTGGCCCAATAGAGCTAGCATTATTTAACTGCTTAAGGAGTTTGTAAGTGATGTTTGCAGAATCAAGATTAGGAAAAATAAAAGTATTTACCTTTTTGGTGCTAATTTTAGAAAAAGGGAAAGTACTATCGCCTAATTCCCTACTTAAAGCAAAATCTGTTTGCACCTCGCCGTCTACCACCAAATCTGGATATTTCTCATGTAAAATTCTAACTGCATCGTTCACCTTTTTTGCCTTTGGATGACTACTACTACCATAGTTAGAATAAGATAGCATAGCAATTACAGGGTCAAACCCAAATGTAGAAGCTACGTTAGCTGTCATCTTAGTAATCTCTGCTAATTCTTCTGCAGATGGATCTATATTGATAGAAGTATCTGCCAAAAACATAGGTCCTCTATCAGTAATCATAATATTAACGGTAGATGCTTTTTGCACCCCACTAGCCCTACCTATAACCTCAAAAACAGGCTTTAAAACCTTTGGATACGCTCGGGAATATCCGGACAACATACCATCTGCTTCGCCCTCCAAAACCATCATAGCACCAAAATAGTTACGCTTACCCATGTTTACATTGGCACTATATTCAGTTTCACCTTTTCGTTGTCTTAACTCATACAACCTACGGGCATATTTTTGGCGCAATTGCTTAGCTCCTTCTTCACGCGGGTCGATAATTTTTACATCTGCATCAAATTCCAGCTCTTCTTTCAATTCTAGAATTCGCTCTCTATTTCCTAATAATATTGGAGTCGCTATTCCTTCTTCATAAACAATTTGAGCCGCCTTTAAAACATCCAACAACTCCGCCTCTGCAAACACTATTTTTTTAGGATTTACTTTAGCACGGTTATGCAGCATACGCACCACTTTATTATCATTGCCAGAACGTTGCAGCAATTCCTCTTCATATTTATCCCAATCTTTAATTGGTGAACGTGCCACCCCACTTTCCATTGCGGCTTTTGCCACAGCAGGCGGAATTTTTGCTATTAGCCGTGGATCAAAAGGTTTAGGGATAATGTATTCTTTACCAAACGTTAGCCTAGTAGTATCATAGGTTATATTTACTTGCTCTGGCACTGCCTCTTTGGTTAATTCTGCCAAAGCTACAACCGCTGCCATTTTCATTTCCTCATTTATTTTTGTCGCCCTAACATCTAAAGCTCCTCTAAAAATAAACGGAAAACCCAATACATTGTTTACTTGGTTAGGATGATCAGACCTACCTGTAGCCATGATAATATCCTCTCTAGTGGCCAAAGCTACGTCATACGCAATTTCTGGGTCTGGATTAGCCATGGCAAAAACAATAGGATTAGCCGCCATGGTTTTTAACATGTCTGGTGAAACCACCCCAGCCATGGAAAGCCCGATAAACACATCTGCATCTACCATAGCTTCATCCAAAGTATCTATCTTGCGATTCGTAGCAAATTCCGCTTTTTGACTAGTAAGATTATCCCTGTCTTTGCGAATAACACCCTTACTATCTAGCATTACAATATTTTCTAGTTTTGCACCGAATGCTTGGTACAACCGGGTACAAGAAATAGCTGCTGCACCAGCTCCACTAACCACAATTTTTACATCTTCTAACTTTTTATCCGCAAGCTCTAAGGCATTTAAGAGTGCGGCAGCAGAAATTATCGCAGTTCCATGTTGATCATCATGCATCACAGGAATGTCTAACTCTTCTTTTAACCTTCTTTCTATTTCAAACGCTTCTGGCGCTTTTATATCTTCAAGGTTGATGCCTCCAAAAGTGGGCGCAATTGTTTTTACGGTTTCAATAAACTTATCTACATCTTCTGTATCTAATTCTATATCTATACCATCTATATCTGCAAAAATCTTAAATAATAAGCTTTTACCTTCCATTACAGGCTTGGAAGCTTCCGGACCTATATTCCCTAAGCCAAGTACAGCCGTACCGTTAGAAATTACAGCAACGGTATTACCTTTAGAAGTGTACTTATATACATCTTCCGTATTCTTATGTATTTCTAAGCAAGGCTCTGCAACTCCAGGAGAATATGCCAGTGCCAAATCTCTTTGCGTAGCGTAAGGCTTAGTTGGTACTACTTTTATTTTACCTGGTTGCGGCTTGGCATGATAAACCAAGGCCTCTCTTCTTTGTTTTTCTTTACTCATACCTTTATTAGGATTTTCGTGGGTAAAGGTAAGAACTCTTAGAATAGAGAACTATGCGCTTTTGGTTAATATCTGTTGAATTTAGAACACCTAAATGTTAAGTGTTTTGCAAATTTGCTTCTTGTTTTTCTTTGGGCATTTTAAGTCGTAAAGCAAATACGAAGGCTAGTGTAAAAAGAACGCCTGCAAATAGCATTGCATTTATTGGACTCCCCCCTAATATATTTTTGTATATAGCTCCAAAAGAAACAGTCTGTATCCCCATAGGAATTACAATCATCATATTTAGAATACCCATATAAACTCCTCTTCGGTCCTGTGGCACAATCTTGGAAACCATGCTGTATGGAATCCCCATCATAGCTGCCCAACCGATACCAAACAATACCATAGGCGCTAACACATAAAAAGAATCTGTAATATAAGGGATTGCAAATAATGCTAAAGCGGAGCCTAATAAACTTAAAGCATAGACCTTTTTATTGCCAAATTTTAGCGCTAATGGAACCAAAACCAGAGCCACCAAAGCAGTTGTTACATTATACGTTGTGCTCATCTTAGCAGCTTGTGCTGCAGCTTCTGATGTATCCATACCCATTGTTTTCCTAAACAAAGGTGTGATGAATTGCCAGTATACGAACAATGCATACCATTGAAAAAGGTATACTATAGCCAACTTCCATAGAAACTTTGGCATTTGCACAATTGCCTTCCAAATCTCTCTGAAAGGAGCAAATAAACGCTCTTCAAAAGGCAATGCTCTGTGTTTTTCTATTTCCACCATCTCTTCTTCTGTAGGAGGTATTTCTGGCGTTGTAAAGACAGACCACAAAATAGTAGCTATAGATAAAAATGCCCCAATAAAAAAAGAATAATACAACCATTTTGGAACTTCACCTGCCACTTCCTCTCCACCACCAAACCAATCTTGAAATAGAAATATGGAAGCGTTTGCCAACAAGATACCAGCACCAACAAATAGACTTTGCATTTGATAACCAACACTAAATTGTTTCTCTGGCAATTTATCCCCAACAAAAGCTCGGTAAGGCTCCATAGCCATATTGTTCCCTACATCCAAAATCCACAATAAACCAACAGCGAACCAAAGCGCTGGACTTAACGGAAAGAAAAACAAACAAATACTGCCCAAAATAGCTCCTATTAGAAAAAATGGTTTTCTTCTACCAAAACGTGGCGACCAAGTTTTATCAGAAATTGCGCCGATAATTGGCTGTACTATGAGACCCGTAATAGGGCCTGCTAAATTTAAAATTGGTAGTTGTTCTTCTGTAGCTCCTAAAAATAAGAAAATAGGGTTTATCGCACTTTGTTGAAGTCCAAAGCTGTACTGAATTCCCAAAAATCCAACATTCATGTTAAATATTTGCCAGAAACTCAGTCTTGGTTTAATATTTTTCAGCATCGATATAAATAGTTTAGTTGAAGTTTACTCTAAGTTAGCTTCACAATATACTATTTTACCTAAAACGAGCGCTAAATTTTAAAATTTATAGTCTTACCATTTTCAATTCCTTCAATCTCAAACGTTGTAGCAGACAAATTGGCATTTAGTTGAATATAGTTATCCCCGCTAGTCCATTTTAATTTTAAATTTTCTGCGGGAGAATCTAAAACTGCAAAGTCCCCATTAAATGCTTCTACTCTATTTCTAAGCTTCATCAATGCGCTTAAGGATTTAAACAGGCTAGTTTCTTTTTTCTTCGCAATTTCTTTTAAAGTATAGTAATGCCTATTGATATCTCTACCTACATTAGTTTGGGCTAAAAGTTCCATATCATTTTCATCGCCAAATACACCTACATAATATACTTGTGGTACTCCTGGTACAAAAAACTGAATAGCCCTTGCTAAAAGATAGGCTTCATCATCTTTTCCTAAGGCTTCGTAATATGTACAATTGACTTGATATAAATCTAAATTAGATGCTGCTGCTCCAGTTGCCTTAAGACTACGACCTTCACTTTTTTTATGCATCGTTTTTACAATCTCATCTAGCACGGTGTCGGGAATCAAACCAGGCTCACCATTCTCAGATGCTACATCTACAATGCCAATACCATCGTGAGTGTCTAATACAGTAATAACATTCCTTGGCGCAATAGCTAACCACTTTTTTAAATTTCCCGCATCTTTATTATAGATAGTATCTAGAACTAAAACAGGCAGTGCAAAATCGTATACATAATCTACCTTTTTAGCTATTTCTATTTGTGTTTTGAAATAAGAATGTATTTCTACCAGCACCTCTATACCTCTTCTATGAGCTTTTTCTGTAAGTTCTGCAATAAAGGCAAAGGTTTCTGGAATCATAAAACAAGAAGTTCCTGCTTTTTTAATGGCATATCCTGCCGCATCTAAGCGAATCATCTTAATATTAGACTCCTCATATATGGTTAATATATCTTCTAAATATGCCTCTCCCTTTTCAGAATACACATCTATATCTATTTGTTTAGGAGTAAACGTTGTCCATATCAATTTCTCACTTCCGTCCTTAAATTTCATTTTATTAAAAGGAAAGCCTGGCCTTGGTCTATAAATTGATACTAATTCTTGCTCAGCAGCACCGTTAGGAAAAACGGAGTTATAGGTTAAAAACAGGGAAGCATATTCAGATTCGTCTCCTTTTTCTAAGTAATCTTGAAACTCTATAGAATCTGCAGACATATGATTCACAATTAAATCTGCCATTACTTCTACAGAGGAGCTCAATTGCTTTATATCTGACCAATCTCCTAATCTAGGGTCTATTTGTTTATGATTAATTGGATCAAAACCTGCATCTTCACCATCTATCGGGTTAAAAAAGGGTAAAATATGCACTCCGCCAAACATACCCTTTAACTCAGTATTTAGTAATTCATCTAACCCATTGATGTTTTTAACACCTAATCTATCTACATAAGTAATAAGTTGCACCTTATTTTTCATGGACAAATAATATTTTTGATAATTATATAAAGTTATTCTGGAGGAAACGTCTAAAAACAAAGAGTGGGAGACTTGACCAATACTCCCACTCTTTAAAACAGACTCATAAATACTTAAACCACTGCAAAAAAATGGCTATGTGACCAATACATATATGTGCCATTTTTTAAACAACGCAGGGCTAAAATAGAACATGATTTTTTAATTTTAATAAAATTTAACACTAAAACGTTTTCGTTTTTGTACAAACTGATTTGTATCTTTATAACGTTATATTTTTTTTAACATAAAATACTTATGAGCAGAACCACATTACAACAGATAGCGCTTAGCTTAGATATCTCAGTGACCACGGTATCTAAAGCTTTAAATGGATACCCAGATGTAAGTAAAAAAACCATTGAAAAAGTTAAGGCGGCTGCAGAAAGACTTAATTACAAACCCAATTCTTTTGCGGTAAACCTTAGAAAGCAACAATCTATGACCATTGGCTTGGTGGTACCAGAAATTGTTCATCAGTTTTTTTCTAATGTAGTTAAAGGCATTATAGATGAAGCGGAGAAACACGGATACGTGGTAATTACCCTTCATACCAACCAAAAATACAATAAGGAAAAGCAAGTAACTGAGTTCTTAATAGATAAACAAGTAGATGGTATTTTGATTGCTTTAGCTGATGAGACTATTGAGGTAGAACATTTGCTAGCTGCGCAGAAGTTGGATATACCTGTGGTGATGTTCGATAAAATATCTAAAAACGTAGAATGCTCTAAAGTGTTAATTAATGATGTAGAAGCAGCTTTTGAAGCTACCAATCATCTAATTAAAACAGGATGTAAAAAAATTGCGCATTTTAGAGGACCGCAGCATTCACAAAACGCAATTGACCGATTTGAAGGGTATAAAAAAGCCCTGTTGGAAAACAATTTAGAGTTTAAAGAAGAACATGTTTTTCCGTGCCATGAAATGTCTTTTGAAGTAGGTATAGAGAATATTAAAAAACTACTAAATACTACAAAAGGTATAGATGGTATATTTATTAATACCGATTTGATTGCTGTAGGTGCCATGGCAGAATTAAGAGACCAAGGCATTAGAATACCAGAAGACATAAGCATTGTAGGGTTTAGCAATTGGTTTCTATCCTCTGTAACTTCCCCTACTTTAACTACAGTTGCACAGCCTAGTTTAAGTATGGGAAAAATTGCGTTTAACATGTTGTTATCAGAGTTGACTAACAAACGTAACAATGTGGCAATAGCGCATGAGACTATTTATTTGCCCACAGAGCTAATCATTAGAAAGTCTACCAGACCCCTCTAGAAACTTAATGTTTCTAAGCAAACCTTGGTATTTAGTTCGCTTAACAGCAGATTTTCTAAACACTTCTTGAAAAACGTCTTGAGTTAGTTCTTTCCACTCTTCTTCAGATAGAGAAAGCAATTTATCATTTGGCTGAAAAGCAGCTTCTTTATGCGGTGTAGCAAATCTATTCCATGGACAGACGTCTTGACATACATCACAACCAAACATCCAGTTATCCATACTATTTTGAAATTCTGTAGGAATGCTTTCTTTGAGTTCTATAGTGAGATAAGATATACATTTGCTGCCATCTACCACATATGGTTCTATAATAGCCTTGGTAGGACAAGCATCTATACAAGCTGTACAACTACCACAATGGTCCGTTGTAGGACCGTCATAAACCAAATCCAAATCTATTATTAGTTCTGCAACAAAATAAAAACTACCTACTTTTTGGGTAATTAGATTGCTATTTTTCCCAATCCACCCTAAACCACTTTTTGCCGCCCAGGCTTTGTCTAATACTGGAGCAGAATCTACAAAAGCTCGTCCCTGTACTTCTCCTATTTCTTCTTGAATATATTGTAATAAGGATTTTAACTTGTCTTTAATTACAAAATGATAATCTTGACCATAGGCATATTTTGAAATCTTGTAAGTGTCTGCACGCTGTTTTTCCTCTGGATAGTAATTAAGTAATAAACTGATGACCGACTTAGCTCCATCTACCAGCTTGGTTGGATCCAAGCGTTTATCAAAATTATTAGCCATATACCCCATTTGCCCATTCCGATTAGCATTTAGCCATTTTTCTAATCTAGGAGCTTCTTCTTCTAAAAAACCAGCTTTAGAAATCCCACAAGACAAAAAACCGAGGCGATTAGCTTCGGCTTTTATTAATTGCGTATATTTTTCTTTACTTGCCACTAGAATAATCCCCCTTGGACACCACCTTTTATTCTTCCTAAATGTTGGTAAGCCTTCTCAGTCACCTCTCTACCTCTAGGCGTTCTCATAATAAACCCTTGCTGAATTAAAAAAGGCTCATAAACCTCTTCAATCGTCTCAGCACTTTCCGCCACAGCTGTAGCTAAGGTTGTTATCCCTACTGGCCCTCCTTTAAATTTATCTATAATGGTAGATAAAATTTTATTATCCATCTCATCTAAACCAAAAGCATCTACATTTAATGCCTTTAAACTGAATTTAGAAATTTCTATATCTATCTTACCGTTCCCCTTTATTTGAGCAAAATCCCTAACCCTGCGTAATAATGCATTACAAATTCTTGGAGTTCCTCTACTCCTACCAGCAATTTCAATAGCTGCCTCATTAGTTATTGGCACATTTAATATATGAGCACTACGTTCCACTATAGTAGAAAGTAACTCTGTATCATAATATTCTAACCTACTAGAAATACCAAAGCGGGCACGCATGGGAGCCGTTAGCAGGCCGGAACGAGTAGTAGCTCCAACTAAGGTAAACGGACTTAAATTAATCTGAACCGTTCTTGCATTAGGCCCAGTCTCTAGCATGATATCTATTTTATAGTCTTCCATGGCAGAGTATAGATACTCTTCCACAATGGGACTTAACCTATGTATTTCATCTATAAACAAAACATCACGCTCATCTAAATTGGTTAACAAGCCTGCTAAATCTCCTGGTTTATCCAAAACTGGACCAGAAGTTACCTTAATCCCAACACCCAATTCGTTAGCCAATATATGCGCTAAAGTAGTTTTACCAAGACCCGGAGGACCATGAAATAACGTATGATCCAATGCCTCTCCTCTTTGGTTAGCTGCTCTAACAAAAATCTCTAGATTTTCCAATACCTGAGCCTGTCCAGTAAAATCCTGAAAGCTTACCGGTCGTAAAGCTCTTTCAATATCAAACTCTTCATTTGAAAAGTGTTCTGCCGTTGGATCTAAATGTTCGTTCATTAAAACAAAGATACTTTAATTGTCTTTTTTGAGTAGTTGTGCCGTGTCCATAAAATTATTGAGACTTATTTCTGGATTAGCATACAAAAATGTTTTAGACTTACCACTCAAATCTAGATTTACTAAGGTATTGCAATGTATTCTACTAAACGCATCATCTTTAGCTACAAAGTCTAGATTAGCAATAGCCATCATCTCACCCTTATATTTACCATTACCTACAACCGTTAAGCTAACTTCTGAAGCACTACCATCTATGTCTAAATCTGAAGAATCTGCAACCGATACACTTGCCCCATCAGCATTAGTCACTAATTCCAAATCTGCTTTTCCTCTTAAAAATACATTTAAAGAGTCTACATCTGCATTTAGTTTTGCAAAACTATTTTCCTCCATAGTAGTATTCAATTGTATAGCAGAGGTATTTAATTCTAATTTAGAATTACCCAACAAATTGATGTACATGATATCTGTTTTTACCCTATCTACCACCTTTATGTTGCCAGACTTTTGACTAATGGATTTCAACGTTTTAAAACCGATTTCAATCTCCAATTTTTTACTTGATTTTATATCGTAATAAGACGATATCACTAACGAACTGTCTTGCACTTCAATTTCTATAATATCGACTAGATTATCATCTGCGGTAATTTTATACCCTTCGGAAAATGATTTCTTCAAAATGATTTCCAGGTCGTCTCTCAATTCAATTGTATTAAATGCTTCTAAATCGCCTGAAACCTCTGTTACCACTCTATTCCCTTTAATTTTTGGCTTCTTTTGTGCAAGAAGGCTATAACTTGTTAGTAGCAACAAACAGACCGAGTAGGCTCTTAAATTTTTCATACTATTCTATGGTTAATGTGTATAGTTCTATGCATATTACAAAATAAAGCGCACAGTAACAATGAATCTAAAATTGTACCAAACAAAAAACCCGTCAAACTAATTGACGGGCTTTTTTATATCTAATATAACTAAGATCAATGGTGCATTTCCTCTTCATTTTCCTGTAAAGGAATTGTTTGTGGAACAAAATCCTGTCCAGGAATTATATATTCACCATTTTCGTACGTCTTACTATAATCATAAGCCCAACGATATACATGAGGAATCTCTCCTGGCCAGTTACCATGGATATGCTCTAAAGGAGTAGTCCATTCTAAAGTGTTAGATTTCCAAGGATTTTGAGAACCTTTTTTACCATAAAATATGCTACTAATAAAATTGTAAACAAAAATAAGTTGTGCAAAAGCTGCAACGATTGCAAACACCGTCATTAAGACCTGAACGTTTGTTAACTCATCAAACATAGGAAACGCAGTATTTTGATAATATCTTCTAGGAACCCCAGCCATACCAACAAAGTGCATTGGGAAGAACACCCCATAAGCACAAACGGCAGTAATCCAGAAGTGAGCATAGCCTAAGTTCTTATTCATCATTCTACCATGAAACATTTTTGGGAACCAGTGATAAACACCAGCAAATAATCCATAGAGTGCAGAAATACCCATTACCAGGTGAAAGTGTGCCACTACAAAGTAGGTATCATGAACATTAATATCTAATGTACTATCCCCTAGTATTATTCCTGTTAATCCACCTGTAATAAACGTAGAAACCAAACCTATTGAAAACAACATTCCCGGATTCATTTGCAAGTTACCTTTCCACAAGGTAGTTATATAGTTAAATGCCTTTACCGCAGAAGGAATGGCAATCAATAATGTTGTAAAAGTAAATACAGAGCCTAAGAATGGATTCATACCAGAGATAAACATATGGTGACCCCAAACAATAGTAGACAAAAAGGCTATTGCTAATATTGAAGCTACCATAGCTCTATAACCAAAAATTGGTTTTCTGGCATTTGTAGACATTACTTCTGAAGTAATACCCAATGCAGGCAACAATACAATGTATACTTCTGGGTGACCCAAGAACCAAAATAAATGCTCATACAATACTGGAGAACCCCCTTGGTAATGCAAAACTTCTCCCTGAATAAATATGTCTGACAAGAAGAAAGAAGTGCCAAAACTTCTATCCATAATTAACAACAAGGCTGCTGATAATAATACAGGGAATGAAATAATACCTATGATTGCTGTTACAAAGAACGCCCAAATGGTTAAAGGTAATCTAGTCATAGACATACCCTTTGTTCTTAAGTTTATTACCGTTACCACATAATTAAGAGAACCCAGTAAAGATGAAGCTATAAAGATAGCCATAGAAACTAACCAAAGCGTCATTCCCATACCAGAACCAGGCTGTGCCATTGGCACCGCACTTAATGGAGGATAAATAGTCCAACCTGCTGCTGCAGGTCCTGCCTCAACAAATAAAGAGATAACCATGATTACTGAAGATAAAAAGAACAACCAGTAAGAAACCATGTTCAAAAATCCAGAAGCCATATCTCTTGCACCAATTTGCAATGGAATAAGAAGGTTACTAAAAGTACCACTTAAACCAGCCGTTAAAACAAAGAATACCATTATGGTACCATGAATAGTTACTAGTGCCAGATAAATGTCTGCATCCATAACTCCTTCCGGTGCCCATTTACCAAGAACCGCCTCAAAAACTGGAAACGATTCTCCAGGCCAAGCCAACTGCATTCTAAATAATAAAGACATTGCAATACCAATGAACCCCATTATAAGACCTGTGATAAGATATTGCTTAGCAATCATCTTATGGTCCATACTAAATATGTACTTTGTTATAAAGGTCTCCTTGTGATGGTGACCGTGATCATCGTGTCCGTGTCCTGTATCTGACATAATCGATAATTTTATTATAATTTTCTTTTTATAGCCTAATCTATTCTGCTGCAGGAGCCATGGACGCACCAAAGGTTTTCTGCTCTGCTAACCACTTGTTGTAATCTTCTTCACTCTCCACAATAATTTTCATCTGCATATTGTAGTGAGATTTACCACATATTTTGTTACACAACAAAACATAGTCGAACTCCCAAGGGTCTGTATTTGGTTTACCTTCAGCAGCCCACTCTGCTCTAAGCTTATTCGTTCTTTTAACTTTTTCTACCACATCTGGATTCTGTCTCATCTCTTCTGTTGTTATAGTAGGAGTAAAAGAAAACTTAGTAATCATACCAGGAACACAGTTCATTTGTGCTCTAAAGTGTGGCATATAAGCCGAATGCAATACATCTTGGGATCGCATATAAAAATTGACTTTTCTACCTACAGGCAAATGCAATTCTTTAACAATAATATCATCCTGCCCGTTTGGATCCGCTTCATCAATCCCTAAAACATTTGCTCTATCAATATCTATCAATCTAACACTAGCATCTCCAAGTACATTGTCATCACCAGCGTACCTAGCAGTCCAATTAAACTGCTGAGCATACAACTCTACAACCAAAGGATCATCCTCATCGTTAACATCCATAATTGTTGTCCACGAATACAGACCCCAAATGATTAGTCCTGCCAACACAATAACTGGGATTATTGTCCAGATAAATTCTAATTTATCATTGTCCGCGAAAAACAATGCTTTTCTTCCTTTCTGTCCACGATACTTGTAACCAAAATAGTGCAATAAAGCCTGTGTTATGGTTTGAACGAAAAAGATTATAGCAAAAGAAACCCACATTAGCGTGTCATAATTACCACCATGCGCAGAAGCGGCTTCTGGTAATAACATCTTGTAATATTTAGCAAAACTAAAAATAGTTATACCATAGATAAAGATTAAAAAAGCGAATAACATGTATCCGTTATTTTTATTATCCTCATCAGTAGCTATCTGTCCGTTTAAACTATCTGCTCTTAGTTGAGACAATTCAAAGATTTTGGTCATCTGCCAAATGGCAATTGCCACCAAAACCAAAACTGTCAATATCAATAATGTTGTCATTTCTAAACTACTTTCGCTTTCTCAATATTAATAATGGAACTGTCTACTCTCTTCTATAAACGGGTTACGTTTAGGCATCAATTCTTCTTTAGTTAAAGCATTAAACACAATAAATATGAATAACCCTGCAAAGAAAAGAATACCACCTATTTCCGGAACACCAAAATGCCAATTCTCGCCAACGGTTGCCGGCATCACCATATTAAATACATCTAAATAGTGACCAAATAGAATTACAATTCCTACCATAACTACAAACCAGTTAACGCGCTTGTAATCACTATTCATCAATACTAATAATGGGAAGATAAAATTAAGGGCAAGCATACCAAAGAAAGGCAATTTGTAATGCTCAATCCTAGAAATATAATAAACAGCCTCTTCCGGAATGTTTGCATACCAAATCAACATAAATTGACTAAACCATAAATAAGTCCAGAAAATTGATATACCAAACATAAACTTGGCTAAATCATGTATGTGACTATTATTAACCTGCTCCAATAATCCTTTAGACTTAAGGTAAATAGTAATTAAGGCAATTGTTGTAATACCAGAAACAAACATACTAGCAAAAACATACCAGCCAAATAATGTACTAAACCAGTGTGGATCAAAACTCATTATCCAGTCCCAAGACATCATAGATTCGGTGACCAAATAAAAGACCAAGAAACCTGCTGATAATCTGAAATTTTTCACAAAATTGCTGTTATCATCCGCCTCATCCTGTGCCAAAGAAAGCTTCTTTGAATAAAAACGGTACGCAATCCAACCTGCAAGAAATATTGCAGCCCTTATTAAAAAGAAAGTAGGATTTAAATAACCGCTTTTTCCTTGAATCAAAGCATCATGAGCAACGACCTCTTCATCCGCCCAAGTAAATAAATGATTAAAATGCATCACTGACATTGCTAGTATAACAAAAACAATGATACCTCCTGGCGCTAAATATGCAGTTATCCCTTCCATGACTCTAAACAATATAGGTGACCAGCCTGCTTGAGCTGCTCTTTGTATTGCATAAAAAGCCAACACTCCTAAAGAAATCATAAAAAAGAAGAATGCTGCCACATATAAAGCTGACCAAGGTCTATTTTGCAATTGATGAAAAACATGCTCATCATGAGCTGCTCCATGGTCTTCACCATGCGCTTCTGTATTAGCATGTGCATTAACAGCATCGTGATCGTTACCGTGCGTATCATTAGTATGTTCCGCTGCTGAACCATGTGCACTTCCATGACCATCGCCATGGGCCGAAGCTACCATTTCTTTTGCCTCGTCTACCGTACTAGGGGCAGAAACAAAGCCAATGCCTAAACAAAGTGCTCCAACTACCATTAGGATGATAGAACCTATTTTTAACTTATTTGAAAACGTGTATCTCATGCTAGTTTCCTTATTTAGATAAGTCTCCCTTTAATTTTATTACGTACTCTGCTACTTGCCAAAGTTCTTTTTCACTACTCATTTGAGAAGCATAAGAACCCATGGAATTAAGACCATAGTACATGGTGTGATACGTACTACCTACGGTAATATTTCTAGCAGCATCTGCATAAGAAGGCACACCCAAAATTTTCTCTCTTTTAACTAAGGTACCTTGACCATCACCCTTAACCCCGTGGCAAATGGCGCAATATATAGCATACAATTCCGCACCTTTAACCATATTATCTTCATACTGCAAAGAATCTAATGGACTCGCTTGTAAGCGAGCTAACTCTTTACCTTCTGGAGTATTATCAAATTGATATGGCAACCACTCTCTATTTACCGTGTTCTCTGGCGGTGTTAAGGCCTCTGTACCATCTTTAAACAAACCATTGTCCACCCCCTCATACGTTTCATAACCAACTGATTCATACATATTAGGCATGTATTGGTAGTTGGGGCTATTCTTATCAAAACAAGAAGAGGCACTAATTACAAGACCTAGTCCTAAAATAATTTTTACTAACTGCTTCATGTTATGCGTCCTTTTCTTTCACAGATACCTCTATTGCACCCGTATCTAATAACAACTCCTTTAACTCGTCCTCGTTACCATGTATACCAATTTCCATTAAGAAATGATCATCGGTAGTTCTCTTGTCTGGATTCTCAGCCTCTTTAAATGGCCACATTCTGCTTCTTAAATAGAAAGTAATTACCATTAAGTGGGCCGCAAAAAATACTGTCAACTCAAACATAATTGGCACAAAAGCCGGCATATTGTCTAAGAAACTAAAACTAGGTTTACCACCAATATCTTGTGGCCAATCTTCTATCATTATAAAATTCATCATAGTGATAGCGACCGTTAAACCTAAACACCCATATAAAAAAGCTGTAATAGCTAATCTAGTATCGGATAAACCCATTGCTTTGTCTAATCCGTGCACTGGAAAAGGAGTATATATTTCCTCTATATGATGATGCTCTGCACGTACCTTTTTTACGGCATTCATTAGAATGTCATCATCCGTGTAGACTGCATGTATAACTTTAGATGCCATTATTGCTTTTTATCGTTTAACAATTTTGCTTGTCCAGCCCAATCGTCTCTAAGCGCTCTGCCCGGAAAACTTCCTGTGATACTGTCTAGCAACTCATATTCTCTTTCTGTCATTCTTGCCACTTGAACAAAAGTATAGATACCTATTTCATTCAAAGAACGCTCCATCTCTGGACCTACACCTTTAATATTCTTTAAGTCGTCCGCCGTATCCGTAGTTGGGTCAAAAGTACCTATCGTGCTTAACAGCTCATTTACTCCTACTTTATCCCCTACTGCAGGCACTACTTCTCCCATAAGAACATCATCAGTTATCGGCTCTTCTGCAATGACAGTTCCTCTTGTAGGCATTTCGTATGCTGGCTTACCTTCTTCTCTCAATCTTTTATAACGCTCACCAGAAGCTTTTAAGATAGACTTCACCTCTGCCTGTGCGATTACTGGAAATGTTCTAGAATACAACAAGAACAATACAAAGAAGAAACCTATTGTCCCTATGAAAATACCTATATCAACAAAGGAAGGAGAGAACATAGTCCAAGAAGATGGCAAGTAATCCCTATGTAATGAAGTAACGATAATCACAAAACGCTCGAACCACATCCCTATATTTACCACAATTGAAATAAAGAAAGAGAACATGATACTTGTACGCAGTTTTTTAGACCACATAAATTGCGGAGAAAAAACATTACAAGTCATCATACACCAGTATGCCCAAGCGTAAGGTCCCGTTGCTCTGTTCAAGAAGGCATACTGCTCATATTCTACACCAGAATACCAAGCAATGAAGAGCTCCGTAATATATGCACAACCTACAATGGACCCAGTAATCATGATAACTATATTCATCAACTCTATATGCTGAACTGTAATATAAGCTTCTAGATTACAAACTTTACGCATAATGATTAGAAGTGTATTTACCATTGCAAATCCAGAAAAGATAGCACCAGCCACAAAGTAAGGCGGAAATATAGTAGTGTGCCACCCAGGTATTACTGACGTTGCAAAGTCAAAAGATACAATGGTGTGCACGGAAAGTACAAGAGGCGTTGCCAAACCAGCAAGTACCAATGACACCTCTTCAAAACGTTGCCAATCTTTTGCTCTACCAGTCCACCCAAAACTTAACAAACCATAAATCTTTTTCTGGAAAGGTTTCACAGCTCTATCCCTAATCATGGCGAAATCTGGCAATAATCCCGTCCACCAGAATACTAACGAAACTGATAAATAGGTAGAAATTGCGAATACATCCCATAATAAAGGAGAATTAAAATTCACCCACAATGAACCAAATTGATTAGGAATAGGGAGTACCCAGTAAGCCAACCAAGGCCTACCCATGTGTATAATTGGAAAAAGACCAGCTTGCACCACCGAGAAGATTGTCATCGCCTCTGCAGAACGGTTAATCGCCATCCTCCATTTTTGTCTAAATAATAAAAGTACTGCAGAAATTAAGGTTCCTGCGTGACCAATACCTACCCACCATACAAAATTAGTGATATCCCAAGCCCAGTTAACGGTCCTGTTTAATCCCCAAACCCCAATACCGGTAGATACCGTATATAAAATACATCCAAGACCCCACAAAAAAGCCACTAATGCAATGGAAAAAACAATCCACCATTGTTTGTTGGCCTTACCTTCTACTGGCTTGGCGATATCCACGGACACATCGTGGTAAGTCTTATCCCCAAGTACCAAGGGTCTTCTAATAGGTGCTTCGTAATGCGACGCCATATTAACTACTTCTTAGTTTTATATTCTTTGGTTATGCTTCGTTGGTATTTCTAACTTTCACATGATAGAATACATTAGGTTTAGTACCTACGTGTTCTAACAAATGATACGCTCTTTTATCTTTTTCCAACGATGCGATTAAGCTTCCTTCTTCGTTTACATCACCGAACTTTATAGCGCCACTACTACATGCAGCAGAGCAAGCTACAGCATCATTAAACTCTCCTTTGGCTACCGGCCTACCTTCTTTCTTCGCATTCAAAATAACCGCTTGGGTTTGCTGAATACAGAAAGAACATTTTTCCATTACACCTCTAGAACGAACAACAACATCTGGGTTTAATACCATTTTACCCAAATCGTTATTCATGTGGAAATTAAACTCATCATTATTATTGTACAAGAACCAGTTAAATCTACGCACTTTATAAGGACAGTTATTCGCACAATATCTTGTACCCACACAACGGTTGTATGCCATATGGTTTTGTCCCTGTCTACCATGAGAAGTTGCAGCAACTGGACAAACAGTTTCACAAGGCGCGTGGTTACAATGTTGACACATTACTGGCTGGAATGCTACTTGAGGATTTGCTGAAGGATCTTCCATCTGCCCAAATCCACCTAGAGAACCATTGTCTCCGAATAAACCATCCATGCCTTCTTTCTTCTCATTATCGCCCTCAAAGGTTTCTTCAGAAGAATAGTATCTATCAATGCGCAACCAATGCATATCTCTAGATAAACGCATCTCTTTTTTACCCACCACAGGAACATTGTTTTCCGCATGGCAAGCAATCACACATGCACCACAACCCGTACATGCATTTAAGTCTATAGATAACTTAAAGTGATGACCCACAGAACGATCAAAACTTTCCCAAAGGTCAACTTCTGGAGAAGTTACCAATGTTTCTTGATGATCTAAAGAAACGTGCGGAATAGGATTCCATTCACTAGCTTCTTTTGTATTGAATTCATTTAAGGTAGTTTCTTTTATAATATCTCCCCTACCCATTAATGTATTGTGCAACTGAATACAAGCAAACTCATGCGTACCTGCAGCTTTAGCAATACTGGCCGATTGCACATTTGAGAAACCTTTATACAACGGATACACATTAACACCCGTTATCATTTCCTCTTGCATACCAGCTTTTCTACCATAACCAAAGGAAAGTCCTATAGTCCCCCTTGCCTGTCCTGGCTGAATTAAAACTGGCACGTTGCTAACAGTAACACCATCAACAGTTATATTGGCATAACTACCATCTAAACCACCGTTGGCCACGTTATAATTTTCAAATCCTAATTCAGCAGCATCAGCCTTAGAAACGGTAACATAATTATCCCAACTAACCCTAGAAATTGGATCCGGAAATTCTTGCAACCACGGATTGTTTGCCATTTTACCATCACCCATACCCGTCTTAGGATATAGTATCAACTCCAACCCTTCTGCCTTACTAGCAGCTAAAGCACGCAAGGCAGCAGAAATATTAGCCTTTTCAGAGGTTTGCTCAACCTCGGCATCATCAGACATATCTACGACAGAAGCATCACTCTGAGTTTCAACCACCGTCACCGGCATTTCAAAAACACCATCTTGCAATGCAGCATTGAAACTTGCCCCACCTAAAATTGATGATGACCAATTCGTTTTAATATAATCATAAAAGCTATCTTCTCTGCCCATCCATTTTAAAAGACTCGTTTGCAACTGACGCGTATCAAACAATTCTCTTATAACAGGCTGAGTTAAGCTGTAAAAACCTTTCTTAAGCTGCACGTCACCCCAAGACTCCAAATAATGAGAAGCAGCAGCAACATGTGTTACAGCCTGTGCGGTTTCATCATTATTCAAAGCAAAAGCAACAGAAACATCCACTTTTGCTAAACCATCTAAGAAATCTTGAGCATTAGGCAAAGAGTAAGCAGGATTTACGCCGTCTATCAACAACATACCTACCTTACCAGCTTTCATGTCCGCCACCAGCTTATTTACTTTAGATACATTACCTTGACGCACATATCTAGGCGCAGCAGCATCAAAAGCTTTACTAGCCAACAACTTATTAATTACAAGCGTAATTAATTGAGCATTAACATCATTTAATCCGCAAACAACTACCGTATTTTGCTTTCCTTTTTTATTTATTTCTGAGGCGATAGAAGCAACAATTCCATCTACATTAGAATTCCCGCCACTGACATTGTTACCACTTAACTTTCCATACAATTTAGCCAAAACCACTTTCACATCCGAAGGCTTTAAAGCTATTCGCTTATCAGCATTAGCCCCTGATAAAGTCATATTAGACTCCAACTGAACATGCCTAGACATTTTTCCATTCTTAGGAACTCTACCCTTAGCATAACCAGCGTCATAACCACCACCTTGCCAATCCCCTAAGAAATCAGCAGCAAATGATACAATCAAATCTGCTTTTTCGAAATCGTAATCAGCCAAAGCACGCTCCCCGTACATTTTATCAAATGCAACAAGCGCAGCCTCCTCAGTTATAGCATCATAAACAACATGGTTTACACCACCAAACTGCTCAGAAAATTCCGCAATTAATTTTTCTGTAGAAGGACTAGCATATGTTTGCGACAATAGAGCAACTTGCTTGCCCGAACCCTTTAAAGAATTCAATTTGGCTTTAACTGTAGCATCTAAAACTTCCCAAGAAATAGTATCACCATTTGCCATCGGACCTTGAATACGCTTACTGTCGTAAAGATTCAACACAGAAGCATTAACCCTAGCATTAGCACTCCCTAAAACAGAAGCCTTATCATGATTAGCTATTTTAATTGGACGACCTTCTCTAGTTTTAACTAAAACACTTGCAAAATCAAAACCATCAGCAATTGTTGTCGCATAGTAACTAGGAACTCCAGGTACAATATTTTCTGGCAATACCACATAAGGAACAGATTTATTCACCGGACCCTCGCAAGCAGCCATAGTGGCAGCCGCAGTACTAAAACCAACATACTTTAAAAAGTCTCTCCTTGTAGTACTAGACTCTTCCAGAGTTTCCTTATTCCCAAGAAAATCATCTACGGGAATAGGTTGCGCAAACTCATTTTGCTTTAGCGTCCCAACAATGGAATTGTTCGGATCTAATTCCGCCTCACTTTTCCAATATTTCTTGTTTGATGCCATATTTATATTTCGAAATAACTTCTTATGATTAATAGTGGCACTTACCACACTCAAGACCACCCATTTGAGCAGCCGTTAACTTCTCAACTCCATACTTCTTAGACAACTCTTCGTGTATTTTAGCATAATAGCCGTTGTCCTTCAACTGAACTTCAGTTTCTCTGTGACAGTTAATACACCAACCCATAGTAAGTGGTGAATACTGATACATAATCTCCATTTCCTCTACAGGACCGTGACATGTCTGACACTCAATTTTCCCAACCTCTACGTGTTGCGAGTGATTAAAATAAGCGAAGTCTGGCAAATTGTGAATCCTCACCCATTCTACCGGCTGACTCTCACCTGTATATTTCTGATTCTCCTCATCCCAACCTACAGCTTTATACAATTTCTTTATCTCACCAGTATAAAACTCGTTGGTATAACCATTAGCAATATCTTCCGCAGAAGGTCCTTCAGGATTACCCTTATACTCGTATATTGATTTATGACAGTTCATACAAACATTAAGCGAAGGGATACCAGAGTGCTTAGAAACTCTTGCAGAAGAGTGACAATATTTACACTCAATTTTATTATCACCGGCGTGTATCTTATGCGAGTAGTGAATTGGCTGTACTGGCGCATACCCTTGATCAACACCCACCTGAGACATATATGCATATGCAAAATAAGCTGCACTTAACAACAACACAACAACCGTTACCAAAACCAAAAATTGATTTTTAGCAAAAGCCTTCCATATAGGCATACGCTTTTCTCCAGCTTCAGAAGACAACACCACACCATTTGCTTCCGCTATTCTGCGCAATGTTTTATTCACCAAGAACAACATCACCACCAACAGACCAAACACCAATGCAAGCGCCCCGAGTATCACCTCATTAGAAACCCCACCAGAAGCAGCAGGAGCAGCAACAGCATCACCACTTGCCGCAGGTACATCAGCCTTTTTGGGAGGCGCCGCAGTATATGCTAAAATATTATCAATATCCTCATTAGATAACGTTGGGAAAGCCGTCATCGCAGCTTTATTATACTCGTTGTATACTTTATTAGCATACGCATCACCAGAAGCAATCATCCCTGGACTATTTTTAATCCATGAATACAACCACTCCTTATCGAGCCCCTCTTCCTCTGCCAATCTTGTCTCTACATTACCTAACGCAGGTCCCGTCATTTTACGGTCCAATGCGTGACATGCCGCACAATTCTGATTAAACAATTGCTTACCTTTCACTGGATCCCCACCAAGATTGCCTTCTGCAGGCGCATCTTGTGCCGACAACGACACCGATACAAACTGAGTCAACAGTAGTAAACCTAAACTAAAAACCTTTGAAAATTGAATGCGGTTGAACACCTTTTTCATATTAACCTTATTGCTGTCAATTATTTGGCACGATGTTTTCATTTGACGATCAAATCTTTACGTCTACCGTGTTCCAAATTGCTGACAAAAATACGACACAGGCAGGTTTTTTTAAATGTTAAGGTATTTATAATAACTAATTTATAATAATTCTAAATAAATGAAAGCCACGATGTTTAACCAGATTCATTTACTTTTGCCTTCTAAGTTTTTAATGATGAGCAAGAAACACATTTATTTCTCTGTATTAGCAGCCCTTTTTGGCATCACCTCTTCTTTTTCACAAACGCAAATAGGAACCATAAACATTGAACAAGATCCAAAAATCAACAAATTAATTGACGCCTATAAAGAAGCCAATAGTAATAGTGGCTACTATCAAATACAAGTAGGTTTTGGCAATAGAAATGCCGCTTTTGCACTAAAGCAAGAAGTTGATGCCGACTTCCCAGACTGGTATACCAAAATTGAATTTCAAGAGCCCACTTACCGAGTTAGGGTAGGTAAGTATAGAGACAAATTAGAAGCAGAAAGAAAATTCTTAGAAGTACGCAAAAAATATCCCAATGCAATGCTTTTAAAAATAGAAAAGGATTAAGCTAAGCTTAATCCTTTTTTTTATCACTGTTGTAAACTTAATTACAATTTCTTTTTAACTGCCACTTCTTGGAAAGCTTCTAAGACATCATCAATTCTAACATCATTATAATTCTTCACCTGAAGACCACAGTCATATCCTTTTGAAACTTCTTTGACATCGTCTTTAAATCGCTTAAGACTAGACAGCTCACCCGTATACACCACAACTCCATCTCGTATTAATCGGATTTGAGAGTTTCTAAAGATTTTACCGCTAGTTACCATACAACCTGCAATTGTACCCACTTTAGAAATTTTGAACGTTTCTCTAATCTCTGCTGTACCCGTAACCTCTTCTTTCATTACAGGAGATAACATCCCCTCCATTGCATCTTTAAGGTCATTAATAGCATCATAAATAATAGAATAGGTTCTAATATCTATCTCTTCTTTATCTGCCACCATTCTAGCATTACCCATTGGCCTAACGTTAAAGCCAATAATAATAGCGTCAGAAGCACTCGCTAATAAAACATCAGACTCTGTTATAGCCCCAACACCTTTGTGAATGATATTTACCTGAATCTCATCTGTAGACAGTTTTTGGAAGGAATCCGTTAATGCCTCAACAGAACCATCCACATCACCCTTAAGAATTATATTCAACTCTTTAAAGTCTCCTAGCGCTATACGTCTACCAATTTCATCTAGAGTGATATGACGTTGCGTACGAACCGATTGTTCTCGCTGCAATTGCGAACGTTTGGCTGCTATTTGCTTAGCTTCTCTTTCATCCTCAAGAACATTAAACTTATCACCAGCCTGTGGCGCTCCATCCAAACCTAAGATTGAAATTGGAGTTGCCGGTCCTGCTTTTTTAATGTTTTTACCGCGCTCATCTTGCATTGCTTTAATCTTACCGCTACAAGTACCCGCTAGCACATAGTCCCCAATAGAAAGCGTACCATTTTGAACCAAAATCGTAGAAACGTACCCCCTACCTTTATCTAAGAAAGCTTCTACTACCGTACCACCAGCTAACCTATCTGGGTTTGCTTTTAATTCTAGCAGTTCCGCTTCTAATAAAACTTTTTCTAAAAGCTCTTTAACACCTTGACCCGTTTTGGCAGAAATATCATGAGATTGGATTTTACCACCCCAATCTTCTACCAACAAGTTCATTTGCGCAAGACCTTCTTTTATTTTATCAGGATTCGCTGTAGGCTTATCCACTTTATTTATTGCGAATACTATAGGCACTCCTGCTGCTTGCGCATGGCTTATTGCCTCTTTAGTTTGCGGCATGATACTATCATCCGCAGCAATAACAATTATAGCAATATCCGTAACCTGAGCTCCACGAGCACGCATCGCAGTAAACGCTTCGTGACCTGGAGTATCTAGGAAAGTTATTTTTTGACCACTCTCTAAAGTAACTCCATACGCCCCAATGTGCTGAGTAATACCTCCACTTTCTCCGGCAATTACGTTCTCTTCACGAATATAATCTAACAAAGAAGTTTTACCGTGGTCTACGTGACCCATTACCGTTACAATAGGAGCTCTAGGCTGTAAATCCTCTTCTGCATCTTGCACCTCTTCAATAGCCTCTTCAATCTCCGCCGTAACAAATTCTACCTCATATCCAAACTCATCCGCAACAATACTTAAGGTTTCTGCATCCAAACGCTGATTCATGGTCACCATCATCCCAAGAGACATACACGCAGAAATTATTTCCATAGGAGAAACCTCCATCATGGTAGCTACTTCATTAACAGTAACGAATTCCGTTACCTTTAATACTTTGCTTTCTTTTTCTTGCTGTTGTAAATCTTTCTCTGTTTGCTGACGGTGCTGATCCCTTTTCTCCCTACGATATTTAGCGCCTTTACCTTTAGAAGATTTACCTTGAAGCTTTTCTAAGGTTTCCCTTACTTGCTTTTGGATTTCTTCCTCTGTAGGCTCCACTTTAGGAGCATTGTTGTTACGCTGCCCACCTTTACGGTTATTATTCCTACCTCGGTTATTATTGTTGTTACCACCAGGACCACCGCCAGGTTTATTACTTACAATACGCTTACGCTTTCTGCGATTGTTATTGTTATCTTTTTTGTCGTCTTTCTTATCGTCCTTTTTCTTCTTAGGTTTTTCAAACTTACTTAAGTCGATTTTAGCACCCGTAAGCTTAGGACCAGAAAGTTTCTGATATTTTGTCTTAATGGTATCTGAACCTGGAGTAGGAGTTTCTTCTGTTTTAGCCGCTTCTACCTTTGGCTCCTCTTTTTTAGGCTCGGGCTTAACCTCTGGTTTTGAGGCTTCTTTTTCAGCTACTGGTTTTTGCGGTTTAGGCAGCTCTTCTTTTCTAGGTTGCTCTGGAGTTTTAACTTCAACTTTTGGTTGCTCCACATCCTTTTTAGGTTCCGTTTTAACCACCTCTTCCTGCTTTGGCTGCTCCACCTCTTTTGTAGGCTCTTCTTTAGGCTCCACAGGTGCGCCAGGCTTTTTATCCAAATCTATTTTACCAACAGTTTTTGGACCCGAAAGCTCAACACGCCCCTTAATAACCTCGCGTTGCGACTGTCTTTTTTCTCTTGCAATTCTGCGCTCTTCCTGTTCGCGCTCAATTTGCATTCTAAGCTCCTCTTTTTCCTTTTGCTTTTCTTCAGCAACTTCTTTAGAAGCCACCTTCTTGCTCTTATCGGTCTGGAACTCATCCAACAGCACTTGATACACCTCACTAGATATCTTGGTCGTTGGTCTCGCCTCTATATCATGCCCTTTAGATGAAAGGTAATCAACGGCCCTATCCAATGAAATGTTCAATTCCCTTAGAACTTTATTTAATCGTATTGTTGGGTTTCCTGCCATAAAAATCTTTATACTCCCTTAAAATTAGCTGCTAATATATACTTTAATCTTCAAACTCAGCCCTTAGTATACGCACCACTTCTGCAACAGTCTCTTCTTCTAAATCTGTACGCTTTACTAAATCGCCAACTTCTTGCTCCAATACACTCCTCGCTGTATCTAGACCAATTTTCTTGAATTCTTCTATAATCCAAGTATCAATTTCATCAGAGAACTCTGTCAATTCTACATCTTCCTCTACTCCTTCACGGAAAACATCTATCTCATAACCTGTAAGTTGACCCGCCAACCTAATGTTATGACCTCCCCTACCAATTGCCTTAGAAACTTCTTCTGGCTTTAGGTAAACTTGAGCTGTTTTCTTTTCTTCATTTAATTTAACAGAAGAAACTCTTGCTGGGCTTAAAGCTCTTGTTACTAAAAGTTGAGTATTATTTGTCCAATTGATTACATCAATATTCTCATTACCTAACTCTCTTACAATGCCATGGATTCTAGAACCCTTCATCCCCACACAAGCTCCCACAGGGTCAATCCTATCATCATAGGAATCAACTGCTACCTTAGCTTTTTCCCCAGGAATGCGTACCGCTTTTTTAATTGTGATTAAACCATCAAAAACCTCTGGTATCTCTTGAAAAAATAATTGCTCTAAAAACTTAGGTGCTGTTCTAGACATTATAATAGCTGGTTTATTACCCTTAAGCTCTACACTATCTATAACACCACGTACGTTATCTCCTTTTCTAAAGAAATCTGAAGGTATTTGTTTGTCTTTAGGCAAAATAATCTCATTACCTTCATCATCTAACAAAATGATTGCTTTGTGACGAATATGGTGCACTTCTGCCGTATAAATCTCACCTTCTAAATCTTTAAACTGCTTATAGATGGTGGTATTATCATGCTCATGAATTTTTGAAATTAGATTTTGACGCAATGCCAAAATAGCCCTTCTACCCAAATCCATCAACTTCACTTCCTCAGAAACATCCTCACCCACTTCAAAATCTGGCTCGATTTTTCTTGCCTCTGTCAAGGAGATTTCTTCATTAGGATCCTCTACCTCATCGTCTTCTACAACCACACGATTTCTCCAAATCTCCAAGTCACCCTTATCCGGGTTTATAATGATATCAAAATTATCATCAGAACCGAATTTTTTCTTTAAGGCATTACGGAATACATCTTCCAAAATTGCCATAAGGGTCACCCTATCTATAAACTTATCATCCTTAAATTCACTAAAGGATTCAATAAGCGCCATGTTTTCCATTGCGGTCTACAATTAAAATTTTAAAACAACTTTTGCTTCGTCTATTTCAGAAATTGAAAACTGTTCTTCTTTCTGAACGGTATGCTTTCCTTTACCCACCGGTTTAGGCTCTCTAGCCTTCCAAGCTAAGGTTATGGTATCCGAGTCTGCTGCTATCAGCTTTCCCTCTATTCTATAATCGCCTTGTCTAATCTCTAAACTACGACCAATATTCTTAGTATACTGCCTTGGCAACGTTAAGGGTGCAGTTGCGCCAGCAGAAGTAACTTCTAAAGAAAAATCTTCTTCTTCCCTGTCCAAATTATGCTCAATAGCACGACTAACATCCATGCAATCTTTAAGATTTACCCCATCATCACCATCCAAAACCACCCTAATGTGGTTATTTGCACCAACAGTTAAAGATAATAAGAAAAGGTCCTTTCTTTGCTCCAAAGCACTATCTAACAACCCTTTAACTTTTTCCTTAAACATAATCTACAAGTAAAAGAAGAGGGGACCCTTAGTCCCCTCATGTATTTTTTATCCTTTCAACCCTGCAAATATACGATTATTCCACAGTAATCAAAAAGGGGCGTAAAAACAAAATCCCAACTCAAAGGTCGGGATTTTCTTGTTGGCCTACTAGGACTCGAACCTAGAATGACTGAACCAAAATCAGTAGTGTTGCCAATTACACCATAGGCCAGTACCATTTTGAGCGTGCAAATTTAATACAAACTTTTAGGATAGCAAACATTTTTTTTAAATATTAATTTTAATTCTTGCTGAAATAGCCTGTTAAAGCTTTTAGAAAAATACAGTTAGATGTTTTATTAATTTGGTAAATTCGCCCCAATTGGTAAAGAACACACCACATGTTTGCAAAAAATTTTGACAAGTGGAACACCATTTTTGGGTGGACCGCATTTTCTATTGCCTTAATAACCTATGTTTTAACTGTAGAACCCACGGGTAGTTTTTGGGATGCTGGAGAATACATAACCACCTCTGCTAAATTACAAGTTGGCCACCCGCCAGGAGCTCCTTTATTACAAATGATTGGAGCTTTCTTCTCTATGTTTGCTTTTGGAGACAATTCTAAAATTGCTTTAATGGTAAATTTAGTTTCTGTGGTCTCTAGTGCCTTTGCTGTATTATTTACCTTCTGGATTATTACCAATATGGCTCGTAAAATGAGCAGCCAAAAGACCGTAATTAGCAATAATAAAGCAATTGCAATTTTTGGTAGCGGATTTGTAGGCGCCTTGGCTTTTACTTTTTCTGATAGTTTTTGGTTTAATGCTGTAGAAACTGAGGTGTATGCTATGGCTAGTTTAATAATGGCATTGTTGTTATGGCTAGGGCTTAAATGGACAGACCGCTTAGATGACCCACGTGGCAACAAATGGTTATTGCTAATATGTTTTGTAGTTGGCCTAGTTTTTGGAATACAGTTTATGGGCTTTTTAGCCATACCCTCCATAGGCCTACTTTATTATTTTAAAAAGTACAAAGACACCACCATTAAGAACTTTTTACTTGCGAATATTGCTGTGGTTGCCATTTTAATGTTGGTTTATAAATTTAGTTTAACCTACGTTTTAAAACTTTTTGGCTGGAGCGAAATTTTCTTTGTAAATCAGGTAGGACTACCATTTAATTCTGGCACCATAATAATGGGACTCATTTTTATAGCGGTATTCTATTTTGGACTTTCTTATACCCGTAAAAACAATTATTACACAGGCAATTTAATTGTTCTTTGTTTTATGTTTTTGATTTTAGGATTTTCTTCTTGGCTAATGCTTCCTATCCGTGCCAATGCCAAAACAGTAGTAAATGAGAACAATCCAGAAGATGCACGTTCCTTACTAGCATACTATAACAGAGAGCAATATCCAAGTCCAGAAAGCCCTTTTTATGGTTCTTATTATTCTAATGCTTATGCCGCAGCAGGGGAAGAATTAGACGACCAACCTAAATATGAAAAGGACGAAAAGTCTGGCAAATACATTATTGTAAACCACTACAAGGATGCAATTCCTGGTCCAAATAAAAAGCATATAGGATTCTTACCGCGTTTATGGAGCGAGCAAAATGCAGAAAACTATATGCGCTATTTTGGCAGGTTAGATTTTAAAATAAAGCCAGAATACATTGCAGACATTCAACTTAGAGATGCCGTAAAACAATTTAAACAATTAGATGCGGAAGGAGAAATAGATACCGAGCAATACATTAAGTTTCTAAATAGTTTTGCAGATTACATAGACGTACAACCACCTACTCTAGGACAAAACCTAACGTATCTTTTGGAATTTCAGTGGAGCTACATGTACATGCGCTATTTTATGTGGAATTTTGTCGGTAGACAAAATGATGTGCAAGGCAGGTATGACGACAATGGACAGTGGCTTAGTGGAATTAGCTTTATAGATAGTATCCGTTTAGGAAGCCAAGACAATTTACCTTCCGAGGTATTGGATAATAAGGCTAGAAACACCTATTTCTTTCTACCTCTATTGTTAGGAATTATAGGTATGGTTTTCCAAATCAGCAGAGACCCTAAAAGTTTCTGGGCACTGTTTGTATTCTTTTTGTTTACAGGATTGGCTATTCAGTTTTATACAAATCCATATATTTTTCAACCTAGAGAGCGCGATTATTCCTTAGTAGGCTCATTCTTTGTTTTTTGCATTTGGATAGGTTTTGGTGTATATGGCTTGTATGATGAATTAAAAAAGTTACTACAACCTAAGATTACAGCTCCACTAGTTAGCCTGCTATGTTTAGCAGCTGTACCATTACTTATGGCCTATCAAAACTGGGATGATCATGACCGTAGTGGAAGGTACACTGCCAGATCTAGTGCAAAGGCGTACTTAGACTCTTGCCAAGAAGATGCTGGTGCAATTTTATTTACTATCGGGGATAATGACACCTTTCCATTGTGGTATGCGCAAGAAATTGAGGAGTACCGTACGGATGTCCGTATAGTAAACACTAGCTTATTTGCTACAGATTGGTACATTGACCAAATGAAGCGGAAAGCTTATGAAAGCGACCCTATTCCTTCTCAACTAACGCATGACAAATATAGTTTTGGTAATAGAGAGGCAATTTATTATCAAGGGATTACAGAAAATCGTTGGAGCATTAAAGATTTTATGAATTGGGTGGGCAGTGACAAACCCCAAACTAAATTTAGATATCTTTTAGAAAAAGAAGGTAGAGATTTAACAGGTTTCTCAGAAAGCAACTTAGATATTGTTTATTATCCTACAAATAAAATCAGAGTACCTGTAAACAAAAAGAACGTTATAGAAAGTGGTCTTGTTAAAGAAAAAGACTCTGCCCTAATAGTTGATTATATAGATATAGACCTTCCTAAGAGTGCATTGCCTAAAAACCGCATTCTTATGTTAGATATTATTGCAAACAACGATTGGAAACGCCCAATATACTTTTCTGGTGGAAGCTTTGATTCTTCTGAATATATTTGGATGAAAGAATATCTACAATTAGACGGCTTAGTGTACAAATTGGTTCCTATTAAAACGGAAAATCCAAATTCTTTTGAATTAGGGCGAATAGATACTGATTTGATGTACAACATTGTTAAAAAGTGGGATTGGGGCAATTCTGGCAGCTCGGATATTTATCATGATCCACAGACTAGATCTCAAGGGCTTTCTTTTAGAAGTAATCTTGCCAAGCTAACCGAACAACTTATAGCTGAAAACAAGATAGACCGTGCCAGAGAGGTTATTGATATTACCATGACCAACATGCCCGTAGAATATTTTGGCTTTTACGCATTTGTAGAACCCTTCATGGATGGGTATTATAAAGTTGGAGAGCAACAAAAGGCTAGAGCTACTTTTGAAAAACTTAAAAAGATTTATCAGGAACGTTTAGAATATCTAGCAAACATTCCTCAAGACCAGCAATACGAGAAAATTGAAGATATCTTAAATAATCTAGAAAGCTATCAACGAATTGTTTTCATTACACAAGACAACAATGATACTGAGTTTGCAGAAAAAGAGTCGTTGATTTTAAGGGAATATATTGGACTGTTTGATAATTTTATAGATGACAGCGAGCCACAGATGCCATCAAGCACTACCTTAGACACCCCGATGGACTCTATGCCACTAGACACCATACCTGTAGACACAACGCTTATATTAGAAGATGGCACCACTGTAGCAAATTAATGCTGCAGTGGAGTCATTACTCTAAATATATTTATGTAGGCTTAAAAAGGGCATAAGAAAAACCGATAGTTTATCTAGCTACCATAAAAAAGCGAAAAACTTTTAAAACGTTTAGAAAATTAGATATACTCGTTAAGAATTCCTATCAGAGTGTTTGCATCTTGCTCACCACTTTGGCGCCAGACCATTTCCCCTTTTTTGTATATCATTAATGTAGGCAACCCCTTTATACGAAGTGCCTGTGAAAGTTCTTTATTCTTTTCAACATCTATCTTAATCACTTTACCTTTATCACCCAAGGCGGCAGCAACATCCTTCAACACTGGATGCATAGAAGTAGACTGCTCATTCCAATCGGCATAAAAATCCAATAGAACCGGTACATTTAAATCTATAAGTTCACCAAATTTGGACATGGAAAATGATTTTGTTGTAATCAAAAGTAAGAAAAATTGTTAAAGTAATACATTAAGTACATCTCCCTGAGCCTTGAACACCGTTAAATTCAAGTTAAACCTTTCTTCTTTAAACGAATAACTGTAATCTCTGGCCATATACCTACCCTTCCCGGATAACCAAGAAAACCAAAACCTCTATTCACATTTATAAACTGCCCCATTTCTTCGTAAATACCAGCCCAATGCTTATACCGCCACTTTACAGGACTCCATTTAAACCAACCTGGAATTTCTATTCCAAATTGCATTCCATGGGTATGCCCACTTAATGTTAAATGGTAATGATGGTCGTCATGTATTATTTCTTGCTCCCAGTGAGAGGGGTCATGACTCATTACTATTTTAAAATCTTTCTCTTGAACACCCGCTACAGCCTTCTGCAAGTCACCCATTTTTATAAAACCACCAGCTCCCCAATTTTCCACACCAATTAGCGCAATACGCTGGCCGTCTTTTTCTAAATAATTGGCTTCATTGAGTAAGAGATTAAAGCCCATTTCTTTTTGCAACCCCTTTAAATCCTCTAAATTCTTTGCCTTAGCTGCCTTACTCTCCCATTCCACATAATCACCATAATCGTGGTTCCCTAAAACCGAAAATTTCCCGTCTTTTGCCTCTAAACTTCCAAACAAATCTTTCCAAGGAAGCATTTCTGTTGCCATGTTATTTACCATATCACCAGTAAAAAGAATAACATCGCTTTGTTGCTTATTTATTAAATCTATGCCGTATTTAATTTTATCATAATTATCAAAACTACCGCTATGTATATCCGAAATTTGAGTGATTTGATAATTATGAAATGCTTCTGGCAAATCATCGAACTCCAAATCATAAGAAAGTACCTTGTAATTATATTTACCCTTATACATTCCATACAACAAGGCCCCAAATGGTAAGGCAGCCAAACCAAGTCCTAATAGACTTAAAAATCTTCTCCTTTCTGGTATGGTAAATGCTTTATTCGCGTTAAACCACTTATTATAAGTACCTACTAATAATCTAAATACATCTTCCCCAAACAAAAAAATGATGGTAATTAATTGAAAAGATAGCATAGCTAAAAGAAAACCGAATGCATAACTCTTAGGCCTACTTAGCACCCTTCCAGAATCTGCTATTGAAAATTGATAGATAAAATTACCTAACACCAAAAGGGATATTACTATAAATGTGTAATGCACCCAAGGCTGTCTAGCGGCAGTGCGGATACCCTGCAATGCATAGAACCCCATTACCAAATAAAGTATAGAAAATATAATCCAGCGTGTCATAGCTTTTTTAACAAATATATTGGTTAATATAGGCTAGCTCTATCATTTATACATTATTTAACGGCCTTTATCACCGATTGTATAGCACCGCTTTGTGTTACCGACACCTGACTTTCTACTAAATGTTTGAGGGAATTCATGCTAATTTTACCCCTTATATCTAATTGTTGTTCAAAGCTTGTTCCTGATAAATGTATAGCAGCCAAGTTTGCAGCTTTAAAACGTGTAGCATTTGCTGCTGTAATACCCCCGCCCGCCATAATTTGGACATTAGATTGTTGCTGCCACTCCTGCAAGACTGGTATGCCTTTTTCTGCGCTAACTTGTTGACCAGAGGTCAACACCGCATAAACCCCCAAATCCTCTAAAACCTTTAAAGCTTTTTGGGGATTTGGAACCCAATCAAACGCTCTATGAAAAACTAAAGATTTGGCACCACATATTTTTTTTATTTGCTTCATCCTAGTAACGTCAATTGCACCATCTGCCGACAACACTCCTATCACAATTGCATCTGCACCGTATTCCAAACATACCTCTACATCCGCCAGCAACACCTTAAACTCATCTTTACTATAAGTAAAATGACCACTTCTTGGACGAACAAGTACATGCACTGGTATTTGAAGTGATTTCTTTACCAATTTTAATAAGCCAAAAGATGGTGTAATACCTCCTACCCCTAATTCCGAACACAACTCTATCCTATCTGCTCCTGCATTCATCGCTCTCTGAGCGGAGGTAAGCGAATTTGCACAGACTTCTACTAGCATATTTCTATCTTTAGAAAGCTAAATTTAATCAACCACCATGAAACGAAGAAAATTCTTAAAAAATTCCAGTCTAACCACTGCAGGAGCACTTTCTGCGCCATTACTAGCCTCTTGCAACAATACAAAAACAAAAAAAGAAACATCCAGCACCGTATCAAATCCAGTAAAACCAATCGTGATATGTACTTGGAATTTCAAAAATGCCACGGCTAAAGCGTGGGAAGTTTTACAAACAGACGCTTCTGCATTAGACGCTGTTGAACTAGGGGTCATGGTAGAAGAAGCAGACCCCACTAATGAAACCGTAGGCAAAGGCGGAAGACCAGACCGCGATGGAAACGTAACCTTAGACGCCTGCATTATGGACAAAGACAGTAATTGCGGAGCCGTAGTATACTTACAAAATATTGCTCATCCTATAAGTGTTGCTCGCAAGGTGATGGAAGAAACGCCCCATATCATTTTAGCAGGAAAAGGAGCTGAACAATTCGCTTACGAAAAAGGATTTAAAAAAGAAGACCTACTCACCGAAAGCACGCGAAAACAGTACGAAGAATGGAAGAAAAATTCTAAGTACGAAACCATAATTAACATAGAAAACCATGACACCATTGGCATGCTCGCCATTGATAAGAAGGGCGACATTGCCGGCGCTTGCACCACTAGTGGAATGGCCTATAAAGTGGCCGGAAGAGTTGGGGATAGTCCAATTATCGGTGCTGGTTTATTTGTAGACAATGAAGTTGGCGGAGCCACAGCCACTGGTGTAGGAGAAGAAGTGATACGGACTGTTGGTAGTTTTTTAATTGTAGAACTCATGAGGCAAGGTAAAAGTCCGCAAGAAGCCTGCGAAGAAGGCGTAAAACGAATTATGGCTAAAAACAAGGACCGTAAAGATTTCCAAATCGGTTTCTTGGCTATCAATAAAAATGGAGAAACAGGTGGGTATTGCGTACATCCAGGATTCACGTACCGCAAGTACGATGCAAGCGGTCATGACAACATACAGGTCAATAGTTTTTACAGTTAACAAACTTTAAAGCTTTAGTTACAAAGCTTAACACCAACCATTCCATGCTTTAGCAGTCGACAGCACTTAAATCTCAGTAGTAATTTTTAAATTCGTGCTTTTAACACTATTCTGATGTCCGAACAAAAAAGACTATTTCTTTTAGATGCTTACGCACTTATCTTCCGTGGTTACTATGCATTAATCAAAAACCCAAGAATCAATAGCAAAGGCATGGATACCAGTGCCATTATGGGATTTATGAATTCTCTTTTTGATGTGATGCGAAGGGAGCAACCAGACCATTTGGCCGTAGCCTTTGATAAAGGAGGGAGTGTGGAACGTACAGAATTGTTTGAAGAATATAAAGCGAATAGAGACGAAACACCAGAGGCTATCAAAATTGCCGTACCCTATATACAAAGCATTTTAAAGGCAATGAAGATACCTGTTGTAGAACTAGAGGGTTATGAGGCGGATGATTTAATAGGAACGCTATCCAAGCAGGCCGAAAAAGAAGGCTACAAGGTGTTTATGGTGACTCCAGATAAAGATTTTGGGCAATTAGTAAGTGAAAACATCTTTATGTACCGCCCTGCCCGTATGGGTAATGGTATAGAGATTTGGGGAATTCCAGAGGTGCAAAAAAGATTTGGAGTAGAACGCCCAGAACAAGTCATAGATTATTTAGGCATGATGGGGGATGCGAGCGATAACATTCCTGGATTACCTGGGGTTGGAGATAAAACTGCTAAAAAGTTTTTAGAGCAATTTGGCACTATGGAAGGCCTACTGGCCAATACGGACCAGTTAAAAGGTAAAATGAAAGAAAAGGTTGAAGCAAATGCGGAATTAGGTAGACTATCCCGCCAACTTGCTGAAATCAAGACTGATTGCGAGGTAACATTTGATGCAGATGATTATGAAATTTGTCCGCCAGATGCTGAGAAAGTACAAGAGTTGTTTGAAGAATTGGAATTTAGACGCCTAAAAGACCAGTTCTTAAAATTATATGCTGGTGAAGCAGATGCGGGCACTCAAATCAGCAGTACACCAACTGCAAAAAAAGAAGTCAAAGTAGCGGGTAGTGGTCAATTTACTTTATTTGGCGGCGACCCTGCTGAAGCTGCTGCCACCATTACAGAAAGTAATAGTCGTAAAACTTTAAAAGATGTAAGCCACCATTACCAATTAGTAGAAGAAGGTTTTGCTACTGAAATGTTTCTGAAAAACTTACTTTCACAGACTTCAGTATGTTTTGATACGGAAACCACTTCTTTAAACCCTTTAGAAGCAGAATTGGTTGGTATCGCTTTTAGCTGGGAAGCTGGTAAAGGATTTTACATTCCCTTTCCTGAGAATCAGCAAGAAGCGAAAGAAAAAATTGAACTGGTAAGGCCTTTCTTTGAATCGGATTCAATCGAAAAAATAGGACAGAATTTAAAATACGATATTAAAGTGATGCATCGCTATGGAGTAGATGTTAAAGGTAAATTGTTTGATACTATGTTGGCGCATTACCTCATCAATCCAGATATGCGACATAATATGGACGTGCTTTCAGAGACATATCTTAATTACACGCCAATTTCAATAACAGAATTGATTGGCAAAAAAGGAAAAAATCAACTAAGCATGCGGCAGGTTCCACTAGATAAACAGACAGAGTATGCCGTAGAAGATGCAGATGTAACCTTTCAATTGGCACAGCATTTTAAACCAGAGCTAGAAGAAGCTAAAACCACAAAACTTTTTGAAGAAATAGAAATTCCTTTGTTGCGTGTCTTAGCAGATATGGAATCGGAAGGCATTAATTTAGATAAAGAATTTCTCAACTCCCTAGCCACAGATTTAGATAATGACATTAAAAGCTTAGAACAAGAAGTTTACGAAGCTGCAGGAGAAGAATTCAACATTGGATCTCCAAAGCAATTAGGAGAGATTTTGTTTGGGAAGTTAAAATTGGTAGAAAAGCCTAAGAAGACTAAAACAGGACAATATTCTACTTCAGAAGATGTATTATCTTACTTGGCCAAGGAGCACAAAATTATACAAGATGTATTGGATTACCGCGGTCTCACCAAACTTAAAAGCACTTATGTAGATGCGTTGCCAGAACAAGTGGAAGAAGCTACAGGTAGGGTACATACGGATTATATGCAAACCGTAGCCGCCACAGGCCGTTTAAGCAGTAATAATCCTAACTTACAAAACATTCCAATTAGAACAGAACGCGGCAGACAAGTACGTAAAGCTTTTGTACCTAGAGATGAGAACTACGTGCTTTTAGCCGCAGATTACTCCCAGATAGAACTACGTATTATAGCTGCATTAAGTGAAGAAGACACCATGATAGAAGCTTTTAAAAACGGTATGGATATTCACGCCGCTACAGCATCTAAAGTTTTTGGAGTACCTATGGAAGAGGTTACACGTGAACAGCGTAGTAATGCCAAAACAGTAAACTTTGGTATTATCTATGGAGTATCTGCATTTGGGCTTAGCAACCAAACTGATTTGAGTCGTTCAGAAGCCAAAGAATTGATTGACACCTATTACAAAACCTACCCAAAATTACGCAACTATATGAGCGAGCAGGTAGATTTTGCACGCGATAATGGTTATGTACAGACCGTTTTAGGTAGACGTAGGTATTTAAAGGATATTAATGCTGGAAATCAAGTAGTACGTGGTGCAGCAGAACGTAATGCGGTTAATGCTCCTATACAAGGAAGTGCAGCAGATATTATTAAAATTGCCATGATTAATATCCATAAAAAATTAGAAGAAGGCAAATACAAAACCAAAATGTTATTGCAGGTACATGATGAATTGGTGTTTGATTGTCATAAGGACGAATTGGAAGAAATGAAGCAATTGATACAATCCGAAATGGAAAACGCCTACAAACTATCTGTTCCTTTGGATGTGGAAGTAGGCATTGGGCAAAATTGGTTAGAAGCACATTAATATAACATCATTGAAAAAAATAAAACCCTCAAGAATTCTCTTCTTAAGGGTTTTCTTTTAAAGATTTGTTACCTCTAGCGCTATTGCCAATTCTTCATTGGTAGGCACTATTAAAACAGGCACATAACTTTCTTTAGCTATATTTCGCGTGTTAGCAAGTCGTTTATTGTTTAATTCTGCATCCAAATTTATATTAAAACAATCCAAGCCTTCACAAGATTCCCATCGTACTTCGTCACTATTCTCTCCTACCCCTGCTGTAAAAATCAATGCATCAATTCCGCCTAAAGCCGCTATATAGGCTCCAATATATTTTTTAATACGGTACGTATAAATGGCCAAGGCTAAAGCTGCATCTTTATCCCCATCTTTTCTTTTTTGTAAAACCGTCCGCAGATCGTTATCACCCGCAATACCCAACAATCCGCTCTTTTTGTTAACACTTTCCTTTAAATCGGAAACCGTGAAACCTTTCTCATGCAAATAGAAAAGAACAGAAGGGTCTAAATCTCCACTTCGGGTACCCATCATTAAACCTGGTAAAGGGCCTAACCCCATTGTTGTATCAATACAAACTCCATCCTTAATAGCCGCCATGCTACAGCCATTTCCTAAATGGATAGAAATTATCTTATGCTTTTCTCCCAAACCTAGAAAATCTACACCTTTATTTGCAACGTATTTATGGGAGGTTCCGTGAAAACCATATACCCGCACCCCATAATCTGTATACCACTCTTTAGGTACCGGATATCGATATGCCTTAGCAGGTAAATCTGCATAAAAAGAAGTATCAAAAACAGCATATTGTTTAACACCTTTAAAAATCTGTTCGGCAACTTCAATACCTTTTAAATTGGCAGGATTGTGTAGCGGTGCCAAACCAAAAAGTTTTTTAATCTCTGCCTTCACCTCTGGTGTAGCCAACATACTTTTCTTTAAAATCTCTCCACCATGTACTACTCGGTGACCAACGGCAAATAAGTCCGTCGGTTGTTCTATGAGCTTTATGGTACCTTCCATTAACCACTGGGCTACCACAGTAAGACCAACTTCAAAATTAGGTATAGCCATTTCTTTTTGTACTCCTTCCTTAGCATCCGAAGAAAAGGTTACAATGCTTTTTTCTTTTCCGATTTCTTCAATGGCGCCCTTAGCTAAAACCGACTGCTCTGGTAATTGAATTAATTGAAATTTGAGGGAAGAACTACCCGAATTTAAAACTAAGATTCTCAATGTTGTATGGGTTTAGTTGGATATTTTAATCTTCTTGGGCTTGTACCGCAGTAATAATTACCGTGTTTACAATATCATCTACCGTGCAACCCCTGCTTAAATCGTTTATAGGCTTATTAAGCCCCTGTAATACAGGTCCTATAGCCAACGCTCCGGTTTCTCGCTGCACGGCCTTATAGGTATTATTACCTGTATTTAAATCAGGAAAAATCAATACATTGGCTTTCCCGGCAACTAAAGAGTTTGGCATCTTTTTTTGCCCAACCTGTAAATCAACCGCGGCATCGTATTGTATTGGACCTTCAATTAACAAATTAGGATTACTAGCTTTTACCAATTTAGTAGCCTCACGTACTTTCTCTACTTCTTCCCCCTTACCAGATTCACCTGAAGAATACGATAACATGGCCACTTTTGGCTCCAAACCAAAATTATTGGCCGTTTGCGCAGAAGAAATAGCAATTTCTGCCAATTGAGCGGCTGTAGGATTTGGGTTAACCGCACAATCTCCATACACCAGTACTTTATGCTCCAAACACATAAAGAAAACAGAAGAAACTACATTTACATTGGGTTTTGTTTTTACAAACTGCAATGCAGGCCTTATGGTATGCTGGGTGGTATGTACGGCTCCAGAAACCATACCATCTGCGTCTCCTGAAAAGACCATCATAGTTCCAAAATACGAAACGTCTCGCATTAAATCTTCCGCTATTTTACGGGTAACGTTTTTGTGCTTACGCGCCTCATAGAGCGTTTCTAGGTACTGATCAAATTTTACGTATTCTGATGGATTAATTATGGCCACTTTCTCCAAATCTATAGCCAAGCCACTATTGATAATTTTTTCGGTAATTGTTTTGGAGTTACCCAATAAGGTGACTTTAACTACACCATCCCTACTTAATATTTCTGTAGCTTTTAAAATACGATCATCCTCACCTTCTGGCAAAACAATATGTTTTTTATTTGCGGTTGCCATCTCCATGATTCGGTAACGAAACATCTTCGGCGTTAAAACATCGGTTTTAAAATTGGTAAACTTTTTAATAAGGTAATCCACGTCTACATGTGAATTAAATTCTCGTATAGCCGCATTGAACTTAGTTCTATATTCTAATTTTAACTTAGGAACTATGCTATCTAGGGCTAAAGCGGTATTAAACGTATTGGTTTTCACCTTTAAAATAGGTACTGTCCGTTTTAAGCCTTCTAGTAGATTAATTACCACCGCATCTACATCATGAATACCCGTTAAGACGATGCCAGATATTGATGGGTAGTTTTTAGATTGGTTGGCCTGCAACGTTCCTAAAATAATATCTAAACGGTCTGCCGGTGTAACTACTACACAGCCTTCGCTCATAAATTCTAGATAATTTTTTAATTGCATTGCTGCTATAGACACCCTATGCATTTGTTTTTGGTTCAACTCTTCTTCTCCAAATAAAACCTGGGCTTTTAAGGTCTCTGCCACCTCTGATAGCATAGGAGCAGAAAGTGTAGGAATTTGCGGAATGGCAGAAAACAATTTCTTCTTACCCGTGCCACCAAGCTTTTCACGTAGCATAGACAGGTAATCGTCTGTATCATCTTCTTTAACCTTATTCACTATAGTACCAATAACTTCACAATTAAACTCTTCAAACTGGTCTAGAGCAATGTGTAGTTGGCGGGCCAATTCTTTAGGTTTCTTATCCTTACCATTACCTATAAGCAATACCGGCGCACCAATATTTTGGGCAATACGCGCGTTTATTTCAAATTCAAAATGACTGTTTTCTCCAACAAAGTCTGTTCCTTCTATCAAAACCACATCGTGTTTTTTCTCCAGATTCTTATAATCCACAATAATCCTTTCTATAACACGCTCAAACTTGCCCTCCTCCAGTAAATCGCTCATTTCACTAGCTTGAAATGAGAAAGATTCGTCATACGTTTGTTTAGAATTTACCATGCCCAATACCAGGGTAATGTTATCATCTTTTTCTTGTGTATCTAGGATGATGGGTTTAAAATACCCAACAGTTCCCGTACGTTTAAGCAAGGTATCTACGATGCCAACAGACACTAACGATTTGCCACTATTTGCCTCTAAACCGGATATATAAATTGACTTTGTCATTAACTATTCTGATTTCTTTAAAATTAAGGATTGAAGTATAAATTACCCTGTACTTCCCAGTTTTTCTTGCATTCTTGATTAGACTATAAGTGATTAACCCATAATCTAAAGAAAATACCATTTCAAAATTCTAGTAAATTGCAGAAGTTAACTATGACGATTGTCAGGTTTATACCGAAGCGACAGGAAAGTTATCAACTGGCTTCATAATTAGCACCCAACGTATCCAGGACCTTTAAAAAGTTTGCAAATTCAGTAGGATTCAAATCTTTTACGGCCAGCCTACGCAAACGTAAAGCTTCTGGCAATACCTTGTCTACAATTTCTGTCCCTACAGTAGTAAGCTCTAATTTAAATCGTTTTAAATCCCCTTCAAAACGCGTTTTTTTTATCCACCCTTTTCGTTCTAAACCTCCAATAACCCTAGAAATTGTGGCTCTATTTCTAAAATTAAGCTGGGTTAGTTCACTTTGGGAGGCCTCTTCGCCCATGTTATATACCTGGTGCATTATGACCCATTGTTCTATGGTCATGTGTACATCCAAATTATCAAAGGCCCGCAAATAAGCATCTTGTATTTTTCTTAGTACCAAATCTAGGTGTAGGCCTATGCCGTGAATTTCATCAATCTTGTTCAACATACTACCGCAAAATTTAACCTAAAATTTCTACAAAATCCTAGCATGATTCAATTTTTCTTATATTTTTGTTGCATCAACAACAATTAATTGATAGTATTAAGCTAAAACTACTGCAATATGGAAGCAAATACACTAGAAAAACAGCATACGGAACAGGACTTTATGCCTATTAACGGAACGGATTACGTAGAACTTTATGTTGGTAATTCCTTACAAGCTGCACACTACTACAAAACCGCATTTGGTTTTCAATCCTTAGCCCACGCGGGCTTGGCTACTGGCTTAAAAGACCGCGAAAGTTATGTTGTGGTACAAGATAAAATTAGATTGGTACTTACATCTCCCTTAAAAAGTGGTACTACCATTGGCAAACACATAGACCAACATGGCGATGGCGTCAAGGTGGTTGCCCTATGGGTAGAAGATGCTACACAAGCGTACAATACCGCCATGGAAAAAGGCGCAAGGTCCTATCAAGAACCCATTACAGAAGAAGATGCCAATGGCAAAGTAGTGCGTGCGGGCATTTACACGTATGGTGAAACCGTGCACATGTTCGTAGAGCGCAAAGATTACAACGGCACTTTTTTACCGGGCTTTACCAAGTGGGAAACACCAGATTACAACCCAGCCCCAACTGGTTTAAAATATGTAGACCACATGGTGGGTAATGTAGGGTGGAATAAAATGAATCACTGGGTAAATTTCTACGAGCAGGTGATGGGATTCAAAAACATTCTTTCTTTTGATGATAATGACATTTCTACCGAGTATACAGCCCTAATGAGCAAAGTAATGAGTAATGGTAACGGCCGAATTAAATTCCCGATAAACGAACCTGCAGAAGGGAAGAAAAAATCTCAAGTAGAAGAATATTTAGATTTTTATGAGGGTGAAGGCGTACAGCATATTGCGGTTGCTACCGATGATATTATTAAAACGGTACGTGATTTACGTTCTAGAGGCGTAGAATTTTTACGAGTGCCAGACACGTATTATGATGTGGTAACTGACCGTGTAGGTGAGATTGATGAGGATATTGCTCCGTTAAAAGAATTAGGCATTTTGGTAGACCGTGATGATGAAGGCTACTTGCTACAAATCTTTACAAAACCAGTAGAACCAAGACCTACCATGTTTTTTGAGATTATACAGCGTAAAGGCGCACAATCTTTTGGCAAAGGTAATTTTAAAGCCTTGTTTGAAGCTATTGAGCGTGAGCAAGAACTAAGAGGAACCTTACATTAATTTGGTTACAATTGCGCAATTGGCGTTCTAGTTTTCCGTAACTTAATGCCAATTGCCCAACAAAACCTTTTAACTAAAAACATATGCCTATCTATCACAAACTTGGAAAATTACCTCCTAAACGCCATACCCAGTTTACCAAACCAGATGGCAGCTTGTATTATGAGCAACTGTTTGGCACCATTGGGTTTGATGGTATGAGTTCCCTATCCTATCACATTCACCGGCCTACCCAAGTAAAAGAAATTGGTAAAGCTGTAGATGTAGCTCCAAAAATAGCAGTAGCCAAAAACATTACCTCTCGTAAATTTATTGGATTTGATGTTGCTCCCAAGGACGATTATCTAGAAGCTCGTGAACCTTTATTGGTAAATAGTGATGTGCATGTAGGCTTGGCAGCCCCTAAAAAATCGTTAACGGAGTATTTCTATAAAAATGCAGATGCAGACGAAATGCTTTTTATTCATAAAGGTTCTGGAACGTTACGTACTTTTTTAGGTAACATTCCTTTTGAATATGGGGATTATTTGATCATTCCCAGAGGAATGATTTACCAAATAGATTTTGATACGGAAGACAATAGAATTCTTTATGCGGAATCCTTTTCGCCTATTTACACCCCTAAAAGATATCGTAATTGGTTTGGGCAATTGTTAGAGCATTCTCCTTTTTGTGAGCGCGATTATAAATTGCCACGAGATTTACAAAGTTTTGATGAGAAGGGAGCCTTCACGCTTAAAATTAAAAAACAAGGCATGTTGCATAGCTTAGTCTACGCTACACACCCTTTTGATGTTGTGGGCTGGGATGGTTATAATTTTCCTTACGGGTTTAGTATACACAATTTTGAGCCCATTACGGGCCGTGTTCACCAACCACCTCCAGTACACCAAACCTTTGAAACCAACGCTTTTGTGGTCTGCTCTTTTTGTCCACGTTTGTACGATTATCATCCAAAGGCCATACCCGCACCTTACAATCATTCCAATATAGATTCTGATGAGGTTTTATATTATGTAGATGGAGATTTTATGAGTAGAACAGGTATTGGACCAGGTTATATTTCCCTGCATCCAGCTGGTATACCCCATGGACCACACCCCGGCACGTACGAAGCAAGCATTGGCAAAAAAGGTACTGAAGAATTAGCCGTTATGATAGATACGTTTAAACCCTTAATGGTTACAGAAAATGCCTTAAAGATAGATGATGGGGCATACTACAAGTCTTGGGTGGAATAATTAAGTTTTCCAACAATACCACAAACACGCTTAAATTAAGTAATGTTTTCTGCAACAGCAGAAATGAATATAAAACTATGATAATAAACATACCCGCTAATTCAGATTTTAGCATTCATAATATTCCTTTTGGCATTTTTTCTACTAAAGATAGAAGCCCTAGAGCGGGCGTTGCCATTGGCGACCATATTCTAGACTTAGCAGCTGTTGCCGAATTAGATGTATTCAATTTTAATACAGCGGTTTTAGAACGGTCAGACCTAAATGATTTCATTGCTCTTGGAAAAGAAATCACTTCTAAAGTTAGAACCGATATTCAAGCTTGGTTGCAGGACGACAATTCTGTTTTGGCGAATAAGCCTGAGCTTTTTGTGCTCCAAACAGAAGCTCAAATGCACATGCCGGTTTGCGTTGGGGATTATACCGATTTCTACTCTAGCATTGAGCATGCCACTAATGTTGGTAAGATGTTTCGGGACCCAGAAAATGCGCTTTTGCCCAACTGGAAACATATTCCCGTAGGGTATCACGGTAGAGCTAGTTCTATTGTAGTAAGTGGGCAACCCATACACAGACCTAAAGGACAAACCCTACCGAAAGATGCTACTCAGCCGGTGTTTGGGCCTACGCAGCGGTTAGATTTTGAGTTGGAAATGGGCTTTATTGTCGGCAAGAACACACAAATGGGCGATACAATTACAACCAGTGAGGCAGAAGACTATATTTTTGGACTGGTATTATTCAATGACTGGTCCGCTCGTGACATTCAAAAATGGGAATATGTACCATTAGGACCCTTTTTGGCCAAAAATTTTGCCTCTTCCATTTCTCCATGGATTGTCACTTTAGAAGCATTGGACCAATTTAGAGTTCAAGGTCCAACACAAGAACCCAAAGTACTTCCGTATTTAGAATATGAGGGCTCCAAAAATTATGACATTAACTTAGAGGTTTCTTTAACTCCCGAAAATGGAGAAGAAACTACTATCTGTCAAAGTAATTTTAAATACATGTATTGGAACATGACCCAACAACTGGCTCACCATACAGTTAACGGCTGCAACGTACATGTTGGGGACATGATGGCATCTGGAACCATTTCTGGAAAAGATGAAAATAGCTACGGATCCATGTTAGAACTAGCTTGGATGGGTACCAAACCTGTACAACTTAAAGATGGTACGGAACGTAAATTTATACATGATGGCGATACGGTAACCATGCGTGGGTATGCAGAAAAAGAGGGGAAACGTGTTGGTTTTGGCAAAGTTAGTACAAAGGTTTTATCTACAAAATAAAGAGTTATGGCTATAAAAACTATTGACCCAAACAGCATATCGCAACCAGAGCTACATAATATACTTTTAACAGCAGTTGCACCTAGACCTATTTGCTTTGCTAGTACGGTAGACAAAGAAGGCAAGGTAAATTTAAGTCCGTTTAGCTTTTTTAACGTGTTTAGTTCCAATCCGCCTATTCTTATATTTTCTCCAGCACGTTCTGGAAGAGACAACAGTCTTAAACACACACACGAGAATGTAGTTGAGGTACCAGAAGTAACTATCAATATTGTTAATCACGCAATGGTGGAGCAAATGTCGCTCGCCAGTACAGCATATGCCAAAGGTGTAAATGAATTTGAAAAAGCTGGCTTTACCCAATCTCCTTCAGAAAAAATAAGACCACCCCGAGTTGCGGAAGCCCCCGTTGCCTTGGAATGTACCGTACAAGAAGTTATAGAGCTAGCACAAACGCCAGGAGCAGGAAATTTGGTCATTGCCAAAGTAGTAAATGTGCACCTAAACGAAGATTATCTTACCGATGGGCAATTAGATACTACAAAATTAGATTTGGTTGGGCGTATGGGAGGCAGCCATTATGTACATGCCAATGGCGAGGCCCTTTTTGAGATACCAAAACCCATACGGACACTTGGCATTGGCGTAGATGCATTGCCAGAAGGTATACGTAATAGTAGTGTATTAACAGGAAATAATTTAGGACGATTGGGCAATATGGAAGCTTTGCCTACTGCAGATTTGATAAATTCCATAGTTAAAGAAATGGACCTGCCAGCTACCAAAATGGAAATTCACCAACTAGCAAAATCCATTCTAGATGACGGCGACACCATCAAAGCGATGGCTTTATTACTATATGCCGAAACGCTAAACAACTGAAATGAGTAACGATATTACGAGCAGTTTTAAACCGTTTTTACAACCCAAGGAGGTATATAAAGGCGGCAAAAATATACCGCCTAGCAACAAAAAAATATACAAGCTCTCTTCCAATGAGAATCCGCTTGGGGCATCCCCAAAAGCCGTTAGAGCCGCTAAAGCAATACTAGACAAAGTAGACCTTTATCCAGATCAAACGGATATACGCTTACGGGAAGCACTTACAGCAGATTTTAACAATGAAATTACAGCGGACCAATTTATCACAGGAAATAGTGGCTCCGAGGTTATAGATATGCTTTTACGGGCATTTGTTCGGGAGGGTGATGAGGTAATTTTTTCTAACCCCTGCTTCTTACCGTATGCTGTTTTTTCTAGGTGGTACGGTAGCAAGCAAATAGATGTACCCTTGAAAGCACCTAATTACGAGTTAGATGTAGAAGGCATCTTAAATGCCATTACGGCCAAAACCAAGGTTATCTTTTTGACCACACCCAACAACCCCACGGGAACATATATTCCAAAGTTGGTTTTGGATGAATTCTTTAAACGCGTACCGAAAAGCATTTTAGTGGTTATAGATGAAGTATACCGGCATTTTGCAGATGCAGAAGATTATGTTACCGCATTGCACTATGTAAAACAAGGATACAGCGTAATTGGGCTAAATAGTTTTTCTAAAACCTATGGATTGGCAGGCTTACGCATTGGCTATGGGTATACCACGGCAACTATTGCTAATTACCTGCGATTAATTCACAAACCGTTTTTATTGCCCATAACATCCATAGAAGCGGCTATTGGCGCTTTACATGACCACGAATTTATTTCCGAGACGGTAAAAACGGTTAAAGAAGGTAGAAAAATGATTGCAGACGCATTTGAGGAACTCAACATAAAATATTGGCCTAGCCAAGCGAACTTTTTTATCATAGAACCACCATTCCCAGAAATGGAATTTACAGATAAAATGATGCAAGAAGGAATCATGGTAAGACCCGTAACACAGTTTGGCGCTCCAGGCAAAGTACGTATAAGTGTTGGCAATAAAGAGGCTAATTTAGCCTTGATCAAGGCACTTGAAAATATAAAAACCCGAGACTAGCTCGGGTTTTACTTTTTCAATTTAGATAGGTTTTACCTATTGCTTTGTAAAAATTATCGTAGCCTCAGTTAAATTTTCATCGTCAAATTCATTACCGGCCACAACCATTGTATCCCCATCTATTTGCACTGTGATTGTTTCTTCTTCTAAATCTTCATTTATAAAGGTAAGCTGGTCTCCTTCTAAACGCCAAACAGAAGTTTCCGTATCGCTTTGTGTAGGGCAAGGAACATCTAAGCCTGTAGGACCAGAATTTACCTCTAAAAAAGATATCTTATCAGTAGCTGTAACGGAACCTTCAGCATCAAATTCAAAAGTCAACAACGCACAGCTTTCTGCATTCAATGCATCCACGATTTCCTCAAATAAATTCAATTGTGTAGAATTTTCTTCCTCTATCTGCACATCGGTCATTAACCAAGTACCAACAATAGGACTTACAGCCAGGCTGTCCATGCCAGAATCGTCTTCATCATTAGAACAAGAGAATAATACCAAAGCCGCAAAAGCACTCAAAAAGAAGTTCTTTTTCATCTTAAATTAATTTATGAATTGCTCTAAGAACGAAAAAATCTAAGAAAAAGTGCTTAACTATTAAAAAACAAAACGATACGTTGCTTTTAACAAAAAGATATTTTGGGGCGTTTGTCCAAAAACATTGTTGTCTAAGTCGTCTAGTAGACCAGCCATTGGGTCACCAGACCTAGATACATCTTGAGACCAAACTAAGAAAATCTCGGAACCAGGAATATACTCCCAGCGTAATACCAAATTAGACCTAAATTGTACAAAAGAAAAATCAGGATTACCAAAACTAAAATCAGTAGTACCGTCTAAATCCGTATCCACTTGGTAGGTATCATCTACCAAATTAATTTGCTGCGGTGTGTAAGCTTCAAATCTATTTTCAAAAGTATCGGCAACAGGATTGGTAACATTTTTAAAACTTGCATATCGTCCTCTAGAAATAAAAGGTTGTCCCCAATATTGTATGGTTAAGTTAGGGTTAATAGTATAATTTAAACGAAAAGACATGCTTAAAGTTCGTTGTTCTATTGCCCCATTTAGATATACTGTTTCGCCCCCCACTTCTAAATTATCTACAAACTGTAATTTATCATTATTTATTTGGTAAGAAGGATAAGCGGAAATACGTAAAGCATTTATAGGTTGATAGGTAAAGCCCGCTTCTACGTAATAGGTATTAATTGAATTATCGAACGCTTTGCGTCCATTATGAAATACGTTGAAACGAATTTTTTTTCTGTTATCCGTATTTATACCATTCCAGAAACTCATCCATGGAGAACGTTTTAACCTTGGACCACCTCTAAGAGCAAAGTTAGAATACTGTATGGGAGCATAGTTAAAACCTACGTTTGAAAACCAATTCCCTTTCCAGTTTTGCCAACTATTGGTATTGAACTGCAAATAATTATGATTGCCCCCAAAATCCCAAGCAGACCAATGGTTGTAATTGATACCCACACGCCTAAAAGTACTATCTGGTTTTAACGTTTGATAACCAATCCACGTGTAATGCCTAATATCGTCTGATTCTCTTTGAAACCCAATATCATTTAATTCCAATTCAGGGGAACGCCACGTACCGCCGGTTTCAAATTTCCAATGGCCATTACCTACTTTCCCTAACTGAATATTCCCCGCGGTTCCGGTTAATGATGTTCTATTTTCATCTACCTCTAAATGGTCTGCACCAACACGCTGAAACAAATGCCTAATGGTTTGTTGCGTATTGAGAATGGCTTCCTCGCTTCCTTTTACATGGCTAAAAACTACATTACCGCCAACATACCAATCCCTATTATTCCATTGATGTTTAAAATCTAATGCTCCCGTATATGCCGAAGTGTGCAAAAAGTTTAAACTTTCTGGTAAATCTGCACGGTTGGTAGCGGTAAAAATACCACCCACATAAGAATTGCGCTCGTTAAAATCTTTTTGTAAACGCCCTACAAAATAATTGGTAAGTGGCTCTACTATTTCCTTTCTTCTATCCCCATTCGCATCTACTGTTGCAAATCTTTTTGCCGTTACGCTTTCCAAAACACCAATAGCCCAACCATCTTTTGTTTTACCACTAAATTTGGCCGCACCTATAATAGGTGTTTTATCTGGTACATTAGCAAATTCACCATCTCCTACATCTGGAAAACCATGTGGTGTTCTACCAATACGTCTAGAGTAAAAAACGTTATCAGAACCAAAAGTATTACCTGCCTCAGAATTGGAAACCCGAAAGTCAAAGATGTTCTTGTTTTCTACAAAAAACGGACGCTGTTCTTGAAAGAATATCTGAAAACCGTCTAAAGCAATGGCAGATGGGTCTGCTTCTACTTGACCAAAATCTGGATTTACGGTTAAATCCAATGTTAAATCGTTAGTAACCCCAATTTTAGCATCTAGACCAACGGTAATATTGGTATCGTCTCCATCTCTAAACGGATTCCCCTCTTCTGCTTCGTAGGTTTCACCTTTTGCAACGGTGTAAGGCTGTATTTCTAGCTGTTTTTGAGGCTCAAGATTTTTTAAACCATGAAGTTCGCCAAACTCACTTACCCAACCCGGCTGGTCCACAGGTTTTCGTTGCCATAAAGAACGTTCTTCTCTCCTAAAATAACGCCTTGTAGATTGGAGGCCCCATACCTGATCTGGTGCATCTCCAAATTTAAGTTGACTCAAAGGTATTTTTATTTCTGCGGTCCAACCTTCATCATCTACGTTGGTTTTGGTGTACCAAATAGGATTCCAACTCGCATCCCAATTATTCCCATTATTCGAAATAAATTCGTCCCCCTTTACCCCTGCAGCGGTTACAGTAAAGGAAAAAGCGGTACGTTTATCATAGTAACTATCTATATTAAACTCTACCCAGTCTCCATCAAAACCATCTCGTCTAGACAAGCGTTTTACAATTTTATTGGGCTCATCGTCTAAACAGCGAACACCAATATAAAGGTATTTGGCATCGTAAATAATCTTAAACTTGGTTTGGTGGCTTGGCGGTGTATTTTCATCTGGTTGATTTTCGATATAATCCGTAGCCCATTCTACAACACCCCAGATGCCCTCATCTAAAACACCATCTATATTAGGTGGGGATTCTATTGGTTTAGTAACATATATTTTTTTTGTAACTACAGCCTGTTGCAAACTGTCTTTCCTGCTTATTGGTGCTTCTTCTTGTTGCTGCGCAAAAGCATGACTGCAAACAAGTGCTGCCAATACAGCACTTTTGAAGTAATTTATCACGTTGTTCGTTTTTTGATTGATGTACCACCAAAGACCCGTTCTGTTTTTGATTGTTACAGCATTTGTAATTCTTTAAGTTTTATTTAACGTTAGAACAATTATATCAAACTAAAAAGCTTAGTTTTGTGCGCTTAAAAAATAATTACCTACAAGCATTTGTAATTCAATCTAATAATTGTACATTTGCAGCCCGTTATTTGGGAAGGAATTGAAAACTAATACGATTTCATAGAAGTGGATACATTAAGTTACAAAACAATATCTGCCAATAAGGCCACAGTTAATAAGGAGTGGTTACTGGTAGATGCAGAAGGAGAAACCTTGGGAAGGTTGGCCTCTAAAGTTGCCAAAATCCTTAGAGGAAAGCATAAGACCAACTTTACTCCCCATGTGGACTGTGGAGATAATGTTATTGTTGTTAATGCTGAAAAGATACAATTAACAGGAAACAAGTGGGCTGAAAAAACTTACTTACGTTACACAGGCTACCCTGGCGGACAACGCTCTACCAGTGCTAGCGAGTTGTTAGAGAAATACCCTGAGCGTTTGATTGAGAAATCTGTAAAAGGGATGCTACCAAAAAACAAATTAGGTGCAGAGTTATTCCGTAACCTAAAAGTATATGCAGGTGCTGAGCACAACCAAGAAGCACAAAAGCCAAGAGCAATTAATTTAAATGAATTCAACTAATGGAAGTAATTCATAAAATAGGAAGAAGAAAGACTGCTGTTGCACGTGTTTACCTTTCTGAGGGTAAGGGCGACATCACAGTAAACAAAAAATCTTTAGAAGAATACTTTACTACTGCTCCATTGCAGTATAAAGTAAAGCAGCCATTTACTTTAACTGAAACCGTAGATACTTACGATGTTAAAGTTAACGTATACGGCGGTGGTATTACTGGACAAGCAGAAGCTATTAGATTAGCTTTGTCTAGAGCTATGTGCGAAATCAATGAAGAAAATCGTACAGTTCTAAAACCAGAAGGCTTACTAACTCGTGACCCAAGAATGGTAGAGCGTAAGAAATTTGGTCAGAAGAAAGCTCGTAAGAAATTCCAGTTCTCTAAACGTTAATATTTCAAGCACGGGAAACCGTGCTTTTTATATACCGTTCATTGAAAATCCCGAGGCTTACCCTTTGGGTATTATTTTATCAAAAACAAAAGTTGTCGTTGTTCCAAAAGGAAAAACAGCTTTTTGGAAATTAGTTTAGCATCTAAATGTGTAGGGCGAAGTATAAATACAGACCACCTAAACATTGCTATCTCAACGGAACGTAAACTAAGAAAACAAAAAATGGCAAACATTGAAGTAAAAGACCTTTTAGAGGCAGGTGTACATTTTGGACACCTTACAAGAAAGTGGAATCCAAACATGGCTCCTTACATCTACATGGAGCGTAACGGTATCCACGTTATCAATCTTTACAAAACTGCTGCTAAATTAGATGAGGCGCAAGAAGCTCTAAAGAAAATAGCTGCTTCTGGCCGTAAGATTCTTTTTGTAGCGACTAAAAAACAAGCAAAAGACATTGTTGCAGACAAAGTATCTGCTGTAAACATGCCATACATCACAGAAAGATGGCCAGGTGGTATGTTAACCAACTTTGTTACTATTCGTAAAGCTGTTAAGAAAATGGCTTCTATTGATAGAATGAAGAAGGATGGTACTTTCAACACTTTATCTAAAAAAGAACGTTTACAAGTAGACCGTTTAAGAGCAAAATTAGACAAGAACTTAGGTTCTATTTCTGACATGACTCGTTTACCTGGGGCTATTTTTATCGTAGATACAATGCGTGAGCACATCGCCGTTAAAGAAGCTTTGAAATTGAACATTCCAATCTTTGCAATGGTTGATACGAACTCTGACCCAAGACCAATTGATTACATCATCCCTGCTAATGACGATGCTGGTAAATCTATTGAAATCATTTTATCAGAAGTAACAAAATCTATCGCAGAAGGTTTAGCTGAGCGCAAAGCAGAAAAGCAAACCACAAAAGAAGATGCTCCTGCTAAAGAAGGAAAAAAAGCTAAAGCTACAAAAGCTGCTGGTGACGATTTAACTAAAGTAGAAGGTGTAGGTCCTAAAGCTGCAGAAGCTTTAGTTGCTGCTGGCATAGCTACTTATGCTGATTTGGCAAAAGCTGAACCTGCTAAAATTAAAACCATCCTTACAGATGCAAGCCCAAGATTAGCTCATTTAGAGCCAGCTTCTTGGCCTAAACAAGCGCAAATGGCTGCAGATGGAAAGTGGGACGAGCTTAAGGCATGGCAAGATAGCGTATCTGGAGGTATAGAAGACTCAGAAGAGTAATTTAACATTGTCCTAAAACAAAACACAAAGTTTGTGTTTTACTTTACACATAATATTCAAAAACGAAACACATGGCAAAGATTACAGCCGCTGAAGTAAATAAATTAAGAAAAGCCACAGGTGCAGGCATGATGGACTGCAAAAAGGCATTAGTAGAAGCAGAAGGTGATTTTGACAAAGCAATAGAAATCCTTAGAAAAAAAGGGCAAAAAGTTGCTGCCAAAAGAGCAGACAGAGAATCTTCTGAAGGTGCTGCCATTGCAAAAGTTAATGATGCAAAAACAAGTGGTGTTGTTATCTCTTTGAACTGTGAAACTGATTTCGTTGCTAAAAACGATGGTTTCGTAGACTTAGCTAACCAATTGGCAGAATTGGCATTAGGTTACGATTCTAAAGATGCTTTCCTTGCAGCAGATTTTAACGGTACAAGCGTTGCAGATAAATTAACTGAGCAAACAGGTGTTATTGGTGAGAAAATAGAAATCGGTAGTTTTGAGAAATTAGACGCTGCCTTTGTAGGTTCTTACATCCATGCTGGGAACAAAATTGCTACTTTAGTTGGCTTGTCTAAAAATGTAGATGGTGCGGAAGAAGCAGCTAAAGATGTAGCTATGCAAGCTGCTGCAATGAATCCGGTTGCCTTAAATGAAGATGGTGTTGATCAATCTATCATAGACAAAGAAATAGAAATTGCTAAAGACCAGTTGCGTCAAGAAGGGAAACCCGAAGCAATGTTAGACAATATCGCTAAAGGTAAATTAAATCGTTTCTTTAAAGACAACACCTTGGTTAACCAAGCATTCATTAAAGACAACAAGCAGAGCGTTGCAGATTACGTAAAATCTGTAGATGCAGACTTAACCGTTACCGACTTTAAAAGAGTTGCTTTAGGTTAATAATTACCTATAAAACACGTAAAAAAGCCTTGGATTGTTCCAAGGCTTTTTTTTGACCTAAATTCTAGGCGAAACACAATAATAATTTTGATTATTTTTGTTCGGATTTTAAAAACCTGTCCATGCAATACAAAAGAATTTTATTAAAGTTAAGCGGTGAAGCCCTCATGGGAGAGCAGAACTATGGAATAGATGCTAAACGCTTAAAAGAGTATGCAGAGGACATAAAAGCTGTTATAGCTAAAGGCGTAGAAGTTGCAATTGTAATTGGCGGAGGCAACATTTTTAGAGGCCTTAAAGGTGCAAGTGAAGGGATGGATCGCGTTCAAGGAGACCACATGGGTATGCTTGCCACTGTAATTAATGGTCTTGCTCTACAAAGCGCTTTAGAAATTGCCGGTGTAGAAACTCGGTTACAATCTGCCGTAAAAATTAATGAAGTTGCCGAACCTTTCATTCGCAGAAGAGCCATGAGACACTTAGAAAAAGGTCGTGTCGTTATTTTTGGCGGAGGTACTGGCAATCCTTATTTTACCACCGATTCTGCCGCAGTTCTTAGAGCTATTGAAATAAAGGCCGATGTGATTCTAAAAGGAACAAGAGTAGATGGCATATATACCGCCGATCCAGAAAAAGATAAAACCGCTACTAAATTTGATACACTTTCTTTTAACGAGGTTCTTGCCAAAGGACTTAAGGTAATGGACACTACCGCTTTTACATTAAGCCAAGAAAATGAACTACCTATTGTAGTTTTTGATATGAACACGAGAGGAAATTTAATGAAAATTGTTTCCGGAGAAAATATTGGCACCGTAGTAAATAACTAATTTGGTATTAAAGTTGCAAGCCACTTGCTAAAATATATAAATATGAACGAGGAGATTACATTTATTCTAGACAGCACTAAGGAAGGTATGGATGCTGCTATAGCACACTTAGAAAAATCATTAGTAAAAATTAGAGCTGGCAAAGCAAGCCCAGCAATGCTTTCTTCTGTTATGGTAGAATATTATGGATCTATGACTCCATTATCTCAAGTTTCTAACGTAAACACCCCGGATGGTAGAACCATTTCTGTACAGCCATGGGAAAAAAACCTATTGGGAGAAATTGAGAAAGCCATTATGAATGCCAACCTTGGTTTTAACCCTATGAATAATGGTGAAAATATTATTATAAATGTACCTCCTTTAACGGAAGAGCGTAGAAAAGAATTGGCAAAACAAGCTAAGGCAGAAGCAGAAGACGCCAAAGTTGGTATACGAAGCGCTAGACAAGAGGCCAATAAAGAATTAAAAAAGCTAGATATTTCTGAAGACTTTTTAGCCAATGCAGAGGTAGACGTTCAAGAACTCACCGATACATACATAAAAAAAATAGAAGGTATATTAACCGTTAAAGAGGCAGAAATAATGAAGGTTTAACTTAGGTTAAAACCTTTACTTCTATAGGCAGCTTACATTACTATTTTCTACCTTTGCCGCTGATTTAGAAAAGCATGGTAAAAAGGATAACGGAAGGATTTTGGTCCGCAGTAGCAAGATTAATACTTCGTAATAGAATTTTAATTTTAATTGCTATAGTTGGGACAACCATTTTTCTTGGTACGCAATGGAAAAATATGCGGTTTTCTAATACAGAAGCCAGCGTTTTACCAGACGACCATCCAGAGACATTACAATATAACGAGTTTGTTTCTATTTTTGGCCAAGAAGATAATGCCATCGTAGTTGCGGTTCAAGATTCAGCCCTGTTTACTCCCACTTTTTTTAATAGGTGGAATAAATTAAGTAAACAATTTCAAGCCATTCCGGAAGTTAGCTCAGTAGTTTCCACACAAAATTTACAAGAATTAGTAAAGGACACTACTACTTCTCAGTTTACGCTAAAACCTTTATTTAAAAATCCACCTAAAACTCAAAAGGAAGTAGACCGTATAAAAACGCATTTATTTGAACAAATGCCTTTTTATCAAAACCTTCTTTTTAACAAGGAAACTGGCACCGTACGCTCCGTTATTTATTTGGACAAAGAAATTCTAAATACAAATGTCCGTAATGAGTTTATCCTAACCGATTTAGAAAATTTAGTAACCAATTTTGAGAATGAGACGGGAATGGACATTAAAGTCTCTGGGATGCCTTATATTAAAACATGGAATTCCAAAATAATTATAGATGAAATTGGTAATTTTATTCTTGCTGCGTTATTAGTTACCTCTATTATTTTCTTTTTCTTTTTTAGAAGCTTCCGCGCCACTTTTATATCTATGTGCGTGGTTGTGATTGGGGTTATGTGGGCTTTTGGTATTCTTGGTCTGTTAAAGTATGAAATTACCATACTAACCGCACTGATTCCCCCACTAATTATTGTAATTGGTATCCCCAACTGTATATTTTTAATTAATAAATACCAACAAGAGGTAAAAAAGCACGGCAATCAAGCTAAATCGTTACAACGTGTTATCTCTAAAATTGGTAATGCCACCCTAATGACCAATGTCACTACGGCACTTGGTTTTGCCACGTTCATCATTTTAGATAGCGATTTACTTAAAGAGTTTGGTATCGTGGCTTCTATAAATATCATTTCTATCTTTTTGCTTTCGTTGATGATTATTCCAATCATTTATAGCTTTATGGCTATACCGCAAGAGAAACATTTAAAACACTTAAATAAAAAGTGGATAGATAAATTTGTAGGTTGGATGGAAAAAGTGGTGCGCCACCATAGAATAGCAGTTTACTTTACCGCTGTAGCTGTTTTAGTGATAAGCATTATCGGTATTTATCAAATAGAAATTACAGGAAGTAGAATAGAAGATTTACCCAAAGAAGCTAATTTTTTCAAAGACATTCGGTTTTTTGAACAAGAATTTAAAGGTGTAATGCCAGTAGAAGTGGTGGTCGACACCAAAAAGAAGAACGGCGTACTAAAACTGGCCAACCTGCGCCGTATGGATAAGATTGCTAATGAAATAGAAGAAATTCCAGAATTATCTACTCCAGTTTCTGTGGTCAACTTAGCCAAGTATTCCAAACAAGCTTTTTACAATGGTATACCAAAATACTATCAACTGCCAACTTCCCAAGAAAACACCTTTATTCTAGACATGGCCAAAAACTCTTCTGGAAATGCAAATTTGTTAGAAAGCTTTGTAGATAGTACCGGGCAAGTAGCTAGGATGACCACTTTTATGCGCGATGTTAAGACGCCACGCATGGAAGAAATTGAGCAAGACTTGCTCCAATCCATAGCCAAAATATTCCCTTCAGAGCGTTTTAATGTGTACATTACAGGAAAAGCAATTCTGTTTTTAAAGGGCACTAAATATCTTATTAAAAACCTACTTATTTCCCTAGCCTTAGCCATTGGTTTAATTTCCATTTTTATGGCGTATTTATTCCGCTCGTTTAGAATGATATTGATTTCGCTAGTTCCTAACTTGCTGCCCTTGGTAATTACAGCAGGACTAATGGGATATTTAGGCATTCCCATAAAACCTTCTACTATCTTAATTTTTAGTATTGCCTTTGGTATTTCCGTGGATGACACCATCCACTTTCTGGCCAAGTATAGGCAAGAATTAGTCGCCAATAAATGGCAAATAAAGAAATCTGTGTACAACGCCTTAAGAGAAACCGGCGTAAGCATGTTTTACACTTCTATTGTTTTATTCTTTGGGTTTTCAGTCTTTATCATTTCTAGTTTTGGAGGTACACAGGCCATGGGCGGCTTAGTGTCTGCCACCTTACTTTTTGCAATGCTGGCTAATTTAATCTTATTACCTTCTTTGCTATTGAGTTTGGAGCGTAACATTGCCAATAAAAAGACCTTAAAGAAACCGCAAATTAGGGTGCTACCGTTACCAGACGATGAGAATGAACAAGCTTAGAATTTTCTAGGCTTTTCTCCTTTTGAATTTTACTAAAAAACTATCTTTGAAGCTTAAATTAATTTAGGATTATGGCTCGATTATCAGTACGTGAACTATTGAACACAGAACCTGCATCACAAGATGTACAAATTGAAGGATGGGTAAGAACTTTTAGAAGCAATAGGTTTATAGCACTAAATGATGGTTCTACCATTAACAATATACAGTGTGTGGTAGATTTCGAAAATTTTGATGAAGAACTGATAAAATCTATTACCACAGGCTCTGCGGTAAGGGTAAAAGGAGCACTTGTAGAGAGTCAAGGTAGAGGACAAAGAGTAGAAATTCAAGTAAAAGATATCTTTGTACACGGTTCTGCAGATCCTGAAACCTATCCCATTCAACCTAAAAAACATTCTCTAGAATTTTTAAGAGAAAAGGCTCATTTACGTGTGCGCACCAACACTTTTTCTGCTGTAATGCGTTTACGCTCTGCCTTGTCTTTTGCCATACATAGCTATTTTCAGCAAAATGGTTTTTACTACATGCACTCCCCTATTATCACAGGTTCTGATGCAGAAGGTGCGGGAGAGATGTTCCGTGTAACTACTTTAGACGCCAAAAATCCACCATTAACAGAAGAGGGCAATGTGGATTACAAAGAAGACTTTTTTGGAAAAGAAACCAACCTAACCGTATCCGGTCAATTAGAAGCAGAAGCATACGCAATGGGTCTTGGTAAGGTTTATACTTTTGGACCTACATTCCGTGCAGAAAACTCCAATACTTCTAGACACCTAGCAGAGTTTTGGATGATAGAGCCAGAAATGGCATTTTACGATTTAGATGCCAACATGGACTTAGCCGAGGACTTTATTAAATGGGTTATCAGCTATGTTTTAGAAAACTGTGAAGACGACTTAAAATTCTTAGAACAACGTTTATTAGACGAAGAAAAGAGTAAGCCACAAGCAGAGCGCAGCGAAATGGCTTTAATAGAAAAACTAAAGTTTGTTGCGGAGAATAATTTTAAACGAGTTTCTTACACAGAAGCCATAGATATTCTTAGAAACAGCAAACCTAACAAAAAGAAAAAATTCGATTATATCATTGAAGAATGGGGTGCTGACTTGCAAAGTGAGCACGAAAGGTATTTGGTAGAAAAACACTTTAAATGCCCCGTAATTTTGTTTGATTATCCTGCAAATATCAAAGCTTTTTACATGCGTTTAAATGAAGATGGTAAAACGGTTAGAGCTATGGATGTTTTATTCCCAGGCATCGGTGAAATAGTAGGTGGTGCGCAAAGAGAAGAGCGTTTAGACGTACTAAAAGAAAAAATGGCTAAACTAGGTATTGAAGAAGAAGAGCTATGGTGGTATTTAGAGTTACGTAAATTTGGCACCGCCATCCACAGTGGTTTTGGTCTTGGATTTGAACGTTTAGTATTATTTGTTACCGGTATGGGGAACATAAGAGACGTGATTCCTTTTCCTAGGACTCCACAAAATGCTGAATTTTAAGTCTAATTCTTTATTTTTATAAGTAAAGGAACGCATATTTATGTTAAAACAGCATCTACAGTTTAAACTTTCTCAGAAGCTATCTCCACAGCAAATTCAGTTAATGAAACTGATACAATTGCCCACGCAAGCTTTTGAACAACGGTTAAAACAAGAGCTAGAAGAAAATCCTGCCTTAGAAAGTGGCAAGGAAGAAAGTGGCGAGCTTTCTGATGGGTTCGAAGATAGTTATGATGACACCCAAGATAGTGAAACCATTGCTGCTGAAGACATTAATATAGATGACTACTTAAGTGATGATGAAGTACCAGATTACCGCACCCAAACCAGTAATTATAGCGCAGATGATGATGAGAAAAGCATACCTTATGCAGCAGGCACATCTTTTACCCAATACCTTTTAAATCAGTTAAGCACCGTATATTTAAACGACCAAGAATGGGCCATTGCCGAATTTTTAGTAGGTAGCGTGGATGAGAGCGGATACATTCGCAGACCACTCACGGATATTATTGACGATTTAGCCTTTACTCAAAACATTTATACGGACGAAGCTACGGTAGAAAATGTTTTGAAAACAGTACAGTCCTTAGACCCTCCTGGAGTCGCAGCAAGATCATTGGACGAATGTTTGGTTTTACAATTGAAACGAAAAGAACAGACACCAGACGTACAACTAGCCATATCCATAATAGAAAAATCTTTTGAGCAGTTTTCTAAGAAGCATTATAAAAAGTTAATCACTAAGCATAGCGTAACCGAAGAAGAACTTAAAGAAGCTATCAGTGAAATTGAACGCCTGAATCCAAAGCCCGGCGGTTCTTACGCAGGCAACACTCGTATAGTTGAGCATGTTGTACCAGATTTTAGTATAAGAATAGTAGATGGTGAATTGGAACTAAGTTTAAATGGTAGAAACGCCCCAGAACTGCATGTTTCCAAAGAATACACCCATATGCTAGAAGGCTATAAAAATGCGAAAGAAAAAAGTAAAAGTCAAAAAGACACAGTGCTTTTTATTAAGCAAAAACTGGATGCTGCTAAATGGTTTATAGACGCTATAAAACAAAGGCAACAAACGCTTTTTGTGACGATGAGTGCCATAATGAATTACCAGCAAGAATATTTTATTACTGGGGACGAAAGGAAACTTAGACCCATGATTTTAAAAGATATTGCAGATGAAATAGAAATGGATGTCTCTACCGTTTCTAGAGTTGCCAATAGCAAATATGTAGATACACCTTACGGCACCAAATTAATTAAAGAATTCTTTTCTGAGTCCATGAAAAATGAACAAGGAGAAGATGTATCAACCAAAGAAATCAAAAAAATATTAGAGACGGTTATAAAAGAAGAAGACAAAAAGAAACCATTGACCGATGACAAACTAGCCAAAATACTCAAAGAAAAAGGCTATCCCATAGCTAGACGTACCGTAGCTAAATACAGAGAACAGTTAGGATTACCTGTGGCAAGACTTAGAAAGGAAATTTAGATGCAGGTTTTACTCCGCTTTATTTCTTACCTTTTTCATCCTTTATTTATACCAATAGGTGGCACAGTGGCCTATTTCTTAGTAACTCCTAAGTTCAATTCACTAGAGTTACAAAGCGGTAATATTTTGCCCATTTTTATTCTCACTGTTATTATACCCATAATTTTCTACTTTATTCTTAGAAATATGGGACTCATTAAAACCATTTTTGCAGACACCTTAGCCGAGCGCAAATATCCGTTGTATTTGAGCATGATAATTTACCTAATGATTTTATATAAGGTAATACCTCTTAATTATATAAACGAGCTATATTATTTTTTTGTAGGGCTTCTTATCGGGTCTTTTGCTACTTTAATTATGTTATTTTTTAAAGTAAAGTCTAGTATACATATGCTCGGTATGGGAAGTATTTTAGCCTACCTTATTGGCTTAAGCATACACTTTGAAATAAATATTACCTTAGCCATCTCTTTACTAACCTTATTTTGCGGAATGGTGGCAACTTCTAGATTGTATATGAAGGCCCATACACCTACAGAACTTATACTGGGTTTTTTGTTGGGCAGCTGTGCCCAGCTTTTTACCTATAAATATTGGTTATAAAATATAAAACGAAAGCCCGACCCTTAAAGGTTTTACAGTAATTGGCTGGCCTTCTAAGATGGCATTACCATCTAACAAATTACTTAACGCATAATACACGTGTAGATTCCATGTATTATAACCAAAGTTTAAATTTAAACCATATTGCCATTGCCTAACATTAGGATTATAAAAGACGCTCTTACTTTCTTCAAAAACCGCTTTTGACCGCGTAGCAAATAAATAACTTGCTTTAATACCCGTATAGACACGCCAAAACTTGTATTCCGTAGCTGTGGAAGAGCGCCATCTAAGTTCCAATGGAAATTCAACACCGTAAGTTTCCAATTTACTGCGTTTTAAATTGTCTGTTGCATCAATTGAATAGGTAATAAAATTATTTCCATTATCAACAGCTACAATGGTGCTATAATACGAATTGGTACTTATACCAGCACCCAGACCAAACCCAAAATTACGTCTATAATTTAAAGGTAAATCTCTAATAAAAGCCATTTGAACCCCATAGGAAAGGTTAGACTGTACCACGCCAGAGGGTTTATCTTGAAGTAAATTATACCATACTGCAACGTTAAATTGATCCTCTCGATATTTAGTATCAGCTACAGCTTCATTTGCAATTTGAGCCTCTAACCCAACTACCGTAAACATTAAAATTAAAAAACTAGTAATTCTATACATACCATTTAATATGACATAAAAGTACAGAAGAATAGCTACAATATATAATAACCCTAGGACAGTGATTTTAATTTATATGAGAACTCTTCTTTATTGGTATCATTATTTTAAAAGGAAACTCAGCACTAATACCTCCACAAACATAGACCTAATACTTCACTAACAAAACTTTTATTATATCATGTAAACCCTTACTGCATTATCTTTAGAAACTTAATTTGTATGAAAAAAATCACTGAATGTTAATACAAGCACAATTTATAAAGCGTTTTATACCAAACAAAAAAGCATCCCACTTGGGATGCTTTTTATATTAACTTAACTACTTATTAATTTAAATTATTGAAGGCGTCTCCTTCATAAGTAGTGTAATTCACTTTAAGTGCATTCACTTTTCTAAGCTCCTGCTTTATATCAGAGATAAGCCCCATATTGGCTTCCTTATCTACCTTTAAAGCAGTAGTTAGTACATTCTGTAATTCTTGTGGCTTTTTTGCACGCTCAGCTAGAATATAGTCCCCAACCTCATTTACATTCGCAAACTTATCATTAAGCTGAATTTTAGGCTCCGTACCGTAAACACTTTGGTATTCCTGTGTTGGCTTACCCACAAAAATGTATATAATACGATCCTTTTTTTCTAACTTTTTAATCTCTGATGCGTTAGGTAAGGTATTTTGTACCAACAAAGAGCTGTCCTTCATTGTTGTTACCGTCATAAAGAAGAATAACAACATAAAAACGATATCTGGTAAAGAAGCGGTAGAAACCGCTGGTACATCACCATCTTTTTTCTTAGCAAACTTAGACATTTACAATAATTTTATTAGTTACTAGATGTCTCTGCCTCGGACAATTTCTGTGGAAACAAATCCTGGATACGGGTCACCTTTTCCTTAAGGTCATCTTTTACAGATTCAGGAGTTTCTGGATTCAAAAACTCAGATTCCATATCTGTAAAATCTCTACCGAATAAGCGCTGTGCCTCTCTATTTCGCAAATCGTTGTAAGCTCCTACCAATTCATTCTGAACTGTTATATACGTGCTGTACTTTGTTTCACGATCATTCTTTAGAGAAATAATTGCTTTTGTTGGATTATCAGAAGAGGTTGGGTCTTTCTTACCTTTACAGTAATTGCAAGATCCATCTCCGCCATTCTCCAAAAAGGCAATTGCAGCTTCACGTAAATCTTTAAGTTCCATCAAATTGTCTTCTACCAACATTTGACCGTTCTTATTTACACTTACGGTAAAGATATTCTTCTGCTTTATCACCACATCAGTATCTGGCGGATCAATTGGCGGCAACATTCTATCTAAACCTGCATCCGTTTCTATAGTAGTAGTTACTAAGAAAAAGATAAGTAGTAAGAATGCAATATCCGCCATGGAACCGGCATTAACCTCTGGTGCTCCTTTTCTTCTTGGCATAATATTACTTTTTTATCTTCCGATTAACTTCTTTACCCCAGGAATAATCATAAGCAATACAGCAACAGCAGTCATACTAAAGAATACGTTTAATAACATACCAATAGTTTTAACCGTACCCGCTGTAGGCTCAATTTCTTTTCCTTTAAAAGTCTCTACCACCGCTTGCGCTTCATCACCGCTAGACAAGGCGTAGCCAATGATGAATAATACAGCCAAACCACCAATAGAGAAAAGTACCTTTTTAAGACCACCTGGTGTGGTCACCATTTTCTTAAGTCCCCAAAACACAGCTAGAACAGTAGCAACAGCTAGCAATAACCATGTAAGAGCAAACATTAAGCTTATACCTGCACTATTGATTGCCTCTGGATCCGCTGGATCTGGCATCATGAAGAAGCTAGCTATTGCCGCTACCACACCGATGACAATCAATACGTATTTTATTATTTTATGCATAACTCTCGATAAATTAATTATTGTTAATGATTACTTTTTATGGGCAGCCAACATATCAATCAAAGAGATTGAAGAGTCTTCCATGTCATTTACAATGCTATCGATTTTAGCAATGATGTAGTTGTAGAAAATTTGAAGGATAATTGCAGTAATCAAACCGAATACTGTAGTTAAAAGTGCTACCTGGATGTCCCCAGCAATTAACGATGCACTTAAGTTACCTACTGCAGCAATTTTCTGGAATGCTTGAATCATACCAATTACGGTACCCATGAACCCAAGCATAGGAGCAATAGCGATAAATAAAGACAACCAAGAAACGTTTTTCTCTAATTGACCCATTTGTACACCACCGTAAGCAACCACCGCTTTCTCTGCAGATTCTAAACCTTCACCAACTCTATCTAAACCTTGGTAGTAAATAGAAGCAACAGGTCCTTTTGTGTTACGACAAACTTCTTTTGCAGCCTCTACACCGCCAGAAGCTAATGCATCTTCCACTTGTTGCTTTAATTTAGCCGAGTTTGTGGTAGCTAGGTTTAAGTAAATGATACGCTCAATAGCTACCGCTAAACCTAATATTAAACATAATAATACGATACCCATAAAAACTGGCCCACCTTGAATGAACTGCTCTTTCAACACTTGGGTAAAAGGTTTGCTAGCCTCTGCAGCTGCCTCATCTTGCAACAACGCTGCTGAAGCTGTTGTTGTACTTAAAATAAACATTCCAGCAGTAGCCAGAGAAAAGGATATTTTTTTCATTGTGTCCAAACTTAAATTTAGTTAGTTAATAATGTTAAAGATATAAAAATTTCGTAATTAAAAAATTTAATTACCCAGCAGAGAGGAAGGGATTCGAACCCTCGATACACTTTTGGTGTATACACACTTTCCAGGCGTGCGCCTTCGACCACTCGGCCACCTCTCTATAGTCCCTTATTTAGGGCGACCAATAAACGAAAAATTTATTAACTACTAAAATTTGTCGAGTTAATTTTGGGACATCTCACCCCGTATTGGCGTCTCAAAAATTGATTTAAACAAATCTTTATCTACATTTTGCCCAAGCAAGTACATTGCCTTAGCAATTGCAGACTCCGTAGTAATATCCTTACCGCTAATTAGTTGTAATTGTTTTAAAGATTCACTCGTCTCATATTGACCCATGACCACGCCGCCACCAGCACACTGTGTTACATTAATAATATGTAAACCGAGTTTCTTAGCATTTTTTAACACTTTTATAAACCAATCGTCCGTCATCGCATTCCCCGCACCATAGGTTTCTAAAATTAAAACCCGTAATCCATCGGTATGTATTATTGCTTCAAATAAACTTTTTGTAATTCCTGGAAAAATTTTTAGCACAGCTACATTTCTATCTAATTGCTTATGCACTTTAATTTTTCGCTTAGATTTTGGTCTGTAAAGAAAAGAAGATTGAGCCTTTAGGTGCACTCCTGACTCCATTAAAGGAGGATAGTTAGGTGACGTGAATGCTTCAAAATGTTCTGCATTCATTTTTATGGTTCTGTTACCTCTATATAATTTATATTCAAAATACAAACTCACTTCTTGTATCAATGGTTCACCGTCTTGCCATAATGATGCAATTTGTATCGCAGTTATAAGATTCTCCTTTGCATCCGTACGTAAATCTCCTATAGGTAATTGCGAACCTGTTAATATTACTGGCTTTGCCAAATGCTCTAGCATAAAGCTTAATGCCGAAGCTGTATAACTCATTGTGTCACTCCCATGCAACACCACAAAACCATCATGCTCGTTGTACCCTTCTTCTATAATAGTTGCAATGTTTACCCAATATGCGGGATTCATATTAGAAGAGTCGATGGGCTTTTCAAAAGAAACCGAATTAATTTGGCAATCAATCTGATTTAATTCTGGTATGCGTTGTAAGAGCTGATCAAAATTAAATGCCTTTAGCGCACCTGTTTCATAATCTTTAACCATACCAATAGTACCGCCAGTGTAAATCAGTAATATCCTTGCTCTTTTTCCCATTATACGCCAAATATCTCTTTTGAGTTTGCTGTAGTGGCATTTGCTATCTCTAAAACATTTATATTATAGAGGTCTGCTAATTTTTCTGCTACCTTAAGCAAATAGGCACTTTCATTTCTTTTACCTCTATAAGGTGTAGGCGCCAAATAGGGAGCATCTGTTTCTAAAACAATATGTTTTAAATCTATATCTGCTAGAAATTGATCTATTTTACCATTTTTAAAAGTCACAACTCCACCTATGCCTAGTTTTAATCCATAACCAATTGCTTTTTCTGCTTGTGCCTTTGTACCCGTAAAACAATGAAATATTCCAAACAGATTTTCTCCTTTCTCTTCCTCTAAAATTTCAAAAACCTCGTCAAAAGCATCTCTGCAGTGGATAACAATAGGGAGTTGGTACTTTTTCGCTAACTGTATCTGTTGCCTAAATGCATTTTGTTGTTCTTTCAAAAAAGTTTTGTCCCAATACAAATCAATACCAATTTCCCCTATAGCATAAAACTTTCTATCTATTAATTGCTGCTCCACATGTGCCAACTCCTCCAAATAATTTTCTTTTACATGTGTAGGGTGTAAACCTGCCATTAAAAAAATATGTTCTGGATACGATTGCTCTAACTTATACATAGCATCTGTATAAGAAGCATCTATTGCGGGTATAAAAAAGCGTTCTACTCCAGCTTCCATAGCACGTTGCATCATTTCAGCTCTATCTTCATCAAAAGCTTCACTATATAAATGAGTATGGGTATCTGTTAAAATCATGGGGCAAAAATAGCCTTATCTTTATACCTTTTATAAAGGATGAGCTTGAAAAAATTTTTAAAGGCGAAAAACTACGTTCGTATTCCCCTTTCATTTACCGAAACCAATCATTTTGCACTTGCTGCGGAAATCAATGGTATTACTGGTCGATTTATTTTAGACACAGGTGCTTCTAATACCTGTCTCGGTATTGCCAAGGCGGAATATTTTAAACTAATATCTGAAGAAAGTGATATAAAGGCCGCTGGCGCTGGCAGCACAGACATGGAAACGTTAAAAAGTACAAAAAACACGATAGTAATTGGCAAATGGACCTATAAAAAACAAGACTTCGTACTTTTTGATATGAGCCACGTTAACCAAGCGCTTTTAAACCATAATGCCCTTCCCGTGGATGGCATTATTGGTGCAGACATCCTAAAAAAGGGAAGGGCAATTATAGATTATGACAAAAAATGTCTTTATCTAAAAAAACGAAAGTAACTTATAACTCTAACGCTTTTTTCACATTATTATCCATTAATAGTTCTGCAGGATTTTCTAATGCTTCTTTAACAGCTACTAAGAAACCAACAGATTCTTTACCATCTATAATTCTATGGTCGTAAGATAGTGCCACATACATAATTGGAGCAATTGCAATACCGCCATCTCTAACAATAGGTCTTTCTACAATATTATGCATCCCTAAGATGGCACTTTGAGGTGGATTAATTATTGGTGTAGATAGCATGGAACCAAACACTCCCCCATTTGTAATTGTAAACGTACCACCAGTCATTTCATCTACAGTAATCTCTCCTTCTCTTGCACGTATTGCTAAGCGTTTAACTTCTGATTCTACTCCTCTAAAAGTTAAGTTCTCTGCATTACGGATTACAGGCACCATTAAGCCTTTTGGACCAGAAACCGCAATACTTACATCACAGAAATCATAAGAAATCATTTCCTTACCATCTATCATAGAATTTACTGCCGGATACATTTTAAGTGCACGCACACAAGCTAAGGTAAAGAAAGACATAAATCCTAAACCTACGCCGTGCTTGCTCTTGAACTCCTCTTTGTATTGCTTACGCAAGTCAAAAATTGGAGTCATATCTACTTCGTTAAAAGTAGTCAGCATAGCCGTTTCGTTCTTCACGGAAACCAAACGTTCTGCTACTTTTCTTCTTAACATAGAAAGTTTAGAACGGGTTTCTCCTCTACTGCCACCAGAAGGTGTACCCATAGAAGGCTTTGCATTCAGAGCATCTTCTTTGGTAATTCTACCATCTCTTCCAGAACCTTTAATTTCATTAGCAGCAATGCCTTTTTCGTTCAAAATTTTCTTTGCCGCAGGAGAAGCAGTGCCCGTAGCATAGGTTTCTTGCTTTGGTTCTTCTTTTTTAGGCGCTTCGGCCTTTGGAGCTTCTTCTTTTTTCTCTTCTTTTTTAGGAGCTGCATCGCCACCTTCTGGCTTGGCTGCACTAGTATCTATTAAACATACTACTTCTCCTACCGCTACAGCATCACCAACCTCTGCTTTAAGGGTAATAATACCACTTTCTTCTGCTGGCAATTCTAAGGTTGCCTTATCAGAATCCACTTCTGCTATAGCTTGGTCTTTTTCCACATAATCTCCGTCTTCTACCAACCACTCGGCAATTTCTACCTCTGTAATGGACTCTCCAGGAGACGGAACTTTCATTTCTAGAATCATAATTATGCTACTTTATATTGTCTTTTCTACCTATTGAAATTATCTTTTGTTTTATCGAACACGTAGTCTATCACCTCTGCATGTCTTCTGTGCGAGCGTACAGAACTACCTGCTGCGGGGGCACCATAGAACCTTCTAGAAGCTACTCTGAATGATTTAGCTTCATCTAAATGCATCAATAAATGACCCCAAGCCCCCATGTTTCTTGGTTCTTCTTGTGCCCAAACCACTTCTTCTGCATCTTTATATTTTGCTAAGACTTCACGAATTTGTGTAGCTGGCAATGGGAATAATTGCTCTAATCTCACTAATGCGACATCAGTTCTACCTAACTCTTCGCGCTTAGCTAACAAATCATAATAGAATTTACCCGTACAGAACACTAGAGACTTAACGTTTTTAGCCTGCACCTCTTGATCATCTATCAATTCTTGGAACGTTCCGTTTGCTAATTCTTCCTTAGTAGAAACCACCTTAGGATGCCTTAACAAACTTTTTGGGGTAAATACAACTAATGGCTTTCTAAACCCTACCTTCATTTGTCTTCTAAACAGATGAAACAGGTTAGCTGGCGTGGTAACATCTGCCACATACATATTATCCTTAGCACATAATTGCAAGTACCTTTCCATACGTGCAGAAGAATGCTCTGCTCCTTGCCCCTCGTAACCGTGCGGCAATAACAAAACCAATCCGTTTTGCATTTTCCATTTGTCTTCTGCAGCAGATAAATACTGATCAATAACAATTTGAGCACCATTACTAAAGTCTCCAAACTGCGCCTCCCAAATGGTCAAAGTTTTTGGACTTGCCATGGCGTAACCATAATCAAAGCCCATCACTGCATATTCTGATAATAGGGAATTATATATGTCTAGATGTCCGTTTTGATGCTCTCCTAGCTCATTCAACAAGACCACTTCTTCTTCGTGCATTTCTGTTTTAACAACCGCATGCCTGTGAGAAAAAGTACCCCTTTCTACATCTTGACCGGTCATCCGCACATCGTACCCTTCTTCTAATAAGGAAGCATAAGCCAAAAGTTCTCCCATGGCCCAGTCTAACTTATTATCTTCAAAGTACATTTTCTTGCGACCTTCTATTAATCTCACAATCTTACGCAAGAACTTTTTATCTGTGGGCAGTTGTGTAATTACCGTTGCCAAAGCATCCATCTTTTCCAAACTATACGTAGTATCGTACTTGGAAAGCATTTCATTCTCAGTTACACGTTGAAAACCTTCCCACTCATCTTGCATAAAAGGAGTGATTACAGTTTTCTCTATTTTACGAGAATCTAATAAGTCTTCTTCTAGACTCTTTTTATATTCTTCTTCTAAGCCCTTAACATAGTCCTTGTCTATAACACCCTCTGCCAATAATTTAGCAGCATAAATATCTCTAGGATTGTCGTGCTTAGATATTGCTTTATACAATAATGGTTGCGTAAATTTAGGCTCATCGCCTTCATTATGTCCATATTTTCTATATCCTAACAAGTCTAAGAAAATATCTCTTTTGTAACGCATACGATATTCCAAGGCAAACGTAGCTGCATGCACCACAGCCTCTACATCATCTGCATTAACATGCAATACTGGCGACAATGTTACTTTAGCAACATCTGTACAATAGGTAGATGAACGAGCATCTAAATAATTTGTAGTAAAACCTATTTGATTGTTCACCACAATATGAATGGTACCTGCGGTAGCATACCCATCTAATTTTGCCATTTGTATGGTTTCATACACCACACCTTGACCTGCGAAAGCCGCATCACCATGCACCAAAATTGGCAACACTTCTGAGGCATTTTCTTTATGGTCTTTGTCTTGTTTTGCTCTAGTAATTCCCTCTACTACGCTGTTCACTGTCTCTAAGTGTGATGGGTTTGGAGCAATATTCATATTTACCACCTTACCGGTATCTGTCTCCCTTCTAGAAGTCCAACCCAAGTGGTATTTTACATCACCGTCAAAAATGGCTTCTTCATAATCTTTGCCATCAAACTCACTAAAAATATCCTTTGGCGACTTACCAAAAATATTGGTCAACACATTTAATCTACCACGGTGAGCCATACCCATTACAAACTGCTTAACACCTGCGTCTGCAGCTTTTTCTATAATGACATCCAAAGCAGGTATTAACGATTCTCCACCTTCTAGAGAAAAACGTTTCTGGCCCACATATTTAGTATGTAAAAAATTCTCAAAAGATATTGCCTGATTCAGCTTTCTAAGAATACTTTTCTTTTGATCTGCAGAGAATTTAGGATGATTGTCATTTACATTTAACCAATCTTGTATCCACTGTATACGTTCTGGTGTACGGATGTACATGTATTCCACACCAATAGCATCACAGTAGATACGCTCTAAGTGCCCAACAATATCTTTTAAAGCACTTGGACCAATACCTAAGATGCTACCGGCATCAAAAACCGTATCTAAGTCTGCATTAGACAACCCAAAGTTTTCTAATGCCAGAGTAGGCTCGTATTTTCTTCTTTCCCTAACCGGATTAGTTTTTGTAAACAAGTGACCACGAGAACGGTAACCGTCTATGAGGCGAATAACTTGAAATTCTTTCTGAAGCGATTTAGGCACTTGCATGGTTCTGCCATTAACAATAGCAGAAGCCCCATCTGTACTTGTTTGTATATCCAAATCTTCTAGTGCACTTTCCATACCAAAATCGAAGCCTTGAAAAAAGGCTCGCCAACTTGGCTCTACACTATCTGGATTGGAAACGTATTTATCGTAAAGCTCCGCAAAAAAAGCAGTATGCGCAGCATTTAAAAAGGAATATTTGTCCATTTTGAGATTTCCCGAGTTCTTTCGTAAAAATTATGACAAAAATACAATAATTGGCAAACCTAACACACGATTACCGCTGCGGTTATTTTAATTTTTTCATAAATATCAAAAAACCATCATTATGTTGAATATTTTTTTCGTAGCCAAATCTTTTTAAAAATTCGCCTTAACAACACATCAGAAATTTCATCCGCAACTTCTACCACGCCTTGCGCCCTGATTTCCTTCAACTTACGCTCCTCTATATCCATAACGTATAATAAATTGAGTAATGAAGGGTAATCTTCCATTAATAAAAAATAGACTTTTTCCTTTACCAATCTTTTTAATGCTTTCACAGAAATTTCTTCGTTCGCCTTAAAATCAATTCTAGCCAACCCAAAATCTTTTTGCAGTTGCTGCACCAAAGCAGGATACCATCCTTTGCCTCTTGCTAGCTGCAACACCTCTACCCCACTTTTCCCTTCTATGTCCACAAAATAAGCGCTAGAGTAGCCTTAGTTTTTATAAACTTTTCCGTTTTTCATCACAAAAGAAACCGACTTTAACGTCTCTACTTGGTCTATCGGATTTTTATCTGTTGCCACAATATCTGCAATAAAACCTTCTTTTAATTGCCCTAATTCTGTTGCCTTACCTAACAAAATTGCGTTAGTTACTGTAGCAGCATGAATAGCTTTTGTTACCGGCATACCAGCTTCTACCATGTAAACAAATTCCCTCGCATTTTCACCATGATTAAAAACCCCTGCATCTGTACCAAAAGCAATAGGCACTCCCTTTTTGTAGGCCTTGGCAAACATGGCTTGAATTTTAGGTCCGATTTCACTCGCCTTTTTAGCTACAACCGGCGGAAAATAACCAGGCTTTTTTGCGTTCTCCGTAACTTCTTTTCCCGCGGTTATAGTTGGCACCAAGTAGGTATCATATTTTTTCATTAGCTCCATAGTTTCCTCACTCATTAAAGTGCCATGCTCAATGGTCTTGATTCCACCTAGAATGGCGCGTTGCATTCCTTCATCTCCATGCGCATGTGCCGCTGTGAGCATCCCATAATCTTTGGCCGTATCTGTAATTGCTTTAATCTCGTCTATCATAAACTGCGGATTCTGCCCACTCTTAGCAACACTTAAGACTCCCCCAGTTGCTGTAATTTTAATTACATCCGCCCCCTCTTTGTAGCGCTGCCTCACTGCCTTTTTACCTTCATCTGGTGAGTTTACCACGCCTTCTTTAGGTCCTGGGTCGCCCATTTGGTCCCATTTCATACCATTAGTTGGGTCTGCGTGCCCACCTGTAGTAGCAATTGCCTTACCTGCAGTAAAAATTCTAGGCCCTACTACAAGTCCTTTATCAATTGCTTTTCTTAAAGCGATATTCACCCCACTACCGCCTAAATCGCGGACTGTTGTAAAACCTGCCATCAAGGTTTTCTTTGCGTATACTGTGGATTGAAACGCCACATCCACATCGTTCTTTGTATATCTATCTATATACGTAGTAGGGCTAGACTCGCTTTCTATATGCACGTGCATATCTATGAACCCAGGCATTACAGTTTTAGTTTTTAGATTGATGACTTGATCCGCAACTTCTCCTTGCACGTATCCGTCTACTATGGATTTAATCTTATCACCAGAAACAACTATTGTCTTTTCTTTTAAAAACTTACCGGTTTCCACATCCATAATCGTTCCACAATGCAGGTAGGTATCTTGCGCCCAAACTCCTTGAAATATTAGCATGAATAGGGCGATACTGAAAAAAGTAGTTTGTTTCATTTTAATTAGTCTAGTTAGTTATTTAATGGCAAAAAGGTACAAAAAAAGAGGGCTATGCCCTCTTTTACTATCATTTAAGTCTTAAAAGCACTAAGACCGTACTTTTTTCTCCCATTCCCATGCAGATTTCATAGCATCATCTAGGGTAGACTTTGCAGACCAACCCAAAACTTCATTAGCTTTTTTGGTATCTGCGTAAGCTTGGATTACATCGCCCTCTCTACGCGGAGCAATTCTGTAATTCAATTTTTCCCCAGAAACACGTTCAAAACTTTGTATTACCTCTAATACAGAGCTACCGGTACCTGTTCCTAGGTTAAATACTTCGTAATTGCTATCATTTTTTTCATCTACCAAACGCTGTAAAGCAGCCACATGTGCTTTTGCTAGATCTACTACATGAATGTAATCCCTAATACAAGTACCATCTGGTGTAGGGTAATCGTCCCCAAAAACGGATAGCTGCTCACGCATACCAATACCCGTCTGTGTAATAAACGGCACTAAATTTTGCGGCACTCCTAAAGGCAATTCTCCTATTTCTACAGACGGATGGGCCCCAATAGGATTAAAATAGCGCAAAGCGATAGCATTTAGTTGCGGATTTACTTTACATGTATCTCTAATAATTTCCTCCCCAACTTGCTTAGTGTTACCGTATGGTGATTCTGCAGTTTTTACGGGAGCAGATTCTGTAATTGGCATAACATCTGCTTGCCCATAAACAGTACAAGAAGAACTAAAAATAAAATTTGCAGCTCCTTTTTTAGTCAATTCTTGAAGTATATAAGTGAGTACACCCAAATTATTCTCATAATATAACAGAGGAAGTTCTACACTCTCCCCTACTGCCTTAGACGCTGCAAAATGGATAACCCCATTGACATCGTCATATTTTTGAAAAAATTCTTGTACTTTTTCTTTATCGCGAAGGTCAAATTTTTCAAAAGCTGGCTCTTTTCCTGTAATTGCCGTGATACCTTCTAGTACTTTTTCCGAAGAATTAGAAAGGTTATCTACGATAACCACCTCAAAACCTTCATTTTGTAGTTCTACTACGGTGTGGGAACCGATGAAGCCTAAACCCCCGGTTACCAAAATTCTTTTACCCATTATTGTTTATTTACAAAGTTGATGACTAAATCTGTAATAAAATTTATTTGCTCATCATCCAGTTCCGTATGCATGGGTAGGGAAATCACTTCTTGAACCAATTGGTTCGTCACCACAAAATCTTCTTCTTGAAACCTACTATCCACGTATGCTTTTTGCTGATGCAATGGAATAGGATAATACACTCCACAAGGAACGCTATTTTCATTTAAATGTTGCACCAATGCATCTCTTTTACCATTGGTAATCTTTAATGTATATTGATGAAATACATGGCAGGTACATTGCTCACAAGCACCACTGCAATTGGTCTTTTTATAAGGCGTTATTATATGCTCTTGCCCTGCAAAAGCGGCATCATATTTAGCTGCAGCAACCTGTCTTTTTCTATTGTATGTATCTAAATTAGGCAACTTAGCGCGCAAAACCCCAGCTTGTATAGAATCTAATCTAGAATTAACCCCTACTACATCATGATGATAACGTTGATACATTCCATGGTTTACCACACCCCTTAGTGTATGCGCCAGCTGGTCATCATTCGTAAATATAGCACCTCCATCACCATAACAACCTAAATTCTTAGATGGAAAGAAAGAGGTGGAAGCTACATGACCAATAGTGCCACTTTTTGCCTTGCGACCATCCTCATAAAAATAATTAGCACCAATAGCTTGGGCATTATCTTCTATCACAAACAAATCATGCTCCGCTGCAATAGCCATAATCTCTTCCATATTAGCACACTGGCCAAACAAATGCACAGGAACTATAGCTTTAGTTTTTGGTGTAATCACTTTTCTAATAGCATTAGGGTCTATGTTAAAGGAATCTGGCTCAACATCTACCAAAACAGGTGTTAAACCCAAAAGCGCAATAACCTCTACGGTGGCTGCAAAGGTAAAATCTGCAGTAATAACCTCATCACCAGGCCTAAGACCAAGACCCATCATAGCAATTTGCAAGGCGTCTGTACCATTCGCACATGGTATTACATGCTTTACCCCTAAATATTCTTCTAACTCTTTTTGAAACGCATGAACCTGAGGTCCATTGATATAGGCAGATGTTTGCAATACCTCTTCTATTGCGCTATTTACCTGCCCCTTAATCCCTTCATACTGACCCTGCAGGTCTACCATTTGTATTTTACGCATGTTGCTGAATTATGGTTCAAAAGTAGCAAATTAAGTGTGGTACACACAGCAATTGCTGTAAAGAAATGTATTTTAGCACAAACTAAAATAAGTGAGTATAGTTTATAACGGCATCTTAATTGTCATCGGCTTTCTTTTAAAGCTTATTGCACTTTTCAATCCTAAAATAAAACTGTTTGTAGCTGGAAGAAAGGAAAGTTTTAATCGCATTAAGGCAGGTCTAAATAAGAACGATGATGTGTTGTGGATGCATGCTGCATCTTTGGGCGAATACGAACAGGGGCTCCCCATTTTAGAAGCTCTAAAAAAAACATATCCCAATTACAAAATATTACTCACCTTTTTTTCCCCATCTGGTTATGAAGTAAAAAAAGACAAGACCCCAGCAGATGTTGTTGCCTATTTACCCTTAGACACAAGAGCCAATGCAAGAAAAATACTTCGGCTAATTCAACCAAAAGCCGTTCTTTTTGTAAAGTATGAAGTATGGCCTAGTTTAATGACCGCACTTAAAAAATCTGACATACCCACTTTACTGGTCTCTGGCATTTTTTCTGAACGCCAAGTATACTTTAAATGGTATGGCGGATTTTTAAAAAATGCCTTAAAAAAGTTTGACTATTACTACGTACAAGACGAAAATTCTAAAAACCTATTGGCGTCTATCGGCATCACTAATGTTACCGTTGGTGGAGATTCTAGATTTGATAGAGTAACCCAGATATTAGAAAGCGACACAACACTTTCTTTTATGGATGCCTTTTTGCAAGACCACCCTTGTATTGTAGCAGGTAGCACCTGGCCACCAGATGAAGAACTACTAACAACATTTATAAATAAAGATATTTCTGATTACAAATATGTTTTAGCTCCACACACATTAAAGCCTGCACATATTTCTAAAATTGAGGCGCAACTAAAGGTACCGACCGTAAGATATTCTAATCTTAAAAATACGGATGTATCCAAAGCCAAAGTTATAATCTTAGACACTATTGGACTACTTACCAAAGTGTATAGTTATGCCACGATTGCCTATGTTGGCGGTGCTTTTGGCACGGGTCTACACAATACATTAGAACCTGCTGTATTTGGAATTCCAGTCCTAATTGGGCCTGATTACATAGATTTTATAGAAGCCAAAGCTTTAGTTAAAAAAGGAGGTATTTTATCTATTAACAACCAAGGAGAATTAAATGATAAATTGAGTCAACTACAAACACAAAAACAAGAGCAAAAACGTTTAGGCAAGCTCAATGCATCTTACATTCAAAATCAAAAAGGCGCTACAGAAAAAGTAATGAACCATCTTAAAGGACTGTTGTAAATTTTAGTAGTTTTAAAACAAACTAACTAAACTGATGGACAAAAAAATTCTGCGCATTTCTATGACTGCCGCCTTGGCTGGTTTTCTTTTTGGCTTTGATACCGTTGTTATTAGCGGTGCCAACCAGCCTATAAAAGAACTCTGGAACACCAATTGGTTTTTAGGCGATTCTATATTTACATTTCATGGCATTTTTATCATGTCCATGGCATTATGGGGTACCGTTTTAGGATCTCTCTTTGGTGGTATCCCCACAGACCGTCTGGGACGTAAAAAAACATTATTCTGGATTGGCATTCTTTATTTTTTATCGGCCGTAGGTTCCGCATTTGCACCAGAAGCCTATAGTTTTTCTTTTTTCAGGTTTATCGGTGGTGTCGGGGTAGGTGCTTCTTCTGTGGCTGCACCCATCTATATTTCTGAAATATCTTCCGCTAATAATCGTGGTAGATTAACTGCTATGTATCAATTTAATATCGTTTTTGGTATTCTCATCGCTTTTATCAGCAATTATCTTATCGGCACCTTTTTTAACGAAAGCACAGCATGGAGATGGATGCTAGGCATAGAAGGACTACCTGCCTTAATCTACACAATCATGGTTGCTAAAATACCCAATAGCCCAAGGTGGCTTTTACTTAAAAATCATTCTCACACAATGGTGGCAAAAAGCTTAGCATCACTTGGTGTACATCCTTTAGAAGCAGAAACAAAGATTGTTGAGATTAAGACTGCTAAGGCACAAACTACACTACAACAAAAAGACAAATTGTTTTCTGGCAAATACAATAAACCTTTACTCTTAGCATTCTTAATTGCATTTTTTAATCAATTATCCGGGATTAACTTTGTCTTGTATTATGCTCCAGAAATTTTAGAAAAAGCTGGCCTAGCCTCAGAAACTTCTTTATTTAGTTCCATTTCTATTGGCATCATTAATCTTTTATTCACTTTTGTAGGCTTAGCCCTTATAGACAAATTAGGACGCAAACAATTAATGTACATTGGCTCTATAGGCTACATTATTAGTCTGGCCATGGTAGGCTATTGTTTTAAGGCTGCACTAAGTTCAGAACTCCTTCTTGTATTTATATTAGTTTTTATCGCTTCTCACGCGGTGGGTCAAGGAGCCGTTATTTGGGTTTTTATATCAGAAATTTTCCCCAATAGTGTTCGTTCTTACGGACAGTCTTGGGGCACAGGTACACATTGGGTCTTTGCAGCGCTAATTACATTACTTACTCCCTCTTTCTTAGACAGTGAAATTGGTATATTTAAAGACAATCCCTATCCCATCTTTTACTTTTTTGCAGGTATGATGATTTTACAATTGATTTTTACGGCTTTTTTGATGCCAGAAACCAAAGGAGTTTCTTTAGAAGAACTGGCACAACGGTTAAGGCATAAAAAATAAATAGTGTCTAAAAATTATGCTCTTCGCGTCTAAAAATGCTCTTTTTGTCGAGTATTTGATTGATTTTAAGGCCTTTTTGATGCATTATATGCTATCTTGAAAGGAAATAATCAGCATTATGGCAGAGAACACAACTGTAGGATTTAGCTTTTTATCTGGCTTTCTCCGATTAATGGTTTTTACATTAATTGGTATTTTAATAGCCATCCCCGTTTGCATAGTATGCGACATCTTTGGCGTTTTTGATGCCTTGGGGTTACACTTTTGAGCTAACTACTAAATGACAAAACAAGCCTCCAAAATGGAGGCTTTTTAATGCACTACTATTCTTACATTCACTCTTCATGCATAGTTTTCCCCCAAGCATCTAAAGCCAAAAGTATGCTCTTAAGGGTTTGCCCTTTTTTAGTTAATCCATACTCCACTCGGGGAGGAACTTCTGGAAAAACCTTTCTGTATACCATGTTATCTCGTTCTAGCTCCCGTAAACTTTGAGTAAACATTTTGTTAGAAATAGCAGGTATTTTAGATTGTAAAATACCAGAACGCAACGGATTCTCTAATAAATGAAAAAGCAGTAAAGGTTTCCACTTTGTTCCAATAACTTCCATTGTTTTGTTAAGAGGACAATAAATTTTATCTAAAGGCAAAATTATATCTATTTGATTTTATGCTATTTACTCTTTTAGTAACTTAACAACTAAAAAAGTAAGTTATTGTTTAACAAGCTACTAATTAAGAACTTTGTTGCAAAATTAGACAAGATGAAAGAACAAAAAACATATCCGCGTACTTTTTCCCATATAGGTATTACTGTACCCGATATTTCTGCTGCAGTTGAATTTTACCAAGAAGTAATGGGCTGGTATGTAATTATGCCACCGAGCGAGGTTAAAAAAGAAAAAGAAACTGCAATTGGTAAAATGTGTATAGATGTATTTGGAGAGGATTGGAATTCTTTTGAGATAGCTCATTTAGCCACCTCTGACGGCATCGGGATTGAATTATTTTCATTTCCTGAAACGCCATCCACTAAACCTGTGTTTAATCCTTTTAACCCAGGCTTGTTTCATTTTTGTGTGCAGGACCCAAACATTGAAGCCTTAATTGCAAAAATTGTTGCGTATGGCGGTAGACAACGCATGCCCATTAGGGAGTATTATCCAAATGACAAACCCTATAAAATGTGTTATGTAGAAGACCCATTTGGTGTTGTTTTTGAAATTTATACCCATAGTTATGAACTTACGTACTCTTCTGGTGCGTATACGGGTTAATCTTGTAAAAAAATACAACCTAAATAAATACGTGTTATTAAATACCTTACATAAGAGCGGCAAATATTTGTCGCTCTTATTATTTTATACTATTAACACCGATTAATTTTCAATATTTGCATCTTATACTAGAAAATGAACACAACTTCTTATCCAAATCCTACAATAGAAACTTTTCCTGAACAACTGCTGGTAGGTCTCCATATGGAAATGAGTGTTGCAAACAATACCACAGGATTATTATGGGCTACTCTTGGCCCTAGAATAAAAGAAATCAAAAATATATCTGCCAATTATAAAATCTCCTTACAAGAATATCCAATACATTATTTTAAACAATTTAATCCTAATAGTGTTTTTACCAAATGGGCGCTTATTCCAGTCTACAATATTGCAGATGTATCAGAAGGGTTAGAAAGCTACACTATTTCAGAAGGACTGTACGCAATGTTTCAATATAAAGGGGCTAGCACTAATTCGTCTATATTTCAATATATTTTTACAGAATGGTTGCCAAAATCACCTTACATATTGGACCACAGACCTCATTTTGAGGTATTGGGAGAAAACTATAAAAACAACGATGATAACTCTGAAGAAAAGATTTACATCCCTGTTAAACTAAAATAATAGCCACAAAAAAACCCTTCAAAATATTGAAGGGTTTTTACTAAGTGCGGATGAAGGGAGTCGAACCCCCACGCCTTGCGGCACTAGATCCTAAGTCTAGCGTGTCTACCAATTCCACCACATCCGCAGTTCAAATTGGGATGCAAATATACTTCAAAATTTCAATTGTGAAACATTAGAGCAAGAAAAAGTTCTTTTTAGTACTTTTAGCTAAGATTAATTGATACATGGAACAGATTAAAAACTACATTGAATCTAATAAAGAAAGATTCGTTACAGAGCTTGTAGATTTACTAAAAATACCATCTATAAGTGCAGACACTGCTTTTTCTCAAGATGTTATAGAAACTGCTAAACTGGTAGAAAAATCATTAAAAGAAGCTGGTTGTACTACCACAGAAATTTGCGAAACCAAAGGATACCCTGTGGTATACGGTGAAAAAATTATAGACCCTAAATTACCTACAGTTTTGGTTTACGGGCATTATGATGTTCAGCCACCAGACCCAATGAACCTTTGGGATTCCCCGCCTTTTGAACCTGTCATTAAAAAAACGGAATTGCACCCAGATGGAGCCATATTTGCCCGTGGCGCATGTGATGACAAAGGACAGATGTACATGCATGTTAAGGCTGTAGAATTTATGATTAAAGAGAATGTTCTGCCTTGCAACGTAAAATTTATGATAGAAGGCGAGGAAGAAGTAGGAAGTGATAGTTTAGAGGATTTTTTAAAAGAGAATAGGGACAAACTTAAAAACGATGTTATTCTTATCTCTGACACCGGAATGATAGCTAACGATGTGCCATCTATAACTACCGGGTTACGTGGATTAAGCTATGTAGAAGTAGAAGTCACAGGACCCAATAGAGACTTACATTCTGGCATTTATGGTGGTGCTGTGCCCAACCCTATCAACATTCTAGCCAAAATGATTGCGTCTTTACATGATGAAAACAATCATATAACCATACCAGGCTTTTATGATAAAGTAGAAGAACTATCTGATGCTGACCGTGCTCTAATGGCAGAAGCTCCTTTTGATTTAGACGCTTATAAAAAAGCATTAGATATAGAAGATGTTTATGGAGAAAAAGGGTACTCAACGGCAGAACGCTATTCTATTAGACCAACATTAGATGTTAACGGCATTTGGGGTGGTTATACAGGAGAAGGTGCAAAAACCGTTATTGCGAGCAAAGCTTATGCTAAAATAAGTATGCGTTTAGTACCAGACCAGGACCCCGATGAGATCACCCAATTGTTCATGGACCATTTTACCAAAATTGCTCCTAAAGGTGTTAAGGTAAAAGTTAGCCCGCACCATGGTGGTTTACCTTATGTAACACCCATAGATAATATTGGCTACCAAGCTGCTGCTAAGGCTTATGAGACTACATTTGGCAAAACTGCAATTCCAGAACGTGGCGGTGGTAGTATACCAATTGTAGCCTTGTTTGAGCAAATATTAGAAAGTAAAATTATTTTGATGGGTTTTGGGCTTGACTCAGATGCAATACACTCCCCTAACGAACATTTTGGTATTTGGAATTACTTAAAAGGAATAGAAACCATACCATATTTCTATAAGTATTACACAGAACTTGCTCAAGGCTAAGTAAACATAAAGAGGCCATTGGAATAAGTCTAGATGTTTTACATCCACTTTCTTAGAAACACTACACCAAAAAACTCTAAGAAAATGACTTATCTAATGGCCTCCACTGTTAATGGTACTTTTAAAGACTTGGGGGAACAGACTTGGGGGAATGTACCACTCTCAAATGCTTAGCATGCAATAGGCTTATATACGTTTATTAACAATTCGGAATCTGTCAACTCTACATCGCAAATACTAAATTCTTTTTCGTTTGCTTTAAATATGACCATTCCACTGTACTTTTTATTTCCGGTATTTGTAGTTTTAATAGCTCTCATCTGTACTCTTGTTTGTAATTGATATTCCAAATGTATTGCAAGGCTAAAAGTATTTTTTTCGATGAAGTGCAGAATTCCATTTACTATCGACAAACGGTAGTTTAGTATAGTTTAGCCTATTTTGAAAAAAATAATCTCCTAAGTATCAGTATACTTTAATCGGACTTCCTTGCATTACAACTACAACTTTAGCTTTTATTTAAGACGTAGTTTGTAACAAAGCCCTACGGATTCCGTTCTAATAGAAATCATCAAAAAACGAACACTATTATGTTAAATCAATTTTTTATCCGCTGCTCTGGGGCAGATACGGATATACTTTCTCAATGCTCACAAGGAGAGCGTACTAAATACGCTGGTATTGGGGCTACTGTATTTTTCACCGCACTAATGGCTTTTATAGCTAGTAGCTACGCACTATATACTGTTTTTGATTCTATTTACATTGCATTACTCTTTGGACTTGTATGGGGGCTCCTCATTTTTAATTTGGACAGATACATTGTATCTACCATTAAAAAAAGTGGTAGCACTGCACATCAATTCTGGCAAGCCTTACCTAGAATTGTTTTAGCAGTAATCATAGCCATAGTCATTTCTAAACCATTAGAATTAAAGATTTTTGAGAAAGAAATAGACCAAGTTCTCTTACAAGAAAAAAATACGCTCACACTTGCCAACCAAGAACAACTTGCCTTACAGTACACTCCTGAGGTTGAAGCTTTAGAACAAGACGTACAGCAATTAAAAAATGAAATAATAACAAAAGAGGAAGAAACCAACGCATTGTATGCTACTTACATTGCAGAAGCAGAAGGTAAAGCTGGCACAGGTTTACTGGGTAAAGGCCCTGTTTATCAAGAAAAACGAGATAAACATGATGCTGCTTTAGCGGAATTACAACAACTTAAAACTAATAATCGAGAAAAAATTGAAACATTAGATGCTCAAATAGCGGCGTTAAAATTGGAGTATAATTCCGCTGTTGAAAATGCCCAACCCATTATTGACCGTTTTGATGGATTGATGGCTCGCATAGATGCAATGAAACAATTACCTTGGATACCTTCTTTCTTTATCTTTCTACTCTTCTTGACCATAGAAACAGCACCAATTATTAATAAATTAATAGCTTCTAAAGGAGAGTACGACTTTAGACTAGAGGAAAATGAGACTGTAGTAAGCAGTTGGATTAATCAAAAAGTTACGCAAAGACAACTGGTATTATCCACAGACCAAGAATTAAACAAAGAAATTTATAACGATTTAAAATCAGAAAAAGAAGTATACGAATACAAAAAGAAAAAGGCAGAGGAATTATTGAAATTGCAAGCCGATTCTTTTCATAAAGTACAGACTAAAGGACTTTAAACACTGGCTGCTTGTGCAGCAGCTACTGCTTTTTTTAAACTGTCTTTCCAATACGGAATAGTGATACCAAAAGTGCCTTTAACCTTTGCCTTATCTAAAACACTATATTTAGGTCTTTTGGCAGGGGTTGGGTAGGCAGCAGATAATATTGGCTTAACACGTATAGCCATATTATTCAGCTCAAAAATTTCCTTAGCAAAATCATACCAGCTAGCAATACCTTCATTGCTATAATGGTATATTCCGTAAGCATCACTACCTAATTCCATAATATGTAGCATTACCTCTACTAGGTCTGCCGTATACGTAGGTGTACCTACTTGATCATACACTATAGCTAGTTCTTCTTTCTCCTTACCTAACTTCATCATGGTTTTTAGAAAATTGTGACCATGTTCTGAGTATAACCAAGATGTTCTAAAAATAAAATGTTCTTTTAGATTCTCTACAATATGACGTTCTCCTTTGTACTTGGTATCTCCGTAGAAACCAATAGGTCTAGCAATATCTTGCTCTCTGTAAGGCTCATTTAAGAATCCATCAAAAACAAAATCTGTAGAAACATGAAAAAGTGTAGTCTTATTTTGCGCACAATAAATAGCCAAGTATTTAGGTCCATTACTATTTACATTTCTAGCTTGCACGTTATCTTGTTCCGCTTTATCTACGTGTGTATATGCTGCACAATTTATGCAGTAATCGTATTTACCCTTTTGCAGTTGTTCTGCCACAGCAGCCTCATTGGTAATATCCAACTGTTTAGATGACTTAAAATCAAAATCAAAACTTGGATAATTCTCAGCCATTGTTTTAATGGTCTGCCCTAATTGCCCGGACGCTCCTGTAACTAAAATTCTCATATGCTAAGAGTAGTTTTTTATCAAATTACTTTGTTTGTTATTAACGATAAGGGTTGTCTAATTAGTATAGCACCATCTAAGAAACTGGTGTAACTGTGGTAGGTTTGCTTACCGTGTTTACAGGTTTAGATGCTTTTTTTTTGCCTTTACCTATATTGTAATGCATAGCAATCTGCCCCAGTTGAAAAACAATCTTTAAAGAATCTTTAAAGGACAGTTTAGAACCATCTGCATGTATCCATCTATTTAATGGTTGTTCACAAATCATAGCAACTGCTTCTTTTCTGCCATATGTATTGCTCATGCGCTTAAATATCTCAACATCAAACAACCAACGTGTTAAAAATGGCTTACTGAAAACCAGCTGTGCAATTTCCTTATCCATAATCTTAGCGCCACACTGGGTATCATTAAACGGCATTCTAAGAATAGATCTAATTAAAAAATTAATGGTTTTACTAATAATAGCTCTTGCAGATTCCTTATTGATATCTGCGCCCATTCTTGCCATTCTAGAACCACTTACAATTTTGTAATCGGACTTTTTAATGGTCTGCACCAAATCGTCAAAGTCTTTAAAATCCGTAGATAAATCGGCATCTAAATAGCCAATATAATCTAGTTGTGGGTCTTGTGCTAAGTGCAGTGTCCCCAGACGAACCGCTTCTGCTTTACCTCCATTTTGCGGACAATCATACACACTTATATGGTCTTCGTGCCCTTTTCTTAGTTTATGTAAAACTTCTAATGTATTATCCTTACTACCGTCATTTACAAAGCACAAATGATAGCCTAAGTTTTGTTTTACAAAGGATTGAAACTCATCACTCAGCAAGCGCTCTTCCTCATTATAACAAGGAATGACAACCCCCACAACATACTCCTGCAACATTTGGGTGTCATTGCTATTTCTTTTAGTTTCCATTGCTTTTTCTGGAAGACCAATTAAATTTTTAACACGAGCAGCCACCTCATTTAAACTCACGGGCTTTTTCATATAATCGCTAATACCTAAATCATAGCCATCCAAAATGGTTTCTTCATCGGTATTTCCAGAAAGGACCATAATTGGTATCGCAGATTCTTTTGTATTCCTTATGTATTTTACTACTTCTAGGCCATTAACCTGTGGCATGTTAATATCTACAATTACCAAATCTGGATTAAAGCTTTCAAACTTCTCCTTACCAGTAATACCGTTGTCTGCAATTTCTACGGTATAGCCAATCTCTTGTAGTCTTTTTTGTAAAGACAATAAGATTAACTGCTGATCATCTATTGCTAATATTTTCATAGTATTTTTTTTAGTAGCGGGTTATCCCCAGTTAATATTGGATTATGTATTAGGCCAATACCTTTTTTTGTTTATCTGTAATTGTTTGTGTGGACTTAATTTTACCCCTTCTTTTTCTGATGACATCAAACAGATCTAAATACATTTCTGCTATTTTAGACATGGGTAGCGATGTAGCAGCCTTGTAATTAGTTTCCCCTAGGCTTATGCGATAAGCATCATCCACCAAAATCTTTTCTATGGCATTGGCTAAAGATGAAGGATTATCTGCCTCAAAAAACTCACCAGTATATCCTTCTTCACGAATTAGAATACCTAAATCCCCTAAATCTGGCAATACCACGGCCTTACCATAACTACCCGCTTGGTGCAAAACACCCGAGCTACCTGTTGTAGAAGTATATGGAAATACAGCTACTGCACTTTCTTCAAAAATGCGTTGTACATCTTCTTCTGGTACGTAACCTGTAAATCTTATCTGTGGTACATGTTTATATTTTTCTGCAACCGCCTGTAGATAACCTGGCGTGTTAGGACTATCTGTACCTGCAATTACAATCTCTATATTTTCTTGGGTACGTTGTCTAATTTGTTCTACAGCTTCTATCATTACCTCTACCTTTTTATAGGTGCCGAACTTACCAAACGCCATTACTTGTTTAGGACCTTCTGGCAAACTAAATTTTGGTAGCGGAGGCAACTCAAACGTACCGTGCGGAATCAATTTTATATTCTCTTTTTTGTATTTGCCTTTAAGCGTAGTTACATATTTACTAATAGTAACTGCCACCTCATCTGATGCTAAAACGAACCGAGTTAACGTAGTACCAATAAAATTGTAAATTGACGCCAGCAATTTGTTATTGGTAAAACCTGCATCCTTAAGGTCTACTGTTTCCATTATATTATGTAATAAGGAAATGGTAGGCACGCCCATATTTTTAGAAACAAAAGGCAATAGCAAACCAAGTGCAGCTGGCACTTTTTTATCGCCAAACTTCATAAATTGTAGGTTATACAATACCGCATCTGGTCTAGTGACTCTTATTGCTTTGGCAACACTTAAAATGTTGGTATAACTATTAAAGCTCCAACATTCTTTTACCACAATACGGCAACCGGCCTCTGTAAAGTCTAGTTGTTTGTCACCTTCAGTTTTGTCGCATAGTAAAATCAATTCTTCTACGCGGTCTTGCATTCTAAAATGTTTAACAAGGTAATAGGCATATTCTGTTAAGGTTACCTTGCTGGGTGGATAAGCTGTTACAATAGCTAGCTTCATGTTACTTTGTTTTGGGGGTTAAGAACACTTCCTTTCTTAAGAAATAGCCTAATTGAACAAACAACAGCACTGCCATAGCAATGATTTGCATAATGATAACAGTGTTAAGACTATCATGAAAGAAAATGATAAGTAGTATTTGAGACATACCTAATATTCCAGATAGGATTACAGGCACATATTGATCTAAAGACAAAAAATAATACGCAAAGATATTACTTAAGGCAAATAATGAAGTGGCAAGAGCATATTTCCATAGTAAATGAGCAACTTCTAAATATTCTTTACCAAACATTACATTTACCACTGTTTCCGGCATTATTGCACAAACACTTACTATAACTATGGCCATAGCACCGATGTAACTTACGTATTTAAACAATACTGGGGCTGTAGGTATACCTTCTTTTCTATTTTTAATTACGGTAGGCAACAATAACATTACAAACATCCATGCAGCAAAATAAACTACCCTACCAATTAAAGCTAAGGAGGCATAAAGACCTGCTGGTTTGGCCTCAAAAAAATGCTTTACTAAAAGTATATCACTATTATTTATGATGATTTGCGTTAACTCATAACTAGCGGTTAGTAGCATAAAGCGTAAAACGTGTTTTTGCTCCTCTGAAGTCAGTTTCTGTTCAGAATCAATTTTTAATGATTTTATTTCTGAAGGAAACAAACCGAAAAAGAAACTTACCAAAATACCAATAGCTACTAATAATCCGGGCTCCCATGGTAATACATATACAAGTACCAGAGTAAGTATTAATCGGCTCCACATCTCTGTTTGATAAGTTGTGGATAGCGGCCTATAATTTTGTCTTCCTTGATAAATACCACGATTAAGACTCATAAAAAAGTAAACAGGTATGCCCAAGGCAAAAACAATAAACATTAGACCACTATTGGTGTGGAATAAGGCCTTTAAATATCCTGAACTTAACGCAACGGCTAAAGCAATTAAAGCACCAAAAATAAGTACCCATTTAAGCGTTTTGTTTTTAAAGCCCAACCAAGAATCTCCTGAAAATTCTACAGCAAATTTGGCCGCTGTCAATTGAAAGGTCATCCCAACAAAAGACAACACTAACAGTAGGGTAATTAAAAGAGCTGCTTCTGCAAAAGCTACAGGACCTAAAACTCTACCCAACAACAAATTATACAAATAGTTACCACCGTTTACGACAATGACACTAAGCATAAATACTTGCTCGGGACTTAATTTTCTAGATATGGAACGGATAGCTTCCATAACTTATGCCTTGGCAATTTTATATTTATACAAATCTTTCTGTGTGGTAGAAACGTAGTTTATTCCTGCGTTAACCTCAAATGCAAATCTTTTAAGTGCGTGCATTTCTTTAACCACTTCATTATTAATTTCTACTACGCCATCCATGTTCAATGTAAGTTGTGCTCCAGATTCTAGGAGCGGCATTAGATAGCTACGCAGACTAATTAAGTTAGAGGTAGATAGGCTACCCTCTATAAAGATGATATTGTTTGTTTCTTTAATTTGTAATGCCATTTTTTTTAGGTTTTAAGTTTAATTTGGGTTTGCCAAACACAGGCATAATACCTAGATAACGTTTTATCTTAATATTATTGTAATCTTTTACTTACTTTTCGATGAAAAACGTGTGCTCTATTCCAAAATCCTACGGCATGTACATACTTTTCTAAAAAGGAAAGGTTCACCTACCTTACAATAAATAGTAAACTTATTGCTTAGCAGGTTCTACAAATATTTCCATTATAAGCCATTATGCATCAGCAACAAAGACCAATAACCATTAACTATAGATGAGTGTAAAATAACTGTCTATTGAAAAGGATTATCCTATAATTAACTTTATTAATACCAAACAATGCTAATAAAATTGAAAAAGCGTCGTTATTTTTTGTAGTATTAACCCTACTTTTTATGAAACAAAGTATTATTTTGCTAATTACCTTAAGTACGTATATGTCTGTTTTTGCCCAAATAGACATTACCAAAGGTTTTGCCTTACTAGAAAAAGGAGACTTTGCAGCAGGCAAAGATTTCTTTGCAGACTATTTAAAAGAAGACCCCAATAATAAAACTGCCCGCTTATGCTATGGTAGAGCTTTAGGACTAAGTGGTGCTCCCAAAGAGGCAATTACTTATTTTGAAGGATTATTGAAAGATTATCCTGGAGATTTTGAAATAGCTTCTAATTATTGCGAAGCTTATCTGTGGGCAAAAGATTTTAAGGCTGCAAAGCCACTCTTTTTAAAATTGAATCAAGACCACCCAAATAAATATGGTGCAGTATTAGGCATGGCCAACACCCTTTCTAACTTACAAGAATATACAGATGCTTTAGAATGGGTAAACAAAGCTATTGCCTTAAATCCAGAAAACGAAAGTGCAAAAATATCGCGTAAGTATATCTATCTAGGGTACGCCTATCAACTATCTAAAAAGGAAGAATACAAAAATTCTGAGCAATTATTGAAAAAAGTTTTTGTTGATTACCCAGACGATAAGCAAGCGCTACAAAACTTAGCTAATCTTTACTTAATGACCAAAGAGCATGATAAGCAAATAGCTACCTATAAAAAAATGGCTACTACTAATAAGGATAGTATTATTGCTCTTAACGGCATTGCTCTAGCACAACATTTAAAAGAAGAAGACAAGGAGGCACTTGCCACCGCTGAAAAAGCGATGGCTACCTTAAGACCAGAAACAGAAAAAAATGAAGTTACCGCAACACACAATAGATATGTACAAGCTTTAATCTGGAATCAGAAATATGTAGTAGCTAGGAATACTATAGAGGCATTAGAAAAAGAATTCCCTAACGAACAATGGTTAATACTTTTACGCTCTACTTTAGGTATGTATACTGGTGATTTTAAATCCAGTATTAATAACTATGATGTTATTTTAGAAAAAGACAGTACTTCTTTTGACGGAAATATGGGTATGGCCAACGCTATGTTTGCCTCTGATAATTTAATTCCTGCTTATGAAAATGCTTTTAACACCTTAAAAATATACGAGAACCAAAAAGATGCTATTGGTTTTATAGAACGTTTAAACAATCAAAATTCTCCTATGGCAGAAGAATGGTTACAATACACCTTTGATAACGGCAACAACATTGCCTGGGCAAGTACTACCTCTGTAAACATCCCGTTTACACCCAAAGTAAAAACAAGTGCTAGTTACCAATACCGTACCAGTGAAAATGAAGTTACTGTAAACAAAGCAAGTTCGCATACCTTCACTGTAGGTGCTAGATATAAACTAATGCCCAACGTAGATTTACTTGGTAATGCTGGGGTGTATGCGGCCAATTTTTCTGATAGTACATATGTGTCTTCTATACTAGAAGCCAAATTACAAACAAAGCCTTTTAAACTTAATAGCCTTGAGTTGAATTATAAAAGAGAAGTACAGGCTTTTAACGCAGAACTTATTAAGAGGCAAATAGTAATGAACCATTATGGTTTAACTTATAATTTAGGCACCAACTTTAATTTAGGTTGGTATACCCAGGCCATTTACACCACCCAAACAGATGATAATGTTAGACAGTTACTATTTACATCTTTGTATTATAACCTTATGAAAAAGCCAGCCCTAAAGGTTGGTATAAATTTTCAATACCTTTCTTTTAAAGACCAAGTACCAACAATCTACTTTAGTCCATCTAGTTATAAAAATTTGGAACTATTCGGTGATTTAAGAGGCAACCTAACGGTAGACACTAAGGGTTATGTAAGTGCAGCAGGTGGTTTACAAAAAGTGGAACAAGACGATTTAACCGTAATATACCGAGCAGAAGCAGGAATTACCCATAACTTTAGTAAGAGACTTAACCTAACGGCCTACGGTAAATACAGTAATATTGCCTCAGCTATTGGTGCAGGATTTCAGTTTACAGAAATGGGCTTACGATTAAAATGGAACATTACAGAAAAGCCCTTATTTTTCAAGAGCTTATTTAATGATCAAATGGCACTTCTAGAAAAAACGGAATAAAACAAAAAAAGCGCATCTTAAAAGATGCGCTTTTTTTATGCTTTAAAACAACAATTTACAAAGTAGAAATAAAGGCTCCAGCAACTTCTAAAATGGGTAGAAAATCTGTATGCATAGCGTCTTTACCCTTCTTTAATTCTTCTTCATAGGTAACCGCCATTCTATAGCCATCTTGTAAGCCAACTATATTAAGCTTATGTTTAAGCTTATGTACAATTGCAGCCGTCTCTATATGGTTTTTAGCTGCATACATGTTCTTATAATGCACAAACTCATCTGGGAATTCCATCTTTAAAATCTGAATAAAGTTGGCTTTAAAATCAGCATCTGATCCCGCAACGTCTTCTATATATTTAATGTTTGGTTGTTCCATAGCCAAGAATGATGGTAAAGTTTTTAATTCTTAATATCTATCTGCACTTAAAATATAAGCCGTTTTACAAGCTTTCATAGTAGCCATTACAGCATCATTATGAGAACCAAAAAACAAAGCCACTTTATTTTGACTTGCTGCTGCCCTGTAAAAATTTTCTAGAAACAAAGCCGCTTCTTGGTCTAACTCTTCTAAATACTCTAAACTAATGAGTAAAACCTCCTTAGTTTCTAATAATGAATTAAAGTACGCTCTTGCAGAACCTACATTCTCTTTGTTTAAACTACCTCTTACTTCATACAGGTCTCCACGTTCTAGTACTTCTATTGCCATAATTTCAGTTTACGTTATTACTTTATCAATAAATGCTATATAATAACGTATTTTCTTACTTTTATTGTAAAAGATTTAATCTTTTCATAAGATTAGGTCGCTGAGAGCGGCTAATAGGAATTACGCTTTTTTCTATTAAAACACTATTATCTTGTATATCTATTATCTTAGTAAAGTTGATTACATAAGAACGGTGAATCTGCATAAACAGCGATTCTGGCAGCTTTTCCGTAATCTTTTTTAAGGTAGAATGTACCCTAAAATCTTCTTTCACTGTTCTAACATTTATGTAATCCCCTTTTGCTTCTACAAAAAGAATATCTTGATACTTAATTTTTATTAAACGCCTGTCTATATTGATAAATAGTTCCCCCCCTTTTTGTCCTTCTTTTTTAGCTCCTCCATAGTTTATCGTTTTAGACTCTGGTAATGCTACTGCATTATTAATACGTTCTACTGTCTTTGCGAAACGTTCTGGAGTTATAGGTTTTACTAAGTAATCTATTATGTTATCGTACTCATAAGAAGCAGAAGCAAAGGAAGGGTCAGAGGTGGTTAACACCACCTTTTGATTTTGTTTTATCGTTTTTAAAAAATCGATTCCAGAAAAATCCTTCATGTGTAAATCTAGAAAAATGATGTCTACTTCATTATCCCCCAAAAATTTTAAAGCTGCAATGCAACTAGGAAACTTTTGAGCCAATTCCATTTCTGTTTGCCCCTCAATCAATTGCGCCATGATTTCTTGGGAAAGCAATTCGTCATCTATTATAATACAGTTCATGCTACTCAGTTTTTTTTATAAAATCTGTTAGTACCAATAGTGCTTGCTCAAAATCCTTTTGATTGGTGAAATCTCCAATCTTTAACCCCTCTTCATACGCTTTGGCGGTGGTATAACTGGTATTTAATCCTAAAATACCTATTTTATTTTTTATTTTATGTACTAATTCTGCCGCTTCTTTAAACGCAGCTTGTTTCATGGCGTTTTCGTAGGCCTTTTTTTCTACAGGAAACTCTTCTTTCACAACGTTCCACAAACGCTGCATCATTACTTCATTGCCCGCAGATAAATTTTCTAAATACTTTAAATTGGGTGTTTCCTCTGCCATTAATGCACTTATTTTGCCAAGGTAAAATAAAATTGAGTTCCTTCACCTTCATTAGAAGACAACCAAATTTCTCCTTTGTAATAATTAATTATTTTTTTAACCAATGCCAGTCCTATTCCTGTGGCTGTTGCATCGTTCTCTAATTTTTTAAACATAGTAAAGATTCCCTCTTGCAAATGCTCTGGGATGCCTTTACCATTGTCACTTACTGTAAATTTATAATGTGCAGGTAATTCTTCTGCAGAAACCGCAATAAGACCATTAACCTCACCCTCTAAAGCCGCTATAGCATTGGTAAATAAATTTTTGAACAATTGCTCTAATCTGTAAGTATCAGCCTTTAAAACTGGCAAATCTGGCGCTATAGTAATGGTAACGTTATCGGGAACATAAATAGTCTGTTTAATTTCAAAAAGAAGCTTATTTAGATTGATATCTCTAACATGTTCCTCTGACGAATCTATGGTTGCATGTTTTAAAATGCCATCTATTAAACCATCCATTTTGGTTAGATTCTGAAATATTAAATCGAAGCTTGGTCCAAAACTAGCTTTGGTTTCTTGGCTTGCATCATCGTAAATCCACCCTACCAAAGAATGTACATTGCGTATAGGTGACTTTAGATCATGAGATACCATATGGGCGTAATTATTTAAACTCTCATTTTTACGCTCCAGATTCTCTAACAAAATAGCTTTCTCTCCACTTATTTCAATTATACGCTTGGTTTGTTTTTCTATGTTTTCTGCTAATTTTTGTGGATCAAACACATCTTCATCTAACAACTGAGTCGTATTCTGGTCCATTTCTTTTATAACCTTACTTAGCGCATCTAATATGGATTGCTGCCTATCTGTTTCTTTATTTAAACGTTGGTTAGCTACATACAATTCTTTTGAGCTCAAGGCTGTAGCACGCTGTATCATCGCCAACTTATCATCATAATCCTCATAAGAAGATGCTATTGCTGCCAAAAAAGCCTCTAATTCTTTAGCATCCTTAAACTGCTCTGGCAAAAACTTGCGTATCTGTCTTTTAAGTAAAGAATGCATATTACTCGCTTATTAAAGTTAGCGTCATGGTTTGATTGTGTAAAAGGCAATTATTCTTGCCAGAGAAGGGAGCCATTTCTCCATATGAATAAAAACCACTAATTGCGGCCTGCTCTCCTACCACATCTAGAACCTCTTCTATCTCTTCTTCTGTTCTACCAGCTAAAACTAATTTTCTACCTACACAACTTACCAACAAAGCTAATTCTGGTGCTTTTTTTCTATTACGCATTGCCAAAGTGGCTGCCTTGTGGGCTGCTTCTGCAATATCGTTAGTACTAGACATCATTAATTGCACTTTTGCACCTTCTGGCACATCACCCGCCAATATCATTGAATTTGTATCTTCATCAATATTCAAAATTGTACGGGTTAACGGCTCTTCTGCGCCTGTTTGCACAGAAAGCGGATAAAGCAAAGCTGCTTGTGGTAATTGGTCTGCCTTATCTCCCAAGTACATTTTGTATAAATCCAGGGCAGGTTTTCCATCAATTTCAAAAAGAATATTACCTTCAGATTTTGTGATGCTGCGTTGGGGACCAAAAGAATGCCAACCACCAAAATTAGCATAACTAACTTCTAAAGTATCGCCATAAAAACCAACCGCAATAACCTCTCCCTCTTTAGGGTTTTCATTATAAGACGCCAAGGTGCGCTCAAAACGAGCACCATCTCCGCACAAACCACCCGTTATAGGAGTGGTACTATCTTGTATTTGATTGAAGCCATTAATTAATCCGCTTCCGTTTACAAAACTCCCTTCTGATACAATGAAAATATGCTTTAGATTTTTCTTTGGTAACTGTTGGGCAAGTGCATTACCCAGCGTCTCTACGGCTGCATATTCCTTTACATTAGCTCTAACAATCTTATAGGTGGTTTTTTCTAATTCTATTGCCGTAAGTGTGATGGATTCTTCAAACACGTGTGGCCCTAATATTTCGCCAGACGTTGTACCAAAGATTAGGTCTCCATCAGGATATAAGGCTCTTACTTCATCTAAAACCGTGTGCGACTCTAATAAAAATCTATCGCCAAAAATTAAAACTAAAGGCTTTTTTAGAGTGCCTGTTTTAGTAAACGTCCATTGGTTTTCTCCTGCCCCGCGTATTGCTTGATTTACCTTCATACTACATCTTTTTTAATGTAAAATAGAATGTAGTCCCTACCCCTATTTCACTATCTAACCAGACTTTACCATCATACCTATCTATAATTTTTTTAACAATGGACAATCCTATACCTGTAGACCTTTCATTATTTCCAATAGACTGAAAAATCTTGAAAATCTTCTCGTGATATTCTTTAGGAATACCGACGCCGTTATCTTTTACACTAAATTCCCAATGTGTAGGGGTTTCTTTACTAGCAACTGCTACTACCCCCACTTCTTTATCAATGTTAACCACGGCATTGCTTAAGAAATTCTGAAACAATTGATGAATCTTAGTTTTATCTGCCTTAATGGTGGGTAGCTTACCTACTATTTGCACGGAAACATGATCCGGTATGTAGATAATCTCTGTAATCTCTTTTATAACTTCATTTACATCTACATTGGTGTTATCTAAAGTATCACTATTTACTGTAGAGTATTTTAAGATACCACCGATGAGCCTATCCATTCCTTCTATCTTATCGGTAATCATTTTAAGGGTATGTTGCCCGTTTTCATCCAACACCTCTTTATAGTCCTCTTGCAACCAAGTTATTAACGCAGTTACGCTACGTAGCGGCGATTTTAAATCATGAGAAACAATATGCGCATATTCTTGTAAGCCTTTATTGCTTTGTTCTAGTTCTTTCTCTAATTGTTTTTGTTCGGTAATGTCTAAATGCACCCCTATGGAACCTACTACATGGCCAGATTCATCATAACTTGGTGCTGCAGAAACCAACCAATTACGTAGAATTCCATTTTTATCGCGCACTTCAATTTCATAAGAATCAGAGACATGTTCTTGTCTTTTTGCAAATTGTTGCTTGATTCGTTCTCTGGTATCCGCATCCATATCTATCAGGTTTAAAACGTTTTCTCCTACCAAATTTTGGAGCTCAACGCCTACCATTTCTGAAAAACGGTTATTTGTCATTAAAATATGACCTTTAGTATCTACCTCTACTAAACCTAAATTCATGTTGGCAACAATGTTACCATATTTTAGTTTTTCTGCTTCTAGATTGCGCCTGTAATTCTTTTTTATGGTTACATCATTATACGTCCATAAATGGCCGCTATATACATTGTCTACGTATAATGGTATATAGTCTCTTTCTAAGGTTCTACCATCTGCCAATTCAATTTCATCAGAAACTACCAATTCTTTCTTCTCTAAAATGGCATTGATTCTGTTGATTTCTTCCTCCGGAGATTGAAAAATAGTTTTAGAACGTTCTAAATACGCCTTGCAATCTACCCCTACTAGTACTTCTGGATTCACGGTAACATGGAACAGGTCACAAAACTTTTTATTGGTTAGAACTACCTTTCTGTCTACATCTTCTAGCAATACACCTGTCTGCAAATTGGTTATTAGCGTAGACATTCGTTGTTCCGATGTTTTTAACCTTTCTTCTGAAATTCGATCCTGGGTAATATCTTCTATCATTACCACTTGATAGTCTATGGCACCTGCTTGATTGCGTACGGTGTTTACTGATGTTTTACCATACAAATACTCGCCATTTTTCTTTTTAAACTTGCGAACTACCGAGTATTTGTCTTGCAAAGCTGAGTCATCACTATTTTTAATCCGTTGATATTCCTCTAAATCTTCTATAGAAGAAATATCATTTAATTGGGTATTAGCCAATTCTATAGCAGTATACCCTAATAAATCTACAAAGGTTTTATTTGCTTTAACGATTACATCTTTTACGGTTAATAAAATTCCTAAAGATGAATTTTCTACAATAATATCTTGCTGTTTACGCTGGTCTTCCAGTAACTCTTTAATTTCTATTTCTCTGGTAATATCTCTGACTACCCCTTGGGCTGCCACTGGCAAACCCTCTTGATTGTAGATTAAACTTGCATTGATATTAATAAAACGCTCTCCGTGCGCTAGGGTATTTATTTTGGCATTATAGTTTTTAATGAGCCCTGTATGTGCTAGGGATTTAAAAGATTCTTTGGTGTATTGCACATAATCTTTATGTACTAAAGAAGCCAGATTAATACGGTCCTTCTCATGGTCAAAGCCCATAAAATCTTTGGCACTTTGGTTCATGTTAAGCACGTTTCCTTTTAAATCTATGACAATGTATGGATCAATAATATTTACAAAAGCGCCATCCCAATGTGCGCCATTGTCTGTTAACATAGCTTCTAGCTTTCCATTTACCTCTCGCAAATGCCTAGAAGCATCATATAATTCTTTGGATTTTTGTTCCAATAAGGATTCTGCGGCCTTTCTGGACCGTTTTTCCCTATCTAATGCTCTTTTAAGTAATTGTATTTCTTTGTTATCCATTCTGGACTATCGTAAACTCAACTTCTGTACCTTGTTCATTTAACAATTTATATGCAACTTCTACACTTTTTTCAAAGTGCTCAAAAGTCTTGGTAATAAGACCGTGAGCTAAGGCATATAGTCCTCTAGATGAGCTGTAAATCATACTCAACTTTTCATCGGTTTTTTCCAAGATTTTAAAGGTAGGGAGTTCCGCGTCTGGATATAATTTTTTTACATGTACATGTATGTGGTCCTCTATAGAATACAGTAAATTTAAAGGTTTTGTGTAACCTTCTACTACTTCTGGATGCGTTTTAGCGAGCCCATTAAAAAGATAGGTGCCAAAAGTAAATAGCAAGTCGTTGGCTGGTATTTTGGTCTCTTCACTTAGGTTGGTAAGCAATTGTACCATCTCATTAAAATCATAGGTGCCGACAGCTGTATATGCCGCTCCAGATGGTAGCTCAGAATTTTCTATAATATTATCCACAGTTTCTAGACCAAAGGTCTCTTCTACCATTTCTAAAAATTCTGTAAATACGATTCCTTTCATAATAAGTTGTATTAATAGTTCTTTAACGTAAGAATTGGATTACTTATTATGTGCAGTAAAAAGTAGAAAAAGCCGTAATTAGCCCTTTATTAACTCGTTAATTTCCCAATACTGGAATGCCCTTTTAATTTTCTCTTCGTAGTCTTCATATTTTAAGGGCTTTATAATGTAACCGGCAATACCAATTTTAAAACATTCCAGCAGGTCTGCACGATTCTCTGATGTTGTAAGAATTACTGTAGGTAAGTATCTTAGTTTTTCATCTTTTTTGAGAATGGTTAAAAACTCAATACCATTCATTCTAGGCATATTCAAATCTAAAAAGATCACATCTGGCAAATCCCCTCCTTTAAGGACGTTCAATGCCTCTTCTCCATTTTTTGCCTCAATAATGTTGTGTTTATTGGTGAGTTTGGAAACAGCTCGCTGCATCTTCATGCACTCAATCATGTCATCCTCGATGAATAATACTTTCATGTCTAGTCTATTGGTTCTATCACAAAGTTGATTTAAACTTTCTCGTTTTTTTAATCACCCCCTTTAAACCGTCATTTACTATCGACGAATTGCAGAAAAGCTTCGATGAAGTTAATAAATATTTTCCTACAAACCCATTTGTAGTCTTTATTTTATTTCTGCTAGTATTGCTCTGGCTTTTTTAGTCAATTTAGATACCACCAAATCATAAGAATGATCAATAAGCTCTTCATAAAAAGACTGGGGTTGCTGCGCTAACAACACGGTATTCCAGTGTTTTTTATTCATGTGGTACCCTGGTAACACTACGTCTTCTAATTCTTCTCTTAAAGCTATTGCTCTTTCTGGGTCGCACTTTAAGTTTACTTGCGCCGGCACACGTTCTAGCGGTGCTAAAGCAAACATTTTATCCATGACCTTAAACACCAACGTTTTTTCATCGAACGGAAAGTGTTCCGTTACGCCTTTTTTGGCCAAACAGTACGTTCTAAAGGCTTCAACATGCATTAGTTAATACCATTAGAATCGTACACAATTACCTTTTCCCACATGTGTTTGCACTCTTCAATAAATACCAAATGGGCAGGTTCTTCTTGGTACTTTTGTTGGTCTTCTGCAGATGCGAAAGTAGCTATTAAATTATAAGTAAAACTATCATCGACTACATCTCTAACGGCTTTGGGAGCCGTACCAATGTATTGGGTTTTGGCATACTTAGAATTCGCCATAAATTTTTTAAGCGAGGCTTCAAACTTGGCTTTTTCTATTGTATTATCTGGTTCTTTAAACCAAAAATATACTACGTGTGCAAAATGCGAATCAAATTCTTGCATGGTTTCTTTTTTTTGTGCTAAGGCAATTGTTACACTAAATATAAGAAGTAAAGGTAATACCAACTTTTTCATTGCTGGTGCTGTTTATTGTTCTAAGTATTGTTTGTCTCTGTTCGATATTTCTAAGGCAGAATAGTCTAATTTCCAACCAATGGTTTCTACTATTTTTTCTATTAGCAAAACAGCTTGCAAGGCTTCTGATTTTGCAGAATCTAATAATCCACTTTCTGGTATCTTTTCTCTAATGTGTTCTTTGGCATTGGTATTTAAATCGGTCAGGTCATTAGGAGAAAACGAATTAAATATACCATTCTTGATATCATAAAACTGCAAATCGGGTTCAATGGATAGGACTTCTGGTTCTGGAAATTCAGACAATAAAATTCTTTTACGTTCTGTATCTGCTTTTAATTTAAGCTTCTTTAAATCGTACCCTACTTGTGCCTTTGCATTTATAACGACTAATGCCTTTTTCTTACTTGTAAGTAAGTTTAGCCAACCTTCTTTAGTGTTTTCGTATTTATATATTTCTGCAAATTCTCCCTCTACCGTTACCAACTTACAAACCGTTTTTATCCGGTCTAGAATCACTGTAGATTGATGCTCAACGAGTTCTTTTCGTTTTTTCTTGTTTAAAACTGTATAGGCCCAGTACATGATTCCTGCACCAAAGAGCAAACCTATAAACGCTACTACTACGCTATTCATACTCAAATATACATTTTTCAGTCAAGGATGGCATAAAGTATTGGTCTGCTAGGGGTTGCATCATTTACCATGGGTGCCATTTGAATATTTAAAAAATAGGTGCCATCTTTAACTTTATTGGGTACATAAATAAATTCTGTTATTGTGGCCTTTTCTCTGAGCTTACCTTTGGTATTCCAGAAAGCATTATGGCATAAGAGTAAGCCATCGTCCTTCTCTTTATCTACAGATGGTAAATCTACAAGTAAATGCTGTATTCCTTTTTTCTTTAAAAACGCTGCCGCAGCTTCTTCTAAATACGGAGGATTAGTATGTGCGTACTGTCTAGACTTTTTAGCCTTGGTGTTGGGTAATGTACGGATTACCACAGCCTCTCTTTTTTTATTCCCTAAAGCATAACTTAATTGCTTTTTAGAAACTACCCAATCTTCATTTATTTTCTCTGGCGCAACTGTGATTACCTCTGCTAAGAAAAAATATCTTTTAAACGCCTTATTTACATCTACTAATTTTTCTGTAATATGCCCAACAGTTTCTGTATGGGTAATATGTGCATGTGGATTAAATGTTATTGTATTAAAATTTATAGATGCACCTTCAGCTACGCTACCCACAAACCCGTCTTCCTTATGCGGTTTTATAGTAGCGGGAGGTAAATACCATGCATTTACATCGGTCTTATCGCCTTTCATAGCAATAGATAAATCTAAAGGTGCTGCTAAATCTATTTTGTAATTTTTGGAGTTATATTTTAGTGTTGCAATCATCCTTATAAATTAATCATAAATAAATCAGATGCAATTCCATCGGCTAAAAACTTTCCTTTTTTAGTAGTTCTTAACACATTATCTTCTAAAAAGAGTAAATGCTCCGCTACATATTTTTGGGCTTGTTGTAAGGCATACTTCTTATACCTCTCTCCAAACTCTTCTTTTAATCGTATTAAAGACACCCCCCAAATAGTACGTAAGCCAGTCATAATATATTCGTTATAGCGGTCTCTAGTGGTTAAGGTTTCTATTTCTATAGGCAATTGCGCCTCCTGTATTGCCTTTATATATTTTTGGTTGTTTCTAACATTCCAACCCCTGTTAACACCATTAAAAGAATGCGCAGAAGGACCTATTCCTAGATAGCTTTTCCCTAACCAATACGCCGTATTATTTTTAGAAAAGTAGTCTTTTTTACCAAAATTAGAAATCTCGTAATTTATAAAGTTATGTGCTTCTAATGCATCTACCAACAACATAAATTGGCGTTGTGCTTGTTCATCATCCACTGCTGGTACTACCCCTTTTGCTATAAATTTTTTAAGTGCTGTTTTGGGTTCTACCGTTAGTGCGTAGCTAGATATATGGGGCACTCCAAAATCTAATGCTTGCTTTATGTTTTGTTGCCATTCCGCATCGGTTTGGTTGGGAATACCGTAGATTAAATCTAAACTGGTATTTGGAAAATACTGTACAGCTGTAGTGAGCACGTGCATCGCTTCTTTTGCATCGTGTGCCCTATTCATAAGTTTTAGGTCCTTATCTAAAAAAGATTGTACTCCTATACTTAATCTATTTATGGGTGTAGCAGCTAACGCAACAATTCTATCTACACTTAAATCATCCGGATTGGCTTCTAATGTGATTTCTGGGTTTTCTATCACTTTAAAATTAGCGTAAACCGCAGCTATTAAAAGCTCAATTTCTGCATTACTCAATACACTAGGAGTACCCCCGCCGAAATAAATGGTTTCTATTATTTTGCCTTCTAATTCTGACTTTCGCAGTTGTAGTTCTTTTGCCAAAGCTTGGAGCATGCCATCTTTGTGCTTTAAACTGGTGGAAAAATGGAAATCGCAATAATGGCAAGCTTGTTTACAAAAAGGAATGTGTATGTATATACCCGCCATACTATTTTTTTGCACCTTTTACTTTGTTGGCATTAGCTTTAACAAAGGCTTCCCAACCACTGTACTGAGTACCCAACTCTACGCGACCTTCATTATAGAAATGACATACCGCTGCTGCCAAACCATCTGTACTATCCAGATTTTTAGGCAGTGTTTTTAGGCCCAAAAGACCTTTAAGCATTTTAGCTACTTGCTCTTTACTGGCATTACCATTGCCCGTTATTGCCATTTTAATTTTCTTAGGAAAGTATTCCGTAATTGGCACCTCTCTAGATAACCCTGCTGCCATCGCTACTCCTTGTGCTCTACCTAGTTTAAGCATAGACTGTACATTCTTGCCATAAAAAGGTGCTTCTATAGCAATTTCATCTGGGTGGTAGGTATCTATCAGCTCAACCGTACGTTCAAAAATAAGTTTAAGTTTTATATATGGGTCTGTGTACTTATGCAGTAAAAGCTCATTCATTTGTACAAATTCCATCTTTTTGTTTACCACCTTAATAATACCAAACCCCATAATGGTGGTTCCTGGGTCTATTCCTAAAATAATCTTCTCCTTAGCCAACTATTCCTCTGTTTTTAGGATTAAGGGTAATCTTACCGAAACTTTAACAAAAACCCCTCTTTTAATGGCTGGTTTTACCGTAACCAAATCGTTCAGTTTATCTGTAACTTCTCGCTCAAAGTTGGGTAAAAGTTGCATGACTTTACCATTCTCTTCTATATCTTTTACTGCCATAAAACCGTGCTCGTCTATCACTAAATTTACATTCACGGTGTCATTAAGACCACTATCTACTTTTAGCTCTAATTCTTCTAAAGCTTTAGAAAACTTTTTAAGCATGGTGGCTTGGAAGCATTGTCTTTGTTCTTCCTTAGTTTGTGTAAGTAAGCAATCATCAAACATAGGGTACTCATCTACACTATCCCAATCTATTGCTGATAATTTTTCTGTTACCCTACGCTCTGTTAGCGCCTCTTTAGACGATAAAAATTCGCAAGAAACAAACAACAGGCTAAAAGATAAGAACACATAGCGTAACATACTCCCTAATCTTGGGGATGAAATTACGATAATTTAAAGAAACTACTCCCCAGCAAAGTGTATTTCCTCTTTTAGTTCTGTAATCCTAATTTTTGCCCTTTCCTTTATATAGGGCACCAGTTCTGGATAGTATTCTAACAAACGTTCATAATAACCCAGTTTGGTTTTGGGGTCTTTATAATAAGCATCTGCCAAGGTACAGATTTGATAATAAAAATAAGGATTGGTCGTATCTTCTTCCCATGCTAGGGTATAGTAGTTCAAGGCTTGATCTCTTACCCTTCTAAACCTGCATAAGTATTTATGGCAGCGGTATAATTGCCAATTGTATAAAGGCTATCTGCCACGGCAAAGGCCGGACCTTGAGCTCCAGCTTTTGCCATTAACAATATAAGCAGTAGCGAAAAAAAGACTTCATCTTAAAGCTTAAAAGTAATGGGTATAGAGTAAGCTACATCTGCCAATTCACCGTTATTGCTGGCTGGTTGCATTTTAGGCAAACGTTTAATAATTCGCTCTGCCTCTGCCTCTAAAATTGGGCTTGGTCCTCGTTTTTGTATATCTATAATCTCACCTTTGGTGTTAATTACAAACCTAATGGCCACCCTACCTTGTATGCCCTTTTCTTTTGCTTCTTGCGGATAATTAAAATGCTTTTTAATGTGATTAATTATGTTTTCATTAAAACATGCCCTGGCATCCGCAGCGTCTTCGCACCCAGGAAATACGGGTGGGTTCTCTATCTCCATAAACGGTATCCAATTGGCATCTCTTTTAGAAAATTGTGCAATAGCGTTATCTATACCATGCTCTTCTTGTAACCTAAAGGTAATGGGTATAGAAAAAGGTACGCTTACTACTTTGCCTTTGTGTTTCCCTGGTTCCATTTTTGGTAACCGTTCTATAATCCGTACTGCTTCGTTTTCCAAAAGCGCGTGCGGGCCACGTTTTTCAATGTTACCTATGGTACCATCTTCTTGTATGGTAAACATTATAGCAACCCTGCCCTGAATATTTTGCTCCTGTGCTTCTAAGGGGTAATTAAAGTGTTTGCGAATGTGGTTTTGAATATTTTCTTGAAAACAGGCCCTTTTATCTGCTGCACTTTCACAACCAGGAAATACGGGTACTTGGTCTATAACACTAAAAGGAACTGCGGTAGTAGTAATAATGGAGTCTGTTTTTGTAAGAACTTTGTTAATACTAACCGGCTCTATTTTCTCTTCTTGATTATCTATACTTTGCTCACAAGAAGTATACACCAACATACCTAACACTAAAGGCATCAACAAGATGTACTTTAATTGAAAAATGCGCTTTGACTTTTGTTTTGATAACATAACTATTCGTTTTTTGATTAATGATTGTGTGAAAAATTGATTGATAAAACTGATATTTTCCGTCTTAAAAGCTTGGGACAACAGTATGGCATACTGCTGTTTTTTATGATGCTTAGCCACCTTGGCATCTGCAATAAACTCATGTAATTCTGATACCCTATTTTGATATACGTATACTAGCGGATTAAACCAGAAAGCAATACGCATTAGCTCAAAAAAGAATAAATCCAGAGAGTGCCATTGCTTTATGTGCACCAGCTCGTGTTCCAATATTTGTTATTCCTTGTTTTTTGGCAACGCATCGCCCATAAAAATGGATTTAAAGAAAGAAAAGGCCACGTTGCTCTTTTGTACGGTAACCCGCGTATACTCTGGGTAGTATTTTTTAAAGCCTTCACGGTGTAACTTTTTAATCCTGTACAACTTAGTACTCAACCACACGGCCATGCCTAAAACCCCAAAGATGTAGGCCCATTCCCAAGCCGATAATTGCTCCAAAAAACTGATTGCTGTGGGGTTTTCTTCTACCACTACCCCTTCCATTTGTACAAACCAATTGGCCGGATAATATACCGCCTCTTTGCTTACCGTTGTTTTTAAGGCCTCTATTTTAACCCATGGTAACACTAGCGATAGTAGGTAGCTTACTATCAAAAAGGCTCGATTCCATTGGAAAAAAGTTTCCTTTTTCAGGAATAAATCGTAAACCAGTAAGCAAATAAGTTGAAATGCTACGCATTCTAGAATATAAGTAAGCATAAGGTGTATTTTTAATGTGGTCTGCCAATTTTTCTAAGGCTATTCTTCTTCCTTAATTTGGTCTAGAATTTCTTCTAATTCTTTAAGGTTGATGTCGTTCTTTTTCATAAAAAACGAAACCATACTACTGAACGAACCTTGAAAGTAACCGTTCAATAATTTGTTGATGCTCTGGTTGCTGTAATCCGATTTTTTTACAATCGGATAATACACATGCCCCTTTCCTACTTTTTCATGGTTCACAAAACCTTTGTCTTCTAATATGCGTACAATGGTAGAAACCGTATTGTAAGCAGGTTTTGGCGCGCTAAATTCCTCTATTATGGCAGCTACGTTAGCTTTTTGTAGTTGCCAGAGCACTTGCATAACTTCTTCTTCTGCTTTAGTAAGTTGTTTCATGCTATTTGCGTATTGTTTTATCCATATTTATTTATCCGTACTACAGTACTTTGTGATATATATTCAACTAAGTTTTTAGTTAAATATGATTCAAATATAACTAAATATTTATTTTAAACTAATTTTTTAGTTAAAAAATGGTGTAAAAAAACCTGCTAATGAACGTTTTAGCAGGTTTTTGTCTTTTATTTCTAAAACTGATACGTAATTTTACCTCTTAAATAAAATGGTGTTCCCGGTGTAAAATGTATTTCTTCTACCGGGTTGTTTTCATTAAACAATCGGCTTTCTGTTGCAAATTGCGTTTCGTTCCATTCGGTATCAAATAAGTTTTCTACAATGAGACCAAAAGTCCATTGTTGGGTGCTGTAGTTTAATGTAGCATCGGTAACAAAATAGCCTTCTGCAACAATACTATTGTCTTCATTGGCCGCCCTATCATCTATATAACGGTAGTTTAATCCGCCAGAGAATCCTTGTTCCCTACCAAGGCTTAAACCGCCTACTGCCGTAAAATCTGGCGCTAGTGGAATGTAATCTTCGCCATCTGCTTCTTCTGTACTTCTGGCATGCGTGTAATTGGCATCGGTATACACATAAAACCAATCTGTAGGTTGGTAGCGGGCACCAAGCTCAACACCCATTCTCCTTGTTTTACCACTTGGTTCTACAATACCCGCATCACCCACATATACAAACTCCTGGTCTAGAAACAAACTCCACAACGTAGCGTTTAAAACCAAATTCTTGGCAGGTTTGGTAATTACACCAAAATCTACCCCGTAAGCTGCTGGTAAAATAGCTTCTCCGCTATTGGCTACCACTACCCTTGCATCGTTACTATGGAATCCTATTCCTGTTTTAACAAACAACTGGGTGTTCTCCGTTGCATTGAAAATAGTATTGAATTTAGGACTAAAAGCAAGCTTTTCTTGACCTTTATTATCGTAGGTTTCGGTAAGCTTGTTCACATAATCGAACTTAAAATAATCCAAGCGCAACGCCGGTTCAAAACTAAACTTACCACTGGTGAAAGTTGCAGCTACAAATGCATTGGCATTGGTTTCGTCTACATCACCATAGGCCAAACGTTCTAGAATTTCCTTTCGGTTTAACGTGCGTGAAAGGGCTACATCATCTACGTTATCATACCTAAACCCAAGACCTGCTTCATATTCAAAAGTGCTGTTACCTAAGGTTGCCATGCTGTTTTTAAAAACCGTACTTGCCCCAAGCAAACTTCTATCTTCTTCTTGCATTATTTGATCGCCATTCTCTGGGTCTTCTAAGAAAAAGGTGAAGTTAGAAAACAGTTTAAAATCGTACTTAGATACATAAGCATCGGTCTGCCAACTCTTACCATTACCCAAAAACTTTTTATGACGCAACATGATATTGCTGCGCGATGTTTCCCCACCTTCGGTGTCGTCTATAGCGCCAAACCTAGATATTAAACCTTGGTCTACGGCACGTTGTGGAATTTGACCGGATGCATCCCACTTGCTTTGAAAATGCGATACCGTTAGGGTTAAGTCAGCGTCTGCGGCCAATTGCGTGTTGTATCGCCCTAAAATATTTATACGATTAAAATGCTGTGGAGATTCTACGGGGCCGTTGGTTAAATATACCTCAGACGCTAAATATGCAGCTTGCTTTTGCCCATCCAATACATTAAACATACCCAAAAGCCTACGGGTATCAAACTGGCCTGCTTCTAAGCTAATCAGGTTAGTATTCAAGCGTTTTTTAAGTCCTAAATCTACATACCCTGCCGTATTAAAATTTCCTTGTTGGGCATAAAAAGGGCCTTTACCAAAATCTACATTTTCTATAGTTTCTGGTATCACAAAATGTAAATCTGCATAGCCTTGTCCGTGCGCATGGCTCACCATATTCACAGGCATGCCATCTACGGTTATGGCCACATCTGTTCCGTGGTCTACATCAAACCCACGTAGAAAAATTTGCTCTGCCTTACCACCACCGGCATGCTGACCTATGATTAAACCAGGTACTTTTCTTAAAATTTCTTGAGACGATTTTACGGGTTGTTGCTTTAGGTCTACATCTACCAATTGCGTTAGCACTTTTTTATCTGACGTAAGTACAATTTGGTCCAGATTAATGCTACTTTCTTCTAAAACTAGGTTTAGGCCGTTTTGGATATGAGCTTGGGTAATTGTGGTGGTTTTAGAAGCATAGCCTAATCTAGAAAACGAAACCTCATCGTTAATTTGGGTATCCTCCAATACAAATTCGCCCAAAGCATTAGTGTGATTGTGTTTACCGTTGGTTTTATTAAAAATTCCAGCATCTTCTAAAGGAACGCCAGCAGCACTTTTAAGGGTGCCTTTTAATTGTTGTGCATTGATGGACAGGGCACCTAATAAGATGCCTATCCAAATAAAATATTTCATTCTAATTGATTTCTTTGTTAAGTATTATTGCTGTGTATAGGTAATCTAGCCGTGCTACCAGAATAAAGACGACTTATAAGATTACTATGGACTAAAAAACTTAACTAAGCTCTGGCGGTGGTATTTCTTGCCCTATAATAGGCGAAGAAATACTAGGAAGTAAAAATCTAAAAACATTTGTATAAATACCTTGCCCGTTGTCATTACCGTCCCAAGATTGTTGCGGTATGTGCTTATCTAGTTTAAAACTAACCTTAACCTCATCTTTAGGTGTAGTTTGGTTTTCTATCTCCAAAACTAGTTTTAAAGTCTCTAACATATTATGGTCGTGCCCCGCCATGGCTTCTAAAGACTTTAGGCTATTCTCCTTTTGGTGACTTCTAAAAAACATATGACTATGACCTTTGGCCTCACTACCATTAATACTGTGAGATACCATATGTCCCAATTCTAAAACTGGTAATTGCAACAATGCTAACAAATAAAAACAGACCAGCAAGGGCAAAAGACCCTTATAAGCTCTATATTTTTGAAATTGTTTTTGCATTGTTTATTCTATTATAATTACGTACGAAAAAAAGTTTATCAAGGTTTTATTAAAAACTAAATTGTAACATTATGTCGTAAATTTAGTCTTATAAACCGATATGGATATAGTATTATTGATTATTGGATTTTTGTGTACCCTAATTGGGATATTGGGTAGTTTTTTACCAGTATTGCCTGGACCACCGATTAGCTGGGTTGGCATTATGCTTTTGCATATGACTAAACCAGTACCAGACAATTGGGTATATCTTATTGTACTATTAATTATTGCGCTGACCATTACCATTCTAGACTATGTTATACCTGCGGCAGGTACCAAAAAATTTGGCGGTAGTAAATACGGCATGTGGGGTAGCATAATAGGACTATTATTGGCCATATTTGTACCTGTTTTTGGCCCATTCGGTATTATTATCTGGCCATTTATTGGCGCTATGGTGGGTGAGCTAATCCATAATAAAGACCAAAAACGCGCTCTTAAAGCGGCTTTTGGTTCTTTTATTGGTTTTTTAACGGGAACGTTTTTAAAGTTTATAGTAACCGTTATCTATTTTGGTTTATTTGTATGGAAAGCCATAGAGTACGGCCCTGAGCTATTCAGTTTTGGCAGTTAATCTAACCAAATTACTTTGTCTTTAATTGGGCTACGTTGTCCTTGTTGTAAATCGCCCTCAAAATAGCCCATGTAGAAAAAGCCTAGACATTTTTCGCCTTCGTTAAAATCAAAATACTCGCCCATAAACTTGATTAGGCCAGGAGAACTCCAGTAAGCTCCAATACCTAATTCTGTACAACACAGCCACATGTTTTGCACGGCCATACCAACAGCTGCTACTTCTTCCCACTCCGGTAAACTTTCTTTTGGATCGCGTTGCATACAAATGGCAATCACGGCTGCTGAACGTTCTGGGTTATCCTGTAATTTTTTAATGGTAATCTGTTTTGGTTTTGGGTCTACTTCTTGGTATTTATCCGACAAGAATTTTCCTAGTTCTGCTTTCTTTTCGGCAGAAGTAAGCACTTTAAACCGCCAGGGTTCAGTTTTTTTGTGGGTAGGCGCCCAATTAGCCGCCTCCAAAATTTTCTCTAAGGTTTCTTTGGCGATAGGTTTATCTATGAATTGCGGAGGAAAGACCGAACGTCTATTTGCTATTAAATCAAATATCATCTATTAGTTTTTTTCAAAAATAAGAAATGCTATAAGCCCTTCTAGTTTCTTAACAACAGATCAACACCTTGCAATTATGCGCGTTTTCTGCTTTGTATTTTAGAAGCCATAAACATCAAAAAATTAAAGAAGTCTATTATTTTAAAAGAGAATTTATATCAAACAAAAAAAGCCTCCCACACGGAAAGCCTTTCATTGGTTTACATCTTTTTTTGGATGCACACCGGTCCCGATATCACATCGGAACACAACACAACATTGCAAAGATAAAAAAGTTTTATTGGGTTTGATGATTTTCCCAAATTAATGCAGCTGCACCACATATGGCAGCTGTTTTACCCTCCATACCAGAGGTGAGTAATTTTACTTTACCCCGATAGACCTCTAAAAGGTATGTATTTAAGTAGCGATCTAAGGGTTCTAAAATCCATTTACCACTATTAACCAATCCGCCCATTAAAATAAATGCTTCTGGTTGGGTAAAGGCTGTAAAATTGGCGAGCGCCTTTGCCATAATTTTAGCTGTATAATCAAACGCTTTTAGTGCTAAAGTATCCCCTTCTTCTGCTGCTTTGGTGATATCTTCTCCATGCAAATCTTTATAAGCAATACTCCTAAACCTACTTTCTTCCATATACTTACTTTGCATGTACATGATAGTACGTTTTAAACCTGTAGCAGACACGTAAGCTTCTAATCCGCCAGGCACCCCTAAACCCGTGAGTCTGCCGTCACCAATAGTCATATCTACATGACCCAATTCTCCAGCAAAGCCATCAAAACCATCTATCAGTCTGCCATTTGCAACAATACCTGCACCAAAGCCAGTACCCAAGGTTATTGCAATAAAATCTTGCATTTTTTTGCCGTTACCAAAGAGTAATTCGCCCAAGGCAGCTGCACTGGCATCATTCATTAAGCGCATAGGCATTGGCATTTTCTCCTGCATCTTTTCTATAAATGGCACGCTGCCTTTCCATTGTAAATTTGCAGCGTTCTCTATGGTTCCCCTTTTACTAGAAGCGTTTGGCGCTCCGATGCCGCAGCCCAAAATTTTAGGAGCTCCTGTAACCTTTTCTAAAAGTTGGGTTACCTCTTGCTTAATTTTAAATTGAAAATCATCTAAATCTGTGAATTCTCTTGTTCTAAAGAATGTTTTTTCTAGGCAAACACCTTCTTTATTTACTAATCCTATCTTGGTTTTTGTACCACCTATATCTATCCCTATTACTAAGTCCATAAGTATTAAAATCTGTTGCCTTAAAGTTAATGCAACTGCTGTACGTGGCATAGCTTAAAATGCAAAAACACCTTCGGTAATCGAAGGTGTTTTCATCAGCTCCCAAAATATCTACCCTAAAATAGATAAACCCATGTTACTATCCCCATTTTGATAGTAACTTAGTGTCTTTAAAACAATTTTATTGCTTATTTGACACTCCAAAAATAGTGTAAGGAACTAGCGAAAATCCTTATATTGCCGCTAAGTGGTTGTTAGTGTAGACGAATGGACTTATACTGTAGATAAACTAGGTACCCGCCCCATACCCAAACAAGAAAACACATTAGGTTTACACCTCTATTTTATTGCTATACACATATCATTCAACACAATTCTATTGTATTGTATAAATTCTATGGGGTTACTATTTACAAGAACTAATTTGTGCACCCACTCAAAATTGACAAAATTCAAATAGTCTACTATTTACCCACAATTGATAAGGATGTATGTTAAAAAAGCCAATACCGTTGAATCACTAAAAAAATCAATTAGCCATGTTTAGTTCCACAGTAAACGTTGAACCTTTTTTCAACTCACTTTTCACTGTGATCTTTCCACCCATTGCTTCTACTTGATTTTTAACGATATAGAGCCCAACTCCTTTTGCTTCCGGATGATTATGAAAGGTTTTATACATACCAAAAAGCTTACTCCTATGTTTTTTTAAATCTATGCCTAGACCATTGTCTTCTACTGTCAACTTCACTTTTTTAGCTGTGGTACTTACATTTATTTTTATAAAAGCTTTTTTGCTACTGTCCCTATATTTTATGGCATTGGTAATAAGGTTATGAATAATGCTTTCTACGTAGGCTGTTACACCAGCTACTTTAATGGTTTGATTACAACATATGGTAATGCTTACTCCGCTTTTTTCTATAAGAGCAGCTAAGTTTTGAACAACGGCATTAATCTGAGCTTGTAGTTGTATGGGTTTTAAGTCTATATTGGCATTTGTTTTTACTTGCACCACTTCGTTTAAATGGACTATGGTGTCATTTAGCCCGTCAGAAGCTTCTTGCAACATTTTTATAGTTTGCATACGTTCTTCTTCCTCAATATCATCGTCCAACATTAAACTGGTAATCATCATTAAATTAGAGGCATGAGAACGTAAATTGTGCGATACAATATGAGCGAAATTGAGTAAACTTTCATTCTGTTTAGAACTAATATCTAAAAGACCTTCTAATTTTTTCTTTGTTTCTTTTAGATTGGTTATGTCTACTAGTTGTACCACTAGATGGGTTACATTGTCATTAAAATTTTTATAGGGAGTTACATTTAAAATTACATTAATGGTACCCCCCTCTTTATTTAAAAACCTTGTTTCTTCTTGATAGTTATCTAGGCGACCATTTACAACTTGCTTAATGCTTTCTCTTCTTTCTAAATATTCATCCGGATGTACAAAAGTTCTAATGTTTTTACCTATTAGATAGTTTTCTATATAACCAAAGCTCTTACAAAATGCAGTATTTACTTGTTTTATAACACCTTCCGTTTCTACTAAAGCCATACCTACTGTAGAATTATAAAAAGTAGATTCCATACTTTTTTCTACGGTACTCAACTTTAATTGCGTACGCCTAATTTCAGTAATGTCTTCAGAAACGCCAATTACTTTTATTTTCTCTCCTAGAGAATTAAATAGAATAGTCCCTACCGCTTTAATCCATCTAATACCTTCACCAGGCTTGTCAAACTTATAGGTTGCATTGTATTTATTATTTTCTGGAGTGGCCTTGTCTACTGCTTGATATATTTTTTTTAATTCGTTTTTAGAAATATTTTTTTTCCAATATTCAAAAATATTAACATGATGTTGCTTTTGATAACCAAATATTTTGCAAAGCGTTTCATCCCAAAAAACTTCTTGAGATTTTAAATCGAACTCCCAAATGCCAATACCTGTTTTAGCAGTTGCCAACGTTAATCTATTGGCCATTTTTTGATATTCTAATTCGGCTCTCTTTTGTGCATCTATATCTTGAAAAGTACCAAACAAACGTACACATCTACCGTTTTCCCTTTCTGCATCACCTTTTGCATGCACCCATAAAACTCTACCTTTTTGCGTAACAATTTGCAGTTCTACATCCCATGGTTTACCTGTTAAAATACCTTCTTCAACACATTGAGTAATGACATCTCTACTACGCCCGGCTTTATAAAAATTAATTCCAGTTTCTAAGCTAGGAACATAATCTAGTGGAACTTCATGAATAATCTTGGTCATGTCTGACCAATACAAGGTATTGTTAATCAAATCTGCTTCCCAGCTACCTGTACGTGATACTTGTTCAGAAGTTTTATAGAGTTCCTCTGCAATTTTAGATTTAGTATGGTTCTCTATAGTAATCAATAGGGTAATATCTTCTTCCTTTACGGTAGTAATTTCCCATTTATACCATTGCAATTTACCTTCCTTAGATACTATTTTTCCTTCACCATATATTACATTCTTAGACCATAGCGCCCCCTCTACATCCTTAATTAATTTTTCTGGTAGATTAGAAGATAGATTTTTTAATGACAATCCTAAAATTGCGGCCTTGGCACTAAATTCTTTAAGAAAACCATCCGAAAATCCTTGTATCACAAAATTTTCATCTAATAAAAGAATAGGTATAGATAGTTTGGTGAAAATCGATAGACTTTGAACCATGGTGTGGGACGTTATAGGATGTGTAGCAATATTTTAACCTACAATATACAATATATTAAGTTTTGCCGTAAGTTTATTCTTAAAAAGAACAATATTTTCCTACATAAAAAGCTATTTTTAATGTCTAAAAAACAATCCAATACAATAGCATCCGTTTTAAATGGAATACCGTTACTCATGCCTTATCATTACAGCTAAATTGCAATAAAAAATATGTTTCAGTTTATCTCTCGCCTCACAGACGACCCAGATCCAGTAATCATTATCCCATTTGGAGGTTACGCTAATAATGATAGAATTTATGGTCAGGCTAGAGTTTTAGAGGACGAAGGTATTACGCACGAAGAAGACGATGGCTTTTTAAAGAATTTATATAACAGCTATAAACGTTTTGAAAGCGATGAGAAAGAAGGCGTTGTAGTTACGGTAACCGCTAATGACTTTAATACTAGTCTTACATCAGATGCAGAAGGCTATGTATATTTAGACGAAGCATTTAAAACAAATTCTCTTGACAAGGAGTGGCATCCCATACACTATTCATTAACTTACGCAGGCAAACCCTTTACCATAAAAGACGAAATTCTTAAACCTCTAGCTTCTGCACAATACGGTATTATTTCTGATATGGATGACACCGTAATACGTACGGGCATATCTTCGGCATTTAAATGGAAAGTTATTGTTAACTCCTTTTTTACCCACACAAACCAGCGAATGCCTTTAGAGGGCGCTCAAGAATTTTATCAAATGTTGCGCAAGGGTATAAGTGGACAAGATGACAACCCCTTCTTTTACCTATCTAACAGCCCTTGGAATTTATATGAATATCTTGCAGAGTTTTTAAACTATCAGAAATTTCCTAAAGGTGTACTCTTGTTAAGAGACATGGGGTTGGAAAACAAGAAGAAAACCAGTTTTAAGGAAGAAAATAAGTATATAAAAATAGTACACCTATTAGAAACCTATCCCAATCTGCCTTTTGTTTTGATTGGGGATGCAGCAGATATTGATCATGATATTTACATGGCCATCGCAAAACAATTTCCTAACCGCATTAAAGCCATTTACATACGCACCGTCACGGACCAAAATAAGATGAAAGACATTAAAAAGCGAATAGAAGCAACCACCGATATTAATATTCAGCTGATTAGCCACACAGACGAAGCTGTAGTGCATGCCAGAGCAAACGGATTTGTTAGATAACATACAGAAACAAAAAAGCCTCAACGTAAGTTGAGGCTTTTTGCGGTCTGGACGGGACTCGAACCCGCGACCCCCTGCGTGACAGTCGTTAATAAACAGGTTTCATTTAATGTCATTAACTTTCATTTATATTGATTTACAGTTAGTTGCATTTTTTAAATTTGCTTTAGCTGTCATTAAATAGTTGTTAAATGTCCAATTTGTTGTACCCATGTTGTACCCATGTTGTACCTAAAAGAGTTAGCCTATGTCTAGTATTAAAATCGTTTTAAGAAAAAAACAGCTTTCTGATGGAACTTTTCCTATTTGCTTAAGAATTACGAAAGATAGAAAAACTAAATATTTTAATACCCCATTCAATAGCACTGAGAACGAATGGGATTCTGGTTCTGGATGTTTCAATAAAAACCGTAAAGGCTACATGAAACAAAATCAACTTCTTTTGAAAATTAAAGATAGAGCAATTGACACCTATACAGAATTAGCTAAAACGAAAGACTATTTTAGTCTTGAGGAATTTGAAAAGCACTTTAGACAGGAATCCAACCCCGCTAATAGTTTAATGTTTCCTTTTTGGGAAGAAGTAATAGAAGAAATGAACCTTGCAGGTAGGGTTGGCAATGCGAGAATGTATGAAGAAACAATGAAATCGTTTAGAAAATTTAATCCTTCCAGTAAAGTTAATTTCTTGGATATCACAAATGCCTTATTAAATAAATATGAGGCATGGTTAAGGTCAAGAGGTGGCACTGACGGTGGTATTAGCATAAAAATGAGAACTATTAGAGCTGTTTACAATAAAGGCCTTGAACGTAATCTCTTTAAAGTAGATAAACATCCCTTTACCACATATAAAATATCTAGATTGAAAGGAAAAGGAATAAAGAAAGCACTTAATTACGAACAAGTCTGTAGAATTATATCCCTAGATACTACCAAACATTTACATCTTTTTGATGCACGTAATTACTTTGTTTTCAGCTTTTATACTAGAGGCATGAATTTCGCAGACATGATGGTTCTAAAGTGGAGCGACATTGACGGGCAAACCATTACCTATATTCGTAATAAAACTAAAGGTCGTTTTGTAATAACCATACTACCACCTGTCCAAGAAATTTTAAGCTATTACAAAGAACATGCCCTACCTACAGATTATGTTTTCCCGATTTTATTGAAAAATGGCTTAAAGCCTAACCAAATTGAACACCGCAAGAAAAAGACATTGGCTAAATATAATAGAGACCTTAAGGAAATTGCTAATCTCTGCCAAATTAATAAACCCCTTTCTAGCTACGTTGCTAGACATAGTTTTGCCAATTGCTTAAAACAAAAAGGTGTGGCAACAGATATTATTGGTGAATCTTTAGGACATAAAGACCTAACTACTACCCAAGTTTATTTAAAAGAATTGGGAAATTCCGTTTTGGATGAAGCAGCGGCATTATTGCTTTAGCCTTCCATTCTATTTTAAATTGCCACCTAAATAGCAACAAGATACTCCTTCTGTTAAACACATTTATATTTATTCCATTAAAATTTAATAGTATTCTTTAATATATGCGTAAGCCCTGTCAAATAAGAGTTGGTCTTTAATTTTGTATTTGGCCCAGAGAATTTTACGTAAGGATTTTTGAACCTCACGTTCTCCGTTGCTAGTCTGTTGCCATCCATCAAAGCTAACCATTCTTACATGGGCATCTATATCATTGACAATACGCTCTACAACTGCTGGTGTTTGCTCTGTCTTCAATTCCAAAAATAGTTCCGTTAGGGCAGCTTTGGGTGTTTTTTCTTGAATAAAGGCATCCAATTCCTTTTCTGCTTGTACCGTTTCCTTTGCTAATTTGCAAAGTTCCTTTACAAATTCAATGGAGGTAATCAATCCCTGTTCTGCTTTATCCCGAAGCGCTTCTAAACGTTCACTTAGCGATTTAAACTTGGGGTTACCAGCATGCTTTTTAAAACGCTTGATTAAGATTTTCTCTAGCTTTTTGGCGTTTTTTGGGTCGGGATTATTAAAGATTTCCTCAATTACATCAGCGTCTAAGATAAACTCATCCAATTGATGTACTTCCCCCACATGTATGTTCTCATGTATTAATTTTGTGGTTTGGGCTCCCAATGTAAACCAAAGCAATTTACCCATATTTTCTACGGGTGGTTTAACCGATTCAAATACCTGGGACAACCATTTGTAATCCTCTGCATAACTATCCAAAATAGCATCTGGAGAAAGGGACTCCCACAACTTAGAAACATATTTAAAGTCCTTTGCAAAGGCATCTTTTGCCTCATCCGTTTTTATGGCGTTTTGAGCAGCTTCCAATCCTTCAAAACCATCTAGTGATCTATCTACTCCTTCAAAGTGACTAAGGGCATCCCGAATAGCCTCAGGAAACTTTTCCCGTAATTCTGAAAGATTGGATATGATGGTTTTTACACTTTCTTCATCAAATTGAAGTGCTTTTGCCGCATCATCAAAAACTCCAAAATAATCTACAATCCTCCCAAAGTTCTTGTTTGGATATAACCTATTGGTTCTACAAATAGCCTGTAACAGCGTATGGTCTTTTAATGATTTGTCTAAATACATGGTCTGTAGGATGGGTGCATCAAACCCAGTCAATAGTTTGGCAGTAACGATGATAAACTTTAATTCGGAAGATGGGTCATTGAATATTTCTATAATTTTTTCTTGCGTACTCGTATCAACGCCCCACTTTTGTTTGAATTCCAGTTTATCATTTGTCGATGTTGAAATAATAACTTTTGAGGCTTCCTTAGAAAAATAAGTATCTAGTTCTTCTTTGTATTGCACACAAGCATAGCGGTCTGGCGTAACTATCATGGCTTTAAATCCGTGTGGCTCCACCTTTTCTGTAAAATGTGTGGCTATATCCTTTACAATTTTTGTCACCCGTTCTGGTGATTTTAGAAAAGCAGCCATTTTAGCCGACTTTTTATTTAGGGCATCTGCCTCTTCATCCGTTAGGGCCGCACTTTCTTTAAACTCTTCAAAGGCTCTGTCAATATTTTCCTTGTCTACATGTACATCAACTAATCTGGGTTCAAAATGTAGTGGTAGTGTAGCGTCATCCCTAATAGAATCTTGAAAGGTATACCTGGACATATAACCACCATCGTCCTCACTACTTCCAAAGGCCCAAAAGGTATTTTTATCAGCTTTATTTACAGGAGTTCCTGTAAGGCCAAATAAAAACGCATTGGGCAATGCCGCACGCATTTGTCGGCCTAAATCGCCCTCTTGAGTGCGGTGTGCCTCATCGACTAGAACAATAATATTATCCCGGGTGTTCATGTTGGGCTTGGCATCCCGGAATTTGAAAATCATGGAAACAATAATCTTACGAGTATCACGCTCCAATAAAGTTTGCAATTCTTTAATACTATCTGTAGTTTCTACATTGGCGATATCCGCAGCATTAAAGGTTCCCGAAATCTGGGTATCCAAATCGGTACGGTCTACTAAAATGATAACCGTAGGACTTTTAAGCTCCGCCGTTTTACGGAGTTTCTGGGCAGCAAAAACCATTAAAAAAGATTTACCTGAACCTTGAAAGTGCCATATTAGGCCTTTCTTAATACGGCCATCTTTTACGCGTTCTACAATTTTGTTGGCACCCTCATATTGTTGAAAACGAGGAATGATTTTTAATCTTCGTTTACGTTTGTCCGTTGAGAAGAGACTAAAATGCCGCAATATGTCTAACAGCCTTGCCGGACTCAATAAATCTGACAATTCTTTGCCTACTTCCCCTAATCCTAGACGTTTGGCTATAGCATCTTCATCATTCTCTAACCGCCATGGCGCCCAGTAATTTAAGGGGCAGCGTATGGCACCGTAATACAACTCTTTACCTGCTGTGGCAAAAGATAAGATGTTGGGAACGAACAACTGTGGAATGGTATTTTCATAAACCTCATGTATTTCATGGGCACCATCTGCCCAACTAATACTGGAACGTATGGGTGTCTTAGCCTCACCCACCACTACCGGTATACCGTTAATTAATAAAACAATGTCTGGAATTTTAGTTTCTCTATGCCGTACGTGATATTGATTGGTGACCATATAGCTATTATTACTAAGGTCGTCAAAATCTATTAGGCGTACAGGAACATAGCGGTTGTTCTCACCAAAGGGCATACTTTTATCACCACTTAGCCATTCAAAAAACGCCTCATTGGCTTTAACCAAACCAACTTGGTTTACCATTAATAATATGGCCCGTAGCTTGTAAATTACTTCATCTGCTAAATTGGGATTAGCTTTTATTTCCGGATTTAAACGAACTAATGCTTTTTTAACTTCGGTTTCTACCAAAACTTCTGTGGTGTTTCGGCTTAACGACGAGGCAGATTGGTATTGCCAAGTAGCTCCATAGGCCGATTGTGGTTCGGAAACTTTATCGTTTAAATTAACCCCACTTAATTGATGTATAATATAGTGTTCTACACTGTTTAGTTCGTTAAACCCCATTTTTAATCAAGTATTTGAGTTATTTTTTCGTTTACAATTGGTAACCTTTCGGTAATAACTAAAGGATGAATATGAGACACTAGTGTTTCTTGAAGCAATCCTTTTTCGATTATTACTTTCAACTGTTGTATAATGAATGCCTGAACGCTTGGATTGTCCTCTTTTATTTCTTGTACAATATTAATTCGGTTATCCAACACATTAACAATGTCTTCTACATCATGGCTCGTTCTATAATCTGTTCCGCGGTCATTAAAAGCTTCAAATTTGGTAGCTAGATAACAGGGTGCAGAAAGGATTTTTATGTCTTGGTCTTTAGCCGTGGCTGACCATAAATTTTTGAATCCTATTTTGTACCATCTATTTGCTGGTCCTAAAGGGCCATCTTCAGCGGCCATAATATCTACGGGTATATCCTTGTATTTATAACTGCAAATAGCATGGCCATAAGGGTCTGGGTAAAAGCCTAGAGCACTTAATTTTTCTTGTACCTTTTCCCAGTGGTTTAAATTGATAATATTGATGGTCAAATCAATATCTTGAGTAGGTCTTATTTCGTCAGCGGCAGGGTCATCTGTATATAAACTAACCACGGCACCTCCAACAAACACCATTTCTTCCTTAATATCTTTAAGTGCTGCTGCTATCTCGGCCACCACGGCTATATTTATAACTCTATTCTCCAAGAGCTAAGTGGTGTTTTAATGCCTTTATAGCAAGTTCCTTTTCTCTAGCTCTCCCTACACGGAGTGCATCTACCAATGCCAACAGTTCATACAAGTTTTCATCTTTTAAAGCAGCCTCTGGTACAGTTGGGTATAAGGGCACAATACTATGACCTCGAACTGTACCTTTACCATAAGGCCATACATAAGCTTCTGAACTTTGAATATCATCAGATAGCGGTTTAGCAGAGTGCGAAGTAGGCAAACCACGAACTACGGGTCCCGGCTTAACTGGAAAAACGTAAGGTAACCCATAGCGCAAAAATTCTAAGAAGGCCATTGGTAAAATGTTTTTGCCATTGGGCAGCAATAACCCTGCATATTTTGAGCGGTTGAGCGACTTGCTTACTTCAGATTGGCTTATACCTAATTCACTGGCCAAATCTTGTTGAAACCAGGATACATCTTTATAACTGGCTATCTTAAGTAAGATTACCAAATCTAAAGGCGTCATTGTTTGTTGTTTAAATGCATTCATATTCCATATTCGAATACACAATATTAATCAATATCTATTTTATTATCAATTTATTACATCTATATATTCCATATTCGAATACGGAATTTGCATTACCAGCAATGTTCATACATTAATTCCTCATAATGCCAGAGTACCAAACGTTCGTTTTGTTCCAAATAAAACCTTAAGTTATCAAACGGCAACTGTAACTTGGCTGTATGGTATTTCTGGTATGAAAGAATATTTCTAAGGTCTATATTTTTAGTTAGCTTAACTGGGCATCCATCTACATCTAATCCTTTAAACCCTGTCTCTGAAATAGTCAATTCTCTTAAAGAAATAACCAAGGGATTAATTCGATTTTGCACTATGTCTTGTTCAATATTTTGGCTAACTACACCTACATAAATATAAAAGAACTCTTTATCTTGATATTTAAAATATTTTATATCATAAATTTTCCAAACTAAAATTTTGAGTTCATTGAAAGTTAAAATATAGCGCCCATCTCTAAAGCGTTGTATTTCTTTTTTTAGTTCTTCTTGTCTATTTAATATGTGAAGCAAGCGATTTTTTTCTAAGAAAAGTTTATTGATGATATTTATAAAAAGCATTGTGTTGCCATTTGTAAAACCAAGGGCACCGTAAACCGAATGGGATTTCGGGTGCATTTTCCTATTTCTTATTTTTTTTGCTCTATCAAATTCAGGCTTTAAAAAAACTAAATGTGGATGCTCACAAACTTCTTCAATGATTTTGAATAGCTTTTTATCATAAACAACGCCTTTTTTATTGGCCGGTTTTTTTAATGATATACCTAAATCTTTAGCCTTTAATTTTACAGCCATCTCCATAATGAGCAAAGCCTTGCTCATAGCTTCATCATAAATTGGGTAATAAAAATACGCATGGGCCATTAGATAGGTAACCGTTTTAAAGGCGTCTACCACATCTTTAGGTACTTTATCATGGAACTTGCCGGGTACCACAAACTTTTCTACAAAAGTTTCTTTTGAGTTAATACCCCATATTTCCCATCTATCATCTGGTTGATACCACTCCATTTCTTTTCTAAAATATCAATTCAATTAAACCTCTATTCTATAGAAATTGCTCTTTGAATATAGGGGGTAAAGTCAAATCCGCTGCCTCCCGATTTGATGTCCCGTAAATACATAAAGTTTTTGTCCGCTGAAATCTCCAAATCTATGGCATCCCTATCCGGTCTTATTTTAAAACAAGAGCTCAGATTTTTTACAAAGTCTTTGGGAAGATAAATCCAGATAATTTCATCATAATTCTTCAAAAGCAAATGAACATCATTTTCAAACTTATGTGTAGCCACATTCAACCACCATACCTCTTTTGATACATTTATTTTAGAATAACTTGTATTTAAATTGGTTAACGATGCCTTCTCCATCGTATTAATGAATTGAATAAATTCCTTTTTAGAGTTCATACGATTTATTTTAATAGCTACTTTTCGCTATCCGTTTACATTCATTTCGTAATTGTGTTACTTCTATTAGTTAACCAGGATTACCTGCCAAATTCAACAAGGGTAAATATGTTTTTAGCAGCTCATTTTCAATAGCGTCAATGTTGCCATCGACCTCTACCCAATTTACAATGAAGTTTTCATTGATAGAGTCAATGATTGCTGCTTGATCCTTATAAGAAAATTTGTAATTTTTTTGGTTTTTCTTTCCAACCAATGACCCTTTTTCTGGAGTAAAACCTAACACGGCTCCTAAACTTCTGAAAAAGGTGCCATGACCTTTGGCTCGTAGTTCTTGCCCTAAAAAACGTTTTTTTAAACTTTTAGATGCTAAACCTATATAAATGATGTTATGGTTTCTTTGCCGTAGGACATCTGCAAATAAAGGTATTAATGATGTTGGGTCTACTATGCGCATACAATATAGACCGGGCCGATCGGGAACCTTATTCTCAACTTTTGGTATTGCTTTAAAGCTCTTGGGCTTCATTAGTGTTTCCATCAGGATAGAGGTTTTATCGTTAGTCTTAACGAATATGCTATTCCTGATTGTTTTTCTTTTTTTGATTGCTGGTATTCCAGTTACACTCCTTTGGGAAACAATACAATTTAATTTGTTTAATAAATGTGGATAATTATTTACACGAGCACTGATTTGACCTCCTTTAATTAAAGAACCATCGCCCTTACGATACAACCCATTTTCATTTAAAACCTTTGCAATTTCAGATGCGGATAGTGGGCTTGCTTTTTCCTTTAACACCTGTTGTATGGCTTCGTGTAAGGTCATTTCTTAATTATTAGTGTCCAATGTTGTAATTGGCCTCAAAGTTTTTCTCTTGTTCAATCAACAAATCTAATTTAGCCGACATTCTTGAAGAGAATTCCCTTACTTCTTCTAAGGAATGATTGTTTAGGGTTTGGACCAATTCTTTTCTTTTTAAATAAAGCTTTTCCCCACTAATTGAATGAATCCTATATGATGTCAAAGAGTTGTCTAAGCGATTCAACATTTTTTTATTATTACCATATTGATCAATCAATTCTAATACACTTGGAGTAAATTCTAATTTATCAGTGGTATCATCAGTTTTCTTAAAAATGTTCATGAACCCCATAGCCACTTCTGCCCGGGTACCAGGTTTTTCCTTAACCCAAGCAAAAAGCTTAGAGTTATTAAAATTGAATGCATTTAAAACGTAACTGAGTTTTGAAGGTATTTTTTTATTATCTCCAATATACTCTCCTAAATAAGTCCAAGAAATTTCCCAGTAATTTTCAAGGAGAAAATAAATCAAGGAATTTAATAATGTATCATTGTGGAAATGGAAATCTTGATAACATTCGATTATTTCATTTAAAATAAATTCGATTTTATTTTGTTCTGGTTTGCTATTAATCAACAGTTTTATTAATTCTTCAATATGTATCGTACTATTAATAAAACTCGAATAACGTAGTATCCCCTTGATAAATAATAGCAGCTCAATATGATTTTCAAGTTCATTCCAGCGCTCTGGTTCTTTTCTTAAAACATCATGTATAACTTCCAATGAAAATGAATAGTTAATAGTCTTCAACCAAGAGGTTATTTCTTTTAATTCATCGTTATTTAAGCTAGTAAGATCTATATATTCCAGCAATCTTAAATAATCAGGTTTTTGTATTAAGTAAGGCCTGATTTTATCAATATCACTAAACAAAATTGGTTTTAAAAACCTTGTTAAATGTACGCCAAGACCAATTGTGTTTATATGGTTTAAAGATTGTTCAATTGCTTTTCTAGTAAATTCGTTTTTACCTACACCAAGAACCAAACCATTAATAAATAAAGTATTATGGTTTTTCTCATCTATTGTTTTCAAAAAATCTAGAGCCTTTTCAAGTAAAGCTTCATGAGGATAATCTATTTGACCAATTTTTTCTGCAAAATGAAATGTTTGCTTTTGTTCGTTAATTAATAGACTTGGTAAAAAGGTTTCCCAATCAATCTTCTCTTCAATATACTTTTTAGCTAGGTCTTGTGCCCTCTTTTTAGAAATATCAATATACCCTCCTTGCTCATTGCGCTCACTTAGATAAGGAGCTTCTATAACAATTGTTGTAAGTTTTTCTTCTGTGGTTTGTACTTTAAATTCCTCTAAGAATACATTAAGACTCTTAATATCTTTTTCACTTAGTTTTGGAGTAGATAGTATCAGGCCATCTATATTGCTTCTTAATTTTATGGGAAGTTTACCTTTTTTGATTGCAAGCTGCTTTATTATTTCAAGTATGCGTACAGAGTTTCCGCACCTATATTGCTCACTTAATCTTTCGTTTAATTTTTCTTCTATCAATTCTAGAAAATTAGACTCGTCCTTTTCGATGGCTTCACTGATTCCTTTAAGGGCATAATCATAATATTCACTAATTTCTTTTGAATCTTGAATGTCAAAATCTTGGGAATTATCCTCATCAGAAGCAGTTGAAATAGAGCCATAGAATCTATCTGTTTTCAACATAGAACCATAAATGTGAATTAGTGATTCTGTAATTCCATATTCGTTCTTTAATCTTTCTAAAACCTCAATTCGTTTGTCAAAATTTAAAGCGTTATTGGATGAATGCGTAAAAAACTTGTTTCTAATACACGTTAGCGCATCATCCTTAAAACCATTTTCCGTTATAGACAATCTATACAATAAAGAGATGGCTTTTGCAGCAGTAACTTTTCGTCTACATAACTTATTAAGTATGGTAATTATATCTTCATCCATTCAGTAAACTTTTTACTATTGATTCAGAAAATTCAAGAACTTTTTCTGGGTATATGGGAGCCAAATCATTTAGGAACTTTTGCCCCATCCGAGTAGTATAAAAATTGTTTTTGGCGAGGAATTTGTTAGTTCCAAACAAGTTGTGTTCAAGAGAAGGTATTAGGTTACTTTTGTGTGTTTTAAGTAATTGCTCTAAAAATCGATATAGTAATATATTGTTTTCTAAACTATGTATAATGTCTATTTTTGCTGCATCTATATTCTTCCACCATTCGTAAACTAATTCCTCTTCATCTATCTGTACATGTACAAAATCTCCTTTCTGGATAACTAAATTATGTTCTAGTAAAATTTGAATTATGGACTTTACCTCTTCCATGTTTTCTCCTGGGTAAAAGAGTGTGCTGAAGGCATGCAATTCATGTTCATGTCCATGTCGAAACCCTAAATATTTGAAGAGCGAAATATTGGTCAATAACTCTATTGCACCGTTGTCAACGTTACCCTGTCCAATTTCCTGTTTAATTAATTCCAATGAAGATGTTTGACCTTCGGATGATACTTTTTCACTAAGATTTAAAATTACTTTTTTTAAATTGCCTTTGAGTTCATTGGCCAATTCAACCGCCTTATTGTAAGAAAACTTTGTTTCCAATATTTCTACACACATTTCCAATACATCGCTTTCAGAAATCACATATTCGTTAGACGCATTTTGACTTTTTCTACTTTTGGTTATTAGTCTTATTTTGGAATCAAAGAACTGTTCTTCTAGTTTTTCTATTTTTTGCTCTGGACAATTATCTAAAATTAATACACTGTCAAGGTTTTGTTTTTTTATAAAAGCTAGATTTCTAGATATGTCTCCATCAAAAGCTCCGTTATAGTCGTGATAAATAATTCGGTTTAAATACTCCAATTTTTCTTCTAAATCACCATTCTTTCTAAAAAGTTCAAATAACAATCGGGACAATCCACTTCTCGATGGCGCTATAACTCGAATAGGTTGATTATCCTTAGATACCCGAGCCCTTAGTTCAGTTATTATTTTCTTGTTTTTACTTGTCAAAATGAACGGAATGCGTTGCTGTAATGCCCAAGAGTGATAAGTTTGTAAAGGACTTAAGATTTTTTCTCGATATTTAATACTTGAATTAATAGCATCTCTTATGGCCTCTTCGAGAGCATTAGTAAGATTTTCAAATTCCTTTCTATATTTCGATGGCTTTGCAAATCTTTCCTCCGAAAGATTATATGTAATGGGCCATCGTATATTTTTCATATCTACCGGCAATTTAGAAGGGTCGTCAAAAGCCGTGTTCATGACTAAAATTGTTCGTTCATATGTTTTTAATGCCCAAGAATAACCTGTTTCAATTAACACATTCGGATTTGGAGCTGGTTTTAAATCTACAGGCTTTTCAATTTCAATCAGATAAGAATTAGCATCTTCTTTAAATGCAACACATTTAGATTGCCATATTTTTGAAGAGGTAAAAGTGACATCTCCTATAAAGATATCAGATTCAAAGGATTGCTTCAGCATAGTTTCAGCTAACGGTGGATTCCCACCTACACCATAAAAACCTTCAATTAAAGGTTCCATTTCATAGTCTTTAATCCTATCAATAGCAGCGTTTATGGCCTCCCTAATAAAAAATTGATTAAGCTTTTTTGAAATATCAGATTGATATGAATAGAATATTTTATACCCCATCCCCTAAAACACTTGATTAATTAAACTCTTTTGTAAGGCTTTGGAACTATTGATTTTGGATTCAAAAGACGAAATATTATTTTCCATGAACTCTAATTTATCCGCAATCTGTTTTTGCTCATCAATTTTTGGCAGAACAATTTTCAATTTCTCTTTAACTGTTGTTTTAGATAAATTAAATCTAGTAGAGCCTTGAGCTCTTTTAAACATAAACTTTCGTACTTCCTCTCCTCTCATCAAAAATCTGGCATATTCTGGAAGTAATGTTTTAAAGTCATTTAGCCTAAATCCAAAACAAAATGAGTTGAGGAAATATCCCTTTAAATCATCTAAAACTACTGATGACATTCCCAATTCTTGTGGTGTTTCCGATGATCCAGTAATTAAAATATCCCCATACCTTAGTTCATTTTGTTTCTCACCGTTTTTAATTTTCACATAGTCCACCTTAGATGGATCTATTTTTGAGTTTGAAAAAACATTCATGTAAGTAACGTATGGACTTCCCTCCCCAAAATCCTTTTTGGTTTTACCATTTAATCCTCCGAAAGATTCTCCCAACTCTCCAAAGAGATGCTCATTCCAATTTTTGAATTGATTAGACAATTTCCCGGAAACTGAATCAAACAAAAAACGTTTATAAAACAATTCGTATTTTATTTTATTTTCTAGCTGTTTTTCAATCACATCATCCATAGCCCAAAGTAATTTGGCTAGTTGGGCTTGTTGGTCTTTTGGGGGTAGGAGGAACTCTTGGTTTTTTAGGTCACCCCAATTGATGGTCGGTGAAAGCCCTCCTACCGAAATATCTACCATACGGTGCATAAATTGGTCAGAATGCAAAAAGAAAGGAAAGAGTTTTGGCTCTATTATCACTGGATTAGCTCTAAATACAAAAGCGTGTGCAGAGCAGATGCCATCGAAATCTACAATAGCGGCTTTACGTTGGTAAGCACGGCGTTTGCCAAAAATAATGTCACCAGGATAACACCTCAATTTACCACCCTTAACATCGGATGGCACACCTTTTCTTCTTATGTGAATATCCTCTGCATCCAAATGTTCCAGGCCAACATATAAGTCTACATTGGCTTCTTCGGGTTTAACCGTTTTTGAAATCTTTTGGGCAATTTCTTCAAACTTAAAAGTTAGCCAATCACTTTTGTCCAAATTCTTCAAATCTATCTTTTCCAACATTGCTTCCATCTTAGTTTAAGATTTGAAAAAGTTCATTCATGCTTTTTTTCAATTTTTCAGATTGGTCTTCCCAATCCGATAACGCCTTGTCTATGCTAATTTGTTCCGTGTTCGAATCCACATTGCTTACATATTGAGCAATATTCAAACTTGCCTTATTATCAAGAATTTCTTTATTCTCAATTACCTTGGCAAATCCTTCTTCATCTTTAAAGTTGGAGTAGGCTTTATATATTTTGTTGATATGGCTACTGTCTAAAAACGCCATATTTTTATCTTGCCTAACTTCTTTAACTGCGTTTATAATTAAGACTTTACCTTTCTTTTCAGCCTCTTTATTGGTTTTTGTAATCAATAAGCAAGCTTCCATAGGCGAGTTATAGAAAAGGTTTGGGCCTAAACCAATCACACATTCCACCAGATCTTGTTCTACCATTTGTTTGCGCATATCCGCTTCAAATTCACGAAACAAAATACCATGTGGCCAAAGCGATATGGAGCGGCCATTATGCACATCTAAACTCTTCTGTATGTGTTGCTGAAAAGCATAATCGGCACAACTTTGTGGAGGGGTGCCCCAAAGGTTACGGCCATAAGGGTCGTTTTCAAAACCGCTACGGTCCCACGCTTTTATGCTATAGGGCGGGTTGGCCAGTATTACATTAAAGGTTTTTAAGGCATCATTATGTAAAAAAGCGGGGCGGGCCAGGGTATCGCCGCGTACAATGCTAAACTCTTCTATACCATGCATAAACATGTTCATACGGGCAATGGCACTAGTAATCAGGTTAATCTCTTGGCCATATAATTTTAGGGTACGGTATTCTTTACCTTCCTCTTTTAAATGCAGGGCGCAGTTTAGCAATAAACCACCAGAACCACAGGTTGGGTCGTACACGCTCTCCCCCGGTTGTGGATCCATAATCTTGGTCATGAGCTTTACCACGGTACGGTTGGTGTAGAATTCGGCAGCCGTATGGCCACTATCGTCTGCAAATTCTTTTATCAGGTACTCATAAGCGTTGCCCAGTTTATCGTCGGCCACATTGCTAAGGCTTAGTTTGTGGGCAGAGAAATGTTCTATAAGGTTGGTGAGGGTTTCATCGCTGAGTCGGTTTTTGTTCGTCCAGCTGGCATCGCCAAAAATACCGTACAGCGTATCTGGGTTGGCCTTTTCAATGCTACGCATGGCTTCTTGTATGGCGCTGCCTACATTAGTGGTAGTTTCACGTACGTTTTGCCAATGGGCGCCTTCAGGCACCTGAAAGTGGTGGTGTTCCGCAAAGGCGGCATACTCTAAATCGCCATCACTCTCAGCCAGGGCATTTTCAAATTCTTCGTCGTACACATCGCAAATGCGCTTAAAGAACAGCAACGGAAATATGTATTGTTTGTAATCGCCAGCGTCTATAGTGCCTCGTAGTTGCGTAGCAGCGGCCCAAAGGTATTTTTCGAGTTCTTTTTGGGTCATTTTAATTTAATTCTTCCTCGTAAGGTTCAGTTGCTACTTTTACTAATTGATTTTTCTCCACTTTGAGCAATTGCATCAGCCTGTTTTTTAGTATTTCTTTACGATTTTCATAAAAGTCTATGAAGCTATCCATCTCCAAATCATTTTGCAATGGTATGTAGTGTAGTTGCTTGTAGTTACTTAATTCTTCCCCAATAAAGGTGCTTGAAAGCCACTTGTTTAATGGTGTTGCATTTTTCTCTAGGTTCTGTGTTTCCTGTATCAATTGAAGGTTACTAAGTCTATTGAACCTCGTCATGTAATCTTCAACTTTTGCATCATCATATCCCAATTTTTTCAAAGCCTTTTGTGTAAAGAACTTCTTTGGATGCATATGGTCTTGATGAAACTTATAATAGTGATTTAATGGGTATAATAAACTTAAAACCATATAGGCAAAAGGGCTGCCATATTGTGTGTTTAATAAATTATCAATTGTGTCCTCATCAAAAGACAAGGATTTATTTGAACCTTTGTATTTGTCGATTAATTCTTTAAGCGGGAAGGTTCCCAGGTTATCCGTAATGATTTTTCTGTAAGTTGGATACAGGTTATCTGGAGTACCACCAAAAACTTTTCTAAGCAATGCTCTAATTAGCCATTCTTTAATGTTGGCTCTATTTTGTTGATGCCGATTGCTATGCAAAACTTCCTCACCAATTCCATTCTTTTTTAGGAAGTAGGCTATCGGTATTACAGCATTATATGCAGTTAATGTTTTGCTGTCAAAACCAAATGAAGCTATAAGCTGAAAGGAAATATTGACTGCTATTGAAATAGAGTCCCATTGTTTTTCAATTAGCTGCATGTTTTCGGTTGAAAAGTTATCTACTTTGAACTTTACATCTAAATCCGCGAGCACCAGACAGGATTTTAACACTAAATCTTTATTGATATTGAATCCAGGGTCAATACTGTTTACAGAATCAACAAACTTATGAATAACCTCACGAGCATCTTTATCCTTCCATTGTGCTGTGGCAATGGACAAGAGCAAATCGGAGTAGCTCAATTTAGTTCCACCGCTGTTAACACGAATAAAAATGTGAAGGACTTTATCTAATTCTTCCGATTTTTCTAAATAGAAGTTTATCAGCTCTTTGTCGTTAAATTTTTCATATAAATTAGAAAGCGTGTTGGAGGCGAAGTCTATCTGCTGAGTGGAATATTTAGAGGAATCTGCTAATGAGTTTTTGCTGATATAATTCATTAACTGAATAAGCCCTGTGTAATCTAGGATATCACCAACTTTGAACCAGTGGTATTTAGTACTAAAGTTAGTATTGAAATGATTTAATTCTACTACAGAAAGAAATCTGAAATCGTAAAGCATTTCATTGTCCTCAGCAGCAGAAAGCAGGTTTATATAAAGGTGTCGTTTAGGAAAGGCGTGATCACTCTTCCAATTGTACCTATTGAGTTTATAAGCATAACTCCCTTTTAAGCCAAGATAAAGTGATGTTAAGCGTTGTTGGCCATCCAAAACCGCTCTGCGATCTTTTGTGACACTCAATTCTGCAGGGTCATTATGGCGTTTATCTCTTTGGTGGAAATAAGGCAAAAATCTATAAAACTTAAATCTGTTCACATGTTCTGCTTTAACATGCCAAAACAAAAAAGTACTAATAGGATAGTCTCTCATAATGGAATCAAAGAGCATTTCAATTTGTCTCGTGTTCCAAACAAATTCTCTTTGTATAGCAGGAAGAATGAACTCTTGCTCACTTATAGAAGAGATAGCTTCTTTTATGGTTATAGGTTTTTCGTATGCCATCAAATAAAGTTTTTCAATATATTCTTAAACTTTTCCTCCGCCTCTAAACTTTGATTCCAAGCTTGTTTTAAATCGGCCAAGGCTTCTTCAACACTGGGTAGATTATCTTCTATAACCTTCTCTACATATAATGGAATATTAAGATTAAAGTCATTCTCTACCAAGTCTTCCAGCGTAGCCACTTTTACATGGTTTTCTACATCTTTATATTGTAAATTCCATTTATGAATTTGTTGTACATGTTCTGGCTCCAAAAAGTTTTGTGCTCGGCCCACGCGCACCTGGTCTGAAGCATCGATAAAGAGTACTTTATTCTTTTTATGTGCTTCCTTCTTTTGTTTAAAGACCATCACGCAGGCAGCTAACTGGGTACCATAAAAAATGTTGGGTCCTAGGCCTATAACAGCCTCTAATAAATCTTGCTCTAGCAAAGCTTTTCTAATTTTACCTTCTGCGCCTTTTCTAAATAAAGCACCATGAGGTAAAACCACGGTCATACGACCGTTACCGTTCATAGATTTTATCATGTGCTGCACCCAAGCCATGTCCCCATTTCCTTTAGGAGGTACTCCGGCAATATTTCTACCATAAGGGTCGTTCGCCCAATTTTCTGCACCCCAACCTTTTAAAGAAAATGGCGGATTAGCTATAACACAATCAAAAGTTTGTAAGCCATCAGCCTTAAAAAAAGCCGGGCTACGTAAGGTATCGCCTCGCGCAATTTGAAAATCTTCTATGCCATGCAAAAACATATTCATACGGGCAATAGCACTAGAAGTCAGGTTCTTTTCTTGACCGTAGAGTTTTAACGTACGGTAGTCTTGTTGGTTATCCTTTAGGTGGTCCACACATTCCAGCAACATGCCACCCGTTCCACAAGCCGGGTCGTAGATGGTTTCTCCTTCATGTGGGTCCAAAATCAAACCCAATAAATGCACCACGGATCTTGGGGTATAAAACTCACCCGCTTTTTTATTGGTCAAATCAGCAAAATGCTTAATCAAATATTCATACGCATTACCCAATAAATCAGAATCTACGTTACTATTACTTAAATTATACTGTGAAAAGTGCTCTACCAGGTCTATAAGTAGACGGTCAGAAAGTTTATTTTTATTGCTCCATTGAGCGTCTCCAAAAATACCATAGAGATAGTTTTGATTGGCCTGTTCAATACCGCGCAAGGCTTCTTCTATAGCTAAGCCCACATTGCTAGTTGTACTACGAACATCTTCCCAATGACAATTATCAGGTATGCTAAAACGGTGCAATTCCGGAAGGTTGGCATAATCGGCATCGCCGTCAGATTCCTCTAGCGCCAGTTGATATTCTTCGTCATAAACATCAGAAATGCGCTTAAAAAACAGCAAGGGAAATATATATACCTTAAAATCCGATGCGTCTACCGGACCTTTTAAAATCCAAGCTGCTTTAGATAAGTATTGCTCTAATTGGGATATTGTTATTTTACTTTCCATACAATTATAACTATATAAAAGGCGGATAATTAAATGATATTTTCAACTGCAAAATACAGGTTAAATTTTTGCTATAAAATGGACGTATCAGAAATTAAGCTTGATATTATTACTCTTTCGGGTTTCGAATGTTTTCTTGAATGGTTAAATTATGAAAGTGTTTGGTATACTTTGCATATGCCAAACTTAAAGTTCTACAATCTAGGCCTTTTAAGTACTTATTGAGAACAGATTTATGAAATAAAGCCACAATCAAATACTGATTAGATAAAAAGTTTTAGGCTAATACTGGGTTCCGCATACTAGTTTTTCCATTAGACTCATTTCCTGTTTTATGACAATACTTTTCTGGATAATCTTGATTGCTAAATTTTTTCCAAATATCGTAAGCTGTTTTGGACATGGGTTGTTTTGGGTTATACGGTATTGTCTCCCCAGTTCTAATACAGAAACCTTTTTCAACAACCTCTTTTACCTTTCTACGCTTGGCAACGGTTTCAATATAACTATCAGTCAATTCATCTATGATTACACTAGAATCAATAAATTTTTTGGCCAATCCTAAGGTTTTCTTTTCAAACTGAGGTATTTTATGATACTTAATTACACTGTCACTTTGTTTGATTACTCCCATAAAAAATTGATGAGCCTTTTCATCTAAATCATGCCCAATACCAAGCATATCTACAAGCATATCTTTGGTCTTTGTCTTGACACCAAATTCTATGTTATTATTTAGGGAATAATCATATAGATTCATTGAACTAAGAAGTGCACTATACTCATTAGCATAATACTTAGCGTGTAAATTTGGGTTATAACATATTTTTATATTTGGAAATTGCTTAAAAAATTCAAATTCTTCTGGACCAAAACTCCTATACTCTTTACCTTCATTCTTACCAAATACGATAATAATTTCTAGTTTATAGTTGTCCTTTTTTTGTTCTAAAATGCTTTTTAAGCGAGTATGTAATTTTATGAATGGAGAAATAAGAATAAGTGTTCTTTCTGCCTCTTCAAAAATATTCTGTAATTCAACAACAAGCTGATTACCTTCAAAAAATTCTGCCATTTATGGTCTGTTTGGTTTTTATATTGGTCAATTTAAAGCTTGGGGGGGAGTAATGCTTTAAAGACTAAATATACGATTATAATAATAACATATTATAAATCACCTATCATACGATAATTTTTAAAGGTACAATCCTTTTAGTCTTCTTTCCATTTTTGGTAAACCTCAAAACTTTTAGGATTCTCCTCAAAAAAGGAATTCATGTATTCTCCGTAGACTTGCATACCTTCATTATACCCCTTTTTACGTACACCCTCTAAAGCCATTCCAAAATAAATAGAAAAACCCAAAGAAATTACGAGTACCACTACCATAATAACAAAGGTTTTAATGGCCCAATTAGGGTATATTTTTGCCCTTTCTAAAGTATTATTCAATCTGTTTAGAAAATCGTTTCTCTTGTGTTCCTCTTTAAGAAAAACCACTTCCATATCTGTTAATAATTTACGTGCTTTTTCGGTTTCAAATTTTATTTGCGTTTTTTCTAACCGTTCCAAGTCATCTGCAAATTTTTGACGATTTTTCTCAAACCGATTTAAGTCATTTACTATAATGTCACTTATTATTTCAAGTTTACTCATAACTATATATTTTAAATTCCTATTCCTTTATTCATACTCTTTTCCCTTAAGTTCTGCTGACTTAATGTCAATGCTAATTTTTGAGGTATCGGTACTAGCTTATCAAATAACTTAATGGTATTACTAGGGCTTACTAAATCTTGACTTTTGTTATTCAAGGCAATTGATTTTAACAGATAGCTAACACCCATTTTCCTGTGGACCGCACTACCTTTAAATTGCTGGCCATTGAAGAAAAAATGAAAGCCTTGTAATTGTCCTGATTTGTTAACTACGGGATTAACCACAACTCCGTTACTACGCATCCCTTCTGTATATTTAGTAAGGTCTTCCGGTTTCTGGTAATTAATGGTCAGGTCGTGCCTTCTTTTAATTTCATTTCTAATTTCTTGGGAATGCCATTTATTCTCAAATTGTACTTGGGCAACAGTTGTAAGACCTAATTTTTCCGCTGTAACATGAGCTGCACGCTGTGATACTTTCCCAATAAAACTATCGTTAAAAGCTTTTCCCTTTAAATCAATTCTATTAACATAAAGATGAATGTGTGTATGGGCTTTATTTCTGTGTACAAATGCAATAGCTTGCCTATTCTCCAGCTTCATTTGAATTATAAACTCATTGGTGATTTTTTTAAGGTCCTTTACTGACAGCTTTTTACCATCTGTTATTGTGGGGCTAATAACGAAGGACAATGTATTCCGTTTACATGTATGATTTAAATCCTGTATTAGTTTGAACTCTTGGGTTATCTCTTTTGGATTATCCCCTACTAAAAGTTTTATGTACACTACTTCTGCATCTTTTTCTTGGTTCCAACCATATGCCATTGAAGCCTGAGTATGAGAAATTGATTTTCCCTTGCCTATCATTTGCTGAACTTTTTTAAGTGCAACTTAATTTCCTTCGCCGTATCATACACCATCAGAGTCAAACCCTGGTTCCTCCCACGCATTAAGTTGCCAATCGCTTTAAAATTGTTATGGTATTTAATCAGCATCTTATAAAGTTCTATTTCATCATCAGACAAACGTTCAACTGTTACTTGTTCTAAAGCACAACGGCGTATGAATTCACTTAAAGATAAATCACACTTTTTGGCTTTCTCCTGAAGTATCCGTTTCTCCATTAGGGAACACCTGAATTTAATTAGTTCTTGCTTTCCGCTTAAACCACACTTTTTTTTCCTGCGACCTTCGGGAGTAGGCGAGATTGTGTCCACAGACACACATCTCGAATTCTTAACAGAATTATTTTTTTCCTCTTTGGTTACATTTGAATCTTCTTTAATAATAGCATTATAACTATTGGATGTTACACTCCTACTTAAACCCATTTTAAGACCGTCTGGTTGCCGTACGTCATCGTGGGCAATCCTAGCGTCTGAATTTAAAAATTCATCTAACTCGAGAACTCTTTGCAATTTTTGACTGGGCGCAAGAAGGTCTAAATTCTTCCGCTCTCTATTATGCTTAAGCTCTAGTTCCCTTTTTAGTTTCAAATCGCGTCCTGGTATTTCGCGCTTTCTAGAATCATTATTTCCGTATCCCAAATTCATCTTGAAGTTTTTCGTTTAAATCTTTGTAACCTTTAAAATATTCCCGGCCATCTATGCCGTTAGGTATTTCTTCCAAGATGAGCTTCGTAAATCGAGAACCCGCATCGTCATTATCTAGCAAAAGAATTAGCTCTTTGTACATTTTGATTTGCTCTAATTGATGCTTAACAAATGCCAATGAATTGAGAATTAAAAAATCTGAATTGGTAATCCATTTGGGCTTTAGGGTAAGAAGTGACAAATAATCAAATGCACCCTCCGTTACAATTAATTTATCCGAATTATTTTTATGATAAGTAACTGTTTTTGGAGATGTTGCTAGCTTTTGATATTTATTCCGTAATTCCCATCCCCCTCTATCGTTTTCAAATCCAAGAGCAAAGTATTCTTTTTGTTTGAGTTGAAATACAATTTCTTTCAATTGCGTATGAGCAATAGTCAAGGGGATTCTCCTATATGCTAAATACTGTTTTAAAGCTGCATGCTGAATTGTTCTACATTCTCTGACACGCAAAGCATTCTTAGACTCTTCCTCAACATATTCACGAAATGAGGTTACTATTATCTCACCATTCAAAAGCTGTACAACCTCTTTTATAGGCCAAGTCGTAATCTTTGCAACAATATCTATACAATTGCCACCAATTCCTTCACCATGGTCGTACCATTTATTAAGCGTTTTAGAAACCTTTAAAGAGGCTTGGGTTTCTGACCTAAAAGGACTTAGAAACCAAGCTTCTTTGTCCGATTCCTTTTGAGGAAAGTGCCCTAATTTAGCTAGTGCTTGCACTATGCTAACATTACGTGCTCTTTCATAATTATATTTTTCTTTCATGAGTTTATATTTTATAAAGTTTTGATGATTTGATGAATTCTCCCTCTCAACAACTATGTTCGCAGGGTTTGTCTGACTCATCACTTTTGCATCAATTCATCATTTCATAATTCTAAGAATTCTGACGAATCATCATTTCGTGTTTTGATGACAGTATGATGACAAAGTGATGATGGGCAGATAACCCCAATTCTTTGCTTTGTTTGGCTTATTCATCATTTTCATCAAATTTTTTTAGTAAAAAATCCTTGTCAACAGTGAAATACCTACCTTTTTCCTCCAGAATACTCATTTCCCCATTTGTCCATATAATTACCTTTTGATATGCATGGGAGTTTTTTTGATTTTCTAGCTTCCAGTCCCTCTTTAACAGTCTTCTTATTTGGGTAGAATCTGTCTTTATCCTCGTTTTATTTAACATATTGACTGCATCCATAGGACATAATTGTATAGAGTCCCATTCAAATTTGTCCATAGCGCTCAACAATAGGCTTGCTAGCTCTTTTTCCACTCGGTTTCGATTATTGCTAATTAATCTCTTAAGAGCAGGCGTGTAAATTTCCTTTGAGTTAAACCACATTCTAGTGGTTTGAATAGTGCTAAATTTTCGATTTGACAAATAGTATAGAAAAGCAGGTATTTCGGATTTTAACTTATCCAAGAAATTTGTTTCTTCATGTTTAATAGACGGAATTCTCCTTACCCAAAAACGGGTTTCGTTTGCATCAATTTTAATAAAGTTATCTTCATTATTGCTACAGAGAATAAACTTACCAAAGAATTCAACTTCCCGTTTATCCTTTCCTTTTGCTTCTAACTTATTTCGGTTAGTAGTGCTTAGGTATTTTAAACGTTCTGTAAGTTCTTCTTTATTAAATAATACTTCATCGACACATATTAAAAGCTTGTTGGCCCAATCGGCATTAAATTGACTGCCGAAGCTATCATTCGTCAAATAAGTGAGGTTGTTCTCAAATACTTCTTTAAGCCACTTTAAAAATGAGCTTTTTCCCGTACTCCTTTCGGTTGACACCAGACAAAGAATAGGAAGAATTTGAATCGGTTTTTGATATAACAATTGTAAATAATCCAATCCAAGCTCCTTTTGTGTTCCAAAGATGTGCTCAATAAAACCAAGTGTTATTTCAATGGAGCCTTCCTTTGGTTTAAAACTTAGTGGAGAATAAATATTATAGAATCCATGATATTCTTGTTTAAAGTTAATGTGGTTGGGAATACAAGTAAAACCATCATATTTAGGAACCTTGGCAATATAGTCTTTCCCATGGTCTTGCTTAATTGTATACTCGCTCCATGAAACCAACTGTTCATTAAAATGACCCGAAATGGTGGGAGACTTTACCAATTTGTAAAAGGTAGTGCCCACTCGTACATAAGGTATAGTATCCATTACTTTTACTTAAATGGTTCTTACCTTCTATTTTTCAATAAACTCTCATTGAACTGTTGCTCGAAATAGGCATCAGAAATATCAGGAAGACCCAATAACCAAGCATCAATCCTTTCTTTGTCGAAGAATAATTTCCGAAGTGATTTATTCTCTCCCTTTGGAATCATATCGTTCCTCGAGAGCTTATAAATTGTACTTTCTGACAAACCGGTATATAAAACCAAATCTTCTACATTCATGACCTTTTTATTAAAGGCCATAAGGCTTTTAATATCCTTTAGTATTTGAAGTACGGGTGTGTCCACATTTGTGTGTGAACCTGTTTTGATTTGCTCATCCATTTTTTCATGTTTTAGAAATTAATGATGAGTAAAAGGCCTTTTACAGTTTTGAATTCGAAGTCCAAAGTAGGCAAATATCTATAGATGAAGAGCTTGAAGTCGACTTATCGAGTCTGTATTTTTAAATATCGAGGGACTCCTTAAAAATATTATCGATTAATTCTTGAAATTCTAAAAGCTTAGTAGGATTATCGTTTTTGGCTTTATAGTAGTTATCCGAAAGTTTCTTACTCGTAATATACTCTCCTCTATGTTTAAATTTTTTTGCTTTTTCAAAGTCAGAATACTTTAAAAATCCAAAACCATTTATATATCGATTACTTTTTATCAGGGAATCTGTCTTAATTATTTTCTCAAATAGATATTTTATTTGAGCAAGTTCAAGTTGAAAATCAATAACTTCAGAATTACTATTGAAATCCTCACAAAATATTTTAAGAAAAGAAGACTCTTTAACAACCAGTTCATCTAAAACATTATACTTACAAAAATTAAAATAGAGCCTTTTAAGAATAGTATTAGAAATACTTAAATTAAAATTCTTTATGTTTTGCTTCTTTTTGATATTGACAACTATAACTGATTTTTGCCTTGCCCTCCAAATCATTAAGGTCTTCAAAACAATAAGAATAAAAGCTATTATCAGAAATGAGTACGCATAATTGGAAACTTGAATTTTTGATAAGCCATAAATAGTCAGCGCAAATATGATTGTATAATAAATCAATATTGTTATTAACTGAGTAGATTCATTTTCAAAGAAACGTAAAATCCATTTTTTCCTTCCCACAATTACAGTTTCCAGAGAAAGAAGCTTATCCAAGAAACAATATAAGAGATTCTTCATTTCTAAATTTAAGAAAACTTTAGAAATTTGAAATTGTTGTACCTATGTTGTACCCGAGAAATAAAAAAAGCCTTTTGATTTCTCAAAAGGCTTATCTTTGCTTGCGGTCTGGACGGGACTCGAACCCGCGACCCCCTGCGTGACAGGCAGGTATTCTAACCAACTGAACTACCAGACCAAGAATTTTATCTTATTTCACTAAGACTCCTGCATCAGCGGGATTCAAATCTTGTTACATTTGCTTTTCAAAAGCGAGTGCAAATATACACGCTGTTTTTAATTACACAAAATTTTTTTTCATTTAAACAAAATTTCTTCGCTCTACTAAAAATGTATTTAACACGGTTGCAAAATCTGAATCCACGTCAACTGCCACATACTTAATCTTATACTGCATACATTTTAACTTTATCGCTTCCGTATAGGCAGCAATTTCTTTTTTGTAATTTTCTTTGACTCCTTCTGCATACACATCTATTTTTTGCCCAGTTTCAACATCAACAAATTGCTTTGGTCCATCTTCAAAATCAAATTGCTGTTCTAACTTTTTATTTAATACGTGGAATAAAACCACATCATGTTTATTATATTTTAAATGTCTTAAGCCCTCAAATAATTTTTCTTGCGTTACCTGGGTCTGCAACATATCTGTAAACAAAAAAACTAAACTTCTACGATGTAGTTTTTCGGCAATTTGATGCAGATAAATATAGGTCTGCGTTTCTCTATCCCCTTCTATGGTACTAACTACGGTATTCAATTGGTCTAAAAGCATCTGCATATGTCGTTCACTGCTTTTTTCTGGAGCATAATAATTATAACCTTGGCCATATATACTTAAGCCTACTGCATCACGCTGTTTTTTAAGCAAGTTCATTAGTGCTGCAATAGCCAACACCGAAAATCCCATCTTATTTAAATTTCCTATCTGTTGTTGCTTTAATTCTGGAAAATACATAGAGGCTGAGTTGTCTAAAATCATATGACAACGTAAGTTGGTCTCTTCCTCATAGCGCTTGGTGTACAGCTTATCTGTACGTGCAAACAGCTTCCAATCTATATGCTTGGTACTTTCGCCATTATTATAAATTTTATGCTCTGCAAACTCGGAAGAAAAGCCGTGAAACGGACTTTTGTGCATGCCATTTATAAACCCTTCTACCACATGCTTGGCAAGTAGCTCTAAGTTTTTAAATAATTTTGCGCCTTGTAATTGATTTTTAATATCCATTTAACCCCAAGATAAAAAGAAAAGGCCCGGTTTACACCAGGCCTCTTTAAAAATCTTATTGCTTTGTTTTATAACAAACCATCAATAGCATCTGTGTATACTTTTTTAGGAGAAACACCTACTTGTCTATTTACAATTTCACCATCTTTAAATACTAATACGGTTGGGATGTTTCTTACCCCATATTTAGCAGCAAATTCTTGGTTAGCATCTACATCTACCTTACCAACTACAGCTTTACCGTCGTATTCTTGGCTTACCTCTTCTATTATAGGGCCTACCATTCTACAAGGTCCGCACCATGCAGCCCAAAAATCTACCATTACTGGCTTATCACTTTTTAAAACAACTTCTTCAAACGTTGCATCTGTTATCTCTAGTGCCATGTGTATTTATTTATATTAACGCAAAGTTAGTCAAATATAACTCGCATTCCTTACTCTTATTGTATTTGTTTTCATTATCAGGCAATTGAGAAAAACTATACTAATTAAGTTTATAATGCACCTCTTGCGCTTCTAGTGTATTTAATAGTGCTGTGGTAATGTTTACTTTTTGTTTTCTACTGGATAGATTAAGTTTTATTTTTTCTTCTTGCTCATACACCACAAAATTTAACGTATGGCTCCCAGCATGCTCTAGTATTGCTTCTTTTAAATTCTTTATACGTTGCTCCTGAAGCGCTGCTACATCTAATTTTATGGTAAGTTTTTTAGCATAGCTCTCCATTACATCTTGCAACTGTTTAAACTCATTAAACTGCATTCTAGGATCACCTTTTTTACCAGTATCTTTATTAATCCAACCTTCTTTGATGAATACTTTTATGTAGATAAAACTGTTTATCATTAAAAAGTGACGGTATTTTAAGTATTCCTCACCAAACATTCTAAACTCGTAGGATTCATTGTAATCCTCCACCGTAAATAGCGCCCAACCTTTTCCATTTTTAGACACCCTGTGCTGCACATCTGTGATAACACCCGCAAAAGATAATTCCCTATTTACAACCTGATTTAAATCACCATTAAAGTAAGAGAGGTCTGCATTACAAAATGCCCCAATTTCTTTTTTAAAGTCGTCTAAAGGGTGGCCAGATAAATAGATACCTACTACGTCTCTTTCTCTACGTAATTTTTCCATGGTACCCCAATCGTCACAAGGTGGTACAATGGGTTCAGGAATTTGCACTTCACTAGCATCACCAAATAAACTGACTTGAGAAGAGTTTTCGTTTTCTTGAAATTTAGCTCCGTATTTTATTACTTTTTCTAGAAATACAATACCATCCCCTTCTTGATGAAAATATTGTGCGCGGTGAGCACTCCCAAAAGAATCGAACCCACCCGCTAAAGCTAAATTTTCAAATGCTTTTTTGTTTGCTGCGCGAAGGTCTATACGCTTGGCCATATCAAAGACGGATTTGTAAGCGCCATTTTCCGTACGCTCCTTTACGATAGCCTCTACGGCTGCCCTACCAACCCCCTTAATCGCTCCCAATCCAAAACGAACTGCATAATCCTTATTAACCGCAAATTTGTAGAACGATTCGTTTACATCTGGTCCCAATACCTGCAAGCCCATCCGCTTACACTCTTCCATAAAAAAGGTAACTTGCTTAATGTCGTTCATGTTATTGGACAGAACCGCAGCCATATATTCTGCCGGATAGTGTGCTTTTAAATAGGCCGTTTGGTAAGCAATGTATGCATAGCAGGTAGAGTGACTTTTATTAAAGGCATAGGATGCAAAAGCTTCCCAGTCTTTCCAAATCTTTGCTAAGACGTCTCTAGGATGACCATTTTTTTCGCCCCCATCTAAGAACTGTGGTTTTAACTTTTCTAGTAGGGCAAAAATCTTTTTACCCATAGCCTTCCGCAACACATCGGCATCACCCTTAGAAAAGCTCGCCAGTTTCTGAGACAACCGCATCACCTGCTCTTGATACACCGTAATACCGTAGGTATCTTGCAGGTACTCTTCCATCTCTGGCAAATCGTACGTAATTTCTTCATCGCCATGTTTACGGGCAATAAAACTTGGTATGTATTCCATTGGCCCCGGACGGTACAAAGCGTTCATGGCAATTAAATCGTCAAAAACCGTAGGCTTAAGACTCTTCATGTGTTTTTGCATCCCAGGCGATTCGTACTGGAACACCCCAATGGTTTCTCCGCGTTGAAAAAGCTCATATGTCTTTTCGTCATCCAACGGAAAATCATCTGGAATCAATTCTACCCCCGTTCTTGCTTTTACAATTTTTACCGTATCCTTAATAAGGGTTAGCGTTTTTAACCCCAAGAAATCCATTTTTAGCAACCCCGCACTTTCTACCACAGAGTTATCAAACTGGGTTACATACAAATCGGAATCCTTTGCGGTAGAAACGGGTACAAACTTGGTAATATCATCTGGAGTAATGATTACCCCACAAGCATGTATACCGGTATTACGCACAGAACCTTCTAAAATACGCGCCATGTTTACGGTACGGCCTTCCAAATCGTCTGTTTCAGAGATATTCAACAGCTCGTTGATTTTCTCTAAATCTTCTGCTCTAAACTTCTTTTTTAAGGTAGCCTCGTCTACCCCAAATATTTTACCTAGCTTACTCATTTGCGGAATAAGCTTGGCAATACGGTCGGCATCACTAAGCGGTAAATCTAAAACCCTAGCCGTATCACGAATAGACGATTTGGCCGCCATGGTACCATAGGTGATAATTTGCGCTACTTGATTGGCACCATATTTTTTGATTACATAATCCATTACACGCCCACGACCCTCATCATCAAAGTCAATATCAATATCGGGCATGGACACCCTATCCGGATTTAGGAAACGCTCAAAAAGTAAATCGTACTTAATAGGATCTATATTGGTAATGGTTAAGCAATAAGCCACCACAGAACCTGCGGCGGAACCTCTACCAGGACCTACGGAAACACCCATGTTACGGGCCTCACGGATAAAGTCTTCTACAATCAAAAAATAACCCGGATAACCAGAATTTTCTATTGTAGCGAGCTCAAAATCTATCCGCTCTGTAATTTCTGGGGTAATTTCGCCATAACGTACTTTAGCACCCTCGTAGGTAATATGCCTTAGATACGCATTCTCTCCCCGTTTACCACCGTCAACCTCGTCCTCCGCTACTTTAAACTCGTCTGGTATATCAAATTTAGGAAGTAGTACGTCTCGCGCTAAATCATACGGCTCTACTTTGGCAACAATCTCCTGCAAGTTTTGTATCGCCTCTGGCAAATCCGTGAAAAGCTCACGCATTTCTTCGGACGATTTAAAATAATATTCTTGATTGGGCAATCCATAACGGTAGCCACGACCACGACCAATAGGTGTTGTTACCTTTTCTCCATCTTTAACACATAATAAAATATCATGCGCTTCTGCATCCTCTTTTTTGCCGTAGTAAGTATTATTGGTGGCCACCAACTTTACATCATGCTTTTTGGCCAACTCTAACAACACCATGTTTACACGGTCTTCGTCTTCTTGGCCATGACGCATTATTTCCAGGTAAAAATCGTCCCCAAACTGCTCTTTCCACCATAGTAAGGCTTCTTCCGCTTGGTTTTGACCAACGTTTAGTATTTTATTCGGTATTTCACCATACAAATTACCGGAGAGCACCATGACATTTTCCTTGTATTGGGCTACAATTTTGCGGTCTATCCTTGGCACGTAATAAAATCCGTCAGTATAGGCCAAAGAAGCCATTTTGATTAGGTTTTGATACCCAGCCTTGTTCTTTGCTAAAAATACGATTTGGTAACCGTTGTCTTTAACGGATTTATTGGTGTGGTCTTCACAAACCTGAAACTCACAACCTATGATTGGTGTTATTTCTACCTCGGTAGGTTGTTCGCCATTGGCAATGAGCTCTTCATTTTTATCCTTAGCGGCTTTGTTATGCCCTTTTACTTCTTTTACAAAGTGAAAAGCCCCCATCATATTTGCATGGTCCGTTATGGCTACCGCAGGCATTTTAGCCTTTGCCGCTTGTGAGACCAATTCTTTAGTACTCATGGTAGATTGCAAAATGGAATACTGGGTATGGTTGTGCAAGTGCACAAAATCTACCGCTGCTAATTCGGCTGCATTTTGCTTAAGTTCCTTATCACTTACACCCCCTGTATCTTTTTCCCAAAGTGCATCTGCAATCTTTTTAGAAGCTGCCTTTAGGTTGATGTGTTTTAGACCAATTAGCTGTATTTCTTGCGGATTAGCCTCTGAAAAGCGCTCAAAATAATCTGGCGCAACGTCTAATTGCTCTAGCGTATATTGTTTTTTACGTACCAGTTCTAAAAAGCAACGCGTGGTTGCTTCCACATCTGCAGTTGCATTATGTGCCTCTGCAAAAGGTTCGCCAAACAAATATTGATGTAATTCTGTTAACGTGGGCAATTTAAATTTACCCCCTCTACCTCCAGGAATTTGGCATAGTTCTGCCGTATGTTCCGTACAAGTATCCAATACAGGGAGTTCTTGTAATGGATTGGCCACGGATTCCCTGTAAAATTCGGAGCCCATAACGTTAACATCAAAACCCACGTTTTGCCCAACAATGAATTTTGTTTTGGCCATTGCGGCATTAAACTTCTCTAACACCTCCTTTAGCGGCACACCTTCTGCTTCTGCCAAGGCGGTGGATATTCCGTGAATCTGTTCTGCCTCATAAGGAATATTAAAGCCTGCTGGCCTTACCAAATAATCCTGACTTTCAATAAGCCTACCCATCTCATCATGCAATTGCCATGCAATCTGTATACATCGTGGCCAGTTATCAGTATCAGAAATAGGAGCGTCCCAACGTTTAGGTAAACCCGTTGTTTCTGTATCAAAAATCAAGTACATAAGCAGAAAATTGTAACCCCCAAAATTAGCTAAAGATGCTGGTTTATTAAAACCAAGGGGACCCAATTTTTCAGTAGTTATGAACCATAAAAAAAGCCAAGCGAACACTTGGCTTTTCTAAAAACTATGTTGAACCTAAATTAGGAAACGGCTCTTTCATAAATCTTTGCCGTATCCAAAGTCTTCTTTATGGCATTACGCTGCCTCATTAATATCGATTCTGTAGAAGGGGGCAGTACAAAATCTTTATCATTCAAAATATCATCATAGGTGTTCACAGCTTCCTTTTCACCGCGCTCCACCTCGCTCAACATAGCTTCATCATTATTAGAATTGAAGTAGGATTTTAAGTTCATCCAATTTCTATGTAGTGTTCCCATGGCGCTCCCTCCTTTATCTGGATCTTGCCCAAAGGTTTTTATTTCACTTTTCAACTCATGGCCAAACTCATAACGTTGCTTAGCGCGAGTCATAAAAAACTCTTCAAAAATTGGATTGTCTACATGTTCTGCAGCTTCTTTAAAACCTTTCTCCGCATCGTATGTACGGGTTAACAATTCATTCAACTTATTACTCATTTCTACGGAATATTCCATAATCTCTTATCATTTTAAATTCAACATTATACGTTATTGACTATCAACAACACTCTATAATTTAAAAGAATAACTCCCAATATCAAGTATTTAACAGGGTTTATAAGCGATTTAACAGCTACTGAACCAGCTGTTAAGAGATTTAACTTTTTTAACCCTAAATAATTGACATATGGGAAAATAAGGCTATATTTGCACCCGCTTTTCGGGTAAAAGCAAAAAATGAATTAATAATCAAGGGTCGGGCACCCAACAAATTAATGTGATATGCCAGTAAAAATTAGATTACAACGCCACGGTAAAAAAGGAAAACCATTCTATTGGGTAGTAGCAGCGGATAGCCGCTCTAAAAGAGATGGTAAATTTTTAGAAAAATTAGGTACTTACAATCCTAATACCAATCCTGCTAGTATTGACTTAGATGTTGATGGCGCTGTAAAATGGTTGAACAATGGAGCGCAACCAACTGATACTGCTAGAGCTATCCTTTCTTACAAAGGTGCACTTTTAAAGCATCACTTATTAGGCGGTGTAAGAAAAGGTGCTTTTTCTGAGGAAGAAGCGGAAAAGCGTTTTAATGCATGGTTAGAAGAGAAAGAAAAAGCTGTACAAGCTAAGGTAGAAGGTCTAGACCAAGCAAAAGAAGATGCTAAAGCCAAAGCATTAGCAGCAGAAAAAGAAGTTAACGAAGCGCGTATCGCTGCACAGCAACCTGTTGTAGAAGAAACTCCAGAAACTGAAGTAGCTGGTGATGCATCTGCAGAAGTAGAAGCTGTTGAAGCTGCACCAGAGATGCCAGAAGAGGCTCCTGCAGCTCCAGAAATGAAAGAAGGCGAAGCTGATAAAGAATAATTTGTAGACGATGCGCAAGGAAGATTGTTTCTACCTAGGCAAAATCGTTTCAAAATATAGCTTCAAGGGTGAAGTTCTAGTAAAACTAGATACAGATGAACCCGAAATCTACGAAAACATGGAATCAGTATTTGTCCTTTTAGGGCGAAATCTGGTTCCATTTTTTATTGAAAAGTGCCGCTTACATAAATCGACCCTACTCCGTATAGATTTTGAAGACGTAAAAGACGAAGCTGCCGCAGACCGTATTATGGGAAGTGAACTATATTTACCACTTTCCTTTTTACCCAAACTTAGTGGCGACCAGTTCTACTATCATGAGGTCATAGGATTTAGAATGATAGATGCCGTTCATGGCGATATAGGTGCCGTTGTATCCATTAACGACAGTGCTAGTCAAGTTTTGTTTGAGGTAGAAAAAGAAGGCAAAGAGTTATTGATTCCCTTGAACGACGATATCATCACCAAACTAGACCGCCAACAAAAGGAAATACATGTATCCACCCCTGATGGATTGGTAGAACTGTATTTAGGCGAATAATGGCAGAAACTTTTACCTTTAAACAATTTACGGTGCAACAAGACCGCTGTGCTATGAAAATAGGCACAGATGCCGTACTACTTGGCGCTTGGGCACCCTTGCACAACCAACCCGATTCCATTTTAGACGTGGGCACCGGAACGGGGGTAATTGCTCTGCAATTGGCCCAACGTAGTTCCGCAGAACTTATAGACGCTTTGGAGTTAGACGATGCCGCTTATGAACAATGCGTTTCCAATTTTGAAGCATCGGATTGGGCAGACCGCTTATTTTGCTACCACGCAGAATTCTCCGAATTTGTAACCGAAATGGATGCAGAGGAGTACGACCTAATTGTTGCCAATCCTCCTTTTTATACGGAACAGGTAAACAGCGGTTCTTTAGAAAGAGATGCAGCCCGGCAAGAATCTTCATTACCCTTTCCAAATTTATTGGAAGGCGTTGCCAAACTTTTGACTTCAGAAGGCGGGTTCGCTTGCATTATTCCGTTTAGCGAAGAAAAATCTTTTTTGGCCACAGCAAGAACTTATGGCCTTTATGTTACCAATATAACCCACGTAAAAGGCCACGATACCGCCCCCATAAAACGCAGTTTACTGTATTTAACTTTTGAAGAAAAGCAGCCCATGGTGAACGACTTGGTAATAGAAAAAGAGCGCCACCAATACACCGAAGATTACATTAACCTTACCAAGGATTTTTATTTAAAAATGTAAAGACCTCCCAAGTGCTTCTTATCTTTGAAGAGAGACTAAACTGAAGCATATGGACCCAAAGGATTTTTCTGCACCCGATTATTATTTATTAGACGATGTTTTGAGTAGCGAACATAAAATGGTCCGTGATGCTGCGCGTTCATGGGTAAACAAAGCTATTATCCCTATTATTGATGAGTATGCCCAAAACGCTACTTTTCCCAAACAAGTAATAGGAGGCTTGGCAGAAATTGGCGCTTTTGGCCCAATGATACCAGAGGATTATGGCGGCGCTGGTTTAGATTACATCAGCTACGGTTTGTTAATGCAAGAAATTGAACGTGGCGATAGCGGAATCCGCTCTACCGCTTCCGTACAATCTTCTTTGGTCATGTACCCCATTTATGCTTATGGTACCGAAACGCAAAAACAACATTTTTTACCCAAACTGGCATCTGGGGAATTTATGGGCGCCTTTGGACTAACGGAACCCAACCATGGTTCTAATCCCGGAGGCATGGAAACCAAGTTCAAAGACCAAGGAGACCATTATTTATTAAACGGGGCCAAAATGTGGATTTCCAATGCCCCATTTGCAGACGTGGCCGTGGTATGGGCCAAGGATGAAAATGGTAGAATCCATGGTCTTTTGGTAGAACGAGGCATGGAAGGCTTTACCACACCAGAAACCTACAATAAATGGTCGCTACGCGCATCTGCCACGGGAGAACTTCATTTTGACAATGTAAAAGTTCCAAAGGAAAATCTGTTACCCGGTAAAAGTGGGCTATCTGCCCCTCTACATTGCTTAGATTCTGCACGGTACGGCATTTCTTGGGGCGCAATAGGAGCCGCAATGGATTGTTATGATACCGCTCTACGCTATGCCAAGGAACGTATGCAGTTTGGAAAACCTATTGCCGCTTTTCAATTACAACAAAAAAAGTTAGCCGAAATGGTCACGGAAATCACCAAAGCGCAATTGGTAGCACATCGGTTAGGACAATTAAAGAATGAAGGTAAAGCGAGCACTGCCATGATTTCTATGGCCAAACGAAATAACGTTGCCATGGCATTGCAAGTAGCTAGGGAATCCAGACAAATACTCGGTGCTATGGGGATTTCTGGGGAGTTTAGCATCATGCGCCATATGATGAATTTAGAAAGCGTTGTTACTTACGAAGGCACACATGATATTCATCTTTTAATTACAGGGGCTGATATTACTGGTATACAGGCTTTTAAATAAAAAAAGCCCCTTTAATGGGGCTCAACCAACTAAAATAAACTAACTCAAACTTTCTTTTAAAGGTTGCATATTAATTACCTTGAAAATAACCAGGCCCAAAAATTCCGTTTTGGGCAACTACTATTGGGGTACTTATATAATCATATCTAAAGGTGTTGTTTAGCCATAAAATTTCTCCTGTGCTGGCATTCATGCTAAAAAAGCCGACGTTTTCATCTATATCCGCAGTTCCGGTGATATTATGACCATGAAAAAATAATCTTCCGTTTGCGTAGACTGGACTGGTATCGATTGAAATATCTTCTTTGTACCAAATTTGACTCCCATCATTTAGATTTACGGCAAATGGTCTACCATTTCTTGCAAAGGCAAAGCTGCTTGCTTTTTCATACACACCAAAGACAACATCATTAACAATTGTTGGTGTCCACATAGTATCAAAGCCGGTCTCTATTATCCATGAGGGGGTGCCTGTATTCACATCCAAACAATAGAGTCTGGAATAAATAGTATCATCAACAGGGATTCCATGAAACACAATCTTATCAGCACTTATTTGTGGTGTACTTACAGCATCTGCTGCAAAGCTCCATATAACTTCTAAAGAGTTGAGGTCAATAGCATACATGTTTTTTGCTGGCAAGTATATTATATCATTGCAAATTACGGGTTCCCCTGTTGTTTCATAGGGCAATTCAATCTTGTTAATTAACTTACCTGTATTTTTATCTAAAATATGCATGTAAGGTGGTATACTTGATGCAAAAGGTATTTCTGAAAATAGGTACACTTTATCTTTGTGTACTATCGGAATTCTATTTTCTGTAAGAAGATTATCTAATTCACCATTAATATTTGAAGAATAATACCATAACAATTCACCGGAAATTGCATCAACCGCAACCATTACACCAAAACTACCAGAAGCATAACAAATACCATCATTAATATTGATGCTAGTAAACCCTAAACTGCTGAAATCATATTCTAACATTGGAACATCCCAAAGTAAGGTTTTGGTTTCCGGATTTATTGCATTTATAGCATTATCATCCGTACTAACATAAATGACCCCATTGTAATAATTGGCAACTCCTTCTGGATATATAAAATCATCAAAAGTATATACTATTTCTTCCGAGCCAGTTTCTGGATTTACAATTACAACGCTTTCATCCCATCTAGTAATTACAAAATTATTCAGGCTAGGGTCTGCATTAAAAAGGTCATTTGGATTATTGGTTTTAATATCCTCAAATAGAGACTCTTCATTTGTTTCACTACTACAAGAAGCTATTACTAGTAAAACGAGAAGAAGAATAATATATAGTATAGATTTACTTAAATACCTCATCTTATTCTACTGAAAAATTAAAGACCTCTGATTCTGACGTATTATTCTTGGCATCAATAGTTTTTACCTTCCAATAATACGTTTGACCTGTTTGTACCGTTACATTTACTGAATTTTGAGTTGTAGTGCCTAAACTATTGGATGGTGTTTCATTGGTGTCTAAATACACTTGGTATTCAACAATATCATTATCAGCATCGCTACCATTCCATTGTAAGTTTACAGAAGTGGTATTGCTAATTGTTGCTCCGTTTACAGGTTGCGTTATTAATGCAGGAAAAGGTGCATAGTGCGTTTCTCCAACACCTTCATTAAAAAATCGCCAGGTTTCACTTCTGGTATCATCGTTGGTATCGTTAGATTTGGATACTACAAACCAACTATAACTTTTACCTCTTTCTAGTGTAATTGTTGCTTCTGTTGTTGTACTGGTTTGTTTAACGGTAACCCCACTTTCAACATAACTTACATTAACTTCGTATGAGTCGGTGTCAGAAGCTTCTTGCCATTGAAAAGTAATAGTATTCTCTAAATCATTAATTATAGTTCCTTGAGTACAAAGTTTATTGTTTTCTGGAAAAACTAGAGTGGCTACACCTGGAACTGTACCGTTATTGTTGTTATTATCATCAGTGTCATCTGTCGGCTCTTCTGAGGTTGAACAAGAAAACATGAAAACAAGAGGTAATGCAAAGGCATAAATTATCTTTTTCATTTTCTTATAATTTTTTTGGTGATAGTAATATTTTTTGACTCCATTTTTATGATGTAAGTTCCTTTACTTAAATCAGAAATATTTGTTTGAGCTTTTCCACCTATTGTACTAATTAGCTCTCTTTTAACTAGTTCACCGTTAACTGCAAAAACTGTTAAGGTTAGTGGTTCATCTTGATTGGTGTAAGGAAATGCTATAAAAAGCTCTTCACCTGCTACTGGGTTAGGGTAAACAAAGCCGGTATCCAAAACAATAAGTTCTTCATAAGAACCTTGGCAGTCTTTTTCGGTGGATACAGTTAACGTATTTTTATCTTTATTCAGCGGTAGTGTAATTGAATTTTCAGCTGTTTCAAAAATTTGATTGTTAAGTTGAATGAAATATCTTGAACTACCAGATAAGATTAAGGTTACTGATTTTTGGTCTACATCTGTTATCGAATCAACCCCTAATGCCTCAGGTTCTGATAATTGTATCTCAAAACAAGTTTCTGCATTTTGATTTCCTTGTTGTGATATGCACGCTGAATATTGCCCTGGAGGTAAATTCTCAATAGTTGCGGTTTCCAAAAAATTTACAGTCTCATTAATACCGTTTCCAGTAAACAATACTGTATAATTAGCACTGTTTACAGCAGTAATTTGAACAACACCGTTAGATACCCTAATACATGAGGTATCTGTAATTTGAACCGTAAAGTTGCTGTCTGAGTTTGAATTTGTAGAACAACCATCTGCATCAACAGGGATGCCTGTTGGTGTATTTGGGCATTTGTCAAAATCGTTAAGAATGCCATCTCCATCCAAATCATTAGGGTCAGTATTATCATTATTTAATACTACGGTAACTGTATAATTTTGAACTGTATTTGCCGTAGAGGTAATAGTATAGGTTACTGCGTTTGTAAAATTGTTTACCGTTATTCCACTTTGTTGGGTAATCCCATTAACTGTTGCAACAGCACCATCTGATAAGGTGAATGTTGCCACTAAAGCACTTAAATCGGTGTCTTCTGGTACTAAGGCGCTAATTTGATTGCCAGATATTGTAGCATTTACAGTGGGTGTTAAACTATTAAAACTAAAAGATAATATGGCGTTACCGCTATTTGAAGGAGGTTCTTCTGTTTCTCTTTCACCTTGGGTGTACCAAATGCCCCATTTTGCCTGACCAATAAGTCCAGAGGCACTACCTTGAGCGCTAATTTTGTCTGTGTTTAGATTAATGACAGCAATTAGCTCACTGTCGTCAGTAGCGTAAGCATCAAATATTAGCTTAGAATCATCACTGGCATAATTAGGAAACCCAAGTTTTTGATTCACAAATATGGTATTTAATTCACCGGTTTCAATATTAGCAGCCAACACCTCATATTCATCGGATTGAAAATTAAAGTAGTCAAAGGCCACAATGTTACCAGAGGTTTTTGAAAAAGATGGGTTACCAATGCTTACACCTTCTGGGAGGCTAGAAAATAGTTTTTGAATGCTACCATCACCAAAAGTGTTGGTAGTATAATCCCACACTTTAATAAAACCAACATCCCAATAGTCTATTGACACGCCAAAAGGGTTGTCCAAAGCATTGTAGGCGTCATACATAATGTATTCACCAGAATAATCCCATTCCATAGCATCTGGATAAAGTACATCACCAGTATTAACGCCGTCTTGCGTGGTAGGATTAAATAAAGTGTATTCTTGAAATTCTCCCGAAATTAAATCAAAAACATAGATAATATTACTATCGTCATTGGTTATTGCTGAAAATTTGGTACCATCTTTTGAAAGTGCTACCTGAGACCAAATAGGTTGATCAGAAACTACTTCTTCGCTAATATTGTTTTCTTCTAAAACCAGCCCATTGACCGTATTATCTTCAGTTACATATAATGCAATGCTACCATCATCAGCTACCGTTGGCTTTCTAAAAACACCAACTTGAGATACAGGTACAAAATCTTCGCCATTAGTATCAGAAATGTAGAGGGTATTAGGGTCACTAGAATTTACATCTACACTTAAAATAAATTCGTTTCCACTTAGTGATGGTAAATCATCATTGGTATCGGTTCCTCCATCGCCATTTCCACCAGTAATACCAACAGCATCATAAGCATCAATAACAGCTTGTACTTCGGCAGAACCAGTGCCATGTAAATCTGTTGCTGCATTAATTACAGCAATTCGCAAATCAATAAATTGAGAAGAGGCGGTTAAATAATCTACAAGCGCTTTGTAATAGATTTGTTCAGCTTTGTTTTTGCCAATAGCTGTTGCTACTAGATAATAAGCTCTGTTAGCTATACCGCTATTAATGTGCACTCCGCCATTGTCTTGTGTGCCCGTATAAATTTCGTCCATATGGGCGGGTTGCCATCCTGGATCACCGAAAGAGTTACCTCCATTGTTCGGATTTTGCATATCTCGCATTGCTCCAGAGGTATAGTATTGATTGGTAACAATATCTTCGGCAATTAGCCAATCATCACGATCTATCATTGCCCCAAAAATGTCCGCAAAAGATTCGTTTATGGCTCCAGATTGGTCTTGATAAACTAGATTGGCAGTGGTGCCAATAACCCCATGACCCATTTCATGACCGCCAACATCTAGTGCTCCTGCTATAGGATTAAACGCAAAATTTCCGTTGCCGTAAGCCATGAAGGAACCGTTCCAAAAAGCGTTGTCAAATCCGCCACCGTCCGTATCAGCAACATTGATAATAGAATAAATTGTTCCGCCTTCTCCATTTAATGAATTTCTATTAAACGTATTCTCAAAATAATCATATGACACACTTGCGTTGTAGTGGGCAGAAACCGCAATAGGATTGGTATAATTGCCATTTCCTTCTGACACATAAAAAAAGGAGGGATTTTCTGTGTCGTAAGGCTGATTATTAAAATCTAGCGTTACTATTGCTCCTACCATATTGTCTGGCACTTGGGTTTGCGCTGCATTGAACATAGATTTAGTGGTGTTAAACATATAGGTTTCTGTACCTTCTGTGTAGCCATTAATTTGTCTTTGTACACCATTTAAGTCAATAAGATTATCTGAGGTTGGTGGTAAAGACTTAGTAGAGCTTGCTATTGAGTTGTTTTTATGTTTATGACCTTTAAAATGCTCATAGGTAAGCGTGCAGGTGTGATAATATTTGGCAACAATAGCCCCCGATTCTGCATTTATAAAATACTCCCATCTATCAACATAATTTTCAAAGGCGGTTATGTGCCATACCAATACTAAAGATTGTTGGTGATTATACCATACCAACTCCGACTCTGGTCCTGGAATAGTTATTTGGTTTACACTTTTTCTTGTTTTTATGATAGAAGTATTTAGGTCATTCTCAATGATATCAAAACAGTAAGAAGCAGTTATTTTAGGATTGAAGGCTTGTACATTTTTACTTGGATAGAGTTTTCCAGTATAACTTACCTTATCTTTATTCTTGCTAATGTGTACATAACTTTCACCTCCAAAAACCTTGACCCCATTAAAGATTTGTTGGTACTTTAAATGGGTTTTTCCATTTTTATCGACATGTGATTCTTTAAATTGAAGTTCGTTTTCAATAGAATTAATTTTTAGTTGAGGTAGTAGGGTTTTTAAATAATTTTTACTGATTTCGGTTAGTGCTGATGTACTTTCTTTACTGCTAATACCTGCATTATTAAATACAATTCTACCAGATTTTGACAAGACTGATTTTGTAGGATTAAATTCAGAATTTTTGGCAAATGAAAAAGTTTTAGAAAGATTGAACTTTGAGATGGCTTGCTGACGTGTTTTTTTATTTACTTTTTCTTGAACTTTTTTTTGAAGTAAAGATGGTTTAAGCTTTTCAACTTTCACATGACTATTCTCCGAAGAGCCTCGCTTTTTATCAGCAAAGGTTTTTTGGGCAAAAAGCCCCCCTAAGCCAATAAAAAACGAGAAAACTAGTAAGACTGTAGTTTTCTTTTTCATTAGTAGTTAATTAGTGGTTGTGTATAGCATTTTATATAGTGTTCTTATTTCTTCTGAAACCTGTGGGTTTGCAGTGTCCCAAACCATACGGTAAGTGGACTTACCATCTATGTCTTCTAAAAAAGCAAACATATTACCGGGTTGTTCTATGGGAGTGTTGGTTTGTTTTAAATCAGCTAACCTGTTGAATAAAAGCTTAACCTTATCTTTTGGAACATTTTGAAGTTCTGTATATTCTTTTGTAATAGAATTGTTCTTAAATAATTGACCGTTGGGTAACAAGGTAAACGTGGTAACCATGCCTGTTACCCCGCCACCAGAACCAAATTGAATGTATTTTTCTGGTAATTCCTCAAAAGTGTATTGTTGAGACTTACAACCTATAAAAAGTAGCAAAACTAAAGAGGTGAAAATGTAGGTTGGTTTCATAGTGTTCTGTAAATTAAATAGTAGTTAACGAATGTATTTAAAAAAGAAACTGTGGTAAATACCCTCAAAGCTGTATTTTTTTCTACTGGTTTCTAGGTATATCTTTAAAAGGTATTTCTTACAACTAAGAGTTGTATTATATTAGATTTGATTAGCTAATTCAAATAATTTTATGCGGGTTGCATTATTGTTATTATGTGGTCTTTTTTATGGGCTTGTAACTGCTCAATTAAGCACAACCAGTAAAATAGATAGCTTAGAAAATGAGCTAAGAACAATTTATGCGATAGAAAGAGAACAGCCAAGTGCCTTAATAAATGAGAGAAAAATTGATGCGCTATGCGAACTTTCAAGAGCTTATGATGGAACAGACTCTACAAAAACTTTTAACCTAGCCAGGAAGGCACTAGAATTAAGTTCAAAAATTAAATACAGAAAAGGTAGTGCTGATGCCAATTATACAATGGGAAGAGCTTATATGTATGTAAATCCAGATAGCGCTTTGGTTTACCTAACTAAATCTGTAGCTATTTTAGAAAATTTGCAGTACAAGACGGTGTCAGATAAACTTAAAGAACTTTGGGTCAAATCTAATTACAATTTGGGTTTAACCTATGGCTATTTGGGTCAGCACAACGAAGAGTTAGAAATTACAGAAATGGTTTTACCAATAGTTAAAGAATTAAAAGACAGCCTTTTTCTTGCCAATGTTTATACCAATTTAGGTGTTAAGAACATAAACCTAGTTAATTATATTGATGCTTACCAAAGTTTGGTAAAAGGTGAAGTGGTTTATGCTCAGTTGGGATATCCAGAGCAGGCCACTTTTAATTTAATACAGTTGGCAATGGTTCAAGAGCGGTTAGATTCTTTACCGCAAATGAATCTTACCTTGACTAAAGTTGAAGAGTTATTAGAGCGCTATCCTAATACTTTTGATCAATTCAATTTTAACTTACAAAAAAGTCAATATCAGCTTAGAACAAAAGAGTATAAGAGCTCATTAAAAACGTTGGACAAAGCTTACAATTTTGTTAAAAATTACAAGTCGTCTAATCAATATGGTATGGTTATGCAGCGCTATGCTAAACTATATGAGCAAACTAAAATGTTTGATTCTGCGAGCAGTTACATTACAAAATATTTAAACCATTCTTTAAAATCTAATGATGGTATAGGGGTTTTTCAAGCATATTATTCTCGGTCAAAAATTAATGCTTCGGCCAAAGACTATAAAAGTGCTTACAAAGATATGTTGGCAGCTGTGGATATTTATGACAGTATTGAAATACAGGCTTCGGTTAAAAAATCAAAGGAATTAGAACTTAAGTATACGGCTGCAGAAAAAGAGCGGCAGATCTTGGCTTTAGAAAATGAAAGAAATGAAAATGCACTAGCCTTAGAAAAACAAAAATCAAGAACCTATTTCTATGGGATGGCAATTGGTTTATTGGGCTTATTAATAGTATTGGGATATATTTTTTACAGAAATAAACTCAGAAAAACGCGCAGAAAACAAAGACTTAAAGAGGCTGAACTTGACCTTTTAAAACAAGAGCAACAAAATAAAATATTTTCTGCTATGATAGAAGGTCAAGAAAAGGAACGTAAAAGACTGGCAATTGATTTGCATGATGGTTTAGGAGGACGGTTGTCTGGTATAAGTTTAAATTTATCAAAGTTAGATAAAGACGAACCTAGTGAATATCCAAAAGACAGGCTATTAAAGGTGATGAAAGACTTAGATGATTCGTTAAGTGAGTTACGGGTAATTGCACGTAATTTAATGCCAGAAACATTAGTGAAATTTGGATTACATGCTGCACTTAAAGATTATTGTACAAACATGACAGGTACAGGCACCAAAGTTACCCTGCAATTTTACGGCAATGAAAATGGCATTGATTTAAATCATCAAGTAACTATTTTTAGAGTAATACAAGAACTCATTAATAATGCAGTAAAACATGCTAAAGCAACAGAGGTTTTAATACAGTTTATACGAGAAGGCAACACCATCGACATTACGGTAGAAGATAATGGTATTGGTATGTCAAAAGAAATTTTAGAAAAAGAACAAAAAGGCATGGGTCTTTCAAACTTAAGAACACGTATTGCTTACTTAAAAGGAGAATTAGATTTTCATAGCATAAAGAATGAAGGTACTACTGTAAACATACATCTTAACATTAATGCAGCATAAAGCAATTAAAATAGTAATAATTGATGACCACCCTATGGTTATTGAAGGTTTAAAAACACTTCTGGAAGGGTTTGAATCCCTTAGTGTAAAAAACTATTTTACCACTGGCAAAGAGGCATTAAAATATTTAAAAATAACTGCCGTAGATGTAATATTATTAGATGTTAATCTTCCAGATATTAGTGGAATAGATATGGCTAAACATATTTTAGCAAATAACCCAAATTCAAAAATATTAGGACTTAGCACCTATAATGAAGCAAGTATTATAACCCAAATGATTCGTAACGGGGTAAAGGGATATTTGTTAAAAAATGCAAGTGCTGATGAGTTGTGTTTGGCCATCAAACAAGTTTACAATAACAATGTGTATTATGGCAACGAGGTTCAAAAAATTCTTACTGAATTCATTGCACAAGAAATAGTAGAGGTACCACAACTAACAAGAAGAGAGAAACATATTTTACAGTTAATCGCAGACGGTAAAAAAACCAATGATATAGCAGAAGAATTATTTATTAGTCCATTAACTGTTGAAACGCATCGTAGAAATTTAATGCAAAAAATGGATGTTTCTAATGCCGCAGCAATGGTAAGATTTGCTATTAAAAACGGTTTATTATAACCTAAACAAATCTCCTTTTTTATATTAATTATGGTGGTAGTTCTGGACAACAGTGGGATGCACCTAATGGATGGGCACCGCTACAGTGGATGACCTATGTTGGGTTAAATAATTATGGCCACCAGGCATTAGCCAAGACTATTGCTACCCGCTGGATACAATTGAACGAAAAGGTTTATGAGAACACTGGTAAATTTGTAGAAAAATACAACGTAGAGGATTTAACCTTAGAAGCGGGCGGTGGAGAATACCCCGTGCAAGATGGCTTTGGTTGGAGTAATGGTGTATACCTAGCGCTAAAAAAGGAGTTTGAACAATAGCAACTTTTGCTAAAAGATAGTATTAACTATTCGATAACATACGCTTTGCCCCCTATAAGTAACATATCCGTGTCTATAACATTATCTCCCTCTGCACCTATGGCAAAGGAAAATTTTACAGTAACGCCATTATTGTACGACAAACTGATTTCGTTACCCTTAATATGATATACACCAGATTTTTCATCGTTTTTCCAAGCGGAAGAACCATACGCTGTTACCCCACCATTTTTTGCATGGGTAAAATGCTTATCATCCAAAAACGTTAGTTTAGAACTAAAAAGAGCCATTAACCCATTACCATAGACACCCCCAGAAACCTTCTCATACGTTCCGATTAATTTAATTTTGGGGTTATAAGGAAAAGCCACAAACCAATTACCAGAATTTAAATCATACTCGTAGGACTTGTTCTCTTCGTTGGTCAACGTAAAAATAGTTCCGTTTCTTGTCCATCTACCCCAAAGATTGGCATCTGTAATTTTAGACTGTGAAATATCAACCTCAGAAAGCGCTTCTTCTCCTATTTCAAAATAGGTTCCATCTTTAAACAAGACTATAGGTTCAAATGATATGGCTGCTGGATAACCACCTGTAACTCTAAAATACCACCCATCTACATTTTCTAAATTGCTTTCACCTTTTTGAGCCCAAGAATTAGAACAACTAAACAAAACCACTAAAAGATAAAGCGCTGCTTTCATTTATCACTATGAATTAATTCTCTAACACTTAAAAATAAGAAATTTAAATTCTAAAAAAGCTACAGTTTCTCCACAGTAACCTTTACACTTTTACTTATAGGCGTATAACTACGGTCCGCATAATGGTTTATGGGCACCAAAACATTGGTTTCCGGAAAGTAGGCCCCCAGATTTCCTTCTGGAATATTATAGGGTATTACTAAGAATTTTTCTGCCGTACGCTTTACGCCATCATAATGGCTATGTAGGTTTACCACATCGCACTTAGCCAAACCTCTAGCGGCCATATCCTTCTTATTCATGAACAAGACCCGTCTTTCATTATAGACCCCACGGTAACGATCGTGCAATCCGTAAATGGTAGTATTAAATTGGTCATGAGAGCGAATGGTCATCAACATAAATTCGTCCTCATTTAAATCGTGATTTGGCAAGTTATTCACCATTAACTGCGCTTTACCATTGGGTAAATGACTAAAATCTTTATCCCTGGCATTATTGGGCAAATAATACCCTGAACCTTTGGCACGTTCCTCCGTATTTTTAAAGCCTTTTGCCACCTTATCTATCAACTCGCGAACCATTTCATAGTTATCGCCAAGCGTTTTCCAATCTACAGAATGATTCCCTTTAAAATAGGCATCCGCAATATGGGCGATAATCTCTGGTTCACTCACCAAATCGCCAGAAGCAGGTTTTAGCAAACCTTTGCTATGCCTTACTTTTCCCATGCTGTTTTCTACGGTAAAGCTACGCAGTTTACCATTTTTCATGTCCTTTTCAGAACGCCCCATAGTAGGCAAAATCAAAGCAGTTTTACCAGTGACTAAATGCGAACGATTTAGCTTTGTACTAATTTGCACGGTTAAATCGCAATTCTGAATAGCTTCGGCAGTATATGCCGTGTCTGATGCCGCCATTAAAAAATTACCCCCCAAACACATAAACACTTTAGCATCTCCCTTATGCATTGCCATTATGGCTTTTACCACATCCACACCTTCTTCCGTAGGCGCATCAAAACCCAAATGCTCTTTGATGCGCTGGTTCATGGCCTTATCTACAAAATGTTGTATGCCAACGCTACGGTCTCCTTGTACATTGCTATGCCCCCGTACTGGACATGTACCCGCATGCGGCTTACCTATAGCCCCTTTCAACAGCAATAGATTAATAAATTCCCGAATGGTTTCTACCCCATTTTTGTGCTGCGTAAGCCCCATGGCCCAACACACAATTATTTTGGAGGATGGCGCCAATAACTGTACGGTCTCATCTATTTTAGCCTCGGAAACACCAGTCATTGCAATTAAATCTTGCAAATTATGCTGGTCTAAATCGTTCATTACCGCCTCATAACCTTCTGTGTAGTTCGCAATAAAATCATGGTCAAAAACAGAATTTTCTTCCGCATCCAAGGCCTTTAATTTTTTTAAAATGGCTTTTACCAAAGGAATATCTTGATTTATGCGTACTTGTAAATGAATATCTGCCATGTCTTCACCACTCAACATACCTTTTACATGCTGTGGATTCTTAAAATGCACAAGCCCTGATTCTTCTAGCGGATTAATACTAACCACCTTACCTCCATTTTGCTTGCATTTTTCTAAGGCCGATAACATTCTAGGGTGATTTGTCCCTGGGTTTTGCCCAGCTATGATAATCACTTCTGCCCCATACAAATCATCTAAGGTCACAGAACCTTTGCCAATACCTAGGGTTTCGCCCAATGCCACCCCACTGCTTTCATGACACATATTGGAGCAATCTGGCATGTTATTGGTCCCAAAAGCCCTTGCAAACGTGCCGTATAAAAAAGCGGCCTCGTTACTAGAACGCCCGGAAGTATAAAAAATAGCTTCATTTGGGTTGCTAAGCTTGTGTAAATGCTCCGCAATAAGTTGAAAGGATTCTTCCCAAGAAATAGGCTCATAGTGGACACCATTGGGACGTAATACCAAAGGCGACACCAAACGACCAAACCTATTTAGTTCGTAATCCGTTAGTTGTGATAATTCCTCTACCGAATGTTTAGCAAAAAAAGCAGCATCTATTTTATCTGTAGTAGCCTCATCTGCCAAGGCTTTTGCTCCATTTTCACAGTATTCTGCAATCTTAGAAGGGTGTTCTGGGTCTGGCCAAGCACAGCTAGGACAATCAAATCCGTCTTTTTGGTTCATTTTGAATAATGCTCGGGTAGAGCGCACCACCCCCATTTCTTTAAATGTATGTTTTAAAGCTTCTTTTACACCGAGCATGCCCGCAGCATGCTGTATAGGGTCACCTAATTTTAAACCCGTAAATTCTGTAGATCCCGTAAAAGAGACATTTCTTTTGTTGTGCGCCATTTTATTGCAGTTTAGGATTGGGGTAGTTGTCTGATTGGTCCTCTATGGTATTGTCCATACACGTAAAGTCTTTTTCCAGGAGCAGTCCTAAACTACGCCCAGAGGGCATCAACATTTGATTGCTATACCCCACTTGGTCATTGTAAAACCAATTTTCACAAAGGTCTTCTGGCATAAAAAGTGTAATTGTAGTACCCTCAAAAGCAGCCTCTAATTGACTAAGTCCTTTCATGGCTTTGACAGCGTAAGTAAATACTGAAGACTCAAAATGTGTTTGCTCTTCTATATAGCCAGAATCTGAAAGTTGCTTTACTTCGGACTGGGTTAGTCTAAAGCGAATAGCATCTCCTTTTATGCGAATTTTCATGTGTTTGGTTTTACGAACCTCTAATGTACGCATTAGCCTTCGAATGAGGGCGCCCAAAACGGTTTATCATTAGCCCTATCACAAAAGCAAATAAAAGCGTTAACTCACCTATTTAGAGCACACTAGAAACACGCATATCATTACTGTTGATAAATTGTCTAGTAGATTAGGTTTTTATTCTTTCTAATTTAAATTTGATTACAACACCAAATAAACCCTTGAGTAGAATTATCCAAGATTGCTATCAAATGCCTTTTCTTTTTGCACAGTGCTAAGTACATCTATTAAACCATCAAACTTTTTCACCATTCTTTTTCTTGTCTTCCAATGCCTTTTTACCAGCGCGCATATCTGCATAGCGAGGGTCAGAGACATAATTTTGCTTTTGCATCTTAATAACCTCAACACTTAAAAAACCAAATTCGCTCACCACTTTACCATAAAACCGATAAATACCTTTGCCCCTAAAACTATATTTGGCGGCGACTGGTGGAAAAAGAACCGTATCAAACACCTCTCCGTAACAATCCAAAAGCGTAGCAAAATGCATGCGTTTACCCGTATGTGTTTTGGTATTTTTTACCGTAACCAAATACCCGTAAATATCTATATGCTTGTTTAAATACGCCTGCAAATGCTGTTGCCCGTTGCTGTTTTTAGCAGGCTCTGCCAACAATGCAAAAGGGCTACACAGCGGAAAACCCAATAGTTCCCACTGTTCAAAAGCTGTTTCTAAATCCGTAGTATGTAGTTTGGGAATTTGGAACTTGGGTTGCTTAGGCTTAAAAAGCTTTGGATGTTCTACACGTTTGCCCTTGGCCAACGCAAAATGTGCTTTCCAAAGTAATTCATGCTTATTGATTCCTGTAAACCTAAAAGCATCTATACGTATTAAAATACTCAACTGCTCCATAGCAATAGGCACACGGTCTAGAAAATCTTCCAGAGATAAAAAACGTCCTTGCGCCACGCGTTCGTTAACAATGCGTTGCATTACACGCTCTTCCAAATCGCGCAGGTACATAAACCCTAAATAAATATGGGTACCGTAGATAACATTAGCCGCTACACTTTGGTTTACGCAAGGCGGATGTATGGTTGCCCCAAGCATACGCGCATCATGAATGTAAAATTCGGCACTATAAAATCCGCCCCCGTTATTGAGTACCGCCACCATATATTCCAATGGAAAATAGGCCCGCAAAAATAAACTCTGATAGCTCTCTACCGCATAAGAGGCCGAATGCCCCTTGGCGAAAGCATAACCAGCAAAACTAGCCACTTGGTGCCACACCTCATCTATCAACGCTTCTGCATACCCTTTGGCCAAGCAATTGCTTCGGAATTTATCCTTGACTTTTTCAAACTCTTCGCGCGAGCGAAATTTACCACTCATGCCCCTACGGAGCACATCTGCCTCTCCTAAATCCAAATCTGCAAAATGATGCGCCACCTTTATCACATCTTCTTGGTACACCATAACCCCATAGGTTTCTGGCATAATAGACAATAACACCGGGTGCCCTTTTTCTTCTGCCCTTCCTGGATTACGATGCCTAAGAATATACTCCCGCATCATACCGCTTTTAGCTACCCCAGGCCTAATTATAGAACTGGCCGCCACCAACCCCAGATAATTATCTACCTCCAATTTTTTAAGCAGCATGCGCATAGCAGGAGACTCCACATAAAAACACCCCATGCATTGTGCTGTTTTTATTAAATTATTGATGGTAGGGTCTTTAAAAAACGTCTTTACATCATGAATATCAAAAGTGAATTTTTCTGGCTGATTGTATTGTACAATACCCAAGGTATCTTTGATTTTACCTAGACCGCGCTGTGCAAGAATATCAAACTTATACAAGCCCACATCTTCTGCGGCTATCATATCAAAATGAACGGTAGCAAAACCTTTTGGCGGCAAAAATGTGGCCGAAAATTGCTGCAACGGGCCCTCGCTTATTAAAATACCGCTAGCATGTACGCTTACATAATTGGGCATTCCATGAATAAGCCTTCCGTATTTGAGCACCAACTGCGCTATAGTATCTAGTTGTTTTAGGTTGGTTTGCCCCGCACTCAAAGCATCTATTTCTTCTTTAGGCAACCCAAACACCTTGCCCAATTCCCGGATTACCCCTCTTTCCTTAAATGTAACATAGGTACCTACCAGCGCCACATGGTTAAACCGATTAAAAATATATTGCGTCATATGCTCGCGGTCTCGCCACGAAAAATCAATGTCAAAATCTGGTGGGTTGGCGCGATAGAGGTTGATGAACCTTTCAAAATACAAATCCAAATCCATTGGGTCCACATCTGTAATTCGCAATAAATACGCCACCACACTATTGGCGCCACTACCCCTACCCACATAGAAAAAACCCTGCTTGCGAGCATAACTCACAATATCCCAATTAATGAGAAAGTAAGAGACAAAATCCATCTGGATAATTAAATCCAGTTCTTTTGCCATACGGTCTTTTACGGCCTGGGTTACCTCTGGATACCGATACGGCAACCCTTCTTCTGCCAATTTTTTGAGCAAGACTACATCTTCTGAGGCATTGCCAGTATAGTGCCGTAAGTTTTGGGTCTTTTTATCGGCAGAAAAATCAAAAAACAGCTCACAGCCATCCAACAGTTTTTGGGTGTTTTCCAAAATAAAACTGTATTCTGAGAACACTTGGGCCAAATTGGCGATAGGATACATTTTCTCTTCTTCGCTGGCCACCTGGTCATCGTCTAGCTTGCTTAACAATACATTATTATCAATGGCACGTAATAGCCTATGCGCATTAAAATCGCGCTTGTTTCTAAAAGTAACCGGCTGCTGCACTACCAGCTTGTCCGTATAATTTTTAAGTCGAGAAAAAGGCAGTCTCCTCAAATCGCGCACAGAAATACCTATAAATTCATGCGGCAGAAATTCTTCATACTCATTCAGCAATACTTTCTCAAATGGATATACCACAAAGGCATTTTTAAAAACAGGAGCCCGTTCTGGAATAAGAATATGCTGATGTAAAAAACGGGACAAATAAGTATTCAATTCTTGAAACCCCTCATTATTCTGTGCTACACCAACAAAACACTGGTCTACGCCATTTCTAAAATCGATACCCAAAATAGGTTTTACGCCATATTCTGGCGCCTTACGTACAAAATTTAATGCCGCAGAAGTATTATTTATATCTGTTAACACCAATTGCCGCACATGATGCTCTTGTGCCAATTGCAAAAGCGCTACCTCAGAAAAGGTTCCAAAACGCAGGCTGTAATAAGTATGGCAATTTAGATACACGGTGTTTTATTTTTCGTTATTCGTTGTTCGTTGTTCGTTGTTCGTTGTTCGTTGTTTGTTGTTTGTTGCATGCATTTTTTTTAAATTGATACTGCTTGCAACTAGGTTTTACTGTTTTCTGTGTGCTAAAACAACAGGTGGTTGCCCATTAAATGGGTTTTGCATTCTACCAATGGTTTTGGCCCCCATAGCAGACGCTCGCAATACGGCCCTGTCCCCAAAGCGCTGCCGCACTTTATCCATGGCTTGGTATAGATTCAAGGTTTCTTCCGTATCCTCGAACAAGTTTATCTGGTAGTTTCCAGATACCAGATGGCTAAACCGCACCCCAACCAAGCGCACCAACATTCTTTTATTGTAAAGTGATTGAAACAACTCCATCACCTTAGGTATTAAAATATGGTCCGCACTGGTGTAGGCAATTCGTTTTTGCTTGGAATAGGTGTTAAAATCTGAATAGCGAATTTTTACCGTAATACAAGCGGTAAGCTTTTCGCCACGCCTTAGCTGATAGGCCAAATTCTCTGTCATTGCCGTTAAAATACCCTTTAGCTTAACCACGTCTATCGTGTCTTTATCAAAAGTGCGCTCCGTAGAAATAGATTTACGCTCGTTAAAAGGAACCACTGGCGTATTATCTATGCCTTGTGCCCTTTTCCAAATGAGCACCCCGTTGGCACCCAGCACTTGGTGAATAACATCTTTGGGCATTTCTTGCACGGTTTTTACTTGGCGTATTCCCAGATTACGTAGGGTTTGGTAGGTTTTATCGCCCACCATGGGTATTTTTTTAATGGACAAAGGAGCCAGAAAAGGTTTTTCGTACCCAAAATCTATTTTTATTTGATTGTTAGGCTTTGCCTCATTGGTAGCAACTTTAGAGACCACTTTATTTACCGAAAGCCCAAAGGAAATGGGTAAACCCGTCTCCTTGATTATTTTTTTACGCAGCTCCGTAGCGTATTTGTACGAGCCAAAAAAACGGTCCATCCCTGTTAAATCTGCATAAAACTCATCTATACTAGATTTTTCAAAAACAGGTACCTGCTCTTTAATAATTTCCGTAACCAAATCTGAATGCTTGCTGTAGGTACCCGCATTGCCCCGAATTACCACCGCCTCTGGACACAACTGTTTGGCCATACGCATAGGCATACCAGAATGCACCCCAAAACCACGGGTTTCATAACTACAGGCCGCCACCACACCACGGTCACTTGTGCCGCCAACCAATAATGGACGGTGCTTTAACGCTGGTTGTATGAGTCGCTCTACAGACACATAAAACGTATCTAAATCCAAATGTAGAATAGTCTTGTTCATACTTTTTAACTCCCCACTGTCAACCTATTAAATCTTCATTTCAAAACAATTGAAAGAAGAATGCATAAAAAAGGGGAAGCTAAATTATGGTATTATTCCATTTATTTGGATTTTATCCATGTTAAAATATCAACATGAATAATATAGATTCATTTGGGACCTTAGCAGCAATTAAAGGCTCTACTAAAGTCATTTAAAAAAGAAGAAAGAGGGAGATAGTAAAATCAACAAAAAAGCCTCAAAATCGTATGATTTTGAGGCTTTAAGTACCTTGGGTGGGAATCGAACCCACACGTCCGAAGACACTGGATTTTGAATCCAGCGCGTCTACCAGTTCCGCCACCAAGGCTAAAACGGATGGCAAAAGTATAAAATTAATTCAATTTAAAAACCAAATAATGATAATTATTCTTTAGCAACCCAGATTAATGTGTAAATTTGCAGCGATTTTAAGCAGGCATATTTTTAAGTTAACATGCCTGTTTTCAATTTTTAGCAATGCCGTATCAAGTTCCAGAACCGAAAATTTTTGCCTGCTCCCAGAGTACCGCTCTAGGAGAAAAAATCGCAGCTGCCTATGGGGCAGAGCTAGGAAACATTAAATTCTCTAGGTATAGCGATGGAGAGTTTCAACCTTCTTTTGAAGAGTCCGTTAGAGGAGCCAGAATCTTTATCATAGGTTCTACCAATCCCGGACCAGAGAACTTAATGGAAATGTTGTTAATGTTAGATGCCGCAAAACGTGCTTCTGCGAGACACATTACTGCGGTAATGCCTTATTTTGGTTGGGCCAGACAAGATAGAAAAGATAAGCCTAGAGTGCCTATTGCAGCTAAACTAGTGGCTAAAATGCTAGAGACTGCTGGTGCCACAAGGATTATTACTATGGATTTGCATGCAGACCAGATACAAGGTTTCTTTGAAAAACCTGTTGACCATCTGTTTGCCTCCACTTTGTTCTTGCCTTATTTAAAAGAACTAAAACTAGATAACCTTTGTATTGCATCGCCAGATATGGGTGGTTCTAAAAGAGCCTATGCCTATTCTAAAGCTCTAGAGAGTGATGTTGTTATTTGCTACAAGCAGCGAGAAAAAGCCAACATTATTTCTAAAATGGAATTGATTGGTGATGTAACAGGTAAAAATGTGGTTTTAGTAGATGATATGGTAGATACAGCCGGCACCTTAACTAAAGCAGCAGACCTAATGATGGAACGTGGCGCACTAAGTGTACGTGCCATTACTACACACGGCTTACTTTCTGGCAATGCTTATGAAAGAATAGAAAAATCTGCTTTAAAGGAATTAATCATCACAGATTCTATTCCTACCAAGGAGAATTTTAATAAGATAAAAGTATTGAGTTGTGCTAAATTATTTGCAGATGTAATGCATAGAGTACACCACAACACCTCTATATCTTCTAAATTTTTAATGTAATTTTTTAATAAATAGATAAAATGAAATCGATTACTATCAAAGGATCCCAAAGAGAAAGCGTGGGCAAAGTAGCAACTAAGGCCTTACGTAATGCTGGAAAGGTCCCTTGCGTTATATACGGAGGGGAATCACCGATACACTTTTCAGCAGAAGAGCTATCGTTCAGAGATTTAGTCTACACTCCTAACGCGTATACCGCTGTAATTGAGTTAGAAAATGGACAGTCTATCAACGCTGTGTTGCAAGACATCCAATTTCACCCAGTAACAGATAGTATCTTACACATAGACTTCTTCCAGTTGTTTGATGACAAGCCTGTGACTATGAATATTCCTGTTCGTTTAGAGGGGAACTCTCCAGGTGTTAGAAACGGTGGTAGATTGTTATTCAGAAACCGCAAGCTTTCGGTTAAAGCATTACCTAACTTATTACCAGACGAGATTGTTGTAGATATCTCTAAACTTAAAATTGGTGGTAAAGTTGCTGTAGAAAGCCTAAGAGTAGATGAGTATACTATTATGCAGCCAGACAACATTACCGTGGTACAGGTTAAGGCCTCTAGAAACGCTGCTGTTGGTTCTGACGAAGACGAAGAAGACGAAGAAGGTGGTGAAGCGGCAGAAGCTTAATCCGCTAAAAATTTATAAAAAGAGCATCCTTTTCTTAAGAAAAGGATGCTTTTGTATTTTTAAGCCATGCTGAAATGGTTTTTTAAACAAAAAAAAGAAGTTTCTATACAAATTACAGAAACAAACCCCATGAAAAAATTCTTGATTGTAGGTTTAGGAAATATTGGTGCAGAATATGCTAATACGCGACACAATATTGGATTTAAAGTACTTGATGCTTTAGCCGAAGAAGAACAATTTACATTTGAAAGTGCCAAGCTTGGCAGTGTCGCCACTTTTACTCACAAAGGTAAAACAGTCATCTGCTTAAAACCATCTACTTACATGAATCTTAGTGGCAAAGCTGTTAAGTACTGGATGGATCAAGAAAAAATACCGCTTAACAACGTATTAATTATAACCGATGATATTCATCTAGATTTTGGCACCATCCGTTTAAAAGGCAAAGGCAGTGATGGCGGGCATAATGGCTTAAAAGACATACAAAATGTACTACAAACCAGCACTTACCATAGGTTTAGATTTGGTGTTGGCGCTAATTTTGGCAAAGGTAAACAAGTAGAATTTGTTTTAGGCAAATGGAGCGCCCAAGAAGAAAGTGCTTTGATAGAACGCTTGCAAAAATCTACAGACTTAATACGTTCTTTTGTCTTTGCTGGCCCCAAAAACACAATGAATCTGTTCAATAACACTTAATCAGAACACTTTAAAGTCTAGCACTCCAGAATCCGAAGTATTACCTTCACTATCCGTAGTAATAACTCGCCAAAAGTAAATAGTATTCTCTTCTGCATCAACTACGGTTTCCATTACCGTTGCATCTAAAGTGGCTACTAGTTCTAGAGGTGGATTTTCCGTAGAAAAATACACTTTATAATTTTCTATATCTTCTTCCACATCAGAGCCGTACCATTTTAAAGAAACTTCGCCAGCGTCATTCAATTGTATCGTACTCCCAGAGATAGGAGCTATTACTTGTGCAGGAAAAGGAGCATAAGTGGTTTGCGCCCCTGCATTGTAAAAGAGCCAATTATCACTAGTAGCTGTTTCGTTAGAATCATTAGAAGAAGACAATACAGACCAAGAATAAGGAGCTCCCTTATCTATTGCCACACTAAGGCTTGTATTCATAGTATTGAATGCTTGTGGCGTATTGGTGTTTAAATTTATAATTGTTAACGTATATAAATCCGTATTAGCGCTGGGTTGCCACTCAAAACGCACTTGACTTTGAGTTGCATTTAAAGAGACTCCCGTAGTACATTCCGCATCTTTATCTGGAAAAACTAATAAAGCTTCTTCTGGTGCAGGCGGTGGTCCATCGTCCTTTTTACCACATGCAAACACAATTAAGAACAATAGTAGCGCTAAAAGTTGTTGCAGTCTCATCATCGCTTCACCACTTTAACTGTTTTTGAATTTCCATTCCCAACAATCTTTAAAAGATACACACCATTTGCAAGGCCATCCATCTCTAGGGTTGCAAATCTGTTTTCTAAAGTTTTATTTCTAACCCAAAGTAACGTGCCATCCATAGCAAACAACTGCAGGGACACCTGTTTTGCTGGAAAACCGACCCATACTTGAGCTTGGCTCCGAACCGGGTTAGGCACTACATTGGTTGTTGTTGCTACAAAAACTGTTTCTTTATACACCCCTTGACATTCTTGTAGCGTACTCACTTTTATATCATTCTTTCCATTCACTAAAGGCAATTGATAAATTGAATTATCCGTCTGATAAAGAACCCCGTTTAGCTCTATGGTATAAAAATTGGCACCAGACAACTGCAATTCTAAGAGCGTACCTTGTTGCAATTCACTAGTTAAAACCTCTAATAATTCTGGCTCCGTTACCACAACTTCAAAACACTTTTCAGTATAATTCACGGTACCATTTGTACCTACTATACAAAGTTGATAGGTTCCTGACGAAAGCCCTTCAAAACTAACTTCTTCCGTAAAATCTTGTATCAAATTATTAGCCCCACCAGTAATCGTCGCTGTATAATTCAACGTTGTATCCGCAGCAGTCACAGAAACCATTCCATCTTCTGCATTAATACAAGTTTCGCTAGCGATTGCCACGGTAAAATTATTGGCCGCAAACTGATTTATAGCACAACCACTAGTATTTACCGGTGTTCCTTTTGGCGTACCCAAACACAAATCGTCCCCATCATCAAACACACCGTCCCCATCTTCATCTGGCCTAAAAATACCTTCTACACAAACTTCCAAAGAAAAAGCCACCAGTTCACCACCATCAGATGCCGCCGCATCCTCTATTTGCAATGTCCATTCTCCTAGCAAAGACTCTCCATTAAAAGAAGCTAAAGATCCAAAAGGTTGTAAATTACCACTGATAGCAGGATTGTTTCCGCAACTAACGGGGTCACCACCATCTTCAAAAACCGCCACAATATTATTGCTACTGCCGCATGCTTTGGATACCAAAACAACGCTTGTACCGTTAGGTGAAATTAAGCGTAAGGTTAAATCTTCTAAAAACGTATGTGATAATTCTACCGCTACTTTTAAATCTGCCACCTTAACATCTTGAAAAAAAGCTATTTTAGAGCTAACAGTCACCGCATTTTCTGACGGTATTTCTAAGGGTAAGAAATCGGCATCAAAAGTATCACAGTCTACTATAGAAGTCGTAAATTGATGTACCGCGCCAAAAACCCCTTCACCACATTCATTTTTTGGCTTAATGCGCCAGAAATATGTAGTTTCTGGCAGTAAGCTAGTAAGCTTGTAACTATTGAAATTGACTGTACCTAACGAAATGATGTTTGTAAACATAGCATCCGTAGCCACTTCTACATCATAGGACTGATGGTTGGCCGTACCGGTCCATTCTAATGTTGGGCTTAACGTAATGCCTGCCGCTTCATCCGCAGGAAAAACCGGTGAAATTCCAGTAAATGCATCATCCAATACCAAAACTGTAACCACTACTGATGTTGTTATACTATTGGCTGTAGCCACAATCTCAACATTGTGGTAACCCGCTGGTACGCTTGCCAGATTATCTAAAGTTACTGTTACTGGGGTATTATTAGCGGTAACTGTAGGCTCAGAAAATACAGCAGTTACCCCAGCCGGACCATTAATACTCAATGTAGCTGTTTCTGCAAAACCGTTGTAAGCTTCATACACAAAAGGAATCACTAAAGAATTTGGCTTGCAAACCTCATAATTTAAAGCATCAAAATTTAGGACAACATCTGTGGATGTCACAGTAATCGGCGCTTTATTAACGGCAAAAAATATGGTATTTACCCCTTTTACCATCACCCGTCCGTTTGTAGTGTTGACCCCTGGCATCTGCACTTTAGCTGTACCTGTATTAGGCACTCCAGACACTAATAAATGGTCATAAGATAAGCCTCCATTATCAGAAAAGTAAATAGCTACTTCTTCTGCGTTGATTGGCGCTACATTGGTATTAGCAACATCCCAAGAAATAGTTTGCACACTCCCCGCCTGGTAGGTTTCTTGTAACATCTGGGAGGTGACCTTAAAAGGCCCTGCACCATTTACCACGCTTACAGCTACCGTATCTGCTGCTATTTGACCTCCATTAGGATTGTTATCCCTTACGGTAACCGCAAATTTTAAATTCCGCTCTACAGTAGAGACGGTTTCCCAGATAGAATCTTTAGTGGGTAAGGTCTGGGTTAATAGATTTCTCGCCACCCTAGAAAGTCTGGGAAAATACCTTGTTGGACTAGCTGTTGGAGGAACAGACCTAAAATTAGCACCAGAAGAATTTTCTGGACCAAAGGTTTCTGTAGTTACTACTCCATTATCTATTTGCTCCCAGGCATAGGTTAGCATGTCTCCATCTGCATCTGTAGCAGATGCTGTAAGCGCAAAGGCAGTTCCCTTGGGGATTATGTAATCGGTTTGCGATGCAATTACAGGCGCCTGATTCGCTAGAACCACTTCTTCTGCACAACTAGTAGTAGCAATAAAGTCTGTAATTTGAGCAATACTTGCATGATGAAAATAATCACTTCCGCTTTCTGCTACATTATTTCCTTCCACTATACCTGCATACCCCATTATTGTAGTACCACTAGCAGGTTCCATTTGCACCCCTGTCCCTTCGGTCTCAAAAGACCATGTGTGATTTGCACCAAATTGATGGCCTAGTTCGTGCGCTACATAATCCAAATCGAACGCATCCCCAGACGGCTCTTGTGCTGCAGAAAAGGCGCTCCCTTTACTTGCATCCTTACAAACCGAACCAATAGACCCTGCATTGCCGTTATCATTGGCAACATGAAACAAGTGCCCAACATCATAATTTGCCGCACCAATTACAGCATTGATTGTACTTTGTACTTCAGAATTTAAACTACTACCATATGGGTCCGTATCCTTATCTGTATAAATAATTGCATCGTTATTAGAGATTAGTTCTAGCGTGATAGCCAAGTCTCGCTCAAAAACCATATTAATCCTAGTAAGCGTCGCATTAATAGCCGCTAAAGCCCCAGCCTTTGTACCACCAAATTTTGCGGTGTATTCCCCAGTAGCAGAAACCGCTATTCTAAATTTACGCAGCGTTTGGTCTTGCACTAAATTTTTAGACCAATTGCTAGTAACCAATGCTTTACCAAATTCGTATGGCGTTTTACAAATAAAATTTTGGATTTGCCGTGATTCTGTATTTCTATCATGCACATGATATAACGTATCCTGAGCTTTATCTTTTGCTAAAATTTGCACCTCACCACCTGTAACATCAAGTACTGTAGCATCTACTGCGAGGGGAGTTACACTTATTTTTGCTCGGTACAATTTGTCTAAACTTTCCGCAGTAAATGATTGTATTTCTGGATATTTCTTTGCCAAATCTGGATGTAAAATCCCAGTTTCTCTTACCTTAAAAGGCACTAATCCTTTATTTTTTACAGGCAAATACACAAAAGCTTTCCCTAGCTTGGCCTTACCTATCAATGTACGGAACTTAGATTCTTCTAATTGGTAAAATTCTGATGAATTGTTCTTGCCTGCTATTGTTGTAGCAGTCTGAGATACAATAGGTTTCCAATAATCCGCTTGGGACCAACTATAAAAGCTGATAAAAAATATGGAAATTGATAAAACAAGGTGTAACTTAGCTCTCATCCTAAAAAAGGGGCGTATTACTATCAAAAGTAAGCCTTTTTTATTTGTAATCCTGTGGAAGCAATCCAAGATATTTTTGAATTTACTACCCAAGAAAGGACGGCCATTACTATTGGTACGTTTGATGGTGTTCATATTGGTCATCGTAAGATTTTAGAACGCCTCATAAATAATGCCAAAAGTACAGGCACTAAATCTTTGGTACTTACCTTTTTCCCCCATCCAAGGATGGTGCTGCAAAAAGATGCCAATATAAAATTGTTAAATACCTTAGAAGAAAAGCAGTACATTTTAAAACAAAGCGGATTAAACTACTTGATAATTCACCCATTTACACAAAAATTTTCTAGACTTACTGCATTAGAATTTGTGCGCGATGTATTGGTCAATCAACTAAAAGCTAAAAATGTAGTAATAGGCTACGACCATAGATTTGGCAGAAATAGAAATGCAAATATTAAAGACCTTATCGGTTTTGGGGAAATATATGATTTTGATGTTGAAGAAATTCCTGTGCAAGAAATAGAAGACGTATCCGTAAGCTCTACCAAAATCCGAAAAGCACTAGAAGAGGGCGATATAGAGACCGCAAATAGCTATCTGGGCTATGCTTATCTGCTTACTGGTACTATTGTTAAAGGTAAAGGCATTGGTAGACAAATAGGGTATCCTACGGCTAATATACACATTGCAGAAACGTACAAGTTAATTCCTCAAAACGGCGTTTATATTATAAAATCTACAATAAACAATAAGACCGTTTATGGCATGATGAATATTGGCTTTAACCCTACTGTAGACGGCAACGAAAAAAGTATAGAAGTACACTTTTTTGATGTTGAAGGCGATTTATACGGTCAGAAAATTCAATTGCATTTATTGAAAAAAATAAGAAACGAACAAAAATTTGATTCGTTAGAAGCCTTAACTTCACAATTAAAAGAGGACCAAGAAACTTCTTTGATGTACTTAAAAAATGCAGCGCATATCTAATTTTCTCTTCAAAAAAATAGACAACGTACAACTGGTTATTTTCCGAGTTTGTTACGGTTTATTAATTGCCGCAGAATGTTACGGAGCTATTGCCACTGGCTGGGTAAAGCGTACTTTAATAGCACCTAAATTCACCTTTAATTTTATTGGTTTTGAGTGGTTACAACCCTTGCCTGGTTCTGGTATGTATATCTACTTTACTGTCATGGGTACTCTAGGCTTACTAATTACCATAGGTTACAAGTACAGATGGTCTGCACTGAGCTTTGCTATTTTGTGGACAGGGGTTTATTTAATGCAAAAAACATCTTACAACAACCATTATTACTTGTTAATGCTACTGGCCTACATCATGGCATTTTTGCCTGCAGCCAAAAACCATAGCTTAGATGCCAAATTACAACCAGACATTAAAAAAGATTGGATGTATAACTGGTGCCGCTGGATTATCATCTTACAATTATTTATAGTCTATACCTACGCTAGCATTGCAAAACTATACGGAGACTGGTTAGATTTCAGCATCATAGAGTTACTAATGAGTAGTAAAAAAGACTATGTGTTGGTGGGCGAATTTTTACAGCAACCATGGGTACATAGATGTATCGCTATTTTTGGCATAGCGTTCGATTTATTTATTGTGCCTACCCTACTCTGGAAACCCACTAGAAAATTTGCTTTTGCAGCAGGTATCTTTTTTCACTTATTCAACAGCTTTGTTTTTCAAATTGGCATTTTCCCCTATCTATCTTTAGCGTTTTGCTTGTTCTTTTTTGAACCCCAAACCATTAGAAAATTAGTTTTACAGTCTAAGCCAGCCGTAGTCCCTACCACAAATGCCTTACCAAAGCACCATAACTTTACCACAATGGCCATAGGGAGCTATTTATTACTACAATTATTACTGCCTATTCGGCATCATTTTATTGCTGGAGACGTTTTATGGACGGAGGAAGGTCACCGACTTAGTTGGCGCATGATGTTGCGTAGTAGAGCGGGCACCATAAAGTTTAGAGTAGTCAATAAAAAGACTAAGAAAACAACTTTTATCAACCTTAATGACTACCTCACTAGCAAACAAAAGCGAAAGGTGGCCTGTTACCCAGATTTTGCTTGGCAATTTGCGCAGCATTTGAAAAAAGAATTTGCTGCTAAAGGAGAAGACATCAGTGTTTATGTAAGTTCTAGAGCAAAAGTTAACCGTGGTGAATACGCCACTTTTATAGACCCAAAAGTAGATTTAGCAGCGGTATCTTGGCAGCATTTTAGCCATCACGATTGGATTTTACCCTATCCTCAAAAGACTAAAAAGGAGTAGCACGTTGACATAATTGTAATGGTAAACCCCAAGGGTCCCTTAACATTACAAGATGAGTGCCATCGTCCTTTTTTGCTTCTTCTATAAAACTACAACCTACTTTTTGCAAACGCTCTTTATCTTGTTGTGCATTTACAGATATAAAAGCGATATGAAAGGTAATATGATGTTCTTTTTTAAAATCTGTCATTTTATGTTCTGGCCTATGATACAACTCCAAAACTATACGGTCCGCACTATCTGCTAAAAAGGTCATAAACGGTGGCCGGTTTAACTGTTTAACCACTTTCAATCCAATATGTTCTTGGTACCAATCTACCATATCTTGCAAATGCGCCACATTTAAGGCAAAGTGTTCAAAAGTCATAATTCTAGTGGATATAGTTTAAAATGATAGCGTACTTTTTACAATTCAGAAAACAACTTTTCACTATCCCAAACTGTAGTAAATTCATCCTTTAAATTAGCTAATGTTGTATAGTGTATGGTTTCTGCACTATATTTTTCTCCATTTATACCGATGCGTTCAAATGCCGCTGTTGCATCAGAAATAAGGTAAGTTTCATACCCTAAATTACCAGCCATTCTAGTAGTGGTAGACACACAGTGATTTGTTGTAACACCAACAATAACAAGCGTTGCAATTCCCTTGGCATCTAACTGCTCCTGCAAAGTGGTCCCTATAAATGCACTGTTTACATTTTTAGTAATCACAGGTTCATTATCCAAAGGCAAAACTGCATCATTAAATTCAAAACCCATGTTGTTTACATTGAACTTAGATTCTGGATGGGTAGAAGTATGTCTAATATGAAAAATGGGTAAATTGAGCTTTCGCCACTTTTCTAATATCGTCCCGCAAACGGACTCAGCATTTTTATTGTTTCTGGTACCGCCCCAATAATCTTCATCTAAAAAAGCCTTTTGTACATCAACAAGAATTAAAGCTGGATTTTTCTCTTTTAGCGCCATTTCAAATTCAATAGTTTACTAAATAATTTAAATACAATCAATGCTGGGGGATTCTAGCCAAATATAGTTTTATAATTGGGCTATTCCCTTAAATTTGCAGGACAAAATTTTAATTCGATGTTGCAATTACACGCTATTAGAGCAAACAAAGAGGAATTTGCAGCGGCTTTGGCTAAGAGAAACCTAGACGCACTTCCTATATTGGACAAAATTCTAGAACTGGATGAAGAAAGACGTGCTACACAAACACAATTAGATAGTACTCTAGCGGAAAGCAACAAACTATCTAAAGAGATAGGCATGCTTTTTAAAAGTGGCAAAGCTGAAGAAGCTAATGTTCTTAAAGCCAAAACAGCGGAATTAAAAGAAGCCTCCAAAGTTCTAGGAGAAAAACTAAATGACGCTGCCGAAAAATTGCAACAAGAGTTATATCAGGTTCCCAATATTCCACACCCTAGTGTTCCTGCGGGTAACTCAGAAGAGGATAATGAAGAAATATATACAGAAGGTAATATACCTACCCTTGTAGAAGATGCATTACCCCACTGGGAATTAGCAAAAAAGCACGACATTATAGACTTTGAACTAGGCGTTAAGATTGCTGGCGCTGGATTCCCCGTTTATAAAGGTAAAGGCGCTCGCTTACAACGTGCTTTAATCTCATATTTTTTGGATAAAAATACAGCTGCTGGCTACACAGAAATACAGGTGCCTCATTTGGTAAATGAAGCTTCTGGCTATGGCACAGGACAATTACCAGACAAGGAAGGTCAAATGTACCATGTAGGTGCAGATGATTTGTATTTAATACCTACAGCAGAGGTGCCTGTGACCAACCTTTTTAGAGATGAACTTTTAAAGAGTGATGATTTTCCCATTAAATACACTGGATACACGCCTTGTTTTAGAAGAGAAGCAGGCAGTTATGGCGCTCACGTACGCGGATTAAACCGCTTGCACCAATTTGATAAGGTAGAAATAGTGCGCGTAGAACACCCAGAAAACAGCTATGCTGCCTTAGACGAAATGGTGGAGCATATTAAAGAAATTTTACGTGAGCTTAAATTACCTTTTCGTATTCTAAGGCTTTGCGGCGGCGATTTAGGGTTTACTTCTGCGTTGACTTATGATTTTGAAGTGTTCTCTACAGCGCAAGACCGTTGGTTAGAGATAAGCTCTGTTTCCAATTTTGAAACTTATCAAGCTAATCGTTTAAAACTACGCTTTAAAGACGAAAATGGGAAAAGCCAATTTGCACATACCTTAAATGGTAGTTCTCTGGCATTGCCACGTGTTTTAGCTGGCATATTAGAAAACTATCAAACAGCAGACGGTATTAAAATTCCAGAAGTCTTGATACCCTATTGTGGTTTTGATTTAATAGACTAACAGGTTTTTGTAGCAGCTTAACATATTTATCCTTATTTCTCCGTTATCTTTGGGTATGATGCGTATTTGCCTGCTAATTAGTTTTCTTTGTTGCTTTGGTACTTGGGCTCAAGACGATTTTTTAGCCAAACAGTATTACAATGATGGTGCGTTTGAAAAAGCCAAAGTCTTGTATGAAAAATTGGTGAAAAGAAATCCGTCTAGAACGGACTATGCAGAATATTATGTGGGTTGCTTACAACAGCTTGAAGCTTATGAAGAAGCAGAAGCCTTCTTGCTTAAAAAGTTAGAACAACCTAGAGCTTTCCCAACTTTTTATATAGAATTAGGGTACACATATGCCTTGCAAGAGAAAACAGCCCAAGCAGATATGTTCTATGACCGCGCCATAGCAACCTTGGCACAAAACCCGAATTTTGGCTATCCTTTGGGGCATCGGTTTCAAAAATATGCGCTTTTAAATAAAGCCATAGAAACGTACACTACCGCCATGGAACTAAAGCCAGATTTAAATTATGATATTCATTTAGCTCGTATTTATGGAGAGCAAGGTGCTATTGGTAAAATGTACGAGTCCTATTTAAAACTTATATATGAAGGCCACACCAGCCGTTCTAATGTTTTACGTTATCTAGAAGACTTTATTTCTGACGACCCAGAGGATCCTAACAATATTTTACTTAGAAAAACCTTATTAAAAAATGCACAAAGGAATCCAGATGTATTGTGGAATGAACTTTTGAGCTGGCTATTTATTCAACAAAACCAATTTAACAGTGCTTTTGCACAAGAAAAGGCTATCTATAAGCGTACGGACGAACTGTCTTTAGACCGGTTAGAAAACTTAGGAAAAATAGCTTTAGACAACCTAGCAGATGAAACCGCTGCTGCAGTCTTTGAATACATATCCCAAAATGCTAACCAACCTTTGCAAAAGCTTAATGCACAGTTAGAGTTAATACAATTGCAATTAAAACAAGACGGAGCCAAATCTTACAGTAGTGTAGATAAAAAGTTCCAAGCTTTAATAGAAACGTACGGCTTGGATTCTAAATCTCTACAGCTTCAAATTGCTTACGCTAATTTTTTAACCTTCAATCTAAATACTCCAGAACCTGCCATCAATCTGCTTAGAAAGAGCATGGAAATCCCTATGGGACGCTATGGAGAGGCTTACCTAAAAATGGCATTAGGGGACATTTTAGTTTTTGACCAAAAATTTAATGAGGCTTTAATTTATTTTACCCAAACTCAAAAAAACCTTAAAAATGATGTTATGGGTCAAAATGCTCGATTTAAAGTAGCACAAACTAGTTTTTATAAGGGCGATTTTGACTGGGCGCTAACCCAGCTAAAAGTATTACGCAGTTCTACCAGTCAACTTATAGCCAATGATGCTATGCAATTGAGCCTCTTAATTTCAGATAACACCTATGAAGATTCCACACAGGTAGCACTTAAAAAATATGCGCGAGCAGACCTTCTGGCGTATCAACAAAAAACGGATGATGCTATTTTGCTTTTAGGTACTATTTTAGAAGAACACAAAGGACAGCAAATAGAAGACGAAGCTTTACTAAAGCAAGCGGAATTATTAGAAGCCAAAAAGAAGTTTGACGACGCTCGGTTTAACTACATTAAAATAATAGAGTTTTTTAGCGACGGTATTTTAGCAGACGATGCACACTTTAAACTTGCTCAACTATACGAACAACATTTAAATGAGCCTGAAAAAGCAATGCCGCTCTATGAAAAAATTATTTACAACTATCAAGACAGTTATTATTTTCCGCAAGCCAGAAAACATTTTAGGCGCCTTAGAGGAGATGCTGTAAATTAAATTACATATATGATTATATACAACGTTACCATAAACATAGAAGATAGTGTGCATGATGAATGGCTGCAATGGATGAAAGAAAGCCACATTCCAGATATGCTAGCTACTCAAAAGTTTACAGAAGCAAAAATGTGCAAAGTACTTGTAGAGGAAGAAATGGGCGGCACCACTTATTCCGTGCAATATCGCGTTAAAGACAGAGCTACTTTAGAGGCATATTACAAAGAGAACGCCGAAAATATGCGAATGCAAGGTACTCGCCTATTTCCAAATAAATTTGTAGCCTTCCGCACAGAACTAGAAGTTATCAGCCAACAATAATGAACCCAACGCATCTAATCTTTAGCTATGGTACCTTGCAAGAACCTAAGGTACAAATAGCCATTTATGAGCGTTTATTGCAAGGTCATAAGGCAATATTACCTAATTACACCCTTGCTAACAAAAAAATGTACGGCCAATACCCTGTAGTAATACCTAATTCAGGCTTATGCATCGCAGGAGTAGCCTATGAAATTAATGAAGCAGAATTGGCTCTTACAGATGCATATGAAGGTCCAGATTACACACGCAGCTTGTTACCCTTGGCAAATGGTAAAAAAGCCTGGGTCTATTTAGAAAAACCGCAATAGGTAGTACCTTGCGCAAAAACACCCCAAATGGGTAAAAAAGGAAAGAAAAAGCACACTAAATATCAGCAAGAGGCATCTGCCTCGCAAAGTCCGGTAAAGGCGAAAAAACATTTAGGACAGCATTTTTTAAAAGATGAAAGCGTTGCAAAACGTATTGCAGAAACCCTAACCCTAGAAAACTATAGCAATGTTATAGAAATAGGGCCGGGAACTGGGGTACTCACAAAATATTTATTATTGCGAGGTATGGATTTGGTGGCGATGGATTTAGATGAGGACTCCATTGTGTACCTGAACCACAGTTTTCCTTTAGAATACCCCAACGTGTTTACTAAGAAAGGAAAGCTTAATGTGATTGAGGCCGATTTTTTGAAGTTTAATCTGACCGAATTGTACGGAGATGAACCCTTTGCCATTACAGGTAACTTTCCTTATAATATTTCTAGCCAAATAGTTTTTAAAATGCTAGAGATGCGCCATCAAGTCCCAGAATTCTCTGGAATGTTTCAGAAGGAAGTTGCCCAACGCATTTGCGAACAAAAAGGAAGTAAAACCTACGGCATATTATCTGTACTGGTTCAAGCATTTTATGAGGCCGAATATTTGTTTACTGTTCATCCTCAGGTGTTTGACCCACCGCCTAAAGTGCAATCTGGAGTACTTATGCTCCGCAGAAAAACCAACTACAAATTGGATTGCGACGAACGCTTATTTTTTAAAGTTGTAAAAGCCGCATTTAACCAACGTAGAAAAACATTACGAAATAGTTTAAAAACCTTTGACCTCTCTCCCATTCTCAGAGAAGATAGTATATTTGACCAGCGCCCAGAGCAGTTATCGGTGGCCAAATTTATTTATCTGACAAAACTGATTGAGAATGACCCCGTTTAAGCTAACAGAGGATTTACTAGAGCAGATAAAACAACTCATCTCTCAGAGCAATAGCAGTGAGCTACGTACTCTGATGAATGATATGCACTATGCCGATATTGCAGAAATCATTAATGAGTTAGAAGAAGACGAAGCCACCTACCTCATTAAACAATTAGATACCGAAAAAACTTCTGATGCGCTTACTGAGCTAGATGAAGATGTTAGGGAAGCTATTCTATCCAATTTATCTCCCAAAGAAATTGCAGATGAGTTAGAGGAACTAGATACAGATGATGCAGCAGATATTATAGGTGAGCTACCCAAAAACATTGTACAGGAGGTAATCTCAGAAATAGATGATAGGGAGCATGCCAAAGACATTGTAGACCTTCTGCGTTATGATGAAAGCACTGCTGGTGGTCTTATGGCCAAGGAGCTAGTTAAAGTAAATATAAATTGGAACGTGCTTACGTGTGTAAAAGAGATGCGCGCACAAGCAGAGAATGTTACTCGAGTACATTCAATTTATGTAGTAGATGATGAAGATAAATTACAAGGGCGTTTATCCTTAAAAGATTTGCTAACCACATCTACCCGTGCCAATATTAGTGATGTTTACATTCCAAAAGTAGACTCTGTAAATGTAAATGAAAAACCGGAGGAGGTGGCCAAAATTATGTCTAAGTACGATTTGGAAGCCATACCTGTAGTAGATGAGATTGGTAGGCTGGTAGGCCGTATTACTATTGATGATATTGTAGACGTAATCCGAGAAGAAGCAGACAAAGATTACCAAATGGCGGCAGGTATTTCTCAAGACGTAGATTCTGATGACAGTATATGGGATTTAACCCGTGCCCGTTTACCCTGGTTGATATTAGGGCTTTTCGGTGGGGCTGCAGCTGCCATGATTATGGGCGGATTTGAAGAAATGTTTAAAAAATACACCATCTTATTCCTTTTTACACCGCTCATTGCAGCAATGGCTGGGAATGTAGGGGTACAATCTAGTGCCATAATTGTTCAAGGTTTAGCTAATGACGATATTAAAGGAAGTATTAGTACTAGACTGGTGAAAGAAATGCTTCTTGCCTTATTAAACGGATTTATTCTGTCGATTCTTCTACTCTTATTTACATGGGCTTGGAAGGGAGATTTAATGACTTCCATAGCTATATCTATATCGCTAGTAGCTGTAATTGTAGTAGCTGGTTTTATAGGGACATTTGTACCGCTTTTTCTAGATAAGAGAGGTATAGACCCTGCCATTGCTACAGGGCCATTTATCACAACTAGCAACGATATTTTTGGGATTCTTATCTATTTTTCTATTGCTAAGCTTATCTTAGGTCTTTAGCAGTAACTCCGTTCACTAAAGCAAACCTGCATGAAACCGATAAACATTCAAAAAAAATTAAGGCAATTTAATGCCACGTGGCACCCGCAACAAATTGGAGTTGTAGACCAAATGCAGGTGTTATTAGCCAAATTACAAGGTGAATTTGTTTGGCATAGTCATGAAGATGAAGATGAGCTTTTTCAGGTCGTAAAAGGCACCTTATATATGCAATTTAGAGACCGTACAGAAATAGTTAAAGAAGGAGAAATCATTATTGTACCCAAAGGAGTAGAACATTGTCCGTTAACTAAAAACGATGAAATTGTAGAAGTTTTACTCTTTGAAAAGTTAACTACTGCCCATACAGGAAAAACACAGCATCAACTTACTAAAACAGCATATCCAAAATTATGAAAGTACTTCATTTAGATACCAATCATCCACTATTAATACAAAGATTTCAAGAACTTGGCTGGGAAAATCATGAAGATTACACGAGCAATAAAGCACAGATTGAAGCTAAAATTCACGAATACGATGGTATTGTAATTAGAAGTAGATTTACCATAGACCAGCAGTTCTTAGATGCCGCTACACAATTAAAATTTATTGGTAGGGTTGGCGCTGGTTTAGAAAATATAGATACACAATATGCCAAACGCAAAGGCATCTTTTTAGCCAACGCGCCAGAAGGCAACCGTAATGCGGTTGGCGAACATGCCTTAGGAATGTTATTATCTCTAATGAACAAAATGCACAAAGCACATAGAGAGGTGCGCAAAGGTAAATGGGATAGAGAAGGTAATCGTGGTGTTGAGCTAGATGGTAAAACCGTAGGTATTATAGGGTATGGTAATATGGGAAAAGCCTTTGCCAAAAAACTTAGAGGTTTTGATGTCAATGTTATTTGTTATGATATTGTGGGTGGTGTAGGCGATGAAAATGCTAGGCAAGTGGGTATTATGGAGTTTCAGCAACATGCAGATGTAGTAAGTTTGCAAGTACCCCAAACAGAGCTTACCATAGGTATGATAAATGAGGCTTTTATTAACGCTTTTCATAACCCATTTTGGCTATTAAATACAGCTCGCGGTAAATGCGTTAAAACAGAAGACTTAGTAACCGCTTTAAAATCTGGCAAAATTTTAGGTGCTGGATTAGATGTTCTTGAGTACGAAAAAAAGTCTTTTGAAGACTGGTTTACTCAAAAACCAAAACCCTTTAAATATTTACGCAAAGCTAAAAACGTGCTTATGACACCACACGTAGCAGGCTGGACATTTGAAAGTAAAGAAAAATTGGCGCAAACAATTGTAGATAAGGTAAAGGAAAAATTTATGTAACTTTAGTGGAGCACCAATAAACGCTATATGGCCGCTGAAGCTAAAACGGTAGAAGAATACCTATCTCAACTTCCTGAAGAACGCAAAGAAGCTATAACACAATTACGGGATACCATTAAGGAACATTTGCCTCCAGGTTTTGAAGAGGGTATTTCTTATAAAATGATTGGGTTTTATGTTCCCCATTCTGTTTACCCAGAGGGTTATCATTGTGCCCCAAAACTACCTTTACCATTTATTAATATTGCATCACAGAAAAATTTTGTCGCCCTATATCACTCCGGTATATATGCGGATAAAATGTTGCTAGATTGGTTTGTAGCGGAATATCCAAAGCATGTTAAGACAAAACTAGATATGGGTAAAAGTTGTATTCGTTTTAAAAGAATGAATCAAATTCCGTTCAATTTAATGGCCCAGCTAGCAGCAAAAATGAGTGTTAACGAATGGATTACTCTTTATGAAGAAAACGTAAAACGATAATTGCGTATATTTCAATGAATCATTAAAACCTTGGCTCTAAAGGGCATACATATTTTAGCAATCATGAAAAAACGTGTTACTGGTATAGGCGGATTCTTTTTTAAGTGCGATGACCCCGATAAGGTAAAAAGTTGGTACAATAAACATTTAGGCTTAAATACGGACCAATATGGCTGCAGCTTCTGGTGGAAAGATAAGGAGGGTAACGATGCGCTTACCCAATGGGGTCCCATGAATAAGGATACCGACTATTTTGAACCAAGTAAAAAGCCGTTCATGATAAATTTTAGAGTAGAGAACCTTAAAGAATTGCTGGCTACTTTAAAAGAGGAAGGTGTTACAGTTATTGATAAAATAGAAGAATTTGAGTACGGTAAGTTTGGTTGGATACTAGACCCAGAAGGCAATAAAATAGAACTTTGGGAGCCTATTGATAAAGCTTTTCTTTAGTATTAATTTATTTGCTACTTTTAATCCTAGATAACCAACAATACAATAAACCATGTCGGAAGAAAACAAAGACTTAGGAGATAAAGCTGAAGAAGCTTTTGACAAAGCAAAAGACGCGGCCAAAGAGGCTGCAGAAGATGTAAAAGATGGCGCTAAAGACTTTAGTGAAGGCGCTAAAAAAACTGCTAACGAATTCGCAGAAGGTTTAAAAGATGCAGGTAACGCTGAGAATAAAAAAATACTTGCTGGAATTTTAGCTATAGTATTAGGGTGGTTAGGTGTTCACAAGTTCATCTTAGGGTATCAAAAAGAAGGAATTATCATGGCCGCTATTGGTGTGGTGGGTTGGTTCCTTTGTGGAATACCTACATCCATAGTAGGATTAATTGGTTTAGTAGAAGGTATCATCTATTTAACCAAGTCAGATGAGGAGTTCTACAACACCTATCAAGTAGGTAGAAAACCTTGGTTCTAAAGCATACATTTAAAGACCAGTTAACCTACTGGTCTTTTTTAATTCATACTTTCATCGTAATATTGCAATAAATAAATTATACCAGTATGCAACTTAGGTACATGCTAGCAAAAGATTGGCCTACCGTTTCTAAAATTTATGCAGAAGGCATTGCCACCGGTATAGCAACCTTTGAGACCAATGTACCTTCTTACGAAGATTGGGATGCTGGGCATTTAAAGAATTGCCGATGGGTTGCTACTGAGGCCAACCATCTCATTGGCTGGGCTGCATTAAGCCCCGTATCTAGTAGGTGTGTTTATGGAGGTGTTGCAGAAGTTAGTATCTATATTGCATCTAATGCTAGAGGTAAAGGTATAGGCAAGCAGTTACTACAACAATTAATTTTAGACAGTGAAGATAACGGTTACTGGACCTTACAATCTGGTATTTTTCCACAAAACAAAGCTAGTGTAACCTTACATATAACTTGTGGATTCAGACATTTGGGAACAAGAGAGCGTATTGCCCAAACCAAAGAAGGTATCTGGGTAGATAATTTACTTTTAGAAAGACGTAGCAAAATTATAGGACAATAAATAGACACATGAATACAAACAACCTTTATCCCAATTTAAAAGAAACGCTTGCTCAAATAAATACGGCGAGCATAACAGAAGAACGAAAAACCATTTTAATGCCTTTGGCCCAATACTTGAAAAGCAAAATAAATGAAGACCAGCCTATACTACTAAATTTTATATGCACCCATAATTCTAGACGCAGTCATTTGTCCCAAATTTGGGCACAAACTATAGGCCATTATTTTAATGTAAAGCAGTTATATTGCTATTCTGGAGGTACCGAAGCAACGGCGCTATTCCCTAAAGTTGCAGAAACACTTACTAATCAAGGGTTTCAAATTCAAGTTTTATCCAAAGAAGATAATCCAGTATACGCGGTGAAATTTCACGAAAATGAACCAGCTGTCATCGGATTCTCTAAACGTTATGATCATGACTTTAATCCAGCAAATGGGTTTGGAGCAATCATGACATGTTCTTCTGCAGACCAAGGATGCCCTTTTGTAGCGGGAGCAGAAAAAAGATTTCCAATCACTTTTGAAGACCCAAAGGTATCTGATGGAACCCCTGAGCAAGACGCTACTTATTTAGCAAGGAGCGTGCAAATTGCAACGGAGTTAAAATTTGTGTTTGAAGAAGCTTTAAAGTAATCTACTCCTCTTCTTCAGTCATTAGACCTTGTTGCTGCTGTAAAGCCTCTGCATGTTTGCGTTCCAATTCTGCTTGGAATTCTTCCATCACAGGCTTTACAGTACTTTCTGGCAAATCTGCAATTTTGATATACATTAACCCATCTACAGAGTTATTAAACAAGGGATCTACATTAAACGCTACCACTCTAGCATTTTGCTTAATATATTTTTTTATCAATACGGGCAACCTTAGACTACCTGGTTCTACCTCTTCTATTAGCTTATCAAACTTATTTAAGTCGGCCTGAGTTTCATCAAAAACGAATTCTTTATCCGCGTCCTTCAACTTCACCTTAAATTCTTTTTTTGGGCGCACATATTGGGCTACATATGGATCCCAGTAATGCGATTTCATAAACTCTATCATCAAGGATTTAGAAAAGTTAGAAAACTGATTACTGATACTTACGCCACCAATTAAATACTTATGCTCTGGAAAACGGAGTGTGGTATGCACTATTCCTTTCCATAATAAAAATAAAGGCATGGGTTTTTGCTGGTATTCCGCAACAATATAAGCTCTACCCATTTCTATGCTTTCGCGCATCATGGGATATAATTCTGGCTCAAATCGGAATAAATCTTGCAAATAAAAACCGTCTATTCCATGGTTCTTAAATATCTCTGAACCCAAGCCCATGCGGTAAGCTCCAACAATTTCTTTTTGGTCATCGTCCCAAAGAAACAAATGATGGTAATAGGTATCAAAATGGTCTAAATCTATGGCGTTGTTGGTCCCCTCACCAATGGCTCTAAACGTAACTTCGCGCTGCCTTCCAATTTCCTTTAGGATAAAGGGCATATCTTTTTCTTGCGCTAAAAAAACTTCGTAATTTTTACTTTGTAAAAGCCTTAAATCTTTTTCGCGCAGCTTTTCAATTTCGCCCTGTATAACTTCCGTACGTACAGCAGAAACTATTTTTTTAGGTGGTTTAGGTATTTTTAAAGACGAAGGCACTTTATCTATAAATCGCTCTTTTTCAAAAGCATTCGCCAATAAATACGTTTTCTTTCGCAGCAATTCGGTAAAACTTTCTAATGTAGGCTCATCTTTTTGGGTGGCCACAGAAATGGGCTTCCCAATACGGACTTTTATAGGTCTACGATTTTGAGTTGTTACTTCCGAAGGCAATTTAGCTGTACGAAAAACATCATCAATCTTGGACAACCTATAAAACAACCGGCTATTCTTGGCATGAAAGTAAATAGGCACCACAGGTACTTCGGCTTTCCGTATTAATTTTAAAGCAGCTTCTTCCCATGGTTTGTCTACCACCAATTTACCATCTCTGTAGGTAGATACTTCTCCTGCTGGAAATATTCCCAATGGATGTCCATTTCTTAAGTGGGCTAAAGCATTTTTAAAACCGGCGACACTACTTTTAGCATCTTTATGACTTTCAAAAGGGTTAACAGGCATAATATAAGGCTTTATAGGCTCTATTCTATGCAGTAAAAAATTGGCAATAATTTTAAAATCTGCTCGCTGACCAAGCAAAAGTTTTAGCAATAACACACCATCTATGCCTCCAAGCGGGTGGTTAGAAATAGTAATGAAAGGCCCGTCTTTAGGCAAACGTTTTAAGTCTTCTTCTACTATTTCAAAGTTAATCTCATAATGCTCCAGAATTTTATCTAAAAATTCTGGAGCATCTAATTCCTTATGGTTGTCATAAAACCTATTAATGGTTGTAATACGGGTTACCAGCATCAATAGCCAGCCTACGAAGGTTCCAAAGATTCCGTATTTTTCTAAGTTCAGTACTTGTGCAACTTCTTTTGCGCTTACCAGCCCCATCTACTCTGTTTAGTAAAGAGTAAATATAGAAAAATACCAGTGCATCTAGGTGTGCTTTGCTTTATTTTACCACTAATTGTGTGGTTTGTTTACCGCGTTGCTCTACAAGTACCTCGTAGCCATTTAATACGGATTTCACTGCTTCTTCTGTAAAGTGCCTCACGGTGTATAGAGATACCTCTTCATAACACATCACTTTAAATTTTTTCTCTAGTTCTGGCAATAATGACGATAGACCGCCGAACTTATTATCTAAACATACTGAAAAACTGATGGCAGAGTTTTGAATCATATCCACTTTAAGCCGGTGCTCATGAAAAAGCTTAAAAATCTCGCTAATATTATTTTCCACAATAAAAGAGAAATCTAAAGACGAAAGTTTTAGTAAAACCTGATTTTTCTTTACGATAAAACAAGGCACTTCTGGCTCAATTTTAACCCCTTTACCTACGGTAGTCCCTTTTTCTTTTGGGTTGATAAAAGACTTAACGTGTAATGGAATTTCTTTACGCTGCAAAGGCTGTAAAGTTTTAGGGTGTATTACAGATGCACCGTAAAACGCCAATTCTATGGCCTCTCTATAATTGATTTTATTTAATAATTGAGTTTCTGTAAAATGTCTTGGATCAGCATTCAAAACCCCTGGAACGTCTTTCCAAATGGTAACAGATTCTGCATCTAAACAATAGGCTAAAATAGCAGCAGTATAATCAGATCCCTCTCTACCTAAGGTAGTGGTAAAATTATTTTCATCGCTTCCTAAAAAACCTTGGGCAATGTTTAACTTAGACTTATCCACAGTTGTTTTTACCGCTGCTTCAGTTTTTTCCCAATCTACTTGGGCGTCTCTATAACTGTTATCTGTTTTTATTAATTCACGAACGTCTAACCACGTATTGGTTAGACCAACCTCATTTAAATAAGCACTTACAATGGTAGTAGAAATTAGTTCTCCATAGCCCACCACTTGATCATAAACAAAGGCATATTTGGGAGATTTATTCCAGATTAAAAATCCTTTAAACTCTTCTATTAACTGATTTACCTTATGATGCACCTCATGGTTACGGGCTTCAAACAAATCATTTAAAATTTCTTTGTGGTATTCTACCAACTCAGATATGGCCATTTCCATATCCGCTTTGTCCTTAAAATAACCATTTACCACACGCTCCATAGCATTGGTAGTTTTACCCATGGCAGATATAACCAACAAGGTATTTTTATGCCCAACTTCCTTTAAGACATTTACTACATTCTTTACCCCTGCTGCATCTTTAACAGATGCGCCACCAAACTTAAAAATCCTCATATGTCCTTTTTAAGGTTTTACCCTTTATACGTTAAATAATTTTCAATTCCCTTTTGGTCCAATTGTACTACATCCCAATCTCGCATTACATTGGCTCCTTTACTCTCGTAAAATTTAATTGCAGGCTCATTCCAGTCTAGCACCTCCCAACTTATACGCCTAACGCCTTGCTCTTTACCATAAGCAACTACTGCATCTAGCAACTTTGAACCTAAACCTTTACCGCGATAACTTTGTGTTACAATAAGGTCCTCTAAATGAATAACAGGACCTTGCCAAGTGGAGTATCTTGGGTACACTAAAGCCATCCCTATTATTTGCTCTTCAGCTTCAGCAACAAAGCAATGGTAAAGTGGTTGAGCCCCAAAACCTGCCTTTTCCAAATCGGCCTCAGAAATCTTCACCGCATCGGGTTCTTTTTCAAACAAAGCCAATTCTTTAATTAGTCGATACATACTTTCGACGTCCTTTTTTTCTGCTATTCGTATTTTTATTTCCATCTTGTTGCAAATAAAACAATAAGTTATAATACACACCAATTAAGCCTTCTCGAAATCGTTGTAGTTTCACAAAATGTTCGATATTTGCCCTCAAATAACACACATCCATGTCCGAAGCTAAAAATATGACCATGGGCGAATTCATCATCGCCAATCAAAATAATTTTAAATATACCTCTGGGGAGCTTTCTAGACTTTTAAATGGTATCCGACTAGCAGCCAAAGTAGTAAACCATGAGGTAAATAAAGCTGGACTAGTAGATATTACAGGAGCTGCTGGGGAAACCAACGTGCAAGGAGAAGACCAACAGAAATTAGATGTTCTTGCAAACGATAAGTTTATACAAACCCTAAAAAACAGGGAAATTGTTTGTGGTATAGCCTCCGAAGAAGAAGATGACTTTATCACCATAAATAGCTTTGATGAAAATCACCAAAACAAATATGTAGTTCTTATAGATCCTTTAGATGGTTCTTCTAACATAGATGTAAACGTTTCCGTGGGTACTATTTTTTCTATATACCGCCGGGTTACGCCGGTAGGTACACCAGTGACCATGGAAGACTTCTTACAGCCAGGCAACAAGCAAATTGCTGCAGGCTACATTATTTATGGCACCTCTACCATGTACGTGTATACAACTGGGCATGGCGTAAATGGTTTTACTTTAAACCCTGCATTGGGCACCTTTTATTTAAGTCACCCAAACATGCAATTTCCAGAAGATGGCAACATTTATTCTGTAAACGAGGGCAATTATGTACACTTTCCGCAAGGGGTAAAAGATTATATTAAGTATTGCCAAAAAGAAGAAGGAGACAGACCGTATACTTCTAGATATATAGGTTCTTTGGTATCAGATTTTCATCGTAATATGATAAAAGGTGGTATTTATATGTACCCACAAACCAGCAAAGCTAAAAACGGAAAATTACGTTTGTTGTATGAGTGTAATCCTATGGCTTTTTTAGCAGAACAAGCCAATGGCAAAGCAAGTGATGGCACGCAAAGAATTATGGATATAGAACCAACAGAACTACACCAACGGGTACCGTTTTTCTGTGGCAGTAAAAATATGGTAGAAAAGGCCGAAGAGTTTCTTCGACCTTAACTAAGTAGTATATTATTTTTTCTCTACTAAATATTGGTAATCCTCAAAAGGAATGTTACCAGAGAAAATTTTAATGGATTTCTGGATGATGCTTTCTGCTTTATCAGAAGGAAATCCAAGTCCTAAAGCGTAACGTTTAACCATCTTTAATTCTGCCTCATCTATTTCATGATCAGAAAAGATGATTTTAAAGAAATCGAACAAACGCTTTAATCTTTTCTCAGCGCTATGTGGCGTTTCAATAGGATATTTATTTTCCTTTTTAAGAATTTCCGCATATTCTTCTTCGCTAATATGCAATCTAAAAGCGAACTTATCTAAAATAGCTTTTTCTTTTGGATTTATTTCTCCATCCACGGCAGCTAAACTAGCCAAAGTAGCAAAGTGTGCCACTTCTTTTCTTCTTTCTCCGTGCTCGTATAAATCTATAATTGGCATCTTCAAATTTTTGTTCCGCAAATATAGTTTTTATGGATAAATGCCACAGTACGAAATGCTAGAAAGAATTCGTAAATTCACACTGCTATGAAAAAACCCTTATTGGAATTTACGAACCGAGGCATATACTGCCATCCGGCAAAGGTGTATTTAGACCCTTGGAAACCGGTAGACAAAGCCTTGATAACCCATGGCCATGCAGACCATAGCCGCTGGGGACACCAACAATACATAACACACAACAGCAACGTTCCCATTATAAAACACCGGCTAGGAGATATAAATGTTTCTGGTGTAAACTGGGGACAACCCTTTACCATAAATAATGTAAAATTCACCTTTTACCCTGCAGGACACATCATTGGTTCTTCCCAGATAAAAGTAGAGCACAAAGGAGAAATCTGGGTATTTACGGGGGACTATAAATTAGAGGACGATGGGGTAGCTACACCTTACGAATCCGTAAAATGCCATAGTTTTATTACCGAATGTACCTTTGGCCTACCCGCTTTTTTATGGCGGCCACAAACCGAAGTATTCACAGATATTAACAACTGGTGGGCCCAGAACAAAGCCAACGGTCAAACCTCTATTTTATTCGGTTATTCATTGGGCAAGGCACAACGCCTGCTAAAGCATCTAGACCCCAGCATTGGCAAAATTTATACCCATGGTGCCATTGAGAATATGACAGAAGTATTACGCCCATTAGTGGATTTTCCAGAAACGGAACTGATTACAAGAGACACCAAAAAGGAAGCCATAAAAGGCAATTTGGTGCTAGCGCCGCCTTCTGCACACGGCAGTACGTGGATACGTAAAATGGTTCCCTTTGTTACCGCTTCTGCCAGTGGTTGGATGGCCTTTAGGGGTGCACGCCGCAGACGCGCCATAGACAAAGGTTTTGTATTGAGCGATCATTGCGATTGGCCATCATTGCTCAAGGCAATTAAGGACACAGGAGCAGACAAGGTAATTTGTACCCACGGTTATACAGATATTTTTTCTAAGTACTTGCGCGACTTGGGTTACGACGCCCGTACAGAAGCTACACAGTTTGAAGGAGAAAATGCTGAAGTGAATGCAGAACCCGAAACCCAAGAATCGGCATGAAGCAGTTCTCCCAACTTATAAAAACCTTGGACGGCACCAACAAGACCAATGTAAAAGTAGCGGCCTTGGCTAATTATTTTGCTACCGCTACAGACCAAGACAAGGTGTGGACCATCGCCATATTGTCTCATAGAAGGCCTCCACGCCCGGTAAACACTACTTTGTTGCGCGAATGGGCTTCTGAACTTGCGAATATTCCACTGTGGCTTTTTGAGGAAAGCTATCATATTGTTGGTGATTTGGCAGAAACCATTGCCTTGGTCGTACCTCAAGACGAAACCGCAACCGACAAATCATTGACCCAGTTTTTGCAAGAAATGATTTGGCTCAAAAAACAGGAAGATGCTGATAAAAAAGCCTACCTCTTCGCCAATTGGAAACAATTAGATTATTACGGTCGCTTTGTATTTACCAAACTGATTACCGGGGGCTTCCGCATTGGGGTAAGCCAAAAATTAATGACCCGAGCCTTGGCCAAGGCTACTGGTATAGACGAAGATATCCTTGCCTACAAACTAATGGGAAATTGGGACCCGAATACCATTAGTTTTCAAGATTTGGTATTGGAAGAAAAGGCAAGCGATTTCCTTTCCAAACCCTATCCTTTCTATTTGGCATATGCCTTGGAAGATGAGCCCAAGGATTTAGGCGATGTTACCCAATGGTCTTTTGAACACAAATGGGATGGTATTCGTTCCCAGGTTATTCTTCGCAACAATGAATTGTTTGTTTGGAGCCGTGGCGAAGAATTGGTAACGGATAAATATCCAGAGTTTGAAGCGTTTGTGGGAGTTATCCCTAACGGCACTGTTCTAGACGGTGAAATTCTACCCTATCCCAATGGAGAAATTGGTACGTTTAACGATTTGCAAACCCGTATAGGACGCAAGACAGTATCCAAGGCGTTGCTTAAAAAAACTCCTGTTATTTTAAAGGCTTATGATTTGTTGGAATGGAAAGGTAAAGATTGTAGGGAATTGCCCTATTTAGAAAGGCGAAAGCTCCTAGAACAACTGTATAGTCAAGCAACCTCAGCTAACGGTGTACCTTTATTGCTATCCCAAAAAATGGCATTTAATTCATGGGAAGAAGTAGCCGCAGAACGGGAGACCTCGAGAGAAAAACACAGTGAAGGCCTTATGCTGAAGAAGAACGATTCGCCCTATTTGGTAGGCCGTAAAAAGGGCGACTGGTGGAAATGGAAGGTAGACCCATTAACCATAGATGCCGTACTTACTTATGCCATGCGTGGCCATGGGAGGCGTAGTAACCTGTTCACAGATTACACCTTTGCTCTTTGGGACGAAAATGAAGATGGCGAAAAAGAGCTGGTCACTTTTGCAAAAGCCTACTCTGGGCTTACAGATACCGAATTCCGAAAAGTAGACGCTTGGATAAAGAAAAACACCTTGGAACGCTTTGGACCGGTACGCAGCGTAACCCCATATCATGTTTTTGAGATTGCCTTTGAAGGCATAGCCCTATCCAAAAGACACAAAAGCGGTGTTGCTACAAGGTTCCCAAGAATTTTACGCTGGCGGCAAGACAAGAAAATTGAAGAAGCAAACAGCTTAGAAGATTTAAAAGCTTTGATTCCGAATGGGGAGGGATAAGTCAAATAAGCTGATTACGAGACGTAATTCCGAGCAAAGCGAAGGAATCTGTTTAAATATTAACAAATAGCTATTAATGCCTGGGTATTGTTACATCTTGACAAATAAAAATAAGACCGTTTTGTATGTTGGCGCAACAACTGACTTACAACGGAGAATTAGTGAACATAAAAATGGAAAATACAAAAACGCATTCAGCAAACGATACAATTGTACCTGGCTAGTATATTTTGAAAAGTTTGATATTGTTAAAGATGCATTTGCAAGAGAAAAACAACTTAAAGCAGGAAACCGAAAACGAAAAATAGATTTAATAAATTCGATAAACCCAAAGTGGAACGATTTAGCTTTAGAATGGAGAGATAGTGAAGAGTAAGCCATTGCTTCGCTTAGTAAAAAAGAGGGATTGCTTCGTCGCTTCGCTCAGTAAAAAAGAGGGATTGCTTCGTCGCTTCGCTCAGTAAAAAAGAGGGATTGCTTCGTCGCTTCGCTCAGTAAAAAAGAAGGATTGCTTCGTCGCTTCGCTCAGTAAAAAAGAAGGGTTGCTTCGTCGCTTCGCTCCTCGCAATGTATGACCCAAAAAGAATTATTCCATATAGCCCAAGATTGGTTTCAGCAGCAAGGTTGGAAACCCTTTCCGTTTCAAAAGGAGACCTGGAAAGCCTTTTTGGCGGGCAAACACGGACTGCTCAATGCGCCCACAGGCAGCGGAAAAACCTACGCACTTTGGTTCCCCATCGTTCTCAACTACATCAAACAAAATCCTGATTACAAGAACAAACACAAAAAGGGGTTAAAAGCTATTTGGATAACACCATTACGAGCCCTTTCCCAAGAAATAAAACAATCCGCAGAACGCATTACGGAAGATTTAGGCACCAAAATGACGGTAGGCATCCGCACAGGAGATACCAGCACCAAGGAGCGCGCCAAGCAACGCACTGCCATGCCAGATTTGCTCATTACCACACCAGAAAGTTTACAATTATTGCTCTCTTCCAAGGATTATAAAAAAGTCTTTAAAAACTGTTCTGCCATTGTGGTAGATGAGTGGCACGAACTTTTGGGTACAAAACGTGGTATACAAATGGAACTGGGTCTTAGCCGACTCAAAACCATCTGCAATGATTTACGTATCTGGGGCATTTCGGCAACCATTGGTAATCTAGAACAGGCCAGACAGGTGTTACTGGGACCCACAAGTCCAGAACTGGAAAATTCCGTCATGGTACGCGCCAACCTACAAAAGAAAATTACCGTAAAAAGCATCATCCCAAAAACCATGGAAACCTTTCCGTGGCGTGGGCATTTAGGCTTGCATTTGTTAGACGAAGTGGTCCCCATCATCAACAACAGCAAGACCACTTTACTATTCACCAACACCCGTAGCCAGTGCGAAATTTGGTTTCAGAAAATCTTGGAAAAGTATCCGGAATTCGCAGGGGAAATGGCCATGCACCATGGCAGTGTAAACAAGGAAACACGCTTGTGGGTAGAACAGGCCATTCGTAACGAAAGCTTAAAGGCCGTGGTGTGTACTTCTAGTTTGGATTTAGGTGTAGATTTTGCTCCAGTAGAAACGGTAATCCAAATTGGTGGCCCCAAGGGGGTAGCTCGCTTTTTACAACGTGCAGGGCGTAGTGGGCACCGACCCGGAAAAGAGAGTGTTATCCACTTTTTGCCTACACATGCCATGGAATTGATAGAAGCTTCTGCCTTGCAGGTGGCTGTTAAGGAAAATGCGGTGGAAGACCGCCTACCCTACCTCAACAGTTATGATGTGTTATTGCAATACCTCACCACTTTAGCAGTTTCGGATGGTTTTTACCCAGAAGAAATCTATCCTGAAATTCAGCAGACCTTTTGCTATCAAGGAATTACGGAAGACCAGTGGCAATGGCTCCTAAATTTTTTGGTCATGGGCAGCCAAAGTCTGAGCAGCTATGACGAGTACAAAAAAGTGGAAGTGGAAGCAGACGGCAAGTTTAAAGTGAACAATCGCGGTGTAGCTATGCGGCATCGGTTTCAAATTGGGACCATAGTAGGGGATGCTACCATAAGTGTTAGATACCAAAAAGGAAGGTATATTGGTTCTATTGAAGAATATTTTATTTCGAAATTAACGCAGGGCGATGTATTTACTTTTGCGGGAAGAAACTTGGAGTTCATCCGTATCAAAGGCATGCAGGCCCACGTTCGAAATTCCAATAAAAAAACCAACAAAGTACCCAGTTGGATGGGCGGTAGACTAAGCTTTAGTGCCCAAATGTCCGAATTGCTACGCCAGGAACTCTATAAAGCCCCACCCCCTAGCCCCCTCCCCAAAGGAGAGGGGAAACTTATTAGTGAAGAACTAAAGGCTTTACAACCTATTTTTAATAAGCAGCGCCAAGAAAGCATTGTGCCCAAACCGGACGAATTTCTCATTGAAACCTTTAAAACGCGAGACGGGTATCATCATATTTTTTATCCGTTCGAGGGTCGTGCGGTACATGAGGCGATGAGCAGCCTACTTTCGTATCGTATAAGCCTATTAAGTCCAATTACCGCTTCTTTGGCCTTTAACGATTATGGTTTTGAGATGTTGAGCGATAAACCTATTGACATACAAGCCGTACTGGACAACGATTTGTTTACTACGGATTACCTATTGGCCGATTTACAAAAGAGCCTGAACAGTAACGAAATGGCAAGGCGCAAGTTTCGTGATATTGCGGTAATCAGCGGAATGGTTTTTACAGGCTATCCAGAGAAAGGCGTAAAAATGAAGCACCTACAAAGCAGTTCACAATTGTTATTCGATGTTTTTCGGGATTATGAGCCAGATAACTTGTTGTTTCAACAGGCTTTTACCGAGACTTTTGAACATCAATTGGAAGAAGGCCGTTTGCGATTAGCGCTGGAACGCATCGCGCAGCAAAACATTATTTGGAAAAATTGCGAAAAACCTACTCCTTTTTCTTTTCCTATCATCACAGACCGATTACGAGAAAAACTGTCTTCAGAAAAACTGGCAGACCGTATTAAGCGTATGACTCGCATGCTTACCAAATAACGGTTCGCCTATGTGTTAAAATTGTTAACCTAACCTTAATTTTTAACACGCCTCTACATCATAAAAACACCGCACCTTTGAGCGTTTTTTTATTCTTAAACCCACTATATGAAAAAAAATTACGCGCTACTATTTTTAGCAATCCTCTTTTTTGGTTTTAGCGGCCTTGCTCAAGACCTAAGAATTACTGGAGTTATAGATGGTCCTCTCAGCGGCGGACTACCAAAAGCGGTAGAACTTTATGCCGTTAATGATATTGCCAATCTAAGTTTTTACGGTCTTGGCTCTGCCAATAATGGCGGTGGCACGGACGGTGAAGAATTTGTTTTTCCGGTGACAAGTGTAACAGCGGGTTCTTTTATTTATATTGCTTCAGAAGAGGTACAATTTGCTTCCTTTTTTGGCTTTACTCCAGATTACGTAGATAGTTCAGCGAATATAAATGGAGATGATGCTATAGAATTGTACTACCAAGGCACGGTAATTGATACTTTTGGCGACATCAACACAGACGGAACTGGGCAACCTTGGGAGTACTTAGATGGTTGGGCGTATCGTAAAAGTGATACCGGCCCAGATGGAGCAACCTTTGTATTGGACAATTGGACCTACAGTGGTCCCAATGCCTTAGATGGACAAACGAGTAATGCCAATGCGCCAGTGCCTTTCCCAACCGCAACCTTTGGAGGCGGTCAAGTAGATATCATTGCCAATCCTACTAATTTTAACAGCTTGGCCAATAGCACTACTGCTATAGATTTAACATGGGCATTGAATCCAAATAACGATAATATTTTATTGGTATTTTCTACTACTGCCCCAATTACTGCTAGCCCAGAAGAAGGTATTCCTTATGTACCGGGAGAACAATTAAGCGATGGTAGTACCATTTTACTTTCTGGCAATAACAGTAGTTTTAATCATGCAGGTTTAATACCTAATTCATCGTACTACTACAAAATTTGGTCGGTTTCCGACAGTTTTGAGTATTCTACTGGAGTAACTACTACTGCTAAAACCCAATCTGACAGCACAATTAGTGCAAATCTTATTATTACAGGCGTTTTTGACGGGCCGCTTTCTGGCGGTGTACCAAAAGGCGTAGAATTATATGCTACGGCTGCTATTGATGATCTATCTACCTATGGTTTGGGTTCAGCCAACAACGGTGGTGGTACAGACGGACAAGAATTTACATTTGATGCGGTTCCAGTAGCTGCTGGCACGTTTATCTATGTTGCTTCAGAAACGGATGGTTTTACCAGCTTTTTTGGATTTGAACCCGACTACACCACTGGTGCAATGGGAATTAATGGTGACGACGCCGTGGAACTATTTTTAAATGGTAATATCATAGACGTTTTTGGGGATATTAATACCGATGGAACAGGAACAGCTTGGGACCATGTAGACGGCTGGGCCTATCGTAAAGACAATAGCATAGCTAATGGTGGATCTTTTGACCCCAGCAACTGGATATTCTCTGGAACGGATGCTCTAGATGGCAGCACAGATAATGCCACTGCCACTGCACCATTCCCAACAAAAGCTTTTGGACCCGATTTATTGATTACTGGGGTTATAGATGGCCCACTTTCTGGTGGAACGCCAAAAGCTATGGAATTGTATGTAAGAAATACCATTGCTGATTTAAGTAGCTATGGTGTTGGCTCTGCCAACAATGGTGGCGGTACGGATGGAGTAGAATTTACCTTTCCGGCCGTGAGCGTAGCCGCAGGAACATACATTTACGTAGCTTCTGAAACCGATAATTTTACCGCTTACTTGGGCTTTGCACCAGATTTTACTTCTGGAGCCTTAGCCATTAATGGGGATGATGCCGTTGAACTTTTTTACAACAATGAAATTATAGATGTTTTTGGGGATAGCAATACAGATGGCACAGGACAAGCTTGGGAATATCTGGATGGATGGGCCTACCGTAACACAGGCACATTAAATAACGGTTCTTTTGTTTTAACCGATTGGAGTTTTAGTGGCACCAACGCTCTAGATGGCACCACTACCAATGCCACAGCAAGCGTACCTTACCCCGTTAAAACCTACGCTGGTGGTGATGGTGGAGTGGACGAAAATCCTGACGTAATTACTATTAGCGAAGCGCGAAATGCCGCAGAGGGCACCTTGGTTACCGTTACTGGCGTATTAACCGTATCGGACGAATTTGGTGGTTCTGCATACCTACAAGATACTACTGCGGGTATTGCCATTTTTGACCCTCAAGTTCATGGCGAGGGGCTATTCCAGGTTGGGGACAGCATTACCGTTACCGCGGTACGTAGTTCTTTTAACGAACAACTGCAATTAGGGCCGGTTACTTCAGTGAGTGCAAACGGCACCCCTAACCAACCCATTATTCCGGCAACGATAACCCTAGACCAATTAGGAGCATACGATGGACAGCTGGTAAAAATTAACAATGTTACCTTCCCTAGACCAAACGATTTGTTGTTCGGTAATAGCAATTACCAACTTACAGATGCAAGTGGTACGGGTGAAATGCGAATAGACAATGACGTAACTGAACTTGTAGGTTTGGCACAACCAGAAAATTGCGGAGAAGTTATTGGAGTAGTTGGTAAATTCCGCGACTTCTACCAATTATTACCAAGACAACGCACAGATTTGGCTTGTGCGCAACCGTATGAGAATCCACCTTTACCAATACCAGTAGACCCTGCTAGTACACTAGAAATCACTACGTGGAATATAGAATGGTTTGGAGATGACAGCAATTCGCCAGCGGCGGGCAACCCAAACTCGGACGCCATACAAAAAGACAGCGTTAAAACAATTATTCAGCAATTAAACCCAGACGTTTTAGCCGTACAAGAGATTGCAGACGAAGCTTTATTTACCACCATGGTGAACGAATTAGAAGGATACAGTTATGTGCTTTCTCCTGCCGTTTCTTATCCAGACGATACATCGGGCAACCAACAGAAAGTAGGTTTTATTTATAAGAATGGTACGGTAAGCATTACGGATACCAAGGTGTTGTTAGAAAGTGTACATCCGTATTACAATGGTGGAGACACATCGTTCTTGACCGATTATCCTAGTACTCCAGACCGTTTCTATGCCAGTGGGCGTTTACCGTTTATGATGTCTACCCAAGTAACTATCGATAGCACCCAAGTTCCTTATGATTTTATCGTGTTACACGCAAGAGCGAATAGCAGTAATGGTCCTCAAGAACGTTACGATATGCGTAAGTATGATGTTGAGATGCTTCGCGATAGCTTAAATCAATATTACCCTACGAACAACTTGGTTCTTTTGGGCGATTTTAATGATGATGTAGACGAAACGGTTGCAGATGATATTAACACTACCCTTTCTAGTTACGAGGCCTACGTAGCAGATGCTACCAACTTTGATGTACTTACGGATGTTTTAAGCGAACAAGGTTTTAGGTCTTACGCGTTTAGGGAAAATATGATAGACCATATTTTGGTGTCTAACGAGATAGCACCTAATTACATTGACCAATCTGCTCGGGTGCATTACGAATTTTATGACGGTGATTATACCAGTACCGCATCGGACCATTTTCCTGTTTCTGTACGCATGCTGATTAAACCACTAAGTTTGGAGCAATTGGCTAGTACGGACATTAGTTGTTTTGGAAAAGCTGATGGAACGGCCAGTGTTAGCATTTCTGGCGGTGCAGCTCCGTATACCTATGTATGGAGTAATGGCGCTAGTACCCCAAGTGTTTCTGGTTTGGAAGCTGGTGATTATACCGTTACCATTACCGATGCGCTTTCTGCAAGCGTGAGTGCTAGTTTTACATTAATGGAGCCAGCGGCTATAGACGTAATTACTTCTGAAGATGTTAAGGTTTTTGTTGGATATGATAATGCCAATTGTACTACCCTTAGCGTGCTAGAAACTATGGGTGGCACTGCACCCTACAACTACCTGTGGAATACAGGTGAAACTACAGAGCAAATACATGTTTGCCCAGAAGAAACCACCACGTATAGCGTAACGGTTACCGATGCCAATGGTTGCGAAACCATAAAAGATATTACGGTAACCGTAGAAGATGTAAGTTGTGGCAACAATTACAGAAACCCTAAAGTTACTGTTTGTTTTAAAGGCAGAAGCCTTTGTGTTTCCAAAAGAGCAGCAGCACGTTTATTGGAAAAAGGAGCTACTTTGGGTAGTTGTGAGAATGTACCCCCAGTAGCGCAAGTAATTACCGCGAGTCCAAATCCGTTTAACTCCTATACCGAAATTAATTTTAGCACACCTACTCAAGAACGATACTATGCAGTTGTTTTTAATAGCTACGGACGTGTGGTATACCGAACTTGGATAAGAAAAGGATGTCAAAGTCAAAAACTATACTTAAATTACCTCTATAAAGGCATCTACTTTTTAAACCTTTATGAAGGTAGCGAGGTAGTAGAAAGCATTAAACTGATTAAAGAATAGCATACACACTTTCCAGATACTAAGTAACGCCCGGCATTATGCTGGGCGTTCTTTTTTTGGCTCGTATCTTTGCCATCTGGATTCTTGCAGTTGCTTAATGAAGATTACTATTTTAAATCAAAACTTTACCTTACACCCTTATGGAGCGCTTTTCTGGCAAGAAAAATCGTGCTTATTTATTAGCGATGTGCATCTTGGAAAGGTATCGCATTTTAGAAAATTTGGTGCAGCAGTACCCAAACAAGCAGTGCATCAGAATTATGTAATGCTAGATGAAGTCATCCAAACATTTCAGCCTTTTGAAATTTGTTTTTTGGGGGATTTGTTCCACTCTTCTTTAAACAAAGAGTGGTTGTTATTTGAGAATTGGGTCGCAAAGACTCCGGCTAAAATCACCCTAATTACCGGAAACCACGACATTATTGCCCCAGAAAAATTTGAGGCTTTACATATTGAATTGCATGAAGAGATACTAACGGATGGCTTTCTATTGGCGCATCATCCAGAAGAAAAAGAAGGCCACTATAACTTTTGTGGCCACATACACCCTGCGGTTAAACTAAAGGGGTTTGGCCGGCAGCATCTAAAACTGCCCTGCTTTTATAAAACGGACAAACAACTTATTTTACCTGCATTTGGGGAGTTTACAGGAACGTATGTTTTGACACCCCAACCAGAAGACGAAGTTTTTGTGTTGGCAGACCAACAAGTGATTAAGGTATAGCCAAAAGAACGCCTTTTTATAGCAATCCAGACCAACAAACCAGTACCATTTGCTTAATTTTCCCAACTAAACTGGCACAAATGGTAAAACGACTAACAATCATAAATGCATTATCTGTAGTACTGGTGCTTTTGGTAAATGCGCTTTCTCAAATTTACCGTTTAAACAATACCACTATTGGTGAGGTTAGTGCCCAATACGATAATCTTTTTACACCTGCAGGTTATGCATTTTCCATTTGGGGACTCATCTTCTTAAGCTTAATTGGTTATGCTGCTTTTCAGGTTAGACGCGCATTTTTCAGTAAAAAAACAGACGAATTTATCCTACAAACCGGCTTTTGGTTCGCTCTAACTAACATTTTAAATGCCAGTTGGGTGGTTGCTTTTAGTTATGATTTTGTTGGACTTTCCGTACTCATCATGCTTGGAATTTTGGTCTCCTTGATTCAAATAATACGAAATACGGATATGGAATGCTGGGATGCTCCCATAGAAATTATCGCTTTTGTGTGGTGGCCCATATGTTTGTATTCTGGTTGGATAACCGTGGCAACGATTGCCAACGTATCGGCCTACTTAACCAAATTGGGTTGGACCGGTGGCCCACTTTCTGAAGCAACATGGACTATTGTGATGATTGTTGCCGCGGTACTCATCAACCTACTCATCATCCTAAAACGAAACATGCGCGAGTTTGCACTGGTAGGGGTTTGGGCGTTGGCAGCTATTTACATTCGCCATAAAACCGCTCTTCCAAGTGTAGCATTTACCGCTCTGGGCGGGGCCATTGTTTTATTTATTGCTACAGGAATCCACGCTTATAAAAATAGAGCCACAAGCCCTGTGGAAAAATGCAAAGAGCGTTGGGGCTTAAAATAACTACACCATACTTTTGGTATCGTACACCCAAGATGGGTAAGAGAATATAGTGCCCTGTAAATCGTCTTCCGTCATTTTATGGTTTATGGCCAAGGCAAAAGTATTAATGGTCTCACCTACATCCGGACCCAATAGGTGCGCGCCCACAATTTCCCCTGTACGTTCATTCAACAAAATTTTATAGGCGTATACTGGCGCGTTCCATCGTTTGGCATTAAACCAACTGCTAGCATCGCCAGACTTTACAATTACATTTTTATAACGCTTTTTTGCTTCTTCCTCACTATAACCCACAGAAGCTAAGTTTGGTAGGGTAAATACTGCAGAAGGAATAACTGGCACATTTATACGTTTTTTGCTGGTATTAATAATGTTTTCTGCTACCACATAGCCTTCCCTCCCCGATAATGGCGTTAGAGGCAGGTTACTATCTGCTACATCGCCACAGGCATACACCAAATCATTGCTTTTACTCTGTAAAAAGGTGTTTACTTCTATACCATTCGCATTAAAATCTACCCGCCCTTTTTCTAAGTCTAAGGCTTTTAACGCTGGCACTCTGCCTGCCGTATTAAAGACCATAGCGGTTTTTAAATGATGCTTTTTATCGCCTTGTTCGTAGAATACTTTGTAATTTTTTTTCAGTTTTTTTATGGCACTTGCCTTAGCATTCATAATAAATTCAATTCCCAAAGTTTTAGAATATGCTACTAAGCGCCCAACTAAGTCTTGGTCAAAACCCTTTAAAGGCAAATCTCCAGAATCTATGACCGTTACTTTTGCCCCTGCTCTGGCGGCTATATGCGCAAACTCCATCCCAACATAGCCACCGCCTATAAATACCAGTTTTTCTGGGAGTGTTTTAAGATTTAGGAAGTCGTCACTAGTTTTTAAGTGTTTACTCCCGTTTATAGGCAAATTCACAGGTTCCAAACCGGTTGCAATTACAATATGGTCTGCCTTAATCATCTTACCCTCTACGGATAACGTATTTCTATCTAGAAATTTAGGCGATTGGTGGTACAGCGTTATACCCGCTTCTAGTAGTTTTTTTTCAGTGGCTTTGGGTACAGATTTAGTAAATGTACGCTTAAATTTCTGTAGCTTTTTCCAGTTGATTTCCATTTTACCTTCTAAGCCAATACCCTTTAATTGCGCTGTTTGCTGTAGTGCTTCGGTAGCAGCTAGTAGCACCTTTTTAGGGTCGCACCCCCTATTGGCACAAGTCCCTCCAAACGCTCGCTTATCGGCAATGGCCACCTTAAGGCCAACTTCGGCACAACTAGTAGCCACGGTTTGCCCCGCAATGCCACTTCCTATTACAAAAACATTAAACTTCTTGGCTTCCATATAAAAAGTATTGGTCTCTTTTAAATTTACAAAAAGAGAATTTTGGCAAGGTGTTCATTTTTAGCGTCAAGGACTAACGCATTTCCATCAAAAATGGATGGCATCGATTTAGGAACGATGCGTATCTTTGCAACTCAAAAAAAATTACAGGATTGACCAAAGCGTCCGTACTTCAGCTATTTGAACAGTCTCCTACCCTTAGGAAACTGCAAAACACTATTGCCCAAGATTCTGCATCGCCCTTAAAAACTACCGTTCAAGGCCTGGTAGGTTCTTCACTCTCATTTGCCTTAGCAAATACGTTTAAAACCGCTGAGAAACCATTTTTGGTGTTGCTGAGCGATAAGGAAGAGGCCGCCTATGTACTTAACGATTTAGAACAATTACTAGGCGATAAGGATGTACTTTTCTATCCAGGCAGCTACCGTAGGCCCTATCAAATAGAAGAAACGGACAATGCCAATGTACTTTTGAGAGCAGAGGTGCTAAACCGGATAAACTCTCGTAAGAAACCTGCATTGATTGTTACCTATGCCGATGCCCTTTTTGAAAAAGTGGTAACCCGGAAAGAACTGGAAAAAAGTACGCTCAAAATTAAGTTGGACGATACCTTATCGTTAGATTTTTTAAACGAAGTACTATTTGAATACAAATTTAAACGTGTAGACTTTGTTACAGAGCCGGGAGAATTCTCTGTACGTGGGGGTATTGTAGATGTCTTTTCTTTTAGCCATGATAAACCGTACCGACTAGAATTTTTTGGAGACGAGGTAGATAGCATCCGTACGTTTGATGTAGAAACACAATTGTCTACGGATAAGGTGAATAAAATTACCATTATCCCGAACGTAGAGAACAAAACCTTACAAGAAAGCAGACAAAGCTTTCTAAAATACATAGCTAACAATACGGTGATTTTTGCCAAAGACCTGCCTTTGGTGTACAATCGGATTAACGAAAATTTTGAACGTGCGGAAGAAAGTTTCAATAAACTAGGCAACGAGGTTAAACGCGCAACACCCGATGAACTTTTTGCCAGCAGTGCATTGTTACAGGAACAATTGCATCAATTTAATCTGGTTCAATTGGGCCAATTAAATGCCAAGGATACCGAACAGACGGATATTATTCAGTTTCAAAATAAGCCGCAGCCTACCTTTAATAAAAAGTTTGAACTGCTCATCAATAACCTGAACCAAAACCATAAAGACGGTTTTGTTAATTTTATTTTCTGCGCAACGGAGCAGCAAGCCAAGCGTTTTGAAGATATTTTTAAAGACATGGAAGAAAAGGTGCACTACCAAGCAGTAGTGACTCCAATATTCAATGGCTTTATAGACCAAGAACTAAAACTAGCTTGTTATACAGACCATCAGGTTTTTGAACGTTACCATAAATTTCACCTAAAGAATGGCTATTCTAAAAAACAGGCCATCTCTTTAAAAGAACTCACCAAATTAGAAGTGGGCGATTATGTAACGCATATAGACCACGGTATAGGTAAATTTGGCGGTTTACAAAAAATAGATGTAGAAGGCAAAAAGCAAGAAGCCATAAAACTTATTTACGGCGATAGAGACATACTCTACGTTAGCATACACTCCCTACATAAAATAAGCAAATACAACGGTAAAGATGGTGCGCCGCCCAAAGTATTTAAGTTAGGTTCTGCTGCTTGGAAAAAACTGAAGCAAAAAACCAAAAGTAGGGTTAAACACATTGCCTTTAACCTTATAAAACTATACGCCAAAAGACGTACGGAAAAAGGGTTTCAATATGCGCCAGATAGCTATCTACAGCACGAGCTAGAGGCTTCTTTTATTTACGAGGATACACCGGACCAGGCAAAAGCTACGGAGGACTTTAAAAAGGACATGGAGAGTGAGCGTCCTATGGACCGCCTTATTTGTGGGGATGTAGGCTTTGGAAAAACCGAAGTTGCCATTAGAGCCGCTTTTAAGGCTGTGGACAATGGCAAACAAGTTGCTGTTTTGGTGCCTACAACCATTTTGGCTTTTCAGCATGCCAAGACCTTTAGAAAACGACTAGAAGAGTTTCCGGTTACCATAGACTATTTAAACCGATTTAGAACCACCAAAGAAAAAAGAGACGTTTTAGAACGCCTAGAAGCTGGCCAAGTAGACATTATTATTGGCACGCACCAATTGGTGAACAAGAACGTAAAATTTAAAGATTTAGGACTACTTATTGTTGATGAGGAACAAAAATTTGGTGTAGCCGTAAAAGATAAATTAAAGGCGATAAAAGAAAATGTAGATGTTCTTACCCTAACGGCGACACCTATACCAAGAACCTTGCAGTTCAGTTTAATGGCAGCTAGGGATTTGTCTGTAATTACTACACCACCCCCCAACCGTTATCCTATAGAAAGTAGGGTTATTGGTCTAAACGAAGAAGTAATAAGGGATGCGGTTTCTTACGAGATTTCTCGCGGCGGACAAGTATTTTTTATCCACAACCGAATAGAAAATATAAAAGAAGTAGCAGGTATGCTACAACGGCTGGTACCCGATGCTAAAATTGGCATTGGCCATGGGCAAATGGACGGTAAAAAACTAGAAGAACTCATGATTTCTTTTATGAACGGTGAGTTTGATGTATTGGTGTCTACAACCATAATTGAAAGTGGGTTAGATGTACCCAATGCAAACACCATATTTATCCACAATGCCAATAATTTTGGATTGAGTGATTTGCACCAAATGCGTGGTCGTGTGGGGCGAAGCAATAAAAAAGCCTTCTGTTATTTTATTACCCCTCCATATGAGTCCATGACACCAGAAGCCCGTAAACGTATTGAAGCCTTGGAGCAGTTTACGGATTTGGGAAGTGGTTTTAATATTGCCATGAAGGATTTAGAAATCCGTGGAGCTGGCGATTTATTGGGTGGTGAACAAAGCGGTTTTATCAACGAAATTGGTTTTGAAACCTACCAAAAAATTCTTTCTGAAGCTATAGATGAATTAAAAGAAAACGAGTTTAAGGAGTTGTACGACGAAGTGGAAGGGAACGACCGTAAAAAAGTCTATGTTAAAGAAACTACTTTGGATACCGATTTTCAGTTGTTATTCCCAGACGAGTATATCAATAACATTACGGAGCGTTTAAACTTGTACACCAAGTTAAACGAAACCACCAACGAAACCGAATTACAGCAATTTGAACAACAACTAAAAGACCGTTTTGGCGAGCTACCAGACGAAGCGGTTGACCTTTTAAACTCCGTACGCGTAAAATGGATTGCCAACAAAATTGGCTTGGAAAAGGTAGTGATGAAAAAAGGTAAATTTGTGGGTTACTTTCTTGCCGACCAGCAATCCGATTTTTACCAAACCAGTGCCTTTACCCGCGTTTTGCAATATGTGCAGACCAATCCTAATAAAGTAAAGCTAAAAGAAAAAGAAACCCGAAACGGTTTACGCCTTCTTTTAACCATGGATCGGATTACCAACGTAGATGTTGCCTTACGTATTTTACAGCCTTTAGCTAATTAG
>NZ_SWKK01000002.1 GCF_005144745.1 Flavobacterium sp. ASW18X | reverse complement strand
TGATGGTTGATGGTTGATGGTTGATGGTTGATGGTTGATGGTTGATGGTTGATGGTTGATGGTTGATGGTTGATGGTTGATGGTAAGGTGTGCTTTTTGTGCATTGAAAAAAATACAACATACTCAAAGTTATCAGATAAAAAGTAAAATTGGTTTTGGTTCACATCATTTCGATAGTTGTAGCGAAGCTACTACTGAGAAATCTTTCTAAAGTAGAAAGCATAAAGTACTTGGCACATAGATTTATACATCCTGTCATGCTGAACTTGTTTCAGCATCTTCTCCACTTTTCATAAAATCTCCAATAAACTACAGCATTTCCCTTGAGTTAAGGGAACTGTTCGCAGGACTGAGGGGTCTAAAGTCTACCGTATTAAATTTTTTTTCGACATGAACCCTATTCCGGTTCGGCATAACCATAGCGCCCTAACTTATCTACAGCATAATAACTATCTAAACCGCCAATAGCAACACTACCCAAGCGTTCTAAAGCGATATCCCCCCCTTCTAATAGCACATCTTCTGGTAAAATTAAATGTTCTACTTTACCAATAATCAGCCGGGTATTATTAACCTTTATTAGTTGTTCTTCTACAAAAGAAAGACCAATTTTTATAGGGCTTTCGTAGACAAAAGGCGCCATAAAATCTTCATGATGGTAGGGAATTAAACCCACCGCATCAAACTCAGACACACCCTTGTCGTACTTAGCAGAAGTTTGGTGCCCTTGCTTGTGCATGGATTCTGTAATCTGATTGATGGTAAAAACTCCTGTCTCTTTTATGTTTTCGTATGTATGCCTTGCCACGGTAGTTGGTCTAAGAATAAAACCTATGTAAGGTGGATTGGCCCCTATGTGCACCACACTATTAAAAATAGCTAAGTTGGCATCGCCATTACTGGCTTGTGTGCCAATTAAATTTGCAGGTTTAAGGCCAGAAACCTTATTCATTAAGCGACCGCGATACCTACTCGGGAACGCCATAATATCATCAAAAGTAAATGTCTTTTCCATGTTACTAGAGAAAACGGTATTTGTAAGATTCTATTGCTATAAATTATAAAATGTAATTAAAGATTTATGGATTAGATTCCAGGGCAATGCCTTATAAAATCCACTATATCAATTTAACTGTAATTCATCGAAAAACAACCGTTACCAAAAAATAATTGTAATACTTTTCTTACTATTTCGTTGATTATAGTAAACCATCGCCATGATAACTAAAGCCAATACGAGTTCCATAAAATATAAAAGAAGAAAAAAATCGATTAAGTTCTTTCTAATTTTTCTATGTCTGTTTGCATTGCTTCGTACGCTATTATACTTACTTACTGAGTACAATTTAATGGTACATTTTAGATTAGAACAGTAGTTTAAAATCGTTTTTTGAGCACTAATTGTCCATCTGTATTGTAATAGCGCCAAGTACCCGCCTGTCTATCTTCTTTAAATTTACCCGTCATTTTACGGGTACCATCTGGATAGTACGCTTTATACCTACCATTTTTTTTGCCATCTGTTAAGCCCACCTGCATCTTAAGGGCCCCAGAAGCATATTTTATTTGGTAACTTTTTGCGTTTAGGTCTTTTGGGTACATGGGTTTTAAATTAAATACAGCTTCCGTAATTTCTTTTTCTACTTTACTTATAGGTTGATGTCTTTTGTTTACTTCTGGTTTACCATAATACTGGTTTTGTGCCACCATCCCTACGGGTTGGTAGGCGGTAACCAAGGTACTTTTAAAAAGTTCTTCTTCTGGTGTTAGCTGTATCCCTAATTGCGGAAAGCAAATAAAATAATCTTTATTGGTTGTTAATAATTTTTTTGTAGCATAGTCTGCTTCTTGGTAAATACCTTTATACAGCAATGGCACATTTGCATAAACATAGACACTAGATTCTTGCTCAAAGCGATTATTGAATGTGGTAAAATCTTGACTATTCTCCAAGGTACTCCCATCCAATACATCGGTTATTATGGATTTTAATGTATTTGGATTATCACTAAACACAACATAATCTTCAATTTGAGTAAAATAAGGTTTGTCAAACGCATTAAACCGATTTCCTAATAACAATTTAAAAAAACCTTTGATGGATAAAAAATGGATATAGTGATTTTTATAGTCAACTGATTTAAACTTAACGGGAGTTTTTTTTCGTATTTGCTGTAAAACAAAATCCAATTGTTCCTTAGCTAAAGCTGCATCTTTGGTTTTAATAAGCAGTGCCGTCTCATCCTTATCTTGCGTAAGATTAGAAGTCAATTGCAGCACAGCAATTTCATTCCCTATCCAACTTACAAACTGTTCTTGTACGTTAATTTTTAAAAAACGTTCTACCCTTTCAAGATTGTTTTTATACGATTGAAATTGCGTACTATCCGCCTTTAAAATATCTTCAAAATTGGCATAGAAGGTGGCAAAATCTTTAAATCCGTACCCAACGTATAAAGAAGTAGTTTTAGGAGCAATACTAGGTACGTTTCGTTCAGAAGTTCCAGAGGCCCTCAAAGCATTAAGGTATACTTCATTGGCTTCTGTAATATTAGAGAAACCTTCTGCGGTGAGTACTTCGTTTTCTAAATCTAAACTAAAGCCGGTGAACTTTAAATTCTTGTTTAATCGTTCTAAAGCATCTGGCACAGTGCTAAAATACTGCCCTAAATAATCGTCTAAATATTTATATTGAATGTATAATCTAAAATCATCTGCATAACCCACCTCTTCATTAACTCTTAAAAAATCTAAATTTCTACCAAGAAAAGGTTCTTTGTGTTGATCAATACTTGCCTCTACTAAAGTGTGCGTGTAAGAGGCAATGAGCTGATTTTTAATAAAACTGATATACATGGTTTTCTTGGTTCTTTTATCCAAAAGTTCCAAAATTTCTTGCCCGTGGTAATTTCTTTTACTCAACACATAATCGTCATTGAGTAGGGTATTTAAATAAGATTTAACTAATTTTAATTTTGCTAATTTCTTTAAATCTAGTACGTAAAATATTCCATAATCCTTTTTAGAAATCATGTGAATAGATATGTAAAGAGAGCGACCATCAAACTGCTTAAACAGGCGTTGCTGGTCTTTAAAAACCGTGTCTATTTTTTGAATACTTTCAGTTAGTTCAGAAAAATAACTGTTACTAGTTAAATGTTCCCATGCATCACTATCACTAACTTTTTGCCAACCTTCAACAGGTTTATCCGATTCAATTATAAAAACAGCATCCTTTGGAATAAGGTATATGGGTTGTAAATTGTTTTTAGGAGATAAAACAAACACATATAATAAATAACAAGCATAAAACCCCATAAGGGTAAAAATGGTCCAAAGAATTCGTTTTTTGGTCATGGATAACTACTATAACAACCAAACGAAAAAATTAGAAGCTTAGTCTTCTATAAGGTTTTTAAATCTTTAATAGTTCTAAACGCCACATCTACCTGCTCATCATTTACCAAAATGGTAAATTCGTTTGTAGTAGAAATAACCTCATATAGTACAATACCCTCCCAAGCCAAACGCTGAAAGATAAAATAGTATATTCCAGGAACAGAGACGTTTTCTGCTGGTAATTTTACCGTTACAGAAGAAAGATTAGTTGCCTTTTGTGTACAACGCTCGTTCTGAAACAACTCCTCTACCGTCTTATCTAAAATATTGCTTACTACGATATTTATCTCGTTTACTCCACGGCTAGAAGTATAAAAAATGTCTTGATTCTCGTGCACCTTTTCTAATAAATTGGCTTGTTTGGCCAAAATAGTTTCTGAATTTAAAAAAGTATAATCGGTGAGGTTAGATCGCACGGTAATTTCACCAATATTCTTTAGGACCTTAACAATTTTATGGGTTGCCCTAAACTCCAAATCGTCAGATAAGCGCTTTAAAGCCATAACAATAGCACCATTACGCACGTCTTTACCCAATTCTTCCTCTATTTCTGGTTTAACTATTCTAGATAAAGAGGTAAGGTTGATGATACCCTGCGCTAATGCACTTTGTAAAAATGGTTTCTTTTTAATGTAATGCTCTACAACAGACGATATTGTTTTCATGTTATTGGTATTTATGCCAAAATTAACACATTGTTACAAATAAAACAAATAGTTAAAAATGATAAAATGCATTTTCTAAATGCTCCAAAACATATTTATTCTGATTTTTAAGTATGGTAACGATATCAAATTGTACCTCTACATCCAAATCTAAACTTGTCACATAATAATCCGCAGCCTGTACCAAAAGTCGTTTTTTCTTTTCGTTTACCGTCTCTATTATTTCTTGTAAATAATTGGAAGAACGAGACTTAACCTCTACGATTACCAGTAAATTATTCACCTGAGCAATAATATCAATCTCTGCTTTAAGATATCTATAGTTTCGTTCTAGAATCTGATACCCCTTTTCTTGTAAAAAATTAACTGCCAGTTGCTCTCCAAGCTTTCCAAACTCGTTATGTTGCCCCATATTTTTTAAATGTAGCAAAAATTGTTTTGCATTTCGTCGAAAAATTTGGTAGTTCAACCTTAAAATTGCGTTAAGATTGTAATTTACGGGCTCAAAAGAACCACGCCTACCTAAAACACATAGTTTACCCAAAAGACTATGAGAAATTATAACGCCAAACAACGCTATGGAATTCTTTGTAAATTGTAATTCTGCAACCCTAGCGCCGTATACCACTCCCCTAGACAAGGAGAAGGCTGCGCATTTGTACAGAAGATTAGGCTTTAGTGCCTCTAACACAACTATTGAATCGGCCATTGGTCAAAATGCAAGTACTCTTGTAGATACCTTAGTTGACCAAGCCCTTGCTGCTGCTCCCCTTGCTGCTCCCCTTTGGGCCAATTGGACCAATGCAGACTATCCTGAGGATGATGATGCCAGAAGACAGGTACGCAGAGAGCAACTGCGTGAAATACGCGCTGCTTATGGCAACCAAATGTTGACCAACAACCTTAGAGAACGTCTTAGTTTTTTCTGGAGCAACCACGTGGTTACCCAATTGAGTGTGTACGATTGTAACACTTTTTTGTTTGAATATTTAGAGTGCCTACAACGCAATGCTATTGGCAACTTTAGAACTTTAATAAGTGAAGTTGGCCTTACCAGTGCCATGTTGTACTATTTAGATGGTGCTTTTAACAATGGCAATAACCCTAATGAAAATTACGCTCGTGAGCTGTATGAGCTATTTACCCTGGGTGATGGTAATGGCTATACAGAAGAAGATATTGTAGAAACCGCCAAGGCCTTAACAGGTTATGTAGAACGGGGTGAAGTTGGTTGTACTAAGGTTACTTTTAGAGCAGACCGCTTTGACCCGGGTCCCAAGACCATTCTTGGTCAAACGGGCAATTGGGGTTATGATGATGTTATTGAAATCTTATTTACCCAAAGGCAGAATGAGATTGCTACTTTTATCTGCACCAAACTCTACGAATATTTTGTGCATCCAGATAGTAATGACGCTTCAGGCAATGCACAAACTATAATTAGCGGCTTAGCTGCTACGTTTGTGAGTAGCAATTTTGAACTTGCTCCTGTACTAAGACAGTTATTTAAAAGTCAACACTTTTTTGACGATACCGCCATTGGTGTAATTATAAAATCACCTTTTGATTTATATCTGAATTTTACTAAGGAGACAGATTTTGGGTATACAGACGACTTAATCATTAACATGCTAGATGCCTGCGAGATGATTGGGCAAGAAGTTTTTGAGCCCGTAGATGTAGCCGGTTGGCAACGCGATAGACAATGGATAAACACCAACTATATTATTGGCAGGTGGTTAACTATGGAGGTTTTTATAGACTTGCATTTTCAAGAAGACGATGAAAAGTTTAGAGCCTTAGCCATGGATCTAGTTGGTGGCGATACCGGGAATCCGGAAGTGGTTACTCGGGCATTCGTAGATAAATTCACCCCAAAAGGACTCCTTACGGAACAAGATTTTCTGAATGCCGTTGATGCTTTTAAAACAGACGATGTGCCAAATGAGTATTACTCCCCAGACTATGTCGCTGGCGGATTAGGCTATTGGTCTTTATCCGTAAGTATGGAAGCCCCAAACCAAGTAAGACAGTTATTACGTTACTTAAGCAGACAACCAGAATTTCAACTAAAATAAACCTACCCTTATGTGCGATCATCACAACCACGATAATTCCCCTTTTAAAGGCTTACAGCACGAGGGGCACGACCAAGAACATAAAAATTGGAGTAGAAGGTCTTTTCTACAGGCCTTAGGTATAGCTGGCTCCGGGAGCATGCTATTAGGTGGCAATATGCTTTCTGCCTCCGCACCTTCTCCTTTAACTGCAGCTATTGCTGCTGCAGAAACAGATAACATTTTAATTTTAATTAGACTTAACGGTGGTAATGACGGTTTAAGCACCGTAATACCCATTCAACAATACGATACCTACGCAAATGCTAGACCTAACATTTACATTCCAGAAAGTAAGGTCTTAAAACTTACAGACGATTTTGGCATACCGTCTTATATGAATGCTTTGGAACCCTTGTGGGGTAACGGGCAGTTTAAAGCTGTACATGGTGTTGGGTATCAGAACCAGAGTTTGTCCCACTTTACAGGTTCTGATATCTACGCTAATACGGATTTAGCTACTACTGGCTTTAGTGGCTTAAATACCGGATGGATGGGGCGCTATTTTGAGGATATTTATCCGGACTATTTAGTAAACCCGCCTGCCTCCCCTGCTGCCATACAAATTGGAAGTATCTCTAACCTTGTTTTTCAGGGAGATGAAACTAACTATGCATTTGTCACCAACAATGTAGACCAGTTAGAAGAAATTGCAGAGACAGGCCAGTTTTACGATTTAGAAAATGCGCTGTTTGATGAGTGTATGTATGGCGACCAATTACGTTTTTTACGTGGCGTAGCTAATACTACTTATGAATATTCTGGAAAAATACACGAAGCCTATATGCGTGGTCAAAACCAGGTAGAATACCAAGACAATGGTTTTGCTAGACAATTGGCACTTCTAGCGCGTTTAATAAAAGGTAATCTAGGCACTAAAGTTTATATGATTTCTATGGGAGGTTTTGATACCCACGGCAATCAACCTTTGGCCCATGAGCGATTAATGTCTACTTTATCTATCGCCATAAATAATTTTTATGAGGACATTGCTTTTACCCAACAAGACGACAAGGTATTGAGCATGACTTTCTCCGAGTTTGGTCGCCGTATTTATGAGAATGGCTCTAATGGTACAGACCACGGAAAAGCAGCTCCTACTTTATTTTTTGGTTCTGGCCTTAGTGGTAGTGCTTTTGTTGGGGAACACCCTAGATTAGATGAACCTAATAATCGTGGTAATTTGGAGTACACCATGGATTTTAGAGACTTATATGCTACTGTTTTAGCAGAATGGATGTGTGTGCCTGTAGACAAAGTAGAAACACATTTACTAGACCACCCTTACAAACCGGTGAATCTTGGTTTTAATTGTAGTGGCGTAGATTTTGATGATATTGCCTATAGCGACGAACCACCGACACCACCAACACCAACGGACCCTGATAGCGAAACACCAGAAGAGGAAATACGCACAGAGGTAGTACACACGCCGTATTATCCCACAGAAAACAATCCACATATTCACTTAGAAATGCCATTCAGCGCCCATGTAGACATACAATTGTACAATATATTGGGGCAAAAGGTTGGCACTGTTTTCAACGAAATGGTTATGGAAGGATCGGCAGAAATCAACATACGAGAGCGCGTTAGAGGAAGCTTATCCACCGGAAAATACATTTATAGAATACAGGTTGCAGACCAGTTTATGAGTAAGTCTGTTATGATAATGTAACCAACCCCCGATTTTTCTAATCCTTCAATGGTACTCTTCTCACCCCATTCCAAAGAATAGTACCACTTGGGGGATTATTTTTTAAGCCCATTTGGGCTTATCTGCATCAGTTTTAAAGGTAAGCTCCTTTTTGGTTAAGTGATTTTTATCTATATACAGCTTAGCACTATCTCCACTCTCCTCCACGATTTCTGCATTCTTGGTGATTTTCTCTAGCTTTTTTAAGGCTTCAAACTTTTTTGGATTACCTATACTCATATCTCGCACTTGTAAGATTATACTTTCATTTTAATGCTTCACTATTAAAAACTTTCCTAAGCTTAATTTATTGTTAGCTTGTAAAGCTTTTACACCAATTGTTTGTGACAGTTTGTTCGCATGCTTGCGGTTAAATTCTTTATTTTTGACGCCTAAATTTGAATCCATGTCGCAGAACAATCCTTCTAGATATACCATAACAGCTGCTTTGCCTTATACCAACGGCCCTATCCACATTGGGCATTTAGCAGGCGTATATGTACCCGCAGATATTTACGCACGTTATCAGCGCTTGCAAGGCAAAGATGTTGCCTTTATTTGCGGTAGTGATGAGCATGGTGTGGCCATACCCATGAAAGCCAAAAAAGAAGGTGTTTCGCCACAAGAAATTATAGATAAGTATCATACCATTATCAAAGATTCTTTTGCAGAATTTGGGATTAGCTTTGATAACTATTCCAGAACTTCTGCGCCAATTCACCATCAAACCGCATCTGATTTCTTTAAAAAACTATACGAACAAGACGATTTTATAGAAGAAACTACAGAGCAGTTGTATGATGCGGAGGCCAACCAGTTTTTAGCAGACCGTTTTGTTACTGGTACTTGCCCAAAATGTGGTAATCCAGAAGCGTACGGCGATCAGTGCGAAAATTGTGGTACATCTTTAAACGCTACGGATTTAATCAATCCAAAATCTACCATTACTGGTGCAGTACCCACTCTTAAAGAAACCAAACATTGGTTTTTACCTTTAGACCGCTATGAAGACTTTTTAAAAGAATGGATTCTTAAAGGGCATAAGAACGATTGGAAACCTAATGTGTACGGGCAATGTAAATCTTGGATAGACGATGGTTTAAAACCACGTGCCGTTACCAGAGATTTAGACTGGGGTATTCCCGTTCCTGTAGCTGGTGCAGACGGAAAAGTATTGTATGTTTGGTTTGATGCTCCTATCGGTTACATATCTTCTACCAAAGAATGGGCCGCTAGAGAAAATAAAGATTGGGAGCCTTACTGGAAAGACCAAGACACCAAAATGTTGCACTTTATTGGTAAAGACAATATTGTTTTTCACTGTATTATTTTCCCAAGTATGCTTAAAGCGCATGGCGATTTTATATTACCAGAAAATGTACCTGCAAACGAGTTTCTAAATTTGGAAGGCAACAAATTATCCACTTCTAAAAACTGGGCAGTTTGGTTGCACGAATATTTGCAAGAATTTCCAGACATGCAAGATGTATTGCGCTATACATTAACGGCAAACGCACCAGAGACCAAGGATAACGATTTTACGTGGAAAGATTTTCAAGCGCGCAATAACAACGAGTTGGTAGCCATTTTTGGCAACTTTATCAACCGCGTTGCCGTATTAACGCACAAATATTACAACGGCGTGGTGCCTAGCCCTTCAGAATTTACTGAATTAGATTCGCAAACCTTAAAAACCATGCGTACCTATCCTCAAATCTTAACCGATTCTTTGGAACGTTACCGTTTTAGGGAAGCGAGTCAAGAATTGATGAATTTAGCCCGCTTAGGGAACAAATATTTGGCAGATGAGGAACCTTGGAAATTAATAAAGACCGATGAAGCCCGTACCCAAACCGTAATGTATGTTGCCCTACAGATAGCTTCTGCCCTTGCGGTGTTAAGTGAGCCTTTCCTACCTTTTACTTCCGCTAAATTAAAAGGCATTCTTGATATTAGTTCAAGCGATAGCGCATTAGATTGGAAAGCTATTAGCTCTAAAGAAGTGTTACTGGCTGCCGGCCACACTATCAATAAAAGTGAACTCCTTTTCCGCAAAATAGAAGACAAAGAAATAGAAGCACAATTGGAAAAATTAGAAGCCACCAAGCTAAGTAATGCCAGTACCAATGCAGATGCTGCGCCTCAAAAAGAGACCATTACGTACGAAGATTTCACCAAGTTAGACATTCGTGTAGGTACCATTTTAGAAGCAGAAAAAATGCCGAAGGCAGATAAATTGTTGGTGCTTAAAGTAGATACAGGTATAGACGTGCGTACCATTGTTTCTGGTATTGCACAAAGTTTTAAACCAGAAGATATCGTTGGCAAAAAAGTAACCGTATTGGTGAACTTAGCACCCAGAAAATTAAGAGGTGTAGAAAGCCAAGGCATGATTTTGATGACGGAAAACTCCGATAACAAATTGGTTTTCGTTAACCCTGATGAAGATAGGGTTGCAAATGGGGAGGGAATTAGTTAAATTCATCGCTTACACGTAAGCGATATGAAAAAACACCACCTGTAGTAGTCCTTGTTTATATTGTTGGTCATAACAACTGTTTTGGACAAGAAGAGATTCTTCGTTTCCCTACAAAGTACCCCAATATCATTTCTAACATGAAAATTCATTTATTGAAGTGAATGAATATAGCGGAAATTCATTTTTCCAATAATTATCACTTTTTAAAAAAGTAAAACTACAATAGTACAAACCATATAAATAATTAGAATTGAAACATTTATTAATCACTATTTCTGTTTGCCTACCGTTTCTGTGCAATGCACAAAAAGAAATACTAAAACTAAACAACCATTTAAAAACGAATAAAAAAAAGATGCAAGGAACTTTTCCTGTAGTTGATAAAAATACTGGGGAGTACACGCTTTTTTTTGATGATAAAAAAAACTTCTATGCCTACCACATAGACAGTCAAAATAATGTAGAAAACAGCTTTTTGTCCGAAGGTTTACCGAAAAAATACAATGAAGTCATTGGACATTACAAGAATGGAGATAAAACAATGCTTTTCTTAAAAGACAAGGGTAACAAAAAATTTGGCAGTATTCTTTTTGATTTTGATAAACAAACCTCTAAAGAAATTGTTTATGATTTTAAATTACAAAAAGAAAGCTACGTTACTAGTTACTCTAATGAAGATAACTTTTATTTAGTAACAATAGTAAATAAATCTAGTGTACTTAACTTATATACCTTTGATTTTGAGGGGCAATACAAAAAAGAATCAATTGATTTACAAGGTGAAACTTTTTTAAGCACACAAGGGAAAGCAATAGACTTACATAAATTAATGTTATCTGAAGGGCCTAAAGGAACAGGTACCTACACATCAAATTTAGATGTCGTAGAAATTTCACCAGAATCTCCAAACACTATTGAAATTACTTCTGAATCTACCAAAATGTATTCAAAAGACTCCTCATTTATAATTTCCTTAGATGGTGGCTTAGACACCTACCTATTGCAAATAGACCCAAAAGCCATTTCCTATAAGCTTACTGCAATAGCGAGACCAAGTCTAACAGGAGAGAAAATTAATAGCAACTCTTTCATTCTTGATGATAACATACACCTTATTGCTGCAACTGTCGATGCTTTGAAATATGAAGTAAAGGCGTTAAACACAAAAAAAATTATTAAAAGCTACACTGTTAAAGAAGATGAAGAAATTTCTTTTAAAAACACACCCATAATTCAAGAAGGCGGTAGGATTAAGGATTATAGAGAAATGGAAAAAACGGCAAAGCTGCTACGTAGATTAGGAAAAGAATATATTGGTATAGCTGTAGAAAAACTAGATGACAATTATGTGGTTACAATTGGTTCTAAAAAAGAAATATCTACAGGCGGCGGCCCAGGAGTTTCCTTTGTAGGGGTTGGTGGAGCTGCAGGCGCGTTCACTGTTGGTGTGATAGTTCCCTCATATAATCCAGTTTTTAACTCCTTTAACTCTTACACAAAAACCAAGGCAACTAGAATAGAATGTCTTTTTGATGCTAATTTCAATCATCTAGATGGAAATATAAAGAATAATGTTTTTGAGAAAATCAACCAAGATTCAGAAGAAATAAAATCTAAAAGTGGAGAAACTATTTTTATTTTGAATAATAAGTTTATTTGGGGTTACTATGACAAGGCATCCAATAATTACTTACTTTATGAATATTGATTTTTACTAAAACACAATATTTAAAAAATCCTGAAGCAATAATTTCTATGAATTCCCTTTTACAATTCATCACCCAAAACACGCAGCTAGACAGCAAAAGTGTGGCCAACACGGTTAGTCTTTTAGAAGAAGATTGCACCGTACCTTTTATTGCCCGTTACCGTAAAGAACGCACAGGCAATTTAGATGAGCTGCAAATTGGTGAAATTGTAAAGTTCAAAGAAGCTTTTGAGACCTTAGAGATACGCAAGGCTACCATTTTAAAAGCTATTGAAGAGCAAGATGCTTTAACGCCAGAACTAAAAAGCAAAATAGAACAAACGGTAGACGCTACCGTCTTAGAAGATATTTACCTTCCTTTTAAGAAAAGTAGAAAGACCAAAGCTGAAAAAGCACGCAAAAATGGATTAGAGCCTTTGGCTAAAATTATCATGGCACAGCGTACTACAGATTTGGATTTCACCGCGGGTAAATACGCCAACGCCAATGTCCCTGATGAAGCTGCAGCACTAGAAGGTGCCAGACATATTATTGCGGAATGGATTAATGAGCGTACAGATATTCGAAACCAGATTAGAACGCAATTAGAAAGATACGCCCAGTTAGAAACCAAAGTAATTGGCACCAAAAAAGACGATGAAAAGGCACAGAAATATCAAGATTATTTTGATTGGAACGAGTCCCTTTCCCGCTGTCCGTCCCACCGATTATTAGCTATATTACGTGCAGAGAGCGAAGGATTTATTCGTGTAAAAATTAGTATTGATGACGACCGCGCTTTAGACCGAATAGATCAAAAAGTGATAAAGAGCAATAATGCTTGTGCAGACCAAATTGCTATGGCTGTAGAAGATGCATATAAAAGATTGCTGCTACCCTCTTTATCTAACGAAATTTTAAAGCAAGCTAAAGAAAAAGCAGATGAGGCGGCCATTGCCGTATTCACCAAAAATTTAAGGCAATTACTATTAGCACCACCCCTAGGGGAGAAACGAATTTTGGCCATTGACCCTGGCTTCCGAACAGGTTGCAAATTGGTTTGTTTAGATGCCAATGGCAATTTGTTACATAACGAAACTATTTATCCACACCCGCCACAGAAACAGTTTAGAGAAGCTAGTAAAAAGATAGCTTCTTTAGTAGATGCCTATAAAATTGAAGCCATAGCCATTGGTAACGGCACGGCATCTAGAGAGACCGAAAATCTGGTAAAAAACACGCCATTTAAACGCGATTTGGAAGTGTTTGTGGTAAGCGAAGCCGGAGCCAGTATATATTCTGCGTCTAAAATTGCCCGGGACGAGTTTCCAAATTATGATGTTACCGTACGTGGCGCTGTTTCTATAGGCAGACGTTTAGCAGACCCCTTGGCAGAATTGGTTAAGATTGATGCTAAAAGTATTGGCGTTGGGCAATACCAACACGATGTTGACCAAACCAAATTAAAAACGGCTTTAGATACCGTAGTAGAAAGCTGTGTGAACTCCGTTGGTGTAAACGTGAATACGGCGAGTGAATCGCTTTTGAGTTATGTATCTGGCATTGGTCCCAAACTAGCGGAAAATATTGTAAACCATAGAGCAGAAAATGGTGCTTTCACCTCTAGAGAAGCCATAAAAAAAGTGCCTCGATTAGGTGGTAAAGCTTTTGAGCAAGCAGCTGGATTTTTACGTATTCGTGATGCGGAGAACCCACTAGACGATTCGGCCGTGCATCCAGAGAGTTATGGTATAGTAAAGCAAATGGCAAAAGACCAAGGTATACCACTAACCAAGATTGTTCGTAATACCACAGTGTTAAAGAACATCGACCTTAAAAAATACCAAACAGAAACTATAGGTTTGCCCACCCTGCAAGATATTTTAGAAGAACTAGAAAAACCAGGGCTAGACCGTAGGGAAAAGGCCAAAGCCTTTACGTTTGACCAAAATATTAGAACTATAGAAGATTTGAGGTCAGGCCAATTACTACCAGGTATTGTTAACAACATTACTAACTTTGGTTGTTTTGTAGATGTAGGTATCAAAGAAAGTGGGTTGATTCATGTATCTAATTTATCGGACAGTTACGTGAGTGATGTCAATAGTATTGTGAGTTTACATCAGCAGGTAATTGTAAAAGTTTTAGAGGTTGATGCAAAACGAAAACGGATACAATTAGCTCTTCACAGTAAAGCATAAGAAAAAATAACACTACTTAACAAATTGTTGTGTGTATATTTTTGTTCTACACCTCTAAATTAAATAGCTTAGAGCCGTTTAGCTATGGAGGAAAAAAAATATACCCTATTGGTTGCAGATGATGAACAAGTAAATTTTTACTTGTTAGAAATGTGGCTTAAAGAAAAATACAATCTAGCACATGTTACAGATGGTACAGAAGTACTTTCTTATCTTAAAAAATACCCTAACCAAGTAGACTTAATTGTGATGGATTTAAATATGCCTATTTTAAACGGTAAAGCTACAATAGCACAACTAAGAAAGGAGGGTTTCACCTTACCAATTATAGTACAATCTGCCTTTATATTGGAAGAGGAATTAGAGGAATTAAAAGCTTTAGGTTGCGATGATGTCATAGAAAAACCTTTACATCAAAAGGAATTAGAGCGTTTATTAGTTACTATCTTAAAAAAGTAGATGAGTAATGCTAAAAATAGCCTATCACCCTATTTACAAACATCCGTTGCCAGATGGGCATCGTTTTCCTATGATAAAGTACGAGCTCCTTCCACAACAATTACAACTAGAGGGTATTTGTACAGCGGCTAACTTTTTTGCACCTACACTAGCGTCTAAAGTAGATATTATTCGAGCACATGAGGAAACCTATTACAATAGGCTCATCAATTTAGAGTTGACCCCCAAAGAAATAAGAAAAAGTGGATTTCCACTATCTGATGTTTTAGTAAAACGAGAGCGTATTATTGCTCAAGGTACTATAAACAACTGCCATTATGCGCTAGAATATGGTGTTAGTATAAATATTGCTGGTGGAACCCACCATGCCTACACCAATAGAGCGGAAGCATTTTGTTTACTAAATGACCAAGCCATAGCTGCTCATTATTTACTTTTTCATCAACTAGCTAAAAAAATACTCATAATAGATTTAGATGTGCACCAAGGCAATGGTACTGCAGAAATATTCAGCAATGAGCCGCGCGTTTTCACTTTCTCAATGCATGGTGAAGGTAACTACCCTTTTAAAAAAGAAACATCGGACTTAGATATTGCGTTAGCCAAAAACACAGATGATGCTACTTATTTAAAGCTACTTTCAAATATTCTTCCTAATTTGATAGAAGAAGAACAACCAGATTTTATTTTTTATCTATCTGGTGTAGATGTATTGGCTACAGATAAATTAGGCACCCTAGGGATGAGTATAGAGGGTTGTGCAAAAAGAGATGCCTTAGTATTTAAAATTGCTAAGGAAAATAATATCCCAATACAATGTAGTATGGGCGGCGGTTACTCCCCAGATATTAAGATTATCTTAAAAGCCCATGTAAATACTTATAAGCTAGCTCAAGAGTTCTATTTTTGACGGCTAAAAAAAATTGAATATGGAAAAGTTGGCATCAATACTAGTATTACTTTGTTTTAGTTTTAATGCATTGGCTCAGGACGTTCCCGGACCTAAGAAGGACAAACTTTGGAATGAATTTACCTATGACATGGGCAACGTATTTAATGGCATGGGTTATAGCTACAGTAGACCTGCACATTGGCAAGGGGAGCAATGGGGTAATTTTGGCATGTTAACCGCCGGAACCCTAGCCTTGTTTTTAGTAGATGATGAAGTATATAATTGGACCCAAGAGTGGGAAGAAGATGTGCCGCAATCAATTAAAGACTATGGTCATAAATACGGTAATCCAAACAACAATTATATGTTCACTGGGGCTGTTTACTTAACTGGCCTATTCACCAAAAATGAAAAATTAAGAAGAACTGGTGTTCTTTTAATCTCCTCTGCCACTGCAGGTGGGCTACTGCAACAAGTTAGCAAACGTATTGTGGGTAGAGCAAGACCAAAAAGCGGCGATTCCTCGGGAACGTTTGACCCCATACATTTAGACCGTGTATTTAATTACGATTCTTTCCCTTCTGGCCATGCTATGTTAGCTTTCAGCAATGCTTACGCCATTGGCAAACAATTTAAAAGCCCTTGGATTAAAGCTGGTTTGTATACCGTAGGTATGATTCCCGGAATGGTACGTGTTTTAGATGGTTTTCACTGGATTTCTGACGTGGCCTTTAGTACTGCACTTAGTATTTTTATTGTAGAATCTATAGATAAATATTTAGATAAAAAATATAGCGAAAAATACAATGACACCCGTAAAGAAGTTGATTGGAGCTTACAATTTGGTTTAAATACGGTAGGTGTTAGCGTAAGTTTTTAACTTTATTCTTAATTATCCGATTTGTAACTTTAGTTTAAAATAAAACCTATGTTATCTAAAAAATTAGAAGAAGCATTAAATACGCAAATCCGTATAGAAGCAGAATCTAGCCAAGTATATTTATCTATGGCTTGCTGGGCAGAAGTTAAAGGCTTAGAAGGTGTTGCAAAATTTATGTATGGCCATTCTGATGAAGAGCGAATGCATATGCTTAAATTGATTAAATATGTAAACGAGCGTGGTGGTCATGCGCATATCTCTGACCTAAAGGCACCAGATACCGAGTTTGGAAGTTTTCAAAAAATGTTTGAGCAATTGTACCAGCACGAAATTTATGTAAGTAAGAGTATTAATGAGTTAGTGCACATAACTTTAGAAGAAAAGGACTATGCTACCCATAACTTTTTACAATGGTATGTGGCAGAACAATTAGAAGAAGAGGCGCTGGCGAGAACAGTATTAGATAAGATAAATTTAATTGGTAATGATAAAGGCGGCTTGTATTTGTTTGATAGAGATATACAGCAACTTACCGTAGAGAGTGCTGCATCAGAAACAGGCCAGTTATAATATTTAACTTATAGTTTATTTAGATTTATTTAAAATAATATATTTTTGCCCATATTCATTCGCAGTATGGGCAAGAAAAAATCGGCTGTTAAAGAACTTAAACAAGCGCATTTAGAAAAGCTAAATCCTAAAAAGTGTAAGACTAAATGTTGTGATAAGTTTAAAAAAGGAGAACACAAACGCTGCAAACGTTGTCCTTGTTTTGATTTATTACAAAAAGTTGCCTAATCTATTGAGCCACAAGTTCGCTCCCTTTGGTATCGTGTAATATGTAAATACTAGCTTGTTTTAGATATAATTCGGTATGGTCACAAGCATTATCCTCACAATATTTTTGATGTGCTAGATACTCCGTACGTTTCTGCCTCATATACACAGCATATAAATCTGGACGTTGTTTTTCTAAGATAGCCTCGTAACTTTTCTGGTCGCTCCAGAAATCTTGTTCATCTTCTAATTTATTGTAAGAAAGTTGATGCTCATTATTGGCATCTTTAACCGCTAAGTGGGTATAAAAATTTACTTCTTTGGTGGTCGCCTCTTGTTGTGCCATTAATCCAATGGGTGTTCCTAAAAGGAATATAGCGATATAACAAGATAGCTTTTTCATTACTTTAATATACGTAAAGTTAGACGATATGGATGCTAGTTAATAACCCCATTACTATTAAGCTATTGTTAAAGTTTAAAAAACACAAAAAAAGAGGGTAAATAACCCTCTTTCCTAGTTAAATTTATCAATTTAATGTGCTATTTTCCAAGAAGTAATAACTCATTACACCTTACTTCCGTAATGTATCTTTTCTCTCCGTTACTCGTTTCATAGTTTCTATGAGTTAATTTGCCCTCAATAGCTACCTGTTTTCCTTTAACTAAATAACTTTCTACTAAATCTGCCAGCTTACCCCATGCCACGATATTGTGCCATTGTACATCTTCTACACGTTCTCCTTTATTGTTTTTATAACTTTCGCTTGTAGCGATAGAAAAGCGGGCTAATTTGCCGCCGCCATCTAAATTTAGAACTTCTGGATCTGTTCCTAAATTACCAATCAACTGTACTTTGTTTTTTAATGCGTTCATTTTACTAATTTTTATATGTTAAACAGTTAATACTAGTGCTGTACCTATCAACACCGAGGCAAACTTAGGGGCTGGTTCCATAAGTAATCGGTAACAAAGTATTTAATTTCGATTGTAGTCGTTTGTAATCATTTATAAATGAATAAAAAAAGGAATACCAACTTAAAAAAATGCTATACCATTGTCATTCTGGGTATTTAAAAAGAATTCAATATCTTAAACAGACAAACCTATGTCTATGAAAGCTACACCTGAACATAATGAACGTATTGCCAAACTTACATTTAGCGCCGTTTATCCTCATTACCGAACTAAAGTTGTTAAAAAAGGGCGCACAGAAGAAGAATTACAGCAAGTCATTACATGGTTAACGGGGTATAGTTCAGAAGAAATTAGACAATTACTCCGAGATAAAATCACCTTTAAAACATTTTTTGAAAAAGCAACCCTGCATCCGAATGCACATTTGATTAAAGGAGTCATATGCGGCTATCGCATTGAAGAACTAGAAAACCCTATTACAAGACAAACTCGATATTTAGACAAATTAGTGGATGAATTAGCTAAGGGGAGAAAGATGGAAAAAATATTAAGACAATAATTATAACATAATAAGCATTTAAGAATTTTCGTTTTATGTCCGTCGTTTAGAAAGTAATTCTAATAACTGAACAATTATAAATGGTACTAACCAATTACATAATTGCCATACTTATTTTGCTAGGAGCATTTATTCTGTTCTTAAGTGCGCGGTACACCACTAAAATCTTTAGGATACTCCCAGATAATAAACTTAAAACAAATTGGAAAAAATTACGCCTACTCATGATTCTATTTTTAGTAGGTTATTTAGGCGTTGCGCTTGCCGTTATTTTAGGGAACACCAACCTACTCACCTACCTATCTGGTGGCATTTTTTTTATGGGTTCTCTTTTTGTTTTTATAGTAGTGGGCACAGGTTTAGATAGTTTTAAAAAATTGAATGAGCTACACCAAAATTTAGATGACACCGAACTTAAGAATAAGGAATTAGAACAATTTGCTTACATTACCTCTCATGACTTAAAAGCACCACTCAGGGGTATTTCTAGCTTAACTACATTTGCTAAGGAAGATTTAAAAGCTGGTAATACCGCTAGCTTACTAAACCACCTTATTTTAATGGAGGGCCGTATTGAGCGTTTAGAAGATTTAATTAATGGCATTTTACTCTATTCTAAAATAGGTAAAATAAAGGCAGAACAGTTAGACTTGCATGCCCTAGTAGAAGATGAATTTAAGAACTACAAAAATCAGAAACACATTCATTTTAAAATAATAGGTAGGTTACCCATTATTAAAGGTGATAAAACCCAAATAAGTCAGGTGATAGCAAACCTTATTAGCAACGCCATTAAATACAACGATAAAGAATTTTGCCAAGTAACTATAGCGAGCATTGAACGGTCTGATTATTATGAAATAAGCTTTGAAGATAATGGCCCTGGCATTGCACCCCAATACCATGAGAAGATTTTTGATGTTTTCCAAACCCTTACTGAAGACCAAACCATGGAAAGCACAGGACTAGGATTGTCCATCGTAAAAAAAATAATTGAAAAACATGAAGGAGGAATACACTTGCACTCTGATGGCGAATTGGGAAGCAAATTTGTCTTGAGCTATCCCAAACGGCTTAGCCGGTAAATCATAATTCTAATTTAGTTTTTTACCGAATGTTTGGTTATTAGTAATTTTTTTGTACATTTGCTTCATGAGACCACAAAAAGTATCTGAAGAAGAAATATTAATTAGCCTAACTAAAGTATTTAGAGCAAAAGGATATGAAGGTGCTAGTTTACAAGACTTAGCAGCAGCTACTGGCTTAAAAAAGGCAAGCCTATATCACAGGTTTCCAGAAGGTAAAAAAGAAATGGCAGAAGCCGTACTCCAGTATATAAATGATTGGGTAGACCTGCATGTATTTAAGCCTTTGGATGACACAAATGATACCCCAACACAACGATTAACTAAAGCTCTTTCCGGTATACGACAGCTTTATGATGGTGGCAAAGAAACTTGCCTTTTTAGAGCATTGTCTATGCAAGCAAGTCTTGCCCTTTTTGAACAACAAATAGTAGCTGGTTTACATACCTGGCGTACTAAATTTGCCAGCTTAGCTAGTGCTTTTGGGTTTGATTCAGACAAGGCTTCTCAATTGGGTTTAGAAACATTAATAGCCATTCAAGGTAGTCTTATTGTGGCTAAAGGTCTTAATGACATTACCGTTTTTGAGCAAACACTAACTAAAATTGAAAATTCATTTATAACAGATTAAAAAAATTTAAATTATTAATTTACCGAATGTTCGGTTTTTTATTAAGAATTATGGAAAAAAAATACCCATTACCTCCTTTTAACAAGGAAACCGCTTTAGAAAAAATACAATTAGCCGAAGACGCATGGAATAGTCAAGACCCTATAAGAGTATCCATGGCATATGCTACAGATACCGAATGGCGTAACAGAAATCAATTTATCAATGGCCGAGCCGAAGTGCAAGCCTTCTTAGCCGACAAATGGAAAAAGGAGCTTAACTATAAGCTTAAAAAAGAATTATGGGCCTATCAAGACAATAGGATTGCGGTGCGCTTTGAGTATGAATACCGCACCAAAGAAGGACAGTGGTTCAGAGCTTATGGCAATGAAAATTGGGAATTTGACGCTGATGGTTATATGATAAAACGCTACGCCAGCATCAACGACTTAGCCATTAACGAAACAGACAGAAAATTATAATACAATGAAAAAAATAATCGGTATTGCTCTTGGGATTACCTTAGTAATGGGTGCTTGCAAGAATGGAAAAACTATTCCTGAAAATGAAAAAACAACAGAAAATAAAGTAACTATGAATCCTATTTATTACAAAAAATTAGACGTTAACGGAGTACACATTGCATACAGAGAAGCTGGGAATCCAGAAAATCCTGCTATAGTATTACTCCATGGATTTCCCTCTTCATCACATCAATATAGAAAAGTATTAAACGCCTTAGCAGACAACTATTACTTAATTGCCCCGGATTATCCAGGATTTGGCAATAGTGATTTTCCTTCTACAGACACTTACACTTATACCTTTGACAATCTTGCAAAAACTATAGACCAGTTTTTAGAACTTAAAGGACTCTCTGAATATGCACTAATGATACAAGATTATGGAGCTCCAGTTGGTTTTAGGATTGCCACAGCCCATCCAGAACGCATAACAGCAATAGTAAACCAAAATGGCAATGCCTATGAAGAAGGCCTAGGAGAAGCTTGGGCAACCACAAAAGAATTATGGAAAAATAGAAATGCAGAAACCGAAAAAGCAATGCTACCTGTCTTTTCCTTAGAAGGATTAGAATGGCAATACACCCATGGTGTACGTAATCCAGAAGTGGTAAATCCAGATACATGGCATTTAGATTATTTGCGTTTATCTAGACCTAATGCCCATAAGGTAAATTTAGATTTATTCTATGATTACCAGAATAATGTAAAACTCTACCCAAAATGGCAGCAGTATTTAAGAGAACATCAGCCCCCTATGCTGATAGTTTGGGGTAAAAACGATGCTTTCTTCCCCGCAAGTGGTGCAGAAGCCTACAAAAAAGATGTAAAAGACATCGACTTTAATATCTATGATACAGGTCATTTTGCATTAGAAGAAGAGGGAGAGGCTATATTGAAAAAAATGAGAAGCTTTTTAAATCAACATCTTTAGTAAAGACCTTCTAGCCAAAGATAGAAAGGCGCCCTTAAAAGGGCGCTTTTGGTATTCTGTTACTCCTCTAGCTTTTTGATTATCTTTAGTTTTTTAAATCAATCTATGACCGGTTTATTTCCTTTTCGCTACAGCTTCTTATATTTACTCCTCAACTTATTTCTTTTATCATCCTGCAATAAAAAGCAGCAAATCTATGCCGATACTGTAGTTGTAAATGCCACATTTTGGACTCCAGATGTAGCCATGGACACCATAGAAGCCATGGCCATTAAAGGAGATACCATCCTTGCCATAGGCAAAAGAAAAACGCTCAACGAGCATATCAATGCTACTACTACCGTAATTGATGCAAAAGGAAAAATGGTTGTCCCTGGTTTCATAGATGCTCATGTACACTTACTCATGGGAGGTAATAGTCTTTTAAATGTAGCGCTTAGAGATGTAGATAACAAACAAGAATTTATCACTAAAATTGAGGATTTTGCCAAGACACTTGATTCGGACGAATGGATTGTAGAAGGGAATTGGGACCATACGCTTTGGGGCGGTGAGCTCCCTAATAAAAGTTGGATTGATTCCGTAACACCCAACACCCCTGTTGCTATTTATCGTATGGATGGTCATATGATTCTCGCTAATTCCGCAGCTTTAAAAATTGCAGGCATTGACACCTCTACTTTAAACCCAGCTAAAGGAGAGATTGTAAAAGATGCTGAAGGCGAACCTACTGGTATTTTAAAGAGTGAAGCCATGTACTTAGTGTTAGATAAAATACCACCATTATCGCCAGAAAAAAAGATAGATGCTATTTTAAAAGCACAAAACTATTTTTTAAGTCAAGGGGTTACGAGTGTTCATGATGTTGATAGTCTAGGAGGGTTTTCTGTTTTGCAAAAAATGTATGCTAGTAATCAATTGAAAGTAAGGGTGTATTCTGCAGACCCACTACCACAATACCGCACTATAGACCCAAATACCCTTGTGGCAAACAAGTGGATTAAAAATGGTTTATTAAAAGGCTTTATGGATGGTTCTTTGGGCTCACATACGGCAGCGTTTAATAATCCCTATTCCGATAGTCCAAAAGACAAAGGGATTCTAATGCTAAATAATGATACTATTTTTAAATGGATAGAAGAAGCTGATATGGCTGGGTTTAAAATAACTGTTCATGCTATAGGTGATAAAGCAAATACTACATTACTGAACGCATATGAATCTGTACTCAGGAAAAACCCAGAGAAAGAACCTAGGTTTAGAATAGAGCACGCTCAACATTTAGACCCAAAAGATATTCCAAGATTTTCTTCGCTTAAAGTAATTGCTAGCATGCAACCCTACCATGCTATAGACGATGGTAGATGGGCAGAAGAATTAATTGGTAAAGAAAGAGCAAAAACAACATATGCTTTTAATTCCTTATTACAAGCTAATGCTTTACTAGCGTTTGGTAGCGATTGGCCTGTTGCACCTGCATCACCCTTATATGGTATTTATGCTGCAACAACCAGAAGAACCTTAGATGACAATAATCCTGATGGTTGGTATCCTGCAGAAAAAATAGGTGTAACGGATGCTCTCAAAGCTTATACGATTAATGCTGCGTACAGCGAATTTTCTGAAAATATAAAAGGAAGCCTTGCTGTTGGCAAACTAGCAGACTTTGTTATTTTAAGTGAAGACCTTACTAAAATAAAACCAGAACAAATAAAAGATGTTAACGTTATGGCGACTTATGTTGGTGGTAAGCTTGAATATTCTAAGGATTAAAACACAACGTAATTTTATCCGCAAATTTAAGTACTCATGGCAGAACATAAACCTATCCTTATCATTGGTGGTGGCTTAAGCGGTCTGTATTTGGCCTATCGTTTACATAAAGCTAACATACCTTTTAAACTCCTAGAGGCATCTCCTAGACTGGGTGGACGCATTTACACTTTACAAGGACTTTTAGGTACACCCTTAGAATTAGGTGCTACTTGGTTTGCCGATATACACACCGATTTTAATACATTACTTGAGGAGCTACGTTTAAATAAATTTCCGCAGTTTGATACAGGCCTATCACTTTTTCAAACGAAATCTTTTGAACCTCCTCAAAAATTTTACGTTCCTGAAAACGAAACACCATCTTATAGAATCGAAGGTGGCACGGCAAGCTTAATTAACGCATTAACCAAAGCCATACCTAAAGACGCTATTTGTTTAAATACAGCAGTCACTAAAATTCAACGCAATAAAAATGATGTTACTGCTACCACACTTAATGGAGATATTTACCGAGGTACTAAACTGTGTTTAGCAATTCCGCCTGCTCTTGTAGAAACTTTAGACTTTAATCCTCCTTTACCAGAAAATCTTATGTCCATATTACCAAAAGTGCAAACATGGATGTTGGGCAGTATAAAATTTGTGATAGAATACCGTAAACCCTTCTGGAGAGAGCAGGGATACTCCGGAATGTTGTTTAGCCACTCTGGTATTATTACAGAAATGTACGACCATACAGATTTTACAGCGCAAAAGTTTGGTTTTACAGGGTTTTTAAATGCAGGTGCATCCGAATTCACTAAAGAAGTGCGTAAAGATTATGCCCTGAAACAGTTGGTAGAGCTTTTAGGAAAAGAGGCTTTAGACTACATCCACTATCAAGATAAAGTATGGAATCACCAATGGATTAGTAATGGAGCACAAAATATTCTTAGACCACATCAAAATAATGGTCATACCCTATTACAGAAAGCATATTTAAATGATTGTGTTTACTTTGTAAATACGGAGGCAGCTACAGCGTTTTCTGGTTATATGGAAGGTGCTATCCGAGCAGTGTATACTTATTTAAGAAAGACAGAGATTTTGCCATAAATAGGTAGCAAAGGTAGACATCTAGGCTATTATTTTTAAAAACCAGTAATTTACTTCTCAAAATGCTATAACTTATTAATTTGGATATGGCCAAGATACCTTTCTGTTTTACTCCTCCTTTTCTCTATTAAATCCTATTCCCTAACCCAAAACACCTCTTTCCTTAACGGCACATCCTCTTAGCATAATACCGACTTGATGTGGCATAAGAATTGTTACCTTTAACTAAAATCTTAATCATGAAAAAACAACTCATTTATTTATTATTCTTAATTCCATTGACCACTATGGCACAAAGTAAAAATTTCTTAGATGTTGCCTATTTAGAAACCTCTGCACAAGTAGACACATTGGTGGCACCAGACCGCATATATCTGAGCATAACTATTAAAGAGCAAGATTCTAAAGGCAGGAAATCTGTAGAAGAACAAGAAAACAAAATGGCAAAAGAATTAAAAGCTCTTGGTATAAATATAGACAAGCAACTAAAAATTAAAGATGTTAGCAGCAACTTTAAAAATTATTTTTTACGCTCCAAAACGGTTTTAAAAAGCAAACAGTTTTCACTCTTGGTTTATGATGGTTTAACCGCGGGTAAAACTATGGCCGCTTTAGAAGATATTGGTATAGCCAATACCTATCTAGAACGCACAGAATATTCTAAAATGGATGAGCTAGAATTAGAGCTTAAAGGAAATGCTGTGAAAAAAGCGAAACAAAAAGCCATAGCCCTAACCAAGCCTTTAGACCAAAAAATAGGTGCCGCAATCCATATACAAGATAACTCACAACCCTACTACCGTGCTATGGCCACCCCTAGAATGGAAATGAAATCTATGGCGATGGATAGTGCAGAACCTTTAGATATTGGTTTTGAGAAAATAAAAGTAGAAAGTACAGTAAAAGTTACCTTTAAACTATTATAAAAAACGAACCTTATGAGCACCAGATTAAGCATAATTCCAGTAATTGTATGTATCTTTTTCGGCACTACTATAAAAGCTCAAAAAACCAAACAATTAGGTGAAGGTGATGCACCCGCTCCGGCTTTATTATCAGAAATAACATGGTTAGAAGGGCACTGGCGTGGCGAGGCTTTTGGTGGTATTGCAGAAGAAATATGGAGTCCTCCGTTGGGGGACTCCATGTTTTTTTCTTTTAGATTGATAGATGATGAAGGTGTGCAGTTTTATGAACTTGGCCATATAATACAGCAAGAAAATAGCCTTCTATTGCAACTAAAACATTTTTCTAAAGATTTAAAAGGCTGGGAAACCAAGGACGAAACCGTAGATTTTAAATTGGTAGATAAAGATGAAAATGCCTTTTACTTTGAAGGTTTTACGATTGAACGTATAGATAAAAACCACATAAATATGTATGTGCTTATAGACGAAGGAGATTTAAGAGAAGAAACTGTTTTTAGCTATAAAAAATACCGTCCATGAACAAACCCTATGTAATAGATACTACTTTTACCAAAGTTAATTACCAAGAAAAAGCTTTAATAAAAGCAGATTACGAGGCTTGTACATTTATAGAGTGTAACTTCTCTAATACATTCTTAGACAACCAGAACTTTGTAGACTGTGAATTTATTGGTTGTGATTTAACTAATGCTAACATAGCGCATACTACCTTTAATGTGGCCACATTCACTAAATGTAAGCTACTGGGATTAAACTTTTTTACGTGCAACCCTATGTTTCTAAGTTTATATTTTAAGGATTGTAATCTTAGCTTGAGTAATTTTTCCCAGATGGATTTAAATAACATCCACTTTATAGATTGCTCTCTGGAACAAGTAGATTTTACCAACACCCAACTTATTAGTAGTGTTTTTAAGGGTAGTAATTTAAAAAATTGCATATTCAGCAATACCAATTTAGATAAAGCAGACCTTACTACCGTTACTAATTTGATGCTGAATCCAGAAGAAAATAGCTTAAAAAAAACACGCATCAACTTACATAGCCTACCTGGTTTATTAAAAAAATACGATATTGTTGTGGAATACTAATCCATGGAAACTAAAAAATGTCTGGAATGTGGTACGCTGATAAAAGGCCGTGCCGATAAAAAATTCTGTACGGACCATTGTCGTAATGCCCATAACAACAGGCTAAATAAGGATAGCAAAAACCTGATTCGTAATATTAACAACAGGCTTCGTAAGAACTATAGAATTTTAGACAGTTTTCCACTACGCGATAATAAAACCAATACCAGTCGCACTAAATTAATAGACAAGGGTTTTGATTTTGAATATTTTACCAGTACATACACCACTAAAAAAGGTGCAACCTATTTCTTTGTGTACAATTTGGGTTATTTACCACTAGAGGGTGGTGAGTATTACATGATTGTAAAAAGAGAATAAAAAAACCCCGCATTTGCGAGGTTTTTTCAAGTTATTGACTAGGTTAAACCCTACTCATCTTCCAATTGGCACCGGTTAACTTCAGGGCTGCAATAACAATATCTTTTCTACTAATCTGGCCTACTAAAATACCATTTTTTAATACAGGTAATCTTCTACGGTTATGCTGTACAAATACTCCTGCAGCATCAAAAATGGTCATATCATGCGGAATAGTTTCCACGTTTTTTGTCATGTATTTTTCAACACTTTTATCTAAAATAGGCTGATTAAAATAACGACTTTCAGATATCTGCTTCATACAATCTGCTTCAGAAATTATACCAACTAAAAAGCCATTGTTGTCCAAAACAGGTCCACCAGAGATTTTAAACTTGGCAAAAGCCTCCATTACTTCTAAAATAGATTGGTCTGGCGCAAAAGTTACTAGTTTTTTAGTCATGTAATCAGAAACCAAGATGGGGCGGTTATCTCCTTTTGTAGGACTTATCTTAGCCCTAGCCCCTTGAAAACTTTTAATAGCCATATGAGTTAATTTATAGGTTGCCTTCTAAATATAGTGATTATTAATTAATTAGGTAATTTTATTGTCATATTAATCAACAAACTGTTATTATTTTATACATTTAGGAACCAATCTTAATTCCTTATGAAATTTTCTAGGACCCTAAGCTTAATTCTTCTATGTATTGCAGCGTATTACAGTATTTCATCCTTAATGCCAAAATACCATGAAGACAGCCATGCAGAGCAAACCGAATTTTCTGTAGACAAAGCTTTAAAACACGTTAAAGAGCTAAGTAAAGAAACACACAGTGTAGGGTTCATTGGACATAAACACGTACGTTCTTATCTAGTCAAAGCCTTAAAAGAATTGGGCTTAGAAACCTATACGCAAGAAGGCCAGACTGTTGGGGATTGGGGTAATTTAAGTACAGCTATAAATATTATGGCCAAAATTCCAGGGTCAGACCCAAACGGCAAATCATTAGTGTTACTTTCGCATTACGATAGCAATCCACATTCATCTTTAGGTGCTAGTGATGCTGCCAGTGGTGTTGCCACCATATTAGAAGGCGTAAGGGCGTATTTAGCCAGCAATAAAAAAGCTAAGAATGATATTATTTTGCTATTTACAGATGCAGAAGAATTGGGACTTAATGGTGCGGACCTTTTTGTAAGAGAACATCCGTGGGCAAAAAATGTAGGTCTCGTTTTAAATTTTGAAGCCCGTGGTAGTGGTGGCCCAAGCTACATGCTTATAGAGACCAATAGAGGTAACGCTAAATTGATACAAGAATTTACTAAAGCTCACCCTAAATATCCCGTAACCAATTCTCTAGCCTATAGTATTTACAAATTATTACCTAATGATACTGACCTTACCGTTTTCCGGGAAAAAGGAGATATTGATGGATTTAACTTTGCTTTTATAGATGACCATTTTGACTACCATACAGCGCTAGACACTTACGAGCGTTTAGATAAAAAAACACTAAAACACCAAGGTACTTATCTAATGCCGCTGCTAGACCATTTTAGCAATGCAGACCTTACCAATGTTAAAAGTCTTACAGATTATGTCTATTTCAATTTTCCACTTTACAACATGGTGTCCTATCCTTTTGATTGGATATGGCCCTTATTCCTTGGAGGTGTATTTATATTCTTTATTGTTCTCACCATAGGATTTAAAAAATCTACCCTAAATGCTTTAGAAATAGCAAAAGGATTTCTACCCATGCTTATCACACTACTTGTCAACGGTGCCATAGGTTATTTTACTTGGAGTGCACTGCAATGGTGGTATCCTTGGTATAGAGATATACTACATGGCTTTACCTATAACGGGCATGATTACATCTGGGTAGTTGCGCTGTTAGCTTTAACCGTTTGTTTTTTTGTGTATAATCGATTTAAATTTTTAAAAACACAAAATCTTTTAATAGCCCCAATTGCACTATGGTTAGTTTTATGTGGCTTAACGGCATATTACTTAAAAGGAGCTAGTTTTTTTATTTTACCAGTCTTTGGAGCAATAGCATCATTATACGTATTAATTAATCAAGAAAAGCCATCGCCTTTTATCTTGTTATTTTTAGCATTACCTGCGGTATTTTTATATGTTCCCTTTATTAAAATGTTTCCTGTTGGTTTGGGATTAAAAATGTTAGTAGCTGCAACGGTTTTTGTCACCCTATTGTATTTTCTCTTAGTGCCCTTATTTGGTAACAGTGGCCATAAAATGAGATTTGCAGTTTTAAGCGTAACCCTATTTCTAATTTTTAGTATTAAAGCCCATTTAAACTCTAGTTATTCCCCAGAACATCCTAAACCAAGTAGCTTATTGTACGTTTTAAACAGTGACACTCAACAAGCACAATGGGCTACTTATGATAACGTCCTAACCCATTGGAACTCGCAATTTGTGAAAGATAAAAATGATAGTCCCGAAACAGGATTAAAAACCATAAGTAGTAAATACAACACAAGTTTCACATATGTTACTCCTACCGAAGTTAAAGCCATCCCAGCACCAGAAATACTAGTAACACAAGATTCAATTATAGAAAATACCAAGCAGGTAACCTTGTGTATTTATCCCAATAGAAATGTAAATAGACTAGAACTCTTTACTAATGATGTAAAAATTACTAGGGCTATAGTAAATGACCAAGAACTTACGGAAGCTTATTTGGCACAGCGCAATGGAGGGCGATTATTTACACATCATATTACTGATAATGCATATACAGAGGTGAAAATAGAATACAATGCCTCTTCCAAGCTAGAAGTAACCTTATATGAAGCTTCTAATGATTTATTAGAACATGAGCTATTTACGGTTCCCGATAGGCCAATTGATGAAATACCTATGCCCTTTGTCCTAAACGATGCTATCTTAGTTGTAAAAAAGATAAAGATTGAATAAGAAAATAAGCATAATTGGTTGTGGGTGGCTAGGTACACCAACAGCATTAAACCTACAAGAACTAGGATACCATGTAAAAGGAAGCACTACCAAGGCAAACAAAGTAGCTTCTTTACAAGCTTTAGGCATAGCACCCTACATAGTACGTTTACATGAGGATAAAATAGAAGGAGATATTACTGCTTTTTTAGAAGACAGTGCTATTGCTCTAATCAATGTACCGCCAAAACTAAGAGGACCTAATAAGGAAAACTATGTTGCTAAAATGCAGTTGCTTTATCAAGAACTGATTAACGCCCAATGCAAATGGGTACTTTTTGTAAGCAGCACCTCGGTTTATGGCAATGCAGAAGGTATTATAACAGAAGATACCCCAACCCAACCTATTACCGAATCGGGAAAACAATTGGTCCAAGCAGAAGCTCTTTTTAAAAAGGGTCCATGGAAAACTACTGTTATTAGATTTGGCGGTTTAATTGGACCCAACCGCCACCCAGTAAATCATTTAAGTGGTAAGAGCAATTTAACCAATGGTGATGAGCTAGTGAATCTTATTCATTTAGATGATTGCATCCATATGATCACCACAATTTTACTTCATGAATATGCGGAAATTACCTTTAACGGCGTTTATCCGAATCATCCTACAAAAAGAGAATACTACACGCAAGAGGCTGTAAGAAAGGGGCTTAAACCACCGGGATTTTCACAAAAAATTAAGAATTTTCCTCAAAAAAAAATATTATGTAGGAATTTTCTCAATAAAAATCATTTCCTACAAACCACTCTAAAAAGCACCTAAACCACAGGTTTTTTACTGTTCACAACATTTACCTTAAACTGGTGTTAATTACCCTGCGTAAAGTTTACGAAATCATTTTCGGCTGTCTAACTTTGTATCATAATATTTAAACTACAGGCATGGAAAATCTGATTTTAAAAACTAGAATTTTATCGGAAATGGAGCGCTTAATTGACCTACACAGCTCTCCTAGAAAATTATCCGATGAAGGAAAAACAATACATGAAAGTATTGTAAAACAATGTTACAACGCTGCAGACGTGCAAATGGATTACCATAGACGCAGAATTAATATGCATTTGGTCATGGATGATGCACTTTATAGTCCGGAGAAACTTAATGTTAATTTACCCGTACTACCTATGAATCTCTATTATATAGATTTAAGAGATTTTCTAAAGTCGTGTCTACAAGAAGACACTAAAAGCCTAGCACTTTACGCCCGTATTCTTAGAGACCATTCCTCCATTTCTTTAGAAGAACTTTCTGCCTAACTACCATATATACCACCAAACAAAAAGGCTCCAATTATGGGGCCTTTTTGTTTTACTAAGGCTTCTTTAACAAGGGGATACACAAGATTTTTTTAGCTTTGCCCACCTAACTTAAGTATGATGAAAAAACTTCTTGTTTTATTGACCCTTTGCTCCGTTTTCCAAACGGCTGCTCAAAACAGTACAGAACTTACCAAACATTATGAAGCGTATTATAAAGAAATGCGCACACAAGGCGATGTCAATGGAATTATTGGAGCCTTAACACATTTAAACATTTTACAACCCTCTAAAGCTCGTAAAGACACTTTAGCCTTTGTATACATGAATAGCAACCAACACCTACAAGCATTAAATACCATAGGCATAGAGAAAAACAACACCGATTCTGATTTAGCGGTACAAGTAAAAGCCGTAAGTCTAAAATCGCTTGGGCAACCTCAACGTGCAGTAGAACAGTTTGAAATTTTATATGAAAGAAATAAAAATCCGATGTTGGCTTATGAGATAGCCGATTTAAAAATTCAGTTAGGCGATGGTTCTGGGGCGTCTAGCTATATTGAATACGGCATAGCAAATGCTACTGACCAAATGAAGCATGCCTTCTTTGAGCGTCAACAACCTTATGAAGTTTCTCTAAAAGCTGCATTTTTACATTTAAAAGGACTTCTGATTTTTAATAATGATAAGACCAAAATTGATGAATCTATTGCCTTTATGGACCAAGCATTAGCAATAGCGCCTAATTTTAACCTAGCAAGCCTTAGCAAACAAGCTTTAGAGAGCCGCAAAAACGAAACCAGTACAGAAGAAAAGTAACTATTACTTTTTAATATTTTTTAATTGTAAGAGCAGAAGGCTATCCTTCTGCTTTTTTATGGACACAAGTTCATCCACGTGTTCATTAGGTACTGCAATAGAAAGTACATAGTGCGCAATTTTCCAATCGTTATTTACCTTTTTTAATACCCCAGAACCACGGCAAATTTCCATTTGGGTGTCTAATAACTCATCAAACCAAGCAAAAGATTTATCATCAGAAACATATATATTGCGCTCCACCGCAGTAAAACTCCAGGCTTTCCCTTTATCAAAATAAGGTTTGGAAAACGTACGGAATTCATCATTCTGCCAATTTTCCATAGCGTCTGTACCAATAAAAACACCGTCTGTAGTCATCTTACTAAAATAAGCATCAAAATCCGCTTGGCTAGCCGCCATATGCCAGCTATCTAAAACTGAATTAATGGCGTTAATCTCTTTTTTTTGCGCAAAACCAAGTGTAATATAAAATGCAGCTATGATACCTATGTATTTCTTCATTCCAAAATAGATTTAGTGTCTAGGGTGTCCTTAAGAATTCTATTAAATTGATTGCGCATAGCGTTTCTTGCCAGCAACAACTCTTTCACAGGCTCTTTAACTTCTTGTTGATTGTCTAAATGCCCTTTAATCTTCAGTAAAAAGGTTTTTAAAATCAACTGTCTACTTTTTATCTGTGCAATATTATAAGCCTCTGGATAATCACTCTTTTCCAATGCTGTTTCTTTTTCTATCAAATCTGTTACAGCCAACTTTAAATCTTCCGTATTACGAGCTCTACGGAATACATCAAAACTTTTTTCAAAATCCTGATAAGCTGTCCAAGGTTTCAATTTTTCTGTTGCCTTATCGGTCAACGGTATTGGGTTAGGCATGTTTTTAAAAGAAAACTCTGCTGCTACAGCATTTTGTTGCTCTTGTATTGGTGCTTTTTCCTTACAAGCAAAACATACCAAAAAAAATGTACAGATGATTAGTAATTTTTGCATTTAACGAAAGTACAAATTTTAAGAACAGCTATATTTGTTGACAATGCAACAAACGACTAATTCATGGCTAAATCTATCTTAATTTTAGGTGCCTGTGGGCAAATAGGAACAGAACTAACCTATGCACTAAGACAAAAACACGGAAAAGACTGTGTGGTGGCAAGTGACATTAGAGAAGGCGATGCTACTCTTATGGCTTCTGGCCCATTTGAACTGCTGGACGCAACCAATTATAGTGCCTTAGAAGATGTGGTAATGCATTATGAAATAGAAGAGGTTTATTTAATGGCTGCCATGCTTAGCGCTACTGCAGAAAAATTCCCCATGAGAGCTTGGAATTTAAACATGAATTCTCTTTTTAACGTGCTCAATCTTGCCAAGGAAAAAAAGATTAGCAAAATATTTTGGCCTTCTAGCATAGCTGTATTTGGACCCAATACACCTAAGGAGGCTACAGAACAACATACCATAATGGAACCTAGTACCGTTTATGGAATTAGCAAGCAATCTGGAGAACGTTGGTGCCAATATTACTATGAAAAATACGGAGTAGACGTGCGTAGCGTGCGCTACCCAGGGCTTATAAGTTGGAAAACACAACCTGGTGGTGGCACCACCGATTATGCTGTAGAAATTTACCACAAGGCTATAGAAACACAAACTTACACCTGTTTTTTAAAAAAAGGAACTACCCTGCCCATGATGTTTATGGATGATGCTATAAAAGCAACCTTGGCCATTATGGAAGCACCAGAAACACAAATAAAAATACGCTCCTCTTACAATCTTGCCGCTATAAGTTTTGCTCCTGAAGAGATTGCGGCTAGTATAGCACTACACATTACCAATTTTAAGATGAAATACGAGCCAGATTTTAGACAACAGATTGCTGATTCTTGGCCCAGCAGTATAAACGATGATTCTGCTAGGAAAGATTGGGGTTGGCAACACTCCTTTGATTTGGAAAAAACAACAAAAGAGATGTTGACCAACCTTGGCTAAGCCTTAATCGTTGTCGCCGTCCTCAGATTCAGAAATTTCGTCTGGGTCTACAACAGCAGTAGGGTCGTCGTCGTCATAATCCTCATAGTCTTCTTCGTCATAATTGGCCATAGTTTTCTCTAATTTGGAAGAAATCTTGACCAAGTATTTGGTGTCTTCTGTAAGGACCTCTACACACTCCACTTTTTCTCCAGCTGCATTTCTAAAGCTGATAATGTCTGTATAATCATACCCGTCTGGGTAAGCCTCTACTAACAACTTAAGCACCTCTGGGGTAAGCTTTTTAAAATCTACGATTACTCGCTTTAGGTTGTTCATTTTACATAAAAGATTATGAGGCTAAATTAGAAAAATAATGAGCTGACGCTTGCAAAAATTGTTAAAATTTCAAATCAGATTTTCCTCCTGTTTTCTCTAGTAATTTTATATTTAAAATAGACACTTTTTTGTCTATCGGTTTTAACATATCATACATATTTAAGGCTACGATACTAGCTCCGTGCATAGCCTCTACTTCTACTCCCGTTTTATAAAAAGTTTGTACTAAAACCTTAATGGTAATAGTTAAACCATCTATTTGATATTCTACTTTTGCATGTTCAATAGGCAGCGGATGACAGTCTGGCAACAATTCTGGTGTCTTTTTTATACCCAAAAAACCCGCTGCTTTACTCATTTCAAAAACATCGCCTTTTGGCACAGTATTATTTTTTATAGCTGTAATAGTTGCCACATTCCCAACTTGTACCACTGCCTGCGCAATTGCGGTTCTATGTGTATTCTTTTTTTGTGTAATATCTACCATTTTTCTATGTATTCACTTTCCATTGGTAACTGTCGCCTGCAAAAACTTCTTTGCCAAATACTGGCACTTCTTTTTTTATAGCCTCTACCACAAATTCTAATGCTTCAAATACCACTTTTCTATGGGGAGAAGAAACAAAAACAAACAAACATAGTTCACCTACGCCAACTATACCTAAACTATGATAAATGTGCATACAGGTGAGATTAAATTTAGAAAAGGTAGCTTCTCTTATCTCATCAAACTTCTGCTCTGCCATGGACTCATAAGCTGTATATTCTATTGCAGTAACCGTCTTACCGTCTATCTCATCTGCCCTTACCTGTCCTAAAAAAATATCGTGCGCTCCTATAGTTGTTTTGGATTGGTGCTTGGCAATAGCATCTGCAATAAAGCTAGGTGCTATAGGCCCCTCTACAAACACTTTTTTCTTCTTTTTCTCCATAGTATAAAGGTAAACATCTCTCTAAAAAAAGTTGGTATTTACCGTGTTATATTCCCATATTATCACACCAGAATATAAATTTTGATTATAAAATGTAAACGTTTACATTTGTTGTATGAGTCGTTTTTATCTACCTGTTGGCATTACGCTTACTGTTTTAGTAGCGGTATTCTTCAACAAAATTTCTGCTCCCATAGCTTTAACTTTGGGATTACTTATTGGCCTTTCTGGACTCATTAAAAAGAAGCCTGTACCTTACCACGCCCCAATACAGAAAAAATTATTGAAGCTATCTGTTATCGGCTTAGGTTTTGGTATTAACTTAAGTACTGCTATTGCTGTAGGCAGTGATAGTTTTGGCATTAGTTTATTTGGAATAACCTTAACATTTTTAATTGCGTTTGGATTAGCACTTCTTTTAAAATCTGATAAAACAATCACTTTTTTAGTGGCTTCTGGCACTGCAATCTGTGGTGGCAGTGCTATTGCTGCAGTTAGTACGGGGATTAAGGCCAAACCTCATCAAACAAGTATCGCACTAGCCGTTGTCTTTTTGCTTAATTCCGTAGCCTTATTTCTATTCCCGCCTATTGCTCATTTTTTTGAGCTTTCTCAAAATCAATTTGGAGTTTGGTGTGCTTTAGCTATACATGATACAAGCTCGGTAATTGGAGCGAGCAATTCTTACGGAGAAGATGCCCTTTTAGTAGCTACTACCACCAAATTGGTCCGAGCCTTATGGATTGTGCCTTTAGTAGTTTTAGTTTCATTTAAATCTAAAGAATTCAACAAAAAGAGTTTTCCTTATTTTATCCTAGCTTTTTTAGCCGCAATTCTCTTAAACACCTATTTACCAAACTTTGAAACCGTTTCTATAATTTTAGTATGGATTTCTAAACGTTTGTTAGTCTTTACCCTCTTTTTAATTGGCCTTAGTATAAACATGGCCCAGATTAAACAATTAGGCTCACAAACTTTTTTAATTGGACTTTTTACATGGCTAATACTGGCCTTAGTTTCTTTTGGATACGTAACTAAATTCGTGAGTTAATATAGTCGGAATGCTTCTGGAAACGAATTGTTTTTGAGAATCAATAACAAATTTCCATCTTTCTGTTTGACGGATTTTACCCTACGTGCATCACCACTAATTTTAAATCCAGAATGGTTTATCACCTTATACCCTCCACTTTCAAAACCAAGAACAGCTCCTTTTGAAGCATCAAACCTTATGGTTTCTACTTCTACAGGAAAGTGATTGCCCACCACAATAACTTCTAACGTGCCATCGCCATCTATATCTATTATTTCAAAATCTGTGATTGGACTTATTTGTACCTCATTTGGTAAAACGTGTTGTATAAAACCTTTATCTCCTAAATTTTCTAGCCAAACGCTAGCTAAATTATTGGCTTTATAATGGATAGCCTCTGCCAACGCTTCTATTCCATAGACCTCTTCTACAGAAGCATTAGCAAATGCCTCATAGGTAGAAAATTTTTGGCTGATAAATGGTATCTGTTCACTGGAACACTGTTTACCTCTCACTGGTACTAATTTATCTTTGTATTGGTTTACTAAGACAATATCAAAACTGCCAGAATCATCAAAATCGTCACCGTATACCTCAAAAACATGAGATGCACCGGCCTTGTATTTTGTATTTAGCCCAAGATTCCCCACCAGATAATCCACGTCCCCATCTCCATCCACATCCGCAGCTTCTACAGCAGACCACAATCCTGTACTTTCTTCCAAACCTACACTATCTTGAGATTTAAAGATGCCGTTGTCATTTTGCAAAATTGTAATTGGCATCCATTCACCTACCACCAACAAGTCTTTGTCACCATCATCATCTACATCTGTAAACAAAGCATCCGTAACCATGCCTAAAGGCTGCTGTAGCTTTAAACTATTATCGCTAATTTCTGTGAACCTATTACCATCATTTCTCAAGATTAAAGATTTTGGTGTGGATGGATACGCCCAAGGCACATGCCTACCGCCTACAAATAAATCCAAATCACCATCATTATCTATGTCTGCCGTTTTTACCACCTGTCCTGCTATTGAAATTTTTGGAAGGACTCCAATAGTTTTGCTAAAATTTCCCAGACCATCATTATTGTATAGTCTATCTTGATAAAAGTCCGCATTTGCCTTTTTCTCATTACCTCCACTAACCACATAGAGGTCTAAGTCTCCATCCTTATCATAATCAAAAAAGAGGCTTTCTAAATCTTCAAACATAGCATCTTTAATAAAGGCTTGCTGAATTTGTTTTTTAAAACTTCCGTCGGTTAATTGTATATATAAACTAGCTTCTTGCCCTTGGGCACCCCCAACATAGAGGTCTTCTAAGCCGTCTGCATTTACATCTGCCACTGCCATATATGGGCCACTTTGAGACATTTTATAAGGGAGTAATAACTGTTGAGCGTAATCATTATAGGGCTGCTCTTGATGCTGGTAGTCCAAACCATTTGTTTTTAAGTCCACCTTATTTAAATGATGATGTTCTTGCTTTTGATTCTCCTTACTGAACCTAGCCTCCGCATACGCTATTTTTAGCACTTGGTTGGCTTGCACCTTGCCCAGTTCTTGTTTTTTACCATCTGGCCAAGACACCATTACATTCTCTATTGATGCGTCTCCTAAACCAAAGTGAAGCTTAGTACTTACGGAAGATTGAAAGCCTCTATTGGCATATATCTGTTGTATCTGTTGCCCCTTATTTGTTGTTACGACCACCTGAACCCCTAAGCCTAGTGGATTATTTTTAGGACCTGTTATTTGCAATTGTAAAAAGTTGCCTTCTGTATTATTGCGGTAAACAAAGGCTGAATCATCTAAATTATTTACTACAATATCCAAATCGCCATCATTATCTAGATCTGCATAAGCGGCTCCATTAGAAAATGATGGGGTGCCAAATCCCCAATCTTCTTGGACCTTAGAAAAGGTTAAGTCTCCCTGGTTATGAAACACATAATTGGGTATTTTACTTGCAGGAACCATATCCAAAACACTGTTTAAAGACATGGGCTCTTTATTTTTAACTTTAGAATTAAGGGTGTTTCTAAAATCTACGTTACCAACATCTTTTTTAATACCATTAGTCACCAAGAGGTCTTTTAGTCCATCATTATCCAAATCTGCAAAAAGGGGCGCCCAACTCCAATCTGTCTTAGCAACATGTGCCATATGTCCAATCTCAGAAAAGGTAGCCCCTCCTCTGTTCCATTGCAACATATTAAACATGTATTGGTAATGGTAGCCTTTTGCTACAGCATTTTCAAAAGCTTCTGTACTCATAGAGGGCATGTTTGTTTTACTACGAACGTGGTCCTCTGCAGACATATCCAAGACCATTATATCCAACATACCATCGTTATCAAAATCTGCAACATCAGACCCCATACTATTGAAACTTATATGGTCCATGGTTTTTAATATTTGGTCCGTGAACCCACCTTTTTGGTTATTGATGTACAGAAAGTCTGGCTCAGAAAAATCATTACACACATAAACATCTGGCCAACCATCTTCGTTAAAATCGGCTATAGCTGCACTTAAGCCCCATGCCTTATTTTGTATTCCAGAAGTTTTTGACACATTGATGAATTGGCCATTATCATTACGGTACAACTGATCTGAAGCTTCTTGTATAATGGTAGCTGTACTTTTTAGATTACCAAAATCTGGTCGGTGATTTACTATGTATACATCTATATCTTGATCTAAATCGTAATCTAAAAAATAAGCTTGTGTACCAAAACCTGTATCTGCCAAGCCGTATTCTTTTGCTGCTTCTGTAAAAGTTAAATCACCATTATTGATATATAGCTTATTAGCACGCTGACTGGGAACGTCTATTTTACCAGATTTACATACGTAGATATCTAAATATCCGTCTGCATTTATATCTACCATTGAAATACCTGTGGTCCAACCAGTACTATCTTCTAGCCCTGCTTTTTTAGTAACCTCTTTAAACTTAAAATTGCCCTGATTAAGATAGAGGGCATTGCTGTTTTGATTGGCGCTTAAGTATACATCTTCCAAGCCGTCGTTATTAATATCGCCAATAGCTACACCACCACCATTGTAGATGTAAGGATAATTTAAGAAATTAAACTGATTGGTGCTGGTAATTTCATTTTTAAAATCTATCCCAGTAACGGAACTAGAAAGTAAGGTAAAACGCTTTTCATCATTACCTTTTGTATCCCTTTCTGAGGAACAGCTTGCCACATATACTAAGGCAATCCAAACAATACTTTTCAAAAATTTTATTCCCATTTCATCTACCAATAAACAAAAAAATAGCAGAAGGAACCGACTTAACCCTCTGCTATCAAAATTTACTAAACTTAAACTATATGCGGTTTTTAATACCCTTGATTTTGGGTTAGCACAGAACTTGCTGCAAGAGCATTTCTAGGTATAGGGTACACTCTTACAAATGGTTCGGTAACTGGTTTTTCCGTATAAGCATCATTAAATTTACCAAACCTAATAAGGTCTGTTCTTCTTTGTTGCTCCCAGTAAAACTCAAACCCTCTTTCTGCCAATAGACCGTCTAAATCAATGGTTGTTAAACTAGCGCTACCTCTAGCGGCTCTTACGGTATTTACATCTTCTAGAGCACCTGCAGCATCACCATTTCTTAGTTTTGCTTCTGCACGCATTAAATAGGCATCTGCCAAGCGAATTAAAGGCACATTAATATCTGTATCCCATCTACCAGGGCCAGGAGTGTCATAGCCATATTTAAATACTCTTGCCCCTTGTTCTTGGTTTGCTTGTAAGCCTACTTCTTTAGTGTGATTGATAACATCATTATCTCTTAAGAAATTCCGTAATTCTTGAATAACAATGTTCCCCTCTTCATCCTTTCTAAAGTTACCCCCTTCTGTAGGCACATCATTTTGATCCACAGGGACCGCTCCATATTGTACGCCTACTATAATTCCTCTATTTAATTCATAATCCTCTGGAGCAATTGTTCCAGGTTCTTGTGGTATATTTTCTTCAAAATATCTAGGGTCTGTAGTATCCCAAGAATCTACAAAGTCTGGTGTGGTTGCAAAACCATTCCACCCTCTAAAACTACCCCCATCTGCACCGTACATTCCTTGGCTTAGGGTCATAGCAATAAATGCCCTGTTCCCAGCAACACCTGCTTGTAAATCCGCTGCAAAAATAATTTCATCAGAAGCGGAGTTAGAATCGTTATCCCCATCAAACAAACCAAAATAATCTGTTGCTAAAGTATACCCGCCTGTATTGATAACTTCTGTAGTTTGCGCTATAACCGCATCCATATCCGCTGCACTAAAATTGTAAGACGCTGCATATCTATCTCTGTAAACAGCCTTATTTAGGTTTAGTTTAGCCAATAGTGATTGCCCAGCAGCTTTATTAAATTTAGTCCCAGAAGCAGAAGCTCCTTTCTCTCCTAATAAAGGAATAGCTGATGTAAGCAAACGTTCTATTTCTGCAATAGCGTCTTCCCCAGTCAACACGGTGTTCTGACCCGTTTCTGCATCAACATAAGGTACTTGGGCATACAAATCGAACATGTAAAAGCTGTAGAAAGCTAACAATCCCTGTGCTTCTGCCAATGCATTCTGAACATCTTCATTCTCTGTATTAGAAGATAGAATATCTATCGTCTCTAAACAGCCCGCAATTCCTTGTTGTAAGTTGTTAAAAACATCTGTTAAAGTTACTTCTTCTGGCCCCCAAGTATGGGTATGCAATGCAATGTAACGGCCACCATCAAACCAATCCGAACCACCATCTGCTCTGGACCTTGTAGGCACAATAACCTCATCCGTAGAAGCTTCTTGCAAGTTAAAAACCAAGCGCTCTGTAAAATTTGGAATCAGCGGACTGTAAAGACCAGAGATTAAGGTGTTTAAAAAATCTTGGCTTGGGTTTTCTAATAAAACCTCTATATCTGTTCTATTTAATTGCGACAAATTCTCTTCTTCTAGGTCTGAACAACCATAGAATAGTGCCGTCGCCAACATAAAAATTAATGCTTTATTTTTCATGCTATTAGTTTTATTTGATTAGAATGATGCGTTAATACCTAAAATCAATGTTCTTCCTCTTGGGTATGCAGCAAAGTCAATTCCGTAAGACAAAATTCCATTTTGTGTTCTTGGTGTATTTACCTCTGGATCAAAACCGCTATAATCTGTAAGAGTAAATAAGTTTTGACCTGTCATGTAAAATCTAAACTTATCCAAAAACGCAACTTTAGAAACATCAAAATCATACCCCAAAGTAGTATTGGCAAGCCTTAAGAAAGAACCATCTTCTAAATAGTAATCTGATGCTCCTGGCGGAATATCGTTAGTTTCTGTTAATAATTCTCTTGTTACATTATCCCCAACGTTGTTTAAGAACTGTGCCGTGTTATTGTAAATTTTATTGCCACTTACCCCAGAAAAGTTCATAGAGAAATCCCAACGTTTATAGTTTAAACTAGTATTAAATCCGTAAACAAAATTTGGAATTCCAGACCCTTGAATAGTGCTTTCTTCAGAAACCGTACCATCCGCATTTGCAGTTGGCAACAGAAAAGAACCTAAGGCTTCGCCACTTCTTACAACTTGCACAAAAGAACCGTTAAGCCCAGGACCATTGATTGCTCCGGTGATAAATTCTTCTCCATCTCTTAAGTTCACCTCATTAGAAATGTAAGTTCCATTAGCAGATAGTGTCCAGTTAAAATCTTCTGATTTTACCACATCATAACTAACAAATGCTTCTAAACCGCTATTGGTAATATCTCCTGGTAAATTTATCCACTCTCCAGAAACAGCCGGCGGCTCTGATGCCACAAAAAGAATCATTTTCTCATTTACTTTATTAAAGTAATCTAGGCTACCATACAAACGATTATTGAGCATACTAAAATCTACGCCAATATTAAATTGGTTACTAATTTCCCACTCTAAATCAGGATTTCCTTCTGCCACTTTTGCAACTCCTACTTCCGTTTCTGATAATTGTACATATTCAAAAGCATCTTGTGTAGGGTTACCAGGAACATTCTGGTTCCCTGTTTGCCCCCAGCCTACTCTTGTTTTTAATGTATTTATAGCTCCATCGCCGTTATTTATTAAAGCGTAAGACGCTGCCAAAGCAGGGAACACACCCCACTTATTACCTTTAGCAAATTTAGAAGTACCATCTGCTCTTAACGAAGCAGAAACATCTAAACGGTCTCCGTAAGAATAATTAATTCTACCAAAAACTGATTCCAAAATGGTTCTAGAATTTGTACCCCTTGGCAATCCGCTTAATAAAGGAGCGTTGGTAGGATTGTCTATGGCGCTAACATTAGGCAATACAAAACCTAAATAAGAATTAGAAGTAGATTCTAATTCAAAACTTTGGTTGGCATAACCCAATAAGAAGTTGAAGTTATTATCCCCTTTTGTTAAATTGTAAGTTAAAAAATTCTCGAACAATAAGTTTGTTGCTCTTACGTCCCCAACAGCATACGTTCCGTTGTTAGCAACACCCTCTAAATTGTTAGGGATTAATTCTTGCTCTCTTTTACCATTGGAGTAATCCGCACCTAAATTAACTTGGTAATTAAAATTTGGAGAAAACCTATATGTTGCAGTTAAATTGCTTAAAAAACGATTAGTCTCAGTAATATCATTAGTAGACGCTAGCAACCCAACTGGGTTTGTTCTTCCACTAGAGTAATTACCGCTAGCATCTAAAACAGGCCTTGTTGGCACCGCTCCTAACGTATTTGTAATTAATTCTCCCGTAGTATCTGCACTATCCGTTCTTGGCACACTATTATTTTCTGTCTGGCTCGCAATTAGATTAAAGTCTATCTTAAGCTTGTTATCTTCTAAGGCAAAAAAGCTAGTATTAAGTCTACCTGTATACCTTTTTAAACCGCTTTTTTCTATGATACCTTCTTGATCAAAAGCAGATAAAGACACCAACACGGACGACTTTTCTCCCGAGGTGCTGTAGGTAAGACCATAATTTTTGGTAATACCTGTTCTAAAAATCTGATCCTGCCAATCGGTATCAATTGCTCCTCCTCCAAAATCTTGGGCTGTTCCCACCTCTAGCTTATTGGCAATTTTAGAAAAAGCAGTATAATGATTAAAATCAATTTTAGATTTACCTCCTTTACCCCTTTTGGTTGTTATTAAGATAACCCCGTTAGCACCTCTGGAACCGTAGATTGCAGTTGCAGAAGCATCTTTTAACACATCCATAGAAGCGATATCATTAGGATTTAAAAACGCTATAGGATTGCTAGCAGCAGAGGTAGCTGGCAAACCTGAACCTAAGATATTACTACCGCCTGGTGATGTTGCTGCGTTACTAATAGGCACACCATCTATAACATACAAAGGACTATCCCCGCTACGCAAAGCACCAGCACCTCTAATGGTTACTGTGGTTGCTGCACCAGGCTCGCCACTAGATGTTGTTACACGCACACCTGCCACTTTTGCCTGTAACAATTCTTCTGGAGCATTTACAACCCCCTTGTTAAATTCTTCTGCTTTTAAATTGGCAACCGCTCCTGTAACATCTGTACGTTTTTGAGCTCCGTAACCAATAATAACCACCTCATCTAACTGCTGACCAGACTCTTCCATGTAAATAGTTACATTAGATTCACCTTTTACAGCAATTAGTTCTGTTTTAAAACCCAAAAAAGACACGCGTAACGAAGTATTTTCTTGAGTTAGCTCAATCGTAAAATTACCATCAAAATCCGTCACCACACCATTATTGGTTCCGTCTTCTACAATGGCAGCACCAGGAACAGGAATTTCCGTACCTTTTTCTAATACTTTACCAGAGACTTGCAATTGCTGAGCGTACCCCCACGAACTTGCCCCAAGTAAGAATAGTAAAGTGCAGAATATTCGGGTTAGTCCATACCCCCTCATACTCAACATTTTTAAGTTTTTAGTTTTCATTCTTCAGTTTAGATTATTTCTCATTTTTAATAATTATCTTAAAAATGATAACGTTTACATTTACAATTATATGAAAAATTCACAATAAATAAATCGTTTTCGGAATTTTATGGTCAATTTTTTTGTTTTTCAATAAATACCGAAGCATTTGTGTTAAATTTATCCCTTATCACAACCACATTGCAATGGCAGGCATTAAAGAAATTTCTAAAATGACTGGGCTTTCGCTGGCAACAGTTTCCCGAGTTTTTAATGATAGTAATCTAGTATCCGCTAAAACCAAACGCAAAGTTTTAAAAGCGGCAGAGCAACTCAACTACAGACACAACCGTATTGCGGCGGCTTTACGCAGCGGTAAAAGCATGACTATCGGTGTTTTAGTTCCAGAGATTAACAACTACTTTTTTGGAAACGTTATCAATGGTATTGAGAAGAAGCTAGTCGCAAACGGCTATAGCACCATAATAACGCAATCCCATGAATCTGCAGAAATAGAAAAATCAGCTTTGGAATCGTTATTAAAATTGAATGTGGATGGCATCTTAGTCTCTACCTCTAAAAATACTATTGATTTTTCTGTTTTTGAAAATTTACAAAAAGAAGGTACGCCCATAGTGTTTTTTGACAGAAAGCCTGCCTTAGATAATGCAAGCGTTGTCTTATTGGATGATTTTAAGGGAGGACAAATAGCTACACAGCATTTAATTGATGCTGGATGTACCGCATTATTACACATCGCAGGAGAAGATAATGTTTCTATTTTTAAGAAACGAAAAGAGGGTTTTGAAAACACTATTAAAGAAAGCATGCCACCTATTAGCTACCATGACAGCATATCTCTTAGTTTTAATGTAGATCAAGACACCAAATTATTAAAGCAAATTTTAAAAGAACACCCATATATAGATGGTGTTTTTTGCCATGGTGATAAATATGGCGTCCATACCATGAACATTTTAAGGTTGCTCGGGTACAGCATACCTGAACAAATTAAAATAATAGGATTTGGTAATAATGATTATACACATTTTACCCATCCTAGATTAAGCAGTATAGATCAAAAATGTGATGAGATGGGCACGTTGGCAGTGGAAGTATTGTTAGACAACCTTGAAAAAAACAATGTAATCCACTCCCAACATATTTTGTTACCCAAATTAATGGAACGGGAATCTTCCTAACCTATAATTCGTATATCACCGCTTCCCAAGGCCTTAATACATTAACCTTGTTGGCATCCCTATTATAGTTGCCAATACGCTTACTTTTAATCAGTTGCATTGGCACTTCTGCATCTAGAATTTGACTTTCATCAGAAAAATTCAGTAATACCAAAAAAGCTTTTTTATCCATGCTTCGCTGGTATATGTAAACTTGCTCACTACTTTGCATGTACTCCGTAAATTGTCCATAGACTAATGTTTTTTCTTCTTTACGCAAGGCCAACATATTTTTGTAGTAATGCCAAATACTATCCGTATCAGCCATAGCACTTTCTACATTTATTGTTGTGTAATTAGGATTAATACCCAACCATGGTTTGCCAGAAGTAAAACCACTTTGTACCTCCCTATTCCACTGCATTGGTGTTCTCGCGTTATCCCTTGCCATGTGGTGTAATATCACTTTGAGTTCATTTAAATCTTTACCTTCTTGCTGCCACTCTGCTATTTTATTCCGTATTTCTATATCATCATAATCAGACACAGAATTATACCGAACATTGGTCATTCCAATTTCACTACCTTGGTAAATACAAGGCGTTCCTTTCTGAGAGAACAATAAGGTTGCTAGTAATTTAGCAGATTCTACTCTGTAAGTAGTATCGTTCCCAAACCGAGATACCATTCTAGGAAAGTCATGATTATCCAAGAAAATGGTAACCCATCCTTCATCTTTTAAGGTAGCTTCCCAACGTCTAAAAATGGATTTAAATTCCGTCAATTGCCACTGCTTAATATCAAACTTCCCCCTTTTACCCCAATCTAATGCCATATGCTCAAAATGATACACCATTTGTAGCTCTTTTCGTTTACTAGAAGTATATAACAAACCTTGCTCAGCATCAACACCAATACCTTCTCCCATAGACAGCGCATCATACTTAGAAAGCACCTCCTTATTCATTTCTTGTAAAAACTCGTGCAAACGTGGCCCATTGGTATAGACCTCATTGATTGCTGCGGTAAAATCATTAGGGTCTGTATCTGGAAAATCCAATCTTTTAGAAATCATTGGTATCACATCCATTCTAAAACCATCTACACCTTTATCTAACCAAAAGGTCATTAAATCGTAAACTTCTTGTCTTACTTTAGGATTCTCCCAATTTAGGTCTGGTTGTTTTTTAGAAAAGAGGTGCAAGTAATAAGCATCCGTAGTAGCATCATATTCCCAACAATCGCCTCCAAAAAAAGATTGCCAATTACTTGGTTTTTCTTTTCGCCAAAAATAATAATCACGGTACGGATTGTCTTCTGATTTTCTAGACTCTACAAACCACGGATGCTCATCAGAACTATGATTTACCACCAAATCTAATACTATCTTTAAACCTCTTTTATGGGCTTCTTCTAGTAACACATCAAAGTGAGCCATTACTCCGAACTTCTCAGAAATATCTCTATAATCGCTAATATCATAACCATTATCATCATCGGGAGAACCAAAAATGGGAGATAGCCAAAGTACATCTACCCCTAAATTTTTTAAATAATCTAGTTTTTCTACTATACCCATCAAATCACCCAAACCACTCCCAGTAGTATCATTAAAACTCCTAGGGTAAATTTGGTATACTACAGCTTCTTTCCACCAAGTTTGCTCCATCATCTATTAATTAAAGTTTAGCAATTGACTTATTTGCTTTTGTAACAACTCTTTTATTTCTTCACCTACAACCATCTTATTATCATCCATATACTTATAAATTGAAGAAATGGGTAATTTATTAGGATGTACAAACATTCCTAAATGATTTAAAACATCTGCCAAATGGTCCATTCCTCTTAAATTACCAGCCCTGCCAGATGCAACACCTGTTACAATAGCTTTCTTATTTTGAAAACTTTCTTTGGAATCTCTCACGGAAATGGCATCTAAAACCAACTTCACTATCCCCGGATAACTACCATTATATTCTGGAACAAAAAACCAAAATTTTTGACTTGGAATTATTATTTCATCTTGCAACTGTTTAATAACCGCTGGTTGTGATGTATTTCCGTACATATCTCCTGTTACACTCCAACTAGCGAGCGCGGCCATATCTACCAATACAACCTCTTCTTTTGTTGTTTTTTGCAACAACTGTTTAGCTAATTGCGCAAACTTTAAGGTATGATTGTCATTTCTATTTGAACCCGACAGAATTGTTATCATTTAGCTTAATTTTTTACATTTTATTTAAATAAATACGTTCAAAAATACATTTTAAAAATGTAAACGTTTTCATTTTAAAATTATTTTTATACTTTAGGCTCCTCATAATTGCATTTAATACTATGAAAAACTACCCAATTTCATCCATAATTGTAGGCACAATGCGCCTAGGACAATGGGGGCAAAAAATGGCTACAAAGGAAATGGATTCCTTTATAAAAGAATGCTTAGAAATTGATTTAGTTGATTTTGACCATGCAGATATTTACGGGTCTTACACTACTGAGGCCGAATTTGGAAAAGTATTAAAGCAAAATTCAGCACTACGTGGCCAACTTAGGTTAACTACAAAATGCGGTATAAAGCTAATATCTGAACATAGAAGCGAACATAAAGTTAAATCTTATGACTTAAGCAAAGCCCATATTATAGCTTCTGTAGAAACTTCTTTGAAAAATTTAAATACAGATTATTTAGACACTTTACTATTACACCGTCCAGATTATTTAATGGAGCCAGAAGAAATTGCAGAAGCCTTTACAGATTTAAGTAAAAGTGGTAAAGTTCGCTTTTTTGGTGTTTCTAATTTTACAAAAAAACAATTTGAATCCTTAAATACACTAACCCCTTTATGCACCAACCAAATAGAAGTTTCCCTATTGCAAAGAGAAGCTTTTAGCAATGGCAGTTTAACCCAGGCAATGCAATTGGGATTTAGGCCAACTGCTTGGTCACCACTAGGCGGTGGCGCTCTTTTTGCCAAAGAAGTACCCTTTGCATTAAAACCACTAAAAAATACTTTAAATCAGTTATGCTCTAACTACAACTGTAGCATAGACCAACTGCTTTTAGCATGGTTAGCCAAACACCCTTCTGGTATTGTCCCTGTTATGGGTACAAGTAAAATAGCCCGCTTACAAAAGGCTAAGGAAGCTATGGATATAAACATAACCAAAGAAGATTGGTATGTACTATGGCAAGCTGCCACAGGAAAAGAAATAGATTAAAAAGATTTATAAAACCACTTAGGATAATGGAAAATAAAATTGTAATTCGTTCAGAACATTTAACAGGTTCAGAGGTCTCTTGGTTTGCCCCCATTTGTGATGGTGACGATAGGTATCTAGGCGAAAGAAGCATGGAATATAAAAGCAGTTGGGAAAATACCTCTGACATACTTTTAACTGCAGATAAATTAGGATTTAGAAATATTCTTTGCCCCTCTTCTTACCAAGTTGGGCAAGACACCCTACCTTTTGTTTCTGCAGTAGCCCCTATGACAGAAAACATTAATCTTTTAGCAGCTATACGCTGTGGCGAGGTACACCCACCAATGTTAGCACGGACCTTAGCTACTATAGACCATATATTAAAAGGAAGACTTACCATAAATATTATATCTTCTAACTTACCGGGGGAAGATTTATCTTCCGAGGATAGATACCAAAGGTCTAGGGAAGTTATCCAGATTTTAAAGCAGGCTTGGACACAAGAAGAAATAGATTTTAAAGGTAAATTCTATAACTTAAAGCTACCTACTAATCCTGTTAAACCTTACCAAAATGGCGGGCCAATGCTATATTTTGGAGGGTATTCTCCTAGTGCTGTAGAACTATGCGCAGAACATTGCGATGTTTACTTAATGTGGCCAGAGACGGAAGAAAACCTACGTGGATTAATGCAAAACATGAGCGACAAAGCCGCAACTTACAATAGAAAAGTTGACTTTGGTTTACGTGTACATGTGGTGGTAAGAGAAACAGAAGAAGAAGCAAGAGCCTACGCAGATAGTATTTTATCTAAATTAGATATTGACAAAGGTACCGAGATAAGAGAAAGAGCATTAGATGCGAAATCTTACGGTGTGAGCAGACAAAAAGAAATGCGCGAACAGTCTAAGGACGATGGCTACGTTGAACCACATTTATGGACAGGTATTGGCAAGGCGCGTTCTGGTTGTGGCGCTGCTCTAGTAGGGAATCCAGAACAGATAATAGCAAAGCTAAATAGGTATATGGATATGGGTATACGTTCTTTTATCCTATCTGGTTACCCACACAAACAAGAATGTGAGTATTTTGCCAAACTTGTGCTACCGCACTTAAAAACAATATCATTGTTAAAAGAACAAGGCAAGGTTGGTGACACTGAACCTTTAACACCTTTAGCAGCGGGCAAAAGAATATAAAAGATAATTAAATACGTAGTATAGCAAAAAGATAATGATAGACTTGGTAATTGTTATAGCCTATTTTGCTGCCGTAATGGTAGCTGCTATCACAGGTAGGCAGAAGACGGAGGTGACTAGCGAAGAATATTTTTTAAGTTCTAGAAGTCTCCGTTGGCCTTCCATCGCCTTTTCTACCATTGCTACGAACATCCAAGGGTATCAATTTTTAGGGATGATGGGTTCTGCGTACCTCTATGGTATTGCACAAGCCAGCTTAGAAATTAACGCTGTACAAGGCATTCTTTTAGCCGTTTTCATATTTGTTCCTTATTATTTGAGAGAAAAGATTATTACTATTACCCAATTTATCAAAACTAGATTGGGAGCCAAGGTAGCCCTAGCATATTCGCTGTCTAATATTTTACTTTTCTCTACCATAACAATTGGAGCCGCTTTATTTTGGGGAGCTTACGCTGCAGACGTTGTTTTTGGAGAATATTTAGCGGTGCTGCACCCAGACCGCATTATCCGTATAAGTATACTAATTATACTTTTAGGTTTGTTTTCTGCCGTTTACACTTATTTAGGCGGATTAACTGCAGTTGTCCGTACAGATATCATTCAGTTTAGCATTTTACTTACCGGTGGTATTGTTGTAATGTTTATGGCGATATATCATCTAGGAGGCTGGGAACAATTGTACATAAAAACCCCAGAGTTAATGCACTTGCATTTACCTTCTACTCATGAAAAACTACCCTGGACTCATATATTTGGTCTTTTCTTACTTAACATAAATTATTGGTGTGCCAACCAATCTGTAGTACAACGCTCCTTAGCCGCTAAAAGTTTAAAACATGCTCAAATAGGCCTAATGGTTGGTGGTATTATGAAGTATGTTATGGCAGTAATCATAGTGGTTCCGGGTATTGCTTTAGTAGGTATATTGGGTAAAAACGGATTGGCAGATCCAGACATGGCCTTTCCTTATCTGGTTAACACCTATTTGCCTTTAGGTGCCAAAGGTCTTGTACTTTGCGCCCTATTTGCTTCTTTGATGAGTACTGTTGACTCCACCTTTAACTCGCTCGCTACGCTATATTCCATAGATATTTACAAAGGCTACCTAAAAAAGGACGCCACAGATATGCAAATGGTAAAAGCTGGTAAAAGGGCTATTATTTTTGGATTCTTTTCTGGTGTTCTCATCGGCATTATCTTGTTGTATTTAAAATTTGCGAATCCTGATGCTGCTTTTACCCATACGTTAAATGAGCTACGTTACTATATTAATTGTGGAATAGTAGTATTAATTTGCTCTGCGGTTTTTATGGTTAAGCCAAAACACAATACCGCACTGTACGTGTTTTTTGGAACCTTTACCTTACAGGTTATTTTTAAAGCGATACTCCCAGACATGAATTATTTTGTACGTGCCATGTGGGTAATTGTTTCTGGTATTAGTTTACTTTTCTTTATTTCTAAAACCACTTTAGTACCCCTAAAAACCTTATTACAATCGGGTTCTAAATCCATATCCTATTTTGGACTGGTCTTGTTGCTTTCGTTAGCAGGTTTGCATGTTATATTTCATTAAAACAAAATATAGCTTAACAGCTATACAAACACCTTAATTAATAGTATCGGTTTAAGTAAGCTCTAATAAAAAAGTATTCTTAATTTTACGGTCTGCTATTAGGCCCCGTAGTTCAATGGATAGAATAGAAGTTTCCTAAACTTTAGATGCAAGTTCGATTCTTGCCGGGGCTACTAATTATATAACACCCTCCCTAATTTTGAAGCATAAAATTTATTGCGTTCTCAATCAACAAAGTGAACTCAGGATCCTGATACTTATTTTTGCTATGTCCCATACCGGTATAAAAACTTATTCCACCATCTGCTCTTAGATAATATTGAGACGTCATTCTGGGTTTATCATACGATTCACTTCCGGTTTCTGACACACGCAATAATTCCTCAAAATTCGTATTTAAATACCCGCCATCCCAATAATACCATTCTTCAATATCCTGCCAAGGAAAATTTATTCCTTTAGTAAGTTCTATATTGTCAACTTGGACAACTACGGTTGCCTCATAATTACTAGCTGTATGATATGGGTTATTTCTAACACTACAACCAGTAACATTTTCTGCATACCAATCCCAAATACCTTTACCATTACCATTAACCGTCTCGGCTGTACTATGCCCATAGGCATCACTAGCTGCATGATTTGAAATAAAATCACCCCCCTGCGAGGCATACAATTCAACTACCGCTCTTTGCGCTTCATTTAAAAAATCACCACTTGTATTTGAGAAAAATATAATATCAAATTGACTTAAATTTTCAATCGAATTTAATTCATCTCCAGTATCATCCGAGGTTATTTCCATATTTAACTTTAAAGCAATATCACTAAGCATGGCATTTACTTCACTGCGAGTACCATGGTCATAACCTGATGTTTTAGTTATAAGTAGTATTTTGTTACTTTCAGGCTCTATGGCATTTGTTGTAACATTTACAATATTACTCAATGGTGATTCATTATTATTATTGTCTATTGCTGAAACAGAGAAGCTGTATGTTGAATTTGGTTCAAGATTTTCTATTTGATAGGAAATATCATTCGTTTGAGCAATGAAAACATCGTCCTGATAAACTTTATAAGACACATTATCTGAATTATCTGATGATGCTTTCCACTCTAGATACACAGAATTTTTTGTTTTTTGTTTAACGTACAAATCCATTGGAGCAGTAGGCGGTGTTTCATCAATTTGTTCTACTCTTTGGTAAACTAGGTCTAGAGACTTTTCGGAAGCATTGCCTGCAGCGTCATAAGCCATTACATTAAAAATATATTCTGTATTTGGTATTATGTCTTTGACAGCATAGGTAAGTTTGTCTGTTATACCTAATATAGCATCATTTTGAAATACCCGGTACCCAACAACTTCAACGTTATCCTCTGCTGCTTTCCAAATTAAATCGATTGAATTAGATGTTTCATTTATATATTCTAATTGATCAGGAATAGATGGTGAAACTTCGTCTGGTTTATCCAGAGTTCTTATTACAATATTTGAAGTAGACTTAGATTCACTTATTGAACTTTTAATTGTAGAAATCCCTATTTGATATTCAGTAATAGGGAGTAGCCCCTGGACAACAAAAAAAGTATCTTTAATCGTAGCAATTTTAGCAGAATCTAAATAAACACCATATTCTAGGGGGTTGTTAGCATTTACTTTAGACCATGTTAAATCCACACTAGTCTCCTTAATATTGTTCGCTACGACTAATTTAGGAGGTAGTGGTAAATCTTCTGAGACAGACTCAAATAAATTAGTTTCGTTTTGACAAGAAAACACTGTCAACAATAGAACAAGTAATAAACTTGTCTTTGGATCATATTTCATAGTTAGTCAGTTCGGGGGGTCTAGAATCAATTTAAGAAATTAAAACTCCTGACTTTAGTTAATAGTATATAAAAATAGGTATAATATATATAAATTAAATCACTATTTAAGACGCTTTCTGAAAAACCTTTGCCAAACTGGTTTTTGCTAAAGGTTTATCAAAATAGCCCTCTATAACTGGATTTTTCTTAGCCTTTTCTCTATCCTTAGAATTTACGAAAGAAGATAACACGTAAACTTTAGGCATCTTTACTCCGTTAGAGAACTTTTCTAAGTGTTCTAGAAATTCCCATCCGTCCATCTCTCCCATAATTAAGTCAAGGAAAATAATATCTGGTAGTTTCCCATACTCCTCTATCCACGTTGCACAACGTTCTAAACCTTCTTCTGCACTACTGCAAGTAGACACATCAAAAGAATCACCAAATTGTTCAATACAATATCTTGTAGCAAATTGGGATACTAAGTCATCATCAATGATAAAGATGTCGAGTTTCATTCTAAGGGGCTGATTGGTATTATAATGAAACAAAAGTAGCCCCTTTTTTTTGTAGTAAAAATCCTAATCGGCAATTTGTGTTAAAATTCCCGTAAACTACACATCTTTAATGCGGTAATTTACTTTTAAGCACTCCATATATAAACGTACCAAAAATTGCTGACCCTAATACTACCAGAATAGGTATGTAACCCGCTCCTACTAAAACGTACATTGGCCCAGGACATGCACCAGCCAAAGCCCAACCCAATCCAAAGCATATGCCACCAATGGCATATCTGTAGAAAGATTTTTCTTTTGGTTGAATACCTATGGTTTCTCCAAAGATAGATTTTGAATTACTCCGTTTTACAATTTGAATAAATATAATACCTAATACCAAGGCAGAACCAATGATACCATACATATGAAAAGAGCCAAACTGAAACATTTCATATATACGAAACCAAGAAGCTGCTTCTGACTTAAAAAGAACGATACCGAAAAAGATACCAACGAATAAATAAAGTACACTTCGCATCAACTAAAAAATAAAGGGAAACAAAATATGAACCATAAAAAGGCCGCCAATAAAAAAACCAATCACTGCTATAAGAGAAGGTAACTGCAGGTTGCTTAGTCCTGAAATTGCATGACCAGAAGTACACCCACCAGCATATCTAGCCCCAAAACCTACTAAAAAACCACCTAGTATTAGTAACAACAACATTTTAGCATTAGTTAAAGCTTCTGTACTGAATAATTCCATAGGCATGTAAGCTTTGCCTGCACTTTTAAAACCGTAATCTTCTAATTGGGTAATAATTTCTGGTTGTATAGCTACGGCTTTATCAGGGCTCAAATAGTTCTGAGCAATAAAACCTCCAATTGCCACCCCCAATACAACAATAAGATTCCAACGTTGCGCTTTCCAATCAAACTTAAAAAAATCAGCCGCTTTACCAGCTCCTGCCATACTACAAACGGTTCTAAGGTTAGAAGACATACCAAAGGTTTTGCCCAGTAGTATAAGCACGGCCATCGTTAATGCAATTAATGGCCCAGAAACATACCAGGGCCATGGCGCTAAAATTATATCCATCAATATATTTTTCAGCAAAGAAACTAAATGTAAACCAACTTAAACGTAACCTGAGTCACTTAAACTTTAATAGCTTGTATCATCTAACTTTACTTTGCCCTTAAAAGTTTTATATAGAAAAAGGAAGTAAAACGCTAGTAATGGTGCACCTATGAGGACAATAGTGAGCATAATCCCTAAAGATTTTTGAGAAGATGCGGCATTATAAATAGTAACGCTAAAATCTGGATTAATGGTTGATGGTAATAAAACGGGATACATTTGAAAAGCCACTAACATTAATAAAAATGCCATAGTCAAAGAGGTAAATATCAAAGCTTGCATGTATTTCTTTTTGAAAACCAATCTAGGCACATTGGCTACGGCTAAAAACGCCGCTACTGGCAGAATAAAAAACACAGGAAATTCCTTAAATTTATCTGCAACCCCTGGCAAATAGATTAACGTATAAAAAGAAGTAAAAACAAAACTTAGTATAAAGAATATCATTGCCTTTTTTAATAAAAAGGTAAAACGTGCATACAGTCTCCCTTCTGTTTTTAGCAATAAGAAAATGGCTCCTTGCGTCATAAATATTGAGAGCGTTGTTAAGCCTACTAATAGGGCATATGGATTTAAAAAGGTAAAAAACGCCCCTCCTTTATATTCATGATTTTCATGAAGTTCAAAACCCTGTAACACATTACCCAGAACAACACCTAACAAAAAAGCTATGGCAGTATTAGAACCGCAATAAATAACATCCCAAGTTTTACGCCACCAAAGCATTTCTTCTGCACTTCTAAATTTAATTGCAGCAGACCGCAAGACCAAAAACATTAAAAACAGCATAAAGGGTACATACATAGCAGACAGCATAGTGGCATACATGACCGGAAAGCCAGCAAATAAGGCTCCCGCTCCAATAATAAGCCATACTTGATTGGCATCCCAAAGTGGTCCTATAGCATTTATTGCTATACGTCTACTCAAATCTTTTCTTAAAAATAAATGCCATGCCCCTGCACCATAATCAAACCCCTCCAAAATGGCATAACCCGAAAATAAAAGCCCAACAACCAAGTACCACAGTGTTGGGTAATCTATACCTAAAAATGTTTCCATACGCGTTCTATTAGGTGTATTTTAAAAATTCGTTTGGATTATCAGCTTCATCATACGGGCCGTGTTTAATCTTCTTATTCATGGAATACAGAAACAATAAGAACAAAAGGGTGTACACCACTAAAAATAGAATTAGCGAAAATAAAATTTGATTGGATGATACCTCTTGAGAAAAAGCCTCGCTTGTTTTTAAATGTCCGTATACCACCCATGGTTGTCTGCCCATTTCTGCAGCGAACCATCCTACTTGGTTTGCTATCTGTGGCAACAAAACGGAGAAAGCAAAAATTTGTAACAACCATTTTTTATTAAACAGCTGACCCCGCCACCATAAATAGCATGCAAACAAGGTTAAAGCTATCAGAAACATACCAATTGCAATCATTATATGGTAAAATTGAAATACCGCATTCACCTGCGTTGGTATTTCGTCTTTAGGAAACGCATTTAACCCCTCAATAGGGGCTTCAAAATCTTGATGGACCAAAAAAGATAAGCCGCCTGGCACCGCTAGTCCCGTAACTTTCTCTGTTTCATCATCAACCCATCCAAAAAGGTATAAATCTGCTGCAGAAGAGGCCTCGTAATGGCCTTCCATTGCAGCTAATTTAGCTGGCTGATTTTCTGCCACACCATCTGCAGAGCTATGCCCAGACGCCAATTGAGATAATGATATTAAAGTAGCTACTACTAAGGCAATTCTAAATGCTGTCTTAGAAATTTCAACAAACCTACCTCGAAGCAAATAATAGGCATGTACACTCAACACCAAAAATGCCCCCGCTAAGAAAGCGCCTTGCCATACATGAATTATTCTATCTATACTAGACGGATTAAAAACCATGGCCCAAAAATCGGTGACTTCTGCTCTAGCGTTTAATCCTTTACCAACTATATGGTAACCCGCCGGAGTTTGCTGCCAACTATTGGCCACTACAATCCATACTGCAGAAAACATGGATCCTAAAAACACCCCTATAGTAGCTATAAAGTGTACGCGTGGAGAAACCCGATTCCAACCAAAAATCAAAATGCCTAAAAATGTACTTTCTAGCCCAAAAGCAAACAAACCTTCTGCCGCCAAGGCACTTCCAAATATATCCCCTACATATCTAGAATAAACAGACCAGTTAGTACCAAACTCAAACTCCATTATAATGCCAGTAGCCACTCCAATCCCAAAAGTTATCGCGAAGATTTTCAACCAAAACCTGGTAAGAATTTCATATTGTTTTTTTCCCGTTTTAAGATATAAACCTTCAAAAATTACCATTAAAAGACCTAAGCCTATACTTAAAGGTGGATAGATGTAATGAAAAGCAATAGTGAAAGCAAACTGGATTCTGGCAAGTATTTCTGTATCCATAAGGCCCTGTATTTTCTACTATAAAAATACGGCACAAACCTTGAATTAAAGCGTAATCTAGGTTACAAAACGCTTTAAAAATGCATCAATAATTAATCCTGTTTATTTTGACCAGAATTGATCATGGTATATATGCCTAGTATAAACGCAACTACGACCACAGCAAAAACAACAATCATGGTAATTCCGTTTTGCCAAGATACTAAAGGTAAGGTAAGTATTGTTTCCATAACTCCATATTTAGAGGTGAAAAATACTACTACAGAACCTTACAAAAAATGATAATTATCAGCTAGAGCCCTACTCTTTAGTTTTACACGTATTTACTTTAAATAAGGAATATACGGGGCAATAGCCAATGATGCTTGTAATTATAAAGATTGCAGCTAACACCATAAGGATGATAGAAAATACTCCTGCAATAATTTCTAAATATCCAAATAGGGCAACCAAAACAGCTACTATTACCCTGTAGACCCGATCTACAACTCCCATGTTTTTATTCATAACAACCATTTTGATTAATTTTTACACCATTAAAACTAATACCACCTAATCTTACTATATAATAAACTTTGCTATGCAAACGATTGCATTCAAAAATAAGTGTACAGCTAAACGTTTATTCGATAAAATGTAAGTTTTTTATTACGTAATTTAGAATGAGTAAAAGATTGTACTTGCTTTCTAAATAGAAACAATTACTATCTAATGCGCTTTCTATCTTAAAATTATCTCAGCACTAATATATACTACTGTATAGGACACAATACCTTAATCTCAAAATGTAAACGTTTTCATAAACATGTGTTATATTACTACTTGTATGGTAGTAACCCTTGGTTTCTGAACTAGAAAACTTGTACTTTTAACTAGCCACAACCAGAATAATAAATGAAAAGAAGAGATTTTACGGCTGGGCTATCTTTAGCCGCTATGGCAAGTATTTTAGGAAGCCCCATCGTTTATGGCCACAACTTGCCAAAAGACTATGTACCACTTGGATTACAAGACCAAGACCCCTTTAGCCTTTTTGATAAGAACAAAGAAATGGTGGTATTAAATGATAAGCCATGGAATATTGAAGCTAAGGCCCATTTGTTGGATGATGCGGTTACCCCTAATAAAAACATGTTTATTAGAAATAACGGAAAACTACCCGTAAACATAGACGCAGACACATGGAAAATTACCTTTAGCGGAGAGTCGGTTGTACAAGAAAAATCATTTAGCCTAAACGATTTAAAAAAACAGTTTCAACAGTACACCTACCAACTTACTTTAGAATGTGGTGGAAACGGACGGGCGGAATTTAACCCACCAGCCAAGGGAAATCAGTGGACCGTAGGCGCTGTACATTGTGCAAAATGGACAGGGGTTCGCCTTAAAGACGTATTACAAGCTGTTGGAATAAAAGATGATGCCGTTTATATTGGTTACCACGCCGCAGATTTACATTTAAGCGGTAACCCAGAGAAAGAGCCCATTTCTAGAGGTGTACCCATAGCAAAAGCCCTACAAGACGAAACCTTATTGGCTTTTAAAATGAATGGTAAAGACATACCTTTAGCGCACGGTTTTCCGTTACGTTTGGTCTGTGGTGGCTGGCCGGCATCTACCTCTGGTAAATGGCTTACAGAAATTAGTGTCCGTAACATTGTACATGATGGAGCAAAAATGACGGGTACCGCCTACCGTGTACCCTGTAAACCAGTAGCACCTGGTGCAAAGGTAAAAGATGAAGATATGTGCATTATAGAATCTATGCCCGTAAAGTCTCTAATTACCTATCCAAAAACAGGTGCTATGCTTAAAAAAGGGCAGGCTTTAACCATTCGCGGTCATGCTTGGGCAGGTGAACTAGAAGTAGCTAAAATGGAATATTCTATAGATTTTGGAGCTACTTGGAAACTATGTAAGCTTAATAAACCCTCCAATAGATTAGCGTGGCAGCATTTTACAGCAACGGTAGATTTTCCAGAAACCGGTTACTATGAGGTGTGGGCAAAAGCTACGGATACCAATGGTGTAAGTCAACCCATGTTATTACCAGGCTGGAACCCCAAAGGCTATTTAAATAACGCTTGCCATAGAATTGCCGTAAAAATAGGATAATGGAACAGCCTAATAGATTTGAAGAAAGTGCGGCATTAATTCGCAAGTTAAGCGTAACCCTATTTGTTTTCTTTATTGCTATTGCTGGAATTCTAGTTTACTTGATGGTTGACCCCAGTTTATCTGCATTTACTTCTAAACCAGAGACTACACTTACCGTAGTAGAGACAATCGATACTAAGGATGATTTTGATGCCATTGAAAATGGCATACACTTGCGTACAGGATTTATTGCAGACAATGGCTTAATGACGGTGGTAAATAACTGCACCAATTGCCACTCCGCTAAATTGGTAACGCAAAATAGAATGACCAAAGAAGGTTGGTCAGCTACTATAAAATGGATGCAAGAAACTCAAAACCTATGGGATTTAGGGGATAATGAAGTTATAATTTTAGATTATCTGGCAAAAAATTACGCGCCAGAAAAGAAAGGTAGAAGAGAAAACTTGACCAATATAGAGTGGTACACCTTAAATTGATGTAAGTGGAATACGTAGATGTGTTTTTAAACGCTATTAGTGGCACCTTTGATTATACTTTAAAAGCAATACTGTTTAAAGTACCATGGTATAAAAACTATTTTTGGGGCTTGGTGGTTATATCCATGGCAGTATGGCTGTTAGAGATACTATTTCCATGGCGAAAAGACCAAAAAATAGTACGTAAAGACTTTTGGTTAGACGCTTTTTACATGTTCTTCAATTTTTTCATTTTTGCTCTAGTTGTTAGTGGTTTTTATAAGGTTATAGAACTTGCTTTTGCCAAAGGGGGACTTACAATAGAAAGTCTAGCGGTTATAGATATTAGTAGCTGGCCCATTTGGTCCCAATTGTTGGTGTTCTTTATTCTGCTCGATTTTGTACAGTGGTTTACCCATGTTTGCCTGCATAAATTTCCAATTTTCTGGAATTTTCATCAGGTACATCACAGCGTTAAAGAAATGGGGTTCGCTGCGCATTTACGATACCATTGGATGGAAAACATTCTTTATAAGCCATTAAAAACATTTGGCGTAATGCTTTTGGGCGGCTTTGAGCCAGAACAAGCCTACATTGTTCATTTTATTGCCATTACCATTGGTCATCTAAATCACGCAAACATCAAATTGAGCTATGGCCCCTTAAAATATATATTTAATAATCCCGTAATGCATTTGTACCACCATGCCTATACCCTACCAAAAGGTAGTTTTGGGGTTAATTTTGGGATTAGTCTAAGTTTATGGGATTATATATTTAAAACCAATTACCTACCAGAAGATAGTGGTAATGTGCCATTAGGCTACCCTGGAGACGAAAAAATGCCCCAAAACTTTTTGGGGCAATTAACTCATGGGTTTAAAAAACAAAAATCTTAATTGGCTTGTATTAGCCTAACCAAATCTTGAGATTGTACTACACCAGACTGTCTCCATAGCATTTCGCCATTTTTAAACAACATTAAGGTAGGAACCCCTTTAACTTGGTAACGAGCCGCCAAAGCCTGATTTTTATCTACATCTATTTTTACAATCTTAGCTTGTTCCCCAACTTGGTCTTTTACCTGCTTGAGTATTGGCCCCATGGTTTTACAAGGCCCACACCATTCTGCAAAAAAATCGACCAAAACAGGTTTTTCACTTGCTACTATATCATTAAAACTTGCCATACGTGTTTATTTTATCCAATCATTATAACCACCTGTATAGTCGTAAATTTTAGTAAAACCTTGCTTTTTTAATACTTGTGCCGCCTTATTGCTTCTACCACCCATTTTACAATATAGATATACCGGCTGTTCTTTATCTAAACCTTGAATTTGTTGGACAAAATCGGCACTGCCTACATTTATGTTTTTGGCATCATCTATATGTCCGGCGCCATACTCTTGTGGCGTACGCACATCTATGAGCTGTACTTCCTTACCAATGGCATGGGTTTTTAAGAATGCCTTATCAACTTTAGTAACAACGGCGTCATTGTTATCTTGGCAGGCACCTAGTTGTATAAAAGACAAAGCTGCACATAAGACTTTAAGGATATTCTTCATACGTCTATTTTATAGTTGTTGGGCAAACATAATCAGACACAGGAATTCCTGCCTCCTTTATCGCTTTAAATCCACCAGCAACATCAATTAAATTATGAATTCCTCTACTTTTTAAAATACTAGCAGCAATCATACTTCTATAACCCCCGGCACAATGCACATAAAATGTTTCCTCAGAAGGGAATTCTGCTAGGTGATTATTTAAGAAATCTAAGGGTGTGGTATGGGCATTTGGGATGTGTTCAGAAATATATTCTCCTGGTTTTCTAACGTCAAATACCGGTACATCTTCGGCCTCCATGGCTTCTTTTAGTGCGGTTGCAGGCACAGTACTTACCGTATCATATTCCATAGAGGCCTTTTTCCAGGCTTCAAAACCGCCTTTTAGATAACCTAAGGTATTATCAAAACCAACACGAGAAAGCCTTGTAACCACTTCTTCTTCCCTACCTTCTTCTACCACTAATAAAATAGGCTGTTGTACATCGCCAATCAAAGCACCCACCCAAGGTGCAAAACCACCATCTATTCCTATAAAAATGGAGCGTGGTATGTGCCCCTTGGCAAATTCGTTCTGATGCCTAACATCTAAGACAATGGCACCGGTTTCGTTGGCCGCAGCCTCAAATGCAGTTGGTGATAACGCCTGGGTACCTCTTTCCAAAACCTCATCAATATCATCATAGCCTTCCTTGTTCATCTTAACGTTTAATGGAAAGTATTGTGGAGGAGGCAACAAACCATCTGTAACTTCTTTTACAAATTCTTCCTTGGCCATATCTGCCCGCAGGGCATAATTCATCTTCTTTTGGTTCCCTAACGTATCTACCGTTTCCTTCATCATATTTTTACCACAAGCAGAACCGGCACCATGCGCAGGGTATACCACTACATCATCTGCCAAAGGCATTATTTTGGTACGCAAACTATCAAACAAAGTAGCTGCCAATTGTTCTTGGGTCATATCCGCAGCTTTTTGAGCCAAATCTGGCCTACCTACATCCCCTAAAAACAAAGTATCTCCACTAAAAATAGCATGGTCTTTTCCATTTTCGTCTTTTAGTAAATAGGTGGTACTTTCCATGGTGTGTCCAGGTGTGTGCAAGGCTACAATGGTTACCTTACCCAATTTAAACTCCTGATTGTCTTTTGCTATTATGGCATCAAACGTAGGATTGGCGTTTGGCCCATACACAATTGGAGCTCCCGTTTCTTTAGACAAGGTAACATGGCCGCTCACAAAATCTGCATGAAAATGGGTCTCAAAAATATACTTGATTTTTGCATTGGCCTTAGCCGCTCTATCCAAATATGGTTTTACCTCTCTAAGGGGATCAATTATAGCCACTTCGCCATCACTTTCAATGTAATATGCCCCTTGGGCCAAGCATCCGGTATATATTTGTTCTATTTTCATTGTAATTGTATTTAATACTCCAAAATTAAGTCTAAGTTTTTTCTTACGCAGTAACTTCTGTTACACAATTATTTATACTGCATAGACACTTTGTTCTGCATGGGCGATTTGCCCACATGTGCCAAACAATCTTCATAGGCTTCTGCCGTACGTACGTGGATATGGTCTGGCCCAATGACTTTGACCAAGCCACTTTTTACCAGAATATCACGTATGGGTCCTATGGCACCTGCAAGTTTAAAGGTGATTCCTTTTTCTTTTAGGTCGATGATTATTTTTTCTAATTCTGCGGCAGCAGTATTGTCTATATAATTCACTGGCTCCGCATTAAGAATAACATAACTCAGCGTTCCTTTTTTAAGGTGGATTTGTTTGTATAAGGCTGTTTTAAAATGTTGCACATTGGCAAAGAACAGCTGTGCATCAAAACGAAGAATCAGAATACCGTTATCGCATTCCACATCTTCAGAAAAGCGTTCTACATTCTTAAAATAGTCCATCCCTTTTATTTTACCCAACACGGCTACGTGTGGTTTAGAGGTACGATATATTAATAGAAACAAGGAAAACAACACCCCAAAAATGATACCTTGGGCAATACCAACAAAAAGCGTAGTTACAAAGGTGACAATCAACAATATCAATTCGTCTTTTTGATGTTTGTACAGCTGCGCTGGATATTTTAAATCTAGTAAACCAAAAACAGCCACCAAAATAATGGCTCCAAGAATAGACTTAGGTAAATATTGAAAGTAAGGCGTTAAAAACAACAACACCAAACCTACCACCAAAGCACTAATAATAGATGCCAGTCCCGTTTTAGCACCTTCATTTACATTTACGGCGGTACGAGACATACTTGCGTTAGCAGAAAAAGATTGAAATAGTGCCCCAATAATATTACTTACCCCCAAGGCTTTTAATTCTTGGTCTGGCACGGTATGGTATTCTTGCGTACGTTCTTCTACACCTTTGGCAATTGCCATTTCTTCTGCAAAAGCAATAAATGCCAAGGCCATGGCTAACGGAAATGCAAGTGTTAATTGTTCCCACGTAAAATTGGGCAAAGTAAAAGCGGGTAAACCATTAGGCACATAGCCCACAATGTTTACATCTGCCTCATTTACCATAAAAAGATAAATCCCCACAATACCCAATACCACTACTATCATGGCAGAAGGTAATTTTCTATTCCATTTTTTTAACCCTACAATAACGAGCATGGCTGCAACACCAATGGTAAAATCGTACCAATTTAGCGTATGTAAATTGGCAAACAACTGCTGTATGGTTTCTACTGTACTAGACGAAGAAACTTTTACCCCAAAAAGGTGTTTTAACTGGCTTACCCCTATAACTATAGCTGCTGCAGAAGTAAAACCACTCACTACGGGTCTGGATAAAAAATTGGCCAAAAACCCCAATTTTAAGAAACCCATAGCCAATTGCAGCACCCCAACAAATAACGCCACAAACAAGGCCATAGCTATGTATTCACCTTCTGTTGCCAATTTCATGGCAGACAAGCCAGAAGCAACTATAAGGGAATCTAATGCTACAGGTCCTACAGCTAATTTTCTACTGGTACCTGTAAGTGCATATACCAGATTTGGCACTAGCGCCGTATATAATCCGTAAACCGGTGGCAGACCAACTATCATAGCGTAAGCCATGCCCTGCGGTATCAGCATTACACCTACGGTAAGGCCCGCTACTACATCTCCAGACAAGTATGCTTTTTTGTAGTTGGGCAACCAGTCCAGGATAGGAAAAAATTTTTTAAGCATCTACTAATCTATAAGTTGATGATTTCTATATGGCTTCTACTAAGTTTAATTCTACCCATGTTCTCCAACTTTTTTAGTAAGCGAGATATCACGACACGAGAGCTATGCAAATCGTACGCAATTTCTTGATGGGTGTTGGCAATAATTGTACTGTTGTTTACCTCAGACTTTCGTATCAAAAAATCAATTAGCCGTTCATCCATATTCATAAAAGCGATACTATCTACTGTATGTAGCAACTCATTTAAGCGAGAATGGTAACTCTCGAACACAAAATTTCGCCATGTTTTGTACTTAGCGGTCCATTCTTCCATTTTGTGAATTGGAACCATAATAAGCTTGGCATCCGACTCTGCAATAGCCCTAATGTTACTTTTTGCATCGCCTAGACAACATGCCATTGTCATGCTACAGGTATCTCCTTGCTCCAAATAATAAAGTAACAATTCATCACCTTCATCATCCTCTCTAAGTATTTTAATTACACCTTCTAAGAGCAGCGGCATATATTTTATGTACTGCCCAATATCCATCAATTGAAAACCGGCAGGCACTTCTTTAAAAGTCCCCACTTGGGCAATATCGTTTAACAAAGCTTGCTCAAACGTATTTCCAAAACTGGTATGTAATTCTTGTATCACAGTACGAATTTACACATTAACAATAGCAACTTTAGTAACTCTTGTTACATCTTGTTCAAGGTCTTTTGTAATGGCATATGATTTAGCCTTTTTCCCGTTAAACGATACACTGCATTGGCAAGAGCGGCACCTATAGGCCCTAAAGGTGGTTCCCCCACTGGCCCAGGAACTTCACGACCTTGTAAAAGGGTTACGTTTATTTCCTTTGGTGCGTGTTTCATTAAAGCCATTTGGTAAGGTCCGTAAATAGTGGGCTGTAATTGCCCATCTAACACGGTCATTTCTTCAAAAAGCGAAGCACTAATGCCCATAATTATGGCGCCTTCGCATTGTGCTTTTACTTGGTCTGGATTCACTGCCAATCCTGGGTCTAAAACACAGGTTACTTTGTGAATTTTTATTTGCTGTTTTTCTATAGAAACTTCTACCACTTGGGCGCAAGGGGTGCCTGCATCCGTAGAGGCGGCAAAACCCATGGCCATACCATTGACCACCTTGTCCGTATAGCCTGCCTTTTCAGCGGCTGTTTCTATCACCTTTCGTAATCGTATACCTGCGGCATCGTCCTTTATGTGTTCCAAACGAAAATCGACCGGGCTTTTCCCCGCCTTTTCTGCCAAGATATCCATAAAACTTTCCCAAGCAAAGGTATTGGCCAATAAGCCTAAACTACGCCACCAACTGGTAGCAAATGGGAGTTCTACATGCCAAGAGGTAGTTCTAATGTTGGGAATAGCTACATATTGACAAAATCCGCCACGAATGGCCCCCACATCTGCGCCCAGCATCTTGTTTAAAAATCCGGGTAATAAGGCCGAACCTATAGCTACATCTCCACTAGAGAAATCGTGCTGAATACTTTCTATTTTGCCATTAGCCGTAAGTTTTGCTTTAAGTTGGTGATGTGTAGGCGGCCTAAACATATCGTGCTGAAACTCTTCTTTACGACTAAAAAAATATTTTACCGGTTTGCCAACCAATTTGGACATTACTGCCGCTTGCACTGCATGTGGCGTATGTAACCGTCTACCAAAACCGCCTCCTAAAAAAGTGGGAATTATATTCACCTTTTCAGTATCCAAATCCAATCGTTTTGCTACCTCCTTTTGGGTAATAGCTACTACCTGAGTAGATAAAAATAAAGTAGCACCATCATCGATTACATGTGCTACCACGCCGTTAGGTTCTATCTGCGCATGTGCGGCAATTGGCGTGGTAAACTCCGCCTCTACAGCTACTTCTTCTAAGGCATCTCCCTTTTTCTGAATTAGCGTAGGATTGCCATTGCCCACTTTCATCTTGGCCTCAATATCCTGTAACTGCAACTGTGTAGGGGCATCCCAAGTTACCTTAATTGCCTGTTTTGCATTTTCGGCTTCCAAATACGAGTTGGCTACCACGCCCACAAAATCATCTTCCTGAATAATCTTTAGCACGCCTGGCATGGATGCTGCTTGGCTAACATCTGCACTTACAAATGTTGCCCCTATGTATTCTGGCCTTACCACCGTACCATACACCATGTCTGGCATGCTTGCATCCATACCAAAAATAGGTACTCCAAATACCTTATCCTCTAAATCTACCCTAGGTAAGGGTTTGCCAATTAGTTTATAATCCGATAGCTTTTTAAGTTCTGGGGTATCTACTTCTGGCCATTGGTTTACCTGTTTTGCCAAAGCCGCAAAAGTAAGTTCCTTCTCGCCAGCACTCACCTTCGTTTCCTCCATTACAACATCAGCAACAGCTACCTCCCAAAGCTCTGCAGCAGCGGTTTTAATCATTTCTCGCATGGTTGCGGCAAGTTCCCGTAAGGGTTGCCATAAACTTGCAATTGAAGTACTACCTCCCGTAGCAAAACTATCCATATTACCTGTGATGGAAGGTGCGTGGACCACCTCTATGCTAGATAAGGGCAATTCTAACTCATCTGCTGCCAATTGTGCCATACCCGTAAAGGTACCTTGCCCCATTTCTACCTTTGGAGAATATAGGCGAATTCTATTTGCTTCAGTCAGTTCAAACCACAAAACGGGTTCCATACCGCTACCTAAATAAGGAGAATCGGCGGAATTTGCATAAGCTAAAACTTGCCTACGAATAGGGTTCCGAAACAAGTACGTACCAACCGCTACCACGCCAGCAGTACCTAGTGCACCTCTTACCAAAAACTTTCTTCTAGATACCTTTGCCATCCTTATTCCTTTTCTTGTTCAGTAATTGGTAATTCACTACTCAGTGCCGCAGCTCTATGTATGGCCTTACGCATACGGTAATACGTACCGCAACGGCATACATTAATAATGTTGTTGTCAATATCTTCATCTGTTGGCTTAGGCACTTTTTTTAGAAGCGCAGCGGTGGCCATCATAAACCCAGGCTGGCAATAACCACATTGCGGCACTACTTCTTCTATCCACGCTTGCTGCACGGGATGTGGATTTTCTTTTGTTCCTAAACCTTCTATAGTAGTTATGGATTTTCCTTCTGCAAATTTTATAGGATACGAACAAGAACGTACCGCTTGGTCATCCACCAAGAGCGTACAAGCCCCACAGGCAGCCTTTCCGCACCCAAACTTGGTACCTTTTTGGTCTAACACATCCCGAATCACCCATAAGAGTGGTGTCATTTCATCTTCTATTTGCACTAATTGCGGAGTGCCATTTACTATAAGTTGTATTTTCATTTGTTTTATTTTGTGGGTATTACAGCTCCGTCTGCGAACCATTTTTCTACAACTGCGATATATTCTTCCTTAGATAAGGGTGGTTTTTCTCGTTCTACACCGTTGGCATCTACCCCAGGGTTCCATGCCCATAAAACCAGTGCATCTTTGGTAAGGTGTTCTACGAGCGCCTCATGATTTTTACCCCCGTTCGTTTCGGTGTTTAACAAGCGTTCCGCAATTTCTATTCTGGTTAATCCTTGCCACCCCATGGAAGCTGGTGCTAGCCCCCAGTGGGGTGCTCCTGGAACTCCTGAATAGGGATTGTTTTCTTTTTGGTGACAGGTATGGCATTGGGTAGCTTCAAAACCATGGTCATCCGCACCTCTGGCCATATCAAAATGATGCGGCTGCCGTTCCATGCCTTGTTTGGGCAGGTTGTCTGTCGGGTGGCAGTTCATACAACGGGGATGCGTTAATACATCCATCAGTTGATGAAAAGTAGTCTCGTTAGACACTTCTACTGGCTTATCTATTGTTTTATAATCGCTTACGTGGACGGATTTATTAAGACCGAAGAGCATTCCAGTGAGTAGAACTAGCAAGAATAGTATGGAGAGCGATTTTTTCATCCTTTCGTTTTTTCCAAGATACGAAATATAGCAAAGCCATACCTTTGCCGTTACAACCTAAACCTCTACTATTTTGATTAAAGAATTACAAGAACGAAGTGGAAACCAATGTGAACTTTGTGGTAGCCAAGATAATTTAGAACCTTACATTGTTGCTCCAAAAACAGGAAGCCTTGCCGAGGAGTGTGCCCTGCTCTGTGCTGTTTGCTCAAAACAATTAGACCAGCCAGAAACCGCAGACCCTAACCATTGGCGTTTGCTGAATGATAGCATCTGGAACCCCAATGCCGCAGTACAAGTACTTTCTTTTAGAATGCTCCATCACCTTAAGCACGAAGGCTGGCCCGTAGATTTATTAGATATGATGTATTTAGAGGACGATACCCTCAGTTGGGCAGAGGCTACATTACCCAATGAAAATGCCTTAGTACATAAAGATAGCAATGGCAATATTTTAGCTGTAGGCGACAATGTGGTTTTAATTCAAGATTTAAACGTAAAAGGAGCTGGTTTTACGGCTAAAAGAGGTACAGCAGTGCGTAATATTTCTTTGGACCACGAAAACGAAACCTATATAGAAGGCAAGGTAAATGGACAGCATATTGTAATACTTACAAAGTATGTAAAGAAGTTGTAGTAAAACCCCAATCCATACACAGACTGGGGCCTACACTTAATTAGCGATTTTCAATGCTTGTAAGATTTTATGAAAAATTTCTGTGTTTTCATAGACACCAGAGAACAGACCAGACCTTGGCCCATAGGCAAATAAAGGCACCATAGCAGCAGTGTGGTCATCGCTAGCAAAATCTACCATTATCTCTCCCGTAGCTACATCTCCGCCAATGATATCTAAACCACCTGTTTCATGATCTGCAGTGATGATGACTAAGGTCTCCTTATTACTATCTGCGAATTTTAATGCTTCTGCAATAGCCAAATCAAAATCCAAGGTTTCTGTAATTACACCGGTTATATCATTACCATGACCATAACTATCTATTTTGGCTGCTTCTACCATTATAAAGAAAGGTTTTGAATCTTTAGAAAGATAAGAAAGTGCGTCCTTTGTAGTAGTAGCTAAAAGTGGCCCTCTACCTTCTTTTACAGCTTTAACGCCACCTTCTGAAAAAAATACACTTACTTTTTTTTTGCGTTCTGGGTTAAATTGCTCGCCACCATGATTGGTGAATTTAAAATGTTTTTCCCCACCGCCTGCGGTCCAATCTAATTCACTTTTGATAAAATCTTGAGCAATTTCTTTCTGCATACCCCTATCCTTCTGATGTGCATAAAATGAGGCTGGTGTGGCTCCTACAAGTTCATCTGTAGTAATAATGCCTGTTTTAAACTGCTGATTTTGCAAAATCTCTGCAATGCTAGGTAAGTTTTCTGCTTCTGTAGATTTACCAATATAGCGATTATTGGTCTTGTGCCCTGTTGCCATGGCAGTGCCACCAGCAGCAGAATCTGTACACAAAGCGTCTGCACTAGAGGTTTTTACAAGACCGGTTTGCTTTAATTGGGTTAAGCTCAAATTTCCTCTGTTGGCTAGGGCAGCCGAAGATACTTGGGTGTTACCCATACCATCTCCTATCATTAAAATGATATTTTTTGCAGCTACTTTATGGTTATCTGGTTTAAAAGTTGGTTGGTACACCTTTTGTACTGGTCTAGGGTGATAGGTATGCTTTGCTAATTTTTTAAAAAAGGCTACACATTGGTAGGGATTATCTGTATTGATTACCTCTACTCCTATCTTTTGAAATTCTAACCATGCCGTTTTATTATCTGGAGTACCCCAAAACCTAAATGGTTTTCCTAATTTTTTAGCTTTAATAATCACCTCTTTTACAACATGCTCATCCTCATGTGTAAGTCTGCCTTTGCCATTCCAAACCGAATACTCTTTAAACCCTACGCTGACCATGCCTACTTTTTTAAGTTGTTGCGGACTTAAAGGTGTATCAAGTTCTTGCCAATCAAACTGTACATAAGCAGGATAGGCATTAAAATCTTCTGGTTTGGGACGCTTACCAGAGATTAAGAATTGTATGTTTTTATTATCCGTTAAAGTTTTAAACGATTTTAACTCCTTTAGCAATACTTTCAATGTTTTATAGGGCTGCTCCTTAACGTCTATCATTAATACAAAAGGTTCTTTAAAGTATCCCTTTTGGGCTGCTACTTTCATTGGCTCTAGATAGCCTTTTATTAGAGTTAAATTCCCTATTTCGTCTTTGGTATGTGCAACTTTTAATGTGTTATTATGCACAAATACATCTGCTTCTACCACATGAGCACCTGCACTCAGAGCAGTCCAGAAAGGAATTGGTTGTAAATAGTCGTTATGCGAATGTATTAGTAGATTTGCATTATGGTCTTGAGCAAAGGAATAGAATAAGGTAAGATTAAGTAAAAAGAAAATAATTTTATACATGTACTAAAATTTAAAAAAGGTGCTGAAACCAATCAGCACCTTTTTGCTAACTGAAAACTAACTACAAACTACCACCCTATGTTTTGCGGTATTCCAGAAGACTCAATCACAGTTTCTGGTATAGGCCACACATGCATATAACTGGCATCAAAATTTCTGGCTGGCCATACTTCTTCCAACGTGTAATCAGAATCTGGATTAGAACGGTCCGTATAAATTCTACCATAAATAGGTTGGGTGTATGCGTCTTGCGCATCTCCCCATCGTATTAAATCAAAATGTCTATTAGCAAATTCGCCCGCTAATTCCACCCGTCTTTCATGCTTTATATCTTCTATAGTAGCGTTAGAAATTGGAGCTAAGCCAGCTCTTTCTCTTACGGTATTTAAAGGTTCATCACCATTTTTCCCGTCCATGATTAATGCTTCGGCTTTCATCAATAACACTTCTGCATACCGCATTAAAGGCACATTGTAAACCGTAGAAGGGTTGTCTCCGTTGCTATTGATGTAGGTGCCTATTGGGTCTTCAAACTGAAATTCGTACATATATTTATTAAACTGAAAGCCCGACAAAGAATTCTCTGACTGGTATCTACGCTCCTCTCCAAAATATGTAAAAGTGTCTCCAAAGCTTAAAATTGTGATTGCTTTTCTGGCATCATCTGCCTCAAACTCATTAAACAAACTTTCTGATGGTGTATAATAACCCCAACCATTATATTTACCCCAACCTTTGTTCTCTAGCATAACTCCGGAAAGTATACTGCCTTGGTCTACCCCAGAATTAACAGACCAGATATACTCACTCGTCCAATTGTTTAAATGGCTATGCAATTCCCTGTAATCTTTAGCAGGGTTCCCAGTATTTATCAACGCTCTTCCAGACCCAGAATTTGTAACCATATCTGCATATTTAACTACTTCTGCATATCTAGAGGCATCATATTGCGCCCAATACAAGTTGGTTTTAGCCATGTAGGCATACGCAGCATCCTTATGAGGCCTTCCATAATCTTCTGATGCGTAATCAGTAAATAAAGGTAATAGTGCGGCCGCTTTTTCTAAATCTGCGACAATCTGGGCATAATTGGCCACTACACTTTCTGGTCTTTGGTAACTACCAGCAGGCTCGTTCATATTTTCTTCCGTAACGATAGGAACACCGCCGTTTGGACCGTTATCGCCATAGGTGTGCGCTACCCAGAAATAACTAAAAGCACGCATAAAATAAGCTTCTCCTAAATATTGGTCTTTCTTTTCTTGAGAAATTTCCATCTCTGGAATGTTTAAAATAACATCATTAGCTCTGCGGATTACCTGATAACTTTTTGGGTAACAGGTAGACGTATAGCCACCTTCGCCACCAGTGATATTAAAACTTTTAATATTATCTGCTGCTGCCTTTATACGACCGGTTACCATATCATCAGAAGCATTGATGTACCAGAAAAAACCTCTAGAGAACATTTCTTGGTCTGTCATATAAGCGTACATACTATTTACAGCCTCTTGTGCATCTTGGTCTGACTTATAAAAATTAGCATAGGACGTACTCCCAATAGGGTCTAGCTGTGTAAATTCTTCTGAACAAGCCGTAAATAATGCCCCGATTGTGGTAAGGGCTACAATTGATTTTTTTATTTGTATTGTTTTCATTTTCAACACTATTTTTTTTATTAAAGCTTAAGAGATAAACCACCAGTAACGGTTCTAGACAATGGATACTTGGCAATATCTAACCCTTTACCACCTACTTCAGGATCTAAACCAGAATAATCTGTAAGCGTAAACAAATTCTCTGCAGATATATAGATACGTAATGAAGAACCTTCTAAAAGTTTATTCATAATATGACTATCTACATTATAGCCCACTGTAATATTCTTCATTCTTAAATAAGACGCATCTTCTAAATACCAACTAGACGCTAAACCAAAGTTTCTGTTGTCATCCTTAGTAGACAATCTTGGAATGTTTGAAGTTGTATTTTGAGGTGTCCATGCGTTTAATACACGGTTATCTAAGTTATAACCTGTTAAAGAAGCATTGTAGGTAGTGTACTTATACCCATTAAAAACATCTACGCCAGAAACGCCTTGAAACAACATGGAAACATCAAAGTTTTTATAGGCTAAGTTTAACCCTAGGTTATATGTAAAGTCTGGTTGATAACTCTCATAAAAAACTTTGTCTGCTTCATCTATTTTTCCATCGTCATTCGCATCTGCAAACTTAAAATCTCCTGGCTGTGCATTGGGCTGTATTAGGTTACCATCTTTGGTATACGCATCTATTTCTGCCTGACTTTGAAAAATACCTAACTGTGGCACCACATATACAGAGTACAGCGACCTACCTACCTCTGAACGGTAAGGCCTTAAAACATTTCTTACATTATCTGAATGTGCTATAAAGTCGATGCCGCTGCTGTTGTAACCATCTAGATTTACCAACTCGTTATCTAAAACACTAATGTTACCGTTTACTGCAAATCTAAAATCTCCTAAATCTTTGGTATAGGTTGCTGCAATTTCAAAACCTGTATTCTTTACTTCTCCACCATTAACATCTGCAGCTTTTGTTCCCTGATTTAAATCTTCTAGGCCAGGTAAAATCATTCCCTTAGTAGTTTTCTCAAAATAATCAAACGTTAAACTAAGGGTATTGTTAAACAAGGTGGCATCCATACCTAAGTTAATAGACTCTGACACTTCCCAATTTAAATTTGGATTGGATTGTTTGCCTACAAAAGCACCACGGTCATCTCTAGAAGCATCCTCACCCAAGGTAACTACGGTAGTGTTTAGCGGTACATCAAAAGAGTAATAACCAACGGAGTTAATATTACCGATTTGTCCCCAAGAACCTCTGAACTTTAAATCGTTTATGGCGTTAACCTTAAAGAACGGCTCCTTAGAAACACGCCAACCTGCAGAAACGGAGGGAAAGTTATCTGATTGATTCTCTACCGCTAACCTAGACGTTTTATCCCTTCTTATACTACCAGATAAATAATACCTATCTTTAAAATTATACATGGCTCTACCAATAGCAGAAGTCAAACGGTCTTCAAAAACGCTAGATTCTGGATTTCTTATGATACTTGCGTTTGCAATAAATTGATTAAAAGGTTCTTCACTACTAAACCCATCGCCACGTAACCAAACATATTCTGCATCTGTATGCTGGGCAGAATATATAGCTGTTAAATCTATGGAATGCCCACCAAAAGTTTGTTTGTAAGACAATTGATTGTCCCAAACCCATCTGTTGGTTTGCCTATTAGACTGTTCTAAAAAATTGTTTGGATTAGAACGTCCCAATTCTGGCACTCTTGGTTGAAATCTTTTAAAATCTGATTGCGTGTAACTATATGCGTAGCTAGACCTCAAGGTTAACCCTTTTATAACGTCATAAGTACCGTATACATTGGCATTTAAAAAATTTGTTGGCGCAGAAACCGTAGGTCTTAGCAACAAGGCTAAAGGGTTATAAACATCCCCATAAGCACCTGCAAATTGTGACAGGCTTTCTGGAACAACACCAGCAAAACTACCGTCTTCATAACGTGTAGGTGCCGCTGATGGCATATAAACCGCATTAATAATAGTTCCAGAATACGGATTGTCCGTATTGGTACCTAAAGCTTCTGTACGAGAGAAATATACATTTTCCCCAACCGTGATTTTATCACTTAAATTAAAATCAGATTTAACTCTAAAACTATACCTATCAGAAGAAGTTCCTTCTAACAAACCTTCTTTATCAAAATAATTAAAAGAAGTGAGATAATTAGCATTTTCACCAGCACCACTGATGCTAGCGTTTACACTTTGTATGCTTGCTGCCCTAAAGATGGCATCTACCCAATTAGTTCGGTTAACTTGTCCGTAAGGATTTTGGGCAGCATCATGTGCTGACTGTCTTGGAGAACCTGCGTTATCTGCCGCTAGGTTATACACCTCTGCTTGCTGTTGTGCTGCTAATGGCGTAGGCAAATTCATTGCTTCTTGTATACCACCGTAATAATCTATGCTTACCCTTGGTTTCCCAATCTTACCCTTTTTAGTCTGTATTACAATTACGCCAGACGCTGCTTGCGCACCATAGATAGCAGCGGCAGAAGCATCTTTTAGTACAGAAACTGAGGCGATGTCATTAGGGTTTATAGCAGGTCCATAATAGGGAACACCATCTACTACGGTTAAGGGGCTTTCGCTAGCAAAAGAGCCCAAACCACGGATAACAACATTACTACCGCTAGTAGGATCCCCACCTTGTTGCAAAACGGTAACACCAGGCACATTACCTTGTAGAAAATCGTTAAGGTTTGCTACTGGCCTAGAACTTATGTTTTCTATATTTTCTACTGTAGAAATTGCAGAGGTTAAATCTCCTTTTTTAGTGGTACCATAGCCAATAAGGACAACTTCGTCCAGCTCACTCGCCGCTTCTTGTAGTTCTATAGCTAAGGTAGAATTACCCCTAAAATTTACTTCTTGTTCTGCGTACCCAATAAAAGAGAAAACTAAAATTCCGTCATTGGTGGGTACTTCTACAAGAAAATTACCATCAAAATCTGTAGCGGTGCCTATAGCACCACCACCTTTTAACATCACCGAAACGCCAGGTATTGGCATTTGGTCTGTTTTGGAGGTTACAGTACCTTTTACAGTAACCTGACTTACAGCGCTGAGGATACACCCAAGGGTGAACGCTACACTAAGTACTAACTTTTTCATTTTAAAAACTTGAGTTTTTGGTTTGGGTCAAAACTATTTTAGCTAGGTGGCACTAGGGGGTAATTTTGTTTCTATAAGGTGGACTTTGGTTGCAAAAAGAATGATAAATAGTTCAAAAAAGTGCACTTTAGTTACAGTAACATTGGGGTAACTTAGTAGTAATCTAGCGCTAACAGTCTAGAGTTTGTTCTTGCACCACAAACCTTTTTGGCGTTGTCCCAAATTGTTTTTTAAACGAGCGTCCAAAATATTTTGCATCTGCATAACCACATTCAAAACTTATTTCTGATACATTTAATTTGCCTTGCTTTAATAATAGTACTGCTTTTTGCATGCGTAAGGAGGTTATAACTTCTGAGGGCGAATTTTGCAATCGTTCTTTAAATAACCTATAGCATTTAACCCTACTAATCCCCATTGTTTTTATAAGTGCTTCTACGTTAAAACTTGGCTGTCCTAAATGTTGTTTTATGATATCTAAAGCCTGGCGCAGCAATCTGTCATCAGCAGATTCTATCTCTTGGTCACCTGCCAATAGTTTAAAGAGTGATTTTTGAAAGTTGTTCGATTCTGCTTTATTACGCTGTTGAATTAATTTGCTGAGTTTTTTTGTGATAAACTCTTGCTTTGCTGGTAATTGAATAACAACATCTAGATTGTAAAACAGAGCTTTTTCATTAAGGGTGTGATCAATAGCCTCAGAGATGTAAACTAAAGGAATACGATTATTACTTATACGCTCCTTGTTATCTAATAATAACCCTGTTAATTCTTTATTGAAACTAACTTGATACAGCACCAATAAATCTACCTTGAGCACCTGTATGGCAGATAATACATCCGAAACCTTATGTTCTACAAGTATAGTATAGGCTTTGGGTTGCTGCAACATTGGCAATACAGCAGCTTCTTTATCTTTACCAGTAAGAATTAAAACCGTAGGTTTATCCGTTTTAACAATATCATCTTTCTGTTGTAAATGTTTATAACTAATGGCTTCCGAAAAGGAATGTTTTGGACTTACTTTTTTAACAGGAAGCTGTAATTTCAATAAAAAATTAGACGATAAATCTACGGTAACAGTTCCCTCCATTTCTTTCCACAACACCAAAAATGCTCGATAATAATTACCATATTTTTCAATATCTGGCCAAGTTGCATTCAGTAATTCGCTATCTGAAATTATTGAAAAGTCTAACCGGTTTTCTTGCTCTTCTATTTTTACTTTAAGTGTGGTATGCTGGGCTGTGTATTTTAATATGTCGTTTAACACGTACTGCAGTGCCAACCGCAATCGCAATGCGTCTATGACAGCTAAACTATCCTTAAGCTTTAGTTCACTTTCATAATTCAGCGCAGCTAAAAGTGCTTTTTGTTTCACTTTAGAAAACACATCTTCTAATAAAACTCTGGACTCTACCACATTTTCTTGTAATGGCCCTAAATGTTTTACATCTTGCAAATAATCCCATTCAATCACAAAATTTAACAGCTTACCAGCCTCTTGCTGTAACGTTTCTTTTAATTCTGGAAACTCTTGTAATTGCTGAGAAACATTTAAAACTTTTTGCAAAGGTTCTTGTAGAGAAGAAATAACAAAATGTTTAAACTTATCTACCTCAAAATCAGTATGCTTTAAACTGTTATGTAATTGCAATAATTCTTCTTTTTGATTAAAAATCTCTTGTCTTTGAACGTCCAACTCAGCATTAGCCTGCTCTAGAGACTTTTTTTGGGTTTGTATAAGGGTAGTACGTTCCGCAATTTTAAGTTCTAACAGTTCTTTTTGCACTTTAGCCTTTTTATTTTTATTAAAAACAAGCAGAATAGCTATAGCTATAACACAAAGGCATATTCCTAAATAAAACCAAACCCTTTGATAAAAGGCTTTACCCACAGCAACGGTCGTCAATTTTACGGGTTCATCTATTTTAGTGTTTTTGAGCAATATAGAATAAGTGCCTGCGGGTAAATTTTTATACGTTTTACTACTAATCCCATTTCCATATTGCCATTCTTGATCTACGCCCTCTATTTTGTAATAATAAGATTGCTTATCCGATAAAGGAAAAACAATAGGAGTAAAGGTCAATTCTAAACTAGCAGAATTGTGTTTTAAACTCAGCGTATCTGGCACATGTGATTGTTGATTGATGGTATACTTAACCTTTTGTTGATTCTGTTGATGGTCATAGGCAATAGGATCAAAATAATTTACCCCTTTAATGCCACCAAAATACATGATACCCTTTGGGTCTTTATAAAAAGCACCCTCAGAAAATTCGCTTGTTTGCCAACCCTCTTCTGCTGCAATTGGTAAAACGTGGTAATTATCCTTTTGTATACGCGCTAACCCTTTGGTAGAACTCACCCATACATAATCTTCCGTATCTAAAATACCATACACCATGTGACTTGGTAGGCCATTAGCTTCTGTAATGCGATGTACTACTCCTTTTTCACGACTGTATACCGTTACCCCACCCAAAGAACCGAACCAAAACAATTGCTGGTGCGTATCATAATACACAGAGTAAGTACTATTCCCCAGTAAACCATTAGCCTCATTTAAAACTTCTAATTTACCTGTATTGACATCTAAAAACAGAATACCGTTATGTTCTGTTGCTAACACCAATAGGCTGTTTACTATCTTTATTTGCCTTATGTGGTAATTTTTTAATTTATCCGCTCCTTTAAACGCTTCAAATTGCCCTGTTTCTAAGTTATATTTTGCAGCCCCACCCCAACAAGCAATCCATAATTCTTGGAAACCGTTTTCAAAAAAACCATAATGCCTGTTGCTTGGCAAAAGCGGTTGACTTTTAGCGGTTATCAAACTATAGCCCTGATCAGATATCTTTATGATACCTGCGTAAGTACCTACCCAAACCGTTCCTTTGCTATCTGTAAACATGCTGCGTATACGGTACCAATCTGGATCATCTAAAGCTTCTACTATGGTAAAAGGCAGATAACACTTATCTGTTAGCTGTTTAAAAAACAACCCTTTAGAATAGTAGCCTAGCCATTGTGTACCCTTTGTATCTGTAGTGATAGCTCTTACCGTCTCGTTAGGTAAATGTTTGTATTTTGTAGGATGAGGGACCACAGAATATATACTTTCTGAACCTCTATAAGCCATACTTAACCCACCATCTTTCTGTGCTAACCATACGTTACCAAAATTGTCTAAATGAAGTTTTTCTACTTCGTTACTACGTAAACTATAATTAGAATATTGGTCATACGTATACTGGTCTAACTTGGTAGGTTTTGTTTCCGCTAAAGTGTTTGCTACTACAAACAATCCATGACGGCGGGTAGCAATCCATACGGTACCCTTTTTATCTTTTACACATTGATTAATTTGGGCATCTGGCTGTTGTTTTAAAACAAGTGTCTTGTAATAGCTAAAATCCTCTTTAAGTGCAATTGCTTTGGTAGGCTCAAATTCATTATTAATAAAAGCTAACTCTTTGTTGTCTAAATAAAGTAGCAAATCCCCTGTATTACTAAGCCTAATGCTTTTTACAGGATCATTAAAGGAATAACGTTTAAAATTTCCGCCGCCAATATATCTACACAATTGTCCCCTATTATCTAATATCCATATGCGTCCTTGCTTATCCCTTTCAATAGTAAAAATATGATTCCCAAAAAGGCTCTTTTCATCAGCACCATCATGCTTATAGACTGTAAATGTATAGCCATCAAAATAGTTTAAGCCATCATAGGTGCCCAACCAAAGTCCTCCATCTTCATCACTCGCTATGGCCGTTACAGAATTGTTAGAAAGCCCATCTTGAGTGGTGTAACTTTTGAATTTTATGTTCTGAGCAACTAAAAAATGAGACAAACAAAACAGAAAAAGCAGAATGTAATAAGGGTTACGCATGGCAGGAATACTAAAACCTACAATACTACCATAGTAATACCAACTTTTGCTAAATAAATAGTTATGTAAATGTAAATCTTACACTACTTAGCCAAAACCAACTTTACAGGTTTAAAATTTGCTAAAGAAGCCTCACAAGTGGGGCAGCTATATAGCGATGGTAATTCTTTAAATGGAGTGTTTTTAGCTATTTTATTCTTTTTATCCCCTACGGCGGCATCATAAATAGTAAAACAATCTTGACATTGGTACACTGTACTACCCTCTTCCTTTGCCTTAAGTTGCACTTTCTCTTCTGTTGGTGCGGTCACCTTGTGCAATTGTTCAAAATATTTTTTACTTAACTCCATTAATAGGCCACTCAACTCTACCTTATCCACATCTTGTGCGTACACTACATAAGTATCTGTATTGGGGTCAAAATTTTTAAAGTGTAGCACATTGTAAGAGGGCCTAACCTCAAAATCCGCAACGAGTTTAGGTGGCGGATTCTTTTCTATTACAATAGAAGAAAAATGAGAGCGTTTGCCTACATCATTACTAATACCAAAGGTTAACCCATAGGTACTAATGTCATTTTGATCAAAATTACGCACTAGGAATCGTTTTAAATCTAATGCTTCTGCATCATCTACAGGCAAATGCCAGTTCATTTCTAACTGCGAATGGCGAACATTAATACCGTTTAACCCTAAAAAACGTTCCAAAGCAGGCCTACTCTCGGTTTTAATCCCTTTTACTATTAAAGATTTCCAAGGGGTAATACAGATTTTACCAATACCATTATCTAAACAGAAGCCGCAAAATTCTTTTAAAAATTTTAAATCGTATCGGTTGTTTCGCCAATAAAGCCCTAACCAAAACTGATCTAACCCCATTCTGTTCATCCCTTCATAATAAGGAAAGGTTAAATAAGGCGTTTGCAAGGGCTGCTGTATGTTTTTGTTGTTCGTTTCTAATTTTTGATTGATGATGGTGAACAGCTGGTCTACATTGTCAATTCCGGTAAACACTTCTTCTATGTTCCGCGCAATTTTTACGATATCCCAACTATAGATTAATACAGGATAAAACGCTTTGTTTTTCCAATGCGGAAGCATAACATTTAAATACCAATAATCTTCTTCTTCCGAAGCGATGAAGTTGAGGTTGCCGCTAAATAAGGGAACCAACCGTTGTTTGGGGTCTGTAATGTTTATTTTTAATTTAGGTTGATAGTTAAATTGCTCCAGCAAATACAAATACGTAGACCCTTTTAACCAATGGGTCATGTCAAAAATATCCGCAGTAACATAAGAGCAAACAATGTTTTGATAACTTCTGTCTGCTACGATGTTTGTATTAAACTCTGACAACAATTCTAGTTGTTTTTTGCTCTTTTGAGGTAATGGAAAAAGCAAATCTTGGCGCGAACCAAAAAACACTTCTTGCAGACCTGCAGCTTCTAACATGGCGATGCTATCCTTTAATTCGCCTGGTGAAGTAACCCCACCTTTAAAACATATGCGATGCAAATCGTCATTCATACCACCTAGATTTAAACCGTTTGTAATTGTGCTTCTAAAATTGCTTTCACTTCTGGTTTACAGCTACCACAACCTAAACCAGCACCTGTTTGTGCAACTAAATCTGTAAATCCGGTGCACCCTCCATTTATAGCTTTTTCTATATTGCCCTGCCCCACTTGGCTACAAGAACATACTAATTTCCCTAACATAGGTTCACCAGAAGGCGCGCCACGGAGCAGTTCGTCTCGCTTATCAGAAAGCTCAATTTCCTCTTCAATTAGCCGTTTAAACTCGGCAAACTCATTTTTATCTCCAATTAGGATAGCACCTTTTAATATATCGTCTTTAACGATACATTTTTTATAAAAACGCTTGTGCACATCCATAAGAACAATTTCTTGGTAGGTATCATCATTCTTGGGGGCATTTACCATACCAATACTACAGAGGTCCAAATCATCAAACTTTAAAATATTCATTAGGACAGAGCCATTGTAAATGCTACTTAAATCGCCTAGGATATAATTGGCAGCTACATCTGCTTGTTGTTCAGCAGCAGAGGTAATACCAAACAAACTGCCATTAAACTCGGCAATCTCTCCCATAGCAAAAATACTAGGGTCGCTTGTTTGCAGGTACGGATTCACAACCACTCCTCTACCTGTTTGTAAGCCCGCATCCTTGGCAATATCCATATTTGGTCTAGTCCCTATAGCGTATACAATAGCGTTACAATGTAATGTACGTCCCGTTTTTAGATTGATTTGTAAACTATGTGCAGCGCCATCAGCATCAAAGATGGTACTGACTTCATTATCAAAATAGATTTTAATACCCCGCTCTTGTACATCTTCTGCCAATAACCTACTCGCTATGGGGTCTAATTGGCGCTCCATTAAACGCGGTGCACGCTGAATGATACTAATTTCTAAACCAATTTTTTTTAATGATGCCGCTAACTCCAATCCCAATAATCCACCACCAACAATAGCTACATGTTGTTGTGCATTGGGTAAACCAGTATCATTTAAATAGGTTTTTAATCGGTCTGCATCCCCTTTTTCCCGCATGGTAAAACGCCCAGGCAAATCCATGCGTACCCCTTGAGGAACAAATGCACGGCTGCCTGTTGCCACAATAAGCAAATCATACGGATGTTCCTGGCCAAAATCATCATAAACCACCTTTTTCTGAGCATCTATTTTCTGAATCCCATTTTTAGCATATAAATTAACTTGAAGTTTTTCCAATTCGCCTTCTTTAAACTTTTTTAAAGCTTCCCAACTTAAATCTTCATTCACATATTCTGGTAGTAAAACCCGATTATAGAACGGGTTTTCTTCTTTAGAAAAAACAGATATCGTATCAATTTTATTTTTATCTCTATAGGTTTGGATAAAACGATAGGCAGCTGCCCCTGCGCCAATTACTACCAAATTCTGTTTGGTCTTTTTGTATTTTTCTACTTGTACAGCACTATATTTAAAGTCCGGCTCCTTAGAAATTGGGTCTACCAAGGCATGCGTTAAGTTATTTGCTCTACTAAAATCCTGATTAAGAATTTTGCCCCAATGCATGGGTAAAAACACTACTTTTTCCCGAATATCAAAATTGATTTTAACCTTTGCCCGCACCTCCCCACGAGGGTTTTTGACTACCACAACATCGCCTTCTTTTAATCCACGAATATGGGCGTCTACCGTATTCATTTCTAAAAAAGGTGTAGGGATATGGGTTAACAACCGCTTAACTTTCCCTGTTTTAGTTCGCGTATGCCACTGGTCCCTAACCCTACCCGTATTTAGTATCAACGGAAATTCTGGACTAGTAGCTTCTGATTTGTTGTAAAGACTTTGCGGTGCATTAAACTGTACTTTACCAGACAGGGTAAAGTAGTTTTGGTCAGTGAACAATCTTGGTGTACCTGGGTGTTCTGCGTGTGGTACTGGCCATTGAAAACTACCTTCTTTTTGCAAGCGTTCATGAGATAACCCAGCAATATCTATATTGGTGCCTTTCGTCATCAGGCAATATTCATCATACACCTCTGCGGCCGACTCATAATCAAACCCTTTAAATTCCATTTCTTGCGCAAAACGCCATAAAATTTCTGCATCTGGCAAGGCTTCTCCGGGAGCATCCAATACTTTAGGTAAATAGTTAATGCGCCTTTCGCTATTGGTCATAGTGCCTTCTTTCTCTAACCAACCTGCTGCGGGCAGCAGTAAATCTGCATATTTAGTAGTTTCAGAATTATGGCTGATATCTTGCACAATGACAAAATGGGCTTTCTCTAGGGCTCGTTCTACAAGCTTAGCATTAGGTAAGCTCACAACAGGATTGGTACAAATAATCCATACGGCTTTCATTTTACCACTTTCCAAGGCTTTAAACATTTCTGTGGCCGTGTAGCCAGGTTCTGCTTGGATGGGCCCAGAGTTCCAAAATTCTTGTACGGCCAACCGGTCTTTGGGGTTACCTAAATCTTTATGAGCTGCCAGTAAACTTGCCATACCACCAACCTCCCTACCACCCATAGCGTTGGGCTGCCCGGTTAAAGAAAATGGTCCGCTGCCGGGTTTTCCTATTTGCCCAGTTAAAAGTGAAAGGTTTAGTAAGGATACGTTTTTATCTACCCCAATAACACTTTGGTTAAGGCCCATGGTCCACATACTTATAAAACCTTTGGCATCTGCTATATATCTGGCCGCTTTTCTAATATCATCTACCGGTACACCACACAAATTGGCTGCCTGTTTTAAAGATAATTCAAAAGCTTTTTGTTTACACGCCTCAAAATTTACCGTGTGCTTGGCTATAAATCCTTTGTCTATTTTTTTCTTTTCTATAAGCCATCTTGCTATGGCATTGAATAGGATTACATCAGTTCCCGGTAATAGCTGTAAGTGCAAGTCTGCCAAAGCGCAGCTTTGTGTCTTACGTGGGTCTACTACAATAATCTTAACCTTAGGGTTTTTCTCTTTATGCGCTTCTATACGTCTAAACAAGATGGGGTGGCACCAAGCCGGATTGGCTCCTGCAATTAAAAAACAATCGGCCAATTCTATATCTGCATAGGCAATGGGTACGGCATCATTACCTACCGTTTTTTTATACCCTACTACGGCAGAACTCATGCATAAACGCGAGTTGGTGTCTATATTATTGGTACCAAAAAAACCTTTGGTTAATTTATTGGCTAAGTAATATTCTTCTGTTAGGCATTGCCCAGAAACGTACATACCCACACTGTTTGGGCCGTATTTTTGAATTATACTTTTAAATACTGCAGCGCCTCTTCTAAAGGCAACATCCCAAGACACCCGTTGTCTTGCATGGTTTTTACTCCACTTCATCTCTGGATATAGAATGCGGTCTGTGGTATCTTGTGCTACATAATTCAAGGTTTTTCCTTTGGAGCAAAGCATACCTTTGTTCACAGGATAATCTGCATCTCCTTCTAGGGTTATTGCTCCTTTTGGGTCTTTGTGTATCACCATACCACAACCCACACCACAATAGGAACATACAGTTTTATGTGAGGTAGAATTTTTCATAATCAAAGGAATTGCCAATGCTTATGGAAAATTATAAAAATACGTATTAATACGTAGTATTTATATCATAAATATGCGTCCAAAAAATAGCGTTTCAACAAAAAATAAGGGCAAACAGAAAGAATTGTTTAAAATGAGCTTAGATTGTGCGCTCTCGCTTTTTTGGTTAGGTCGATAAGGTTTTTCACCTCCATCTTTTTCATGAGGTTAAACCGATGCGTTTCTATGGTTCTTTTGCTATTCTGAAGCTTTTCTGAAATTTCTTTATTGGTATAGCCTTCCAGTATTAGCTCCAATACCTTTAATTCTTTTTTGGTTAAATCGAACGGTATTTCGCCTTCTACTTTTTCTGCAGCCCCATTAGCATTAGCAAATAAATTGTTCACCAATACATTAGAAATATCGCCACTAAAATATTTACCGCCGTTTTGTACGGTATGTATTGCTTTGATAAACTCTGCCTTGTCTGTGTCTTTTAACAAATAACCGCTGGCACCAGCCTTAACCGATTTAAGAATATACTCCTCAGAATCGTGCATAGATAAAATGATACATTTGGTTTTAAGGTCTTTCTGTATATTTAATTTTTCTACCGCCTCTATACCACCCATTTGCGGCATTCGAATATCGATTATCAACAAATCCGGGGCTTTTTGCGCTACCATATCCAAGGCTTCTAGACCATTACTGACTTCTGCAACTACATCTAAATCTTGTTCTTCTTCTAGTAGCGCACGAATGCCATCCCTTACCAAGGCGTGGTCGTCTGCCAAAACAATTTCTATAGTCTGCTGCATAGTTTGTGGGTCCATAACGCAAATGTAATTGAATTATCTATAAACTAGAAAAGGCCACATTGCCTAAACAACATGACCCAATCGAAGCAATGTGTTACTTTTATTTTTCTGCTGTGGTGAAAAATTTAGGTTTTATGATGAGCATGGCCCAAGCCCAATTTTGAGAACTTGCCGCATCTGCTTCTGCCACCCCTTTAAGCTCGTACATACCATCTGAAGGAAATAAGTGCGAATAGCCCACTTTTAAGGCAAAACCTTTAAAGCCTTGGGAATACACCAAATCTAATTCCGTTCCCAAAGATTTTTCGCCGCTTGGCAACTCTTCTGCGCCCGAGAAATTAAGCACTTTTGCCATTAGGCCACCTTTTTCTCCTAATTTAAAATTAGCACTTAAGTGTACATCTGTTAGCCCAACAGAATTAGCATGGTTACCTACGTAGAAGTAATCCATTAGACCATTAAACTTGTGATTGGTACCATATAAAGGAAAGAAAGCTCCTGTTTCCCCTGCGGTTTCACCGTCATTGCCGCTAATAAACTCCACTCCGGCACCTAGCCCTACTTTGGTCGATGCTTTATAGGTTACATCTAATCCTAGTAGACTAGCTCCTTTAACTTCTAAACCGCCTTGGCGCTCTCCAGATTGAAAATACGCATTGGCTGCAGCACCAAAACTACCTTTGTTGTATTTAAGGTGTACCCCAGCAGTAAACAAATTGTTTAGACCGTCTGCAGCTCCTTCGTCATCAAAATTTTGGAACCCATTATTCATTAACAAAGCACTCCCAGAAAACGAATCCCATTTCTGACTCAAATGCAGCATTTGCATGGTTTTATAGCTAAAGAATCCGGTAGTGTTGTACGCCGTACCCACAGATTGAAATCCGGTTGGGTTATCAAAATCTTGGTTAAATGCAAAGGCAAAATCCATTTTAAATTTATCCTTACCATATTTTATCATGGCGGCATCATGGTTACGACCTTGTTGCGCCCAATCTAACCCCCCTAAAATACGTTGGTCGTCATACGATAATACTTGTCGCCCTAATTTGGTAGACCACCCAGAACCTAGGTTCAATTCTGCCCAAGCTTCAAAAACGGCAAAAGAATCGTTTTGATCATCCGGTAAAATCTGTCTGTTCTCACCCCAAACTAAAACGTCTTGTATACTTAAGAATACATTAAAGTTCTCGGTTTTAAGGCCTGCGTTTAATCTTGCCCGCGTAGAAATGGCAAAACCAGGGTCTGCCGCATCCGGAATTATACTTCCAAATCCGTTTCTGTATTCCGTACGTGGTCTAAATTGACCATCTAAAGTAAACTGTGCTTGGGTGGTGGCAAGGCAAAAGATACCTAGGCCAATAGTACATATTAGCTTTTTCATACTGATTAAATGTTTGGGTTATTTAGTTTTTTATTGAAATTTTTAGTGTTCTAAAAAATCGATTAAGTGTTTTCTATACTTGTAGTAATCGGCATGTTCCAAGACCGATTTTCGGGTTCGGGGACGTTTGAATTCTATGGGCAAGACATCACCAATTTTTGCTCTAGGCCCGCTGGTCATCATAACCACACGGTCTGCTAAAAAGATAGCTTCGTCCACGTCATGGGTAATCATTACCGCAGTAATTTTTTCTTTATTCCAGATTTCAATCAAAATATCTTGTAGTTCGCCACGGGTAAGGGAATCTAACATTCCAAAAGGTTCGTCTAACAACAATACCTTGGGCTTTATAGCAAAAGCCCGTGCAATACCCACACGCTGTTGCATCCCTTGAGAGAGTTCGTTCGCCTTTTTATGAAAAGCTCCTTCTAGCCCTACCTTGTCCAGGTAATACATAGCAATGTCTTTTCTTTGGGATTTGCTGGCATGCGGAAAAACCTGATTTACCCCCAATAATACATTTTGCAAAGCGGTCATCCATGGCATTAAACTAGGTGCCTGAAAAATAACCCCGCGGTCTGGCCCTGGCCCTTTTATAGGACTACCCAAAACCGAAATACGCCCATCAGAAATTGGATTTAACCCTGCAATCATAGAGAGCATGGTAGTTTTACCACAACCGGAATGCCCAATAATGGTCACAAACTCTTCTTTTAATATCTGTAGATTTAGATGTTCTAAGACTACATAATCCCCTTTTGGCGTTGGGTATACCTTTTTAAGGTCGTTTAAATCTAACATTACGTTGTCTGACGGAAATGTAATTCCATTTTGATGGCCAAGTGCCTCTTTAGTAACTTCTACAACCATAATTTCTTCTTTTAAAGATTAGGCAACAAAACTTTTAGGAGCCATATCTGGCAAAACATATTCTTTCTTAGAGGCAGATTTACGCGCTTCTCCAATACCCATGAGGTATTCAATAATAGCGTTACGGGTCTTTTTGTATTCTGGATTATCATTTAAAGCCGTTTTATCCCTAGGTCTGTCTATATTTATCTTAAACTCTGGCCCTAGCGTAGCATTAGGCCCTGGTTTTAAGGGTATAATACGGTCTGCCATATAAATACCTTCGTCTACATCATTGGTAATTAACAATGCTGTACGCTTGTCCTTGCTCCAGATTTTTAAAATTTCGTCTTGTAAATTCCCTCTGGTCAAGGCATCCAAAGCCCCTAAAGGTTCGTCCATGATTATCATTTCTGGATTCATTGCTAGCGCTCTGGCCACAGATACCCGTTGACGCATACCCCCAGAAAGTTCTTTAGGTCTCTTGTTGATGGCCGGTAACAGATTTACCATTTTTACGTATTCCGTTACACGTTCTTTTAATTCGGTTTTACTTGCTTTTGGAAAAGCTTCTTTTACCGCCATGGATACATTCTGGCCTACAGTGAGCCAAGGCAAAAGGGAGTAATTCTGAAAAATAACGCCTCTTTCGTGACTGGTACCTTTTACCGGTTCGCCTTTAAACAGTACTTCGCCACTAGTAGGTTTTAGCAAACCATTAATCAAGTTGACTAGAGTAGTTTTACCACTACCGGTAAAGCCTACAATAGCCACAAATTCGCCCTCTTCTATACTAAGATTGATATCTGTAAGTACCTCTGTAGCTTCCGCTCCCGTGCCGTAAGTTTTATTGATGTTCTTTAGTTCTAAATACGCCATACCTCTTTTATTTAAGCTGTTGCGTTTTTATTGAAAGACACCATATTTTGTATGGTTAGCATGATACGGTCTAGTAAAAAACCGATTATCCCAATAACGAACATGGCAACGATTATTTTTGAGTTGGAATCGTTAGCGCCGTTCTGGAATTCTTCCCATACAAACGAACCTAATCCTGGACTTTGGGCTAATAATTCAATAGCAATCAATACCATCCAAGCTACAGATAAAGTAATCCGCAATCCTGTGAAAATTAGAGGTAAAGAGGAGGGTAATATCACTTTAAACACCTTTTGGATTGCTCCTAATTTTAAAACCTTGGCTACGTTGATGTAATCTTTGTCTACCGTTGATACGCCCATTGCCGTATTGACCAATGTTGCCCACATGGCACAAAGCCCAACACTTATGAACGATATGATAAATGCACTGTCTGAGTCTGAATCTTTGGTCATGGTTTTTACAATCATGAACACCAAAAGCAACCAAACCACAGGAGATACGGGTTTAAAAATCTGAATTAACCAGTTAAAGCTATTGCGTAAAGTTGGACTTAGACCTATAATAATACCAACAGGAACTGCAATAATCAAGGCTAAAAGGAAGCCAGCGAAAACCGTTTTTAAACTGGTAAAAATCTGGTCAACAAAAGAAGGCCTGCCTGTATACGTAATTGGCGCTTTGCCTTCTGCTTCTCTTTTTTCATTTAAAGCAGCTGTTTTGGCTTTAAACTCGGCTTTATCCGCACTAATGGTTTTATGGTCCGCAATAAGTGTATTGAAGGACGTCCAAACCTGAGCAGGAGACGGCAAGGTGTTGGGTTGACAGCTTACATCACCAGAAGCTATACACGCCGCCATCTCGTCTGCCGCGGCTTGACCTTGGTCGGTTAATGCTTTCTCAATTTTATAATCGGCCTCTATATTAAACAGTGCTTTTGCCCCCACATGCCACAATCCAATGAATAACAAAATGGATGCAAGCGGAATTAATACCTTTCTTAAAAAGGTCTGTACATTCCATTTAGGCATTTTAGGTAGCAGCTTGGTCGCTACAGCTTTTGCTGTAGCACCAAACTTTACATTATCATCTTTTACAACAGTAACACTTTGCTTCATGGTGAGTTTGTTTTAGAGTGATGAATCGTCTTTATTTCCTATCTCAAAACTGTTGATGTATCCAATTGGGTCTTTAGCATCATATGTTTTACCATCTATAAAATCAGTAGTTGCAGGCTTGTATCCATCTGTAGTTGGAATATCACTAGCAGGTATTTTACCTTCTGCCACTAAGGCTTCCGCAGCCTTTTTCCAGATGTCTGGTCTGTAGATATCCTTGATGGTTTCATCATACCAAGCGGCTGGCTTTGTGTCTGGAATTTGCCCCCATCTTCTCATCTGAGTCAAAAACCAAATACCATCAGAATAGAAAGGATACGTTGCGTTATACTTATAGAATACATTAAAATCTGGCATGGAACGTTTATCACCTTTTTCAAACTCGAACGTTCCCGTCATAGAATTGGCAAGAACCACCTCATCTGCACCAACATATTGTGGCATAGATAAAATCTTCACGGCTTCTGCTCTGTTTCCAGGTTCATCTAACCATTTACCAGCTCTAATTAATGCTTTAGTTACTGCTGTAGCTGTATTCGGGTTTTCTTCTACAAACTTTTTGGTCATTACAAATACCTTTTCAGGATTGTTTTTCCAGATATCATAATTGGTAGTTACTGGCACACCAATTCCTTTAAAAACGGCTTGTTGGTTCCAAGGTTCACCCACGCAATACCCATAAATAGTACCTGCTTCTAAAGTAGCTGGCATTTGTGGTGGTGGTGTAACAGACAATAATACTTCTGCATCTATTTGCCCTTGTACGTTATCTGCGGTGTATAAGCCCGGGTGTATGCCCGCAGCAGCTAACCAATAACGAATTTCATAATTGTGCGTAGATACTGGGAAAACCATTCCCATTTTAAATGCTTTACCACTATTCTTGTATTCAGAAATTACAGGCTTTAAAGCATCTGCTTTAATAGGATGTACCGGCTTACCATCATCTCCTTTTGGCACGTTTGGCTTCATCTTAGACCATACATCATTAGAAACCGTAATACCATTTCCATTTAAATCCATAGAAAAAGGTGTCACCAATTCGGCCTGTCTACCAAAACCAGCACCTGCTGCAATAGGTTGCCCTGCCAGCATGTGGGATCCATCTAATTGGCCATCAATTACACGGTCCAACACATTTTTCCAGTTAGACTGGGCTTCTACAGAAACAAATAAACCTTCATCCTCAAAAAAGCCTTTCTCTTTTGCAATGGCCAAAGGCGCCATATCTGTTAACTTAATAAAACCAAACGTCAATTGTGGTTTTTCAATCTCTAAAGCGGTAGAAGTTGTTTCAGCTTGTGCTAATTCTCCTCCCTTTTTCTCTTTTTTTCCTCCGCAGGCTACAAGTGCAGCCATAACAAGAAAAGCGGATAATTTTGTCATAATCGTTTTCATAAAGCGGTATTATTTAAATGGTTATTCTAATTCCTTATGTTGTAAATGTACGTATGAAATTATATTTAACTACGTATTATTACGTATTTATACTTAAAAATATCGATTATTATGTGATTGAGAATCTAAGTAGGGGGATTTTTGCAGAATGCAAAAAACTAAGGGATAAGATTTACAAATTGATAATTTAAAAGTTTGATTTACAGCACAGAATCCAATACACGCTGTATATCATCCTCAAAAAAGAAGTTATGCTCTGCCACTACATCTCCAATTATAAGTATACCTGGCTGCGTAACATCTATAGTGTTCGATACTTCTGCCATGGTGCCTAATGTACCCATAGTACAACTTTCATTTTCTAAAGTTCCGTTTTGCAAAATCGCGAAGGGAGTCCCAGGACTTTTATGTTGTAACAATACTTCTGACAACGCTTTCATTTTACGTATTCCCATAAGTATAATCAATGTGGCCGAAGATTGTGCCGCTAGACTTAAATCCTTAGAAAAAGACCCATCTCTCGTAGTTGCTGTTACTACCCAAAAGCTGGAACTTACACCTCTTTTAGTAATAGGTATACCCTGGCTAGCTGCAACTGCTGTAACGCTACTTACCCCTGGCACTACGGCTACGGGAATGCCAAAGGTATTGGCGTAAGCTATTTCTTCCGTGGCCCTACCGAACACATACGGGTCACCTCCTTTTAAACGCACCGCATGTCCGTAAGCAAAAGCGCTCTCTACCAATAGGGTATTAATTTCTTGCTGGTTTAGACTGTGCTGCCCGCATCTTTTACCTACGTATATTTTCTTAATACCAGCAGGAATTTTTGCTAATAACTTTTCTGAAACCAAAGCATCATACAAAACCACATCTGCATCCTGTAAAGTACGTAAACCCCTTACCGTTATTAAATCTTCTGCTCCTGGCCCTGCTCCCACCAAACTAATTCTCGCTTCTCTATCTATTGCTTTCATATGTATTTGGTTAGGTTATAATTATTGATTTCGCAACAATGATACGTATTTATTTCGAAATAAAAAGTAATAAATTAAGTAATAATACTTAGTTTTGATTCATCAATTAAGTAGAGGCTTATGAAAAATATAATTGTTATTGGTAACGGAATGGTAGGCTACAAGTTCTGTGAGAAGTTTGTTGCCGCCCAAACTACAGGGTTTACCCTAACGGTTTTTGGAGAAGAACCAAGACCTGCCTACGACCGGGTTCATTTAAGTGCCTATTTTGAAGATGAAAATGCTACAAAACTAGAAATGGCGCCTGCCTCATGGTACACAGAAAATAACATCAATCTTATTACTAATAACCGTATTGTAGATATTAATAAAGAAGCCAAAACGGTAACCGACCAACATAACCAACAACACACTTACGACTATTTGGTCCTAGCAACAGGTTCTGTGCCCTTTGTACCTCCTATTAAAGGTGTAGAAAAGGAAGGCGTTTTTGTCTACCGGACTATTGAAGATTTAGAAGGGATGATTGCCTATGCCAAACACATCAACCAAATTAAACCGAATGGTAAGGCGGCAATTCTTGGCGGCGGCCTACTTGGCTTAGAAGCCGGAAAAGCGGTTATGGATATGGGTTTAGAGCCTCATGTGGTAGAATTTGCTCCTAAATTAATGCCCAGACAATTAGATGCCCGTAGTAGTAAGGTGTTGCAATTAAAGCTAGAATCCATGGGTATTCACATTCACCTGAGCAAGGCTACCAATCAGATTTTGGGAGATGAAGTCATAACGGGAATGGAATTTGGCGAAGATGATATTTTAGAAACCGATATGCTCATTATTTCCGCGGGTATACGACCACGAGATGAATTAGGAAAAACCTGCGGCTTAAAAATTGGAATCCGTGGTGGTATAGAAGTGAATAATCGTATGCAAACGTCTGACCCTTATATCTTCGCCATAGGAGAAGTAGCCCTGTACAACCAAATGATATTTGGTCTTGTGGCTCCTGGTTATGATATGGCACATGTAGCCGTACAACAAATTTTAGGGCACACAGATACCACAATGGCGAGTGATATAGATATGTCTACCAAGTTAAAACTCATTGGTGTAGATGTAGCTAGTTTTGGCACTCCATTTATGCCTGCAGATAAAGGGTTATCTATCATTTTTGAAAATAAAACCCAGTTTCTTTACAAGCGCATCAACGTAAGTCTAGATGGTAAAAAATTATTGGGCGGTATTATGGTCGGTGATGCTGCTGATTATAGCATGCTACACCAAATATACCTAAATGGAATGGCCATCCCAGAAGACCCAGCACAACTCATCTTACCTGCCAGCGAGGGCGGTGGATTGTTAGGTAATGTCATGGATTTGCCAGACGAAGCCCAAGTGTGTTCTTGCGAGAGCGTTTCTAAAGGTCAAATTTGCCATACTATAGAAACAGGAGCTGCTACGGATTTGGCCGGTGTTGTTAGCTGTACCAAGGCAGGCACTGGCTGTGGAGGTTGCAAGCCTATGGTTAAAGACCTTACGGAAGCCACATTAAAATCGTTAGGCATAGAAGTCAAGGACCACATCTGTGAACATTTTGATTTTAACCGACAAGAACTGTATTCTTTAATACAGGTAAAAGGCTATGAAACATTCAATGAGGTTTTAGATAACCATGGTAATGGCGGACATGGATGTGAAATCTGTAAACCCGTAGTCGCTTCGCTTATGGCTACGATTCACGCCGATACAGCCAATAAAGAGTATGCTATACAAGATTCTAACGACCGATTTTTAGCGAATATTCAACGGAACGGCACCTACTCCGTAGTACCGCGGGTACCGGGTGGTGAAATTACGCCAGATAAACTCATCGCCTTAGGAGAAATAGCCAAGAAGTACGATTTGTATACCAAAATTACTGGGGGTGTCCGTATCGATTTGTTTGGCGCTACCTTAAACCAGCTTCCGCTTATTTGGAAAGAATTAATTAGCCACGGGTTTGAGAGCGGACATGCCTATGGTAAATCGTTACGTACCGTTAAAACCTGCGTAGGTAGTACGTGGTGCCGTTATGGTATGGACGAGAGTGTAAGCTTTGGAATAGAACTGGAGAACCGCTATCGTGGTATAAGAGCTCCACATAAAATTAAAGGTGGCGTATCTGGTTGTATTCGGGAATGTGCCGAAGCCAGAGGTAAGGATTTTGGCCTTATTGCTGTAGAAGGCGGTTGGAATCTCTACGTGGGTGGCAACGGTGGCGCCAATCCACGGCATGCAGAACTATTGGCGGAGCAAATAGACAACCAAACGGTTATTACATATCTAGACCGCTACTTAATGTTCTACATGCGTACGGCAAAACCTTTACAACGTACTGCTGCGTGGCAAGAACGTTTAGACGGTGGTATGGCGTATCTAAAAGAAGTAATTATAGAAGACAAACTAGGAATCGCGGCCGACTTGGAAGCCGAAATGCAAACCTTGGTCAATAAGTTTGAGTGCGAATGGACACAAGCCGTGAACAATCCAGAAATGATGAAACGCTTCAACCATTTTGTAAACAGTAAAGAAGAAGACGATAATTTGGTTTTTGTACCCATGCGCGAACAAAAAATGCCACAGCAATGGCAATAACCTATCAACCTAAAAATTAACCCATGGAAACATTTCTTTCTAAATATACCAAAACCGCTCCAGCAGAAGTCACCACATGGTTCAAAGCGGCTTCGGTAAACGATTTTCCAAAAGATGGCGGCGCCTGCGTTAAATACAAAGACAAGCAGATAGCCGTGTTCAATTTTGAGCGACTCAACCAATGGTTTGCATGCCAAAACTTATGTCCGCATAAGCTAGAAATGGTTTTGAGCCGTGGTATGATTGGCGACCACCAAGGCATACCTAAAGTAGCCTGCCCGTTGCATAAGAAAACCTTTTCCTTAGAATCTGGAGAAAACTTGAATGGCGATTTACCCGCAATAGCCACCTATCCCGTAAAAATTGAAGCAGGTTTTGTGTATATTGGCTTTTCTGATTAACGTCTGAAAAACCAATACCTATGGGCAACTCCCAAAAATTAGAACAGGCATTTGCCATGTTTGATGCTGCTAATGCTAAAGATCCTAATACTGAAGTGGTGAATGGGAAAACCTATCCCAAAGAACTACTTTATGCTGAGCGAATGACCGCAACTTTAAATCGTTTTGAACCAAATGCCACCGAGGCCTTACAGCTAACTGCTCGCTGCCAGCACATTTGCCGATGGGAAATACCTAGGGAAAGCTATGAGATGAACCGAACTGGTTATTTGTTATGGCGACAGAATTTAAAGAAATTCCATGCTAAGAAAGCAGCAGATATACTAACCCAAGTTGGCTACGACCAAGAAACCATAGATCGGGTACAGTTTTTATTACAGAAAAAACAACTGAAAAGAGACGATGAAACCCAATGTCTAGAAGATGTTATTTGTCTCGTTTTTTTAGAACATTACTATGAATCGTTCTTAAGCAAACATGATGATGCTAAAATGATAGGCATATTACAAAAAACTTGGAAAAAAATGTCTGAGAAAGGACATAAAGCCGCTTTGGAGCTCCACTACTCAGAAAAAGGTTTGCAATTAATACAACAAGCATTAGCATAGTATATGGCAGAAAACGGGCAGAAGCATCAAACGTTAGACACCCTTACTTTTTTAAGGGTTCGTAAATGGTATATTCTTGCCCTAGCTACTATAGCGTTAACTATTGTTGTAGCACAAATACTTATTCAAAATCATTTAGATTCCCAATTAAGCGACTCTAGAGTAATTAACGTTGCCGGCCGCCAAAGGGCCTACAGTCAAAAATTGGTCAAAGAAAGTCTATTGCTACAAAAAGGTGCGGAAGACACCAGCTTACCAGAACGATTAAAAGAGACGCTTTATGTTTGGGAAACATCGCACAGCGGGCTGTTATATGGTAATGATAGCATAGGTTTACCTAAAGAGGAAAATCCGGAAATTATACAGCTCTTTACAGAATTACAACCGCACCACACCACCATGGTAGAGGCCGTGAAAAGCATCTTGCAAAAGCAAAGAACCAAAGCTGCCATAGACCAAGAGATGAACACCTTGCTGCAAAACGAGCAGTATTTTTTGACCAAAATGGATGCTATTGTAAATGCGTATGATACTATTTCCAAAGAACGCCTGCAACAATTAAAACTTAAGGAATATCTTTTATTGGGTATATCATTACTGATTCTATTATTAGAGGTGCTTTTTATTTTTAAACCGATGTCTATCCAGATTAAAAGAACCATTGGCGATTTAATGCAGCGCAGACAACAATCGGAAATGGATGCCCAAAAAATCCAGAAAATTGCAGAGGATAGGCAAGCTTCATTACAGGAACTAAAAGAACTCAATTTTGCCATAGACAATGCCGCATTATTTGCCAGTACGGACCGCAACGGTAAAATTGCCTTTATCAGCAAAAAGTTCTTGGGGCTATTGGGCTTAGAAAAAACACCTGTAAATTCTTACCTGTACGAAGCATTAACGCAAAATGAAGGACAACAACAATATTTGCGCGAGTTACTGTCGTTGAAAAAACGCAACATCCGTACGGAAGAAATAAAAATACAAAACCACAAAGGGATAGAAATCTGGTTAGACATGTCTATTATACCCATGTTCCAAACCACCCTTAAGCAGAGTATTTTAATTCTATGTTCTGACAGTACGGAGCGTAAAAAGAACGAAGCCGAAATTGCGGCCTTGAACCAGCGTAATTATGAAGACCGTATGCAACAGAAACAAGTACAGGCTAGTTTAATTGTTGCCGGGCAAGAAGAAGAGCGCAAACGTATTGCAAAAGATATACATGATGGTATAGGGCAAATGTTGACCGCCTTACGCTTTAACATACAATCTATAAACTTAGACCACCCAGAAAAAGCCGCTGAAAAAGTAGCTTACCTTAAAGACTTAACGTCTGACCTGATAAAAGGAGTACGCACGGCAACCTTTAATCTAACCCCTCCTGAATTAGGAGACCACGGCATATTCCCCGCATTGCAAAAAATGACCACGGAATTGGCAAAACTTACTGGGCAAAATGTGCTTTTTGAAAATAAAGCTGAAGTAAACATTCGTTTTAATTCGCTTGCAGAAACCAATATTTACCGTGTAACGCAAGAAGCCGTGAACAATGCCATTAAGTATGCACAGGCCAATTATATCTTAGTTATTATTGATGTAACGGAAAACCTATTAAGTGTTTCTATTGAAGATGATGGAAAAGGTTTTGACACTTCAATATTAAGTAAACCACCTAAAAATAATAGCGAAGGTGGCATGGGTGTATTTTTTATGAAAGAACGTATTGGATACATTAACGGTCGTCTCTTTTTTAACTCCACCCCAGGCAACGGCACCAGAGTAACCATTAATTACATGCTAGAAGACTAATTGAAGACAAATTATTTTGACATTGAATTTCGGGAAAAAGTTTTACTTACTAGAACGGTTTGTTTTGTTTGGTAAAAAGCTCGTATATATATTGCTTTTCTTTAAGTGTAAATTTTTTATCCTGAAACCAATCGTACGCCTCAATTTTTCTGTTTTCTATCTGGGCTTGTCTAATGGCATCTAAAGAAACCATGTGCCAATGCACCCCCCGTTGGCGATATACAGAATACCCTACTTCTTCCATAATGTAAGACGGTTTGGGGTCATTTACTAATCGTGTACCGTTTTTAAGAATAGCTAAAGTTTTAGTTAGTTTTACAACCACAGAAAAGGTGTAACGCTTAAAATCATCGAACCCGTCTTGGGTAACATTATAGACTTTATCTCCAATTTCTAATGGTCTCATAGGCTAAACGGCGACAAAAATAAAGGCCTTGCATGGCTATGCCTAAAAAAATGTGATTTTGTTATCAACA
>NZ_SWKK01000001.1 GCF_005144745.1 Flavobacterium sp. ASW18X | reverse complement strand
TGATGGTTGATGGTTGATGGTTGATGGTTGATGGTTGATGGTTGATGGTTGATGGTTGATGGTTGATGGTTGATGGTTGATGGTAAGGTGTACTTTTTGTGAATTGAAAAAAATACAACACACTCAAAGTTATCAGGCAAAAAATGAAATCGGTTTTGGTTCACGTCATTTCGATAGTTGTAGTGTAGCTACTACTGAGAAATCTTTTTAAAGTATAAAGTACTAAGTACAAAGCTTCATACATTCCGTCTTGCTGAACTTGTTTCAGCATCTCCTTCACTGTCCATAAAACTTCCAATAAAAAATGGTTACTGCTGCTCCCCTACCCTAGGGGAGCTGTCCGAAGGACTGAGGGGTCTGAGTTGAAGATAGAAGTGATTCAATATACCTAAGCCACGTCATTTCGATAGTAGTAGCGTAGCTATTGCTGAGAAATCTTTTTAAAGTAAAAAGTATGAAGTACTAAGTACAAAGCTCCAAACAATCCGTCATGCTGAACTTGTTTCAGCATCTGGTTTTTAAAGTTAGGAGTTATAAGTTCAAAGTTTTAAGAATATTCTTTTTGAAAATTGCTTATAGTGCTACCCTAAGCTAGGAGAGCTGTCCAAAGGACTGAGGGGTATGTGTTGAAGATAGAAGTGATTCAACATACGTACGCCACGTCATTTCGATAGTTGTAGCGTAGCTACTACTGAGAAATCTTTCTGAAGTTAAAAGCATAAAGTACTAAGTACAAAGAATTATACATTCCGTCATGCTTAACTTTTCTAACGTCTTTTTGGGGAAAAATGTCTTGCAGACTAAAAAACCCTAGTGTTTAGCCATGCTCAATTGCTAATTTTTATATCGCCTAAAACCTACATCACTCTTGCAATTAATTGCGCGGCAAAATCAGCAAGGTCCGTAGCCACCATAGTTGTGGGTTCCGCTAACGGAAACTGTTGTTGCCCCGGACGTTGTATAAAAGCCGCTTGCCAACCCGCCCATTGTGCACCCGCAACGTCCCAACCGTGTGCCGCCACCAACATGGCATCATCTGGCTCAATTTTCAGCTGTTGTATGCCCCAGTTGTATGTTTGCGTAAACGGTTTATAAACGCCTACCTCTTCCATACTACGCATTTGGTCAAAGCATTCCGTTAAACCAGCATACGCCAACTGCGCTTTTAGTCCTTTACTATCAGAATTGGTAAAGGCTACCAAGGTAAATCCTTCCGATTTTAATCTATTTAAAGCCTCTTTTACTTCTGGATAAGCAGGTAGTTTTCTAAACCCTTTAACGACTACACTCTCTGCTTCTTCTTTAGAAACGGATATACCCGCATTGGCAGCCACCATTTGCAAGGTTGCCGCGCCAATTTTGCCAAAATGAACATATTTGCCACTAGCAGAAGTTACCAACGAATAATGCAATAAGGTTGTAAACCAAAGCGAGACCAATTCGGTTTTTCCTCTTAAAAGTTCTGCAACATCATTTTTTAAAGGAGAGAGGTCTAATAAGGTTTCATTTACATCAAAAAACAAAACTTTAGGTAGTTTTTGCATCTCTATATCATTTTATTAAAACGGTGATACATACCATATGGCAATCATTAGAAAGGTAACAATTAAAAAAAAGAAATGGGAAAAGAAGTTACTTCTTTTCCCATCTTTTCCACATCATCTTAATACATTAAACAAATTTTTGAAAAGCCTTGTCTACTGGCGTTTCTGCAATACTGTTGGTGTAATTGCTTATAATTTTTTGGGATAATCCTAAAATAATTTCTAACAACTGTCTTTGGCCATATCCTGCGGCAAAAAATGCTTCTTTTTGGGCTTCAGAGATTACTCCACGGTCTTTTGTCAATGCTAAAGTAGTTTCGTGCAACACTTGCAATTTCTCTGAGGGCAGGGTGGTTTTATTTCGTAATGCATCAATAATGGCATCGTCTACACCCATAGATTTAGCAATAGCGGTATGTGCAGGCACACAGTAATGGCAATTATGCTCTACATTAATGGTTTGCCACACTACCGTTAACTCATCATTGTTAAAAGAAGAATTAACAAACAACTCGTGCAAATTTGCATATGCCTGCAATAATTCTGGTGCTTCTGCTAACACCCCATGCAAATTAGGAATGTAGCCATAGGCATTCTTAGAATTTTCTAAAACAGGTTTGCTTTCTGCTGGTGCAGATTCTAAAGTGTGAATTTTAAATGTTTCTGTAACTGTACTCATAATCTGTTCGTATTAAATATTTCTAAACGTTTATTTAGTTTTAGGTTAAAAAAATAGTTATAGGTTTTTTAAAACGGTATCTATGTAGTTATCTATCTGCTCTGGCCCAAAGAAACGAGTGGCCGAGGACAACCCAAACATAGCTATGATTAAATAATCTGCTTTATGGTTAACGGTCTCTTGGTCGTGCCCTGTAAATGCTGCTACAATTTGCGCAAATAAGTAACGTACCTTCGCTGTAAACGTATGGAGTATTTCTTTTATTTGTTCGTCTGTCTCTTCCCTTATTTCGTTAGCCGTATTCGTCATCAAGCAACCTTTTCCAACTCCATTTTCTGACGAGAACTCTATAAAATCATAAAAATATTGCTTAATTGCCTCTTTGCTCGGATAAGCCGTTTCCAGTTTAGTCAGCAAAACATTTAATTTGTTCTGATAGCACTTTAGACTCTCCACAAAAACGCCGTTCTTGCTTCCAAAACTGGCATAAATAGAAAACTTATTAATGCCCATTTCTTTTTCTAACTGGTGCATAGAGGTAGTTTCATAGCCGTTCTTCCAAAAAAGATGCATGGCTTTTTCTATAACCTCTGTTTCTATGTACTGCTTTTTACGTGCCATAATTATTTTCATGATAAAACTAAACAGTTGTTTAGATAACACCAAATGCTTTAACAAAAGCTTAATGGTTGATGGTTGATGGTTGATGGTTGATGGTTGATGGTTGATGGTAAGGTGTACTTTTTGTGTATTGAAAAAAATAAAACACACTCAAAGTTATCAGGCAAAAAATGAAATTGGTTTAGTTTACGTCATTTCGATAGTTATAGCGTAGCTACTACTGAGAAATCTTTTTAAAGTAAAATGTATGAAGTACTTGGTACAAAGATTTGTACATCCCGTCATGCTGAACTTGTTTCAGCATCTCCTTCACTGTCTATAAAACTTCCAATAAAAAACGGTTACTGCTGCTCCCCTAAGCTAGGGGAGCTGTCCGAAGGACTGAGGGGTCTGAGTTGAAGATAGAAGTGATTCAATATACCTAAGCCACGTCATTTCGATAGTAGTAGCGTAGCTACTTCTGAGAAATCTTTATAAAGCAAAAAGTATAAAGTACTAAGTACAAAGCTTCATACATTCCGTCTTGCTGAACTGTTAAAAATTACCTGTTAAGTAACAATAAGGTAATATGATTTCCTTTTCACGAATGTCGTGCCTTTGAGGTCAACCTTTTAAAGCAACCTCAGCGATAATACATGCAACCTTTTTAGCACCCTTAAAATTCATTCGTAAGTGGATTAGGATTGGTTTTAGCCTTGTAGAAGTAGCCTAAAACAAAAAAATCCGACACTTTTCAGTATCGGATTTCTATTTTGCTCCCCCTCTTGGGGTGTAATTGTAGTTTTGAAATTAATCGAAGTAAACCCCTATAAATCATATATAACTTATTATTCAGGTCTTTATAATTGTATATGATTGTTAATTGTTGCATATAATTTTAATATTGTTGGATATATTGTTGGATAAATAATTGCAAAAAGATAATTTGCAATTATTCTATGTTTTATCAATGGCAAATATCAAATACTACCCTTACAAAAAATCAGGTACATGTAAAGTATACTTACGATTAAGTATTGGCAGACATAAGGACTTTAGACTATCTACGGGATTAACTATAAAAGAGGCTAAAGATTGGAATGAGAGCAAAAATTTACCTAAAACAAATTCAGCCCATAATAAAAGCCTTAAAAATCGTCTGAATGACCTTACTAAAACAATTGAAGAGTTCATTGATGAGGTTGAAAAAGATGAAAACAAAAGTATTTTAGACATTGAAAGTAAAGAGTTAAAAAAATTGATTCAACATTTCAATAATCTTGAACCTACAAAAGAGTTAGATTATTTAATTCCCTTTGCACAATGGTATTGTCAGGATTTAAAAAAACGAACATATATCAGAAATAACGTAAAATCATATTTCAAGCAAAATACAATTGATAAGTACTTAAACTTTTTGAAAGTACTCGAGAAATATCAAAACCATTTAGGAAAAAGAATTAAGATTAAAGACGTTAATAATGCCTTTGCCGATGATTTACTAGACTTTCTTACCGATGTTGAACCAAAAAGCATAAATACTAAGGGAAGGTATATAAAACGTTTAAAAACTATAATTAAGGACGCACAATTAAACGGTTATCAAGTTGACCCAGACTATTTGAATATTAAAGGATTTACAGACGAAAATATAGTAACCTATTTAACTTTTGAAGAGATAGATAAGATTATAGATAAGAAAATGCCAACAGAAAGACTGCAAATAGCAAAAGATTGGTTTATCATATCGTGTTTTACCGCGCAAAGGATATCTGATTTACATAGGTTTACAAAAAACAACATTCAAAAAATTGATGGAGGCGATTACATTGTATTAAAACAGTTTAAAACAAATAAAAATCTCGATATACCAATACACCACATAGTAAGAGATGTTTTAAAACGACATAATAACGACTTCCCTCCTAAATTTACAGATAATGAGCAAAGCCAAAGAAGTCTTTTAAGTTCTTTGATTAAGGAGGTCTGTCGTATTTCAGGAATACGAGAAAAAGTAAAAGGAAGATATAATGGAATAAAAGGAACTTACCCAAAGTATAAATTAATTAGCAATCATACAGGTAGACGTTCATTTGCTTGTAATTTTTATAATAGCGGAGATTGGACAACACAAGAAATAATGAATATAACTGGGCACGTGAACGAAAAGAACTTTCTAACTTATATTGATAAGTCTGACTCCACACTAAGCCGAATTGCAAGGTCTAAATTCGATGAAATGGAAAGAAGATACTTAGAGGAAAAAGAATCTAAACTTAAAATTGTTTCAAGGTCTAATAACGGTTAACTTATATAATATCATTAGTAGTATACTATTACCTTTAATATTTTTAATACTATATATTTAAATTATAAAATGAATTGGTCTTATTTTCCGAACACAGAGAAGGCATACAATATTTATATTGAAGAGATTAAGAATTTACAATCAAATTATGCCCCGTTTGCAATAGGACAAGAAGCAATTGAATTTGAAACAAACTCTGAGCTTATATTCCAGAAACATAAAAATTCTATTTTAAATAATTTTGAAAAAGATTTTCAAGTTTTTGAAGACGCTGCCGTACTTACTACAGAATGGAGTAGTTTCAAACATTTTAAAGATAAATATTATACATTTCTTGGAGTCTTTTTTGATGAATTTCCCGACGCAGAAGAAATTCATTATATAGAAAAGGAATACCTTTTTTTAAAGGAAGAAATGCCTATTGAAATATTTATAAGAGACAGTCATACATACAAAAAACTTAATTACTCAAATAAAAAAAAGATTGCCTTCTTAGAGAATAAAGCTCTAGAATTAGGGTATGAAATGATATACCAAAGCCAATTCAATAAATTAACTCTTTTAAAAAAACCAAGTCCTATCGATAGTAATTCGAACACAGAAAATTATAGTGAGACTGAAAAAATTAAATGGCTAGGAACTAATCTTGAGTTATACGAACTTATTAAAACACTAATTGAAGCAAAAAAGCTAAAAGGTAAAAACCAAAAAGAAGTATTCATAACTCTCTTCAATCTACTAGGCATGGAATATTCAGATATTAGGAAAAAAGAAGCCATGGCGACTATTAGGCAACGAGAAAAAGACAAAACTCCATTCGTTGACTTATTAAGATTAAGCTTAGAAAAATGGGTAAACGATAGGGATAACAACAAATTGATGTAAAAATAGTTAAAAAATATACCCACCTGTCACCTACTAGGCTATTTGTAGGTACTCCTTAACACTAAGTTGCAATCGTTTTAAATTATACGATATGCAGACATTACAATTTATTGGTACAACTCCAAACCAATTAAAAAATGAAATTACCGAGAATGTAAAATTTTTAATTGAAGAATTAAAAGCAAACTTTCAACCCAAAGCTCCTGAAGAATTTCTGACAAGAAAAAAAACAGCAGAAATTCTACAGATTAACCTAAGTACTCTTTATTTATGGACTAAGAGAGGTTTACTTAAATCCTATGGAATAGCAGGCAAGGTATATTACAAAAGAAGTGAGATAGAAAAAGCGTTAATAGAACTTTAAACCTATGGCAACGATAACTATTCCAAAGCCCGTTGTCATGAGTTACAACCTCAACACGGAGCGATTATTTAAATCCACAAGGCATTACGATTTACAAAAGGGATTACCAATATTAAGCGATAAACTTAACATCTCTTTAAATCAGAATTGTAGTAAAGCAAACTATACATACTCTTTAAAGATTAGAGATAATAATAAGTGGTCAAAACAAATTACTGGCTTGTTCCCCACCTATGATGCAAATATTTTCTTTGGCGACACAGAAGGCAAAAAAAACCTAATAATATTTCGCTTTTTAGAAAACGGCTATAAACTGAAAGTATATTTTTTTAGGGGGTTTTACACTAGAAAGTTAGTTGCTTTCCTACGCACTTTTAAAGCTTATTATTAAGCAAAAAAGAGGGTGTTCATACCACCCTCTAATTTTTCAAATTATACGCTAATATAACATCGTAAAGATAATGATTGATTTCACAAAAATTTGGGTTACCGATCCAATAATTATAGATAAAATGTGGAGACACCCACTCTTATACACAGAATCCCATTTAGATACACTCAATTACGGAACAGGTGAATTATTAAAGATTGAAAAGAAAGCCTATAAAGGGGTGAAATTTATTTTAGAACCTCATTGTCCAAAAGATATGAATGAAGCCAACAAACGGCTTGTTATTGAGTTTAAACCTCATTACTGGCATAACGCAAACATTCACAATGCGAATGATTTTAATGTTAGACAGTCAATACGAACATTTAATCAATTCATAAATCTATTTGGATTAATTGACACTCAATACTATAAAATAGTTAACCTAGAATTTGGGGTTAATTTCAGTGTAAATGGTTATGATAAAAACCTTGTTTTATATCCTTCATTTCATTCTAGAAATGAATTTCGAAAATCTAGAGATTTAAAATACAGCAGTATTGCACATTCTTTTGATAAAAGCGGAAAGCCAAATAAGTACTTGCAAATAAAATTTTATTCTAAAGGCTTTCAATTTCCAGATTACTGTAATGAAAATACCCTCAGATTTGAAGTAAAAACTAAACAGTCAAGGAAATTGAAAAAACTAGGCATTGCTAATTTGAAAGACCTTACGGAATTAAAAACATACGATAATATATATGACGAACTTTTAAAACAGGCAGGGAAATTACTTTTAATAGACCTCGATATTAAACCTAATAAACTCAAGAAAAGAGAAGTCAATAAACTTATTGAATGTTCAAATCCATTTTATTGGAATAAAGCCATAAATCAAAAAAGAGTTCAAGCCTTTAATGACAAAAAGAAGAGATATCTAAACAGTCTAGAAAAGACAGGTTTCAATTTAACCCAAACTGTAATTGACGCTATTTGCAACAAAGCAAACCTTTTGATGGTTTAAAACGCTAAAAATTCCATAGGAGTAATATTGAAGATAAAAGGTAAATATTCTACTATAATATAGTCTGAATACTTACCTTTTACACTTTAAATCCTGAAGCAATGAAAATACCAGAAGTAATATTACCAAAAGTAAAAGAAGCCTTCAACGATATGCATCTAAACTATGATAAGGTCAATTTTCAATTCATGAAAGTTGGAGACGCAACTATACACATTTTACATGAAGGGCAATATGTATGTAGTTATAATAAAGAACCTAAATACAATCATAGGTTCGACTATGGAATGAAGCATCTACATTTAGATTATTATACCACAAACAACAAATATCTTATTTAGCCTTATCCAATTTCTTAAGACCTAGAAAAATCAATAAATGGTGGACTTCTACAAATTTTAAAAAGTTCATAATAGCAGTCAAACAAAAATAAAATAGTGCTATTAGAAATAATATTATGGCTGATAAGTCTTTTAACGTAATAGATTCTTTATAACCATTTGAAATATTATCAGAAATCAAAACACCTATTACATAAAAAACAAAAGCAAAGAAAAAGAAATGAGGCTTTCCTTTCCTAATATATCTATTTAGAGAATATCTTAAGATACCCCACCTACTATAATAAATCGGATAAGCATATAATTTATGTAATTTACTATGAAAAGAGTAATCCAAAATACCCAAATCTTCAGGAGTAAGAATTACGGTAGGCATCCTGTTTTTAATTAGAACGTCCGTTTTTGTATCATAATCTTGTCTATGCAATTTAGATTTATTGTATAAACCATAATATTCAACATAGACTTTTAAAGTTGGTAAGTAAAAATCGATTACCCTATAATTTTTTACATCCCCTTTAAGTTTAATCTCCTTTACTTGTTCTCTATACTTAATGCCATTTTCAATAAAATAATTGGCGATATAATCTTCTCCTAAGGTTGGTTGGTACAATTTGATTCGGTTGTTTATTTAATATCAATAAAAACAGACAAGATATTATTTTATTGATAAAATTTACATGAACATTCTACTAATCCTAACAAATCCTAACCAATACGCGCGCGTGTCAGTATAACTGGGATTAAACCATCAAAAAACGGCAAGTTTACGGCATTTAATTAATTAATCTAAATTAATAGTTAATTCAGAAATTTAGATTAATCAACTTTATTTCAAGTCATAAATCTAAAGATATCGCACTATCTAACGCACGCGTTAAAATATTTTGAATTGATTTTAAATTAAATGTTGTTAATTTATGTTATGCGCTATTTAATCATACCACTTTTATTGATCGGATGTATAAGTTCCTCCGATAAAGACCGACTAAAAGTTGAAAATAAGAAATTAAAGAAAGAATTAGACAGTTTAAGAACTGAACTTTATGAATGTGAAATCTTATTGAAAGTCTACGAGAGCCACTAAAAATTTAATCATTGGGGATAACAAAATATTTTGTGAAACCCTCCTTTCTAATTCTATTTTTAATTACCTCCCAAGAAACATTAAAATCAGCACATACCTTTTTGGAAAAATTCTCAATTATCAGTCCTGTATAGTCTTCGTCATCTGCAAGATTTTCTAAAGCTGAATTGATTTTTTCAATATTTTTTTTGATATAACTTTCTAAATAATCTTTTGGAACCAACAAACGTCCGGCAAACTCACGCGCTTGTCTATCTATCCAAGTAACGTCATCCTGATTCATACCAAGCACAGCCTTTATAAAATCACCTTCCCTTTCAAATTTAACTCCTTGAACATATATATCTCGATGTAATACAAAGTGACCTACCTCTTCTGCCAATGTGAATTGTAGTCTTTTATTATAGGTTGATTCATATTCAGTTTTATCAACCCAAATAGACCTTAAATCATTAGAAAGAAACGCTTCAACCCCTATTCTCTGTTTTAAAGTTGGCACAGGTATAATTTCCAACCCTAAATCAAATTCAATTACCTCTTCTATGTTTATAGGAAAGCTACTTGCATAATGTTTTCCTAATCTAAACTTTTCCGCTCTATCCCTTATATCTTCGAACCTTAATCTTTCAGGAGTAAATACAATCATTTAACCATTCTTAATTAAATCAATCAACTCTTTTAATTGTTCTTCACTTGGGTTTTCAGAACGAGTTGTTCTAAAAAAAACTGGCAACGATTCTAGAACCTTTTTCTCAGATAAAAATGTTTGCGGTATACTTTCAATTGCAGCAATCTCTTTTAACTCTTTAAATTCTTCATTATTTAAATCGAGAACAACTTGAATACTATCCAGTATACTTTTTGATTTAGGAAACTCTAATAATGACCTCTCAATTTTACTCCAATTACTCGGGTCAAATTCAATAATAGTACAAAACTTTCTTAGGGTTAGTTTACGTCTTAGCCTGTATTCCTTAATAAGTTCACCTGCCTTTTTCATATTTGTGTTAAAAAGTATTAGTTATTTGTGGTACAAATATACCACATAATTAAAAATAATTTACTACACGTCTAGCATTTAACAGACTATTTAATAAACAATTAAAATAAATTATTGGATAATATGTTGGATAAACATGATAGATAAAATAAAAAAACCCAGTAAGTACAATACCTACTGGGCTTTTACTGCTCCCCCTCTTGGGCTCGAACCAAGGACCCTCTGATTAACAGTCAGATGCTCTAACCAACTGAGCTAAGGAGGAGTGTTTAATTTTAAACGGGTGCAAATATATATTTTTCTTTCCTTTTCTACAAAGAAAAAATCATCATTTTATTTAAAAATCATCTTATAAAGATCGTTTCCATTCGCAAACAACAGTAAACCAATCAATAAGAAAAATCCAACCATTTGTGCATATTCCATAAATTTATCACTAGGCTTCCTTCCACTTATCATTTCATAGAGTAAAAACATTACGTGCCCACCATCTAAAGCCGGTATTGGTAGAATATTCATAAATGCCAGAATTATACTTATAAGTGCAGTTGTTGCCCAAAACGCAGGCCAGTTCCATGAATCTGGAAACATGCTTCCTATTGCTTTAAATCCGCCCACACCTTTATAGGCGCCAGTTGACGGATTGAAAATCTTTTTAAGCTGCTTTACATAGTTGCCCAAAGTTTCTACACCTTGATTGATACCTGCTGGTATTGCCTCTAAAAAGGTATACTCCTCGGTTTTCACATCGTAATACCCTAGTTCTGCATACTCATAAGGTGAGTACCTACCTAAAGCTACACCCAATTTACCTTCTGTAGAAACCTGAGCTTCTACCGTTTTAGAACTACCTTCCTTAGTAAGCACATTTATGCTAATAGTCTTTCCCTTATTTGCCTCTAAAAGTGCACTTACTTGATCATAATAACGAGCATCTTGACCATTAATAGTTTGTACCCGGTCACCTTCTTTTAAATCTATCCCCTTATTAGCGCTACCTTCAGAAATCTCAGCAATAATAAAAGGCTGCCTTAGGGTTAAAAAACGAGCTTTTTCCTCGTCCTCTATTAGAGTAGAAATAAAATCCACCGGTAATTCTTTTTCTATCTGTTGTCCATCTCTTTCTAGAGTAATGGTATTACCGTTAATTATTTCGATAAAAAGATTATTAAAGCTTTCTATAGACTCTCCGTCTACCTTTAAAATACGGTCACCAGTTTTTATTCCTGCTTTATCCCCAATAGTAGGTTCTACTACTGCAATTCCGTCTTTTAAACTATCCATTACAATGTATTGGCTCCCATACTTATAGGCCATCCCAATGTAAATAAGTACGGCCAAAATAAAATTTACCGTTACCCCACCTAGCATAATTATAAGACGTTGCCACGCTGGCTTGCTTCTAAATTCCCACGGTTTTGGCTCTTCTTTCATTGCCTCGGTATCCATACTCTCGTCTATCATACCAGCAATTTTTACATAGCCTCCGAGAGGTAGCCATCCTATACCGTACTCTGTTTCTCCTATTTTCTTTTTTAAGAGTGAAAATTTTACATCGAAAAATAAATAAAACTTTTCAACTCTAGTTTTAAAAAGCTTGGCTGGAATAAAGTGGCCTAACTCGTGTAAAACAATTAGTAGGGAAAGGCTTAAAAAGAATTGAATTACCTGTATTGCAATGGGACTCATATACTATCTTATGTCTTAAAGCCCACAAAAGTACATTTTTACGGCAGGTAATAAAACATTGCAAAGATTCCGATGAATGTTTTTAAGAAAGAATTAGCAGGAATTGTCTTTCTACCGCTTTGATTATACCAGACTTACCCCCTAATTTTGCAGCATGTTACAATTTTTTTCAAAATTTAAATTCTTCTTTGTTGTTTTAGGAATCCTCTCTGTTTTTATACTGTACTTTATGTATAACGCTTTAAAACCAGAAAATCGCTTACCTGTTTACCAACCCAATATGGTAAACCCAGAATTGGTAGATAGTACGTTGCTCGATGTAAAGAAGTACCATACCATTGCCGATTTTTCTTTGACAAATCAAAATGGGGAGACCATTACACAAGACAATTACAAAGACAAAATATATGTAGCCGACTTTTTCTTTACTACCTGCCCAACCATTTGCCCAATCATGACAAAAAACATGGTTACTGTACAACAAGCTATTCTAGATGATGATGATGTTTTATTATTATCCCATACAGTAACCCCACAGATAGATTCGGTAGCACAATTGAAAAAATATGCGCGAGAAAAAGGCGTATTAGACCATAAATGGAATTTAGTTACTGGCGATAAAAAACAGATTTACCAGCTAGCAAGAAAATCTTATTTAGCAGTAAAAACGGATGGCGATGGCGGGCCTTTTGATATGATTCATACCGAAAATTTTATTTTGGTAGACAAGGAAAAACGCATTAGAGGCTTTTACGATGGCACCCAACCAGAAGAGATAGAAAAACTTTTAGAAGACCTGAAAGTGTTAAAAGACGGTTATAATCAAGAGTAATAACCAAGATGCTCTAGAAAATTTATCTTACTTTTGTCCTTACTTAAAATAAATCTAAATAAGCTTTGCTAATTACAGTAGCCACATTAAAAAAAGGACAAAAAGGCATTATTAAAGAATTTACCAGCAATTTACTGCCTATAAAACTCTTAGAGCTAGGCTGCTTACCTGGTAATGAAGTAGAATTGATACAAACAGCGCCTTTAAATGACCCCTTGTATATAAATGTTAATGGCTCTCACATTGCTATTAGAAAATCTTTAGCATCACAAATAGAGCTGCAGCTTATAGAAGAGTAACATTAGCATGAGTAAGAGCATTAATGTAGCCCTGATTGGGAACCCAAACACCGGAAAAACCTCTGTTTTTAACCAGCTTACTGGGCTTAACCAAAAAGTTGGTAATTATCCAGGTATCACGGTAGAAAAAAAGGAAGGTATTTGCAAACTTCCAAGAGGCGTTAAAGCTCATATTTTGGATTTACCGGGAACCTACAGTTTAAACACGACCAGTCTAGATGAGAGTGTGGTTGTAGAGTTGTTATTAAATAAAAATGATAAAGATTATCCAGATGTTGCGGTTGTAGTTAGCGATGTAGAAAATTTAAAACGAAATCTTCTACTTTTTACACAAATAAAAGATTTACGCATACCCACTATCCTTGTCGTGAATATGGCGGACCGCATGGACCGCAAAGGCATCAGTTTAGATATAGATTTATTAGAAGAGCGTTTAGACACCAAAATTGCATTAGTTAGCACCCGTAAAGGAGTAGGTATAGAGCGATTAAAAGAACTCATTGCCAATTACAAATTGCTTTCTGCTACACCAAATATTGATACTTCTGTTATTGACCCAAGCTATTTTGAGCGACTAAAAAAGACGTTTCCGCAAGAAGATGTATATAAACTTTGGCTGGTCATTACGCAAGATGTCAACTTTATGCCCATAGAAAAACAGCGCATACAAGACCATGCGTCTTTTGGTACTAAATCTAAGACGGAGCTAAAAAGATTACAGCATAAAGAAACAGTATTAAGATATCAATTTATAAACGGTATTCTAAAGGCTACTTACAAAATAGATTTGCAAGCCGCCAAAGGAATTCGCGCTAGCCTAGATAAGATATTAACTCATCGTATTTTTGGCTATCTCATATTTTTTGTCATTCTGCTAACCATTTTTCAAGCTATATTCGATTGGAGTAGCTATCCGATGGATTTTATTGATGGTTTGTTTGCAAGTATGGGAGAATGGGTTAAAAACACCTTGCCTCCTGGTGTACTTACAGATTTGCTCGCAGAAGGTATTTTAGCTGGTATTGGTGGTGTGGTCATTTTTATTCCTCAAATTGCTTTTTTATTCTTGTTTATAGCTTTACTAGAGGAATCTGGCTACATGAGCCGGGTGGTATTCTTAATGGATAAGTTAATGCGTCCGTTTGGTCTTAGTGGTAAAAGCGTGGTTCCTTTAATTTCTGGTACCGCATGTGCCATACCTGCCGTGATGGCAACACGTACTATAGAAAATTGGAAAGAGCGATTAATTACCATTCTAGTAGTTCCGTTTACCACCTGTTCTGCCAGGTTACCCGTCTATCTAATTTTAGTTTGGCTAGTTATTCCCCAAAAGAGTTTTTTAGGATTAAGTTACCAAGCATTAACCCTAATGCTTCTGTATTTATTAGGATTTGGAATGGCCATTGCTAGCGCAACCATTTTAAACAAAATACTTAAAATTAAAAGTCGCTCTCTTTTTATGGTAGAAATGCCTGCGTACCGAATGCCTTTGTTTAAAAACGTTATTTACACGGTTGTTGAAAAAACAAAAAGCTTTGTTTTTGGAGCAGGTAAAATTATTTTGGCAATTTCCATAGTGCTATGGTTTTTAGGCTCTAATGGCTTTAGTGATGAATTTCATAATGCAGAAACAATCGTAACCCAAAGAATAGAGCAACAAGGCTTTAATGCTTATAGCAAGGCTTATATAGAAAAAAACCTTGAAGACTATAAGCATGCATTAAAAGATAGTGTGTTAAAGAACAGCTACACTATGCCAATAGAAAGTATTCGGGATTCCTTACGATTAAAGGACGAAACACTATACCAAAAGGTGGTAGAACAAGAAATTGCTAGCTACAAATTAGAGAATTCTTACATAGGTTACATGGGTAAGGCAATAGAACCCATAGTTAAACCTTTAGGATACGATTGGAAAATTGGCATCGCTGTGATTACCTCTTTTGCTGCCAGAGAAGTATTTGTGGGCACGCTTGCTACAATTTATAGCGTAGGGAGCGATGAGGAAGAAACTATTAAGAACAGAATGGCGGCAGAATTAAAGCCCAATGGTAAACCGTTATTTGATTTGCCCACAGGGATTTCTTTAATGCTTTTCTATGCCTTTGCTATGCAATGCATGAGCACCTTGGCAATTGTTAAAAGAGAGACAAACTCTTGGAAATGGCCTCTATATCAATTAATTTTCATGAGTGTAACGGCTTACGTTGTCGCTTTTACCGCATATCAACTACTAAAGTAAAATCCAATGATTCAGCAAATCCTTGTATATATTGTTCTAACTACGGCTCTAGTTTACTTATTTCATAAGTTGGTTAAACCTATTCCTGTATTAGTCTCTAAAAAGAAGAAAAAGTCTGGCTGTGGAAGCTCTAATTGTGGTTGTTCTTAAGGCGAAGGCACCATATTAACTGCGCTTATTTTTGCTTGCATGTCTAAATAGACAGGTGAGGTAACAAATAGTTGATGTACCTGATTATCCCAATCTTTGGCCACATTAAAATAACTTGCATTATTTACCGCCATTATTTCATCACAACTAACACAGGTATGTTTATAATCTAAAAAATGATGAGCAAACTCATGAAATGCCACAATTTTTAAAATCTCTGGATCTATGCTTGCAATCCAGTTAACTAAAATGTGCTCTATAACATGGTCATCATTACGCTTTACCATACCCATGACCACGCTACCTTCTTCTAATGGCAAAGTATTACTAATATCTATAGATTTTAGCTGAAATAATTTAGTGTGATATGGTATACCGTACGCTTCACAATGTCTAAAAAATTGATTAAGTAAAGGCTGTAAGCGACCGTCTATCTTTACGGAATCTTGCGCAAAAGCGATGGTGAAAGTAGAAATTAAAAACAGTGCCAATAAAAATCTTTTCATGATATTCTATTTTAATCGTTAGTGGCAGTGCTCCACTAAAGAAACGCAAATAGGTATCACATTATTAGCAAATAATTGATTTTTAACGTTTTATAAATACAGTTTTAAGAGAACTTATAGAGAAATCTCAATTTTTGTTATTCCATTATGGGAAAAAGAACAATCCTTATACGTTGGTGGACCAAAGGTTCGCATTCTGGCTTTAGAAAAGCCTACTTTCTCTTTAGGTATGCCCAGCCAGTTAGTGTCTAGCTTTCCATTTCCATTAGCATCGTAAAAAACGGCTAAAGCATATTCCCCAATAGGTAGGTCTTTAAAATGCAAGGTAGTTTCGCCTGCTTTTGCTAAAATGCTATCACTCTTAAAAACACCTTCAAACTTTAAAAAACTATCCTCAGTATTGTAAACCGCAACACTAACATTACCTTTTGTTTCAGGTATGCCTATTACTTTCACAGATAATTGATTCTCTTGTGCGTAACCACAAAAAATTATTGTTAGAGTAAATACCAATACGAAAATACACCGCATAGCTACTTAAGATTTACATAGTTAACTACAAAATACTGTAAAAAGTATACGTTATTTTGGTTCTTTTGGATGTTCTTTTAAAAACGATAGTATTTTATGATAATATGCATTGGTCTGCACGCTATCCTCTACGTTAAAATATAAACTCAAAGAATCTTGATATTGTATACGTAACTTATCTTGATGTAAGTCGTCCACAAATACATAGGTATCTGCCATTACCAATGAGTCTTTAAAAATTCCTTTTTCTTTTGCCAACCAAGAAAATCCACTCTTACGCTCCATTTTTGGGATTTTGTTTACCCTTTCTATGGCATAAACCTCTTTTAGGGGAATTCTTTTGCTGTATATGCCAGAATAGACCGTAAATGTACCCTCTTCTATCTTGGGATAGTTTTGGTAGTGCAATGCAAACGCAAAAATACACGCAGCAACAACGCTAATAATAACTACATTCCAAAACCAGTTTCCCTTATTCTTCATATTCTTATTCTTCCTTTTTGTATTTGTCAAACCAAGCAATAGTATGTGCAATTTTAGTGATTAGATTACTAGGTTTACTTGCAATACCATGACTAGCTCCAGGTATTTCTACCAATACAGTTTCTTTTTTACGCAGCTTTAAGGCGTGGTACAACTGTTTTGCTTCAGAAGGCGGCGTACGTAAATCGTTCATGCCCACCATTACCATAGTAGGGGTTTCAATGTTACCCACCAAGGAAAGCGGAGAAAACTTCCAATAGTTTTCAAAATTTTCCCATGGTTGTCCCGGATATCTAGAATTTGCATACCCAAAATAATTATCGGCCACTAATGTTTTACTAATCCAATTCATTACCGGTTTTGCAACTACCGCGGCCTCAAACCGGTTGTTTTTACCTATCATCCAGGCGGACATAATACCACCAGCGGAACCACCGGTAACAAAGAGTTGCTCTTCTTGGGCTATCCCTTTTGCAATACAATAATCTACCCCATCCATAACGTCATTATAATCCTCTCCGGGATAATTATTGTACAAGAGATTCCCAAACTCTTCCCCATAACTTGTACTCCCTCTAGGATTTGGATAAAAAACTACATAACCTGCACTAGCATACAATTGCATTTCTATGGAAAATCGGTCTCCATAATTCAAAATAGGACCCCCGTGATTCTCCACCATAAACGGATACTTTTTATTCGCATCGTAATCTGGCGGATACACTACCCATCCTTGTATATCTCTACCATCTACACTAGAGGTATACCACAATTCTTCTACTTCGCCTAACGTTTTAAAATCTAAAAAAGCTGCATTTAGCTGTGTAATTTTTGTGGCTTTTCCTTTGGCTGTTATCAGCATTAACTCAGCAGGAGCCTTTGGGGTACTGTAAGTATAAACTATTTGTCCGCTATCAGACACTGTAAAAGTACCACTGCCATAAGGCCTACCCAAAGTAGTACCCCCTCTATTATCGGCAATTTTTGAAACCTTACCGTTTAAGGAAACATAACCTATTTTACCGTTTCCTTTATCATCATAATTAAAATACAAACCCTTACTGTCTGCAGACCAAACTATACCCGAAATGTTTCTATCTAAATTATATGCCAATTTGCGCTTATTACCACCGTCTGCATCCATCAAGTGAATTTGTCTAATTTGATAGGCTTCATACTTATCTTCATAACTTAAATAGGCAATGGTACTCCCATCCGGAGAAACCACCGGGTTACTGTCTGGGCCATCTTGCTGGGTTAATTCTGTGATAATACCGGTTTTTACCTCAACCGAATAAATCTCACTATTTCTAAAACGATATTCCCAATCTGGCACCCGGTTGGCAGAAAAATAAATTTTAGAGCCGTCTTTACTCCAAGATATACTACCCCGGTGATGCCAATTACCAGAGGTTATTTGCCTTACGGCACCTCCATTTGCCGGCATAACAAATAACTGATTAAAACCAGGCGCTATATAACCCCTACCATCTGCCTCATGATACACCCTATCTGTAATCCTGGGCATATTTGCCCATTTTGCCCCCTTAGGTTTTTCGGGCATTTTTGCTAGGACCGGAGCTTTTTCTGGTACGTTCATAGAAAATGCCAACTGGGTACCGTCTGGAGACCACGTTATGCTACTTGGGCTATGCGGCAATTGCGAAATTCTGGCCGTTTTCCCGGTTTTTACCCAATACATAAAGATTTCAGAACCTTCGTCCGTAGCACTGCCATAGACAATTCTATCTCCATTGGGAGACCAACTTGCAGCATACTCAGACCCTTCATGAACCGTTAATTTTTGATGCTCGCTACCATCAGATTTTAAAAGCCATAGGTTACCAAAAGAGCGGTCCTTCATAATGTCAAAACCCATTTTCCTGTAAACAATCCAATCGCCATTTGGAGAAATTTTAGGATTGGTTGCGTATTGTAATTGAAAAATGTCTAAGTAATCAAATTTTGATTTTTGGGCTGATCCGTACGTGCTCAATAAAAAACAAAACGAAATTAAAAGAAGTTTCTTCATTGTTGGTCTGTTAGTTGGTTTTAAAGGTAAATGAAACTGTTGATATAGTCAAAACACAGGGCATACCTTGCTTTCCTTCTCGCCGCAAATTCCAAAATTTAATACTTCAATAACCCATTCTAAAAACTTATTGTAAACCCGTATCTTGTAGCTATCATAATCATCACTTAAAAAAATGAACTACACCAGACTTAAAGCAGCTTTTCTTTTGCTGCCCTTACAATTGCTGTTTTTAAATCAAGGCATTGCCCAAGAAACTAAATTAATGCATCAACCAGCTATTAGCGATACGCAAATAGCGTTTATTTATGCCCAAGACTTATGGGTGGCAGATAAGGACGGCAGCAATCCTAGAAGATTAACTGTTGATGAAGGCATAGAATCCAATCCGGTTTTTTCACCGGACGGGAGCATGATTGCCTTTAATGCGGAGTATGATGGCAACCATGACGTCTATATTGTACCTGCCACTGGTGGCGTACCCAAAAGATTAACGTACCACCCATACCGCGATTTAGTAAGAGATTTTACCCCAGATGGAAAACAAGTACTATTCGCTTCTAGAAGAAATACACATACCAACCGCTATTTTAAATTATATACGGTGCCTGTTGAAGGTGGTGCTACTACAGCACTAGATGTACCTAATGCTTTTTGGGCCACCTATTCTAAGGATGGGCAACAGTTGGCCTACAACCCCTATTTTGATGCCTTTCACCAATGGAAACACTATAGAGGTGGCCGTATTTCTAAAATATGGATATATGATATTGACTCGCATAAGATTACAGAAATTCCAAAACCCAATGGCGGCAGTAACGATGTACAACCACAATGGTATGGCGACAAGGTGTTTTTTAGAAGCGACCGCGATGGCGAGTTTAACTTATTTGGTTATGACACCAAAAGCAAACAAATTACCAAGCTAACAGATTATACAGACTTTCCTGCTATAGACCCTAAAATGCATAAAGGCCAAATTATTTATGAACATGCCGGAACGTTGCATATTTATGACACCAATACGGGTAAAGACACCAAATTAAGTATAACTATAACTACGGATTTATTGGAGCTAAGGGAACGTTATGTTTCAGGACAAAACTACGTTCGGTCTGGTAGTATCTCGCCTTCTGGGGCTAGGGTGGTACTAGATTTTAGGGGAGAGGTGGTTACCCTACCCGCAGAAAAAGGAGATATCAAGAATATGACACAAACTCCAGGCGTGCATGAAAAATTTCCGGCATGGTCGCCAGATGGCAAAACTATTGCCTATTTATCTGATGCCTCTGGTGAGTATGCTTTGCATGTGCAAACCGTAGCCACAGGTACCATCAAAAAAATAAAATTAGATGGCACAGGGTTTTACGGCAATCTGCATTGGTCTCCTAACAGTAAAATGGTAAGCTATGTAGATAATGGCCGTAACCTTTATGTTACCAATATAGCTACCACTAAAACTACTAAAATTGACCAAGACGAATTGTTTATACCGGGCGACTTAAGAGAGCTTTTTAGTGATTGGTCTTACGATTCTAACTGGATAGCCTACACCAAGATTATTGGAACCAATTTTGAAAAAGCCTTCTTATATTCCTTAGCAGAGAACAAATCTTACGAACTTACCGATGGACTTGCCAACGTTACGGAACCTAAATTTGACCCTAGTGGAAAGTACATGTACGTTTTAGCTTCTACGGATGCGGGCCCTGTAGTTAATTGGTTTGACCAATCTAACCAAGACAAAGTAAGTACCAACACTATATACCTTTTAACCCTTCAAAAAGATGTTGTTTCACCCTTAAAAAAGGAAAACGATGTTGAATTAGGTGAAAACAAAGCAGCGGAAGCAAAAAAACCGGAAACCTTGAAAATAGATTGGGATGGCCTACAAAATAGAATGCTTGCGCTGCCCATTGAAACAGGTTCTTACCGTAACCTTGCCTTGGCTAATGAGGGTGAATTATTTTATGTTTCTGCTGATATATTCAACGGAGAACGCCAACTCTTCAAATTTACCTTTGACGAACGGAAGGCCGAAGCACAATTTCCTTTAGACTATTTTGAGGTAGCCAGCGGAGGTAAAAAAATGTTTTATAACAGTGGTGGCTCTTGGTTCGTGTCCAATTTGGGTAAAAAATCTGAGCATTCTCCCTTGCCCTTAAACAACATCACTGTAAAAATTAATCCGCAAGAAGAATGGAACAATATCTTTAACGAAGCTTGGAGGGTTAATAGAGATTATTTTTATGACCCGGGAATGCATGGAGCAGATTGGAATGCCATGAAAGCGAAATACAAACCCTTTTTGGTACACCTTTCTTGCAAAGATGACTTGTACCGCGTAATGCGATGGATGTTTAGTGAGTTGGCCGTGGGGCACCACAGGTTTGATCGGGAAGGAGATGCGCTTAATGAGGTCAAAAATATATCGGGCGGATTGCTAGGTGCAGATTACCAAGTAAAAAACAATCGCTATCAGATAACCAAAATTTACGGCGGCCTTAACTGGACTCCAGACTTAAAATCGCCTCTTACAGAACCTGGAATACATGTAAACCAAGGTGATTATATCCTAGCCGTAAACGGTAAAAATGTTTTGGGGACCGATAATTTATACCGCTTTTTTGAAAACACCGCCAACACCTTGGTAGACTTAAAAGTGAGTACCTCGCCAGATGGCAGTAATGCCAGAACTTACCAAGTAACGCCCTTGGCTACAGAATGGGCCATACGCAACCGTGATTGGGTAGAAGGTAATATGAAAAAGGTACACGAAGCTACAAATGGAAAAGTAGCCTATGTTTATGTGCCCAATACCGCGAAAGCAGGATTTGAATATTTTAAAAGATATTTTTACCCACAAGCCAATAAAGAAGCTATTATCATAGATGAGCGCTATAATGGCGGTGGACAGTTGGCAGATTATTATATAGATATTCTTAAAAGACCCGTGCAAGCACATTGGAATTTTAGGTATGGAAAAGATTTAAAATCGCCCAGCGCCTCTATTCAAGGGCCAAAAGTAATGTTGATAGACGAAATGGCCGGTTCTGGTGGCGATTATTTACCATGGATGTTTCGCAAATTTGAATTGGGCACCTTAGTAGGTAAACGTACATGGGGTGGTCTTGTAGGTGTATTGGGTTATCCTGAATTTATAGATGGTGGGGTGGTTACCGCACCCAATGTAGCGTTCTATTCTGATAAAGGTTTTAGAGTAGAGAACGAAGGGGTTGCTCCAGATGTAGATGTAGAACAATTACCAGAATTAGTAATTAAAGGGCATGACCCACAATTGGAAAAAGCGATAGAAATAGTCCTTAAAGAACTTAAAGAAAAACCCATCAAAAAGACGATAACACCAACATATCCAATTAGAGTAAAACAGTAAGTACAAAATTGACTTTTAATCCAAATGAATTTTCAAAATAAAAAGGTATTGATAACAGGAGGCTCGAGAGGCATTGGCAAAGCAACCGCTTTAGCCTTTGCCCAACAGGGCGCCCAGATAGGCATCAATTTTAAAACCAACAAAGAAGAGGCCCAAAAAACACTAGATAACTTACCTGGAGAAGGCCATTATTTGTTTCAAAAAGATATTTCAGAAAAAGAAAACTGTGAGCAATTAATTGAAGAATTTATTGGTATCTATGGGCAACTAGACGTGTTGGTGAACAATGCTGGCATTTCAATTTTTCACGAAGTAGATAAGGTAAATTTAGACGAATGGTCTTCTGCGTGGGAAACAACTTTTAAAACCAATTTATTTGCTGCCGCCAACTTAACTTTTTGTGCGGCAAAGGCCATGATGAAAACCGGTGGTGGCCGCATAGTAAACGTATCTTCTAGAGGGGCTTTTAGAGGAGAACCTACCAAACCCGCTTATGGAGCCAGCAAGGCAGCCTTAAATGCTATGAGTCAGTCTTTGGCCAAAAAGTTAGCCCCGCATAAAATCTACCTAGGTGTGGTTGCTCCAGGATTTACAGAGACCGAAATGGCCGCAGTAACACTTACACCAGCAGAACGCGACAACCTTTTGCGTGAGTCTCCCTTTAAACGCATGGCACAACCAAAAGAGGTTGCTCATGCTATATTATTTTTAGCTTCAGAACAAGCCGCATACACCTCTGGTACCATTATAGATGTAAATGGAGCCAGCTATTTAAGAAGTTAATGGATTTGATGTAATGAAAGCAGCAACAATAGCACAATTAAAAAAAGAATTACAATACAAAGACCAAGAAGAATTGGTGCAGCTTTGTTTACGACTTGCTAAATTTAAACTAGAGAATAAAGAATTACTCTCTTATTTATTGTTCTTAGCAGATGATGAAGAAGATTATGTAGCAGAGGTAAAAGGCGATATTAGTCACGAATTTTCTGAAATTAACACTAGTAGTTATTTCTACATAAAAAAAAGCGTTAGGAAGATATTAAGAGGACTTAAAAAGAATATTAGATACTCCGGAAATAAAGAAACGGAGGTACGCCTTCTACTTCATTTTTGTGATGAACTTATAGCTATTAAGCCCAGTATAAGACGCAATAAAATGCTAATGAATATTTACGACCGCCAATTAGCCATGGCGAAGAAAAAAATTGATGCGCTCCATGAAGACTTGCAATATGACTATTTACAACTGCTAGAAGTGCATCAATCTAATTAAAAATTATACTTAAATGGCTTTAAATGGTAGGTAAAACCTAAGTTAAAAGCATTTGAGAAAAAGTTTTCTATAGTATAAAATTCTGCTCCCGCACTTACAGTAAAATACCTTCCTAAATTAGCGTTGATGTTGGCTAAATACCTTTCAAAATTTGGCTGATTCTGATTTTCATAAAAATAAGTTGCACTACTATCCAAGTAAAACTTATTTTCTTGTTTCCCTATGATTAGACTTACACCAGCTCCCCCAATAAAACGCTTATCTGCCAACCAATATGGAAAACCATCCCTTTGATCTAGACTAGCAACACCGTAAGAGGCTTCTACCAAAGGCCCCAGTTGCCAATTAGCGTTTACATCAAGCAGATTATAAGAGGTTCTAGCGGTACCCGTAGCCATAAAGGCAGCATCTGTAAAGTAATTGCCTTCTATGTTTATTATTTGTGTTAATTTGGGCAATAACTGCAGCTCATTATAACTTTCTACTGTTGCCATGTATATTCCACGCACATATCCTGGCCCAGTAGGTACTGGATTAAAACTCAATTTATTACTATAAAAGTTTTTTTCCTTAGCAAAGCTAACACTAGCAGCAGCGTGGAAAAACGTATTGTTAAAATTATCCCCTTCTATTCTTGCACTTAGGGTTAAATCGTATTCTTTATTCCTATCATTCTTAAAAATATATTCCAAGCCTAATAAATTCCGTTCCTCATTATCTAAAGTATCTCCAATAAAATTTATGGGGTACACAAAACCTCTAACACCTGCCAAGGCATGGATATTATTCTTCTTGTCTCTTAGATTATACCCTCCCTTAAAGTTAAGAACTGTTGGGTCTAATCTATCATTCATAGAATTACCTTTAAAAAACACATCGTGGCCTTCTAAAAGTCGCTCTTTAGACCGCAATGCTGTTTTGGTATTATCGCTAAACAGTTTAGGATACTTACCAACCAAATATATTTGCTCACTAACAGGGAGGTATTCTATGTTTTTATTAATTTTTCCCCGTAGGTCAATAAAGTTTTTTCCACTTGCTATTTCATTGGTGATTTTTGCTGCACCGTTTAAATCACCTGTATACATTAGTAAAGTAGCCATATGGTACCTTACCTCATTATCTTCTGGATATAAATCCATATAATCCTGATAAATACGCTTCATCTTAGTGTAGCGCCTTACCTCATAATTCCAAGTGAGCAAATTTTTGACCGGTACTGTTGTTGCGCAGTCTGTCCATGCCAAAGCTCCTTTATAATTTTCTCTAGCGCCAAAGAGTATTGCAATTTTATCTGCTATTGGCACTAGTTCTTTTGCACAATAAGATTTAGACATTAACTCTGCATAAGCTTTATCCTCATCCGTTCTTATCAAAATACCATAATATTCAGCTGGGTTAGTTTCTTTCAACGCTTCAAAACGCGTAGATTTTAAAAACCAAAAATCTTTAGTATCCTTATCAATAGCATCAGAACAATACGCCCAATCTAAAGCATTGGTATAATCTAAAGCATCTGCGTAATACCAAGCCAATTCTGTTGCCATTGCTCTATAGGTTGCTTCACAAGGCTCAACAGTTGCTAAGGCCAAACTTAAATCAGCATCTTTATTATCTAGTAAAAATTTTATGTAGGCCCTTTGGTCTTCTGTGTTACCAGAAATACGACTTAATTGTCTATAAGCTTCTTTGATATTTTTGAGGTTACCATCCGTATAAAATGAAGAAATATATTCTTTTAACAAATCTGAACTACCTTGTTCAGCTTTAAGGATTCTATCAAACCAAAGTTTCTGTACTGCATCATTATTAAATCCGTGTTCTTTACCAATTTGATGTACTGTATGTAAAAAAGCGTAATCTTCTGAAGTTTTAAAATACGTATCAAAATAATCCCACATACCTTCTTGTCTGTTAGCACCTAACATTAAATCTGCGTATTTTTTCCAATGAGAAGTCGTTAACCTATTCCCTGCGGTAACATGCTTTTCCAATTCTTCCGCAGCCTTTCCATACTCCCCAGTATTAACCAATTTTTCTAATTTCATGGTTAAGGGTAAAAATTGGAATTTAAAATCTTGGAACGTTTTTCTCTCTGCCTTAACTCTAGAGATAACGGCAAAATCATCTTCACCTGTTTTAGTTGTAAGCTCTCCTACGGCAATAAATGGGTCGTGTGTTTTTATTTGATACAAATGACCGTTTAATATTGGTAGCTTTGAGAATTCTAGAACATTTCCAGTTAAATCTTGTTCAAATTTAGTAGCCTTATCTTTTGGCACATACGCAAACCATAGGTGTTCTTTTTCTTCTTTACCATAACTGTCTGAAAATACCATATGAACACCGTCTTCATCGGTGTGTTCGTACTTGGCATATCGCCATTTAATAGTAAACTCAGAACCATCTTTAGCGGTAACAAAACGCGTGTAAGGGTATTTACTTTTAAAGGATAATAACTCTTCTTCAAAAGTTTCATACAATCCTTTTTTTTCATTGCTACTACGCCAAGGTAGTTGGTTGGCATTTCTATAGCTGTAATGACCACTTGTTTTTTTATTAGAGCCATCTGGGATTTGAAAAACATCGTCTGGATGCAAAAAATGATTCCATATTCCTGTAAATAAAAACAACGAATGAATTTCAATTTTTAAATCGTCCGATATTTCAAACCCACTGCTAATCCTTGGATAATCAAAAAAATGGGGATTCCACCTGTCTGGGTCGTATTCTCTATTACTGCCCCTATCAAAATCTCCTAAGTATTGACTCTGCATGTACCTCAAAGAAGGGAACGCCTCTTCTAGTTTAGCCAACCCCACACTATCTATTACATTAGAGGGTGGCACGTAAGACACTGGCAACGCCCCAAACTTTGCCGTTTTCCATTTCTTTTCTGCTGAATTCAAAGCCGTAACCATATAGTCTGGATTAGGCCATTCTTCTTTAGTTAAGGAAACGTGATTGTAGCCATGCAAACCAAGTTCATGACCATTTTTTAACAGCTCTCTTCCAAACCAATTGCTAATTTCTTCTTCATAACCGCTACGCCTAAATTTATTGGCCTCCCATTCTGTAAAAATAAAAGGTGGTTTTACATTATAATTGTAATCAAAAGCCGGGTAGGCCGTATATTTAAGTTCTAACCGTTTTGCTAAATCTAACATATCTGGCCACCAAACATCTGTAAAGTATTTGGCCATGGTAATGTTTTGATTGCTTTTTACAGGTTCTTTGTAGATATTGTATACAGGCGCAGGAAAATCATCTAAATGTACATTAGCCACATTAGAAACCGGGTAAGGCATACCTTCTAAACCTAATAGTAGACTAGAAAACAGCACGCCTCTAGAGACCTTATAAAAATTATCGTCCGTATTATGCACAATAACTTTTCCCTTCCCAATCCTATGCTCAAAAATTAATGGATAAGCTTTATTGTTTTTAGCAGTTACCCATACTTTTATATCATCTTTAAAATTGTCAGCAGCAAAACCATTATGTACATAATTTAATCCCGGATGTACTTTACCTTTAGCTTCTGGAAACAATTCTTCTTTTAAAAAATAACCTTTAGCAGATGCATCCCTATTAAGTTTGTATGTGGGGTCCATACCCATTAAATAAGCCATACGTTCATCTGCATTAACATTTACTAAAAAGAGACTACCACCTCTGGCTACAAAGGCATGTAAGGTATCTACCGCTCTTTCATTTAACTCAAATGTATTAGAAACACATAGTAATTTTACAGAACTAGGTATTTTTGTGGTTAGGTTAAATTGATCTTTACCAATTGTTGTTAAAGGCAATTTTGCATAATCCGTAACCTTTGCCAAATTGGTGTACGTATTGTTTTTTTGTCCTATATAAGCCAATACGGGATTGGAGTTATTACGTTTAACATTACTCCAATCTTTTTGTAAATCCTTACCTGGTTGACAACCATAAAGCAACACCAAAACAAGACATAAATACTTAAATCCCTTGGTCATAATTAAATATCATTTCATTAATGCTACTAAGATTAGGAGCATTGATTATTTCTAAAACTTTTAAATGTTCTGTTTCCTGGTAGGTTCTTATGGAACGCCCTCTACCTTTTAGCTGCTCTAATAAGGCCATAATATTAGTAGACGCCTCTTCTTTTGTATGGAATAAAGACTCTGGAGCGTTATCTTTGGTTACAACAACAAAAACACTTTCTGGAAGAATTTCATCATCTTCTAATGCTACCTGCGCACCCAAATTTTTCTTAGCATGAAAAATGGAATCTCTTTGGGCGTAATCCTTAATAAATTGTTGATGCGTTAGAAACAGATGCTCTTTTTGTGCCAGTTTATAGCCGTAATAATTATTTACTACGATGTAACTATTTTGAAATTGATTACGGTATAACTTGTCATAAAGGTGTACAATTTCCTTTTTTACTTCGCCTGTTTTAGTAGACTTAGCAGCAGTTACATCTACCATCAAGGTAGTAATCGTTAAAAACGCAAGTAGCAGTATGGTGCCCACTCTTTTGAATTTTAACCAAACTATTTTCCTGATTAAAATCATATCTAACAAGCGCAAAACAGCATATAAAGAAATGGCAAATTGTATAGGATATAGCACCCCAAGTGCTTTAAAAAACAAATCTATATCCATCCATTTAAAACCAATAACACTAATATTGAATGCTAAAAGGAAGAAAATTGTAAATGATAAATTAGGCCCTATATTCTTTTTACTTAATCTCAAAAATATAAGTCCCAATAGCCCTATACAAGCCGTGATTTGATAAAGTAATAATAGAGTATTAAAGTCTACCAACAAAGTAGGGAAGTAAGAATAGGTATCTACACTAAGTATGTTGCTGGTAAAGAATGTATAAATATCAATTTGTCTGGCATAGCATACAAATAACTTTATACCTACCATTAGTGATGTTGCTAATAAATAAGCTAAAATACTTTTGACAATAAATTTCTTGTTTTTACCAAAATCTACAAGGGATGCAACCAACAGAATTGGCATTAACATAAATAGCACGTAATAATTTATTAAAGCAACCGCACTAACCAATAAAAACTGTACTAAAAAATACTTTGCCTCAAAATGGGCTATCTGCTTTGGTCTACACAGAAAAACAAAAAATATTAGAGCAAAGAAAAGACCCAAATAAATAGGCGAATGCTCCATAATAATACTAGGATTTAAAGGCAAAAGATAAAATACAGCAGCAAAAAACATAGTGCCTATAAAGGGCAATTTCCATCGGGATTGCGTAAACGTTGCAATCAAATAAAAAATGACCGTACAAAGCATAAAGGCCTCTATAAAACCAAAGGTATACAACGCCATTTCCTTGCTAATCCCTGTTAGTTTGGCATACACATTTACAAGCGCTAATTCACCAACAACTTTATAATCATCTATAAGCCAAAAATTATCATCAAAGTTTTTTACAACGTCTAATGATTCTAACCAAGATTTAGATAAAGTATAACTATCTAAGCTTACATAACCAAAACGCATAAGAATAGCAACAAAACCAATACTCAATAATAACATGGTTGGTTTATGAAATTGTTTGGGTAGGTAATTTTTTAGCTCTTTATGCCATAATTTTTTAAGATTACGCTCCCTTTTTTCCAAGAAAATGAAAAACGTGATTAGCATACGCCTTTTAAGGTTTTTATCTTTTTCTCCAGGATTTAATAAGGAACCTATTCTAAAATATTTATAAAAAGAAATACCAAATAATAGTAAAATTAGGGTAAACGTACTATACATGTTTAATTGTACTAAAACAAACATCCCCACTATTAGTGCCGCACCATATATAGCTGTACGCCTAACAAAATAAGAATACGTATAATTTTGCAAATGTTGTCTAACCGCAAATTGATGTATCACCAATAAGCCTAATAACAATAGGATAAGTCTAAACGGCGCTATTAAAAAATTATCGAACATCTATTATGCTTAATATTTATACTGATTTAAGGCAATATTGCTTACATAGTAAGACAATGGCAGCCCACTTAACCGCTCTTTGATTTGTTGTTTCAATGCTTCTTTTAAAGCATACTCTACCACCAAAATCTCTATTTTAAATTCTTTTTTGGCTTTTAATAGTTGCTGTTTTCTTTGGTTAAAGTCTTGTTGGCCTCTTAATCGGTATACTTTTTTATTAAAGTCGTAATCCGTAGCAACCGATTCTACCAATACCGTAGTTATAAGTTGATGTGTTTGTGGCAATACATCCAAGCCCCCATTTTGCACCCATACTTTGGGTTTCTCCTCCTCATTAATGGTTTGGATTAAGTGCAGTACCTCACCTTTTAATTCTGGCACATTTCCCCAAGCACCAACATTATCCATAGTATCTAAAAACAAACCATCAAACCCTTTTTGCAAAAGAGACAAGGCCCGTTTTTTCATAAGACCTAAAGCTGTTCTGTCTTTAAGATTAATATAGCAACTTCCCCAAGTTTCATTCTCCCCAATTGTATAGGGAGCAAATAAATCATAACTCGAATCGTCCTTACTTATTTCTGTGAAACTAATGTATGCCAGCACTAAATTGCACTTTGCCTTTAGTGCTTTAACCTCTTCTACATTGTATAAACTCCCTTCTACAATCAATAACTTTATATTTTCTGGTAATGCCTCTGGGTTCACCTTAGCATAACTTACCACAAAATCTTGCTGCGCATTGGTTTTTGTAGTCCAAAGGCTAGCCATACTCAAAAAGCTTATCATCACAATATTTTTTTTAATAAGCAGCACTGTAGTGAAAGTCTAAACGGTTAAAAAAATTATGCAAGTGTTTATAGGTAAGTATGGTAAATACAATCGCCCCTAGCAACATACCATATACGCTTAAATCATGCGTAAACGCTCTACTTAAAAGAAATCCACAACAAAAATTAACAACTATCGCAATTGCTAGAGCACGCAAACTAGGCCTTACAACATTGAGTGTAAACATATAAAGTACATTGAGCATACCCCAGCTCAAGAAAATATAGCCTAATGCACCGGCAATAGAAACATGCATGCTTGTAGTTGCCAACTCCTCTCCAAACTTGGCAATATAACCCCAAGGTTCGGTTACCAAAATGTAGATAAGAACACTTGAAATTATTGCGGTAATCCAAAGAATTAAGATATGGCTACGGTATAATTTTTTAAAATGATTACCAAATGCCTTACCATCTGTAGAAGCTAAGCCTTTCTGATTCTGGTCCAATTTTCTACTAAATTCTGCAATGGCATATTCTCCAACACCTACAAGCGCAAAAAACATAAGAATAGCTAAATCCATACCTATCTCATAATTTTTTTCATAAAGCAAAGGGAACTTAAAATTATTTGTCCAATTGGCAGACCAAGCAATTATACGATCCATAAAAACAAACACATATAAAAGCATTCCGTAAAAAAAGTATGGGTAGTTATTGTAAAACACTTTTATTTTAGATGGACGCTCGTATTCTTTTTTATCCGCACCTATTTTTTGTCTAAAAAAATACCAAGTAAATGCTAGGTTAAAGGTGATTGCTGCAGCCAGTCCCAAAAAATGACTTACATAAACATGCATCTTAAAACCCTCGTGCAAGACCAAAGCTATTACCGTTGCTAATGTTATAGTAATGGTGACCGCCCATCTCTTTTTAAGGGGATAGAAAGGTGCTATAGTTAGTAATAATGTAGCTAACATAAAGGTATAACCACACAAAACAAACATAAATGGCAACGGAAACCAGTGAAGCAAAAAATTAATTAGAAACAGGAGTAGCACTGCTACCAAAAACAATTTTATTCCTGCTTGCGTATAGGAATAAATGAGATGCCTGGTCTTAGCATATTTTTTATGCTCCCAATAGAAAAAGGCTTGTCTTCCCATAAGTTGCACAAAACCACCAGATATTACAAATCCAAAGATGACTCCAAGGACCACTGCGGTAGATTGTACAATATTAAATTTAAGGTAGGTCCAAAGCGAATAATTAAAGTAAATAATGGCAAATACTTGTATAAAGATAGGTAGCAAATAAAACAAACCCAGCCCATAATACTTAGCAAACCAGTTCAATTTCACCTTAGAATACTCATTAACTGGCAGGTAGGCTTGCGTTGATTGTTCTTTTTTTTCTACCGTATTTTTAACGTCTTCCGCAGGCATGGCTACAATTTGATTGTAAATAGCAGCTGCCAAATCTTGTAAAGATGCAAACCCGTAATCTTCTTTGGTATCTTGGTTGCGAATACCAAAAGATTCTAATGCTGCGTACACCACCAATAACCCTTGGGGTTTGCCCACTTGTGCAATTACTTTTGCACTTAGTTCATTGTACCTATCTACTGTATCCATTAAGCTATCTGAATCTGCTTTAGTGATTCTTTTTTTAATTGAGATACTGGCGTTACCAAAGCTTGATATTCTTTTTCAAACAATGCAATAAATTGTTCTATAGTAAAAAGTTCTAAAACTCTTTTTCTAGCTGCCTCTCCCATTTTTTTACGAAGTATATCATCTTTCAATATCGCTACAACTTTATCCGCAATAGCAATAAAGTCTCTAGGCTTGCAAACAAACCCACATTCTTCTGTTAGCGCTTCTGTAACACCACCAACATCCGTAGCTACTACAGGTATGCTACAACTCATAGATTCTATAACAGTATAAGGGAACCCTTCAGAAATAGAGGTGAGAATAGAGATATCACCCTCTAAAAACAATTCTTGCGGTTTATTATGAAAACCAGCAAGTTTAAAATGGTCTTCTAATGCTAACTCTGAGATTAAATTTTCGCATTGTTCTGTATATTCCGGAACAGCATCTTTATTACCATACACCAGAAAAAGCACATTTGGAATAGATTTGCGCACTTCTGCACAAACCTTAATCATCGTAATGATATCTTTTAAATCGAAAATCCTAGCGGCAGCCACAACTGTTGGCCGGTCTTTTTTAATGGTAATTTTTGCAGGAATAAACTTAGCCGACTCTACCCCATTATAAACCACATTTACTTTTTCTTTCTTTGCTCCATAACGTAGTGCCCATTCTATATTAAATTTACTCACTGTTAATATACGGTCGCACTCTCTATAGGTTAACCGAGTTAACATTTCAGAAAAAACAATTAATAGTCTTTTTAAAAAAGGAGAATAAGCGGTCTTACTTATTGCTAACATGCGCTCTCTAATAAAAACACCATGTTCGGTTAACATTGTTTTAGCGCCATATTTTTCTTTATTCTTAAGCGCTGGTATAATTCCAGTCCCCGCAATGGTTAAATGGGTAATATCTGACTTTGGGGGATCTATGGCTAATGGAATTAAAAACCGATAAATTAATCGGATACCCATACTCATATCTTGCAAAGTTGCCTCCTTAAATTCTTTCTGTGGCCAAATTTTTGAAATACAATGATTAAAACTGTTCCAAACAGACTCACTTCTTAAAGTAGATTTGTAATCGTAATTATTAAAAAATTGCCACATTTTTATGAATGCCTTTTTAATCGCTTCTAAATCTGCATCCGTTTGTGGAGCGTCCTTAAACGTATTTTCTAGAAAGAGTTTAAAATGGGGTACAAATAAATTTTGAACATTCTCATAGGTGGTCATCTCCCTACGCATAAGAATGGTTTTATATTCTTCATTATAATCTACACAGTCATACGGTTCTTCTGGAGACCAAACAGGGATTTGCACTATTTCTTTAACCGAGGTTCCTAAATCATATATAGGTTTATATTCCACATCTGCGGTAAGCGCATACAGGCTAAAATCAAAATCCTTAATATTTTGGGTAAGGTAATGTGCCCACGTAGAGACTCCGCCGCCTTTGTATGGGTACGTACCTTCTGTAACAAGAAGTATGTTCTTATTATTGCTCAAAGGAAACTTTTAGTTAATAGTTAACGCTTATACAAAAATCACTTTGCTAATCAGGATCAACAAAATTTTAAGTTTATAAGCACATTACATCTATAAAAAGCAAATGGGGGGCTAATTTGTAGGAAAAACGCTAATCCTCAAAGAATTCAAATGCATCGATAATATCCAAATAAACACCGTCAAACTGCGATGACAGTATTAAATTTAAATAGGAGTTTTGATTGTAAATAATAGTGTTTTGCCAATCTTGCTCCCAATATTTTACTTTAAAATTACCTGGCCAATCAGGATTTTCTTCAGATAACCACACCGGGGGCTCAAAGTCCCAATTGTTGTCCCAGTAAAAGCGATAATCTTCTGCTTCGCCAATAGACATATAGGCAATCACCTTTCTTTTACCCCCATTAGCTTTGGTTTTTAAAGCGGTGATGTCCTCTACAGTGAATTGCTGCTCTGTAGCAAAAAAAACATCTATAATTAAAACGTCATAATTAGTAGCTTGTAATGCCCCTAACAAAGCAGTTTTAGATGGATATGCAGAATAGTTTAAGAAGAAGAGATGATTTTTAGCATCTGTTAATTTCACAATATCATTGGCATTCTCATTTGGTATATCGTAAGCTTCTGTAGGTATTACATTTAATTCTCTTTCAGTAGCTACAAAATGAGTGAATCCTTTCTCTTTTGCATTATTTATGCTTGTAGTTATCTTATTGGTCGTACGGCAGTAATCGGTTACCAATATGGCATTACCTTCTGCCTGAGATTTTTCTAGATAACTTAGTAAATACCTTGTTCTGCTATTACCTGTTTCCGAGTTATCCCTTGGATCTCCGTACCATAATGATTCCTGCCCGTGACCGTCTATAGCATTTAAATAGTCTACAGCTAATACACCCTCTTCTGCACCATCTAAGGTTACTAATTCTATACCATTTTGTGGAATTATGCTGAATTCTGGATTTTTTTCTTTTGCGTAACGGGATATCTCTATAACAAAGGCTCGCATTTCATCCTTATAATAGGTAGCACTCAAAGGCGCTTCTTCAGTAGGTATCATTACTGTCTCTTCAAACTCTTGAGTGGTTTGAGAACAAGTGAGGAAGAAGACCCCCATCAATACTGAAAAAATAAAACCTCTGTGTAGCATATCTTTCATAAATTCAGCTTTCAAAGATAAATGCAAATTTTAGACCACAAATTATCTTAAGGTAAAATTCATTAAACTTTAGGGAGTTACGCAAAACGCCACAAGTAATACTAAGAAATAGTGAGTTGTATTACCTAAAACTCCCGTTTACCAAACTCACTCTCTATGAAACGCGATTTATTTTTACGTTTGTTAAAAGAATAAGAGAGGTTTAAAAACACCATATCTACCTCATAAACATAGTTGGTAGTGGTAAAAAAGGCACCAGGCCTAAAGGTTGTAATCCTTTGTTCGTTAGTATTTAGCAATCCCAAATCTATATTTTGCCATTGCAATGTTGCAACTAAACGATTGTCTAAAAACGATTTTCTAAAAGATAGGTTGGGGGCAAAAAACTCTGAATCTTCTCCCTGAGCTGTATTCTTTGCTGATAAATAATTAAACGTGAATTGTAAAGATGCGGTATCTGTAAAGGCATACGTACTATTGGTATTTAGACTAAAAACGGTACTATTAGTTGCTATTTTTTCACCGTCAAAACTACCGTTTATCTGGTGGTCATAAATATTAAACCCTATAAAATTGCTCCACTTTTCCGTAGGTTTTATTTGCGCTCCTAGCTCTAACCCAAGAGAGCGAGCGTCCCCAACATTAGAATAGATTCGGTTCAAGATAGTATCATTATAAATGGTGTTTACCCGGTTTACCACATTTTTTACCTTTCTATAATAGCTCGTTGCAAAAATAGAATTGCCTTTGCCTAAGTTTTTAGACACTCCTAATTCTACCAAATCTATAAATTCAGGTGTCAACGTTGGGTCCCCTTGCTCTAAGGTTTCTGAATGTTCTCTTTCTGGAAAAGGATTCATCTTAAACGTAGTAGTGCGTTCTATACGCTTGCTATAGGCAGCCTTTACCTTTATCCTGTTTTTAAAAGTGTATTGCAAAGATGCGGAAGGAAAAGGTTTTACAAAATCGTAGGTATATGTAGTATCTATCACCCCTAATTTATCACGTAAATCGAACCTCCTATCCATAGTTTCTATACGGACACCTACTGCATATTCCCATTGTGCTCTTTGTCCGGTAAATTGTAAGTAACCCGCATGTATGGTACGTTTTAAGTCCACTTCACTAGAAAATTCTGGAACCAGCTCAAAAGAAGCTGTTGGTTCTGTTCGTCGCTCATAAATAAAATCTCCTTTATGATCAAGCATTCGGTATTGATAACCCAGTTCTAATTGACCAAAACCCCATGGATTTAGAGCGTAATCCAATTGAAAACGATATCCATTTAAGGGGTTGTCATTGGTATTGTATTCATCTTGATAAAGAATTGTTGTGTCTGGATATCCTAAATTTCTATTGGTTGTAGGCCCTCCAAGTAATGTATATTCATATAAAAAAGAAGCAGCTAATTTTGAAGTGTTTTTAAATTGATGGGTATAATCCATACTACCTAAAACAAAATCACTTTTTCTAATCCTAAGGTTCTTATTAAAATATTGAAAAGTATAGTTTCTTGTACCGCCCTCTGCTGTGGAAATTGCGTGATTATCAAAATATACAATATCTGCAGTCCGGTCTTTAGACCTTTTCCCAGCATAGAAACCTACAGAAAACGTATTTATAGTATCTGGAGTAAAATCCACGGTAAATCTTCCAGAATAGTTTTCTTCATCAAAACTACGCTCTCCATCAGATGGAAATTGCGTTCTAGTTTCATTAAGAATGGTATATACATCGCCTTCTCTTCTACCCGCCAAATCATGACGTTGATAGTTGGCACCAAGCGAAACATTCCACTTTTCTCTTTGTATATTATAGGTTGCATCTATACCATAACGATGTGCATCTTCTGCGTTCCCGTAATTTTCTATAGAAGGGAAACCTCCTTTAATATTAATCTGAGCAAAATCTCCCAGGTTGCTACCCTTTTTAGTAATAATATTTAAAATACCAGCCTTACCTTCTGGATCATATTTAGCAGAAGGTGCAGTAATTACTTCAATCTGCTCTACTGCATTTGCAGGTAGTTGGTTTAGTAAAGTAGCAGCATTGCCTTGAACGGGTTGTCCATTTAACAAAACGACAAAACCCGTAGTTCCACGCACACTTATCTCTCCAAGTCCATTTACAGATACTGATGGTAAGTTTTTTAAAATAGCTGCGGCACTACCTCCTAAAGCATTCCGAAATTTTTTAGTCTCAAAAACTTGTTTATCAATACGGTTATTGACCGTATTTCGTTCAGTTTGTACTACTACCTCTTGCAGCGCCATTTGCCCAGAATTTAAGAAAATAGTTCCTACATCTAAAGCCCTAGCACTCCTGACCTGTATTGGTGAAAATTTTTTGCTTTGGTAACCAATAAAAGAAGCATCTAGATAATAATCACCATCATTAGGATGTTCTATAAAAAAATAGCCATTTTCATCCGTAACTACTCCAGATACCAAGGTACTATCTACACTGTATAAGGCTACAGTGGCATATTCTAATGCACTTTGGTCTTGTGCGTCTTTTATGTAACCTTTAACCTGAGCTGATAAATATCCATAAGAAAGTATTACGTATAGAAATAGTAGAAGTTTGGTCTGTTTTAACATGGTCAATTAATTATAAAGTGTCAAAATTACGCTTAATAATAACAGACAAATGGTAGCATTCTATAAATTATGGTATTCTTGCCGTTTTACGGTATTGTAAAGGGGTTAAGCCTGTATGCCTTTTAAAGTATTTTACAAAGTTAGAAGCATCGTTAAATTCAAAAGAATAAGCCAACCGCGCAATCGAAGCGTCTGTATAGCATAGCCTTCTTTTTGCTTCTTTAATTATAGCCTCTGCAATAACAAGAGATGCGGTTTTATCAAATTCCTTTTTGCAGATGGCATTAAGATTCTCTGGAGAGGTATGTAACACTCCTGCGTAATAGGCCACACTATTTACTAAACGCTCTTGTAATAAGGCCACCAATTGTGCGCCTTTACTGTGTACCTTTTGGCCGTCTTTTTCTGCTTCTTCTTTTATGCTTGCAAATAATGCCTTTAATAAACCTTCAAAAACCATAGTATTCCCCGCTACACCTTTTGCATATTCTTTCTCCAATAAACTAAAAAGCGTACCAATATTTTCTTCTCTGGATAAGTTAATCATTGGCTTATCAAAAATACTACGCAACAAAATAGCCAATTCTTGATCTGTACTAAAGTCTAAAAAAGAAGCTTTAATAATTAGAACAAACCCTTTAGGTTCCGTAGTGATTTCCCAATGATGCACTTGGTCTTGGGTAATTACAAAAACTACGGGAGATGTAATTGGGTATGCTTTAAAATCTACATGGTGCACTCCTTGCGCATCCGAAAAGTATACCAGCTCTAGATATTTGTTATGCCTATGGGGTTTGGTATATCTTTTACGTACATCGAACGGTGCAATTTTTAAATGTGTATTACGCTCACTTTTATCCTTAACCTGTATTGTTGCTTGCATGGTTTAGTTTTTGGTCTGTGGTTATATCGTAAAAAAGCATTGATATATCCTTAAAACTAAACATTCTCAACGGCTAGGAAGCTAAATAAATGTGTAAAACAATAAAACAAATTGTTTTTACACCTATCCTAGCCCTACATCTAAGGTCATCATGATGATAAATCCGCCTATAAAGCCCATCGTTGCTATGTCTGTATACTTATCTTGCTGAGTTTCAGGTATTACTTCTTCTACTACCACAAAAATCATGGCTCCTGCAGCAAATGCTAATGCATAAGGTAAAATAGGCTCAAAAGTCAAAACCGCCCAAGCGCCTAAAACCCCAGCGATAGGTTCTACAATAGCAGAAGCCTGCCCGTACATAAAGCTTTTTCTGCGGCTTAAGCCATGTCTGCGCATTGGTACTGCCACGGCAAACCCTTCTGGAAAATTTTGCAAGCCAATACCAAGAGCTAAAGCAACCGCCCCACCAATAGTAGCACCCTCAAAACCAGAAGCTACCCCTCCAAATAGTACACCCACAGCCAAACCTTCTGGTATATTATGCAGGGTAATAGCTAAAACTAAAAGTACAGTTCGGTGCCAAGGGGTCTTAATACCTTCGGCTTCATCTACTTTAAAATTTATATGCAAATGGGGTAAGATTTTATCTAACCCAAAAATAAAACCAGCACCTAATAAAAAGCCTACCGCGGCGGGAATCACTTTAACAAAACCTTCCCCCGGACTCATTTCTATGCCTGGCGCCAGTAAACTCCAAAAACTTGCTGCCACCATGACCCCCCCAGTAAAACCTAACATACCATCCATTAAAGCTCTATTAGGACTTTTAAATAAAAAAACTAATCCTGCACCAGCAGCAGTTAGGCCCCAAGTAAATAAAGTTGCATACAAAGCGGCCAAAATGGGATCTATGGTTTCAAAATAAGCAATTACCTGTTCCATCTAAGTGTTTATTTTTATGTATAAATTACTAGCTATCATATTAGAAATATGAATTTCTTTTGTTTCGATTTTAACCAAAAGTGAATTATCAAAATCTTCTTTTTCTAAAATTTCTATATGATTTCCTAACGCTATTTTGTTCTTATCTAAAAACTTTAAAAAAGCAGAAGAAGTATCTTTTACTCCCACACAAATCCCCCTTTGACCCTTACTAACCTCACTTAGTAATTGTTTATCGCGCTCAAAAAACTCACCCTCTTTAGAAGGTATAGGATCTCCATGTGGGTCAAACTTTGGAAAATCTAATAGTTCGTCAATTTTATCTATTAGTTTTTCGCTCTTAATATGTTCTAACTGTTCCGCAACTTCATGAACCTCATCCCAAGAAAAATCTAATTTCTTTACCAAAAAAACCTCCCAAAGTCGGTGCTTTCTTATGATGGATAAAGCCGTTTTTGTTCCTTTCTCTGTAAGAGAAATACCCCTATATTTTATATAATCTACCAGGCCTTTATCTGCTAATTTTTTAGCCATATCCGTTACAGAAGAGGGTTTCGTATCCATCTCTTCTGCAATGGCATTGGTCGTAATGAGTTGACTTCTATGTCCACCCAAATGATAAATTGCTTTAATGTAATTCTCTTCAGATTTTGTCACGCTCTTAAAAGCTTTTTTCAAAAATACATTTTTATTTATCAAAATCAATTTTTAGCTTTGTCTAAATTTAATTTACATGATAACTAAATTTCATGTTACGTTAATCTTTTTACCACTTAACAGTTTTAGACTGCAATTTAATTTTGAGACCTCTTTTTAATGAAAACCTTTTTTATAGTACATTTTTGTTTACTATTTACCTATTTAACCGCTCAAGATCAACTGGTAAGTGGTACTGTTACAAGTCAAAAAAAACCCGTTGCGTTTGCTAGTATTTTTGTAAAAGGAACAACGCTGGGCACAACTTCTGATGAAAACGGAACATATACTTTGAAGCTGCCACAAGGCATTACTACCATTACTGTACAAAGTCAGGGTTTTAGAAGTTTGGAAAAGAAGGTTGATATCAGCAGTACCAAAAACAACCAACTTGACTTTAATTTGATTGAAGATGTTTTAGGCTTGGATGAGGTTGTCATAAGTGCTACTAGAAACCGAGTGGAACGTAAAAGTGCGCCTGTTGTTGTTTCTTCTTTAAAACCAAGACTGCTCACTGCAACGCAATCTATATCCGTTGCAGAGGGCTTAAATTTTGCGCCAGGCGTACGAGTAGAAACAAACTGCCAAAACTGTGGGTTTACACAAGTACGACTAAATGGTTTAGATGGTGCTTACACACAAATTCTTTTAAATAGTAGACCTATATTCTCCTCTCTATTGGGGGTTTATGGTTTAGAACAGATACCTACAAATAGTATTGAGCGCGTAGAAGTAATCCGTAGTGGTGGCTCTGCACTTTTTGGCTCTAATGCCATAGCAGGAACCGTGAATATAATTACCAAGGACCCTATATTAAACTTATGGGAAGTTGGCAGCAACCTAGCTATTATAGATGGCGAAGCTTTAGACCGTGTTGTAAATTTCAATAGTTCTATTGTTGCGGATGATTTAAAAAGTGGCATAACGCTTTTTGGCATGTACCGTAACAGAGACTCATATGATGCAAATGGAGATGGCTTCACAGAAATAGTAGAATTACGCAATAATACCTTAGGAGCTAAAGCTTTTTTTAAGCCTACAGACAAAAGCCGTTTATCTTTAAACTTAAATGCAATACGTGAACAACGTAGAGGTGGAGACCGTTTAGACTTAGCGCCTCAATTTACAGATATAACCGAGCAGTTAGACCACGATACTTTTATTGGCGGATTGGACTATGATATTCGTAGTAAGGATGGCACACTTAACAGTCAACTTTATACCTCTGCTTCTTACACTGCTAGAGATAGTTATTATGGTGGTTTAGGAGGAGAGCGGACTAGAGCCGATAGTATCGCAGCTAACAATGCATTTGGGGACACTAAAGATTTAGCTTGGGTAAATGGTTTGCAATTAACTAAAGCTTTTAAAAACAATGATGTTCTTACCGGCGGGGTAGAATATACTTACAGTAATACCGAAGATAATATTGCAGGCTACAATCGGTTAATAGACCAAAGTGTAAACAGTCTAGGTACCTACGCTCAGTACGAATGGAAGCCTACCCAGAGATTTACCACACTATTAGGGGGCCGTCTAGACCACGTATCTGTAGATGGCAATTATGCTATTGGCACTATTGCTAGAACAGTAGACCTTAACCAAACTGCATTTTCTCCTAGATTAACGTTATCTTATTTAATTACAGATGATTTAAAGTTTAGAGGAGGGTACGCTCGTGGATTCCGCGCTCCACAAGCTTTTAATGAAGATTTACACATTTCTAGTGTGGGCGGAGAACAACAGTTTGTAATACTATCAGAAAATTTAAAGACTGAATTCTCTAACGCTTTAACAGCATCCTTAAACTATGCTAAAACAAAAAAATTAGTACAGTTAGACGTTTTATTAGAAGGATTTTACACCAATATACAAGACCCATTTACTTTGGTTAGTACTGGTGCAGTTTTAGAAAACGGCTCTATCTTAGAAGAAGTAAGAAATGGGAAAGGTGCAACAGTTTACGGTTCTAATTTTGAAATAGGAGTTTCTCCCAATCCTAAATGGCAATTTCAGGCAGGGGGAACGTTACAGCGTACAAAATACGATGAAACACAATTGTTGTTTGAAACTGATGGCATCCCTGGTGAAACTAATATTACTGTAAACGAGTTTGTACGTGTTCCTAATTTTTACGGTTACATAAATGGAACTTGGCTACCTAACAAACATTTTAATGTTGATGTTACCAGTACGTATACAGGTAATATGACCGTCCCTAGAGTAATTAGCGATACTGGCTTTTTACAACTTAGGGAATCTGGTGATTTTTTTGATATGAACCTAAAATTAGAAACGCATTTTGATTTTAGTGAATCTTTTATGATTACCATTTCTGGTGGTGTAACCAACATTTTTAACAGCTACCAAAATGATTTTGACAGTGGTGCAACTCGTGATTCTGATTACATCTATGGACCAGATGCGCCAAGAGCCCTATTCTTTGGCCTTAAAATTGGCAAACTACATTAATAATGGCATCAACACCTACAATTAAACCCTTTAAAACGTTACTAATTTTGGCATTAGTAGCACTTGTTAACTCCACTGTAAACGCACAAAAATCCACCATAAACTGGCTAAGTTTTGAGCAGTTAGAAGATTCTTTGGCAGTAAAACAAAAAAAAGTATTTATCAACTTCTACGCTGATTGGTGTGCGTACTGTAAAAAAATGGATGCCGCAGCATTTAAAGACAAAGAGGTTATCGCTAAACTTAATAGTGACTTTTATGCCGTAAAGATGAATGCAGAAAGTAAGGAAGCAATAGCATTCAGAGGAGAACTATTTACCAATAAACAATTGGAAACGCATAGAAACCCCACACATGAACTTGCCTTAGTATTAGCGTCGAGACCTGAGACGCCTTTTTCCTTGCCTGCCACGATTATTTTAGATAAAGATTTTAATATTACACAACGATATTTTGAATATCTATCTCCCCAAAAATTACTATCTATTCTAAATTAAATAAGCCTAACAATAATAGATAGACCCTGAATTGCAGTAAAAAAGGCCACTATGCTTGCCTTCAATTTCACTAAAATAAAAGTGTAAAAGAGTTAATCCTTTTGGCGCAAACCCAGTACATTTGAGCAAATATATTATGCGCTATGGAAAGCAATCTGCCTTGGATTATTCTTATTGGTCATGTGCTATTATTACTGTTTATAGACTTTTTTGTCTTGCATAAAAAGAATGAAGTTGTTACCAATAAAAAAGCACTTTGGGAGACTGTTTTCTTTGTTACCAATGCCTTACTTTTTACTGGCGCTGTCTACTATTTTTATACAAATGGTATGGTCGCCAATCCTACAGAAATACCCGCTACAGAGGCTGTTTTCAAATATATTTCTGGCTACTTAATAGAACTGTCTTTAAGTGTAGACAACTTATTTGTAATTGCCATCATATTTACTGGTTATAACATTCCTTTAAAATACCAACACAAACTCTTGTTCTTAGGAATTTTAGGCGCTATTATTTTCAGGGCGCTTCTTATTGGTTTTGGCTTGTTACTTATTCATAAGTTCCATAACATCACCATTATTTTTGGTTTGTTTTTGTTGTACACAGCTATTACCATGTTTAAGAAAAATGATAAGGAAGATGAACCAAGCCAAAAAAACAAAGGCATAGCCAAATTCTTTAATATTTCTGACCAATTAGATGGTGATAAATTTCGTACTACCATAAATGGCAAAAAAGTATTTACCGCGCTATTTGGAGCTTTAATCACCATAGAATTCACAGATTTACTTTTTGCTCTAGATAGCATCCCAGCTATTTTAGCCATAACCACAGACCCATACCTAATTTTTAGCTCTAACATTTTTGCTATTATGGGCCTACGGTCGCTATACTTTTTCTTAGCGAACATGCTAGAGCGTTTCCATTATTTAAAATATAGCGTATTTGCTATCCTTATTTTTGTAGCTTTTAAGTTAATGCTAGCCAATTGGATTAAGATTCCAGAATGGATTTCCCTCACCGTAATTGCAATTGCCTTAGGTATTGGTATTTGGGTGTCCATGGTCCGCTCTAAAAAGTAGGTGTTGCTTTTGTACCTTTAGCACATGCATTATAACTACGTAATTGTTGGCGCAGGAGCTGCTGGTCTTCTTTTGCTAAAAGCATTAGCCGAAGATTCATTTTTTAATGCTAGCTCCATTCTTGTTATCGATAAAAGTGCCAAAACAGAAAACGATAGAACCTGGTGCTTTTGGGAAAAAGACCAGAGTGATTTAGATGCTTACACGTATAAAAAATGGTCAAATATTCGCTTTAAGAATACTACGTTCAATACTAAAGAAAATATTAGCCCATACTACTACAAAATGATTAGGGGTATTGATTTTTACAATAAATTAATTCCCAAGCTCAAGGCAAAAGAAAATATAGAGTTTCTGCAGGGTACTGTCACAGCAATTGTAGACAATCAAATTAAACTAGCCAACCAAACCCAAACCATTAGAGCGGACAAAATTTTTGATAGTAGATTTAACTATAAGGATTTGCTTTCGCGAAGTAAATTCCCTGTCTTACAACAACACTTTATAGGTTGGCATATTAAGACAGACCAAGCTGTGTTTGGCTCAGATACAGCTACCTTTATGGATTTTAGCGTACCTCAAAAAGAGAATACTAGGTTTATGTATGTGCTTCCGTTTGCAGAAAACGAAGCTTTAGTGGAGTATACCCTATTCTCTGCTACTCCCTTAGCTACAGACGAATACGAATCAGCAATAACAAATTACCTTTCTAAATTGGGTGTTACTTATTATAAGGTTATTGCCAAAGAAAAAGGCAATATACCTATGACATGCCACCCGTTCCATAAAGAAAATACTGGGCGTTACCTAAAAATCGGAATTGCTGGCGGATGGGCCAAACCCAGTACCGGTTATACCTTTTACAACAGTAAAAAACAAGTTACTAAGTTGGTAAACTTACTAAAGTCCGAAAAACCTTTACATCACTTAAAACCCCATAAAAAATTCTGGTTTTATGATGTGTTGTTGTTAGATATTTTAGACCAAAAAAATAACCTAGGCAGCCCCATCTTTAGTCAAATGTTTCAAAAAAGACCAGCAAAACTAATCTTGAAATTTTTAGACGAGGAAACTAACCTTTGGGAAGACCTGCAACTTATTTGGGCATGCCCCAAAAAACCTTTTATACAAGCCTTACTAAAAAGGGTAAAATCAGGATTTTAATCTAAATAATAAACCAAACAGAACAAGGTAATCTACACCTTTCTAGTCATCAAACTTTTACCAAAGGCAAGCAATGCATCTTTTCTATTTTCAGGCACATTTAGAGCTTTAAGCTGGTTAAAGGCCAATTGGGTATATTTTTCCACCTCTTCTAAAATGGCTGCAACGGCACCACTGTGCTCAAATATTTGTTTAACTGCCGTTATTTTACTAGTAGGATCTGCTGGTTGTATACTAAAGAGATGCTGTAAAGTAGTTTGGTCTGCTTCCTTTGCTTTTTGCATAGCAGTGATATACAAGAAGGTCTTTTTATTTTCTATAATATCCCCACCAACTTGTTTTCCAAATGTTTCTGGGTCACCGAAAGCATCTAAATAATCATCTTGCAGTTGAAAAGCGATTCCTAAATTTTTACCAAAAGCATAAATAGCTTCTTGGTCTTCCATAGTAGCTTCGGCCACAATGGCACCCATCTGTAATGCTGCTGCTACCAAAACGGATGTTTTATAGGCAATCATTTGCAAGTACTCCTGTAAAGTAACATCGTCTCTAACTTCAAAATCCACGTCGTATTGTTGACCTTCACATACTTCTAAAGCTGTGGTGTTAAATAATACCAATAGTTTTTTTAAGGTATCTCCATCATACTGTGCCAAGTGTTGGTACGCATTAATAAGCATAGCATCACCAGAAAGAATTCCGGTATTGACATCCCATTTTTCGTGTACTGTGGTTTTTCCTCTTCGCAGCGGAGCATCGTCCATAATATCATCATGTACCAGAGAAAAGTTATGAAAAACCTCTACGGCCATTGCTGCGGGTAATGCTTTATTAAAATCTACCCCAAATAACTCGCACCCCATAAGTGCCAGGATTGGACGCATTCGCTTACCTCCCAATTGTAAGATGTAGTTAACGGGCTCATATAACTGTTTGGGTTCTTTGGTAATTTCATGTTCTTCTAAATACGATAAGAATGCTGCCCTGTAGGCATCCAAGCTGTGCATAAAATGGGATTTTGCTCAAAAATACATCCAAAAAGATTAACAAAAACGGATTGTACTCGTCAGATATATCAAAAAAAGATGCAATAGAAATAAAATCTTTCGTCTTTATAAATAGAAAGCACTGTAAACCAGCTTGTGAAAACCACTACTAACAATAACCTAAGTCAATTTTTTAAAGAGGAGTACCATTCCCTTAAAGGGTATGTACGCTCTAAAATAGACGATACTGCAGATAGCAACGCAGAAGATATTCTGCAAGAGGTGGCCTTAAAAGTACTTTCTAGAGCAGAAGATGCGGTCCCTATAAATAATATTGCCGCTTATGTGTACAATGCCATCCGTAATAAGATAATAGATGTATTACGTACTCGTAAAGAAAAACAATACGATGAAGACCGTGTAGCAGAATTATGGGAAGAATTTAGCGCTCTTTTTTATAGCGATGAACCAGAAAGTCAGCGACCAGAATTGGAACAGACCCTTAAAGATGCCTTAGTACAACTTAAGCCTGTTTACAGAGACATTATTATTGCGGTAGATTTTGAAGGATACTCTTACCGGGAGATTGCAACACAGACAGGGATTGCACAAGGAACCCTAATGTCTAGAAGACACCGCGCACTTTCTCATTTACACAAACAGTTGAACAAAAAATAAAGTAAAACCTATGAATAATTACAAAGAAAAACAGTTAGAAAAGTCTGCCGAGCACTACGCAAAAAAAGTGTTTAAAGTGATTGCCGCTATAGTTTTTGGCGCTATAGTTTTTGGCTTGGCCATTTATGTGCTCATGCGTTTATGGAACTGGCTTACTCCAGAACTATGGGGCTGGTCTACCCTTACCTATTGGCAAGCACTTGGTCTCTTTGTCTTAGCCAAAATAATTTTCGGTTTTGGCGGTGAAGGGGCTTGTAAACCTAAAAAAGGAAAGAAAAACAAGAAGAAATGGAAGATGAAGTGCGATATGCGTAATGATTTCTCTGATTGGAAATTGTACGACGAATTTTGGACTGTAGAGGGCGAGGCCGCCTTTAAGCGATATATAGAAAATCACAAAAAACGACATCATGAAAATGAACAAAAACAATCCTAAACCCAAGATTTTTAGATTTTTAGGCTTTTACAACATTCCTAAATCAAAAGAAAAACATTACAATTCTTTACCGAAAAGCATTTCGATAGACCCAGAAAATACGAAATCCTAAATTCTAAGTTAAAAAAAGGTAAAAACGACGGAAACTTTTTTTGTTTTTAAAGTTTCCGTATTAATTTTGCCGCCTAAATATGAAAGAAAAAATTTTAAATAGAGCAACGGACCTTTTTTTAACCCTTGGTTTTAAAAGTGTTACCATGGACGATTTGGCCCAAGAAATGGGGATTTCTAAAAAAACCATCTACTCGCACTTTAAAAACAAGACCATGCTAGTAGAGGAGGTAACGTCTAAAATGTTCCAAGAAATTACGGAAGGGATTGATTACATCGTAAGTCTAAAAAAAAATCCTATCCAAGAATTGTATGAAATTAAACAACTGTTGCTATTGCGATTAAAAAATGAAAAATCATCGCCTATTTATCAACTGCAAAAATACTATCCTAAGCTGTTTGAAAATATAAAGCGAAAACAGTTTGAAATAACCCAAGGTTGCATTAAAGAAAATATAGAGACAGGAATTAAAGAGGGTATCTATAGAAAAAACCTTAACCCCGATTTTATTTCTCGCATTTACTTTGTAGGTGTCTCTAACTTAAAAGACGAATCTTATTTTCCGTCTACACACTTTACCATGGCCAACCTTATGGACGACTATCTAGAGTACCACTTAAGAGGAATTGTGACGCCAGAAGGCCGTAAAATTTTAAATGAAATCATCAACTCAAATCAACAATAAATGCAAAAAATCTTTTACATACCAATTCTACTCTTTTCTTGGGTAACACTAGCACAAGAAGAGGTGCCAACAAGCTTTACGCTACAAGAGGCCGTAGCATATGCATTAGAAAACAATTACACGGCTATTAATTCTAATCGGGATATGGTAGATGCTCAAAAACAAAAATGGGAAACCATTGCTACCGGACTACCCCAGATAAATGGTAATGTGTCTTATCAAAATCAATTAAAACAACCAGTTTCTGTAATACCTGCGGAGTTTTTTGGCGGAGAGCCAGGCACTTTTGAAGAGGTTGTTTTTAGCACTAAGCAAAGTGCGTCTGCTACTGCTACGCTTACCCAGCTTATTTTTGATGGCAGCTATATTGTGGGAGTACAAGCGGCAAAAACCTTTGTAGACTACACTCAAAACACCAAAGAAAAGTCCGATTTGGAGGTGAAAAAGTCGGTAGTAGAAGCCTATGGCAATGTTTTATTGGCTCAAGAAAGTGTGGCTATTCTAGAAAAGAACAAAAGTAACTTAGAAAAAAATGTTTATGAGACAGAGAAAATTTTAGAAAACGGATTAACGGAAGAAGAAAATCTGGATCAACTAAAAATTACTCTAGCCTCTATTAACAGTCAGCTTAAAAACGCCATCCGTCTAAAGGAAATAACCCTACAGATGTTTAATCTAATCATTGGACTACCGATTGAAACGCCAACTATTCTTGAAGAAAATTTGGATGAATTAACAGAAGAACAGATAGATTTTAAACTACTAGAAACACCGTTTAGTCTTAGCAACAATGTAGATTACAAGCTGATGACTAATTTAAATGAGCAACGCCAATTAGAGCTCAAATTAGCCAAAAGTAAAGCTTTACCTACTCTTAGTGGTTTTGTAAATTATGGAACTTCTGCTTTTAGCAATGAGTTTACCTTCTTTAACGGAGACCAAGAGTGGTTCGATAGTTCTGTTTTAGGAATAGAAATGAACATCCCAATTTTTAGTTCCTTTAAACGCTCTGCCAGCACTCAACGCGCAAGAATAGCGCTAGATAAAGCTAAAACACAAATGCAAGAGACAGAACAAATGCTTCAACTGCAATGGGAACGCGCTAAAAGCAACTACACCCTGGCCATTGATGAGTACCAAACTTCCAAAGACAATTTAGCGCTTGCAGAACGTATAGAAAGGAAAAATCAAATTAAATATGATGAAGGAATTGCAACCAGCTTTGAACTTAGAGAAGCACAAACACAGCTATACAGTTCACAACAAGAGTATCTGCAATCCATGGTAGATGTCATTAACCAGAAAACCGAATTGGAGACGGTTTTGAATAACAACTAAAAAAATCAATCAAAATGAAAAAAACAATAACGATACTAACACTTGCCATCTTAGCCGTTTCCTGTGGTTCTGATAGCAAAACAGCCTCTGTAGAAAGTTTGGTTTCTGGCAACGACGTTTCTGCAATGAACAAAAAAAGAGAAGAACTAGACAAAGAATTAAAAGCATTGGAAAGCCAAATTAAAGCCTTGGATTCTGCCATAGTTTCTAAAGACCCAGATCGTAAATTTCCTTTGGTTAGCACACTTACAATTGCACCGCAAGAATTTAACCATTATTTGGAGTTGCAAGGCGATATCATGACAGACCAAAATGTGTTAATCTACCCAGAAATGGCGGGCACGTTGTACAAAATCTATGTAAAAGAGGGCCAAAAAGTAACCAAAGGGCAACTTTTAGCATCAATAGATGACGGAGGCATGTCTAGTCAACTAGAGCAAATGCGTACCCAAGTTGCACTAGCAAAAACCACTTTTGAACGTCAAAAAAGACTTTGGGAGCAAAACATAGGTTCAGAAATACAATACCTACAAGCTAAAACTCAGTACGAAGCACAAACAAGCGCTGTTAAACAAATGGAGAGCCAATTAGGTAAATCTAGTATTAGAGCCCCATTCAGTGGTATTATAGATGCTATTATAAAAGACCAAGGTACTGTTGTAGCACCAGGACCTGGCGCAGAGGTTTTTAGAATAGTTAACCTTAACCAAATGTATGTAACGGTAGAAGTTCCAGAAAGTCATCTACCTAATGTAACACCAGGCAAAAGTGTAGAAGTTTATATTCCTGTATTGGGGAGTAGCATAAACTCTAAAGTGCGCCAAACAGGTAATTTTATTAACCCAGGGAACCGCGCCTTCAGCGTAGAAATCCCTGTCCCAAATAAAGATGGGAACATAAAGCCCAACCTAACGGCACAAGTAAAAATTAACGACTATACTAATTCAGAGGCCCTCCTAATCCCTCAGTCTATTGTTTCTGAAAATGCAGATGGAGACCAATACGTGTATTTGGCGAGTAAAAGCGCAAACGGAGACACTTATTTAGCCCATAGAAAGGTGATAGAAACAGGTAAAACTCAAGGCGATTATATAGAAGTACTTTCTGGTCTAAGTAAAGGTGACCAAATCATTTCTGAAGGCGCAAGAAGTGTTAGAGATAATCAAGAAATCCGAGTTAAAAATACAACCGAAGTAGCTAAAAAATAAGGCATGGAAAAAGCACAAAAGAACGCCAACAAGCTGTTTGGCCCATCTTCCTGGGCCATTGAAAATCCTTCGGTGGTATATGTAATGATAGCCCTTTTCTTCATTTTTGGTCTATCTGCCTATTTTGCCATGCCTAGAGAAGATTTTCCAGAGGTATCAGAAACCAAAATTTACATCAGCACCATATATCCGGGCAATACCGCAGAAGATATGGAACGCTTGGTCACAGACCCATTAGAAGATGTTTTAAAAAATATCAGCAACGTTACAGACATTACCTCTACATCGCAAGAAGATTATTCTATGATTGTGGTGGAGTTTGATGAAGGCATTACAGTAGAAAATGCAAAACAAAAAGTAAAAGACGAAGTTGACAGTGAAAAAGCTGGGGAAGATTGGCCTGTGTTTAACAATGCAAAGGTGGAACCCAATGTTTTTGACCTGAATATCGCAGAATCTTTTCCTATAATGAATGTGAATATTACAGGAGATTACCCTGTGGAACGCTTAAAAGATTTTGCTGAATATTTACAAGACGAAATAGAAGATTTGCCGCAAATTAAAGGTGTAGACATTCGTGGGGCTCAAGAAAAAGAGGTAGAAGTTGCCGTAGATGTATACAAAATGATGGCTGCTCGGGTAAATTTTGACAACGTTATACAAGCCATCGCCAACGGAAATGTAACCATGAGTGCGGGTAATTTAATTACGTCTGGGCAGCGCAGAACTATTCGTATTCTGGGCGAAGTACAGAACCCAAAGGAGCTAGACAATTTTGTAGTAAAATCAGAAAACGGAGCGGTATATCTTAGAGACATTGCAAAGGTTAGTTTTCATGAAGAAGATAAAACCACCTACGCCAGAGATTATGGTGCTCCCGTGGTAATGCTAGATATTAAAAAACGCTCTGGAAAAAACACCATTGAAGCTGCAGATTTAATAAGAGCTATTGTTAAGGACACCAAAGAAAATGTATTCCCTAAAGATTTAGATGTTAACATAGCTAACGACTCCTCTAGCAAAACTTTAAACCAAGTAGATGATTTGGTCAACAATATCATTTTTGGTATTATTCTAGTGGTTACCGTTTTAATGTTTTTCTTAGGATTCCGTAATGCCTTGTTTGTAGGTTTTGCTATCCCCATGTCTATGTTCATGAGCTTCATGATTATAAACCTGATGGGCTACACGCTTAACACCATGATTCTCTTCGGCTTAGTCATGGGACTAGGAATGTTGGTAGATAATGGTGTTGTGGTGGTAGAAAATGTGTACCGCCTTATGGACCAAGAAGGCCTTTCTAGAAAAGAGGCTGCTAAAAAAGGGATTGGAGAAATTGCCATACCCATTATCATATCAACCTTAACAACAGTGGCTGCTTTTGTTCCTTTAGCGTTTTGGCCCGGTATTATGGGGCAGTTTATGAAATATTTCCCAATTACCCTTTCTATTGTCTTAGGCTCATCACTCTTTGTAGCCATTTTTATGAACTCCATGCTCGTTTCTCAGTTTATGGATGTTGGTGAACGTGTCCTTACCAAGAAACAATTAATTAGAAGCACCTTGATTTTAGTTGGTTTTGGCTTATTCATCTTTTTTGTAGGGGGAGCGGTAAGAGGTTTGGGTTCTTTAATGATTGTGGTTGCTGGTCTACTTTGGATTTATAAATACTTTTTAAAGAAATGGGCGGTTCGTTTTCAAACTAAGACTTTGGTACGTTTTGAGAATTTTTATGAAAAGCAGTTAATACGTGCTTTAAGAGGCAAAAATGTGTATTGGTACTTTGGCTTTACCGCATTACTGTTGGTTTTAGCTTTTGTGTTCTTTGGAATGTCTCTTGGTAGTCAACGTACTAAAGTGGAATTTTTCCCTGACAATACACCAAACGAAATTTACGTCTATATAGAATACCCGCAAGGTACAGATATAGAGAAGACCAACACCATTACTAAGCAAATAGAAGAACGAGTGTATGGTGTGGTTGGCAGACCAAAGTATAACAAGGGTGATTTTAATTATTTGGTAGAATCTAGTGTATCTCAAGTAGGTAAGGGAGCAGAAAATCCGTTTACAGAAGGGGGTTCTGCGGCAGAAATGCCACATAGGGGAAAAATAACCCTTTCCATGCGTGAGTTTAAGTATAGAAATGGCTTAGATACAGAAAAGCTTCGTCTTAAAATTCAAGATACGCTAACAGGTGTTTATCCAGGTGTAACTATTTCTGTAGAAAAAGATGCTGTGGGACCACCTGCTGGTTATCCTATCAACATAGAAATTGCAGGTATAAACTACGATACTCTAATCAACACCGCAGAACGTATGCGTAACTTTATCAATAGCAAAAATATTGCTGGGATAGAGGAATTAAAAGTGGATGTGAATAAAAGCAAACCTGGCATGCAGGTAGTTGTGAATCGAGAAAAAGCGGGTGAGTTAGGCGTAGCTGTAGGGCAAGTTGGCCAACAGTTAAGACGTTCCATTTTTGGTGAAAAGGCTGGAGTTTTTAAGAAAGATGGAGATGATTATGATATTTACGTACGCTTTAATGAGGATTTACGCTACAACACTAGCGCCCTTTTTAATCAAAACATCATTTTTAGAGACCCTTCTAATGGTAGAATTATGGAAGTTCCCGTTTCTGCGGTAGCTAACAAACGCAACAATTCTAGCTTTAGCGCAATTAAACACGTAGACACCAAACGTGTGGTAACCGTATATTCTGCTTTAAAACCTGGATTTACGGATGCTGGAGCTATTGTAGCTGAAATTCAGAAAGAAATGACCGAATTTAAAGGGTTACCAGACGGAGTTAAAATAGATTACACTGGGCAGTTAGAGGAGCAAAATAAACAAATGCAGTTTTTGATGGGAGCTTTCTTTGGTGGTTTAGGGTTGATTATGTTAATTCTAATTTTTCAATTTGGTGGCATTTCTAAACCTGCCATTATTATGATGGCCATATTTTTGAGTTTTATAGGTGTATTTGGTGGTTTAATTATTACAGGCTGGCCTTTTGTTATTATGATGACCATGATGGGGATTATTTCCTTAGCAGGTATTGTTGTAAATAATGGGGTTGTACTTTTAGATTATACCCAGATTTTATTAGATAGAAAAAAGGTTGACTTACAGATTAGTGATGATGAATTATTGACTATAGATCAAGCCACTGAAGCCATGGTTAAAGGTGGAAAAGCAAGATTAAGACCTGTAATATTAACGGCAATTACTACCGTTTTAGGTTTAATACCATTAGCTATCGGTTTAAATATCAACTTTGTCACCCTATTCTCTGAGTTCGACCCACAAATATATATGGGTGGAGACAACGTAATTTTCTGGGGACCACTAGCTTGGACCGTAATCTTTGGTTTAATTGTAGCTACTTTTTTAACATTGATTATAGTGCCGGTACTATTTAATATTGTGTACCGTATTAAGATTAGGATTCGCGGCGATTATAAACAAAGAAGTTCTAGTAAAACAGAATTAGCATAAATAAAAAAACCCCGACCAAATGGTCGGGGTTTTTAACACTTACCCTAATTATTAGTGTATCGAAACCACTTCAGATTGGTTCCAATTTTTTACGTTGGTAATACGGTTGTCCACAAAATCAACTTCCTTCAACATTTCTCCTTTCCAGAACAACCATTTACCTTCTTTAACGCCTTCGTTATATTTTCCGGTAGCCAGTTTTTTGCCATCTACATCATACATAAACCATTGTCCATGTAGTTTACCGTCTTTAAGGTAACCAGATTGTGCAACTTCTCCATTATCATGAAAATAGGTTGCTTTTACCATTTTACCCTCTTTTTCAAACTTCGGTTTAGTTTCTTGTGCAAAAGTCACCGCCGAAATCATCATCACTGCCAATATAATTGTAATTTTCTTCATTGTATGGGGTTTAAAGTTCTTATATTCCTTTACACTAACGTTACAAAGATAGTAAATATTTTACATTAAATACATGTTTGATTTACTTTTACATAACCTTTAGTTAACATTTGATCTCTATTCGTCTGTTTTTTAGTGTTTTATATTTTTCTTTTTAACCCTATTAAACCTCATTAAATGGATTAATCGCTTAAAAGTGTAGATGAATGGTTAGCATCATATCTATAAAAATACTTGCATCTGCGTAGTCCTAGACCTTACCTTTGCCCAGCAAATTTCTTTATTATGTATAGGAGCCATACTTGCGGCGAATTGCGCGCATCTCATATTGGAACAGAAGTAAGTCTTAGCGGTTGGGCCGCAAAGTCTAGAGACAAAGGTTTTGTGGTTTGGATAGACCTAAGAGACCGCTATGGATTAACCCAATTGGTTTTTGATGAAGAACGCTCCACGCCAGAACTATTGGCTTTAGCTAGAACAATTAGCCGTGAAACCGTAATACAGGTAAAAGGCTCTGTTATAGAAAGAGCGTCTAAGAACGACAATATAGCCACAGGCACTATAGAGGTATTGGTGAGCGAACTCACCGTTTTAAATAACGCCAAGCTACCACCGTTTACCATTGAAGATGAAACAGATGGCGGAGAAGACATCCGTATGAAGTATCGTTACCTAGATATTCGTAGAAATCCAATTAAAAACAACCTCATCTTTAGACACAAAGTGGCTATGGAGGTTCGTAAATATTTATCGGACCAAAATTTTATAGAGGTAGAAACACCTTATTTGATTAAATCTACACCAGAAGGCGCAAGAGATTTTCTAGTACCGAGCCGTATGAATGAGGGGCAATTTTATGCTTTACCACAATCGCCACAAACCTTTAAGCAATTGCTTATGGTAGGCGGAATGGATAAGTATTTTCAGATTGTTAAGTGTTTTAGAGATGAAGATCTTAGAGCAGACAGGCAACCTGAGTTTACACAGATAGATTGTGAAATGGCTTTTGTGGAACAAGAAGATATTTTAAACATTTTTGAAGGCCTTACAAGACATTTGCTTAAAGAAATTAATGGTGTTGATGTAGCAGAATTTCCGCGCATTACTTATGATGAGGCTATGGCCAAATACGGTAATGACAAACCAGACATCCGTTTTGGAATGGAATTTGGCGAGCTAAATACCGTAGCACAGCATAAAGATTTTGGCGTATTTAATAGCGCAGAATTGGTAGTAGGTATTGCGGTACCAGGTGCTGCTAACTATACACGCAAAGAAATAGACAAACTTATAGATTGGGTTAAGCGCCCACAAGTAGGTGCAAAAGGCATGGTCTATGTTAAATGCAATAAAGATGGCACTTACAAATCTTCCGTAGATAAGTTTTATGACCAAGAAGATTTAGCTAAATGGGCAACAGCTACCGGAGCACAAAAAGGCGACTTAATTTGCGTGCTTTCTGGAGAAACAAATAAAACAAGAGCGCAACTAAGTGCTTTGCGTATGGAAATGGCAGAACGTCTAGGACTTCGTAAAGCCGATGAATTTGCTCCGCTGTGGGTTATAGATTTTCCGCTGTTAGAATTGGATGAAGAAACCAATACCTACCACGCCATGCACCATCCATTTACATCTCCTAAACCTGGACAAATTGAATTGCTAGATGAACAGCCAGGTGCCGTAAAAGCTAATGCGTATGACCTGGTACTGAACGGTAACGAAATTGGTGGTGGCTCTATACGTATTCACGATAAGGAAACTCAAGCCATTATGTTTAAGCATCTTGGTTTTACTCCAGAAGAAGCTAAGGAACAATTTGGCTTTTTAATGGATGCTTTCCAATATGGTGCACCTCCGCATGGTGGTATCGCTTTTGGTTTAGACAGATTGGTTGCCATCTTAGGAGGTAAAGAAACTATTAGAGATTTTATTGCTTTTCCTAAAAATAATAGTGGTAGAGATGTTATGATAGATGCCCCTGCTACTATTGATAATGAACAACTAAGCGAGCTGAACATAAAGCTAGATTTGTAGTTGTTATTACATTTAGGCCGAGATTTTTAATACTTTTATTAAGAATCGGATAGTGTATGAGGGATAGCAAAGTCTATTTCAAAAAATTCTTGAAATGGCGCTACAAGAACATCAATAACAAGACATTTGTGCAGTTGGTGAGTATTGTGGTGGGTTTGTTAGCGGGTTTAACTGCAGTTACACTTAAGAACATTACCTACTTTATAGAGGCGCTTTTAGAAGAAGGCATCGTATTTTCTGAGAATCAACTGTATTTTATTTTGCCTATTGTGGGCCTTACTTTGGTGTACTTATATACCAAGTTTGTAAACAAGCATCCGCTAGGCAATGCTGTTTCTTCTATTCTATTTGCCCTTTCAAAAAAAAATGGATTACTATCCTTAAAAAAGATTTACAACCCATTGATAGCTGCGCCATTAACCGTGGGTTTTGGAGGGTCTGTAGGTTTATTGGGACCTGCAGTTGAGTCTAGCTCTGCATTAAGTTCTAATCTAAGTAAGTTTCTACATATAGATGCCAAAACAAGAACCTTATTAATAGCGTGCGCATCTGCTGGTGCTATTGCTTCCATTTTTCAATCCCCTATTGCAGCCATCATATTTGCGGTAGAAGTCTTTAGTCTAGATTTAACTATGTTATCGGTACTGCCCCTTTTATTAGCATCTATTTCTGGGGTACTCACTTCTTACTTTTTTTTGGGGAATGAAGTATTATTCAACTACACTCTTACCGAAAATTTTGAACTAGAAGACACCTTTTTTTACATTCTTTTAGGCGCAGGTACTGCCGTTGCCTCTATCTACTTTACTAAAATGTTCTTTTGGATTCACAATCTTTTTAAAAAACTGCGTAGCCCCAAATACAAATTACTCGTAGGTGGCCTTGCCATAGGTATTATGCTTTATTTTATTCCACCATTATATGGAGAAGGTTTTGGTTTTATAAATAATCTATTGCATGGAGACGATTTAAAAGCGCTTGGCAAAACACCGTTTGATGCGTATACTTCTAATATTTGGGTAGTTATTTTACTGCTTTTTGGTATCACTATTTTTAAGGCCATAGCTATGACCACCACTATGGCGGCAGGTGGTGCTGGCGGGATATTTATCCCAACCATGGTTATGGGTAGCGCCTTGGGCAACGTATTTGCCAAATTGATAAATCAATTGGGGTTAGGATTTACGGTATCCGAAAGCAATTTTACGCTTATTGGTATGGCAGGTCTTATTGCAGGGGTGATTCATGCTCCTTTAACGGCCATTTTTTTAATTGCAGAGATTACGGGAGGCTATCAGTTATTTGTACCCTTAATGATTACTGCGTCTATCTCTTACTTGGTCACTAAAAATGTAATGGACCATAATATCTATACCAAAGAATTAGCAGAAAAAGGTGCTTTATTAACGCATAACAAAGACCAAACGGTACTTACTTTATTGCAATTAGATGAGGTGATAGAAAAGAATTTTAAAACGGTTTATCCAGAAATGACTTTGGGAGAAATGCTTCATAAGTCGGTAGCAAAGTCTACCCGAAATATTTTCCCAGTGGTAGACAAGGACAGTAAAATGGTTGGTATTGTTCTTCTAGACGACATAAGAGAAATTATGTTTAATAATGAATTGTACCATTGCACCTTTGTTAAAGATATGATGCATGCCCCACCTGAGTACATTTTTCAAGATAAAGATAACATGAAGGTGGTTATGCAGAAGTTTCAAGAAAGCGGCGCTTGGAACCTACCCGTAGTAAAAGACGGTACATATATTGGATTTGTAAGCAAATCCAAACTATTAACTGCTTACAGAAGAAAACTTATAAAGCATACTCCATAACAAACACCGTTTTTAAAGCCTAAATTCATTTATCTAAATACTTTTACGCTATATTTTCATACTTTAACCGTTACTATTTTAAAAGTATGCAACTTTATTTATTCTTTTCTTCATTCTACTAAGTATTGGCATCACCCATATTCTCATAAAAAAACTTAAAACAAAAACAGGTTGCATAGGTTATGGCTTTATAGGTTTGGTACTTATCAGTATTAACCTATTATTCTTAACCTCTTGGAGTATATTTTCACAATCCGTGGCCAACACCTATGTGGTCCTCACAAGTGGCACAACCTACAAAGCCCTAGTAATTGGCACCGAGTATAGCCATACCAATGGTGATAATGAAAGGCGCTATGCGCCCATAGTTGAATTTACAACCGAAAATGGGGAGCGAATAAAACGTAAACTAAACCATTCCGAATCTGAAATTTCTGTAGGTGACACGTATACCATTAATTACAATGAAGAAACCGATATGGTCATCACTATGGGATTTACCTTGGTTATCACTTTAGTTGGAAGCTTTATTTTTGTTTTAATTTTCTCTGTTCTCTTTTATGCACAAATACATTTGGTGTTGGGTAAAGACGTTGGAGTGCTAAAGGAGCTACTTTCTAAAGTAGGATTCAATTTTCTTATTCCTTTTTTAATGATTGCTTTTGATGCATTACTGATTTACGCGCTTTTCTATGGAAACCGAATATCACTTTTCGGGATTATTATACTCCTATTTTTTATTCTTATTTTAACCCTAGCAATAGTAGGATACATTAGTAATATCCTTAACAAAGGAAGACCTACTTTACGCCGTACTGGCCTTGGTCGTTGGTCTGGAGGCTGGGAAAATTAATATTAGATATCCGTTAATACAAAAGAATAGTGCTTACAAAAGCAAGAAGTATCTTTGTACCATTAAAATTTTAAGCATGAAATTAAAACACCTTACCCTTTTGGTTCTTTTTGCTTCTTTCACAGCTATGGGTTATGGCCTATATATACAAGAGCATGGTGTACCCAACGGTGCAGAAAAATACATAGGCGCTGGAGTTATAGGACTTTTTTTAATAGCGATGCCACTATTCCTTTACAAGGAAAGTAGGGGAAAGAATATGAAAGATTACATGCTTACCAAAGAAAATATTGAGAAAATGCGAAAAAATGAAGCTGAAAAAGCTGATAATCAATAATTTTCGATAAATATAACCCTTACTTAAACTTTTTCCATTTTAAAAATATTACATTCGCACTTTATAATAATTTATTTTAATGACTGGTACAGTAAAATTTTTCAATGAGTCTAAAGGTTATGGATTCATTACAAACGACGCAACAGGTAGGGACATTTTTGTACACGCTACAGCGCTAAATGGTTTAGTCTTGAACGATGGAGACAAGGTAGAATATCAAGAAGAAGAAGGTAGAAAAGGTATGGTTGCCGCACAAGTGCAGGTAATCTAAGAATATATATTTTATTTTGAAGCTTACGAGCCCTAGCAATTGCTGGGGCTTTTTTAGTTTCTATTTCTACGCTGAATAAAAAAGCGTTTTAACAACTCTGCCGCTTCTTGTTCCATTACACCTTGTATAACCTCTGTCTTAGGGTGTATTGTAGTACCCGTAACGCTAAAACCGCGCTCTAAATCTCTAGCTCCGTAAACTATTTTAGAAATCTGACTCCAGTATAATGCACCTGCACACATTTGGCAAGGCTCCAAGGTAACGTACAAGGTGCAACCGTGTAAATACTTACCTCCAATATAATTAGCTGCTGCCGTAATGGCTTGCATTTCTGCATGTGCGGTAACATCATTAAGGCGCTCCGTTAAATTATGAGCTTTACCAATAATTCTATTATCAGCTACAACCACAGCACCTACAGGCACCTCTCCCATTTCAAAAGCATTTTCTGCCTCTAGCAAGGCACGCTTCATAAAATACGTATCATCAAAAGGGTTTTCCATCTCATCAAAGATAAAATGCAAAAAAGGTAAAACCCAATCTCAAAATTGAATTTTACCTTTTTGTATTAAACAAATTAATATCTGTTCTTTAATTTTTCACAAACACCACTTTATATTCAATAGTAATACCTTCTTCGTTAACGCTTTCCGTTAAAATCATTTTATCACCTTCAAAAGCAACTGCAACTCCTTCAAAATATAAATCGCCAGTCTCATACGTTTCATTTTCAGTAGGGTCTAATAAATCTGTATAAGCAAAATCTACAACAGACAAACCATCCACCATATTGTACGCCCACTTACCTAAATATCTATCGTGATAACCATAGATTTCTGTCTCATAAATAGCAGTACATTCATTCGTAGTGGCTTCATAATCTATATTGTAGGCCTCATACTCATATTCTTCGTAATAATCCCCATCAGCTTCAAAAACTAACAACCAGTTATCCGTAACTATATCTGAGTATTCTGCTAAGACACTCCCCCCATTAACGCAAGGAAATTCTTCTTCATTAGATGATTCATCCATACGTTCCCCATTTTCATAAGAGGCTTCGAACTTCCATTCTCCTACCACACTATCATTACCACCCCACTCATCAATTACTACACATCTAGTTACAATTTGGCTAATATTCCCTGTAGCATCGTACAAACACAAGTCATAACAAAAAGTACCGGTTGGTATGGTATTCTCAAAAACCACTCTTATTTCTTGCTCTTCCGCTCCATCTTTATTAAAAATAGAGGTATTAGCTCCAAATTTCTTACGGCGCTGAGTAGATTTTTTATTTCCAGTACCGCTTAAATCCACATCAAAATAAGAATCTTGTGCGTTGCCGTCTTTATCTTTAAAAACAATATAAGCCCCTGTTGGTGCTCCAGTAGAACTTACCCTAATATTAAAACCAGCATCCAAATACCCTAGTTGGTCATCTGTATCCATACTAATATCTAACTGACCCGTTGGTGCTGGCGGCATACCTTCTTTTACCGTACTACTTTCTACAGTAACACCAGACGTTACTTGTGCTATAGCGATTGGTGTTTCTCTTATTTCTTTTGATTCTTGGTCTATCCCTTCTTGGGAATCATTAGTTTCGTCTTTAGAGCAAGATGCTACTAAAATACATAGACTTAGACCTAAGGACAACAATGAATGTTTTCTCATAATACTAGTAATTTTGGTTTATGTTTAATTGATTATATGCTTATTAATCTGTACTCTCCACATCACCAATTTCACTAGCCCTTATACGCAGGCCTCTTTTTAAGGTACAGCTTAGTTAACGGAAGGCGATAAGACTTATTGCAAGCTAATTTTTAATTTTAAGTTTAGTAACGTTAATTTTAAATAAAAACAGCAGGCTTTCTAGTTTAAAAACTTAGCTATTTATTGACGCTAGAATTGACTAATTTTACGCATATTTTGACACCTTTGTTAGCACATATAAACTCGCCCGAAGACCTTAAAAATTTAACCCTAGACCAACTATTAGGGCTGGCCAAAGAATTACGTGACTTTATAATTAACATTATAGCCACCAAAGAAGGGCATTTAGGCGCTAGTCTTGGTGTTATTGAGTTGACCATAGCGCTACATTATGTTTTTGACACTCCAAAAGACAAACTTATATGGGATGTGGGTCACCAAGCCTATGGCCATAAAATCTTAACCGGCAGAAAAGATATTTTTAACACCAACAGACAACTAGGTGGTATTAGCGGATTCCCCAAAATTACAGAAAGCCCGTATGATGCTTTTGGAACAGGGCATAGCTCTACCTCTATTTCTGCTATATTAGGCATGGCGCTGGCAGCACAGTTGCAAAAAGATTTTACTACGCAGCACATCGCTGTTATTGGGGATGCATCTATTGCAAGTGGTATGGCATTCGAAGCTTTAAACCACTTAGGAGAAACTAACACCAATACTTTGGTCATCCTCAACGATAATGCTATAGGTATTGACCCCAGCGTTGGTGCACTTAAAAAATATCTTACCAACGTAAAAAAAGGTACTGCTAAAGATGAAAATATCTTTGAGTGCCTTAATCTCACATACTCAGGACCTTTAGATGGTCATAATCTACCCGAATTAATAAATGAATTAAACCGACTAAAGGAAATAGAAGGCCCAAAATTATTACATGTTATTACAACAAAAGGTAAGGGTCTAAAATCGGCAGAAGAAGACCAAGTCACCTATCACGCACCGGGTAAATTTAATGCACAAACAGGTGAGCGCTTATCCCACAACCAAGAAAATTTGCCACCCAAATACCAAGATGTTTTTGGCAAAACGATTATAGAACTTGCTGAACAAAATGATAAAATAGTAGGGATAACTCCCGCCATGCCTACTGGCAGCTCTTTAAAATACATGATGGCTGCTATGCCAGAACGCGCTTTTGACGTGGGCATCGCAGAGCAACATGCAGTTACACTAGCTGCGGGGATGGCCTTAGACGGACTTGTACCTTTCTGTAACGTGTATTCCACATTCTTACAACGCGCCTATGACCAAGTAATACATGATGTTGCCCTACAAAACATTCCCGTAATATTTTGTTTGGACCGCGCAGGTCTGGTTGGCGAAGATGGCCCTACCCATCATGGAGTTTATGATATCTCTTATTTGAGATGCATTCCTAATTTAATCGTTTTTGCCCCTATGGATGAGGTAGCCTTACGGAATATTATGTTCACCGCTCAAAAAGGTTTAACCCACCCTATTGCTATAAGATACCCTAGAGGCAGAGGAGAAACAATGGATTGGCAACAGCCTTTTAAAACAATACCAATTGGTAAAGGAAGAGAACTAAAAAAAGGAACACATACCGCCGTTCTATCTTTTGGGGCTATAGGGCATGCTGTTACTAAAGCGATAGCCCACTGCAATAACCCTGAACACGTTGGACATTATGACATGCAATTTGCTAAGCCATTAGACACAAAACTGTTAGATACTATATTTGTGAATTACAAACAGATTGTTACCATAGAAGATGGCAGCCTAATTGGTGGATTTGGCAGTGCCGTTTTAGAATATGCTAATAAACAGGGTATCAGTATACAAATAAAACCATTTGGTGTACCAGATGTTATTATTCCGCATGGCTCTATCAAAGAATTGCACGATATTTGTGGCATTAGTTGGGAACATTTAAAAAAATACCTTGACCAGACCAATTAAATTATTACTCGGATGCTTCCTTTTAGCAAGTATTACTTGCTTAGGCCAAGAAAGGGAAAAAACCCCACAAGACAGTACCCAAGTTGCTATAGACTCTATGGCCATAGATACTATTGTCATAAGGTGGGAACAAAAGAAGATAGACAACATTAGAAAAGGCATTAATTTGCAAGCACCTAAAGTCCGTATTCAATCTAAAACTTTAGCGCAACGTGCGCGTTTTGCATCGCCTACCAGTTTCTGGGAAAATAGCAATCAGTTTACCCTAGATTTAACAGAAACCGCTTTTGTAAATTGGAATGCTGGTGGTGAAAACGCCGTTTCTGCCTTAGGCAATCTAAACTTTACCCGTAAATATAAATTTGCCCATACTACCTGGGATAGCGAATTGCGTTTGCGGTACGGTATAAACGCTCAAAAGGGACGTAAACTCAGAAAAACGGACGATTTCATAAAATTTGCATCTACCTTTGGTTTCCGTAAGGACTCTACTTCTAAATGGTTTTGGTCTGCAAAACTTAATTTTAATACCCAGTTTTCTAACGGTTATAAATATCCGAATAGAGAAAATCCCATCTCTCGTTTTATGGCTCCAGGATATTTACTTTTAGGTGCAGGTACCACTTTTAATCCGGAAGGCAAAAAGTTCGATTTATACTTATCTCCAATCACACAGAAAGCCACATTTGTTCTAGATGAAAATCTTTCTAATCAAGGTGCCTTTGGGGTAGAACCTGGAGAACGACTGTTTATGCAGTTCGGATTTTTATTAACCAACAATTGGGAAGAAGAATTGTTTGAGAATATCTTTCTAAATCATCGTTTAAGCCTTTACACAGACTATATTAATAGCTTTGGCAATATTGATGTAGACTGGGAAATCAACTTACTCTTTAAGGTAAACAAATTTATCCAAGCCAATATTAGTGGGCATCTTTTGTATGACGACGATATTAAGTTTGATGAAGTGACCGCTGAAGATGGTACCGTAATAGACCCTGGAATTCCAAAAGTACAGTTTAAGCAAACACTGGGTCTTGGATTAAAATATAGTTTCTAGAGATGCTTGCCTAGCAAGGTGTTGTTTAATTGTACCGCAGCACTATCTGATAAGCTTGCGACAAAAGAACTAACACCCAGTAAAATCTCATAACTAGTAGCATTAGTATTTGCAAAGTGTTTGGGTAAGGTACCTACCAACAAGGTGTCATAATTACTAGCGTTACCAGCCTTGCTGTTCATCATGGCAGCACTATAACTATCCAATAAATTAGAGATAATTTTATATCCCGCCAGTTCTTTCTCTACCACTTCTTGAGATTGATAAATCTTGCTTACGCAAAGATTAATAATGTCTTTAATTTGTGCTTTATATTGAGATTTGTCTAGTAATGCACCATCAAATTCTCCTTTAAGGATAGCTTCTTCATTTGCTAAAAACAGTTTGGCTACATCTGCAATTAAAGTACTTATAGCCAAAGCTCGCAAATAACTAAGACGGTCACTAATTGAGTCCATTGCTCTAAATTTACTAGAGTTAATCCGGTCCTTTACCAAATTAATCATGTATTCTAAAGCAAAATCTTCTGGAATCAATCCTAAATTAATTCCATCTTCAAAATCAATTATGGTATAACAAATATCATCCGCAGCTTCTACCAAATATACGAGAGGATGTCTGTGATAAGAAGGTTGTTCGCCTTCCGTTTTTTGTGGCAAGCCTAGTTCTGCAGCAAGCTCTTTAAAAAAAGCTTTTTCTGATTGAAAATAGCCGTATTTTTTATCTGATATATGCTGGGTTGGTTTTTTTGGCAGTGATGCTTTGGGGTATTTAACAAACGCCCCTAGGGTAGCATAGCTTAAGCGCAAACCACCCTCTATTCCTTGCCTAGAAGCATTAAGCAATCTAAATCCGTTGGCATTCCCCTCAAAATCTATCAAATCTTGAAATTCTGTTGCTGTTAGCAATTCTTTGTACTGCAAACCCTTACCATTAGAGAAGAAATTACCAATCGCTTTTTCACCGCTATGCCCAAAGGGTGGGTTACCAATATCATGTGCCAAAGCAGCCGCAGCAACAATAGCGCCAAAATCGTTAAACTTATAACCCAGTTCTGTATGTAACTGTGGGTATTTTTCTAAAAGTTCCTTGCCTACCATTCTACCAAGACTTCTACCCACTACAGAAACTTCTAAACTATGAGTTAAGCGTGTGTGTACAAAGTTGCGTTTAGACGCCAAATTTATAGGCAGTGGCATTACTTGCGTTTTATCTTGCAGACTTCTAAACTCAGAAGAAAAAATTATACGGTCATAATCTACCTCAAACCCCAAACGGGTTTCATCTTGCAATTTTCTATGTCTTGTTTCCGTATCGCCATAACGCTTAAGGGAGAGTAATTTTTCCCACTTCATTGCCTAAAATTTTGCAACGAAGATAACGCAATTGCACTTTTGAGGCTCAAGTTAATTTAATAACCCTTACCATAAAGCTCAAAACCAGCCTATATCGTAACGTTTTATTAACCTGTATGCCGATTTATAATAGCAATTTTGCCCTATTTGAATTATTAAGATGGGGGAGAATATCTACTTGTTTATGGTTGTTGCATTGGCTATCCTTGCCATAACCGATTTAGTGGTTGGGGTTAGTAATGATGCTGTAAACTTTTTGAACTCTGCGATTGGCTCTAAAGCCATTTCTTTTAAAACGGTGATGATAGTTGCTAGTCTTGGCGTAGCCTTTGGTGCCATGTCTTCTAGCGGCATGATGGAAGTAGCCAGGAAAGGAATATTTAATCCTACCGAATTTGTCTTTGCAGAAATCATGATCATCTTCATGGCAGTAATGATTACCGATATTTTACTGCTAGACTTCTTTAATACGCTTGGTATGCCAACCTCTACCACGGTATCCATTGTTTTTGAATTACTTGGAGCTGCGGTGGCCGTTTCTTTAATAAAAATAGCAGGTGCAGACGGTAGCTTTTCAGAATTAGTAAATTACATTAATACGCAAAAAGCCACCGAAATTATTTTTGGTATTTTACTTTCTGTTGTGGTAGCTTTTAGTATTGGTGCCTTAGTACAGTATGTCACTAGAATACTTATTTCTTTTGATTTTAACAAGAAACCTAAATGGGTAGAAGCCATTTTTGGCGGTATAGCTATTACCGCAATTGTCTACTTTATTTTGGTCAAAGGCCTTAAAAGTGCTGCCATTTTTGACCCTTCTTTTATGGCAATGATTAACGCCAATACTTTCTTGTTTTTACTTGCCAACTTGGCAATTTGGACGCTTATTTCTTGGGCAGCTGCGTTAGTAATTAAATGGAATATTTACAGAATAGTTATTATTCTGGGCACATTTGCTTTAGCTATGGCCTTTGCTGGCAATGACTTGGTCAATTTTATTGGAGTACCTATTGCTGCCTTACAATCTTACCAAGATTGGAGTAGCTCTGGTGTAGATCCTGCTAAATTTACGATGGAAGGATTAACCGCCGCAGTACGCACAAAACCCTATTTACTCTTACTTTCTGGCGGCATTATGGTGGTTACCCTTTGGTTATCTTCTAAGGCACGTAGTGTTGTAAAAACCAGTGTTGACCTAGCAAGACAAGACGAGGGTGATGAACGCTTTCAACCCAATTATCTATCTAGGCAAATTGTAAAATTATCTATAACTGCGAGCAGCAACGTCATGGCCGCTTTACCTCCTAGTTTAGTTAAAAAAATTGATGAACGTTTTAAAATGCCTAAAACATACTTACCTAAGCAAAAAGCACAAGATATGCCTGCTTTTGATATGGTGAGAGCCTCCGTAAACTTGATGGTTGCGAGCATCCTTATTTCATTAGCAACCTCTATGAAATTGCCTTTGAGCACCACCTACGTTACTTTTATGGTGACTATGGGTACTTCTCTTGCAGACCGTGCTTGGGGAGCAGAAAGTGCGGTATACCGAGTAGCAGGTGTTCTTAATGTTATTGGAGGTTGGTTTTTTACTGCTTTTTCTGCGTTTACCGCAGCAGCCATTATAGCTTACATCTTACATATTGGTGGTTTTGTTGCTTTGATAATTCTATTGGTTGCAGCAGCAGTATTATTACTACGCAACTACATGGCTCACAATAAAAAATCTAAAGAAATTAAAGCCGAAGATAGCCTTAGAAAAGCAGAGAGCAGTTCCATACAAGGGGTTATCCAAGAAAGTGCTGACAACATTGGCAACATGATTTCTAGAAGTAATAAAATATATACAGGAGCTATAAACGGTTTGGCTAGGCACGACTTAGAATCACTTCGTAGAAATCATAAAGAGGTGGCAAAAATGTCTGCAGAAATAGAAAGCTTACAGAACAACATTTTTTATTTTATCAAAAATTTAGACGAATCTAGTGTTGGTGGTGCGTCTAATTTTTATATCAATTTATTGGGTAGCTTACAAGATGTTTCACAGTCCCTAGAACATATTGCCAAAGTTGGTTACAAACACGTTAATAATAACCACAAGAAATTAAAATACAATCAGATTAAAGAGCTGAAGGATTTAGACCAACAGTTAGAGTCTTTATTTAGCAACACAGCTCAAGTATTTACAGAACGTTCTTTTGATAAATTAAGCCCTTTATTGGCCCGTAAAGAAGAACTTTTTACACTGATAGACCAAAAAATAGAAAAACAGGTCGCAAGAACTAGAACGGAAGAATCCAGTCCAAAAAACACTACATTGTATTTTTCTTTGTTAACAGAGACCAAAGATATTATCAAAGCCACAATGAAGCTGATGGAACTTTATTATTTTGAACACGATAGCACTATTGAACCTGCTAAGATTCCACAAAATGCATAAAATTCTATACTTTGCTGTTTTTATATGTGGTGTTTTAGGGGTACAATCACAATCGATTACGGGTTCAGAATTATTAGATAAAGCTATTGCATATCATGACCCAAACGGCCAATGGCCCACTTTTAAAGACAGCCTAAAAGTGGTTATGGAAACCCCAAATAATTCTTCTCGAGAAAGTATTATCTATCTAAATTTACCAAAAGAGGTGTTTAATCTTACGGTAAAAAAAGAGGAAAACACTGCGCAATACCAAATAGAACAAGATAATTGCAACATTAGTTTTAATGGTAAACGCAACTTTACAGAAGAAGAAAAAGCAACCTACAGATTAGATTGTGACCGCGCTTTTATGATGAAGGATTACTACACCTACCTATATGGCTTGCCAATGAAATTAAAAGACCCTGGCACTAACCTAGACCCCAAGGTGGCTACCAAAACATTTAAAGGCAAAACGTATTTAGTTTTAAAGGTGACCTATGATGCTGTAGTAGGTAAAGACACTTGGTATTTTTATTTTGACCCTACCACCTATGCCATGGAAGTATATCAGTTTTACCACAAAGAGGCAGATAATGATGGCGAATACATTCTTTTATCTGGTATTGAAACATTTAAGGGTATTAAAATGCCCAAAACACGCAAATGGTATTACAATAAAGATGATAAATTCTTAGGCACGGATATTCTTAGCCATCCAAATTAGACACCAAGTCTAGGGTTACCGCATAGAGTTCTTGTTGGGTTAATTTTGATTTTAGCCACGCATAAAAACTCATTACAAAGATATCTTCTTGCCTACGCCCTTTAAAATCAAACGCGTTTTCTACTTTAGCCTCAAAATCTGGAGTAGTGGCCAAACTAGGGTTTTCAGCATACGCCAACACCAATCTTATAAATGTCAACACACGTTCTTCTTGTACCGCTACCAATTTCCTTTTAAACTTACGCCTAAATTGTTGCCCTTTAGCGTGCACTAAATCATGTTCTTGTAGTTCTATAAGCGTCAATAATTCTATGATATTCTTTTTGAGCACCCACGCCCAACCCACACGTTCTTCGTACCAATTATCAGATTTTTTAAGTAAGCGCAATTCTCGATAAACTTCTTTGTATTTCCCTTGTTGAAAAAGACACATAACCAACACCAATTTTACATCTAAAGAAGTGGTAGAAAGACCTTTTAGCAGTATTTCTGCCTCCATAACTTTTCCAGTATAGAGAAGTAAAAGTCCTTTGAGGAGTGTTCTATTTTTAAGAAAAGATTTCTGCTCTACAGCACTTAAGCCTACCAAAACATCTTCTAATTCAGACAACACATTAGCCGACTTTTTGAATTCTTTATTTCTAAAAAAAGATAGTGCCAATAAGTGCAGCATGCGTACATAATAATAGCTGTATTTGGCGGGAACTTCTCCTTTATTTTTAAGTGCGATAAAAAGTTGTTCTATATAGGGTGATATAGCGTAAAAATTACGTTGCAGATTGGCTTCTGTTGCCGTTATGGTCATTAATTGATAAAGCGATTTATAACTTAAATCCTCTTCTAGAACAAGATCCAGATTGGTAAAAATCTGCTGCAGTTCTTTAGATACCTCTGGTGAATTATCATTTTTTAATCGTGCCCTAATCTGAGCGTAAGCGATGTTGAATCGTGTTGCTGTTTGCAGTTTTTTATTGTTTGCTTCCAATTCTAGCACTAAGCTAGATAAAGAATAATCTGGTATCAGATGCGCAAATTGTATTTTGGTCTGTATTACTTCTGCCAAGATAGGATAGGCATCAATGGTGTTGGCAAGGTTTTCGGATTTCAATAGTACTTTACTAGCCATTTTAATAGCTCCTTTTTCAAATAGTATTCGCGCAGCTAATAAATATTTCAAAGCATGAAAGTCTTCTGCGCTTTCATGCTCAAAACCATAACTCCCAATAAATTCTATCAATGCCTCTTGTACTCTAGCACAAAGCACATAAAAAGCGTTTTTATTGCCTTTACCATAAAGCTTAACATCTAAATTGGTTACATCGCCTTTGGCCAAAAACTTTACTAGTGTAATATTTTTTATATCTGTACGCCTATTCTTCTTTGCTAAATACTGCAAAAACTCATGCAATTCGTGTTCAGAAAGACTATCTACGAGTATTTTTAACTCCATTAATTCGTAAGTTTTTTAAAATATCAACTCCTATTAATAGTATAAAAAAGAATAAATATTAATAATTATATCGTAAGTATAGTAAAAATATTACCATTGCGTAGTGCGTGGTCCTAAAATAGATTTGCCCCATACTAATTTTATAAACTTTAGTTATGGAAAATACTTTAGAAAACAACAAAGAAGTAAAAACCAGAAAAGAAAACCAATTTACCCTAAAACCATCTCCAGCATTTATTTCTGCCTCCTGGGCAGCTTTGAGTATCGGCATGGCATCGTATTGTATCGGCTTATGGAATTCATCTCTTTGGCTAAACGAAAAAGGCTATTATTTTACGTTATTATTATTTGGCCTATTCTCTGTGGTCTCCGTTCAAAAAAGTGTTCGGGACAGGCTAGAGGGTTTACCCGTTACGGATGCTTACTACAGCATTAGCTGGTTTACCACCTTTGCAAGTATTATCCTTTTAGTGATAGGATTATGGAATGCAGATATGGAATTGAGTGAAAAAGGATTCTACGGTATGTCTTACACCCTAAGTATTTTTGCCGCCGTTGCGGTACAAAAGAATACAAGGGATATGAAATATTATGATGATTCAGAAAAGTAGTGACAATTACTAATACAAGAGCCCCTTTAGTGCTTTGCAAGCTACACTAAAGGTGCTCTATCTCTTTATAAACATAAACCTAATCTACGGCCAACAATTTGTCTATGCGAGCTATTAGGTCCTTGTAATGATAATGGCTTAAGGTAGAACCATTATTCTTAACGGCATTTAGCTGTCTTTTAAGTGTTTCTAACTCTCCACGTACCAAAGCCGTAACATCAGATGTATTTACATTATACACGAGTTTACTTTCAAAACCAGGTCTGGAATAATTGTAGCCTTTGTCCTCTTCCGTCATTAGATACTGCATGCGGTCTACATAGCTCCGTTGTAAATTTCTTCGGTATAGGCTAACGTTTTTTCCTTGTGCAGCCTCTTTAAAAAGACCAGCTCTTAGCTCTTTTAACATATCGTAAGCTGTGTACCCTCCCCTTTCTTCATTATCTATAAGCCTGCCTAGTCTATCAAAACTCAACAAGGCATTCAGCTGCCTAGCTTGTACGCTGCGTAAGGTTTCAAAATAACCCGCATGGTCTATATTGGGCAATGCATCTTCTATAAGCAACCAATCTGGCGTATTAAATACGTTTTTGTGTAGCCAACGCATAGCTTCTTGCTGTTGCGTTTTTGGCACAGCACTGTATACTACTCCTTCTTGGTTGGGTTTTTTCAAATTTTCAAAAACACCCCCTATGGTTGTGGTTACATGACCCGTAAAACGACTATAAACTCCCAACAACTCACCATACAGTTCTTCTAAATCGGTATAATCATTGGTTTGGTCAGATGTCCATTCTGGCAAATGCTCGGCTACATACTTTAAGTTTTTAAGTCCATAGGTGCTGGCCAATACGGGATCATCACCAATACATTCTGTTTGTGATTGTGGGTCGAACCTACTTGATTGTCTTCCAAATTTATAGACAGGGTCGTTTGCCTTTGCTAAAATCCATTGATCTAGAGTAGGCACTTCTTCTGCTGGCGAAGAAGCTTCTGGCAAGTACCTATATCCCCAATTGGTAGCATAATGGTCATAAGGGCCCATTTGGCGTATAAAACGAATATTCTCGTCTCCAGGCTGTGCCACATAATTGTAGCGTGCATAGTCCATTATACTAGCTGCTATACCATTTTTTTGTGTAAACACCCCATTACGAAGCGAATCTACAGGATACGCATAACTGGCAGCCATATTATGAGGAAAACCAAGGGCATGCCCAACCTCGTGAGCAATAACCATACGCATCATCTCTCCAATTTCGTCTGCTGGTGTATCTAAGGTACGAGCAGAAGGGTTGGCCGCTGCCGTTTCTAACAAATACCGGTTGCGGTAACTTCTTAAATGGTTATGATACCAAATAATATCACTTTCTATTATCTCCCCACTACGTGGATCTGATACACTTGGCCCTACCGCATTCCTGGTAGTACTAGCTACATAACGCACCACAGAATAACGTATATCTTCTGGACTAAAATCTGGGTCCTCTTCTGGAGTTGGTGCATATTTAGCTATAATTGCATTTTTAAAGCCAGCAGTTTCAAACGGTTTCTGCCAATCTTCTATTCCTTGTTTAATATACTTTTGCAATTCTTCGGGCGTTCCTGGGTCCAAATAATATACAATAGGTTTAATAGGCTCTACCAATTCTCCCCTAGCATAGGCCTCAGGGTCTTTAGGCTCCAAACGCCACCTACGGATATAGGTTTTGTAATCTGCCTTTAATTCTTTGGAACCAAAATCATACTGACTTACCGTAAAAAACCCCACTCTAGGGTCATACAAACGAGGTTGCATCGGTTTTTCTGGCAAAAGAATCATACTCTGATTCATTTGTAGGCTAATGGTCTCTGCCCTGCCCTCTGTTGGCGGTTCTGATGCCACATAGGTAAAGTCTTGTTTTACTTCTATGTTTTTAGGAAAACTCTTTACGCTATTGATAAAACTACGATCACTATCTAATTTTTTAACCTTGTATGTTTTTCGTAACCGTGCAGACAAACCACTTATTGCTGGCACATCTGAGGTGAAAAATTTTGTAACATCAATTACAGCCGCAGTAGAATCTTTAGAAAATGTCTTGATATCAAAAGCATACAGAATAGGTTCATAGTTATTTACCTTAACGGAATTACGTATAGCTTTACCCTCTTCTGCTACATTAACGTAGGATTTTATCTTAAGTAATATTTTATTCTGAAAGCGCTCCCAATGTACCACTTGCTCATTGGTTTTAGAGCCTGCATTTACATAACCGCCACCCAAACCATTGGGTATTTGGGCAATTCTACTTACCCAAAGCATGTCTTGGTTTAAATTAGCAAAGGGAATTTCGTAAAAATAGGCGTCATTAACTTGATGCACCTTAAAAATACCATCATCTGTTTTTGCATCTTTGGTAATCACCTCCTTGTAAGTTTTGATACCGTTTTTTGGTTTCTTAGTAGGAGTAGTAGTTTCTTGTTGGCTCTTCTTCTTTTTATTCTTTTTTTGAGCTTCTAGGGTTTGGTTGGTTAGGAAAAGACAAGCTAATCCCAGTAGTAGAACATTTTTCATCTTTCAAATATGAAACTTTTGAGAAAGGAAAAACACTCTAGAATAGTTAAATAAAACTAAATATTAACGGTAAAAATTCATCTCATCTAAATAGGTCCAAACTTTTGGAGGAAGTAAAGGCTTAATATTTTTACCCAGTTTATGGTTTTTACGGATGAAGGTTGAGGAAATTTCTACAATAGGAGCCGCTACCCGATGCACTTTTGGGTGATTTATAAATTGATGTTCTACCACACCTTCAGAAATTCTAGGATATACATATACATCATGGTATTCTAGGATTACCTCATAATTCTTCCACTTGTGGAAGCTTTTAAGATTATCCTCTCCCATCATCAAAGAAAAATGGTATTTATCTCCATATTTTTCGCCTAAATGCACAAGGGTATCTACCGTGTAATTGGGTTGCGGCAGATTAAATTCGATGGTGCTTGCCTTTAACTTAGGGTAATTGTCTTCAATAGCTTCTTCTACCATTCGCAATCTATGGTGGTTATCTAAAAGAGACTTCTTAACCTTGAACGGACTTTGAGGGGTAATTACAAACCAAACCTCGTCCAAATCAGAAAATTCGGCCATGTGGTTCGCAATGATCAAATGGCCTATGTGTATGGGATTAAACGTTCCAAAATAAAGCCCAACTTTTTTCATTATTTATCAGAATCTATGCTAGCGGTTACCCCTACGTACTCTGCCACCATGCGGTGTGCTTCCTGCAGGGCGGTATCTAAATCGTAGTTTTTGATTATCTTATCAAACTGTGGCGCCGTAGCCAATTCTACCGAAGCTTTTGCAATACGCATGTTTATCTTATCCTCACTTTCCGTACTGCGCTTTTTAAGCCTAATTTTGAGTTCGTCCACGCTAGGTGGTTTTACAAATACCGCCAACGTCTGTTCCGGATATTTTTTCTTGATACGCAAACCACCAACCACGTCTATATCAAAAATAACGTTCTTGCCCTCTGCCCATAATCGCTCTACTTCACTATTTAACGTACCGTAGAAGTTATCTCTGTAGACTTCTTCCCACTCCAAGAAATCGTTTTGTTTAATGTGTTTTTTAAACTCCTCCGCAGAAATAAAATAGTAGTTAATCCCATCTTTTTCCTCACCGCGAGGTGCACGAGATGTTGCGGAAACAGAAAACGCCAAGTTTAACTCTGGCTGTTGCAACAAATGCCTTACAATAGTTGTTTTACCACTACCGGAAGGGGCTGAAAATATGATAAGCTTGCCACCTTTTGTCATAGTACGTTCAATAATTGTTCTTTAATCTTCTCTAACTCATCTTTCATTTGAACAACCAACTGTTGCATGGGCGCATAATTGGCCTTAGAACCAATGGTATTGATTTCCCTACCAATTTCCTGAGCTATAAAACCCAATTTTTTACCATTACTATCTGCGGATGCCATTGTGGTTGTAAAGTAATCTAAGTGATTGGCTAAGCGCACTTTTTCTTCCGTGATATCGTACTTTTCCAAATAATAAATCAATTCTTGCTCAAATCTATTGGCATCTACATCTGCTTGCAAATCTGCAACAGCCCTTTCTAAACGCTCTCTAATACTCCCTAAGCGTTCTGGGTCTATAGCTTTAACTTGCGCTAATAAATCCTGAATTGCATTTATTCTATTCTGAAAATCTGTTTCTAGCACCTTACCCTCTTCTGACCTAAACGTATTGATATTGTTCAAAGCTGTTTCTAACGCTTCTTGAATCTTAAGAAACTCATCTTCATCTATATCTTCCTTATCTGTCTTGAGGGTGTCTGGCATGCGTAATGCTAACTCTAACAACTTAACGTCATCGCCACTAGCAATGGCATTAAGTTGCTCCATGTATTTTTTTACTACTCCTGCATTTATTTCTGCCGTGGTTTCTTCCCCTGTAATTTCTACAAATAAGCCAAAATCTACTTTACCTCTTACAAGAGCATCTGCAATTTGCTTTCTTAGTATTAACTCTTTTTCTCTATACCCTTGCGGTATACGCGCATTAATATCTAGATTTTTACTGTTGAGGGATTTAAGCTCTACGGTAATCTTTTTGTTGGAAAGTTGTAGTGAGTGCTTTCCGTAACCGGTCATGGATTGAATCATGTGAGTTGGTAAATTTTGGCAAAGGTAACTAATATAGAATTGTATATTTATTACCCTTGCCAGAATCTAAGCTATAGTTCCCTAACCCAAATGTTTCTATAGCTAACACGGCTATTATCGCCATGGTCTTGCAGCATAATTGGCGCTTTACCATGTGCTATATTTTTTGGCCACCCTATATATTCTGATGTCCCTTCTATCTCAAAATGGTCTTGGACTAACACTCCGTTGTGAAGCACGGTAATGGTAGCCGATTTAGTCTTGTCACCAGCTGCATTAAACTCTGGTGCGTGGTAAATAATGTCATAGGTATTCCATTCTCCGGATGGTTTAGAGGCCATTGCCAATGGCACAGATTGTTTATAGATTGAACCTACTTGCCCATTAACGTAGGTTGGATTGTCATTATTATCTAACACTTGTACTTCATAGCGTTTCTGCAAAAAAACACCACTATTGGCCCTACTTTGATTTTCCCCTTGAATTTCTGATGGAGATTTCCATTCTATATGTAGTTGTACACTACCAAAATTTTGTTTGGTTTGTATATTACCTGTTTTATCATTTACCGTCATGGAACCATCTTCATTAACATGCCATTTCGCTGCTGAACTTTCATCGTTACTACTAACCCAATTCTCAAGATTTTCGCCATCAAAAAGTACAATGGCATCACTAGGCACTCCATTTTCAGATACCGTAACTTTTGGCGGCACAGGTTCATAAATCTCCGTCTCTTCTGGTTTGGTAGGCTCCTTACCCCTATCCATTTCCGAGGTTACTTTTTCTTGTTCCCCTGCCACAGTTTTGTCCGTTTTCGGAGTTTCATTGCAAGAAGCAGCCAATAGCACCCCTAAACTCAGCAGACTTATTTTAATTTTATTCATAATTAGGTTATAATTCTTTTATTCTGATATTCCTGTAAGCTACTTGATCTCCATGGTCTTGTAGCCCTATTTTTCCTGTTTGGTAAGTACCGAAACCTTCCCAACCTTTGAATTTAGAATTCGCTATCATTTCATCCCATGCGTCGCCATGAACAGGAAACTCTACTACTTTTACCCCATTCTGGATTACGTAGCCTTGATTGGTATTGTGATTGACCAAAAGCTCTACTGTATTCCATTCGCCTATAGGATTTACCGTTTTTTCTGAAGGTGAAACCATATCGTATAGAGCGCCAGCTTGGTGACTGGTTCCATTCTTGGCGTCTGGATGATTTTCATCATCTAGCACCTGAATTTCTGGTCCCGTTTGGTACGGCTGTCCAAATTTTTCTATTTCTTTTACTCCATAGAAAATTCCACTATTCGCGCCTTCTACCACTTTCCATTCTAACTGTAATAAGAAGTTAGTGTATTCCTTATTGGTCACCAGATTATAACTTTCGCCATTACGTTCTTTAGACGGGTAAAATACCATAGCACCATCTTCTATCTTCCAAGGCTCTGTAACCGCTCCGCCATTGTAATAATGCCACGCATCAAAAGAGCTACCATCAAATAACACCTCCCAGTTTGGCGCTGCCACTTCTTGGGATACTTCCTCAACCGCTTCTTTTACCGGGTCTTCTTTCTTTTCTTGCTTACAGGCTACCACAGCTAAAAAAGCTGCTCCAATTAACCAATTTCTCATAACCCTAGAATACTGTTTAAATAGGCATCGTCTACGTCTCCGCCAGCAAAATCATCAAAAGTTTTCTCCGTAGCTTCAATAATATGTTTTTGTATAAACGGTGCCCCTTCCCTTGCTCCTTGCTCAGGACTTTTCATACAACATTCCCATTCCATAACCGCCCAAACATCACAACCGTATTGGGTAAGTTTGGAGAATATTGCGCTAAAATCTACTTGACCGTCACCTAAAGAACGGAACCTACCCGCGCGGTCTATCCAATCAGAATACCCGCCGTACACTCCTTGTTTTCCGGTTGGATTGAATTCTGCATCCTTAACATGGAAGGCTTTTATAAATTCATGGTAATAATCTATAAAGGTGATGTAGTCTAAGTGTTGTAATACATAATGACTTGGATCGTACAACATATTTACACGCTTATGGTTACCCGTTGCTTTTAAAAAGCGCTCAAAGCTTACCCCATCATGCAAATCTTCTCCTGGGTGAATTTCATAACAAACATCTACCCCATTTTCATCAAAATGATTAAGAATAGGCAGCCAACGTTTTGCTAATTCATCAAAACCCTTTTCTACCAAGCCTGCTGGGCGTTGCGGCCAAGGATAAACCGTGTGCCAAAGTAATGCGCCAGAAAATGTAGCATGAGAATTTAAGCCTAATCTTTTACTCGCTGTACCTGCTTTTTTTACCGTATCTATTGCCCACTCCGTTCTTGCTTTAGGATTGTTACGTACCGCTTCTGGTGCAAAACCATCAAACATACTATCATACGCAGGGTTTACGGCAACCAACTGGCCTTGCAAGTGGGTAGACAATTCCGTAATCTCCAAGCCATAAGAATTAATTTTTCCTTTTAAGTCATCACAGTAAGCTTGACTTTCTGCAGCTTGGTCCAAATCAATTAAAAAGTTTTCCCAAGTAGGAATTTGGATGCCCTTATACCCCAATCCAGAAGCCCATTCGCATAGGCCATCTAGAGAATTAAAAGGTGCCTTACTGTCTACAAATTGCGCCAAGAATACTGCCGGGCCTTTTATTGTTTTCATGCTGTTTTATGTTTTTTGTTTTCGGTTTATGTGATTAATTTTCGTCTATTGTCCAATGTAACACTCTATAAATATAGCAACTACAAGCAACGCAACAGGCGTATTCTTTCAGTTTATTTGTTTGAATAACGAAAAGATAATTTTCGTTAAAACGATGCACTCCTTGGTCGAAAACCCCATGTCCTCTATCGAATTAAATTGCATTTTTAATTAATATTGCTGCTATGAAAAACGAAGCTGTAAAACTGTTTTGGGAGGAATTCTCCAAAGCTTATCCTTCTTATAAAAACCATACCTATAACTATGGATATTTTTGCGACAATGAAGCCGATGCTAACACTTGCGCAGAACTGGTAAAAAATGATATTAAACGTGCCACAGCACATGCGCTTTTAAGTTTGCAACATAACAATGAGCCGCTCCCCAAAATAGGTAACCTATTTGTGGTTACGGACTGGTCCGGAACACCAAAGTGTGTTGTAAAAACCACTTCTGTAAAACTACTACCCTACTTTACTATTAACGCGGAGCACGCACGACTAGAAGGTGAAGGTGATAAGTCTTTAGAACACTGGCAGCGCACACATTGGGCTTTCTATACAAGAGCGTTAAGACCCTTTGACCGCTATCCAAGTCAGAGCATGATTGTGGTGTTTGAACGATTTGAAAAAATATATTAAAACCAAAGGCCGCTAACGGCCTTTGGTTTTTTATGCTAGTCTTCTAATGTCACCCAAGTATTCCCACCTTTATGAGATGCTACAGTAGCCTCTATAAAATTCATACCTCTTACCCCATCTTTCATAGTTGGGTAAGCTCCACTATTAGTTTCTTCGCCTCGTATGGCCCTAGCAACACCCAAATAAATATTAGCCATAGAATCAAAAATACCTTCTGGGTGCCCAGGTGGCAACTTGGTACCATCCAAAGAAAATTCGCTATTGTAAGCATGTCCAGGTTTGTAGATACGAGTAGCTTCTGTATCACTCATAAAATACAAGAAATTAGGTCTTTCTTGTTCCCATCTAAACGCCCCCTTTTCGCCATAAATAGCAATAGCCAATCCATTTTCTTCGCCAGTAGCTACTTGGCTACTACGGATTACACCTTTTACATGGTCTCCCATACGAATTAAAACAGTACCATCTACATCCATTTGGTTATCCTCATACAAATAATTAAAATCGCACAAGATAGATTTTACTTGCAACCCAGTTGTGTACTCTACCATATTAAAAGCATGTACACCTATATCTCCCATACAAGAGCTAATACCTGCTTTTTTGGGGTCTAATCTCCAAACACTAGAACGCTTTTCTTTATCATGGATAATTGGATTGATCCATCCTTGGTAATACCGAGCATCTACCTTATGTATTTTTCCTAGCTCGCCACTTTTAATCATTTCGCGCATTTGGCGCACCATTGGGTAGCCCGTATACGTATGGGTTAGCGCAAAAATAACACCAGATTTTTCATGAGATTCTTGCAAAATTTTAGCCTCTTCTAAACTTGTAGTCATTGGCTTTTCACAGATGACATGGAAGCCGTTGTCCAATAACTTTTTAGCCATAGGAAAATGCAAGAAATTAGGCGTAAGAACGGAAACCACTTGTATTCTTTCGTCTTCTGGCAGTTTAAGCTCTTCTGCAACCATAGTGTCAAAATCGGAATAAATCCTATCTAAGGGTACATCTATCTCTTGAGCAAATTCTTTATTCTTTTCAAAATCGGGGTTAAAAACCGCTCCTGTGATTTGATAATTGTCATTAATATGGGCAGCGATACGGTGCAGTACACCAATAAGTGAATCGCCTCCTCCACCTACAATTCCTAATCTAATTTTTTTTGGCATTGTTTTTAAATTATCGTGATTTAACTAATTATGCTACTTACGCAGCTTTTGTATGTATTCTTTTTGTTTCTACTTTTTTTCTTAGGGCGAAAAGGACACCGAACAGTAATACCAATGCTAACGGAAAAAATACCATAAAGCCAAGAACCGCTTGGCCAGCAGCAATATCTGCTGCTTCTTCTACCAAACCAAATGCTATAGCCGTCTCTTTTTCTGCATCTAATCTAGAACCTATAATAGGATTCCAAATAGAGGTAGCAAACATCCCTGCTGCTCCCATTAAAGACATTCCCAATGCTCCTGTTTTTGATAAATACTCAGATGTAAAACCAATCATGGTTGGCCAGAAATAGCACACCCCAAGTGCAAATAATACTGCTGCTGCGTAAATTATATCTCCCTCAGCAACGCTCATAAAATAAATAGCTACTGTGGTAATTATAGCAGACATTAACAACACGCCTATGGGGTTTAATTTATGAACAATAGGCCCTGCAAAAAATCTACCCAAAGCCATAATCCCCGTTACCAAGGCCAATACTAACATTGGACTAGCACCAGAACTACCCAAAATAGTCTCTATCCACTGTTGCGGTATAAATTCTGAAGTTGCGGTTAACGTCATACAAAGCATCATAAACCAGAACAAAGGGTCTAATAACCCTTTAACATTGTCTGTGGTTTTAGAAACCATATTCTCACTTTTAGGAAAGGATTGTGTAAATACCAAAAAGCCATAAATAGCTGTTGGCACTAACATGGTAGCTATTTGCAATTGCCAACCTAAACCTGCGTCCGTCATAAATTTAGAAACTAAGGCACCAATGACCAATCCGCCAGGAAACCAAACGTGGAACTTATTAAGCATAGCGGTTCTATTATTGGTATACATATCTGCAATCATAGGATTACAAGCTGCCTCTACGGAGCCATTTGCAAATCCGATAAAGAATGTAGAAATGATTAGCGACCAAAAGCCACCAGCGTAAATGGTTAACAACAAACCTAAAACATGGCAGACAAAGGCTACAATCATTAAGTTTTTTGGCCCTACCGAGTTATAAATAAACCCACCAATTAGCATAGCAATCGGAAACCCTAAAAAAGCCATACTATTTATATACCCCAACTCTGTATTGTTAATTTCAAAATCAACTCCTAGTTGATTTAATATTCCTGCTCTAATAGCAAAGGTCATAGAAGTAACAATCAGCGAGACACAGGCTGCTAGAAATAATTTGTTCTTATTGATTTGTTCCATGTATTCGTTTTATTTATTCAGTTAATTTTGGTTTGTTATCGTTTGTAAATAATATACTCTAGTTCTAAGGGCTCTACATTATGCTTTCGTAATTCTACCAATAGTTGCCCTCTGTGATGCGTAGAATGGTTTATGATGTGAAAGAGCACATCCTTATATTCAGTGGTATAGGTATTCCCTTTTTCGGTAGTATAATTGATGCGCTTACTCAAATCCTCAGTATTACGAAGTAACCCAAAAGTAGTTCGCTGATTGTTATAATGAATGTCTTCCCAATCCTCTATAGCGTGGATTTGCCATTGAGTATATTCAGAAGCTTCTCCCAACATAGCTGCATTCCATAAATGATGTACATTTAAAATATGAGAAAACAGGCGTTTGCAGCTTTCTGGGTAATCTACGACATCTTTGGCCTGAAGAATTAGCTCTTTATTACAGTAAAAATTATAGTCAAACAGTTGATTTAAATGGGATTCCATTGCTAGGTAGGGTTATACTATTGTCTTTGCTGCTTTAATCAATAAATTTTTGGTTGCTAAAATACCCGCTTCTTCACTCAGTTCATCCCCTTCGTACTCTACTCCTATAAAACCAGCATAACCAGCATCTTTAACAATGCGCAACATTTTATTGTAATCGGTATCTGTCTCATTACCATTAGCATCAAAATTCATAGATTTAGCACTTACAGCTTTGGCATACGGCATTAATTCTGCCACACCTTTATACCTATCGTACATTTCTACACAGGTAGAATGCCAATTATTAGGATCTTCTTTAGCAATACAGAAATTCCCAAAATCTGGGAGGGTACCACAGTTTTTCATATTTACTTTCTGCATTACTTGAGCCAATAAGGCTCCGTTAGAAGATAAACCGCCATGATTTTCTACAATCACGTTTATATTTTTATCCATGGCATATGTACTTAAACCCTTAAGTCCATCTATGGCCGCAGGCAACCATTCTTCCTCTACCGTACTACCCGCTAAATTTACTCGGATACTATGGCAACCCATTGCAGCAGCTGCATCTACCCATTTATAATGATTCTCTATTGCAGCCTTACGCTCTGCCTCATCATTTACTGCCAAATTTCCTTGGCCATCTATCATGATTAAAAGATTTTGCAAACCGTGTTTTTTTGCCTCTGCATTGCTACGGTCTACAAAATTTTTCATAGCCGCTTCAGAAAAATTTTCTTTCTCTAATTCTGGGTAGTATAATCCACTTACATATTCCAATCCAGTGAAGCCCCATTGTTTTGCTTTTTCAGCAAAAAGATAGGGATCTAAACCTTCTTCTCTAATCATTCTATTAATAGACCACTGTGCTAGTGAAATTTGAAAAAAAACGGTTTCTTCTTTTTCTACTTCCATCCCCCCTTCTGTCATTTTTTCTTCTTTCTTTTTTTCCTGTTTGCAAGCTTGTAATCCCAAGACAGAAATTCCAATGGTGGTCAAAGCGGAATTTTCTACAAATTTTCGTCGTTTCATGGTGATTTTTAAGTATTTCTGATTTTGAAGAGATTAGCGAAAACTACAACGTTATAGTACGATATTCTCAATTTTCATAAGGATTAAATGTAGAAAATTAATTTAATATTTAATACATTTAGAGAATAAACAATTTTAAACAAATGAGCAAATTCTATTACAACGAGGAACAGGATTCTTATGATGCCATCGTAGTTGGAACAGGGATCAGCGGTGGATGGGCCGCAAAAGAGCTCTGCGAAAACGGCCTTAAGACCCTAGTCTTAGAAAGAGGTAGAATGGTAAAACATAGAGAGGATTACCCAACTGCCAATAAAGATCCGTGGGATTTTAAAAACGCTGGAAACCCAACTGCTGAAGACTTAAAGCAACAAGAAAAACAAGCACGTACAGGTTACACAGTAAAGCAAGAATCTAAACATTGGTTTGTTAATGATTTAGAGCACCCCTATAATGAGGTTAAGCGTTTTGACTGGATGCGTGGTTACCACGTGGGCGGGCGTTCTATAATGTGGGGTAGACAAAGTTATCGTCTTAGCGAGATAGATTTCGAAGCCAATAAAAAAGAAGGGATTGCTGTAGATTGGCCTGTCCGTTATAAAGATATTGCTCCTTGGTATGATAAAGTAGAATCTTACATTGGTGTATCTGGAGAATTATTAAACTTACCGCAACTACCAGATGGTAAGTTTGAGCCCATGATGGACCTAAATTGTGTGGAGCAACACGTACGCGAAAAGGTTTTCGAACATTTTGATGGTAGAATCCTAACTTCTGGTAGGGTTGCACACATAAATAGTGATAAAAAATTTGAAGGCGATGGTAGAGTTCGTTGCCAATTTAGAAACCGTTGCGTTAGAGGCTGTCCTTTTGGAGCTTATTTTAGCAGTCTTTCTTCTACCCTACCCGCTGCGGAAGCTACTGGTAATATGACACTAAGACCAGATGCTATTGTACACGAAATTATGTACGACCCAGATACTAAAAAAGCAACTGGAGTTAAAGTAATAGACCGCACAACTAAAGAGACCTATGAATTTAAAGCAAAAGTAATTTTCTTATGTGCTTCTGCTGTAGCGTCTACCTCTATTTTGATGCAATCTAAGTCTGACCGTTTTCCAGATGGTTTAGGAAATGACTCTGGAGAACTAGGACACAATATTATGGACCACCACTTTTTAGTTGGTGCTCGTGGTAAAATGGATGGTTTTGACGATAAATATTACAAAGGAAGAAAGCCTAATGGAATTTACGTACCAAGATTTAGAAATTTAGGTGGCGCTTCTGATATGAAAGATTTTACTCGTGGCTATGGGTACCAAGGTGGTGCAAGCCGTGGGGATTATGAAGACTTAGTGGCCGAAGCTAGCTTTGGTAAAGCCTATAAAGATGCTGTTCTTTCTCCAGGTGGTTGGAATATGAACATGTTAGCCTTTGGGGAGATTTTGCCATATCATGATAACAAGATGACCTTAGATTACGGTAAATTAGACCAATGGGGCTTGCCTACCGTAACTTTTGATGCAGAAATTCGCCAAAACGAATTAAACATGCGTAAAGATATGCAAGACCAAGCCGTACAAATGTTAGAAAAAGCTGGTGCTAGAGATATAGAACCGTATGACAATCCGTATGCTATTGGTTTAGGTATCCACGAGATGGGAACCGCAAGAATGGGGCGTGACCCAAAAACTTCTGTACTTAATGAGTACAACCAAGTACATACCTGTAAGAATGTTTACGTAACAGACGGATCGTTTATGACTTCTGCCTCTTGCGTAAATCCTTCTTTAACTTATATGGCATTCACAGCAAGAGCAGCCAACCATGCCGCAGAAGAACTTAAAAAAGGAAACTTATAATGGAAAGGAGATCAGCACTTAAAAACATGGGGCTTGCTTTTGGTTATGCCGTTGCTACCCCAACATTATTGAGCGTATTACAAAGTTGTAAAGAAAAAGCTCCCTATGCAGAATGGGTTCCTTCTTTTTTAGAGAAAGATAAAGGTTTTGCCCTTGCGCAAACTTTAGATATTATTTTACCTAAAACAGATACTCCTTCTGCTACAGAAATGAACGTACATACGTTTATAGATACTTTTATAGAAGAGGTATTAGAAAAAGAGCAACAAGATTTTGTACTTAAACGTATGGATATGTTCTTTAGCAAAATACAAAAAGATGCTGGTAAGGAAACCATTGCTGACCTTACACCAGAAGACATTGAACCTGCTTTAAAAATGTATCTTAGAAAACGTACAGAAGAAGAGGAAGAAATACATTCTAAAGCCATAAGTGGTTATATGGAAGCTATTATGCAAGGTGGCGAAGCTACTTTGGAAGAAGATGTAGCTAACTTCTCCTTTGCTAATGACATTAGAGATATGGCAACATTTGCCTATAAAAACTCCGAATACATAGGCGAAGAAGTTTTAGCATACCTGCCTATTCCTGGAGAATATATTGCCTGTGGCAATGTTAACGAACTGACCAACAATAAAGCATGGTCACTTTAAACTAAGCAAGATTATCGCTAAAAAAGCTCCCAATGGGAGCTTTTTTTTGACCTTAAATACAAACGCCCAAAGGAAAAGCTTTGGGCGTTTGTATTAAATAAACACTTTTATAATAGTATATACACTAATACTAAGAGCCGCACATAAGACAATCATCATCTGCTTGCCCTTCTTTAGCACGTGCAATGAGCTCTCTCATCTCTTCTGCAGACATAGGCTCTACTTCCACATCACTGGGATTACCAACCGCAGTTGCACTCACTTGCATTGTAGCTGCTACCTCTGGTTTAGGCACCTCTACTGCTGTTTCTACCGCTACAGGCTCTTCTTTCTTTTTAGAATTGTCTAAAGTAAATTTAATAGCATCTACAGCCGCTTTAGTACGCAAGTAGTACATACCTGTTTTTAAACCGCTCTTCCAAGCATAAAAGTGCATAGAAGTAAGCTTTGCAAAGTTGGCATTTTCCATGAACAAGTTTAAGGACTGACTTTGATCTATAAAGTATCCTCTTTGGCGACTCATATCAATAATATCCTTCATACTCAACTCCCACACCGTCTTGTACAACTCTCTAATTTCTGCAGGAATGCTTTCTATATGCTGTATAGAGCCATTAGCACGCATTAGCTCTTGTTTTAAACCTTCGTTCCACAAACCAAGGCTTACCAAATCTTCTAATAAATGCTTGTTCACAACTATAAATTCGCCAGACAAAACCCTTCTAGTATAGATGTTAGACGTATATGGCTCAAAACATTCATTATTACCTAAAATCTGAGAAGTTGAAGCAGTTGGCATTGGCGCTACCAACAAGGAGTTTCTAACACCATTTTTCTGCACCTCTTTACGAAGTTTAGCCCAATCCCATCTACCGGAAAGTTCTTCATCTTTAATACCCCAAAGGTTATGTTGAAATTCGCCCTGAGAAATTGGAGAACCTTCATAACTAGAATAAGGTCCTTCTTCTTTCGCCATTTCCATAGACGCGGTTACTGCTGCAAAGTAAAGTGTCTCAAAAATCTCTTGGTTCAGTTGTTTAGCTTCATCACTCGTAAATGGCATACGCAACATAATGAACGCATCTGCCAATCCTTGCACACCAAGACCTACTGGCCTGTGTCTCATGTTAGAGTTCTCTGCCTCTTTTACTGGATAATAGTTTCTATCAATTACTTTGTTAAGGTTTTTAGTGACACGTTTGGTAACTTTAAAAAGTTCTTTATGATCAAATTGACCATTCTTTACAAACATGGGTAACGCAATAGAGGCTAAGTTACATACAGCTACTTCATCTGGAGAGGTGTACTCCATGATTTCTGTACATAAGTTAGATGATCTAATGGTTCCCAAATTCTTCTGGTTACTCTTTCTATTTGCCGCGTCTTTATACAGCATGTAGGGTGTACCAGTTTCTATTTGCGACTCTAGGATTTTCTCCCAAAGTTCTCTTGCTTTTACCTTTTTTCTTCCTTTCCCCTCTGCCTCATATTTGTGATACAACGCTTCGAACTCATCGCCATGAATATTAAAAAGGTTTGGGCACTCATTAGGGCACATTAATGTCCATTCCGCATCTGCCTCTACGCGTTTCATAAACAAATCTGGAATCCACATGGCATAGAACAAATCGCGCGCACGCATTTCTTCTTTACCATGATTCTTTTTTAAATCCAGAAAATCAAAAATATCTGCGTGCCAAGGTTCTACGTAAATAGCAAAACTCCCTTTACGCTTGCCACCTCCTTGATCTACATAACGTGCAGTATCATTAAATACGCGTAGCATTGGCACAATACCGTTGGATGTTCCGTTGGTCCCTGCAATGTAAGAACCTGTTGCACGCACATTATGTATAGATAAACCTATACCACCTGCCGACTGAGAAATTTTAGCCGTTTGTTTAAGGGTGTCATAAATACCATCTATACTATCGTCCTTAGTAGCTAATAAGAAACAAGAAGACATCTGCGGCTTTGGGGTACCAGAATTAAATAAGGTTGGTGTTGCATGTGTAAAGTACTTTTTAGACATCAACTCGTACGTCTCTATAGCAGCATCCAGGTCATTAAGGTGTATCCCTACAGAAACACGCATTAACATGTGTTGTGGACGTTCTGCTATTTTGCCATTTAATTTTAAAAGATACGAACGCTCTAAGGTTTTAAACCCAAAATAATCGTACCCAAAATCACGATTGTAAATTATAGTAGAATCTAATTTGTCTGCGTTTGCCTGTACTACTTCGTACACCTCATCAGACAACAAAGGCGCTTTCTTACCTGTTCTAGGGTTTACATACTCGTACAAATCCTTCATCGTTTCTGAGAAAGATTTTTTAGTGTTTTTATGTAGGTTAGAAACAGAAATACGTGCAGCCAGTCTTGCATAATCTGGATGCGTAGTAGTCATAGTTGCAGCAATCTCTGCAGCTAAGTTATCTAGTTCTGATGTAGTTACCCCATCATATAAACCTTCTATAACACGCATGGCTACCTTTACAGGGTCTACAAGGCTATTAAGCCCGTAACACAACTTTCTAACTCTGGCCGTAATCTTATCAAACATTATCGGCTCTTTTCTCCCGTCTCTTTTTACTACGTACATCTTTTCTAACGCTTTTAAATCTTAATAAATGGCAATACTATTATGAGGTTGTTAAAATTTTAACAACTCGTTTTGGGTTCTAAAAAACCCCTTGTAGATACCAAGGGGGTGGTATGTGTTATTGTTGACTAGAAATCAGCGTCAAAACTGATTTTCTGAGAATCGCTATCGTCTTTTTTAAGTACACCTGCTTTTTGATATTCAGAAACACGTTTCTCAAAGAAATTGGTTTTTCCTTGTAAAGAAATCATGTCCATAAAATCAAACGGATTAGTGGCGTTATACACCTTTTCGCACTCCATTTCTACAAGTAATCTATCCGTTACAAACTCTAAATATTGGGTCATTAACTTAGCATTCATCCCAATTAAGCTTACGGGCAAAGACTCTGTAATAAACTCTCGCTCAATATTTAACGCATCTACAATAATTTCTTTAATACGCTCCTTTGGCACTTTGTTAATCAAGTGCTTGTTATGTAAATGCACAGCAAAATCACAATGCATACCTTCATCTCTAGAGATTAATTCATTAGAGAAAGTTAAACCAGGCATTAATCCTCTTTTCTTTAACCAAAAAATAGAACAAAAGGCTCCCGAGAAAAAGATACCCTCAACCGCAGCAAACGCTATTAAACGTTCTGCAAAGCTGGGAGACTCTATCCATTTAAGGGCCCAATCTGCTTTCTTTTTAATTGCAGGAAAATTTTCTATAGCTTGGAAAAGCACATTTTTCTCCTTTTCATCCTTAACATAAGTATCTATCAAGAGCGAATAGGTTTCTGAATGAATATTTTCCATCATTATCTGAAAACCATAAAAGAATTTGGCCTCAGAATATTGCACTTCGTTTACAAAATTCTCCGCTAAATTTTCATTAACAATACCATCAGAAGCCGCAAAAAAGGCTAAAATATGTTTAATGAAATATCGCTCATCGTCATTGAGTTTTGTATTCCAATCTGTTAAATCTTGGTGTAAATCAATTTCTTCTGCAGTCCAAAAACAAGCTTCACACTTTTTGTACCATTCCCAGATATCATTATGTTGGATTGGGAAGATTACGAATCTATCTTTATTCTCTTGTAAAATGGGTTCAACAGCAGTAGACATATCTCTCTAATATTTTTAGAATGGGTTGTAAAAATTACCTGGCGGCAGGGACAAACAAAGATTGTAAAATACCATTGAATTCTAAAGGCTGTTGAAGCAATTAACATTACAAGTTTTTAACAGATCTTGTTGAAATGTAGGCTTAGCAGCGGAGTTTATTGAGCCGATCAAACTTAGAGCTGAAACCGCATTATTTTTACATTGTAAACGAAAACAAAAAAGACCAAAAAGTATAATCAAATTATATACTTTTTGGTCTTTATTTTATAGGATAACCTTACCACCAAACCGTACGGCCAATGCAATTATCAAAAGGATTAAAGCCTAGGTAGTTCCCCCGAAACCTAGCACCATCTCAATTGAAAAAGCATCAACTATTTTATCTATTCACATGCTTGCGCACATTGGCGGCCGTACGATGGTTGGTAATGTGATGAACATTTTACTTAGCTGCAATTAATGTCTCTTGTTTTGCTGGCATGTCTTTTTCAGAAACAACAGCAAAGAAGAGCGAAATCAATAATACGATGAACATTAGTATACACTTTCTCATAACTTAGTCCGTGTTTTTAGTCTAGCAATCTTGGATTAAAATTACCACTACAATGGTCGCAAATTGAGCCTATTTGTATAATTGGTATAGAAACCTGTACGAATGGAAAGCGGTTTGTATGAATTCTGACAGATAAATTTTAACATTTGCAGCGTTAACAGGTTGTTTCTTACAGGATTACCCTAAAAGCAACCAACTATGCATAATAAACGACCAGAAATACAATCTTATGCGCAGAATTTAATCTAAGTCTTATTTTTACATTAAACACCTATAATCATGTTACAAGCTGTACTGGTAGATGATGAATCTAAAGCTCTAGAAAGTTTAACGTGGGAGTTAAACAACCTTAGTAATGAGGTTAATGTTATTGCGTCATTTACAGATGCACACGAAGCATTGGGTTATTTAGAGGACCACACCCCAGATTGCTTATTTTTAGATATTGAAATGCCTTTAATGGATGGTTTTCAGTTTATTAAAAGCCTAAAAAACAAAAGCTTTCCTGTAGTGATCACCACTGCTTATAACCAATATGCTTTGAAAGCTCTGAAGAACGAAGCTATTGATTACCTACTTAAACCTATTGATACCGATGACCTTAACGATACGATTAAAAAGATTAAAAAGTTCAATAACAAAAATCAAACCGCAGAAAAATTAGAGCAGATTCTTTTGAACTTTAATGCTCGTTCTTTGGATAAAAAAATTACCATTAATACAGATGGCAAATTACTTTTTTTAGAAAGTGATGAAATTTTATATGCTGAGTCTGATGGTAACTACAGCACCATATACTTAGAAGATGGCCAAAAAATTGTATTAACAAAAAAGCTCAAGGAGGTAAATGCACTATTACCCGATACTTCTTTTTTTAGGATACATAATTCCTTTGTTGTTAATTTAGGAAAGATTAAAGAGTTTTTGAAAACAGATGGCTACGTCATCTTAAAATCCAATCACAAAATTCCTGTTTCTCGTCAAAAGAAATCGGATTTTTTAGATTTGCTCTAACAGAACTATGGCCCAAATCCGTTTACAGTATCTGCACCTACAGCAAAGAGTCTTCTTAATTGCCACGTTATGCTTTTGCATAGGTATACGCTCTACTGCACAAGAAACTAAGTTTAATGAGGCACCTTCAGCAGACAAAGCCATTTTAGCCTTATTAGCAAATAGACCAACTACCTACGAAGAAATAGATAGCAGTTTTGGATTTTTTAAGAGAGACACATTGCTCCTTTTAAAATTTAGAGACACCGCCCATGCTGAGAATTATCAAGATGGTAAAGTATATGCATTAAACATGCTCGGCACCTATTTCAGAAATAAATCTGACTACAAAAAGGCCATTACCTACCATGAGGAGGCACTCGCCCTCTCTAAAGACATAAAAAACACTAGTCTAACCATCAATAGTTTAAATATGCTTGGGGTGGTTTACAGACGTATGGATGCTGTTAAAACTGCGCTAGACTACAACCAACGGGCATTAGAAATGGCAGATACCGTAAAAAACAAAACACATCATATATACCGAAGTATCAACATAAGTCTCAACTGCATAGGCAATATATACCAATCTCTGGAGCAATATGATTTGGCTATTGATTATTTCCAGAGAGCCCTAAAATCTGAAGGCGATTTGGGAAACAAACTCGGTTTAGCCATCAACAATCAGAATATTGGCGATTGCTATGAATATAAAGGAGATTTAGAAACCGCTCTAGATTACAATAGGCGTTCCTTAGCCATTAATGATGAGATGGATAATACCTACGGTAGAATTATCTGCAAAAATAGCATTGCACAAATCTATCTTAAGCAGCAACAACCCAAAGCAGCTAAAGACTTATTAGAACAATTGGTAGAGCCCATAAAAAACATTGGCGACAAATTTATCTGGAGCAATGTAATGATTAATCTAGGGTGGGCCAATATGGAACTTGGAGCTATTAACGTTGCAGAAAAATACATGCTAGACGGCCTTGGCATGGCCGTGGATAAAAACATTACAGGGCAGATAATTTATGGCAACAAGCTTTTATCTGAGTTGGAAACTAAACGTAAAAATTACGAGAAAGCCCTAACCTATTTTAAAGCGGCAGAACGTATAGAGAGTGATGTTAAAAACGGACAAAATCTACGTTACATTAACGATTTAATCACACGTTACGATGCTGAACGAAAAGCCAATGAAATTGCTGAACTTAATGCAGAAAATGAACTTATAAATCTACGTTTACGCAAGAACCAAACCACCATTTTAATTAGTACACTACTCGTAATATTGGTCATTACCATTTTACTAATCATGTATCGCAATCGCCAATCTAATTATGAAAAAAGGGTGATTGGTTTAGAACAAAATATGTTGCGTAGCCAAATGAATCCGCACTTTTTATTCAATTCTTTAAACAGTATAAAACTGTATATTATTAATAATGATAAAAAAAATGCGGTACATTACCTCAATAAATTCTCCAAACTTGTACGTAGAATATTAGACGGCTCTACCCTAAAAGAAACCACTCTTGCAGAGGAATTAGAAACCGTAGACCTCTATATAAACATAGAAAACATCCGCTTTTCTGAAGAGATAAGTTATGAGGTAGTTATTAAAGACGATTTAAACCCAGAAAACATAAAAATTCCGTCACTGCTATTACAACCCTTCTTAGAAAATGCCATATGGCATGGACTCTCTTCTAAGGAGGGGTTCAAAAAAATTACAGTAACCGTAGAAAAACTCAATGACTACCACATCACTTTAAGCATTATGGATAATGGGGTGGGCCGTGCTAAATCACAAAAAATAAAAGAAAAACGTGTTATTAAACGTAAATCTGTTGGGATAGATATAACAAAAGAACGATTGGCCAATTTTTCTAAGGATTATCAGCACGGATATAGTGTAAACATTATAGATTTATACGATGAAAAAAGTAACCCTTCTGGAACAAAGGTGGTATTAGAAATACCTATTTATTAAGATGCTGCTCTGCCACTTTCTCTAGTTCCGCATACCATGTAGTACCAAATTTCCGAATTAGAGCATCTTTTACAAATTTATATATTGGCACTTTAAGCTCCTCTCCCAACGCACAAGCTGGGTCACAAATAGTCCATTTGTGGTAATTTACAGCTGTAAATTCTGTGTAGGCTCTAGTTCTTACAGGATATAAATGGCAAGACACTGGTTTTTTCCAATCTATTTTGCCATCGTTATACGCCTCCTCAATACCGCATTTAGCAATTCCATCATCAGAAAAAGCTACATAAGCACATTCTTCCCCGTTTACCAATGGAGTTTCCCATTCACCATCCATTCCTTTAACAAAAACACCCTGCTCCGCAATTGCCTTTTTGCCTTCTTCTCTTAAATAAGGTGTAACAGCGGTATAAATTTGCTCCAAAATGGGCAATTCATCTTCCGTTAACGGTGCACCAGAAGAACCTTCAATACAACAAGCTCCCTTACACGCATTTAAATTACACACAAAATCGTTCTCCAAAATTTCCTCTGATATTAGTGTGCTGTCTATTTGAAACATAATGCTTATTTTGATGCTGTAAATTTAATAGGGTTTTAGCAAATACTTGGTCATAAATAACTGTAGATTTGCACCCTCAAAATTTAATGGGATGAATTTCAATTTTAAGGAGATAGCCACAGCGAGCATGGTTTTATTTGCGGTGATAGATATTTTAGGTAGTATCCCAATCATAATTTCTTTGCGCAAAAAGGTAGGTCATATACAATCAGAAAAAGCTGCAATTGTTGCAATTTGTATTATGATTGCTTTTTTGTTTGTTGGGGAAAGTATTTTAAACCTAATTGGTATAGATGTAAATTCTTTTGCGGTGGCAGGGGCCTTCATTATCTTTTTCTTAGCAATTGAAATGATTTTAGGTATTCCTCTTTTTAGAGATGATGAACCTAAAACCGCCTCTGTGGTACCCATTGCTTTTCCGTTAATTGCAGGAGCAGGAACTATGACTTCTTTATTATCTTTACGTGCAGAGTTTCACGTAGAAAACATCATCGTGGCCATTGTGGTAAATATGTTGTTTGTTTACTTAGTACTTAAATCTTCTAAACGCATAGAAAAAATGCTAGGTAAAAATGGTCTAGAAATAATTAGAAAAGTTTTTGGCGTTATTTTATTAGCCATTGCTGTAAAACTTTTTGCCACTAATATTAACGAATTGCTAAACCGATGAACAAGACTTTCTTAATTATAATGATACTAATTGCATTAGCATTGGCTATTTATAACGTTACCATGCTAGATTTTAATGCTCTTTTTAAGGGAGATAGCTTAATTGCTTGTATTGGTATTTTGGCTGCACTATCTGCCATTGTTTTATTGTTAATCTTAAATACCTCTAAGCGTATTGAGCAAAAGATAAAAGAGCAAAAATAACTTGACGTTCTTAGTCTACAATATCTTCCGTAACTGGTACTTCTTCTTGTTTTGCTGCTTCTTCTAAACTCAGCACTTTTTGAAGCATTATATCTTCTGTAGATTTTATTTTTGCTGCTAAGTTAGGTGAGTATAGTTGTTCTGCAATGTTTGCTTTTAGATACCTTTTAATCATCTGCTCATTAGCATAAAAATCCATCTTAATATTATTATTAAGTAAGTAATCTATAAATCTTTCAAAGATGATGTCATCCACACGATAATCTTCCATAAACTCTTTCTCTGGAAAATTATAAAATCTGCTACGGTCCAACTCTAGAAACCGAAAAGCAAAATCAGAAAAATACCCAGAGGCCTCCATACTTTGGATACGTTCATGGTCTAGTGTACCTATTGGCACAAACTCATCTGGTATAATCCCACCTCCGCCATAAACAACCTTTCCTTTTGGTGTGGTAAACTTTAATGAGTCTGCCACTTTTATACTATCCACAGAAATTAATTCACCACTCTGGTAACGGTCCATAAAGGTTTGGTAGTAATCTTTATGTCCTTTTGCATAGGGCTTTTGTATAGACCGCCCTGTTGGGGTGTAGTACCTAGAAACCGTTAAACGCACTGCAGAGCCATCGCCTAAATCCATTTCTCTTTGCACCAAGCCTTTGCCAAAAGAGCGCCTCCCTACAATTGTACCCAAATCATTGTCTTGCAGTGCTCCTGCTATAATTTCACTTGCAGATGCAGAACGCTCATTAATTAGTACGTAAACCTGTTTATTTTCAAAAGTGCCTTTATTAGTAGCAAAAACTTTGTTGACTTTTCCCTTTTTATTTTTTGTAAAAAGAATAAGCTGCCCATCCTCTAAAAACTCATCTGCCATTTTCTCTGCAATGCCCAAATAACCCCCAGGATTATCTCTTAAATCTAAAACGAGTTTACGAGCACCCTGCACCTGTAAGGAATACAAAGCTTCTTTAAACTCTTTAAATGTTGATTCCGCAAAGCGATTTATTTTTATGTATCCCAATTCTTTATTAAGCATGTATTGGGCCTCCACACTACGTATAGGCACCACACCTCTACGTATCTCTACTTTAAAGGTTTTGTTTTCTGTTTTACGATACACCATTAGCGATACTTTAGAACCTTCTTTCCCTTTAAGTTTGGCAACCAAATCACTATTGGGTATGCGTTTACCATACAGTGTATCGCCATCTGCCAATAAAATTTTATCACCAGCTTTTAGTCCCTTTTTATAACTAGGACCATCAATGATGGTACGGACTACAGTAATGGTATCTTTAACTCTGTTAAAACGAATGCCAATACCTACAAAATCACCCTTCATATTCTCGGCTACTGCTTCCATTTGGTCTTTTGGAATGTAGACAGAATGTGGGTCTAATTTGCCCAAAATATTATTTACGGTAACATCTACAATACTATCTGTATCAATCTTATCTACATACTCGTAGTCTATATAATCTATTAACCTATTGAGTTTATCTTTTTTGGAATTTGTAGTGAAAAGCTTTTCAGGAGAATCACCAAAATGAAGCTTACCACCAATAAAAATGCCTAATGCAAGAGCAAAGGAAAAAATGGTAGGTTTTAAGATGGATTTCATTCCTTTCATACACATACAATTATACTGGCTCTTCTACTACTGGCATATGCACGATTTCCACTCCTGCTTTTTCTAAAAATCGAAGTCCAGAATCGTCTTTATATGCATTCTGATACACCACACGTTTTATGCCAGATTGGTGTACCAACTTACTACACTCTTTACAGGGAGACAAGGTAATGTACAAGGTTGCTCCATCACAAGATTGCGTAGAGCCAGCCACTTTTAGAATAGCATTAGCTTCTGCATGGAGTACATACCACTTGGTATACCCTTCTTCATCTTCACATACATTTTCAAAACCGGTGGGTGTTCCATTGTATCCATCAGAAATTATCATCCGGTCTTTTACAATAATGGCTCCTACTTGTTTTCTTTTGCAATAAGATAACTTACCCCATTCTTGAGCCATTCTTAAATAGGCACGGTCGTACTTTTCCTGTTTAGAATCCTTCATTCTTCTAAAGATACCTGCTTTGTTAACGTCTACCAATGAATTCCGATAAAATTAACGAAACCTCTTACAAAGGAAACGTTTCTATCAACATCGGTATTGTAATTCCTAAAATGAGTATTGAACCAGCTAATACAAACCATTTACTGGCAAGGTTGAGCTTGTGAACGATTATGTAATGTAGCATAAGTACAGAAAGTATAATCACTAATTGCGATACTTCTATCCCCGTAGCAAACCCCAATAGAGGAGTTATTTTATCTTCTGCTTCTGCCATCATCATATTAAAATAATTGGAGAAACCAAAACCATGTATCAATCCAAAAAAAGCTGTTGCCAAACCTGTAAAATACCAACCCGTATTTTGGGTTGTGTTATAGACCCGGTAAACATTAAAAATTGCTGTAAAGGCAATTGTGACAGGAATTAAAAATTCTATCCAGCTGGCATCTACCCTTAAAATATCAAAAGCAGATAGCGCTAAACTGATACAATGGGCTATTGTAAAAATGGTTGCTAATAAAACTACCAAACGCCACTTTTTAAATCCGTATGGTATAGCTAGTGCACTTAAAAAAAGAATGTGGTCATAGGCAGCAAAATCGAGTACATGCGCTACTCCAAGCTGCAGATATAGGCCAAAATCGTTCATGAGCTGTTCTAAATTGATGCCTAAATGTAAGAAATTTAAAGGGTGGATAATGTTGGACATCCATCTACCTTAAATTTATTTAAAACAAATCTAAATAAAAATTGTATTTACCATTGCCAGCCGTTACATTTGTACTGTTATTTTAAACAAGTCTAAATAGCAAGACCAAAACAAAAGTTGTTGTATAAAACTTAAAATAATATAAACAACCAGGATTAAGACCAACCAGAATTATTTTACAAATATGGCGACCAAAAAGAACACTTACGGATTTAAACAATTGATAAATGATATTCACTTATGGTTAGGCCTTGTAAGTGGCATTATCATTTTTTTGGTATGCCTAAGTGGTACAATACTCACGTTTGAGAAAGAGATAGAAGGCTGGTTTAAAGAAGATTTGGCCGTAGTGCCTAGTGGAGCGCCATTATCTTTAAGTACGCTTAGTCAAAATCCAAATTTAACTGCAAAGGGGCAATTGAATGCGGTAACCATTCCTACAGACCCTAAAGAGCCCTATTTATTCTCTATAAAAGAAAATCCTAAACAACGCCGCGGTACTAACTACCAAGTAAACCCATATACTGCTGCTCTTTTAGCTCCACAAAAAACCGCTGTGGACGATTTTATGTTTAGTATGTTTAAGCTACACCGCTGGATGTTGCTCGATTCTAAAATTGGTAGACCCATAGTTGGTATAGCCACCATTATCTTTTTAATTCTTTCTCTAACAGGGATTGTTCTTTGGTTTCCAAACAAATTGAAATGGAAATATCTAAAAAACGGCTTTAAAATTAAGACCAATGCCAATTGGAAACGTGTAAATCATGATTTACATAATACCCTAGGGTTTTACGCTTGTTTGCTAATTTTAGTCATGGGTTTAACCGGACTATGCTGGTCTTTTGAAGGGTATAGAACAGGGCTTAGCGCAGTTTTAGGCACCAAGGTATTTAATAGAGGTGGTGGTCCAGAATTTGATGCTGCCAAAGTGGCTAAAGACCAAGAAATATCTTTAGAAGAAGCTTTGGAATTGAGCCAGACACACTTAAATTATCAAGGAGTAGTACAAATTAGTTTGCCAAATAAAAAGAATCCTACCTATACCATACGTAAAATAGCAGACCAAAGCTGGGTGACTACAGCGTATGATAATCTTATTTTGGGACTAGACGGAACCGTATTGGCTAAGGAGCTGTATGCAGATAAGCCTTTTAATGTAAAAATAGCCTCTGCCATTAAACCTATACACACTGGGGAGATTTATGGCACGTTTAGTAAAATCTTGTATTTTCTGGCGTGTTTAATAGGTACAAGTTTGCCAATCACAGGCACCATAATTTATATTAATAAACTAAAGAAAAAAAAAGCCAAAAGACGAGTGGCCCAAGCTATAGCTTAAGATAATCCTCTTTCTTGTTGAATGGTTTCATAAGCTTTTTGCACTTGCTTAAACTTTTCTTCGGCTCCCTTTTTTATAGCCTCATCTTCCGTTACTACACGGTCTGGGTGGTATTTTTTAGCCATTGTTCTATATGCCTTTTTTACCTCATCATCACTGGCAGCCTTAGAGATTTCAAGAATTTTATAGGCATTGTCTGCTTCTTTAACAAACATAGCTTTTATACTCTCAAAATCGTAATTACCAATTCTTAAATAGGTGGCAATTTGTTTGAGTTTATTAATTTCAGCAGTACTGGCCTGCCCATCAGATTGTGCAATTCCAAATAAAAAATGAACCAATTGCAAACGTACTTCATGTCGAGTACGTTGATTAAGGTAGGTGCAGATACGTTCAGCAGAAACTTCTCGTTTTTTAATGACCTCATTAAAGGTTTTAAAAATGGCATTTGCTTTTTCTTTTCCGTAGGTGCTTATAAAATACTGCCGAACATAATCTAACTCTCGCTGGCTTACTTGTCCGTCTGCTTTAATCACAATAGAACATAAAGAGAGTAGGTGCAACTCAAAATCTGCAGGAGAAACCGTTTGTTTTTTATAGTTCTTGTAAACGGTACTTGCACTAGCTCCGCTAGTCTTTAGGTTATCTAAAAAACTACCGACGATGAATCCAAGAATAGCACCTGGCAACCGTAAAAACACATAGCCCAAAATGGCTGCACCCCATTTAATCATACCGTAATTATTGACGAACAAAGATAGACCATTAAAAAAAATTGCTAACGTGAACACCTTGTTAAGTTTAATCTGCTTATGCGACAAAAAGTTTATCTTTGAACTGTAAAAAGAAAGTTTATGTACCCAGAAGAATTAGTAAAACCAATGAGACAAGACCTAGCTTCTGCTGGTTTTGAGGAATTATATACAAGTGATGCCGTAGAAGAGGCACTTAAAAAAGATGGTACTACTCTAGTTGTAGTAAACTCTGTATGTGGTTGTGCAGCAGCTAATGCAAGACCAGCTGCTAAATTGAGTATTCAAAACAGTAAAAAACCAGACCATTTGGTAACCGTTTTTGCTGGTGTAGATACGGATGCCGTAAATACCGCTAGAGCAGCTATGGTTCCTTTTCCTCCATCTTCTCCAAGTATGGCATTATTTAAAAATGGTGAATTGGTACACATGATAGAAAGGCACCACATAGAAGGTAGACCTGCAGAAATGATTGCAGAAAACCTAATGGAGGCTTATAACGAGCATTGCTAAGCTACAATTTAAAGCAAATAGAAAACCACTCTTTTAGAGTGGTTTTTTTAGTTTGTAAAGATTCTGTTTTACCTTGCCACCCTAAACTAACATAGACTCCATGCTTAAGATACTTTCTTATCCTTTAACAGTACTCTATCTTCTGTTATTTGGGCTATTTCTTGTAACATTTCATCCCATACAATGGATTTGTTTTAATTGGTTTGGATACGAAGCTCATAGACGTAGTGTCGCCATTTTAAATTGGTTTTTAATGCGGAGCACTACAGTTTTGGGCACACGTTATAGTTTTACCAACACGCATGATATCCCAACAGACAGGCCTTTAGTGATTGTTACCAATCACCAAAGTATGAATGATATTCCTGCTATAATTTGGTACATGCGTAAATACCACCCCAAATTTGTAAGTAAAAAAGAATTAGGCAAAGGCATTCCTAGTGTGTCTTACAACTTAAGGCATGGCGGCTCTGTACTTATAGACCGTAAAGACCCTAAACAGGCACTTATGGCCATTGCTTCTTTAGGAAAATATATAGAAGAACACAATAGATCTGCAGTAATTTTCCCAGAAGGTACCCGTAGTAGAGACGGTAAGCCAAAACCTTTTAAGCCCATGGGTTTAAAGACTTTATTAAAAAAGGCTCCCAATGCTCTGATTGTTCCTATAAGCATCAATAATTCTTGGAAACTTTTGAAGTACGGTAAATTCCCTATGGGATTAGGGGTACATGTTACTTTTGAGGTGCATCAACCGATAGAAAATAGTAAAGACCTAGACATCCTTTTAATACAAGTAGAAGAGGTAGTAAAATCTGGAATTAAATGGAAAGAATAGGAGACGACCAACTCATAGAAGAAACAATTGCTTTTGTAAAGGAAACCTTGCAAGGCGCAGAGGGCGGTCACGATTGGTTCCATATACAACGTGTATTCCGAAATACCATCCGTATTGCTAGGGATGAAAATGTAAATATCTTAGTAGCAAGCTTGGGAGCGTTGTTGCACGATATTGCAGATGCTAAATTCCACGATGGAGATGAAACCGTAGGTCCTAAAATGGCTTCGGCCTTTTTAGCTTCTTTAGCGGTAGAACAAGATGTAATAGACCACGTAGTAAAAATAATAGAGCATATTAGCTTTAAAAATAGCTTGGAAGACGGACCTACCTTTACGTCTCCAGAATTACTAGTAGTGCAAGATGCTGACCGTTTAGATGCTATTGGCGCCATTGGTATTGCTCGTACTTTTAATTATGGTGGTTTCAAAAATAGAGAACTATATAACCCCGCCATACCACCCAACCTAAACATGAGCAAAGAGGCCTATAAAAAATCTACAGCGCCTACCATTAATCATTTTTATGAAAAGCTATTGTTATTAAAAGACAAAATGAACACCAAGACGGGAAAAGCTCTTGCAGAAGAACGCCATGCGTTTATGCTTAGCTTTTTAGAGCAATTCTATGCCGAGTGGAATCCTATAGGCATTAAAGAAGAAGCATAAAAAAGGTCGGGCTCTTACCCGACCTTTTTATATAAATTTATTTTAAGGCATCAACTTAAATCGTCTTTGCTTTTTAGCGTCTAATCCTCTAGTTAACCACCCTCCTTTACTTACCGTTGCAATAGAATACGGCGTTATCCAGAACAAACCAAAGGTGTAAAATATGCTGTAGGAATACGCCCAAAACGACTCGGCAAAATTGTATTTTCTGGAGTAGAAAATAACCGAGAAAGAAGATAATATCAAAATACTTACCAATGAGGATCCAATAAATAATAACGGTTCGGTGACCACAAAGAACAACATGAATACAAATAATGGATAGCTCATTACAATTTTTAATACCTGACTGGTGAATAACAATCTTGCAGCGCCTTTACTATGTGCTCTAAAGTTGGTAAAAACAAACTTAGACATCTCTAATACTTCTCTAACGTTGCTTCTATCCCATCTAATGAACATTTTATACAAGTTTTTGTAACGCTCTGGCACATTGGTATAGCAAAATGCATTGCTTTGAAAAAGCACACTAAATCCTTGCTTTATTACCATGTTGGTTAAAGCTTGGTCTTCCCCTATATCAGAAGGTTTACCCATGAACTTTTGGTTAATCCATTCTTCTTTACAATTGAAAATCACCTCTCGTTTATAAGCTGCCAAAGCTCCTGGAGTACATAGCACCGTATTAACATTGCTTTCTGCGGAACGTACAAATTCAAAACTCAACACAAAACTTACATCTAACATTTTAGGCAACAATGCTTTTTTATTGTTTAATACCCGGATGTTCCCTGCTACTGCACCACATTTATTATCTACTATAAAAGGACTTACTAAATTCCGTAAGGTGTTTTGGTCCACAATAGAATCGCTATCTACTGTAACAAATACATCGCCAGTACCCAAATGGAAGCCTCGGTATAAGGCATGCCTTTTACCCATATTCTTAGGTTGCTGATAAATTTCTACTTGGTCTCCTAACACTTGCTTTGCTTTTTGCATCCATTCCCAAGTATCGTCCTTACTTCCGTCATTTATAGCGATAATTTGTAATTTTTCCTTAGGAAAATCGCTCTTAGACAAACTTATCAAAGTATCATAGACTTGCTTGCCTTCATTATACGCTGGTACAATTACGGTAGTAGTTGGCAATTCTGTATCACTCACAGATTTTATCGCCTTGTATTTTATGTAATGGTATAGAGTATATAAAAAGAAAAAGGCTTTAAATACTAAAAGACTCAACGCTAATAATAAGAATGAACGGCCTAGCAAAGAGCTACGTTGTTCTGTGTTAAATTGTGTAAAATCTTCATGCAACACATACACCAAATAAATAGCGCCCAACATCAAGGCTAAGGAACTCCCCTTAACAAAGATTTCTGCACCATCTGCGGTATAAAAAAAGTGCTGTATTCGTTTTAAAAAAGTGGTCTTGTTTTGGTCTTGGTTGGCTTCCTTAGAAGTAGTTTTAGACATTATGTGTGCTGTTTTAGTGTTCTTGATTTAAATACACCTCTTATACGCACTTGGCTGAGCGTATGGATGACAAAAAATGAAATTTTAACACTATCGATATATTATTTAATATTTGTCTTCTTCCCTTAACGTATAATTAATACAATGCCTTTAGTAGCCTACCACTATCTGCTAAACTTTTTACAGCTGTTATCGGTCTAAAAAGTTAACATCATCTACCCCAAAATCCGTATCTTTTTAAAAACTAAAACTAAACCGAATGCAACGACGTAATTTTGTTAAAAATGCAGCCGCGGGTACGGCTGCCTTCACTATTGTACCCAGCTTTGTCTTAGGAAAAAATCACGTTCCTCCAAGTGACACACTTTATGTAAGTGCCTTTGGCGTGGGCGGAAGAGGTGCTGGAGTAATTGAAGGCCTACACAACACCGGTAAAGTAAAATTTGTTTCTTTTTGTGATGTAGATGATAGAGCTGCAGCCAATACCTACAAAAACTTCCCAGATGTAACCACCTATAAGGATTTTAGAACGGTATATGACAAACACCTTAAGGACATGGACGCAGTAATGGTAGCCACTCCAGACCATACACACGCTACCATTGCCCTACCGTTTATGAAAGCCAAAAAACATGCTTACGTAGAAAAGCCTTTGGCGCATAATATTTATGAAGCTAGGCTGATGACTAAAGTAGCTCGAGATAATAATGTAATTACCCAAATGGGTAACCAAGGCGCCTCTAGTGATGGTAGCCGTGTTGCACGGGAATGGGTAGAATCTGGCATTATTGGCAAGGTGCATACCATAGATTGTTGGACCAACAGACCCGTATGGCCGCAAGGTGTTGCCGTACCCAATACAAAAGAACGCATTCCTAAAGAGTTAGATTGGGATTTGTGGTTGGGGCCTGCTGCTATGAGAGATTATAATTCTAGATACTTACCTTTTAAATGGCGAGGTTGGTGGGATTTTGGAACAGGCGCTTTGGGCGATATGGGATGCCATATAATGGAAACTCCCTTTAGTGTATTAGACCTTGGCTACCCTACTGAAGCAGAAGCGAGTTGCACTACTGTTTGGGTAGGCGATTTTGTGGAGGCAGATTATAGCCCTTCTTGCCCACCGTCTTCTAAAATACATTTAAAATTTGAGCACGATTATCACGGAGATATACAACTGAATTGGTATGATGGTGGTATTAAACCAGATTTGCCAGACGAGCTTAAAGATGGTGAAACTATAGGCAATGGTGATGGTGGAACTATAATGTATGGCGAAAAAGGGATTATTGTAGCAGACACTTACTCCCAAAATGCACGTTTGTTACCGTCTGACCTCATGGGTTTCTACCAACAACCTACACCTAAATATCCAAGAGTTACTAATGGTATCAATGGTCATATCCAAAACTTTGTAGAAGGCTGCTTAACCGGGGTAGAAACCTCTTCTAATTTTGAAAAAGCAGGAAAACTTACCGAAACCGTACTTATGGGTAATTTGGCCGTACGGGCTTACCAATACAAAAAGTTGAAAGCTGGTAAAAAAGTAGGCGATTGGGATCCTTATAGGTACGAAGGCCGCCGCAAACTGCATTGGGATGGCGCTAATATGCGAATTACCAATTACGAAAAAGCCAACGAATGGGTAACTAGAGACTACCGTAAAGGTTGGGAGCTTTCTTAATTAAAAAGACACTATAGCTATAAAACCGAGAGTACTGCTCTCGGTTTTTTAATTTGCAAAAATTCCAACGAAAGCGCTACATGAATAGTTTAAACATTACCTGATATTTAGAACTATTTATTTTGGATTTTTTGCTTCATAAAAACAGACCCCTCAGTCCTGCGGACAGCTCCCCTTGCTAAAGGGAGCACTAAAATTTGTATTTGCAATAGACTTATTTCTAATTATTAACTTCAGGATGAGATGCTGAAACAAGTTTTGCATGACGACAGACAACACCACTTAATACTTCGTACTTTTTACTACTTACTGTTTACTTAGTACCTTTTACCTTTAAAGCAATCTTCAAGACAAACCAAAAAACAATGCTCAATTTTGATAAAACCCTAATTACTGAAAAAGTTATTCTAAGACCTATGCAATTAGAAGATTTTGAAGCTATGAAAACACTTACTACAGACACCCAAATGTGGTATTATTTTACGGCTGATTTATCTAATGAAGTAACTTTAAAAAATTGGATTGCTACCGCGGTACACAACCGTGAGCAGCAAAAAGAATTGCCCTTTACCCTTGTGGACCCCGCTAATGGGGCTATTATTGGTACTACACGTATTGGAAACATTTCTACCAAAGATGGTCGTGTAGAAATTGGTTGGACGTGGATTGCCAAGGCGTATCAAGGCACTGGAATTAATAGCTTGGTAAAAAAACTACTCTTCAACTATCTCTTCACAGAAACGGCAACCCTACGCATAGAGTTTAAAACAGACGTGCTTAATATTGCTGCCCGTAAAGGCATGGAAAAAGTAGGCCTCGTAAAAGAAGGGGTATTGCGTAGTCATACCCTAATGACCAACAACCGTAGAAGAGATACGCTCTATTATAGTATACTAAAAGACGAGTGGAAAGTATGCTCCTCAACTACGCTTAAGCAGCCAGCACGATAATGTTAGAAAAAAGAACTCTTTAAACCAACAGTTTACAGCAGCACAAGATGCTTAAAATACTTAGCTATTAAATCCATGCCAAGCCTTTAGGTTGATACGTAAGCCAACCTGTTAAACTGTAGCGGTCTTTGTGAGATTTTAATACCGCATGTGGTACTACCCCACTTTTAAATAATACACAACGGTTGCCAAGCGGTTGTATTAAACTTAACGATTTATCAGATTCAAGAATTTCCAATTCGCCCCCATCACCCATTTGCCACGTATCGTTTAAATAAATAATCATGGTGATCATGCGGTTACTTCGTTCTTCAAACTGGTCTAAGTGACGGGCATAATGCCCACCAGGCGGATAATGTGCTAGATGAAACTCGTGCCCAGACAAACTTAAGTAACAGTAGCGGTTGAGTACGTTTTTTGTCTCTTGTACCAGTTGCCAAAAAGAATTTAAGTCAACATCTCTATTGGTATCTAGCCATAAAGTTTTGTCTCCTCTAATTTTAGTACGTACTTGGTGGTTATCTAAACTACCAATACCCGCTTGTGTAAACTTATCTTGGTGTGCTACAAAGTAATTTTTTAGCGTATCGTAAAGAGGTGGGTTCAAAAAATTGTCGACCACTACGTAATGCTTATCAGAAAGCTCATCTATCCAACTGAGCCAATCTTCAAGGTCATGAAAGTCTATCACTTACATTAATAAAAAATAGCGCGCAAAAGTAAACTTATTTAGAATATAGCTGTGGTTTTTATTTTAATTTTTACAAGTAATTACCAATTCGCCAAACCACTAAATGAAAACCTAAAGAAACCTAGCATAGCAAAGAACAAGGTTACTTTGTATTAATTCTTTAATCGGAATTACACGTCGTTAAAACAATTTCAATTGGCCATCTTTATAAGCTTCATGCAAGTCTGTTCGCAATTTTGGAAACCTCTTGCCTTTAAAATATTTTGCTTTGGCTAGCTGAACCATTTGGTGTATCTGTTCCGCTACAGCGCCATCGCCCTTCATTCTACTACCAAAACGGCTATCATTCAGTTTACCATCATGGCATTGCGCAATAAGGCTAAGTACTTTAGCTGCTTTATCTGGCATGGCTTTGTACAACCAATCTGTAAATATTTCGCCTATAGCACCATTTAAGCGCACCACAGTAAATCCAAAAGAGCGTGCACCACGGTCAGACACCGCTTTTGCTAGGGTTAAAAGTTCATGACTATTAATTCCGGGAATTATGGGTGCCAACATTGCATTTACAGGAATACCTGCTTTAGATAAAGTTTCTATCGCTTTTAACCGCTTTTGTACCGATGCCGTTCTGGGCTCCAACAAACGTCTTGTAGATTCTTCTAGAGAAGTAATAGAAATATTAATGCCAACCAATCCTAAGGCATTCAATTCTCGTAATACATCCAAGTCTCTTAAGATTAAAGCATTTTTAGTAATTATCCCTACAGGATGTCTGTACTTTAGAAAAACTTGTAAGCATGCTCGCGTAAGTTTCAAATCTCGCTCTATAGGTTGATAGCAATCCGTATTGCCAGATAGTACTATGGTTTCTGCTTTCCAGCTTTTTTTCTGCAATAACTTTTCTAACAGTAGCGGTGCATCTTTTTTAAACAAAATTTTCTGCTCAAAATCTTTACCCGCGCTATAGCCCCAAAATTCATGGGCATTACGCGCATAACAATAAATACAACCATGTTCACAGCCTTGGTAAGGGTTTAAACTGTAGTGCATACCCACATCCGGACTTGTGACTCTATTGACAATGCTCTTTGGAAAAATAGGAATACGTTCCGTGGTATTCTTGGTTGGTTCTTCGCCAGAAATACGACAGAATTCTAAAAAATCATCTCGTTGTTCATGAATATCTTTTAGAAATCTATTATGCACATTTAGCTGTGCCCCACGACCTTTTTGATAGCTAGAATTGGACAATAAAATAGGATTTAATCCATAATTTTGGATTAAATCCTATTTCTGTAAATTTTTAACGCTCTTAGAACGCTACTTTAACCATTTGCTTCTTAGAACCACGCTTTGCATAGAAATACATAGCATCTTGTTTGCCTAAACGTAAGGGTGTAGATACCATTAACGGCAGTCTAGCTTCTTTACTATCTATAATCTTTTCATAAGATAGCTTTCCGTCTTTATTTAGAGCAATAGCGAAAACGTTTCTATTTTGTGTTAGCCCTTGTCTAAATATTAATCTTTCTTGATTAATTAATTGCGGATTGTCTGCCGCCGTGCAGATAAAAAAGTAAGTATTACCATCTTTGGTGTAAGAGCTGTAAGATGCGTAAGCACCATCGCCTTGTGTAACTTCTGCTTTATTGATATTACGAATCCAATGCAAATCCCCATTTGCTTTTAATTTGGCACTCATAATATCATTGTAATGAAAACGCTCCACCTTCATACGTTGTCCCGCACCGGTGCTATACATACTATTAGTTACAAAATATTCTTCTGCATTAAATAAGATGTCGTTCTCCTTAGTCACTGTTACTTCTTTAAAAACCAAGTTTTTTATCACTCTATCATCCTCACGACCAAACTTATCAAACATAAACTCGTCCGAAAATGGATGGTGTTTTTCTTCTGTAATGGTTAAGTCTGATGCATTTAAATTATAGTAAGAAATACCATTGTAACGATTATCCTTACGGTCTGCATAAAAGCCAACACACTTAATAGTATTTTCGGTGATTATGGGATACAAAGCTTCTGGATAGTTCCCTGGTGTGGTAAACTGTTGCGTCTGTACGCCAGCGCCATTAACCTTTAATAGCTCATATTGATATTTGCGTTCATCTTGCTTAAAACGTCTTTTCTTAAAATACGCTTTGGCTACAATGTAAGCAGTAGATAAATCATTGGTTAGCGCTAGCTGTTCAAAAGCGTAGTTTTTCTCTTCTGCTTCGCGATTAAAATCTACCTCCCAGCGTTTTTTAAGATTGGTATCAAACAACTGCAACGTATGCGTTTCTTCTTTTCCTTTAGAATGATGTGTACTGATTACGAATCCGGTTTTCTCTTTATTAAATAGTAAGGTGGTAGAAAAGCCGTTAGAAAAATCTCTATTGTAATAATTTTTACCAAAGGCACCATTGACCACTTTAGTTTTCATCTCATAAATACGCTCTGTAGTAAAGTTGATATTGGTTGTAGCAGTTTTATGCACCCAATACTCGTACTGCCCTTTATTATAATCGTAATTAAAAAAAATGAGATTAAGTGTGCCGTTTTTTACAAAACCATCTATCAACTGCATGTCTTTAAACTTGTAGTTGTATTCAGAGATAAGGTTCAAATCCTTGTCGTAACGCTCAATAAGATAGCCTTTGGGTTTTAGAATGAGTCCTGCAAAATAAGACCGCACCAAAATAAGACCGCCATCGCCATCTTCCTCTATGGTTACTAAATTAGAATACCGATGTCTATCGTTCTGTTTTTCTCCAAATTGATAGGTAATTGGCATATCTTGGGCCATAATACACCCTGCCATCAATAAAAAACAGCTTAAAAAAAGATTTTTCATAGGGACATTAGTTGGTTTAGACTATGAACCTGGAAAATTAGCTTTACGTTTTTCTAAAAATGCAGAGGTGCCTTCTTTAAAATCATCTGTACCAAAACATTTACCAAAAGCTTCAATTTCTACGGTATAGCCATTCTTTTCAGAATTATAACCCGCATTTACTGCTTTTATTGCTTGGGAAATAGCTACAGGCGAATTATTGATGATTTTACCTGCTAATTTATGGCATAACGGTAACAGCTCTTCTGGTGTTACTACGTAATTTACCAAACCGTGCTGTAGTGCTCTTTGCGCATCTATCATCCCAGCTGTCATAATCATTTCCATGGCTAAACCTTTACCCACTAACTGCGGTAAACGTTGTGTACCGCCGTAACCTGGTATTACGCCTAAGGAAACCTCTGGCAGTCCCATTTTAGCATTATCACTAGCTACTCTAAAATGGCAGGCCATGGCTAACTCTAATCCGCCACCAAGTGCAAAACCATTGACCGCAGCAATAACAGGTTTAGAAAGGTCTTGTATAAAATTGAATAAGATGTCTTGCCCTTTAGCAGCCAATTGTCCTCCCTGTTTTACCGCAAAATCTGCAAACTCAGAAATATCTGCGCCAGCAACAAAGGCCTTATCTCCGCTACCGGTTAAAATAATAACACGTGTGTCTTTATCTTGCTCTAGCTCATTTAAAGCATTATGCAACTCCTCTATGGTTGCTTTATTAAGTGCATTTAATTTTTTAGGACGGTCTATAGTAATCACCGCAACCCCATTTTCTTCTTCTATGTAAATGTTGTTGTAGTCCATCTAATGTTTTTAGTTGTTAATGTATCTAGTATTGTAAAGTTAAAAAATATGAGGAGCAACCCATGTAGTAACTGGGTTATTCTTTGGGGAATTTTACGATAAAAACAGTCCCTTTAGCTTCTTGACTGGTAAATTCTATAGTGCCATGGTAGTTTTCCACAATATTTTTAACCATTCCCAAGCCCAAGCCCATACCACTAGTTTTTGTGGTAAATTTGGGTTCAAATATTTTCTCTTTATGCGCGTCAGGGATACCTATACCATTGTCTGCTACGCAAATTTTAATCCAATCCTTTTCTTGAGCTACGGTGACCAAAATTCGAGGGTTATCTATCTCTGGTACAGCTTGCAAGGCGTTTTTAACCAAATTGGTAACCACCCTAATCAATTGTGTGCGGTCTAGTTTGGCAATAAGCGTGGTTTCATCCGATATAAAATGAATATAAGGCTCCTGAAATATATCTAAGGCCAGTTTGGTTACTTCTACCACATTCAAAGTTTCCTTTTGTTGGGCAGGCATATCTGCAAAATTAGAGAAGGCAGATGCTATGTTACTCATAATGTCTATCTGCTGCACCATAGTTTTAGAAAACTCGCTCAATTTCTCTGGAGCGTCCGGGTCTGTTGGGTTAAATTTTCTTTCAAAACTTTGTACACTTAAGCGCATAGGCGTTAATGGGTTTTTAATCTCGTGCGCCACTTGCTTCGCCATTTCTCGCCATGCCTGTTCGCGCTCACTTTTTGCTAATTTAGCTGCGCTTTGTTCTAATTGGTCTATCATACTATTGTAAGAATGAACCAGTTTCCCTATCTCTTCGCTAGGATTTTCTATATAAATTTTCTCGTTTCGCTTTGATAAATTGGTCTGATGCAACTTATCTGCCACGGTTTGTAAACTCCGGGTTATGTATTTAGAAACAAAATACGCCAAGATAATTGCAGATAACAACATAAGCAGATAAACACCGCCTAAGCGCATTAAAAATTCCTTTAACTCCATATCGTTAAAAGAATTATCTTCAAAATAGGGTAGGTTTATAATACCAATTGGTTTAAATTTTGGGTCATTGATGTATGTATAACTGGCTTGGTAATTATCCCCTGCTGCTCGTTTTTCTTCTACATAGCGTTTGGTAGGGCTTATTTCTAAATTGTTTAAGACCTCAGCATCCAAACAATTGCTAATAGAATCTGCTTCAAAAGCGGGTTTGGAAGATTTTATCAGTTGCCCTTCTAAATCGTAAATATTAAAATTTACATTTTGTACATCGGCAATCTTATAGATTTCTGTTCTAAAAATATGTGCAAGGTTCTCTGTAGACGGTTCATAAGTGGTCTCTTGAAGCACGTAATTCATGCTTTGCAAAATCTGCTCTTCTTTACGCTCTAATCGATTTTCATGATAATCGTTGGATTGTTCCCTATACTGATAGATGGTAACCCCGGCTATTAAAACAGATGCAATCACCACAAGTAAAATCATGGTAAAAAATATGCGTGATCTAAGGGAAAGCTTTTTAATCAAGGACTAGGACTTTATATCTAAATTAAGCAATAATCGCACCAAAGGCTAACATTAAAAATAGATTCCGATATTTTAAAGTTGTAGCTCTCGCTATATTTCCTAAACCGAATGGTTTTAGGCATTTGGATTTTTATCTCGAATCCGCTTGTATAACTTAATTCCTAACATCAGCAGAATTCCTAAAACAAAGATTCCCACTACGCCATAAATCCAATTCACGGCACTTTTTAAAATGACCAAGAAGATAACTGCAAATAGAATTAGCGTCGTTCCCTCATTAAAAACACGCATAAACCGAGAGGTATATTTTATCTCATCGTTTTGTAATTCTTTTACAATTAAATGGCATTTTATGTGGTAAACCCATAACAAGGCTACAAAAACTAATTTTACCTGCATCCATGGCATTCCTAATAATCCTGGGTTTAAATGTAATAAGGTCAATGCAAAGAGTGTACATAGAACAGCAGATGGCCACGTAATAATATTCCATAACCGTTTGGTCATTAATTTTAATTGTGCAGTCAAAATTTCTTTTTCTGGGGATGCTTTATCAGCTGCTTCAATGTGGTAAATAAATAAACGGGGAATATAAAAAAGCCCTGCGAACCAAGTTACTACAAAGATGAGGTGAAGCGCTTTAATGTAAAAATATGCCTGCATATGCTCTCTAAATACTTCACAAACTTACTACAACCTTTTTAACTTTTATGATATTGAAGCAATTAACAATTTCTTAAAGCATCCTATCTTATATATTTTCATCTTAGTAAAAACTAAGCTACCTTATATGGCGCCATTACCTAAGAATATACCTCTTGTATATTATTGTTTCGCATTTTTGATAGGAAACTTTTATCACGGTCATAGTCAAGATTCTATTCCAAACTACCAGCATGAGATAGCGCTGAATACTACTTATTTACTTGCAGACGCATCAGCTTATCTAGTTTATGAAAACAGATTTGATAAAAAGTTTTCTGCTGGAGCTGGACTTTGGTACGGCAGATACGGCATAAACAGCAAAGATTTTACGGATGGTTATAGCGATGGTACACGTGATTATGAAATTACACCTTTTGCAAGATGGTATGTAAGAGGTACACAACGCACTAGTTTCTTTATTCAAGGATTTGCAACTATCTACGGAGGCCGTTATGACGGTATTAGTAGAGAAACCACAGCTGCTGGTTTTGGAGTTTATAGAAGAGGTATAAATAATTATACCAATCTTGCCTTGGGTGCTGCGATAGGTCAGGAATTTTTGTTGTTTAAAAAGCGTGTTTCATTGGAATTGGTTTTTGGTTTAGGAGGCGATTTATCTGGTCAAGAATACTATTATGATTGGGGCATTTCTATAGCGCAATCAGGGATAAATATTGGATATAGATTTTAAAATATTGCTATGAAAAAAATACTCAGAATTCTAAGCCTTTGTGGATTAATACTAGTTGGTAGTTGTATATCTGATGATGATTTTTTTGTACCGCTACTTACCATCGAAGATGCATTTACCTTTGAAAATCAAGAAAACTATCAAGTAGGAGACACCATTTATTTTACATTCGAATTTAGCCGTTACCTACCTGAAGATGGCCAACCAAATCTTTTAGACATTTTTGAAAGTACAGGAGCAAATGATTTTTACTATGATGTTGAATTCAGTAAATTTTCGAGCTTCTCCAATAGTTATCAAAGAATTTATACCGAAAAAAGCAACTATTTTTCACCTGATGGGGAAACCAATTTAGCAAGCTATAATCCTAATACCGAAACATATACCTCTACCACCGCAATTGTTTTAGTAGAAACCGGAGATTTTCAGTTAGACTTTAATAGCGCTTATATTAATAGTTACGACTTTTCTCCTAATAAGGTTAACTTGACTATTCAAAACATTGGCATAAATACCACGCAAGAGTATTTTTTTACAGTAATTGAATAAAAAATGGAAGGTGGTTTAGAAAACATACCCTCCATTTAATTATTAACCTAATTTTTAAAGCTTTGACTTGGTTATATACTTAAAGCACCGATACCAGCTTCCCATAATTGTTTGTTGTAGGCTGGTACTGCGTTGTTTTCTAAATTATCTGCTTTAGCCTTTAATTCCTTCCATTGCTTATCCAATTCCGCTTTACGCTCCTTATTTGCGGTATTTACCCTTGGTAAATCGCTATTGGTTTGATTTATTAGGAACAAATACTCCGCAGTAAACTTGTTGGGAAAATTCTCCACATCATCATAGGCTTGTGATTTACGTTGCACCATCTCTTCATCCCAAGATTTTAGTTTGGCAAGCAACTCTTCTCCCTTTTGCTTTAATTCTCCATCCTTAATTTTGGGTAAAATACCATTCAGTTTATTCTGAAGAGCAAATAACCTATTCACTTGTTGATGCATAGTGGTTAGTTCCTCTTCCATAGCACTCGTAATTGCATCAAACTCCTGATAGTCTTCTGCAGATACATTGTATGTCGGAATCTTTTTAATTACCGCCTTGGTCGTAACCGTTTTTCCGTCCGCTTTAAGGGAGATGTTATAGGTGCCTGGTATTACTTTATGTCCGGTAAAACCCGCTTCTATGTACACCCCTGGCACACCAGGCATAATCGGGTGCTTCATGTCCCACACAAAACGATTTAACCCTTCGTTCTTAGGCAATCTGGGCGCTGGCGGGGCACTACCGCCGTTGTGTGGCACATAGGTTGAATCTTTCTCCGAAGAAAATGAACGAATCAATTTATTGTTTTCATCGCTTATTTCTAAAGTGATGTTTGCTGAATCATCCAACTTCGGCAACTCGTAATACAACACCACTCCGTTTGCTGGATTTATACCTTCAAAAGGATGTGTTCCAGTAAATTTATCGGTATTACCACTCATAGGACTTCCCCATGAGCCTAAGTAAGCGTCGTCTGGTTGGTATAATTTTAACTCGTTGCTGCCCGACTTTTCATAAGCGGTAAGCACATCTAAATCGTCTAAAATCCAAAAAGACCTACCGGAAGTTGCCACGATTAAATCGCGCTCGTGCACTTTTAAATCCAAAATTGGCGTAGTGGGTAAATTCAACTGAAAAGGCTCCCAGTTAGTACCACCATTGAACGAAATATACATCCCTAACTCGGTACCCGCATACAGTAAATCTTTACGTTTGGTATCTTCCCGAACTACACGGGTAAATGCTCCATAAGGTATTCCCGAATTGATTTTCTCCCAAGAGCTACCATAATTGATACTCTTGTAAATGGCCGGGGTATAATCGTTAAACTTATATTTTGTGGTAGCTATATAAATGGTAGCAGGGTCATGTGGCGACACATCAATGGCATTAATCAAAGCTTCTCCTATTCCTTTGGGTGTAATATTTTCCCAAGTTTCACCTCCGTTTTTGGTGATGTGTACCAAGCCATCATCACTCCCCGTTACAAACACCCCTTTTTGGTGTGGCGATTCTATCATATACGCCAAGGTGCCATAATTTTCGGCCCCTACTGCTTCATTGGTGTACGGCCCACCACCGTTGCCTTGTTTTTCATCAATATCACGCGTTAAATCAGGAGAGATTTCTTCCCAGTTCTTCCCCATATCGCGTGTACGCAGTACCAACTGCGCACCATGGTAATAGGTGCCTGGTTCGTGTTTGGAACCAATTATCGGAGCATTCCAATTGTAAAGGTATTTCATGTTACGGGCTTCCCTACCTAGATACTGAATGGGTGCTGCCATAATCTGGGTAGAAGCCTTGCTTTCCATATCTAACACTTCAATTGTGCCCAAATAACTTCCCCCTAAAACATATTTTGGATTGTCTGGGTCAAACGCCAAAAAGGCACTTTCACCACCCGCTGCATACGTCCAATCTTGTTCGCCAATACTAGACCTACCTAAAGACCTGCTGGCAATACGTACCGAGGTATTGTCTTGCTGCCCTCCATAAATATTATATGGGAAAAGATTGTCTACACTGATGCGATAAAACTGTGCCGTTGGCATATTATCTTGTGTAGACCAAGTTTTGGCAAAATCAAAACTTACGGCAGCACCTCCATCATTGGCAATAACCATATTATTGGAATCGGTTGGATTAATCCACAAATCATGATAATCGCCATGTGTTCCCGATAAGGTTTCCCATGTTTTACCACCATCTGTAGAACGTAAGGCCGGTGCACTCAAAACGTATACTGTATCAGCATCATTTGGGTCTGCAAAAACTTCAATATAATACCAGGCGCGTTGTACCAATCTATTATCTCCACTTACCATTTGCCAAGAAGCACCAGCATCATTCGATACAAACAATCCACCCTTATCTTGGTTGGAATCACTCTCAATCAACGCATAAACTCTATTGGAGTCTGCACCACTAACCGCAATGGCCATTTTACCTTTTTCTTCTGGTAAACCTTTATGAATTTTGGTCCAAGTTTCACCAGCATCCGTAGACTTGTACAAACCACTACCTACACCACCACTTACAACCATATTTGGCTTACGTTGGTGCTCCCACATGGCGGCATACATAATTTCTGGGTAGTTGGCATCCATAGACAACTCTGATGCTCCAGTAAGTTCATTGACGAACAAAGTGTTTTTCCATGTTTTTCCGCCGTCTACCGATTTATAAATACCACGTTCTGGATTCCCTTGGTGTAAAGCACCTTGTGCTGCTACATAAACAATATCTGGATTTGAAGGATGAATAACGATGCGTGATATATGTTGGGTTTTGGTAAGTCCGATATGCTTCCATGTTTTACCTGCATCGGTAGATTTGTAAACCCCATCACCGTAAGAAGTCATTACCCCTCGTGGCGCATGTTCTCCCATTCCGCAATAAATGATGTTCGGATTGGAAGGTGCCACGGCAACTGCACCTACAGAGCCGGTTTTAAAATAACCATCAGAAATATTCTCCCAGCGTTGGCCGGCAGTTGTCGTTTTCCACAAACCGCCACCCGTAGTACCCATGTAATAGGTGAGCGGATCACCTATAACACCCGTTGCAGTTACGGAACGCCCACCCCTAAACGGACCAATGTTCCGGTATTTAAGTGGCTTAAAATAATCGTTAGCAGATTGGGCAAAAGTAACTGTAATTGCCATGTATGCTAGTAGTAAAACAGCTTTTTTAATATTCACTTTATCTAAAATTATCTTACTAATTAATTGTTTTTCCAGTTAGTACATGCCTAATTCAACAGACCCCTCCGCCCTATGGGCACCTCCCCTAGCTTAGGGGAGGACCTTGAACTAAATGCCCACATCTTTTAAGTACTAAGTTATAATAAACTTGTCCCCTCCTTCTTCAAGGAGGGGTGGCGTTAGTCGGGGTGGTTATAAATTATCTTATTGTTAGGTACTTCACCTAACTGAAAAGATAAATCTTACGACTATTCCTCAATGGACAAATAATTTAAACCAAGCTGATTGAACTCCGCATTAAAAGCCTTCATTTCTTCATCAACTAAGGCATCAAACGCCTCTAATTGTGCTTCAATTTTAGCTGTCATCTCGTTTTTAACCGCTATATCTTGTGCCGTTGGTGGAAAATCATCTATACTGACAAGGCTGTTCAGGTGACCAAGCTTGTTGGTCAGGCGAATTGGGAAGTTCAACGGATCTTGATTACTTCTATTCTTGGTTTGGTATAGGGTTTTCTCTATTTCACCAAACTTTTCCTTCATACCCTTAGCCTTCTCTACCAAGCTTTTTGTGGCCGAATTATCGTTGTACTGCTTTACAAAGGCATCTAGCTTGGTATTTATAGCGCGAATCTTTTTTATAGATTGATGGGCTCTATCTATAGTCTCATTTATGCTCGTAATAAAATCATATTGCTTTTGCATATCGGCAACGGAAACCTCTGCTCTAGGGTCCGGTAAAATTTTAAAGTTTTCCGTTTGTGTGTTACCATTTACACTAAGACTTACCTTATACTCCCCTGGGACTGCCTTAGCTCCTTCTAAAGACGCCCACCAAAGAATCATCCCTTTTAATTTTTCCGCACCTTTACCGCGGGTATCCCATACATGGGTATTGCCACCGGCTTTAAGGTCTTTTAAGACTTGTTTTTTATCTTTAGCCATGCTACTGTACATGGCTAAAGTATCTCCAGACTTACTTAAATACGTTAGTTGAACGGTATCTTTTTCTTTATCAAAAGCTTTTAAATAAAAATGGGTTACTACTCCATTGGGGTGATTTTGTCCTTGCAACAAACTTGGCTTGGAGGCTGCCCTACCTTTGGTACGGTAACTATCTTTTGGCGCAAAAAGTTTGGCCGCAACATTAGTATCAGCACTTGCTAACTGGTGTAGTACAGTTAAATCGTCTATCATCCAAAGGCTACGACCTTGTGTGGCCACAATTAGATTGTTGTCTTTGATGGCCAAATCCGTGATAGGCACAATAGGCAAATTCAACTGAAAAGGTTTCCAAGAAGCACCATCATTAAAAGAAATGTACATGCCTGTTTCTGTACCGGCATACAATAAACCCTTTTGTTTTGGATCCTCACGAACCACTCTAGTAAAATGCTCATCTTCTATACCGTTCGTTATTTTTGTCCAGGTAGCCCCATAATCCGTTGTTTTATACAAGTAGGGTGCAAAATCGCCCAACTTATAGCGTGTACCTGCTACGTAGCACGTACCTTCATCAAAGGCGGAAGGTTCAATGCTATTAATCATCATCCACTCTGGCATGCCCGCTGGCGTAACATTTTTCCACGTTTTACCTCCATCTTGGGTTATATGCACCAAACCATCATCACTACCTACCCAAAGAAGACCTTCTTTTAATGGACTTTCATTTGCTGCGAAAATGGTGCAATAATATTCCACACTGGTATTGTCTTGGGTAATGGGCCCTCCACTAGAACCAAGTTTGGTAGGGTCGTTTCGTGTTAAATCATCGCTCAACAATTCCCAGCTTTGCCCTTCATTGGTGGTTAAATGCACGTGGTTAGAAAATGTGTATAATTTTTTAGGGTCGTGCTTACTAAAAATGATTGGGAAATTCCATTGAAAACGATATTTCATAGCCTCTGCGCCCGCACCCATTGGGTTATCTGGCCACACATTAATGCCTCTAGTAGTACCTTTATCGTGGTTTACTCGGGTTAAAAATCCGTCATAACTACCTCCGTAGACAATATCATTGTTTAAAGGGTCTACCGCTATGTGGGCACTTTCGCCGCCCGCTGTTGGCTCCCAATCGGCTTCGCCAATGTAGCTACCGTCTGAGCGGTGTTTAATGCGCAACGTACTGTTATCTTGCTGCGCCACATAAATACGATATGGGAAAGCATTGTCCGTAGTAACCCTATAAAATTGTGCCGTTGGCTGGTTGTAGTAGGTACTCCACGTTTCACCACCATCATAACTTACTTGGGCGCCACCATCGTCCCCAATAATCATTCGTTTGGAATCCTCTGGAGAAATCCATAAATCATGATGGTCTCCGTGCGGTGCATTAAAGGTTTTAAATGTTTTACCGCCATCGGTAGACTTGTGGTATCTTACGTTAAGCACATAGACCACATCTTCATCTTCCGTATCTGCATACACACGGGTGTAATACCAGGCACGTTGGCGTAGTTTACGCTCACTATTTACTTGGCTCCAAGTTTTACCACCATCATCTGAACGGTATAAACCACCTTTATCCTTATTCTCTACAATGGCCCAAACACGCTCACTATTTTTTGGCGATACGGTAACCCCTATAATGCCTAAAGTATCCGTAGGGAAACCTTCATTCTTGGAAATTTCCGTCCATGTTTCACCACTGTCCGTACTTTTCCACAAGGCAGAGCCGTCACCACCACTACTTAAGGAATAAGGTGTGCGCTGCGCCCGCCATGTAGACGCATATAATATTCTAGGGTTGTTTGGGTCAAAAGTTAAATCCACAGCACCTGCTTGGTCATTCACAAATAAAACCTGTTTCCAATTTTTGCCGCCATCGGTACTTTTGTAGATACCACGTTCTTTGGTGGGTTTATAAATATTGCCCAAAACCGCGGCGTACACGGTGTTATAATCTGTAGGATGCACCCGTAGCCTTGGTACATGCCTACTTTTCTCAAGACCGGCTTTTTCCCAAGTTTTACCCCCGTTTTCTGTTTTCCAAATACCGTAACCACTAGATACATTGCCACGTAGGGTTTTTTCCCCACCACCAACGTAAATTACATTAGGGTCGCTTTTAGCAACCTCAACAGCTCCAATACTACCGCCAAAATAGCCGTCAGATATATTTTTCCAAGACCTGCCTCCATCTAAAGTTTTCCAAACACCACCACCGGTAGCACCAAAATAATAGAGGTTAGGTTCTCCGGGAACACCCGTTACCGCAGCAGAACGCCCGCCCCTAAATGGACCCACCAAGCGGTATTCCAAACTAGAATACAGTTCTTCTTTAGGTGCTGTGTCTTGATTTTGTTTTTTTCTGCGTTGTGCTTGGACTGTAGGAATTGCCAAAGCAAGGGCACATAGTACAATGCCCATTTTTTGAAGCGTGGTTCTCATTTTTTAAGCAAGTTGAATTAGTCAGTCTTAAAAATAGTGATTTTCCTAATACTCAAAACTTTTTGATATACAATACGAAGCAGAATACTAACGTTTTTAAATAAACCCAAATCATGACCAGACAACAACACCTAGCCTTTTGTAAAAGCTGTAATCACCGTTATTTAGATTATGATGCAGGAATTCTATGTTCCTTAACCAAAGCTAAAGCCAATTTTGATACCAGTTGCGTTGATTATGTAAAGGACGAATCCATTACCAAACCTGTAGCTGAGGCCCAAGCGATACGTCCGAATAAAAAACGTTCGCAATGGGTGGTAGGCTTTCTTTGGGCCTTACTCGTGGTAGAAATAACCAGTATTATATCCTCCTATTTTAATATTCGCATTTTAGAAGACCTCCAAAATGGTGTTGAAGTGGACGAAATGTTTGCCACCTTTAATGATTTACGGGAAGCTGCCATTGGTCTATTAAATTTTATTATTTACATCGTTATTATTGTTTTGTTTATTCGCTGGTTTAGACGAGCGTATTACAATTTAGGTTTAAGTGGATACACCTTGCACGATGAAGGGTGGGCCTCAGGAGCTTGGTTTGTACCTTTTTTGAATTTATACCGCCCCGTACAAATAATGAATGAGATAGACACTAAGCTAAGTTCTTATATCAACGCCTTTAGTCCCGTTCAACGAAGTACCACCAATTACACCTTAATTGTTGTCTGGTGGTTTTTATGGATAGTAGGAGGTATTATTGACCGTATGGTATTTAAAAAGACGATGAATGCAGAAACCATAGAGCAGCTCATACAATCTGCTAATTTGCAAATTATGAGTTTAATAATAGGCATCCCTTTAACCCTAAGCATCATATTTTTAATTAAACGCATTAACGAGAAAGAAGAGACCTTATTACAATTAGAAAGAGAAGCCACAGCAGGCTCTTTTGAAAGTAGTGATACTACTGCTCTATAACTAGCATTGTTTACTCATTGAAACTATCTGTTAACTCATTCTTGATTTAATTCTTCATAGCCAAATACTAGTTTAGCAAAAAAATAAACCAGATGCGTATACAATTAAGCATTCCTAATCCTTGTTCTGAAAACTGGTATCAGATGACGCCAACACAACAAGGGGCATTCTGCCAAAGCTGTTCAAAAGAGGTGATAGACTTTACTAAAACATCTAAGCAGGAGCTAGCGAGAAAAGTGAAAAAAGGAGAACGTATCTGTGGGCGTTTTAAAGCAGCACAATTAAATGTTCCATTGAAAGAAACCAGTTCTTCCAATTTTAGAAAAAACGCATTGTTATTGGGATTTACTAGTGTACTTGCCACAACAGCTCCTGCCCTAGCGCAAGAGCAGCCAAAAACTTGCCCTACTCAAAAAGTAGAACATGTTTTGGGTAGAGTAGCCGTGCAACCTACTGCCAAACCCAGCAATATACCACTTACGGGCACGGTAAAAGATTATTCAGGTCCGCTACCAGGTGCAACTGTTAGTATTAAAGGAACTGAGTTAAAAACGGAAACCGATTTTGATGGTAATTTTTGTTTGCAATTGGATGGCAGTTATTTCAATAGCGAGGTTACCTTAATCATCCGTTATATTGGTTTTGAAACACAAGAACAAAAAGTTATTCTAAATTCAAGTCATCTTGAAATACAACTTACAGAAATGGAAGAAGAGTTGTTAGGTGAAATAGTTATTGATGAAAAGCCAAATTTTTTACACCGGGTCGGTAATCTATTTCGAAAGAAGCATTGACTCTGTTTTAATTCCCCAGCTAGCGCTGTACTGAGTGAGCAATAAAATACCAGAGACCACAATTTAAAGCTATGGTTTTTTTATTAGGCAGTATATACACTTAAAAAGACGTTGAAGCAAGTCTAGAATGACCAAGAAAACATCACTTAATACTTCGTACTTTTTACTTACTAAGAGGTTTCTCAGTCGTAACTTTACTACTCCTATCGAAATGACGATAACATACTGATTCACTATTCATTCTAACTTTTAACCTCGTACTTGAATAAAAACAGACGCCTGTCCTGCGGACAGCACCCCTTACTAAAGGTAGCAGCTACATTGTCAAAGAAGATAATCTTATAACTTTTAACTAGTATCTCAAAACTTAAAAAACAGATGCTGAAACAAGTTCAGCATGACCAATATGGAAAACACTTGATTGTTTGTTTAATTTCTTAGTCTAAAGAAGATTTATCAATCCATGCGCAACTTTATCTACGGAAATGAAAATTGAGTAATACCAACAAAAAAAGAGGGCCATAAACCCTCTTTTCACCATCACAAATCACCATCCTCCTATTCTGAAAGGATAACTGATTTTACGTTCACAAATTCGCGCATACCAAAACCTCCATGTTCTCTACCGTAACCCGAGTTTTTAATACCACCAAATGGCATTTCTGGGTTCGCCAAACCAAAGGAGTTGATGAATACCATTCCGGTATCAAAATGATTTTGCGCCAATTCAATAGCTTTTTCTTTGTCTTTGGTAAAGATTCCACCCCCTAGTCCAAACTGACTATCATTGGCAATACGCAAGGCATCATCCGTATCTTTTGCTCTAATTAGCGAAGCTACAGGGCCAAACAATTCATCGTCAAAAGCGGGCATGCCAGGTTCTAGATTTTCTAATACTGTAGCGGGATAGTAATATCCATCCGTTTGTGGCATTTGTCCACCGCAAAGCACATTGGCACCCTTCTCTACGCTCTCAATTACCTGTTGGTGCAATTCTTCTCTTAAATCTTTACGCGCCATTGGACCCAATTCGGTCTCTTCTTTAGTTGGGTCGCCCATTTTTAAAGCCTTCATTTTGCTAACAAAAGCTTTTTTAAATTCGTCATAAACGGCATCTACTACAATAAACCGTTTAGCCGCAATACAGGTTTCCCCATTATTATAGATTCTACCCTTTACACAAGATTCTGCAGCAGCTTCTACATCCGCATCTGCTAAAACCAAGTAAGCATCGTTACTCCCTAGTTCCATCACTGTTTTCTTCAACACCTTGGCTGCTTTTGCAGCTATTATTCTACCAGCGCTTGGACTACCCGTTAACGTAACACCTTGTACTAGATTGTTCTTAATAATTGCATCTGACTGGTCGTGATTTATAATCAGCGCTTGAAAAGCGTGCTCTGGCAATCCTGCCTCATTAAAAATTTTCTCTAACAACTTACCTGTTCCGGTAACGTTACTCGCATGCTTTAACAGTACGGTGTTCCCTGCCATTAGATTAACTATAACATAACGGATTACTTGGTAAGCAGGGTAATTCCATGGCTGTATACCGTAGATTACGCCCATTGGGGAATAGGTAATTATGCCTTCGCCCCCATTCATTAATTCTCTTTTTTCTGATGCTAGCTGCTCTGGCGCTTTTTTTACCGTGTAGTCACAAATTGCTGCACATAACTCCACTTCGTGCTTACTTTGAGATAAAAGCTTGCCCATTTCATCCGTCATTAACTGTGCAAGCTCATCGGTATGTTCCAAAAGCTTTTTACCAATATTCTTGATAATTTCTCCGCGCTCCTCTAACGATTTGTGTCGCCATGAGGTAAACGCTTTATGACTATTGCGCACGGCATTGGCCACCTCAACATCTGTCATTTGTGGATAGCTACTTAGCGCTTTGCCCGTTGCAGGGTTTGTAGTTTCTATTTTTTGAGTTTCTATTGTTATCGTCTCCATCATTCTTCTTTTATAAATTCTAATGTTGCTCTGTTGGCATTACGTAAACATCATTTACATTGGCTCTTTGTGGTTGTGCCATAGCGTAATAAATAGCTTCTGCAATATCCTCGGCTTGTAGCGGAGTCATTTCTTGCATATCCTTCATCATATCTAGAATATCATCATCCGTAATAGTGTCCGTTAATTCCGTAGAAGTAAATCCAGGCTCTATAGACGTAACATTGATACCATATTTAGGTGCCAATTCTTTACGCAGTCCTTCAGAGTACATTTTAATTGCCGCCTTGGTTGCGCAATACACCCCTCCGCCTGGGAAGTAACTATGTGCCGCACTGGAAGATATGTTAATAATATGGCCGCCTTTATTTTCCATCAATGTAGGCAGTACCGCAGCCACACCATTAAGAACCCCGTTAATATTTACAGAAACCATTTGGTCCCATTCCTCTGTTTTTAATTTATCGATATAAGACAATGGCATTACACCGGCATTATTGATAATTCCGTTGATTGTACCAAAGGTACTTTTTGCTTTTGCCGCAACTTGGCGCATATCGTCCTTGTTGGTCACATCTGCAACTACCACAAGGGCTTCGCCATCATTCGCTTTAATTTCTTCTTGTAAATCTTGTAATTGCTCCTCTCTTCTAGCGGTTAAAACAATTTTTGCACCTGCTTTGGCCAAACGTTTTGCAGTTGCGGCACCTATACCACTAGAGGCACCTGTAATCACGATTACTTTATTCTCTAAATTCATAGCAATTTTCTTTTTCTACAAAGTTGCCACGAATTGAGCTTGCCTTTTAGTGCGATTCCCGTTTTCCTTGACGGATATGCTGAAAACACAAATGTTAAGGCCATTAAATTTTTAGTACCGTGAACACTGTTATTCTAAGGTTACGTATCTTACAGCAACTAAAACTGAACACAAATGAAACGAACTGCTTTATCCAATGTTCACCATTGGATGTTACTACTGCTCGCGTTTAACTTTGGTCTATTGACCGTTGCAGCACAAGAATTTGTATATGGGGACCCTTTACCAGATGCGCCAGAATTCGCGTTTAGAGGCCCATACTCTGTAGGAGTAAAAACCATGCAATTTGAAAACCCTAATCAGGTAGACATTTTAAACTCCACAGGGGAAAATACCGTAACCTACAACAGACCCTTGACCACAGAAGTATGGTATCCAGTTAATAAAAAAGGTAACCGTACCACCACGGAATACCAAGATTATATGGGCTTTGCCAATGATAGCTTAAGACCACTCATCCCTTTTACGTTTAAAGGAAGAGCTTTGAGAGATGCTGTACCAGAGAAGCCATTGGAAAAATATCCCCTAGTCATTGTTTCTCATGGTTATGTTGGGTCTCGTTACCTAATGACGTATTTGACCGAGAATTTGGCTTCTAAGGGTTATGTGGTAGTAGCTATTGCGCATACAGACAGCACTTTTGAAGATGCCAATGCTTTTTACAGCACTTTATTAAACCGGCCGCTAGACATTAAGTTTGTATTGAATGCTATTGAGGCTATTTCTAAAAAAGGTTCCAATACGGTTCTGGAAAATTTGGTAGACACCAATAAAACTGCCTTAATTGGGTATTCCATGGGCGGTTACGGCGTATTAAACGTTGCAGGCGGTGGCTATAGTGATGGTTTAGGTGCGTTTTTTAGAACGATGACTAAAGGAAATGATGCGATTACGGTAAACTTGGCGAGCAATGCCACCTATCAAAACAGTAAGGACAATCGAATTAAAGCTGTGGTTGCTTTGGCGCCGTGGGGTAAAGAAAGAGGCGTTTGGACAGCAGACAACTTAAAAGGAATTAAAGTACCTACCTTTTTTATAGCTGGGGATCAGGACGATATTTCAGGATATGAAAATGGTATCAAAGCCATTTACGAGGAGGCTATTTATAGCGACAGGTACTTGCTCACCTATGCCAATGCCAGACATAACGTAGCACCCAACCCTGCGCCAAAAGAAGCTTTAAATTTAGCATTGCATTTTGATGAATATTACCGCTACGCAGAACCTGCATGGGATTCTAGGCGAATCAACAATATCAATCAACATTTTATAACAGCTTTTTTAGGCCGTCATCTTAAAGGTGAAGAGAATGATGCCTTTTTAGATTTAGAGACCACGGAAAACAAAACCAATTGGAAGGGTTTTAAACCGCGGTCGGTTACTGGTTTAGAATTGCTACACCAAAAGCCAGCAGAGTAACTTTTTACTATTTATTACTGTGTAAAATAGCAAACCCCATAGTTAAATGGTTGAGTATGGGGTTTGGCTTATTGTCTTGTTTATCCATAACTATTAGTGAAATACAAAATGGATTTACTCAGATGGCTCGGCCAAGTATAGGTCAAAATATTCGATGAGTTTTCCAAAAAGATAGCGGTCGTAATTTGGCTCACGGCTCCATCCGTGCGTTCCTCCCGGTGCAAAAGCAAAATCGAAGTTTTTACCCTGTTTAATCAGTTCTTCAGCTAAAACGGCCGTGGTCTTAAATGGAACCACATGGTCTTGCATGCCGTGGATAAACAAGAGCTTATCTTGCAAATTGCCTGCGTACTTAATTGCTTTTCTTTCAAAAACCTCTGGATGTGTTTGTGGGGTACGCACGATAGCAACATCGTCTGTACCAAAAAACACTGGGTCCACAGCCGCAGCTGCAGCAACGCCAACTTGGAATAAACCGGGCTTTTTTAATAGTGAATACACGGATAGGGTACCACCATAACTGCTGCCCCAAATACCCATACGATTGGGGTCTACATAATCTAAGGACTCAAGGTAGGCAACCGCACTTGCATAATCTTCTATGTCTTGGTCCGCAAAACCCAATAGAAATTCTTCGCGAAATGCTCTACCATAACCGTTACTGCCACGTGAATCTACCTGCACCACGATATAACCTTTCTTAACTAACAGTTGCTGTACAAGGCTGTAATTACCAGCCCAGCGGTTCCTAGCCGTATTGGAATACACGGGACCAAAAACTACGGGATACTTTTTACCCGGCTTCATATTGTCAGGTTTAAGCATCCGGGCATGCAGCGTGTAGTCGTCTACAAGACTAGGAAAAGTAACGTAAGCTGCACTTGTCCACGTTTGTTCTGTGAACGCTGGCAATGGTGAATGGGTCACTCGTTTTGCTTTGCCACCCTTACCAGATATTACATAGAGTTCATGAGGTGCTGTGTCGTTACTATGCAAGACTACCAAGTTTTGGCCATCTGGTGAAGGATAACCTGTGTTTTGACCTGCTAAATGTGTTATCTGCTCAGGTTTGCCACCGGATGTATCCAAGCGATACACGTGTTGTTCGTACGGGTTAACACCGTTCCCAGTATAAAACAGTCTATTTGCCGCATTCATTGGGGCAGACAGTACATCATAAGAAGGGTCTGTAAGTAACTTTGGATTATTCTTAGCAGTTGATGGGTCTAAGGCATAAAGCCCATAACGGTCGCCCATATCGCTTAAAAAAACAACCTGCTGCCCATCTGGATGCCAGCAAGACCCAAACGAGGTGTACATGCGACTCTCACGAACGCCTTTCCAAATTTCACGAGGTTTAGATTCATTAGGAGCTACAACAAATAGTTTACGCTCTACGGCCGTATCAGAAGCTACATCAATTAACAATGAACCGCTTGGTGACCAATTGAAATCTATAATCTGATTGGCACTTGGTTCTGGTAAATCCAAATACGTTATCGCTTGGTTATCTAACTGGAGTAGGCCCACTTTACGTATCTCGTTAGGGTCTCCCGGGTAACTTCTGCGTACTTCGTTAGGAGTGGTTTCTTTAGCAAGGTAATTTGGGAAGGGCACCTTTTGCATTTCACGTCTATCCACAGAATGAAAAACAATTTGTTTTCCATCTGGAGCCCATTTATAGGTTGGCCCACTCCAAATACCCGGACCAATTTCGCGCTCAGCTCTACTATAGCGTCCTTTTCCTAAGTTAGATAGGCTTGCAATACCAATTTTGGTAAGCTGTTGGTTTTGTTTGGTGGTTAGGTCCGCCAGCCATAAATCGCCCTTACTTACATACGCCAATTGCTTACCGTTTGGTGACATTGATAGGCTGTGCGCGCCTTCCGTTACCGCCATTAATTCCGAGTCTTCCCCTTTGCGCAACGTTGTCTGCCATAGATGGCTGCCACGTAGACTGATGATGGTATTTTTATTGACCCAGACCATATCGCGCACTGGCGCAGATTCCGCGTTGAATAAAAGTCGTACCTCGTTCCCATCCTTTGAAGATATCCAAAGACCACGCCCAGAAACACCCGGTTTACTCCAAGAGAAAGCAAAATGTTCGCTGTTGGGTGCCCAAACAGGCTTTGACGGTGTTGTCCCTGTAAGTTTTGGTGATGCAAAAATGGCATCCAGGGTAAGCGCTGTTTCCTGTGCTGTAACAGTTCCGGTTAGGACTATTAAAACCACCGTTAAAGCCCATTTTTGCCAAAAAGAAATGTAGTTCATCCGCTTATTTCAATATAAATTTTCTAAAAATCGACTTACTTCATCATTACCATATGGTCAGCATTGCCGGTCATTTCCCACTGCGTTAGTGCCACCGGAATATTACCTATGCTATTAATACTATCAAAAAAATCACTGAGCACAAATGGCGCTCCCTCTAGTTCTTTATCACGCGCATATGCGGCCATAGCGGCTTCTAGCAAATATTTCCCTGTAATATAGCTGGTACCGTAACCCGGTTGTCTTAAATACAAGTGCTGCTCAAATATCAATAGTTCTTTTTCCGTTTTCATCCACCCTCTAGGGGTATATTCTGAGTGTATACTTCCAGCTTCTTCCATGGTCATTTCATTGGCATGTGCATAGAGCGAACCCAGTCCTCTGGCAGCCCGTTGCGCAATCATAATGTAAACAATCTCCCGCACCCTAGGGTCGTCATCATACAAACCGGCATCCATAAACATTTCTTCCACGGCCGTGGCCGTGCCCTCGTTTCTAGAATCGAAGATATTGTACAACAGTGGTCCTTTTCTAATTTCACTGGGGTTGGGCTCATTTTCCATTCTAGCCAACTCGAACCAATGATAAAAGTGAGAAAAGAGAGGGCGAGGGTCGTAGTGCGAAGTGATATAAAAAAAGTTTCTTGTTTCCTCTGGAACAAAGGTGCCCAAATGTTCCCGTAAAGCGGGCTCAAAATAATCTTTGACCGTTAAAATAGCTTCGCTCTCTAGAAAGTTGAGGAAGCTGTTGGCTGCTCGATTGGCTAAGGCATCATAACTTTTAGGAGAGTCTGCGGCGATTAATTGGGGGAGCTTTCGATTGCGGTGTTCTTCTAATTTTAATGCCGACCATGCACGGGCCAATTCTCTTTTTAAAATCATTACCTCGTCTTCCCAAGTAAGTGGAACCAAATGTACATTTTGCATATACCAGGTGTAATTCTCCTTACCAATACCTGAAGGGCCCGTTTTCTTATCGGATTGCGCTTCTAGCCATGCTACCAGTTGATTTGTGGCCGTTTGGGCTTTTTCAATGGCAGCCATCAGGGCTTCATCGGCACGTACACCTGCTGCACTTTTCATATTCTCAAGTACTTCGGATTGGGTTTTAATATCTCTTATACCCGTAACCCACAAGTCTCTAGCATTGCCTGTAAGGTTGGTTTTGGCCTGTGCGTTCAAGGATGGAATCACGGCCAGCTCCTTAAGCATTTTTGTTCGTGCAGCATCGCTCAACGGAAAAGTATACGTCCATAGTTCCAAGGTACCATGATGGGTAGGGCCCTCGTGTGCTGGCACATCACTTTTGGCGGTCCAAATGGTTTTGTAGAATGCAGGGTCTCGCTCCCATGGTTTTAGTACACGCTGGTTAAAATCAAAACCATTCATCTCTGCCCAAACTACCATCCAATCCACTTTGTTGGGGATAGACCAGCCGGTAGTGTCAATAGCAGCATGGCGCGCTCTTAATTGATTAAAGGTAGGCATACGCTCCGTAAACGTAGCTTTACGATAGTCCGGAGCACCTTCGTGCATTGGCGGCGCTTCAAAACGCCGCCATTCTTTGAACAAGATTACTAAATCTTGATAATCATTGGTTGTAATTTGTATCGGTGTTGTTTTCTTGCTCTTTTCTTTTGCATCTATGGTACAAGTAAACAATAGCATTACTAAGACAGGGAGCAAGATGGTAGTGGTTCTCATATGTTGCTGGTGGTTTTTCTTAATTGGCCGAAATGGTGGGGTTATCGTTGAATTCCTAAAAATACAGGATTTTGGTCTAGATAAAAAGGCCTTAAACGTAATGGGGTAATGGGGTGGTTTTTAGGTCTGGTTTTTGTTGTGTGCTGGCTTTTTTTCATTCCGCTACTAATTCCGTTTTGCTTTTTTCCTTTTTAATTAAATATAATATTCTGCCGAAATACATTAAAAATGGAGTTCCGCTTCCCAGTGTAATTGCAAATAGGAAATTATCATATTCCCAAGCTCCATAACAAACAAAAAGGAATGAAATCAGCATTAAAGTCAGTCCGACATAAATCCAGTTCTTTTTGTTCAAAATATTCTTTGAAAACAATAGTGAAATTGAAATCAGTTTTCCAATTAAGGAAACCAAAGCAATTAAAATCAGACTACTTTCAAAAGGGTATTCTTTCTGAAAATCAAATCCGTTTTTAATCAGAGTCGGAATACTTATAAATTCAAACATTGCCATTATTCCGTAACCGTGTCCAGCAGGAACATCAATCAGAATTATTGAGTTCAGAATTATGGTTATTATTATCGCTCTTTTTATCAATTATATTTCGGTTTTCAGCTTGCTTACAACGGTTTGGCTATGATTAGTTCGGGATTGAAAAGCGCTAGTCATCAATTTGGCACGAACCCAAGCGGACCATTTATAAATTTGTTTTTTGTTAGTAACCAATTTACAAAATTGTAAGCGATGCTGTAAGAAAATCACTTTCGTCTTGAACATCAGTCCGCATCACTTATAGCCGTTGTTACCTGTAGTTTTTTTTCTTTTCTAGTATTATTTTCAAATCCGAATACATATAGAACCCAACAATTGTTAGTATTCCTAGTGCTAGCAGGTATTTTCCTTGTGGAATGGCGGCGAAAAAGCACATTGCTAAAAGAAAAAGAGAAAGAGGATAAGTAATTAAGCGTACCAATATTTTTTTCCAGTTCCATTGTTTCGCTAGCTTTTCATTTTCAATTTCGATTTCCAAGATTTCGTAAATCTTTTCCAATTGGATTTTCTTTTCCATTCGATATATTTTAAAGCCGATTAAAAGGAAAATTCCCAGAAAAATAATCCATCCAAGAATCTGAATCCAATGATTCCAAAGGTCAAAATCTTCAAAAACCCAATAGAGCCAAGGAATTGAAAATAGAATGCAAAAAAGGATATAAAATATTAGTCCAACAGGGTTTATTCTGTCCGAAATATTTATTAGGTGTGAATCTTTGTTTAATTCAAACTTGAAAATCGGATAAAACATTCTGTTCCAACTGTTTTGTCTCCAAACCCTGATTTCCCGATTCCGTATTTCCCCAGTCGGTTTGAAATCCCATTTTAGGATTGTCAAGAAGTGAGTGGTTAAATTGTCCGTTTTCTCTTCTTCAATAAGCTTGACTATGTCGGATTTTGTTATTTCCAATTAGAATTTCAAAATTACAGGTAACGTTAAATGTATGACGAGTTGCGCCCAAAAGAGCGCATACCACACGGTTGGGAATAAATATAGGCAATTACAATTGAAAACCGATTAGGAAATTTTGGCTCAATGAATTACAGGCACTATTGAAATATGTTAAGATTTTTTTACCAATTTCAATCCTTTAATTAAGGATAAGGGCGAATCATAGAAAATCAATTTATTTGGAATGCGTTTGGCAGATAAATTTCGCTTAGACTGACTCTTAATTCTAGCTTTAGTAATACTAAAATCCATTGTGTAAATACTATCCAAATCTTTTTCTTTTTCGGATTGAATTGTAATTACATTTTCTTTAGCAGTCCATTTTCCTTTTCCCCAAAAGTTTTCTTCTTTACACGCATCACAATTTAACTTGCGGTAAAAATTATACAAGAATGTACTATCTTCTTTTAGATGAACTGTCCATACCAAAATAGACCCATCATTGGTTTCTACATTTTTTTCGTATTCTCCAATTACTTGAACTTCTTGTCCATAGACAGCTGAAGCAGTAAATACGGTTATAATAAAAAGAAGGCTAAATTTCATAGACTTATTTTAAATGAATTACAAAATAGAATACGCTTCATCCGATAAATACTTCTATAACACTAAAGATATACTAATTCCTATACACATCTATAACAATACCCGATAGCACCAGTTATTTTATTAGTTTTATTAAATTCGGATATGAGTTTACCATTTTTCCTTTATTTGTTTTAATTGCGAAAATTATCGGCAATATTATATTTAAGGCATAAAGTCCAGCAAAAATGTAAAGCAAAAGCGGATAATATCCATAATGCATAATTTTAAAAAATGCGAATGCTGTTATTGAAATAAAAGTCAAAATTGACCAAAGTATCTGATAGTTCAATAAGTTTACTCCGATTTTTTTAAGTCCAAATATTTTATCTTTTTTGTTCATCCACATAATTAAGGGTATGATAATGTTACCAACAGGAATTGCCAAAAAGGTCAGCACAGTAAGATGGAAAATTGTTAGATAAGTTTTGTCCATTTGTTTTCCATAATCCAAAATAGCTTCTGGGTTTATGTCAAGAACTTCGCATATCAAATTCAGCGTTTTTCCACGAGGTTCACTTTCATTATTTTCGATTCTCTGAATGGTTCTTAAATTTACTTTCGCTTTTTCCGCTAATTCTTCTTGAGAAAGACCTTTTCTCTTTCTTAATTCTTTAATTTTTTTTCCGATTTCGTTCATAATTAATTTTGGGTTATTCTTTTCACAAAACTACTTATGAGAGTATCTTTTTGATAACGGTTACTTTGCGGCATTCTTACGACATTCTTGTCAATCTATTGATTTTGTTGCGTTTTTAATTGGTGCCAACGTTGCGGCTATGGCAATTAGGGCAGGTAAGGAAACTTTTAGTTTCCATCTGGCGACGGAGCTACAGCTTATTGTTTTTATTTTCATTAATTGTTAAATGCTAAACCTATAAGAATTAGCGTCATCATAAATGCATTCAGAATTTTCGGTCTTGCCCTAAAATCCACATTACATTTAGGCATTGTGGCTGTTGTACAAGTTATTTTATTTCAAATGTCTTTCCATTCCAAATAACTTTTATTTTGTCATCTGCTCCAATTAAATTTATTTCATACGTTTTATTTTTTTCATTCCAATCTACCTTTAGAATATCTTCTTCCATCGCAAATTCGTCATTTAAATAAAATTTAAGAACATCAGTTTTATTTATAACCTTATTTTCTATGTCGGTAAAAATCATAAAAAAATGTTCTGGGTAACCTAAATGATATGCTCCATCGTAACCGTCATTTTGTCCAATAATCTCTACTTTTTGATTGAGTTTATTCAATTTCTTTGTCAGAGAAAAGTCGTGAATATCAGCGTCTGTGTAATAATATTTGTCCTTTATCAATATTCTATTCCAAACGCAATTGGTCAAGTCTTTAAACTTGTATTTGTAAATTATAGAGTCAATATAAACTTGGGTTAAACTATTTAATTTCGCAACTGGTTTTAAGCTATTCAGATTATGGTTTTCAAAAAGTACTATTTCTCTATTGTTAGGATTTAGGAAATTGGGATATTTTTTAGGATTAAGAGTTTCCAAATTCGGTTTGATAATTGGCAGTTCTTTGTCCAAAAATTCTTTAGAAAAACTTTTGTTTTCATAAGTTCCATCTTTTGAATTATCATAGTTAAATTCAGGGTAATAGACTTCTGTTTGAGCAAGACCCAAAGTCAATAAGAATGAGAATAATATTGTCAAAATGCTGTTTTTCATAATTATTGGTAACTTTAAACGTATGGCGAGTTGCAACCAAATAAAGCGCGGACCACACGGTTGGGAATAAATATAGGCAATTTCGGTTGAAAACCGTTTAGGAAATTTTCGATCAATGAATTATAGCTAAATTTTCACCAAGTTCTTCTTTGTTCAAAAGTGGTTTCCTTTGCAGATGAGCAAACTAGTGATAGCGGGGGCAGGAATTTTGCTAGAAAAAATATGCCTAAATTTAAAGTAGAAAAAAGTTGGTTTTTACCTCAACTCTTTGTTGTATACCGTTTATATTTTCAATTACCAGATTGTATAATTTTAATTCCGTCAAAATAATTTCCTGCTTGTAGTCCAATTGTTAGGGTTCTTTCTATGGCTGATTGGTTTTCAGTCATAGAAATGTGAATTTCTTTAGCATTTTTCCTTTCAATAGTAAATTCAGGTTCTTCGATCAAAAAATTGTCTTGCATAGTATCAATTCCGCTTATATCGTAACTCCAGTCGTCATTCATACCTATTCCATTAATCCACCATGAAGTTCCCTCGGTTGTTATAATTACAGCATCAGATTGGGCAGAAAAACTTACTTCTTTAGTCGAAAGTTTTATATTATCCTCCCACTTTCCATCAGGATTATTAGACTCACAGGATAAAAGACTCAAAAAAAGAATTGAGATAATTTCAAATATTAATTTACTTTTCATATCGTCTATTTTATTTAATAGTAGATATTTAATCATTTGGTTGCGTTGAGTGGCATTCAACGTCCCTGGCTATGCCTTCGTGGCCAAGCGTAGGCGCTTTTAGTTTCTTTGAAATGTACAAAAAATTAGCCGAGCGATAGGCTATGAGGCATGGCCGTTGTTGTAACCAGTTAATTTAAGTAAAAGCATAAATGTTTATGGCCTCCAAATCGTGTTCATTTCCATAAATCATTAATGGCTTTTCTATAGGTATCCCTTCAAATATTTCAATACTCAATTCGTCAAATGTCTCGTAAAGGAATAAATATGTTTTATATCTATAAGAATCTGATAAATTATGATACAATTCTGTATCAATAATTTGATAAAAAATATTTAATTCATCTAGTATCTGGTCAAATTCGATTAGGTTTTTCCAAATTTTTCGATAATCTACTTTACCAATTCCATTGTATAATTCTTCTCTATAATTGTAGTCGATGTATTCAGGGTTTTTTAAAATTGGATAACTCCCTTTTCCAAACCCACAGAGGCAGGCTATTGGTTCATGGTCATATTCTAAAAAAAGTATCTGTTTCTTATACTTTATATTACTTCTTGTAATACTTTCTTTCATTTCAGGAATTGAATTAAGAATATCACTTTTTAATTCTTTTATAATCTCGTCTTTATTAAATTCCATTTTTCTGGCCACCTCAAAGGAATTTATTAACTCAGGATTTTTAAGAGCTCTTTTAACTCTTTCAATTTCATTATAAGTAGGTTTATCCTGAGATGATTCAGGATTTAAATTAATGAAATAAGGGGTTGAAAGAAGAAAGTCATCAACAATTGATTGTAAAGAAGATGAATTTAATTTTTTCAAAGATTCATTTAATAAGGCTTCTAAATTAAATTTAATCTCTTCGTTCATCTTAATTGGTTGCAATGGTCTTGTGTATGAAATGTAGCGTATAAATAGACACTAACCTTTCAGATAAACACAGAGACGAATTTTTATATTTTGTTTTTAATTTTTCTTTTTTTAAAAAGCCAAATAAAAAATTTGGCGGACTTTTTAAATATACACCAACTTTTCGGTTAAGTACTTATTAGCTATATTTTATACACCGTGTGGTGGGCAGTTATTTATATTAGTTTTATTGATTTTTTAAATTCTTCAAATTCCATGTTCGCAAGTTGATTTTGAGCTTTAGATTGATGGCAATTAAAATCGTAATAAAATCCATTATGCTCTGCTTTTAATACTTTAAGCTCGACTTTTAATGGCTCATTTATTTCTATATGTTCAAATAAATATTCAGCGTCATATTCATAGAATTTACAATTACTAATGAAATAAGGCTCATACTTTTTTATTACTTTAAAGTCCTTTAAAATCATAGAAGTTCCAAATTCAGACATTTCCATTAGTTCTTCGAAAGTTTCGTGTCCTAAATCTTCGAGTTCTTCTTTTGGCGTTATGTTTAAAGTAATTGTTGGTGAGAAAATACCTTTATATTTAGGTTTGTCCCCGTAATATTTTGTAGCAATACAAATAGGGTCTCCCAATCCCTCCCATATTTCTTCTTGTGAATCTTCAAGTCCCTCTCCAATTATTTGTTCGCTTTTAATTTTCCCAAAGTCTTTAACAGCAATGAATCCCCATTTTTTTGGTTTGTTGAATAGTATTCCAAGTTTTTTATTCACATAAACACTATCATTTATGGCAACAGCATTTAAAGGGTCAATAGTAAGTCCAACCAAAGCAAGACTTGATAATTTCATGAACTGCCTTCTTCCTATTCCCATAGTTTGTTTTAATTGCTCACAACGGCAGTCTGTCCCAAAACCGCCTTCAGATTTTAATTTAAAATTAGCTTATTAGTTTCAAATTACCGAAGCTTGTAAAAAGGATGGCGAAATTTTGTTTTGCTCCAAACTACCATTAATTGATTTAAAACCCTTTTTAATAGTGCCTATTGGCTTCCAAATAAGTTGAAAATACC
>NZ_SWKK01000028.1 GCF_005144745.1 Flavobacterium sp. ASW18X | reverse complement strand
TATTTGAGAGAACAACAAAAAGCAGCTTAATGAATATTAACCAGAACCTAATTTAGAGCAAAACCTGTCCTAATCACTGGGGGATGCTCAGTTTTAATACCCCAAATTTTGGAGGAACATTGTCCAATTCCTCTTGAAAAGTACCAAACATACGGTCCCAAATACTCAAAATTTGTCCCAAATTTTTATCTATGTATTCCGGATTTATAGCATGATGCACTCTATGCTGGGATGGTGTTACCAAAATATATTCTACCCAGCCTAATTTACCAATGTGTTGCGTATGGTACCAAAACTGAGCAAATAAATGTAATGGTGCCAACAACGCAATGACCTCATTAGGTACCCCCATAATTGCAGCAGGGATTAACAATAGTGCATAATAGCCAAATATATTGGCTATAGGTTGCCTCAAAGCGCAGGACAAATTAAACTCTTCACTACTATGGTGTATTACATGCTGATTCCAAAATATGTTAACAGCATGGCTCAATCTATGATTCCAGTAGCCCGCAAAATCAATAGCTAAAAAAGCAATTACCCAAACCACCCACGTAGTTTTAATATGGATAATCGCTAAATGTTCAAGTAAAAATGGATAACTAACCAAAACCACAATTAGTCCTAATGAATCCTTGATAATATTGGTTAAGCCAGAGCTAAGGCTACTGACCGTATCCATTAAAGTATATTTCTGATTTTTTACAATATAGCCATAGGCTATTTCAATTAACACCAAAACCACAAAGAAGGGGATGGCATACAAAAGAGCTTTTGCGTAGGTTTCCATGAAATAAATTTAAACAAAAAAGTAAATTATTTTCAAATAAATAATTTAACTCCATTTTATTTACGCATTTCTTAAAATAAAACCTTTTCCGTGTACATTCTCTATTTGCACATTTTCTTCTTTGAGGTAGGTGCGTAAACGAGTTATAAACACGTTTAAGCTTTTTCTATTAAAGTAATCATTATCACCCCAAAGTTTTGTCAAAATTGCTTTGTGGGTTGTTAAGTTGTTTTGGTTAGTGGCAAGAATTTCTAACAACTCTGCTTCTCTAGTAGTCAGTAAAACCTCTTTCGTTGCGGTTTTTAATTGCTGATTTTTTACATCAAATTGAAACTGACCGAGCATATAAATATTTTGTTTTTCTTCTAAAATTTGTGGTTGTATTCGCTGTAAAATAGCCTGTATACGGACTACTAATTCCTCCTCATCTATTGGCTTTTTTAGGTAATCCACGGCACCTAGAGAAAATCCTTTTAATACATCTATCTTTAAAGACCTAGAAGTTAAGAATATAAAGGAAAGTTCTGGATAGACATCCCTTATTTTAGAAGCCAGCTCAAACCCATCCATTTTAGGCATCATTACGTCTAAAATAGCTAAATCTATATGTTTTTTATCTATCAGGGATAAAGCTTCTAGTCCATCTTTTGCCAAGGTAACTGAAAAGCCCTTAATGCGTAAATACTCTTTAAGCAAATACCCTAAAGAGGGCTCATCTTCTACCAATAATAAATTATACGTTGTACTCATATTACTATTGCAATGGTAAAGTGATGACTATCTTAGTTCCTTTTCCTAACTCACTTTCCATTTTTATTTTACCCTTGTGTTTCTTTACTATAGTTGCCACATAATATAATCCTAAACCATATCCTTTGGCCCCATGTAAATCTCCATTAGTAGTTCTAAAATATTTTTGAAAAACCTTTTGTTTTTCTTCTCTAGCAATACCCCTACCATTATCCTTTATGGCTATCTGCAAAGTATTATTAACCTTTTTAGCTGTTAACTCAATTCTAGGGCTCTCTGCATACTTTTTAGCATTATCTAAAACATTATTAATCACATTTTCTAGGTGAAATGCCTCTCCATTAATAAGAAATGAATCACCCTCTATGGTGTACTTAAACTTCACATTCTCAACAGAAGCAAGTTGTTCAAATTCCTGACAAACAGCCTCTAGATTAGGTTTAAAATTAAAAATTGATAAGCGCAAAATAGCCCTTTTACGTTCAAGACTAGCTAATTCTAAAACATTATCTATGTGGTTCGCTAATCGATGGGATTGTTGTTTAATAATTGCCAGAAAAGGAGTTCCCTTAGCTTCTACATGCTCCTCTAACATTTTAGATGCTAGTTTAATAGAAAACGTCGGGGTCTTTAACTCGTGTGTTAAATTATTAATAAAAGTATCCGTGGTAGTTATTACCTTCCGTTGCCAATAATAGGTACGTAAAACCCATACCACAGTACTCAAAATTCCGAGTAAAAAAAGTATGCTAGGCAACGTTAAACCGCTCAATTGTTTTAAATAATAATTATTTAAATTCTGAAATTCTAATTCCAATATTAGACCTTGATTTGCCTCTTTAGTAAGATAACCCTCCAAATAAATAGGATAATTTGTACGATTGGTCTTATCTGGTAAACTTGTTGGAGCCTTCAAAACTAATGTACTGTCTTTGCTATATAGCGTATAACTATAAGTTGCATCTACCCCATTGCTCTGTAATTTTTCTTTGAGAAAATCATTCAAAAAATAACGTGAAGCATCTACAATACTATCAGGACTCATCTTAAAAAAAGTAGTATCTTTTTTAAACGCACTAGAAAGTAAGTAAGTCAATTGATTTTCTGTACTTAAATCTGCGAGTATATCTGTTTTTGCTTTCTCTACCTTCTGACCAAATTGCACCTTTGCCAGATTTAGTCCTATTCTTAAATATTGGTATTGTACAAAAGCCAATCCAAAAATGGAAATGATAAAAATCAACAAAAAAATGTTTCTTCGCTGTTGCTTCATCCTACTAAATCCAAATTAATTTTTTATTAATCTTTATTGACTTTTCTTTTATCATATGGCTTAAATGTACCTATTACTTTTGTTTTAAGTTTAGTTAATATATTTTATTACCATAAAAAAAGACCGCAAATAGCGGTCTTTCTTTTCTTTCTTCATTTCAATCTTAATCGGCTGTATTGTAGATAAACATTACAATCTTTTCTGCATTTATAAATCCTTGGCCATGTGTAGCATCCCATTCTTTAGAAAGGTTCATTTTTTGCACTTGCTCTAAACTCTTACCGCTATTCCTAGCGTCTACAATACGTTTGCGTAATGTCAGAAGCACATACTTATAACTTTCTAAATCTTCTTTATTAGAAACTGGACCGTGTCCTGGTATTATTTTAGTAGTACTATCTACCATACCTAACGCCATGGTAACGTTAGCAATTAATCCATCTATATCTCCACCCGAATTGATATCTATATAAGGATACCTGCCACTAAAGAAATTATCTCCCATATGGAGAACGTTTTCTTCTGGAAAATAATAAAACACATCACCATCTGTGTGTGCATTGTTAACCGCAATGGCATGCATAACACTGCCATTACCTAAATGCAGGTTTAAATCTTTATCAAACGTTATTACCGGTAATGCTTTTTCTGGAGACGCTTCTGTGATTCTTCCTTCACCTCTATTTTGTTTGGTTCCCATTCTAACCCTAACATTTTTATGAGCAATGATTACCGCTCCAGTAGCTGCTAAATTCAGATTACCGCCTGTATGATCACCATGCCAATGGGTATTTAAAACAAATTTTATTGGTTTTTCGGTAATCGTTTTAACATGTGCAATAATTTTATCTGTCAACGGCCCAAATTGGTCGTCTATTACAAAAGCCTCTGTCTCCCCAATTGCCAGCCCAATATTACCCCCTGCACCAAATAAGGCGTACACGTTTGCAGACAATTGTTCTGAGGTAATTTCTACATCACTAAAATCCCGTTGCGCCATTGCTATTTGCATTGCAATTAAGGCTACCAATAATCCTAATATTCTATTTCTCATACCCAATGCTTTTATCTTTTAAATTTACCCAATTATTCGTTTTAAAAATGCCTCTTTGTAGGCTCTGCCTATTGGTATTTTATAACCCTCTCCCAAATAAACCAGATTACCGCTTATCCGCTCTATCTTTTTAAGATTGATGAGATAGGATTTATGCACCTGCATAAAATGACTTACCGGTAGTTGTTGCATCCAATATTTCAAAGTTTCATGAGAAAGCAGCTTGTTTGTATTTACATACAACTCTGTGTAATCTGCATCGGTATGGATATAACTAATATCCTCTGGATTAACCTTAACTAATTCGTGCCCAGTTTTTACAAAAAAAGAATTTTCGCTTTGATTCCGATTCAAATTTTCAGCTACAGGCGCAATAACTTCTTGCCGTTTAGGCACTTTATTCACAGCTTGAACAAAACGTTGAAAGGAAAATGGTTTTAGTAGATAATCTATCACATTTAAATTATACCCTTCTAAAGCATACTCGGAGTACGCTGTAGTTAAAATTACATGTGGTGTCTGAGTTAAACTTTTGAGCATCTCTAAACCAGACATTTTTGGAAGGTTTATATCTAAAAACAGAACATCTACAGCGGTAGACCGCATAAAGTCCATAGCTGCAAGACTATCAGAAAAGGTTTTAATTAGATGCAAAGAGCCTTCTTCTTCTATAAATTTTTTAAGAATACGCTGTGCAGGTGGTTGGTCTTCTACTATAATACAATTCATACCACTATTATAATTGTTGTAATTCCATTATAACTTCAACAAAATATTCTGATTGATGTTCTTCTATTTTTAAATCGTGCTTATCCGGATATAATAATTGAAGGCGCTTTTTAACGTTCACCAAACCAATACCTTTGGCTACGGTATCCTCTGCTGTAGCTTTTTCAAAATTATTCTTCACTCTAAAGTGCAATTTATTGGCCTTCATCCAGACATCAATTTCAATTTTAATATCCTTAGACTGCCCTGCCTGGCTGTGCTTAAATGCATTTTCTATAAAAACAACCAAAATTAAGGGAGCAATTTTAAAATTGTACGTCATGTCTGTGACCTTAAAGTGCACCGCTCCCCGTTCTTCAATTTGTAATTTATACAGTTTAATAAAATTTTCTAATTGCTCAATTTCTTTACCCAGTGGTACGTATTGCTCCTTAGACTCGTACAACATATACCTTAGCACACCACTCATTTCTAGGATTATTTCTGGGGTTTTTGTAGAACCTTCTAAAGCATAAGAATATAGGTTGTTAAGATTATTGAACAAAAAATGAGGATTTATTTGGGAGCGCAAAAACTGCAATTCACTTTCTTGCACTGCACTTTGCAATTCGTTTATTCTTTCTTCTTTCTGTAAAGCATCCCATGCAAATTTACCACTGGCTAATATGGCCATGATTGGTAAAACACCAAATAAGGATAAGAATACTCCAGGAAAGGTATTAGCTCTTTTAGTATCTGGATAAAGCCAAGGTTCTAAAATTTTTTCTTCTATAACTATTAAGATGACTAAGAACACAATAACACCTAAAAAAAAGTGCAGATATTTTTTCTTGTACAAATAGTTTGGCATTAGCACATAGCTGATTATAACCGTAGCAATTGCATACATTAAAAAAAACCATACCCTATCTGGACGTATAGCTTGGTCGCTCCAACTATACGTAAAGAACACTAGCACCACTATATGTAATAGCAGCTGAAATAGAATTTCTTTTTTTGTTACTATCATTCCACTTAAATAAATTCCCCTAAAAATAAGGGTACATAATTGTGTATAGCTACAAATATCATTCAAACAACAGAATTAAGCCTGTAAACAACAATCGTCCTTAAAGTTATCCTAAAAACCGTTGGTGAACAGTCTAACCATGTCGTTTGGAGTAAAAAACTACACGTTCTTTAGAGCTTTTTGGAATTTTGTAATCGTAAACTAAAAAACTGTTCATGAAAACACGTTGGCAATTATATCTTCTGTTATTTTTTAGCTTCTCTATTTTTTATCCCTTACAGGCTCAACAAAGCACCACCATCAAGGGAAAAGTAGTTGAAGAAGGTAGTAACTATCCCGTTGCTTTCGCTACAATAATGATTGGCAATTCCAATACCAAATCTGCTATTACGGGTACTACGAGTTTAGAAGACGGTACGTTTGAGTTTACTTTTACCGCAAGTGACTATTTTATTGAAGTAAGTTTTATTGGCTTCAAGAAAAAGACTATTGCACAGCCCAATAACAATCAATCAACGATAGATTTAGGAACTATAACTTTAATACAAGATGCACAACAGCTACAAGAGGTGGTTGTTGCAGGAGAAGTTTCGCAAACTGAATTTAAGTTAGACAAACGTGTTTTTAATGTTGGCAAAGATTTGAGTACTACTGGGGCTAGTGCTTTGGATGTTCTTAATAATGTACCCTCTGTAAATGTTGATATAGAAGGCGCCATAAGCCTAAGAGGAAGCTCTGGAGTACAAGTGTTAGTTAACGGAAAACCAAGTATCATGGCTAGCGATGAAAACAATGCTTTAGGTACTTTAACTGCTGATATGATAGAGCGTGTAGAAGTAATTACCAACCCATCTGCAAAATATGATGCTGAAGGTACTTCTGGCATAATAAACATCGTCCTTAAAAAAGAAGAACGTAAAGGACTCAATGGTTCTTTATCTGTAAATACTGGCGCACCCAACAACCATAGTATAGGACTCAGTTTAAATAGCCGTAGTGAAAAATGGAATCTTTTTACTCAATTGGGCGCTGGTTATAAGGAAATGCCGAACGATACCGAGAGCATAAATACCGACTTAACAGATGGTAGCCGTGTTACTTCCGTAGGTGAAGAGTTTAGGAACGAGACATTCTATAACCTCATCTTAGGTACAGATTACTTCATCAACAAAACAAGTGTAATAACATTATCTGGCAACGTTTCTTATGAAGAAGAAGATCAGCCCTCTACTACTTTATTTGGTGCTTTTGATGGTGAAAATAACCTATCATCTCAATGGGAGCGTACAGAGACCACGGATGCCGGCAACCCTAAGTTTCAATATGAACTTCAGTATAAAAAAGACTTTGAAGACAATGAGGAACACGATTTACTATTTAGCGCCTTAGGAAACTTTTTTGGTAAAGACCAAACCTCTGACTTTGCAGATGTTACCCTTTCTGGTGAGGACAGAGATAACCAACAAAAAACAAGAACGGACTTTAAAGAATCTGTTTACACCTTTAAATTAGACTATACCAAACCCTTTACAGATGCCCTGACTATGGAGACGGGAGCACAGTACGTAATGAATGATGTAAGTAATGATTATGAAGTGCAAAACTTAGAAAATGGCTCATTTGTAACGGATACTGGACTGACCAATATATTTGAGTATAACCAAAAAGTTTTAGCCGCCTACGGTACAACAGCTTACGAAGCGGAAAAATGGGGCATAAAAGGAGGGTTACGCGTAGAGAACACAGCCCTAAACACCTTGCTTGCTAATACTGGAGAGACTAATGACCAAAATTACACAGACTTTTTCCCAAGCGCCCATGCCTCTTATAAATTTACAGATAGAATTTCTATCCAAGCCGGGTATTCTAAAAGAATATATAGACCAAGGTTATGGGATTTAAATCCGTTTTTCAACATCAGAAATAATTTTAATATTCGACAAGGAAATCCGGACCTTTTACCAGAATATACAGATTCTTATGAGCTTACTTCTATATTTTTTGTAGGCAAGACAGCCATGAATTTTGGCGTGTTCCATAGAATTACAAATGATGTAATTGAACGTATAAGCCTGTTCGAAAATAATGTAAATACTACCATTCCAGAAAATGTGGGTACTAGCAATGCTACGGGTATTGAATTTAATACCAAGTACAGCCCTACAAGTTGGCTAACATTTAATGCTGATTTTAATTATAGTTATTTAGACCGAAATGGCACTTTTGAAGATAATGTATTCGATTTTACTACAGACCAATGGTCTAGTAAAATAAATTCCAAATTTAAATTACCTCTAGAAATAGATTTTGAAGCTACAGGAAATTACCGCAGTAGTTTTGAAACCGTACAAGGAGAACGTGCCGATAACTGGTTTGTTGATTTAGGAATCCGTAAAAAATTATTAAAAGGTAGAGCCGTACTAAGCATGAGTGTACGTGACCTTTTTGCTTCTAGAAATAATGAAGTAAGCATTGCACAAGCAGATTATGAGGTATACAATTACAGCCAAAGAGGGCGTTTTATTGCCTTTGGCTTTAGTTATGGTTTTGGCAAAGGAGAAGCCATGCAATACACTGGTGGTAGAAGAAGATAAAGGTTAACACACTAACTAGTTAGCATAGAATTGTTCTATTTGTTTTTTGCATGACATAACTAGCAGTAAATAAGCTATTAATCTAAATTTGCTTCTTACCTTTATCGCTTTTTTTGCTAAAGCCAATACTCTTTTGAAGAAAGCCGTACTTTTTATGCTCTTGAGCACGCTGTCCTTTACCGGGATGAACCTAATGATTAAATATCTAGAAACTATCCCTACCTTTCAGATAGTATTTTTCAGGGCTTTGGGCACCGTTGTTCTTGCCTCCATTTTTTTATTGAAAAACGGAATTAACTTTTTGGGCAACAATAGAAGATTGTTGGTTTTCAGAGCGTTCTTTGGGGTAACGGCCATGACTTTGTTTTTTATGTCTTTAAAGGAATTAGAGGCTGGCACGGCGGTATCTATACGCTACATAGCGCCTGTATTTGCATCTGTTATAGCAGTATATTTCTTAAAAGAAAAATTGCGTGCCATTCAGTTACTGCTATTTGCTATTGCTTTTTCTGGGGTTATGGTAATAAAAGGGTTTGATCCCAACATCAATTTAAAAGGATTGGCCTTAGCCTTAGCTGCTGCTTTCTTTACGGGTTTTGTATACATTTTTATTCGTAAAATTGGCAAGGGAGACCATTATATGGTTATTGTAAACTATTTTATGTTTTTTTCACTAGCTATTGGAGGAATATTAGCCATTAACGTATGGGTTAACCCAACCACTGCGCAATGGGCTATGCTTTTAAGCTTAGGTGTCTTTGGTTATTTTGGCCAAATTTATATGACACAGGCATTTCAATTAGCCAAAACAAATGTAGTTGCCCCTTTAAAATACATGGAGGTCGTTTTCACCATTTTAATTAGTTTTACTTGGTTGGGTGCTAAATACACTACACTAAGTTTAGTAGGCGTAACCATGATAATTAGCGCACTAATTGTAAATACCCTACTAAAAAAGGCATAAAAAAATCCGCCAGTTTATAACACCAACGGATTTTTATTATTTGGTTTAAAATGAGCTTCTAGCCTAAATTAGCCAAACTCTTTTCTAAAGTTTCAATTTTAGCCTCTGCATCCGCAGCCTTTTTACGTTCTATCTCTACCACCTTTTCTGGCGCATTATTTACAAAACGCTCGTTACTTAATTTTTTCTGTACAGATTTTAAAAAGCCTTTAGTATACTCTAATTCTTGCTGAATTTTCTCTTTCTCTGCTTCTACATCTATAGCCCCCGCAATTGGAATAAAATACTCGTTACTCTTAACCCTGAACGTCAAAGCTCCCTCCACAGAGGCATCTACCGTAGCAATACTTTTTATATTGCCCAGCTTCTGGATAATAGCATTCATACTTTCCGAAGTACCGGACTGATTTAAAATAGACAGCTCTAATACCTCTTTATTAGGGATATTTTTGTCCTTACGTATGGTTCTAATACCAGCAATTACCTCAGTAGCAAACGCAAATTCTTCTACAATGTTGGTATCAAAAGTCTCTTTGGTAGGCCATGCTGCCACACAAAGTGCTTCTTTGGCATCGCGTTCTGCAATATGTTGCCATACTTCCTCTGTTAAAAATGGCATAAAAGGATGCAATAACTTTAAGTTATCTTCTAAAATGCCAATGACCTCATCAAAAGTTTTCTGGTCTATAGGCTGTTGATAAGCTGGTTTTACAATTTCTAGTAACCAAGAACTATAATCGTCCCAAACCAATTTATAAATAGCCATTAAAGCATCGGAAATACGGTATTTGCTAAAATGGTCCTCAATTTCTACTAGTACCTGTTGGTAACGTGCTTTGTACCAATCTATACCTATACGTGCTGCTTCGGGCTGCGGAATATCTGCTACTTCCCAACCTTTTATCAATCTAAAGCCATTCCAAATTTTATTGGCGAAGTTGGAGCCTTGCTGGCATAAGGCTTCATCAAACAATAAATCGTTACCCGCGGCAGAACTCAACAGCAACCCCACACGAACACCATCTGCACCAAACTGTTCAATCAACTTTAAGGCATCTGGTGAGTTACCTAGAGATTTGGACATCTTTCTACGCTGTTTATCGCGTACCAAACCGGTTAAATACACGTTCTCAAACGGTCTTGCATCTCTAAACTCGTACCCAGCCACTATCATCCTAGCCACCCAGAAAAACAAAATGTCTGGTCCGGTAACCAAATCGTTTGTAGGATAATAGTATTTAATTTCTTCGTTTTCTGGCTCTAAAATGCCACCAAAAACACTAATGGGCCATAACCAAGAAGAAAACCACGTATCTAAAACGTCTGGGTCCTGTTTTAAATCAGCTAGGGTTAACGCAGTATTTCCAGAAGCCTCTTTTGCTAGTTGTACTGCTTCTTCCGCAGTTTCTGCAACTACAAAATCTTCTTTACCATCGCCATAAAAATAGGCTGGTATTTGCTGTCCCCACCACAATTGTCTAGAGATATTCCAATCCCGAATATTCTCCATCCAATGGCGATACGTGTTTTTAAACTTATCTGGAAACAATTTTACATCGCCAGACTCCATAACCGCTTCTAAAGCTGGTTTAGAAAGATCTTCCATTTTAAGGAACCACTGATCAGACAGGCGAGGTTCTATTACCGCTTTGGTACGTTCAGACGTACCTACTTTGTTTACGTGTTGTTCCGTTTTTACCAAAAAACCTTTTTCTTCTAGCTCTTTAGCAATCTCTTTGCGCACTACAAAACGGTCCTTACCTTCATAATGCAAACCAAAAGAGTTTAGACTGGCATCCTCATTAAAGATGTCTATTACTTCTAAATTATGCTTGTCTCCAAGGTTTTTATCGTTCTCATCATGTGCAGGTGTAACCTTTAAACAACCGGTACCAAACTCCATATCTACATACGCATCTTCTATTATAGGAATTACCCTACCAGAAATTGGTACAATAGCCTTTTTCCCTTTTAGATGTGTATATCTTTCATCATTTGGATTGATACAAATAGCCGTATCTCCTAAAATTGTTTCTGGCCTTGTGGTTGCGATGGTTACTTTTTCATCTGACCCCTCAATTTCGTAAGCTAAATAATACAAAAGTCCATTACGCTCTTCGTAAATCACCTCTTCATCAGACAAGGTCGTCTTTGCTTCTGGATCCCAATTTACCATTCTATAGCCACGGTAAATTAGTCCTTTTTTATAAAGGTCTACAAATACTTTGATTACAGAGGCAGACATATCATCATCCATGGTAAATTTGGTACGTTTCCAATCACAAGAACAACCCAGTTTGCGTAATTGTTTTAAGATAACACCACCATATTCATTGGTCCAATCCCAAGCGTGCTTAAGAAAGTCTTCCCTAGATAGCGTAGCTTTATCTATGCCTTCTGCTTTAAGTTTGGCCACTACTTTAGCTTCTGTGGCAATAGATGCATGATCCATACCTGGCACCCAACATGCATTTTTACCTTGTAAACGGGCTTTTCTAATCAATACATCTTGTATGGTATTGTTTAGCATGTGGCCCATATGCAATACTCCCGTAACATTTGGCGGTGGTATTACTATGGTGTACGGCTCCCTGTCATCTGGTGTAGATGTAAAAAAATCTTGGGATTCCCAGTACGAATACCAGCGCTCCTCTACCCTATTGGGCTCATATTTGGATGGAATTTCCATTTTCGGTATGATTATTGTTTATACAAAAATGGATTGGTCAACTATAAGAAAGCCACAACAAATTTTAACATATAGCTTTCCAGATTTACCAATCCGCTGAATACGAAACAAAAATAAGTAACGTTATTACATTACAAAAGAATTTTGGAGGTAGGTTTAAATCCCCTACTTTTGAATTTACCCAAAACTAAAAAAATGAAGAAAGTATTACTTTTAATGTTTGTTGGTCTTTTGGCCATGAGTGTAAAAGCCCAGGACAAAACAGCGAAAATTGAATTTAAGTCGGAAACGATTGATTATGGTGATATTGAAAAAGGTAGCGATGGTGTTCGCGTTTTTAAATTCACTAACACAGGAGATGCTCCTTTGGTAATCAGCAATGTTAGATCTAGTTGTGGTTGTACAATTCCCAAAAAGCCAGACGCACCTATTTTACCAGGGAAAGAGGGAGAAATTCAAGTTAAATATGACACTAAACGTGTAGGGCCAATTAGAAAGGCTATTACCGTAACTTCTAACGCAGATACGCCAACAAAGGTTTTAAAAATCAAAGGCAACGTAAAAGCAGAAGGAGCTAAATAATAAGGTAAAACACTTACCGTAATTAGAAAGCCTTGACAATTGTCAAGGCTTTTTGTTTTCAAAAACATCTTTTAAAACAAAAGAAAAATGCTGGTCTCTATTGTACCGTTCTATCACCATCTTAACCCGTTTGCCCTTTTTATTATTCAGCATTTGTAATACTTCTTGCAACTTATAACGGTGTACACGCTTATTATTCACCATTAAAATAACATCTCCTTCTTGCAGACCCGCTCTTTCTGCTGGGCTCCCTGCACGTATACCAGACACTACAATCTCTGGCACTAAACTAAGCTTAGTCCTATTCTCCATGACAATTTGTACATTACCAAAAGAGTCGTTATGCTCGGCATCTACAATACCTCTAGCATCTGCAATACGCTCAGAGATATACCTTACCCCGTTATGCTGTATGGACAAACCAGATAAATTGTATTGGTAGGGCATATTAAAATTTCCGTTTTTGACTAAACTTAATTTTTCATTGTGATAATCAAAAACCAAATTAAACCGCTTTAAGACTTCTCCTCCTAGGCTTCCATTTCTATCTTTAAGATTATTAAGTGCTAAAAATGAAGTTTTATACGGAAAGGCTGTTTTAGTTTCACTTAAAAAATAATCTCCCATACGGATACCTTTAATCTTAGAACGCTTTCCATAAATTGAACCACTAAGACCTTTACCCAAAAATTCTTCAAAATTCTTCTTAGGAACATCTAACCCTCTTATACTGTCTTTAAAGAGCCATAATGCATCACTACTTCCCGTATCTACCAATAATTTTACAGGTATTTCTTTATCATCATTGCGCACTACACTGCCTTTTACATAAGCTTTTTTAGCCTCTATTGCTAAGGGGATTGTTTTATACTTTTTCTTGTAGTACGGATAGGTATTAGGACGGTATAGTTTTAAGACAGAAGCGGCATAATTTACTTCTACCACAAAATCTTTAAATATATCATACCCGATAATACCGTGCACAGGCGTACCCAAGCTAGGAGAAAGATTTAAATCCTTATCCATTACCACAAAGAGGGATTGGTCATGATTAACCGCTTTACCAAATTTAACCGTATTATGTACAGAACGCAGCGCTTCTATAGGCTCGCCTTCTCCTAAACCTCTGAGGGTTATGGATGAAACATTATTAATTTGAATGGAATCTTGATCATTTAAATTAAAAAGTATGGGTGAACTTACCCCGCTATCTAATATAAATTTTAATGGCGCCCCATTAATAGTGACCGGCACCAATATTAGATTGTTGACTTGCTCAAACTTTATCCGCTCAAATTTTTTCTTTTTCGCAAAGCGATATGTTTGCCCCAACGTATGGGTAGTTGTACACAAGAGCAACAAACCGAGTACATAAAAATTCCTCAAAACATTACCATTTAAACGGTTACACCCTAATAAGTTACTAAAAAAAAGCTGTTATTGACATTAATTTAACAATTAAGCAGGTGTTTCATTCTAAATTATTTAGTTGTGATATCGTATCCATTTCGCCATTTTTGCACAAAAATTAGAGCATGCCAAAAATTTCTATTAAAGGAACCCAAATGCCTTCCTCTCCCATACGTAAATTGGTACCGTATGCAGAAAACGCCAAGAAAAAAGGTACAGAAGTAATTCACCTAAACATTGGCCAACCAGATATTAAAACTCCAGATGTTGCTTTAAACGCTATAAAAAATATGAATCTGGATGTTTTGGCCTATAGTCGTACCGAAGGTTCTGAGGTATACCGAGAAAAAATTGCAGAATACTACGCGCAACATGATGTTACGGTAACTGCCCAAGATATTATTGTTACCACTGGTGGTTCAGAAGCTCTATCTTTTACCATGGGTGCAATTATGGATCCAGAAGACGAGTTAATAATTCCAGAGCCATTTTATGCGAATTACAATGGTTTTGCTACAACCAACGGTGTTACCGTGGTTCCCATTTTATCTGCTATAGATAATAATTTTGCGCTACCTCCTATTGCTGAGTTTGAAAAATTAATTGGCCCTAAAACTAAGGCTATATTAATTTGTAATCCTGGCAATCCTACGGGTTACTTATATACCAAAGAAGAAATTGAGCAACTTGCTGCACTAGCCCTAAAACACGATTTGTTTTTGGTAGCAGATGAGGTATACCGTGAATTTGCGTACGATGGCAAAAAACACCATTCCATATTAAGCATCCCAGGTCTAGAACAACATGCAATTATGGTAGATTCTGTTTCTAAAAGATACAGTATGTGTGGCGCTAGAATTGGTTGTGTTGTTTCCAAAAACAACTCAGTTATGGCTGCTATTTTAAAATTTGCCCAAGCTAGATTATCACCACCTACCCTTGCACAGATTGCCAGTGAAGCAGCATTAGAAACTCCAAAAACCTACTTTACAGAAGTAATTACAGAATACGTTTCTAGACGCGATTTGTTAGTTAGCGAATTACAAAAAATTCCTGGTGTAAAAGTTGCAAACCCTAGTGGGGCATTTTATTGTATTGCAGAATTGCCAGTAACAGATTCTGATGATTTTGCACAATGGCTATTAGAACATTTTCAATTGGATGGGGCTACAGTTATGGTGGCACCTGCAGCAGGTTTTTATGCTTCTGCCAATACGGGTAAAAACCAAATAAGAATTGCTTATGTACTAGATAAGTCAGAATTATTAAAAGCGGTTAGTATCTTGCGAGAAGGTTTAAACCAATACAACGCTAAGTGAATATCTTAGAAAATATAGCATTAAAACCCTACAATACCTTTGGTATAGCAGTAAAGGCTCGTTTTTTCTTAGAGATAAACAGTCTTTTGCAACTACAAAAGGCACTTCAACTTTCTGCTTACCCAGATAAATTTATCATAAGCGGCGGTAGCAATATGCTTTTAACTAAGGATATAGATGCCCTAGTACTACATATAAATCTTAAAGGTATAACGGTAGTAGAAGAAACGGAAAGTGAAGTTATTATAAAGGTAATGGCGGGAGAAAACTGGCATGAGTTAGTTCAATGGACTTTAGCACAGGACTACGGTGGCTTAGAGAATATGTCTTTAATACCCGGAAACGCTGGTACAGCTCCAATCCAAAATATTGGTGCCTACGGGGTAGAATTAAAAGATGTTTTTGTGAGTTGCGAGGCTATGCGTATTGACAACCAAGAATTAGAAGAGTTTACCAAGGAGGAATGCCAATTTGGTTACCGTGATTCTATCTTTAAAAACAAAGCAAAGGAATCTTACATCATTACAGCAGTTAAATTAAAGCTCACTAAAGGGCAACATCAACTTTTTACCCATTACGGCGCTATAGAATCAGAATTGGATGCCATGGGAGTCGTTACCCCAACAATACAAGCCATTTCGGAAGCTGTGATTCGTATTAGGCAAAGTAAATTACCAGACCCTAAAGAAATTGGCAATAGTGGTAGTTTCTTTAAGAACCCCATAGTATCACATAAAAAATTTAATGCCTTTATAAAAAAATTTCCAGATGCCCCCTTCTATGAGGTTGGAGAACAACAATATAAAATACCTGCTGGCTGGCTAATTGAGCAAGCTGGTTTTAAAGGCAAGCGTTTTGGAGATGCTGGGGTCCATGCCAAACAAGCTTTAGTTTTGGTAAATTACGGAAATGCTACAGGTATGGAAATAGTACACCTTGCACAACGCATACAAAAAACAATAAAAGAAAAGTTTGGCATTGAGATAGATGCAGAAGTAAATATTATAAAATAACCCCAGCAACAAAGAACGTCACTGGGGTTATACCAAACCAAACTAACCAAAAATTTAATATCTAAACGTAACTAACATCTTAAATGCGTTACTGTACAATGTATTTTTTACTTTAGCGCTATTGGATATACGGAGGAAAATCTACTTTGGATTTCGGAAAGTGATTTTTTTTCTGATTTTTTTTCCAACCTATGAGCACATTACTTGAGAAGCATATCATTGAACTGCTGCAAGAACGAGATGAAAAAGCTATTTCGCTCTTATATGACAATTACGGAGACACCTTATACGGTGTAGCCTTTAAGGTTGTTAAGGATGAAGACCTTGCACAAGACGTGGTACAAGAAAGTTTTATAAAGATTTGGAAAAAATCTGATTCTTACGACCCAACTAAAGCTAAATTATTTACTTGGTTATTTAGAATTACCCGTAACACTGCTATAGATAAATTAAGAAGTGTAAACACAAAAGCAGATAAAGAAATCCAAATAGACGTTTCTGACGTATATAATTTAGGCGAACAGAGCATTAGACCAGAGTTTTTAGATGTAAAACAACATTTAGACCAGATTGAAGAAAAATATCGCGTTGTTCTAGAGGCTTTATTTTTTGAGGGGATGACCCAGCAAGAAGCGAGTGATGAGTTAGATATCCCGCTGGGCACTATAAAATCCAGACTCAAAATAGGCTTACGAGAAATGCGCAAAATTTATGGCAACTTGGCTATAATGCTCCTTTTAAATATAATGTCATGAAAGAAAAAATACACCACTTTTTAGAAAGCGACCTATTAGAAAAATATCTTTTAGGAGAAACTACTACTTTGGAAACTACTCAAGTAGAAAGATACATAGCCATGTACCCAGAAGTTCGCAAGGCCTATGATGAGTTGCAAGACAACCTAGAAGCCTACGTAAAGTTGCATGCAATTAAAGCACCAGAAGGTTTAAAAGAAAGTATATTACATAAAGTTAAAAAACAAGGCAAGGGTAACTTTAAATTCTATAAGATGGCCATTGCAGCTAGTTTAATTGCTATGATTTTTGGGGGTGCCACCTTCTTCTTTTACAATCAGAACCAAGATTTGATAGAAAAAAATACCATCGTAAATAATAAAATTAAGGATTTGGAAATGGACATGCGTGTTCAATTAGAAGACTTAAGAAATCAATACATCGTCCTAAACAACCCCAACACCAAGCGTTTAGATGTTAGAGGCAATAAAAAAGCAAAAGAATTAAAGGCGTTGGCATATATAAATCCTGTTAAAAAATTATCCTACATCAATGTAAGCCATTTGCCTCAGTTGCCAGAAGACCAGTGTTTTCAAATGTGGGCAGAAGTGAACGGTAAAATGGTGAATCTAGGTGTGATAAAACAGTTCGATGATAAGGAACAGCTATTAGCGCTACCCTATGCAGACCAAGCGGTTGGCTATATCACTATTGAACCAAGAGGTGGCAATGCAGCTCCAACAGTAGAAAATATTGTTGCAAACATAAACTACTAATAACCTAAAGTAGTCTTAAGCCATTATTGTTTTTAATTAGGGTTTAGTACCTTTGTAATAGATTAATTAGTTATGAAGTTAGTTCTACTTACAATTGGTTTAATGGCACTTGCATTTGCAGGAATTGCTATTAAAATTTGGGGAAAGAAAGACGGTAAATTTGCAGGCACTTGTGCAAGTCAAAATCCATTTTTAAACAAAGATGGGGAGGCCTGTGGCTTTTGCGGTAAGCTACCAGATGAACAAGACTGTAAAAAAGACAGCGTAGCACAAGCTTCCTAATCCTTTCTTTACTTTTATTTGAGCGCTACAGCATTTAACCTTTTAGAGACTATACAACAAGCAAAAGCAGGCCAACAACTTGCCTTTAGTCAGCTCTTAGACCATTTTTGGAATCAAGTGTATGGGTTTCAATTGCAGCGTACTAAAAATGAAAATGACGCGGAAGACATTACCGTGCAAACCTTTTCTAAAGCATTTGATAAAATAGCCCAGTTTGATGAGTCTTATGAATTTGGCACTTGGCTTATCGCCATATCTAAAAACATTCATGTAGACCTAATCCGCAAGAGAAAGCGTAATGTTTTGGATGAAAGTGACGGTAAAGGGGACGAAGTGAATTCGGTATTAGACGATAGTCCCACCGCAGAAGATGCCTTAATCACTGAACAAAATTTAGTATCGCTCTTAGCAGACATTAAAAAGCTAAAACCACATTATCAAAAAGTTATTCATTTACGTTTTTTTAATGAAATGAGCTACGCAGAGATTGCTAAAGAGCTTAACGAACCTGTAAATCGTGTTAAGGTTAAGCTATTGCGCGCCAAAAAACTTTTAGCAGAAATTATCACCAATAGTAAAGAAGGATAATGCTCCCTTTCTCTTGGAACCATTTCGTATATTTGTAAGCTAAATTACTGTTATGGCAACTACAACAGAAACACATGTAATTCCACCTAAAAAAGGAAAACCAAAATGGTTACGTGTTAAATTACCAACAGGTAAAAAATACACACAGCTAAGAGGTTTGGTAGATAAGTATGACTTGCATACCATATGTACCTCTGGTAGCTGTCCAAATATGGGCGAATGTTGGGGAGAAGGTACGGCCACCTTCATGATTTTAGGCAATGTTTGTACACGCTCCTGTGGTTTTTGTGGTGTAAAAACAGGGAGACCAGAAAGCGTTGATTGGGAAGAACCAGAAAAGGTTGCCCGTTCTATAAAAATTATGAACATTAAACACGCAGTGCTTACTTCCGTAGACCGTGATGATTTAAAAGACATGGGTTCCATAATTTGGGCAGAAACGGTGAACGCTGTGCGCCGTATGAATCCAAATACTACCATGGAAACCTTGATACCAGATTTTCAAGGGATAACGACACATTTGGACCGAATTTTGAGTGTGGCACCAGAAGTAATTAGCCATAATATGGAAACGGTAAAACGATTAACCAGAGAGGTACGCATACAAGCTAAATACGAAAGAAGTTTAGAGGTTCTAAAATATTTAAAGGATAATGGCGCTAACCGTACCAAGTCCGGAATTATGTTAGGCCTTGGAGAATTAGAAGAAGAGGTTTTAGAAACAATGGAAGACCTTAGAAAAGCAAATGTAGACGTAGTTACCATTGGTCAATACTTACAGCCATCTAAAAAACACCTACCTGTTAAGGAATTTATATTACCAGAACAATTTAAGAAATATGAAGAGGCAGGTCTAAAAATGGGCTTTAGACATGTAGAAAGTGGAGCTTTGGTACGCTCTTCTTACAAAGCGCATAAGCATATAGACTAGCCGCCAATTCTACAGCATGAAAAAAATAAGAATTGGAATCAACGGATTCGGTCGTATAGGTCGTACATTATTTAGACTATTAAATCAGCATCCGCATCTCCAAGTTGTCGCTATTAACGATTTATCAGATGCCATTACTCTTGGGCATTTGTTAAAATACGATAGCATTCATGGGGTTTTTAATCAAGACATTACAGCTACGGATAACCATCTTTCCTACAAAGGCAATAAGATTCCTGTTTTAAATGAGTCCCACCCGTCTCACATCAATTGGGCAGCGCACCAAGTAGATGTTGTGGTAGAAGCTACTGGAAAATTTAAGACAAGAGAAACCCTAGAATATCACTTGGTAAATGGCGCTAAAAAAGTTATACTATCTGTACCCCCCCAAGATGACCAGCTAAAAATGGTGGTTCTAGGTGTTAATCACGACTGTCTTACCGCAGAAGATAACATAATAAGTAATGCTTCTTGTACCACAAATAACGCTGCTCCAATGATTAAGGTGATAAATGAGCTATGCGGTATAGAACAAGCATACATTACTACAGTACATTCGTACACCTCTGACCAAAACTTGCACGATAAACCGCATAGGGATTTAAGACGAAGCAGGGCAGCAGCACAATCTATTATACCTACTACAACTGGGGCCGCAAAAGCCTTGACAAAAATATTTCCAGATTTGGCAGATGTTATTGGGGGTTGTGGTATTCGCGTACCTGTACCCAATGGTTCGTTAACTGATATTACATTTAATGTTAAAAAATCGGTTTCAATAGCAGAAATTAACGAACGTTTTAAAAATGTTTCTGAGAACGAATTAAAAAATGTAATTTTCTATACCGATGAACCCATTGTTTCCATCGATATAAACAATACTTCCTATTCTTGTACGTTTGATTCTCAAATGACTTCAGTAATAGGTAAAATGGTTAAGATTATTGGATGGTATGATAATGAAACTGGATACAGTTCCAGAATAATTGACCTAATTAACTTACTGAATAGTAAAGGATATATTAAACATTGAGAACAGCCCTAGACCAAAGTATTACAAAAGCCTTTTGTCTTTTATTTTTCTGTTTTAATACGGTAATTGCAAATAATGCAACCACGGTAAACCAATCTACGTCTTTACCACATCTTTACCAGCAAGCCTTAGATTACACCCACCAAGACCGTTTAGAAGAAGCTTTGGAAACACTGCAAAAAGCGGTAGACCTAGCAGAAGCTCAAGAAAGTCAGCAGCAATTATTAGATACTTTTCATAAGCTTGCTCTTCTTTATTTAGAGTTTAATGACACAGAAACTAGCCTGTTTTATTGGGACCGCGCTGGAGCACTACTTAAAGAGATTGAGTATCCATACGGGGAGGCTGTACATAAATTAATTAATGCCATAATTGAATATAGAAAAGGAAACTTTTTTCAATCGCTACGCTCCTTAGACGAAGCCAAAAGATTGAGTAATGACAAAAATCTTTTAAATAATATTTTACTGGCAGAGGCTAATACGTATGTTGGTTTAGGAAAGTTAGAAGAAGCTACTAAAAATTACAATGCGTTAATTGTTAACTCTGACAATTACGAACAAGCCTACTTAGCTACTTTAGCCAATATTGGTCTTGGCAAAATTCTTAAAGAAACAGAAGACATTGAAGCGGCTATTAGACATGCAGAATCTGGAATGGAGCTGGCAGAAAAAAATCAATTTTTTGGAGAGATTATAAATGCAAGCAAACTACTCACAACGCTATACACCATCCAAAACGAACCCAATAAAGCTCTATTATTTACTCAAAGACAATTGGCTTTAAAAGATTCTGTTTACACCTTAAAAAAACTAGAAACAGAAGCCAACAAGGCAAACAAAATTAAGTTTGACCAACTGGCGAAATCGGTTTCTGATTTACAAGAGAAAAATGAGGAGTTGAGTGCTTCTGCCAACCGTTCAGAAATAACAGCTATCTTAACTTCTGCATTTTTAACCATTATCTCTATTTTGGCAGTTTCGCTGTATAGAAACAATCAAATTAAATTAAAAACCAACGATTTACTACAAACTAAGAATGACGAATTAGAACAGGCCAGAGATGCGGCAGTATCGGCTATGGAGGCTAAAACTAATTTCTTATCTACAGTAACCCATGAGCTACGGACTCCCTTGTATGCGGTAACAGGACTCACCCACCTACTCTTAGAAGAAAATCCGCAAGAACACCAAAAAGAACACTTACAGTCCCTTAAATTTTCTGGGGATTACTTGTTAAACTTTATTAATGATATTCTACAGATTAATAAAATTGATGCTGATAAGTTAGAGCCCTTACATATTGATTTTAAACTAAGAAAGGTAATTAATGATGTCATAGATCCCTTACAGCAGAATGCAAAAGATTCTGGAACACAAATTAACGTGCTTTACGATAGTAAAATACCAACCACATTATTAGGAGACCCTTTAAAGCTATCTCAAGTATTTATGAATTTGATAGGCAATGCTTTAAAGTTTACTAAAAACGGTAAAATAGATGTAATGGCTAGGATACAACAGAGGTCTCCAGACACCATAAAAATATACTTTGAAGTAAGCGATAACGGAATTGGTATTTCTGAAGAACAACAGAAAAACATCTTTGATAGTTTTGAGCAAGGCTCCATACAAATTAACAGAGAATATGGCGGCACAGGTTTAGGCCTAACCATTGTTAGGAGTTTGCTAGGATTATTTAATAGTGATATTCAGTTAAAAAGTAAGTTAGGCGAAGGCAGTACGTTCTCTTTTGTACTCGATTTTAAGATACCAGAAACGGTACAAGAAGAACCTGCATTTGAAGTTGCCGTGGAAGAATTTGAGTTTGATGGCTTACACGTGCTAGTGGTAGAAGACAACAAAATAAACCAAGTTATCACTAAAAAAATGTTGCTTAAAAAAGGGATTACTTGCGATATTGCTAATAACGGTGTAGAAGCTATTGATCATGCAGAGAATAATGAGTATGCCTGCATTTTAATGGATATACACATGCCTGGAATAAGCGGAACCGAAGCTACCAAGCAAATACGAAAATTCAATAGTAGTATTCCTATAATTGCGCTGACCGCAATTTCTATGGAAGATAGCCTAGAAGAGTTTTATGAAGCAGGTTGTAATGCGGTAGTAACAAAGCCCTTTAAACCAGAGGTATTTTACCAAAAAATTGGAGAAAACGTTTTTGGTAGTAAAGTATAAGTCTAGTTAAATCTCCCTTTTTAAAAAGGCAAGCAATTGCGCATCCCCACCATCCATAAATTGATGCGCTACAGGCAAGTACCATAAGTCTGCGATTTTGTTTTTTAAACGTACATAATCCTTTTCTGTAGTCAAAATAGTGCCTTTGGTTTGCAATACCGCAATTTCTTTGGTCGTAAAATTATGATGATCATTAAAAGCCATATGGTCAAACTTCAACCCTAATTCCTTCAAATAAGTTATCAATGGTCGCGGGTTTGCTATCCCTGTGACCAAGGTAAAAGGCTGTTGTTTTAAATGGTTCAATGGTTTTTCTGTAGTTTCACTCTTAATAAGGTCACTGTACTGTAAAAAACTAAAAAGGACTTGCTGCTTAGCAGTTGGTTTTAATTTAAGCTCAATCGCTTTTTTTTCAGCAACAGAAAGGTTTTCAGGGCATTTTGTTACAATAATTTTGGCTGCATTTTTAGCTACGTATTTGGCGTCTCTAAGATTTCCGGTAGGCAGGTACCAATCATCTATGTATAAATCTCCGTAAGCCGTTAGTAATAATCTTACCTTCGGATGCACTTTCCGGTGTTGGTAGGCATCATCTAACAAAATAACATCAGGGTTGTCCTTTTTTAGCAATCTATCAATACCATTTCGCCTATCCGCATCCACAGCCAATAGCATCGGCTTAAATTTCTGGTACATTTGGTAAGGTTCATCGCCCAAAGTAGAAACGGTACTACGCTCATCTGCCAAAACATAACCCGAGCTAGCTCTTTTATAACCTCTACTTAAAACAGCCAAATGGTAATGTTCTCGTAAATTTTTAATTAGGAATTCTGTCATTGGGGTTTTTCCCGTGCCACCAACACTTAAGTTGCCTATACAAATTATGGGTGTAGTATAGCGTTTAGAGGCAAGCCAACCTATGTCATACATCCCATTACGAATGTGTACCACAAGCGCGTATACCAAAGAGAACGGAAATGCTATTTTACGAAGTAAACCCACGAGGGCGAATTTATAATATTTTATCTTAGTCCTCTTAAAAAGTACATGATGACGGTTAAGGAAGTTTCGCATATTTTAGAACAACTAGCTCCATTAGGGCATGCAGAAGATTTTGATAATGTAGGCTTACTGGTTGGCAATCCTACACAAGAGGTCAATGGCATTTTGGTGACCTTAGACACTTTAGAAAATGTGGTAGACGAAGCTATCGCTAAAAATTGCAATCTAATCGTAAGCTTTCACCCCATTATTTTTAGCGGTCTAAAAAAGATTACTGGCAAAACCTATGTAGAACGTGTGGTTATGAAGGCTTTGGAACATTCTATCGCCATCTATAGTATGCACACCGCCTTAGACAATAGCCCCATAGGTGTAAATGCAAAAATATGTGAGGTCTTGGGTGTAGAAAAACCGAAGATTTTAATTCCTAAGAAAAGGGCAATTAAAAAATTAGTAACCTATGTTCCAAAAAGTAATGCCCAACAAGTTACAGATGCTTTATTTGCTGCGGGAGCTGGAGCACTTGGCAATTATAGTCATTGTAGTTTTAAAACAGAAGGTCAAGGCAGCTTTTTAGCCACTGAAGGTGCCAACCCAACACTAGGTACAATAGGTACTTTGCATGTAGAAGAAGAACTACAAGTAAACCTAACTTTTGATGCAATTCTAGAACCTAAAGTTCTAAACGCCTTAGTTCAAAGTCATCCTTATGAAGAAATTGCTTACGAGGTAACCACATTAGATAATAGTCATCAGCATTTAGGTATGGGTATGGTGGGTGAACTTCCAAAACCCATCTCGGAAACCGAATTTTTAGACCTTTTAAAGAAAAAAATGAATGCCGCCCTGGTAAGGCATAGTGCTTTTTTAGGAAAACCAATAAAAAAAGTAGCCGTTCTCGGTGGGAGTGGCGCTTTTGCCATTGGAGCAGCAAAAGCTTGTGAGGCAGATATTTATATTACGGCCGACCTAAAATACCACCAATTTTATGAGGCCGAAGGGCAACTAGTACTGGCAGATATAGGACACTTTGAAACAGAGCAGTTTACAAAAAAACTTTTAGTAGAATTTCTTAACAAAAAAATTCCTAATTTTGCGGTCACTTTATCGGAGAGTATTACTAATCCCATCAAGTATTATTAAAATATATGGCAACAAAAACTGAAACAACCGTAGAAGAAAAATTAAGGGCATTATATGACCTACAACTTATAGATTCTAGGGTTGATGAAATAAGAAATGTTCGTGGCGAACTTCCTTTAGAAGTAGAGGATTTAGAAGACGAGGTGTTGGGACTTAAAACTAGAATAGACAAGTTAAAGTCTGATGTAGAAACGGTAAACTACGAAATTACTGCCAAGAAAAATTTGATAGAAGAAGCAAAAGCTTTAATCAAAAAATACGCTGAGCAACAAAAAAACGTAAGAAACAGTAGAGAGTTTAACTCTTTAAGTAAAGAAGTAGAATTCCAAGAATTAGAGATTCAGTTAGCTGAAAAGAATATTAAGGAATTTAAGGCTCAAATAGAGCAAAAGAAAGAAGTAATTTCTAAGACTAAAGAAAATCTTTCTGAGCGCGAAGCACACCTTAAGCACAAAAAAGGAGAGTTAGATGCCATTTTGGCCGAGACAGAAAAAGAAGAAGCTGCACTTCTTAAAAAATCTGAGGAGTACGAATCTAAGATTGAAGACAGATTGGTACAAGCTTACAAAAGAATCCGTACCAATGTTAAGAACGGTTTAGCTGTTGTACCCGTAGAAAGAGGTGCTTCTGGTGGTTCTTTCTTTACCATACCACCACAGGTGCAGGTAGAGATAGCTTCTAGAAAAAAGATTATTACAGATGAACATAGTGGTCGTATTTTAGTAGACCCTGTTTTAGCAGATGAAGAGCAAGAAAAAATGCAAAAATTATTTGCTAAGCTTTCTTAATACGCTTTCTAAAAGAAATTAAAAAGCCTTCCAATTTTGGAAGGCTTTTTTATTTTAAATTGAGGTAATCATTAACGTTAAAAAAGGGTAATTTCCTTATGCATAACTAGTTATTTTATTTTACAGGAATGCATCGGTCGCTACGCTCGGTCAGTTCTATATTTTTATGGATAGCAAACCAAATGTTCATTGATAATTTAAAACTGTTGTGAAAGCTGCTTGCAGCTTCACGAACTCCCTAGGCAAAACTACCAACATGTGAGTAATTGCTTTATGCATGGCTTGTTATTTATTTTTAAAGGAATGCATCGGTCGCTACGCTCGTTCAGTTCTATATTTTTATGGTGGGCTAAAACAGATGTTCATTGATAATTTAAAACTGTTGTGAAAGCTGCTTGCAGCGTCACGAACTCCCTTGGCAAAAACTACCAACATGTGAGTAATTGCTTTATGCATGGCTTGTTATTTTTTTTTACAGGAATGCATCGGTCGCTACGCTCGGTCAGTTCTATATTTTTATGGTGGGCTAAAACAGATGTTCATTGATAATTTAAAACTGTTGTGAAAGCTGCTTGCAGCTTCACGAACTCCCTTGGCAAAAACTACTAACTTGTGAGTAATTGCTTTATGCATGGCTTGTTATTTTATTTTACAGGAATGCATCGGTCGCTACGCTCGGTCAGTTCTATATTTTTATGGTGAGCTAAACAGATGTTCATTGATAATTTAAAACTGTTGTGAAAGCTGCTTGCAGCTTCACGAACTCCCTAGGCAAAAACTACTAACTTGTGAGTAATTGCTTTATGCATAACTAGTTATTTTATTTTACTGGAATGCATCGGTCGCTACGCTCGGTCAGTTCTATATTTTTATAGTGAGCTAAACAGATTGTTCATTGATAATTTAAAACTGTTGTGAAAGCTGCTTACAGCTTCACGAACTCCCTAGGCAAAAACTACTAACTTGTGAGTAATTGCTTTATGCATGGCTTGTTATTTATTTTTAAAGGAATGCATCGGTCGCTACGCTCGGTCAGTTCTATATTTTTATGATGAGCTAAACAGATGTTCATTGATATACGGCAAACTGTTGTGAAA
>NZ_SWKK01000027.1 GCF_005144745.1 Flavobacterium sp. ASW18X | reverse complement strand
GATAGCGCCGATGGTACTGCCACACCAGGTGGGAGAGTAGGTCGCCGCCTCCTTCAAACCCCTTTACAATTCGTAAAGGGGTTTTTTTATTGCTTATTTTTACTATATGCAAACACCTAATACAATTTTAGAGGAGAAATGGAATGCTTATTCTCATGGTATTGGTATTTTATTGTCTTTATTTGGAGTTTTATATTTATTGTATAATAATGCTATAAGGAGCTTACTGTGGCCCTTAATGGTCTATGGTGTTTCTCTGGTTCTTATGTTTACGGCTTCTACCGTTTATCATTCTGTTTACAAGAGCTCTTTTAAATTTAAGCTACGAAAACTAGATCATATAAGTATCTATTATTTAATTGCGGGTACTTATACTCCCATTTGTTTAACCTTACTTAAAGATGCTAGAGGTTTATTGTTATTATATTTAGTTTGGGGGATAGCCATTTTTGGAACTATTTTAAAGTTATTTTTTACAGGGAGATTTGAAGTGTTTTCTCTTGTGCTTTATGGTATAATGGGTTGGTTAGTAGTCATAGATTTTCCATTTATCTTCAGCTTAAATGATGTTAGTTTTGTTTGGTTGGCTATAGGTGGGTTCTTCTACACTTTTGGGATTTTTTTTTATGCCAATAAGCGGATACCTTTTAATCATTTAGTTTGGCATGTTTTTGTATTATTAGGTGCAGCTTCGCATTGGTATTTTATCTATTCTGAAATAGTGATTTAATAAAGAATTAAATTAAGTATAGTTCCGCATAATTTTACATTATATTTTACTTTTTGATAAGGCTTATTTAAAGCATCTTACAATATAGGTTAGGTTTTACCATCTTATTTTTGGAGATAAACGTTAGTGCTATGCGTGTAGTAATAGAGCGATTGTTTCCTTTTTTAATTATGCTATTAGTTTTGACTCCTTTTTTGTTCTTGAATAAAATTGAGTTAATGCAAGAAATAAATCAATGGAGGACTATTTTTTTAGATGCTTTATTTCTTAAAGCAAGTTCCTTAGGTAATGCTATAACCGTATTATTAGTATTACCAATCTTATTACGTTTTAGGATGAAATGGTTGGCCATTTTTATAATTGGTTTTTTAATTCAAGCATTTATAGTAATACTTTGTAAAAAAGGCTTGTTTCATGGTGAGTTGCGACCCTTATTGTTTTTTAGACGTTCTGGTTTAATGCATACCGTTGAACTGATTCCTGGTTTAAAAGTTAGACATGTAAATACGTTTCCTTCTGGACACACAGCTACTATATTTTATTTGGTTTCCTTTTTTGCAATATTGGCTAGAAATAAAGTTGCCAGTTGGGTTTTGGTTGTTGTTGGTCTCTTCGTTGGATTTTCTAGAATTTATCTTTTTCAACATTGGTATGCTGACGTATATGTGGGTATGTTTTTCGGAATTTTATCTTCGGTTTTAGCTTACTTGTTCGTTAAGAATGTACCTAAGGATTGGCATTCTAAACAACTAGTGCTTCGTAATTTTAAAGTGTTTAAAAGTGCTCAACAGGTTTTAAAACAATTGTTTAATTGATAAGTTCTTTCATAAAAAGCAAGTCTTTGTTACTACAAATAAGTATAGTGTTTGTAGTCAGTTTTTTGTGCTGTATAGCTTTTTCTTGGGCGTATCCTATTTACATTTTAGATGAGGCTAGAAATGCTGAGGCAGCAAGGGAGATGTTTGTGAATCGTAATTTTGTTACTCCTTTTTTTAATAATACACTTAGAACAGATAAACCTGTAGTGCATTATTACTTTATGACTATAGCGTATCATTTATTTGGTGTAAATGCTTTTGCTGCACGCTTTTTTTCCGCTTTTTTTGGAGCTCTTACATTTGCTACTACTTTTTATTTTTCTCAAAAGTTTACTTCTATAAGGGTGGCGGTAATCAGTTGTACGGTACTACTATCTACCCTTTTTTTTATTCAAGAATTTCATCTTTCAGTACCTGATCCTTATTTAATTTTTTTTACGAGTTTTGGTTTGTTTAGTTTATATAGCTTATATATAACTAACAACCGAAAATGGTTTTTTCTAGCATATTTTAGTTTTGGTTTTGGTATTCTTAGTAAAGGACCTATAGCTATAATTTTACCTTTATTAAGTGTAGCTTGTTATTTGTTGTATAGTAAGCAATTATCTTTAAAATCTATATCTAAATTAAAACCTATAGCGGGTTTTTTATTGGTAGTTACAGTTGCTGTGCCATGGTTTTATTTAGTCCATGTAGCTACGGAAGGACAATTTACTAACCGTTTTTTTCTAGACCATAATTTAAATCGATTTAATACTGGAAAAGAAGGTCACGGTGGTTTGTTTTTACTAACGTGGGTATTTGTTTTAGTAGGATTACTGCCATTTTCATTTTTTTTGATTCCCGCTTATCACCATTTTTTTAAATCTAAGGATAGAACTTCAATCGTTGCGTTTAGTGCAATTATTGGTGTGGTAACTATTGTTTTTTTTAGTGTGGCTAGCACAAAACTGCCTAATTACACTATGCCTTGTTATCCTTTCTTGGTTTTAGTGATTGCTGTTTATTTTGATATGGTGTTTAGGAAGATTGAAACATATAAAAAGGCGATAGCTAGAGGATTATTGCTATTACTCATAATTTCTTGCTTACTACCCGTAGGGGGATATGTCGCTTTGTACTTAGAAGAAGGAATAACTCAATATAGGTGGTATTCGTTACTGTTGCTTGTTCTACCTATTGGTTGTATTCTTTGTCTTTATCAATTTAAAAATAAACGATTTAAAAATTCCTTTTTCTATTTGGCAATTAGTTGGGTGGTTATGGGTTTTTTTTTATTTGGTATTATTTATCCTAAACTAGCCAAAGAGACTCCTACAGAAAAAGTAAAAGCAGTATTAGGGAGTAGTCCTCAATTTGTAGCCTTTCAACGTTTTGATAGTGCTTTTCCTTTTAATTTTAAAGCTACATTTAAAGTGGTATCCACTATAGAAGAACTAGAATTGTTTTTAGATAATAATCCCAATTATTACATACTTACCAATACTGGAGACAGGTCATTATTATTTCAACTTAACCAAAAGTATCAATTGCAATTAAAGCAAAAGGCATTATTTGAAAATCACACCACTCGAGTTTACAAAAGGTAAGCTGTGGCAATTCCTAATATAATTACTAATAGTTTTTGAAGATTAAAGGAATGTCCTTTTGAGCTTTCGAATAATATAATTGTAGCAATGTGTAAAAACACCCCAACAGCTAAAGCTTGGAGGTATATTTTGTATTGTGTAAACCAAGTAGATTCCAGAGCTAAAAAGCTTCCTAACGGTGTCATAAAGGCAAATAATACAATAAATAAAACGCTTAAAGAGAATTTTAAACTTGAATTAATCAAGAATATAGATAAAATCAAGGCCACCGGGACTTTATGAATTAAGATGCCATAAAGTATATTAGAATCGCTAGCAACAGGCATGCCTTCTACTAGAGCATGTATGGCAAGGCTTAGGAATAGTATCGTAGGGAACTCATTTTTTTTGAGAACAAAATGCATGTGACCATGTTCTGCGCCTTTAGAGAAAAACTCTAAGAATACTTGCAACAACACTCCTGCTAAAATAAATAAGGCAACAACTTTAGAATTGGTTTCCTTATACACTTCTGGCAATAACTCAAAAAAGGTTATAGATAGTAGAAAAGCACCACTAAAAGCTAGCATTAAATTAATGTATAAGGTCTTTTTTGGCTTGGTTAGATAAACAAAAACAAAGCTTAAGAGTACCGCTATTATGGGTAAAACGTAAATCATTAGGCAATTAAAAGCGTAAGGTGCAAAATTACCCTATTTTTGGAGAATTGAATGTATTTCTATGAGTGGTAATTTTAAAATGTTAGCAAAAACATTGTACGGTTTTGAGCCTTTATTGGCTAAAGAGCTTCGCAATTTAGGTGCTATCAATGTAAAGGAGGGAGTGCGTAATGTAACTTTTGAGGGTGATACTGGTTTTATGTACAAAGCAAACCTTTGTTTACGTACAGCATTAAAGATTTATAAACCTATAAAGGAATTTAAAGTTTTTAATGAAAAACAGTTGTATCGTGAATTATTCTTGTTGGATTGGCCATCTTTTTTTGATGTAGATAAAACCTTTGCCTTTGATACTACCATGCATACAGAAGTTTTTAATAATTCCATGTTTGTTTCTCAGCGTGCAAAGGATGCTTTGGTAGATAAATTTAGAGAGGTGACACAGAAGAGACCTAGTGTAAATTCTCAAAATGCAGATGTTAGAATTAATATTCATATTTATGAAAATACCTGTACAGTTTCTTTAGATAGTTCTGGGGCTTCTTTACATCAACGAGGGTACAAAATTGCCACTAATATTGCTCCGATTAACGAAGTTCTAGCGGCGGGCCTTTTGTTGCAAAGTGGATGGGATGGATTAACAGATATGTTAGACCCCATGTGTGGTAGTGGAACCTTCTTGATTGAGGCGGCTATGATAGCTTGCAATATCCCGGCTAATATTAACAGAACATCTTACGCATTTGAAAACTGGATGGATTATGATGAGGAATTGCATCATATAATTATTGATTCTTGTTTAAATAAAGTAAGAGAGTTTAAACACAAAATCATTGGTTACGATAAGGCACCTTCTGCGGTGCGTAAAGCACAAGAAAATGTGGATAACGCAAATTTGAGTGAATATATTACCATAGAACGGAAAGACTTTTTTAGGACAGAAAAGCCAACGGAAAATAAACTTCATCTAGTTTGTAATCCGCCCTATGGAGAGCGTTTAAATGTGGATGTGCCTACATTTTATGCTAAAATAGGAGATACGTTAAAGCAGAGCTATCCAGGAACAGACGCATGGATAATTACTTCGAATTTAGAAGCACTTAAGTCTGTTGGATTAAGACCTTCAAAAAAGATAAAAGTCTTTAATGGTAAGTTAGAAGCACGTTGGTTAAAGTATGAAATGTATGAGGGAAGTAAAAAAGCTAAATATCAGAATTAATACTTAAAAAGTGCCTTTTAAGGCACTTTTTAAGTATTAAGATTATACATCGCAACGCAATAAAGCATCTTTAAGTGCTGCTATTTCATCATCCCAAGTAACCACAAATTCTTGTGCTACATAGCCAGTAAAACCAGTATCTTTTATTGCTTTGATAATTGCAGGGTAATAAAGTTCCTGAGTTTCGTCAATCTCATGCCTACCAGGAACCCCTGCCGTATGGTAGTGACCAAAGTATTCATGATATTGCTGTATGGTATTTATAATATCGCCCTCTTGTATTTGCATATGATAAATATCGTATAACAGTTTAAAGTTATCAGAACCTAAACGCCTACAGAGTTCTACACCCCATAAGCTGCTATCGCACATGTAGTCTGGATGATTAATTTGATTAAATAATTCCATCTGTATCACTACCCCATATTTTTCGGCTATCGGCATTAGCTTAGAAAGTCCTTCATAGCAATTGTGTAAGCCTACAATATCATTCATGCCACGGCGGTTGCCACTAAAACAAATTAAATTAGTGTAGCCAGCATCAGCAACTTTTGGTATTACCTCTGTATAATTTTTAATAAGTTGTGCATGATTTTTAGGGTCGTTAAAACCATCTGTAAGACCTAATTCGGCACCATTACACATGGCACAGTGGATATCGTATTTCTTTAGTAAATCAAAATTGTCAGGTCCAATAAGATCAATCCCTTTAACACCCAAATCTCTTAGTATGGCAAGAAACTCTTCTAAAGGATACATATTAAAACACCATTGCGCTACGCTATGATTAATGTTGTTTTTTAATTTAAAATCCTTTTCTTGTGTCATGGTTTGGGCAGCTAGATTAGTAGTTGCTACGCCTGCAGAGGCAGCCGCGGCAGTGGTAATAAAATTTCGTCGTTTCATTGTTTGCGGTTATTAACTCTGGAAAGATACCAATTTAGTTATAAATGTATAACCAACACCATAAAGGAAAACTATTAGAGTTAGCGCATTATAAAATGCCTTTTGGTAAATATAAGGGGCGCTACTTGGTAGATTTACCTATTGCCTATTTGGTATGGTTTAGGCAAAAAGGCTATCCTCCAGGTAAATTAGGAGAACATATGCAAACTATGTTAGACGTTAAGTCTGATGGACTTGAGCCATTAATCCGAAAATTACAAAAAGAATTTCCGTTATAAATTCCCAATTTTTTTACCGTTTGTTGTAATTTTACGCCCCGTAACGTTGAATTTTGAACATGTCAGAGACCAAGTACATTTTTGTTACGGGAGGAGTAACGTCATCTTTAGGTAAAGGAATTATAGCCGCTTCATTAGCTAAACTACTACAGGCCAGAGGTTATAGAACCACAATTCAGAAATTAGATCCTTATATTAACGTAGATCCAGGAACCTTGAATCCGTATGAGCATGGGGAATGTTATGTTACCGATGATGGTGCAGAAACAGATTTAGACCTTGGTCACTACGAGCGTTTTTTAAACGTGAGAACTTCCCAAGCTAATAATGTAACCACAGGTAGAATTTACCAAAGTGTAATAGAGAAAGAGCGTAGAGGAGAATTTTTAGGAAAAACGGTACAGGTAGTACCGCATATTACCAACGAAATTAAAGAACGCATCCAAATTTTGGGTAAAAGTGGCGATTATGATATTGTAATTACAGAAATTGGCGGTACTGTAGGTGATATTGAATCTTTACCATACATAGAAGCAGTTAGGCAATTGATATGGGAGTTAGGTGATAACAACGGTATTGTAATTCACTTAACCTTGGTACCGTATTTAGCCGCTGCTGGTGAATTGAAAACCAAGCCAACCCAGCACTCGGTTAAAACGTTGATGGAAAGTGGTATTAAAGCAGATATTTTGGTTTGCCGTACAGAGCATGATATTTCTGAAGAAAAGCGAGAAAAGCTAGCTCTGTTTTGTAATGTTAAAAAAGAAGCTGTTATACAATCTATAGATGCAAGTACTATTTATGATGTGCCTTTGTTAATGCAAGAACAGGGGTTAGATACAGTTGCGCTTAAAAAATTGGCATTAGCGGATAATACAGAACCAGATTTAGAAAACTGGAAAGGCTTTTTACAACGTCATAAAAATCCAAAAAACGAAGTTACCATTGGTCTTATTGGTAAATATGTAGAATTGCAAGATTCTTACAAATCTATTTTAGAGGCTTTTATCCATGCAGGTGCTGCAAACGAGGTTAAAGTAAATGTAAGATTTATTCATTCAGAATATTTAAAGCCCAATAACGTGGATAAAAAACTAATGGGCTTGGATGGTCTTTTAGTAGCTCCAGGATTTGGAGAGCGTGGTATTGAAGGTAAAATTAAAGCCGTGCAATTTGCACGAGAAAACAAGGTGCCATTTTTAGGTATTTGTTTGGGAATGCAAATGGCGGTTATAGAGTTTGCTAGAAATGTTTTAGGGCTAGAGAATGCTAATTCTATAGAGATGGATGCAGATACACCACATCCAGTAATTAATTTGATGGAAGAACAAAAATCGGTTGTAGATAAAGGCGGTACTATGCGTTTAGGGGCATGGGAATGTGTGTTGACTCCGGGCAGTTTAGCAAGTACCGTATACAATGGTGCAGAACGTATTATGGAGCGGCATCGTCATAGATTTGAGTTTAATAACGCATATAAAGAAGAACTAGAAAACGAAGGCATGTTAGCTACGGGCTTCAATACAAAAACTAATTTGGTAGAAATTGTAGAAATTCCAGATCATCCGTGGTTTGTTGGAGTGCAATATCACCCAGAATATAAAAGTACTGTAGCCAACCCTCACCCTTTATTTGTAGGGTTTGTAAAAGCAGTTTTAAACAAGAAAGTAGAACAAAGCAATGCCAGTTTGGCATAATGCCTAATTTTGGACATATATTTGCTAGCTAGTAGCGTATAAATTATTCTAAGTTATTTTCATGGAAGAAAAGAAATTGGACGTCAAGTCTATAATAGGTTTCGTATTAATTTTTGGAATCCTATTAGGCTGGATGTACCTAAGACAGCCTTCTAAAGAAGAGTTGGAAGCTGAAAAGGCCAAACAAGAACAACTCGCAGCTGCAGAAAAAAAGGCAGAAGAAGCAAAACAACAACCTAGCCAAAATCAATCTAAACCAAGTTTAAATCTTAATGATTCTACGGCAGTAGCAAATTACAAGAGTGCTATTGGTGCTTTCGGATTTACAGAAGTCACAAATGGAACAACAGTTTTAGAAAATGATGTGCTGTATTTGGTTATTGCTAATAAAGGAGGTCAAATAGTAGAGGCTAAAATGAAGGAATTCGTCACTTTTGATAGTATTCCGGTGTATTTAGTAAAAGATGGTAATGCGGATTTTGGGATTAGTTTTTCCACAACCGATAATAGAACGTTAGCAACGCAAGATTTATATTTTGAGCCAAATCTAACCAAAAGTGGCGATAATCAGGTGCTTTCTATGAAAGCTAGGGTTGCAACAAATCAGTTTTTAGAATTTAGGTATGAGATGAAGCCTAAAGACTACTTAGTAGATTTTACAGTTAGGTCTCAAGGCCTGGGTAGTGTCTTAAACTCATCTAAAGAAGTAGATTTAAAGTGGGATTTAAAAGGGATAAGACATAACAAAAGTGTGCGTTATGAAAACAGATACACCCGCTTAACATATAACCATGAAGATGGTAAAATTAGCAAGCTTTCTGAAAACAGTGATTTAGATGAAGAAACAGAAGAAGAAGTAAAGTGGTTGTCTTACAGGCAGCATTTCTTTAGTTCTATTCTTGCAACGGATAAGCCTTTTAGTACTGCTGCTATCACCTCTAAGAATTTAGTAGAAGAGGAAAGTAGAAGTATTAAATACACTAAAGATTATTCGGCTAAAATGCCATTGAGTTTGCAAGGAGGCGAATTTAATCAAAGCATGTATTGGTATTATGGACCAACCGATGTTGATGTACTTTCTTCTTATGAAAAGGAAGACAAATACAAAGATTTAGACTTGGTAGAATCTATACCTTTTGGATGGGGAATTTTTGGTTGGATAAATCGCTATGTATTTACGCCACTTTTTGGATTGTTAAGTTCTTTTTTGCCTTATGGTATCGCCATTATAGTAATGACGATAATGGTGCGTTTGGCCTTATCACCAGTAACGTATAAGTCTTATCTATCTCAAGCTAAAATGAAGGTGTTAAAACCAGAGATTACAGAGCTTAATGAGAAGTACAAAGACAATGCTATGAAAAAGCAGCAAGAAACGATGAAACTGTATAACAAAGCAGGAGTTAGCCCAATGAGTGGTTGTGTGCCTGCATTGTTGCAATTGCCAATATTCTACGCATTGTTTATGTTTTTTCCAACATCATTTATGTTGCGTCAAAAACCATTTTTATGGGCAGAAGATTTGAGTTCTTATGATACGATATTTGAACTTCCTTTTTCCATTCCATTTTATGGGGATCACGTAAGCTTATTTCCAATTTTAGCGTCTATTGCTATCTTTTTTTATATGACGCTTACCACTGGTCAAACTATGCAAATGCAGCAACAACCAGGTATGCCAAACATGAAATTTATCATGTATTTGTCTCCTATTATGATGTTATTTTTCTTTAACAACTATGCTAGTGGATTGAGTTTATATTACTTTATCTCTAACTTAATTACCATCTTTATTATGTTGGCTATTAAGAACTATATTATAAATGAGGATAAGATTCATGCTCAGATACAAGAAAACAAGAAAAAGCCTAAAAAGGAAAATCGTTTTCAACGTAAGATGAGAGAAATGATGGAAGAAGCAGAAGCGCAAAAAAATACTGGAAAAAGAAGGTAAATGTTTCTGTTATTTTAAAATTCCTGGGGGGAACTTTTTTAGAAAGTTTCCCCCTTTTTTTAGGGGGAAACATTTCAACATAATAGGTATAGTTTGGAAAGATTTAGGACTCCAAAGATGCGGGCTTTTGAGTGCTTAAAAAATTTTTAGTTGTCAATTACCCAATTTTGTATGGTAAAATATCCAAGGTTGATGTCTCTCCGATGAACGGTACTTTTGTCCATAAAAAAAGCCCTGAGACATAATTTTCTCAAGGCTTTCTATTATTTTTTCGTATCTGATTGACTATCCGTGCAATGCGTCTATTACCTCTTGTGGCAACAATACTTTGTCAATTATATGTACAACGCCGTTACTAGCTTCGTTATCCGCACCTGTAACATTTGCATTAGTATCTGTCTTATCGTCTAATTGGACTCCAGCACTTAAATCTATGGTAATAGTTTCAGTCTGTAGGGTTGTCACCATTTGTCCATTTGTTAATTGTCCAGATGTTACCGCAGCGCCAGAAACCACATGGTAAGTTAAGATTTTAGCTAATAAAGCTTTTTCTTCTGCAGTGTCAAAGTCTGCAAGACTATTATATTCACTTCCTAAGCTATCTAATAGCGCAGCAAAAGCTGCATTTGTAGGAGCAAAAACTGTAAAGGGTCCTTCGCCGCTTAAAGCCTCTACTAGGCCTGCATCTGCCTGTACTAAAGCATCTACAAGTAAACTTAAATCGTCTACAGACATTGCCAATTCTGGAATGTTAGGCGTGTGTAAACTAGCAACAAAATCTACAGCAGCTTGTGGTAGTAATACTTTATCTATAATGTGTACCACTCCGTTAGAAGCATCTACATCTGGCGTTACAACACTTGCAGGCATATCTGTAGCATCCGCTATAAAGACACCGCCAGTAAGGTTTACAGTTAACATATCTTCACTTACTGTAGTTAACATTTGACCATCTGTCAAATCTGTAGAAAAAGCTTCTGCACTGGCAATTACATGGTAAGTTAAGATATCTACCAATAAAGCTACTTCTTCTTCGGTATCAAAATCGTCTAAAGAATTGTAGTCATCACCTAATGCTTCTAATAAAGCGACAAAAGCAGCGTTTGTTGGAGCAAAAACTGTAAATGGACCTTCACCACTTAAAGTGTCTACAAGACCAGCATTGGCTTTTACCAACGCATCTACCAATACGCTTAAATCATCAGTCTCCTGGGCAAGTTCTACAATATTTTTCATATTTAAACTAGCTACAAAATCAATAGCAGCTTGTGGCAATAAAACTTTGTCAATGGTATGTGCAACACCATTTGTTGCCATAATATCTGTACCCGTAATATTTGCATTTGTATCAGAAGCATCTCCAATTACAAATGTTTCTCCGCTTGCAATAACTTCAATAGAGTTATCTGTTAAAGCTGTGCCAACAGTGCCTGCTGCTAAATCAGCAGCTAAAACCTGAGCAGGAATTACGTGGTACAATAAAATGTCTTTAAGTAGTGCAATTTCTTCTTCGGTATCAAAATCATCTAAAGAATTGTAATCATCTCCTAAGGCTTCTAACAAAGCAATAAAAGCATCATCAGTAGGCGCAAATACAGTGAAAGGGCCGTCAGATTGTAATGTAGCAACCAAATCTGCTTTTATTACAGCAGCTTCTAAAACAGTTAATGTTTCTGCTTCAACTACAATTTCCACTAAATCTTGCCCTTCTTCTTCTGGCATAAGCGCATCTAAAACTTCTTGAGGTAATAACACTTTATCAATAACATGCACTATTCCGTTGCTAGCCATAACATCTGCAATTACAACTTCCGCATCTGTTTCGGTGGCATCGCCAATAAACACACCACCAGTTAAAGAAACACTTACACTTTCTCCTTGCACAGTAGTTATGGTTTGTCCATCAGAAAAATCTGTTGAGGCCGCAGCAGTTCCTGCCACAACATGATACTGTAATATTTTACCTAATAAGGCTTTTTCCTCTTCAGTATCAAAATCTTCCAAAGAATCGTAACCATCTAAGCCAGCTAATAAAGCTGTAAACGCCTCGTTGGTAGGGGCAAATACTGTAAAATTACCCTCTGAACTAAGCGTACCTACTAAATCGGAATTTGCATTTTCATCTGCCTTTACCAATGCGGCAACTAATGAACTTAGCGCTTCCGTGTTTTGGGCAGTAGCAACAATATTTGCTTCCATTTTTGGTTCCATTTCTTGCCCGTCATCGTCATCACTGTCACAAGACAGGATAAATAGTGAAAAAAAAGCCAGTACTAGATAATTACTGATGCTTAAAAAATTTTTCATAGTTAAATAGTTTAAAAATTGTTTAATTGAATATTTAATTAAGTCAACATTGTATTCATATACGCTAGTAATTAGTTACTTGTTTGTGTAAGCATTTATGATGTTTGTTGAATTAAACACTATAAAGATTAAACAATATTCTTAAGGTTGCGTCTGTTTAATGTAATTTTGCAAAAGTTTAACAAAATGAGATTAAACAAAAAAAAGACCGCAACAATTAGCGGTCTCTTTTTAATTAGGGTGGGTGTTTATTATAAATGCTTTAAAACAGCTTGTGGAATTAGTACTTTATCTATAAAATGTAAGGTGCCATTACCAAATGCGATATCGGTTTTAGTCACTTTAGCAGCTTTATTAGTTTTGTCAATTAAATTGATTTCACCATTTAAGTGTACCCTTATCGCTTCACCTTGAAAACTCACAAGATCTTCACCATCTATAAAATCATTTGCATTTTTGTTTTGATAAAGAACCAAATGGTAGGCCAAAATTTTACTCAGGATTACTAATTCCGCTTCTGTATCAAAATCAGCTAAACTTTCTATTCCATCTAAACTTTTAAACAGGTTAAGGAATGCGGCATTGGTAGGCAAGAATAAAGTAAATTTACTCTGGGCAGTCAATCCGTTTTTTATTTCATCACCAGCCATTAATAAAGCGGTCATTACAATTCTATTCTCTTTTAATTCTGCTGATAAAGCATTAAAAGTTGATGTAGTTTGTTCCGCTAAGTGGTCAACTACTGTTGCCGGTAGTAAAAGGTTGTTTACTATATGTATGGTTCCGTTGCTTGCTGGTATATTTCCATATCTTAACGTAGATGTCAGCCCAACTCCGTCAGTAAAATTTATTGTACCATTAGTGTTTTTTATAGTGATAGGTTCTCCTAATAAGGTGGTAATGTTACCGCTTTTGAGCATGTCTTCAGTAATATTTTCTGGTATTATGTGGTACTGAAGTACTTGTCTTAAGATATCAATTTCAAAAGATGAAGTATAATCATCTAAGGTAGCATTGCCTAAAAGAGCAGACAAAAACATGATAGTCTCATTAGCGGGTGCTAATACCGTATATGGGCCATCTTCTCCTAAGGTATCCAATAAACCGGTAAGTTCTAACGCCTGCTGCAGAAAGCTAAGTTCTGTAGTTTGTTCTACCAACGCTTTAATACTAGTAGCATTTGGGTCAGGAATATCATTCACATCAATACCTATACTGGCCAATAACTCTGCTGTTTCTGGTGAGATTAGAATTTTATTAATTACATGCACTACACCATTGGTTGCAAGTTTATCAATTTCTGTTAGAGCGGCATTGGTGTTAGAGGCATCATTAATTTCCCATCCATTACCAGTGGCTACTAACTCAAAGTTTTGGTTGGCTTGTAAAGTAGCATATGTAGTGGCTTCCAAATCTGCGGCTAATAGATTCTGATTTACAACATGGTATTTTAAAATATCTTGTAACAACAAGATTTCTATACTATTATCAAAATCACTAAAAGACGCATATCCTTCTCCCAATAAATCAAAAAGTACTTGTACAGCGTCATCCGAAGGGGCGAAGACCGTAAATGGACCTTCTTCATTAAGAGTGCTTTCTAAACCAGCTACTTGTAAGGCATCTTTGAGTAAGCTCAAATTTTCTTTGGTGGCAATTAGTTCAGCTACTGTTTTATCGGAATTATGTTGAGGATTTAGAGCATCTAATACAGCTTGTGGTAAAAGTACTTTATCTACAAGGTGAGCAATACCATTGCTTGCTTGGTTATCTGCTACTATTACATTAGATCGTGTATTGGTTTTATCTTGTAATTGTACACCATCTGTGGTATAGGTTGTTACGGTTTCGGATTGTAGGGTTGTGTAGGATTTATCATTCGTTACTTGGGCAGCAAGTAATGCTTCATTAGCGATAACATGGTATTTTACAATTTCTTCTAAAAGCAGCAAATCCTCCTCAGAAGAAAAATCATTTAAACTATTATAATCCTCTAGTTCTGCTAACAAGTTCTCAAAAGCGGTGTTTGTAGGAGCAAAAACAGTAATATCTCCTTCCTTGCTTAGTTGCTCTTTATTAGCAGGATCAATTTTATCTAAGGCTAGCGCCAAAATACTTAAATCATCAATGCTAGTAGCAAGGTCTAATAAATGTACTGCTGTACTGCTATTATCTTCTTCTGCGCCATCAGAGGCATCGGAATCGGTATTTTCCTGTTCGTTTTCTACTTTACTTGGTCCATCATCTCCTTTGCTACAGGCCACGATTAAACAGGTTAAGGTGAAGATAATTAGGGAATTAAATTGTTTTGGGAAGGCTTTCATTTCCAATTTTAGTTTGATTGTGTTCTCAGCCGATGAAATTACTTCCTGTACCTATAATTAACTTAAATGCAAGCTTAACTCTATGTTAACCCTTTTGATTTAAAAGCACTTTTATGTTAAGTTTCTGGTTGGTAGACCGACGAATATTGTTCGTATTTTTGCAGTGTTATGAGCAGTACAAAGAAAAAAGTAGTAGTAGGACTTTCTGGTGGAGTAGATTCTAGTGTAACCGCATACCTATTAAAGGAGCAAGGGTACGAGGTTATTGGCCTGTTCATGAAGAATTGGCACGATGATTCTGTGACCATTTCTGATGAGTGTCCTTGGTTAGAAGACAGTAATGATGCCCTAATTGTAGCAGATAAATTGGGGATACCTTTTCAAACCGTAGATTTAAGCAAGCAGTACAAAGAACGTATTGTGGATTATATGTTCCGTGAGTACGAAATGGGGCGAACACCCAACCCAGATGTACTTTGTAATCGGGAGATTAAGTTTGATGTTTTTCTAAAAATAGCCTTAGACCTAGGGGCAGACTTTGTGGCTACCGGGCATTATTGCCGTAAAGGCACATTTGTTAATAAAGAAGGTAAAGAGGTACATCAACTATTGGCAGGTATAGATGGTAATAAAGACCAGTCTTATTTTTTGTGCCAACTCTCTCAAGAGCAATTGAGTAAAACGCTATTTCCTATTGGGCATCTTACTAAACCCGAAGTGCGTAAAATTGCAGCAGAAAACGATTTGATTACTGCAGATAAAAAAGATTCTCAAGGCCTTTGCTTTATTGGTAAGGTACGCTTGCCAGACTTTTTACAACAACAGCTAAAACCTAAAAAAGGAGTTATTGTAGAGGTGCCTAAAGATGCTGAACAGTATCAGCTAACACAACCAGTGTTTAGTAACAAAACAGAGGAACTTGCCTTTAAAGCTCAAAAGCCGCAATATGCTATAACAGATGGCAAGGTGGTTGGGGAACATATAGGTGCCCATTTTTTTACCATAGGTCAACGCAAAGGATTGGATGTTGGTGGTACTAAAGAACCTTTGTTTGTAGTAGAGACAGATGTGCAGGAGAATATCATTTTTACGGGTCAGGGTAAAAACCATCCAGGATTATTTAGGAGTACATTGTTTGTTAGTGATGCAGAACTGCATTGGGTTAGAGAAGACATGCGGCTAGAATTAGATGGTACTTTAGAAGTGATGGCGCGCATTAGGTATAGACAGCCTTTGCAAAAAGCTAAATTGTATAAGGCAGAAGGGGGTTTGTATGTAGATTTTGAAGCACCGCAATCTGCGATAACTGAGGGGCAGTTTGTGGCCTGGTATATAAATGAAGAGTTAATAGGCTCTGGAGTTATTTCTTAAACTATGACAAATAGGATTACCCAACTTTTTAATATTCAATATCCCATTGTACAAGGAGGGATGATATGGGCTAGTGGTTATAAGCTTGCTGCAGCAGTTTCTAATGCTGGTGGTTTGGGGCTTATTGGAGCAGGCAGCATGTATCCAGAGGTATTGTTAGAACATATTCAAAAATGTAAAAAAGCCACCAATAAACCCTTTGGTGTAAATATACCCATGCTGTATCCAGATTTGGATAAACTCATGGAAATAATCATGAAAGAAGGAGTGAAAATAGTTTTCACTTCTGCTGGTAATCCTAAAGTTTGGACGCCTATTTTAAAGGAAAAAGGAATTACCGTGGTACATGTAGTGAGCAGTCTAAAATTTGCACTTAAGGCACAAGAAGCGGGTGTAGATGCGGTGGTTGCAGAAGGTTTTGAGGCAGGCGGCCATAATGGTAGGGAAGAAACTACAACAATGGTACTTATCCCTACGGTAAAAGAAAAATTGCAAATTCCCTTGCTTGCTGCAGGTGGTATTGCTACAGGGCGCCAGATGTTAGCGGCTATGGCTTTAGGTGCTGACGGGGTGCAAATTGGTAGTAGGTTTGTAGCCAGTATAGAAGCATCTTCTCATACCGCATTTAAGGAGCAAGTAGTGGCTGCAAAAGAGGGGGCAACTCAGCTAACTTTAAAAGAATTAGCGCCTGTACGTTTGCTTAAAAATAAATTTTATGAAGATGTGCAAAATGCTTACGCTCAAGGTGCTTCGGTAGCCGATTTAAAAGCAGTTTTAGGAAGAGCTAGGGCTAAAAAAGGTATGTTTTTAGGAGATTTAGAAGAGGGCGAATTAGAAATAGGGCAGACTTCTGCCTTAATACACGATATTTTGCCCGTTGCAAAAATTATGGAACGGTTACTAACGGAATTTGAAGAAGAAAAGAAACGCTTGACTCAGATAGCCTTTTCTTAAACTGGTATACCTCTAAGCTTTTATATCTTTGCCATCATGAGTAGAATTATAACCATATTTCTATTATGTTGCTTTTTTAAGACCCATGCACAAATAGAGAATGACAAAGCATTACATTTTTTAGGTGGTAACTTATACGGACTGGCAGGTGCAGGGATTGCAAAACAAATATCTAAAGGAGACCGTTTTTGGACGTTTGCTGGTGCGGTTGGGGGCAGTGCTCTAATTGGTCTTGGTAAAGAAGCTATTGATTCTGGTAAAGGCGGTTCTGGTTGGGACAATGATGATTTGTTAGCAACAGTTCTAGGCGGACTTACTGTAGGGGTTACCATTGATATTTTTACAGACCACAAGAAAAAACGAAAGTTACCTACAAATAAGGCTGCAAATAAGGTGGGCTACGTGCCAGAAATAAATGCTAAAAATTTCACCAACGCGCCAATTCCTTCTCTTAGCCAGTTAACATACCCATTTGTATACTAAAGGGTTAATGGTCTGTTTAATTGGTAATAAGCCTTACATTTATAGCAGTTCTCCCGTGTTTTGTACCTAAAAAGCTAGCAATATGCAGAAAGCAACTACCATTCAACAAGTTTTGCAGCAGTTAGATGTAATCATTGCAGAAAGTATACAAGAGAATAATTCTATAGGCTTGTTCGCCTATGTATACATGCGTACTACGGCAGAAATTGCTAAAGAATTGGCCTTAGGCAACTTTGAGAACGGCCAACGATTAGAGCGTATGGACGTCGCCTTTGCTAATTTATATTTAGATGCTTACAAGGCCTACAAAAATGGTTTAGCCGTGAGCAAGGCTTGGGCAATTGCTTTCTCTAATGCAGCTCAACCCTTAACTGTTTTACAGCATATAATGTTGGGGATGAATGCGCATATTAATTTGGATTTAGCTATTGCAACTGCAACCAGCATGGAGAACCAAGATATTAAAGCTATTGAGAATGATTTTAATAAAGTAAATGATATTCTCTTTCAAATTACAGATGAATTACAAGAACGCCTAGGGCGAGTTTCTCCTTTACTTTTTGTTCTAGACTTATTAGGACGAAATAACGATGAAAAGATTATCGACTTCAGCATGAGAAAAGCGAGACAACAAGCGTGGAATGCAGCCAATCTACTCTGGTCTCTTGGTCCAGAGTATAACCAACAAGCAATAGAAAATTTAGATATTTTGATAGAAAGACTTGGTGCTAAATTGGCTAACCCGCCATCAGTCTTAGTTAAATATGCATTAAAACTAATTCAAAAGTTTGAAAAAGATGAAGTGGGTGTGATTATTACAAAGCTTTCTGCAGACCAGTAAAAAAAGTCTCCAACACTTATAATAAACCTCTAGCTTTTATTTCCAGATACTTATTAATAGTGTTAACGGTGAGTTCTTCTGGCTTAGTTAACAAAGTTTGTATACCATGTTTTCTTAACTCATTTACAATTAATTTTTTCTCGTAAATAAACTTTTCTGCAATGGTTTGTTCAAAAATTTGATGCACATTTTTAGCTTTCTTAGTAATAAATTCTTCAAGCTCTGTATTTTCAAAAAAGATAACTACCAGTAAGTGATGTTTGGCTATGGCTTGCAGGTAGGGTAATTGCCTGTGCAAGGCATCCATGGTTTCAAAATTGGTATATAAAAGCAGTAAACTTCGCTGATTTAAATTGCGTTTTACATCTATATATAATCGGCTAAAATCACTTTCTAAAAATTCTGTATCTAAATTGTATAAGGTTTCTAGAATTAGATTCATCTGAGCACTCCTACGGTCTGCCACTACGCGGTTTTCTACTTTGGTATTGAAAGAAAACATGCCTGCTTTATCCTGTTTTTTTATGGCGATATTGCTAATTACTAAAGTGGCATTTATTGCATAATCTAATAATGATAAGTGATTAAAAGGCATCTGCATTACACGCCCTTTGTCTATTACAGAATAAATGGGCTGAGATTTTTCGTCTTGGTATTGATTAACCATGAGCTGATTGTGCTTGGCAGTGGCTTTCCAATTAATGTTTCTAATATCATCACCACGAACGTATTCCTTAATCTGTTCAAATTCCATAGTATGGCCAATACGTCTTATTTTTTTTAAGCCATACTCAAACAATCTGTTACTAAACGCCATTAAATCGTACTTACGTAGCTGTAAAAAGGAAGGATATACTGGAACTTCGGCCACATTGTCAAATTGAAATTTTCGCGATAGCAAACCTAAAGGAGAAGAGGCAAAAGCATTAATAGCTCCAAAAGAATATGTGCCCCGCTCTGTTGGTCTTAGGGTATATTCGTACGTTTTTGTTTCACCCTTCTCTAATTTACTTTGGTACTCAAAATCACGTTTCTGAAATTGAAACGGAATTTCATCTATCAATTTAAGTGTGGCTTTAAATAAATACCCATTGGTAATTTTAATGCTAATTGGATTTTCATCACCGTTAGATAGTTTGTCTGGTACAATCCGGTTTCCCTCAAATTTACCTTTGCTTAAAAATAGCAAGATAAAGTCTACCAAAAGGGCTAAAACAAAGAGGTAAAATAGTAATTGTATACTGCTTAAAAGATTACCATAAACAAAAGCCACCATAAAGGCTAGGGTAAACAGCCCTAAAGCAATAAAAAAACGCGGGTTTAAGTATGTATTTTTAAAGAATTGTTTCAAACTATTATCTTGGAATTTCTATGGATTCTATTAACTGAGCTACCATTTTATCTGGTGTTAAACCTTCCATTTCTCTTTCTGGTGTTAGAATAATACGATGCGCTAAAATAGCAGGAGCTACTTTTTTAATATCTTCTGGAGTTATAAAATCCCGGCCATTAATAGCGGCTAAGGCTTTTGAAGCATCCAAGATGGCTATTGAAGCTCTAGGAGATGCTCCTAAATACAAGTTAGCATTGGTACGAGTGGCATTAACCAACTCTGCTATGTAGCGGATAAGGTTATCTTCTACAATTATTTCTTTAATGGTTTCTTGGTACTCAGCTATTTCCTGAGCAGTAAGTACAGCTTGTATTAAATCTTCTTGGTTTTTTGTTTTCTGCTCATGTTTACTCATAAGTATAGTTACCTCTTCTTCTAAAGAAGGGTAATCCACATTTATTTTAAAAAGAAAGCGGTCTAACTGCGCTTCTGGTAAGCGATAAGTGCCTTCTTGCTCTACAGGGTTTTGAGTGGCAAAAACTAAAAAGGGTGGTTGCATAGTATATGCAGCGCCGTCTATGGTAATTTGGCGTTCTGCCATAGCCTCAAATAAAGCTGCTTGTGTTTTTGCAGGGGCACGATTAATCTCATCTATCAAAACAAAATTGGAAAATAAAGGCCCTTTTTTAAATTCGAACTCAGAAGTTTTTACGTTGAAAATAGAAGTACCTAGAATATCACTAGGCATTAAATCTGGAGTAAACTGAATTCTATTAAATTCCACATCCATACTCTTTGCTAATAATTTTGCAGTTACCGTTTTGGCTACTCCTGGGACACCTTCTATAAGGCTATGACCGTTAGCAAGGATTGAAATGATTAGCAATTCTATCATTTGTTCTTGCCCAATAATTACTTTGCCTAATTCTAATTTTATACGCTCAACAGCATCTTGTAGTTTGGTTAAATCTACACGATTGTTGAATTCCATTGGACTCTCATTAACGCTATTTTCTTCCATTGTTACTGCTTAAAGGCGGTTAGTTTTTTATTTAATGCAACCAAATCATCTTCGGAATGCATAGTTTTTTTATTAAGGTAATTTATATAGTCTATTAGCTCTTTTATTTCTTCTTTGCTTTTGCCAGATTTGCCAGATAGTACCATTATGCTTTTATGATCTAGCACCGTGGTGTCCATAAAATATCTACTTCTTAAATGGGCCAAAAAGTAGTTAAGTTTTTTCTGAATTAAATTCGTATAATCTTTATTTTGATAATACAATGCACCCACCGTTCTAGCAAAGGATACCGATGTATTTTCTTTTGGTGTGATGATAGGAATAATGCGTTGCTCTCTTTTGGCCTTAAAAATCATAAATAATAGCAATCCACTAACTACTAAATAGTAGGCCCATTTTAAAGCCTCTTCATTTAAGACGAAGCGTAGGGGAGAACTCACTACTTTGCGGCCTGCTTTTTTAAAATTATCCCAGTATAGTTTATCGTCTTTTAAATAAGAAAAGGTTTGTGCTATATAGTCTTTATTACCTTGTTTTAGGTAATAGTTGGTATAAGCTTGTGGTATGGTATTGATGTAGAAAGCACCTTTACCAAAAGTGGTTTTAATAAAATTGACTTCATGATGTTCATTGTGTTTATTTACATCTAAATAATCCTCAGTTTTATAATCTACATAGCCCAATACCGTAGTGTTAGCGGTGTCTACACTAGTAAAGTGAGACTTATCATAACCTCTAGAAAAATAGAATGGTTTTTTAAATTTTGGATGGGTTAAACTTACCTTTACGGTATCTTCTTGCAGTCCGTAATCACTTTCTACGGTAATGTTTAAGGTATCTGCCAAAAAGTAACTAAAAGAATTTGCAGCAAGAAAAACGGTGTTCCCCTTTGCCACATATTCCAAAAGTTTATTGGTTTCTTGTTGGTCTAAACTAACATGTCCGTTGATAAGCATATAATTACTAGTAGCATAATCTTCTGGTAAGTTGTATATAAAATCATACACCGATTCTTCTACCGTTTCTATTTCAGAATCAGGAAAAAGGGTTCCTAATTCTTTAAAAAGGATATGGCATCCAAACGGTATTTTATCCGTTTGGGTATAAGAAGGTCTCCAATTTAAAGGTCTTGGTTTTACAATTTCTGTGATGATAATGCCTAAGAATACCGCAAAGAACAAACCTATTATAATTTTAGAACGTTTATCCATAGTTTATTGCGGAATAATTTGGTTAATACTATGGAACTTTTTGGCAACGGATTGATAACCATCATGGTCTATATACTGTTCACCATACCAAATATAGTCGTATAAATAGGCTAACTCAGAAAAGCCTGCCTTTAATCGTGCTTCTTTAATTTCTATACGGTAGTCGGCATTGGTTTTTTCAAAATGCCAGTCTATTAATTCGCGCTGCGATAACGTTTTTAAAAACCTTAAAAAGTGATATCTAATAGCTAAGCGGTAATCATTGGCGGCAATGGCTTTTTTAAGCAAAACATCAAAATCTAAGGTTTCTATATGCTGTTCTGCCAATTCAATGTCATGTAAAGCACGAGCTTTTTTTATAAAAATGGTGTTGAATTTCTCATTTATAAACAATCTTACGAATAGATAAATAATTAGAGCTCCCATTAAGACATAGACGCTAATTTCCATAAACTTGTAAAATTCTGGAGAAATATCAATTCCAAAATTATCTTGCAACCAGCCTTCTAACCATCTAAAAAATCGGTCTAAAAAATTCTGTGATTCTCCTGTTTTTATAGAATAATCAAATTCTTCACCGTTGTATTTGCTATCTATATCTGTAGGTAACTCGCGCAGCATTATGAGCTCCCCAGTATCTTCTTTTAAGCGTAGGGAGTCTTGTTCTATTTGAGCGTTACCCAATAGAAAACAAAAACTACTAATAATTAGGAATAATTTACGCATCTAAATGTTCTCCTATTTGTTCTATGCGTTTACGGGTGTTAGTATTATACGTCTTTTCGTGTAGCGTATAGTATAGAAATCCATTTACCAATTGCGATAAACTTTGGCCGTAAATCATTATTCCCAAAAATAAAGAAAGCGATAAGGTATATATTACCGTGGCTACCACATTAGAGGTAAGACTAACTTCGTTCTCTACGACATGGAATGTATACACTCCAAAAATTACTCCAGGGACAAAAGAAGCTAATCCTAGCAGTATGGTGATTAATAGTCCCATTACAAGATTAACCCCAACAGATTTCCAGAAACTTTTAGTAACTAAATTCCATCCTTCTCCCAATGATTCTACCACCCCTTTGTTATTCTGTAACATTTCAAAAAAGGAGACTCCTAACCAAGATGCTAAAAAAAACTGTAAAATATATTGCGCAAACATGCCTAAAATGGGAATCAAAGCAAATAATACAGAGATAATTAAAAAGCCAAAATAAATGGCTACTAACAGCAATACAAAAAGTACACTCTTGCCAATATTCCCCTTAAAATACAACCAAATATCTTTTTTTGTGAACGCGTTGGTAGGGTCTTTATCATATAAAATCATAAAGCTAGTAGCAAGACCATAATTAAGAACTCCTAAAATCACAAAGATGATGAAATATAAGCCCATACCAATAAAGAAAATCATCCAATAGGTATCATCATCATTGCTAACCGCACCTAAAAAAGATGAGTTTTCATTAGAGGCAATTAATCCAAGAATACCAGAAACTAGTACATAACTCGTGATTACGATACCAATAAAAAAGATACCGTTATAGCTAATAAATGTGTTTGTGAACTTTTTTATATTTTGCTTAAAAAAATCAAAGTAATCTGTGATAATATCACCGAACTCCCTATTAATTCGTAATTCTATGTAATTTTTTATCATTAAGTTTTTTTAAATAAATAGGATATAGAATGTAATAAAATATGATTAGCACTGCAGATGAGCCTATAATTAAAAAGGCCAGCCAGTTAGGCATGTTGGTGTATCTAGTAATGAATCCCTCTATAAACCCAGCAATAATAAAAAATGGTATAGTACTAACGACTACTTTTAGACCATCTTTAGCCCCTTTCATAAAAGAAACCCGTCTAGCATAGGTTTTAGGAAAAAGTATACTATTACCCATGATGATACCTGCACAGCCAGCTATTACAATTACAGATATTTCTATAGTTCCGTGTAGCCAAATTTGTTTATTAGCTTCAAAGAATACCCCTTTGGTATAAAAAAAGGTTATAAAAGCACCTAACATTATACCATTTTGGAATAAGATATAAACAGTGCCAATACTGGTAATTACGCCAAATGCAAAAGCTAAAAAGCCTACGCGTATATTGTTGATAGTGATACCTAAAAACGACCCAATTTCACTACCACCTTTGTAAATGGCAGCAGGGTCTCCGTTAGCAATGTTATTTAATGTCTCGTTTACATAGGCATCGCCCAAAATTAGGCGAACAAAGCTAGAATCGTTTAAAGCAGAAATACTACCAATAGCAGTAGCTAAGGCAAAGATTAAAAACGTGACGAGGAGGGTTTTGTGGTATTGCACAAAAAATAATGGAAACTCGTAAGCCCAGAAATCTACAATACGGTTGCTACTCTCTTTTTTATTCTTATAAATCTTTTGATGTGCTTGGGAAGCTAAGGAGTTTAAATACAATAAAGTCTTACTTTCTGCGTAATAGGTTTGCGCATAAGCTAAATCGTTGGTTAATTGTATGTATCCGTCGGCAAGGTCATCTGGATTAGGATTTATACCTCCATTTAGGGCTTTTTCAAAAGCAATCCATTTTTCCTTATTTTGCTTAACAAAAGCAGCTTCGCGCATAAAAGAGTATTACAATTGTTAAATTAAATTTTTAATGAGCAATCTCCAAATCAATACAACGCAAAATGTTAATTTAAATTATAAGATAGTTAGCATTGGCGAAAGAATAATAGCATTTTTAATAGATGGTTTTATTCTATATCTCTATGCTATTTTAGTGAGTTTTATTGGGGATGCAATAGGTTACATTTATGAAGATAGGTGGACTCAAAGAGGGCTCGTTGCATTAATATTTTTACCAGCTATGGGGTACAGTTTATTTATGAACGCGCTATTTAATGGCCGTACAGTGGGTAAAATGTTACTTAAAATGCGGGTGGTTAAAGTAGATGGCTCTCCTGTGCATTGGAGTAATTATTTAGTACGATGGATGCTGAGGTTGGTAGATATTTATCTGTTTATAGGTTCTGTGGGTATTCTTAGTATTTTGTTTACAGATAAGAGACAACGTTTAGGAGATGCTGCAGCGGGTACAGTGGTGATAAGTACTAAGAATAAAACTAAAGTGAGCCATACCATTTTGGAAGATGTAGCAGAAGATTATATACCTACTTTTACCAATGTAACTATGTTGACAGATAAAGACGTGAGATTGATAAAAGATACTTTTAGAATTGCTAAAAAAAGTAACGATTATAAAACTTTAACAGCGCTTAGAGTTAAAGTTGATAGTATTTTGCATACCAATTCTGAGTTGTACGATGTGCAGTATATAGATACCGTGCTAAAAGATTACAACTTTTATACCCAAAAATTGTAAGCTTGTTTTTACAAATTGTAGATGTTTTAGGAACTATTGCCTTTGCTATTTCTGGAGTGCTAATAGCAATGGATAAACGGTTAGATTTTTTTGGGGTGATGATTATTGGTTTTGTTACTGCCATTGGTGGCGGTACCTTACGCGATTTACTAATCGGGAATACACCCGTTCTTTGGATGCGAGATGCCAATTATATGATTATTATTAGTGCTACCGTAATCTTGGCAATTGTATTTGCTAAACAACTAAAATATCTGCGTAAATCTTTATTTCTGTTTGATACTATTGGTATAGGTCTTTACACTACAGTAGGCATAGAAAAGGGATTAGATGCGGGTTTATTACCTATTATCTGTATAGCTTTAGGAACAATTACAGCAAGTTTTGGTGGAGTAATAAGAGATATTCTTTGTAATGAGATACCAGTAATTTTCAGAAAAGAAATTTACGCTACGGCTTGTATACTAGGTGGTATAGCGTTTTTTCTATTTAGATTATTGCCAGTTGTAGATGTGTATGCCAATATTGCCGCAATTGTGGTTGTAATATTAGTCCGTTTGGTTGCAGTTCGCTTTAAAATATCTCTACCTAGTATTTACAGCGACTAGTCTATTACTTCTGCTTTTAAAATGTAAATGTTGCGCATAGGCCATTCACCACTGTCTATGGGAGTCTGGTTAATTTTATCTACTATATCCATACCTTCTATTACTTTTCCAAATGCTGTATAATCACCATCTAAGTGGTAAGAGCCAGGGTCGGTAACAACAATAAAAAATTCAAATGGGGAGGCCAATTTATGTGGATTATCCCTTTCACTACTTGGCATAGAGATGGTACCTCTGTGGTGTTTGTGTCCTTTTCTAGTGTCTGGCGGCAACAAATAACGCCCTATTTTACTTCGTTTACGACTTGTTCTTTTATCATCAGAATTGCCTCCTTGGATAATAAAATTAGGAACCACACGGTGAAATTGTGTGCTATCAAAGTACTTTTGCTTTGTTAGGTAAATAAAATTTGCTTTATGGTAGGGGACATTGTCATAGAGCTCAACCGTAAAACTGCCTTTAGTAGTGGTAATTTTCACTTTATTTTCTTTTAAATCTTTAGCATAATCAAAGAAAAAGTCAATTGCGTTTTCTTCTGTTAATTCAAAGGTATCTTGGGCTTTTTCCTTTTTATCTAAATACAGTTGTTTGGTTTTAGAGGAATCGGTATTTTTTATTGATGGTGAAGTGACGGTGTCTTTTTGGTTTTTTTTAGGAGCATCGTTACAGTGTGTAAACAAAATTAGTAGTAAACTTGTTGTGAGTGCAATTTTTAAAACGCGCATGAATTTTACTGATTTTCGTGAACAAGTTGTAAAAATAAAAAATCTGGATTTGCCTGCAGATGCTTCTCATGCCAAGATGGAGCCAGAAGTGCGTAAAAAAGTAAGGCAAATGCAGCAGGCTAAGCTAAAAGATGCTCGTAAGGCAGCAGTTATGGCTTTGTTTTACCCTAATCAAGAAGGACAAACGCACTTATTGTTAATTCTTAGGAAAACGTACAAAGGCGTACATTCTAATCAGATTGGGTTTCCTGGAGGCAAAGTGGAGCCCACAGATGCCAATTTATTAGCTACCGCTTTAAGAGAAACGGAGGAAGAAGTGGGGGTTAACCCCAAAGATGTGCAACTGATAAGACCGTTGTCTAAAATTTATATACCGCCTAGTAATTTTTTAGTACAACCGTATTTAGGGCTGTATGGAAAGCCTAAGCCTTTTGTGAAAGATGCTTACGAAGTAGAAGATTTAATAGAAGTTACTTTGGTAGATTTTATCAATGATAGCAATTTAATACAAGAAAAAATGAACACTTCTTACGGCTCAGATATTAGGGTACCTGCCTTTAAGTTAAATGGTTACACGGTTTGGGGTGCAACGGCAATGATGCTAAGTGAAATCAAAGACCTATTAAAGCAAGTGGTTTAGTCTCTATTTTGTATTTTAGCCTTTCTTAAAATGCCTATGGATATATTTAAATCTACTCCATTTGGACATAATTTGTTCCTAAAAAAATGGTTAATCCGCATCTTGGGATTCATCACCCACTCTAGATATAAGGGTTTTAACAAGTTAGAGATAGAAGGTTCAGAAGTTATCAGGGAATTACCAGAAACAGGGGTGCTGTTTGTAAGTAACCACCAAACCTATTTTGCAGATGTAGTGGCCATGTTTCATGTATTTAATGCGGCTCTAAGCGGCAGAGAAGATAATATTAAAAACGTAGCCTATTTATGGAAGCCTAAATTGAATTTTTACTATGTAGCGGCTAAAGAGACTATGAAAAAGAATTTGCTGGCTAAAATCTTGGCTTACGCAGGTTCTATTAGTATTGAGCGTACATGGCGTTCTGATGGGCAAGATGTAAAAAGACCTGTTAAATTTAGCGATATCTCTAATATTGGTACAGCTTTAGAAGATGGTTGGGTAATTACTTTTCCACAGGGTACTACCAAACCTTGGAAGCCCTTACGTAAAGGAACAGCTCACATCATAAAAAAATATAAGCCTATTGTAGTACCTGTTGTAATAGATGGTTTTAGGCGTTCTTTTGATAAAAAAGGGCTATACATTAAAAAGAAGGGAATTTTACAATCTATGATTATAAAAGAACCTCTTAACATAGATTATGATAATGAGAGTATTGACCAAATTATAGAAAAGTTAGAATATGCTATTGAGCAGCATCCTTCCTTTTTACGCGTAATTCCGCAAGAAGAATTGGCGGCTTATGAAGAAGACCACCAAAAGCGTAGGTATAGTTATAAGGGAGATTCTTAAACTTCTAATTTCTTTAACTCCTTGTAATTAATCAACAATCGTTTTAATAAAATACCATAAATTAAACGATAGAATAGCCATAGTGCGCCACCTAAAAGTATAAGGCAAACTACAATTAATACTGCCATTAAAACATAAATTAAAATGGGATTATCTCTAGCGGCTATATTTTCTTGTATAGATTTAAATTCTGGTTCGTAAAAGAACATTTCTAAAGAAATAATAATACCAGATAAAATAGCTATAGACATGCTGGCCCATACGTAATTGACCACCGTTTTCCTTGTTTTTAAAATCTTTTGCATTAATGCTTTAGCAGAATCGGTATTGTTAATTTGCTTGTAATTAAGGTAGAATTTTACCATAAAAAATAGCATTACCGCATAAGTTATTCCTTCTAAAACCCACGCTAGCGTTTCTGTATAAAGAAAGTTTTTATCTGTTTTAGATTCTTCAAGAGGCAATTGCCCAATTAAAATCCAAAAGAGAAATTCAGCAATACTTATGTAGAAAATCCATTTTACAATGGAGCTCGATTTTTTCAAAATCATTCTATAGATTTCGTCATAACTAAGTTTTGGCAGTTGGTCACTCTTTTTCTGCCAATCTTTTTTCAAAAGTTCCAATTCATCCATCATGGTCTAGGGATTTAAAATGGTCCTTAATTTGGTTTTCACTCTGTTCATCTTCACTCTTGCATTAACTTCACTAATGCCCAATGTATCTGCTATTTCCGCATAATTTTTATCTTCTAGATATAAAAACACCAAGGCCTTATCAATATCTCCAAGCTGTTTAATAGCATTGTACATAAGCTTTAATTGTTGTTCCTCCGTATCATCGTACTCATGAGCTTTAATCTTAAATATTACCGAATCATAATCCTGCGTTTTTACACGCTTTTTAGATTTTCTATACAGGGTAATAGCGGTATTTAAAGCAACTCTATACATCCACGTACTGAACTTAGCATCACCTCTAAACTTTGGGTATGCTTTCCAAAGTTGAATGGTAATCTCTTGGAACAAATCGTTATGGCTGTCCCTATCATTGGTATAGAGACTACACACTTTATGAACAATATTCTGATTGTTCTCTAGTTCCGTAACAAATTGATGTTCCAGTTCTTTTTTCACTAATGGTTGGGTAGTTGATTGCTTATTAGTTGCAAAAGTCAGCGTATTGTTACAAAAATTAATTACGATAATCCAAGGCAGGTGGTCGGTTGCCTAGTAAAGGTTTGTAAACAAAGTTGTTACCTCTTTTTTCTTTAAATTCATTTTTTGCTTTGGTAATAATTTCTGGAGAGTTAAAAAGCTCTAACGCAGTTAAGCTTATCGTTTTGGCAGCAATCATCATTCCTTTTATACCAATAGATGTTCCGCCGGCAGCTACAGCTTGCCAACTGTGAGCAGCTGTCCCAGGTACCCATGTGGCAGTGCTAAAACCAACTGTTGGTACCACAAAGCTTACATCACCAACATCTGTAGAACCATAAGCTCTGGCTTCTGTTTTATAGGGTTGTATGCTAAGGGCTATCTCTTCTTTTAATTCTTCCTGCCCTAAAGATTGGGATATTTCTTGAGCAAAAGCTTTTTCTTCTGAGGAATAAGTCATTCCACCTACTGCGCTTAATTTATCGTGTACTAATTTTTGTAGGGTAAGGTTTGGAAGCAATTCGTGCGTTCCGCCAATCATTTCATAGTCCATCGTAGTTCCTGTTCCTAGAGCGGCACCTTCTGCGGCCTTAACCATGCGGTCAAAAATTGAAACAACCACATCTCTATTACCGTGACGAGCGTAATAATAAACTTCTGCAAAATCAGGGACAACGTTAGGCGCTTTGCCACCATCTGTAATAACATAATGTATTCTAGCATCTTGCGGTATATGTTCTCGCATCATGTTAACCATTACATTCATGGCCTCTACGCCATCTAAAGCAGAACGCCCGCGTTCTGGAGCTCCAGCGGCATGAGCAGAAACACCATAAAACCTGAATTTAGCAGATTTGTTAGCTAGTGCTGCACCTGCACTAGCAGCATTCTGAGCGCCAGGGTGCCAATGTAAGGCAATATCTACATCATCAAAAACTCCAGAACGTACCATGTATACTTTACCAGAGCCACCTTCTTCTGCTGGGCAACCGTAGAAGCGTATTCGTCCCTTTTTTCTATTTGCTTTTAGCCAATTTTTAATTGCAACTGCGGCGGCTGTACTGGCGGTGCCAAATAAATGATGCCCGCAGGCATGACCAGCAACACCTCCAGCACTTTCTTTGGTAGGTATTGCTTTTTGGGATAACCCTGGGAGGGCATCAAACTCTCCTAAAATCGCAATAACAGGACCTTCCGTACCATATTCTGCCATAAATGCAGTTGGTATATCTGCAATGCCAGAAGTGATTTTAAACCCTTCCTTCTTTAACGTTTCTTGTAGTAATCCAGAGCTTTTTACTTCTTGATAGCCCATCTCTGCCCAATCCCATAGTTGCAAGGCAATTTTAGAATAGTCTTTAGTTTGTTGGTCTAATTGGTCAAGCAGTTTATCAGCCGATTCTTGTGCTTGTAAGAATAAGCCATTGAATATTAGTACTGCTATTAAAAACTTTTTCATAAAGTTGGTTTTGGTATAGGGTTTTAAAGATAATATAAAATATAGGCGTATGCTACACGTTAAGGAATGGCTTTATGCTTAAATTTGCGATACATGAGTTCAATGAATATTCCACAGTCTAGTTTTTCACGGGTAGTCATTATCGGTGGAGGATTTGCCGGTATTGCTCTGGCCAAGAAGTTAAGCAAACAAGAATTTCAGGTCGTGCTTTTAGATAAGCATAATTATCATACGTTTCAACCGCTATTATACCAAGTTTCCACGGGTGGTTTAGAACCAGATTCTATCGCTTACCCTATACGGAAAGTGCTGCAGGGGTATCCTAATTTTTATTTTAGACTGGCAGAGGTATTGAATATAAATACAGAGCGAAACATCATTGATACCAACATTGGACCATTAAAGTTTGACAAATTGGTGGTGGCTACGGGTACAGAAACCAATTTTTTTGGGAATGAAGAACTGGCACGCAATAGCATGTCCATGAAAACCATTCCACAATCCTTAAATCTCAGAAGCTTAATTTTAGAGAATTTTGAGCAAGCTTTGCTAACGGACGATTTACACGAAAGAGAAGCATTGATGAACTTTGTTATAGTTGGTGGTGGACCAACGGGAGTTGAACTTGCAGGTGCTTTAGCAGAAATTAAAAAGGGTATCTTACCAAAAGATTATCCTGATTTAGATACTCGGAGGGCACAAATAAATCTAGTGCAAAGTGGAGACCGCTTACTGCCAGCTATGAGCGAAATTGCCTCTAACAAGGCAGAAGATTTTTTAGAAGAATTGGGCGTTAACGTCTGGAAAAATCTAAGAGTAGCTAATTTTGATGGTAAAAAAGCAACAACGAACGGAGATACCATATTTGAAACCGAAACTTTGATATGGGCTGCGGGTGTAAAAGCGGTGACAATTCGTGGTTTGGATGGCGAAACTTTTGTTAGTCGCTCTAAAAGACTACTTGTTAACGAGTTTCATCAGGTTAAAGGTTTTGACCATATTTATGCCATTGGTGATGTAGCCCAAATGGAATCAGAAGATTACCCCAGAGGACACCCCATGATGGCGCAACCCGCAATGCAACAGGGCGAAAATTTAGGAGATAATCTGGTAGCTAGTCTAAAAGGAAAAACGCCAAAAGCGTTTTACTACAAAGATAAAGGTAGCATGGCTACTATTGGCAGAAACAAAGCGGTTGCAGATTTGCCAAAATTTAAGTTTCAAGGTGTATTTGCTTGGTTTGTGTGGATGTTTGTACATCTTTATTTCTTAATTGGGTTCAGAAATAGGGTAGTAGTATTTATCAATTGGGTATACAATTATATAAAGTTTGATAGGGAAGCACGTTTAATCATTCGTCCTTATAAACAACAATATAAAACAGACCGTTAATTTAATTTCTGGGATGATATTTTTCTAGGGTAGCACTTAAATGGGTGCGGTCTACATGCATATATACTTCTGTAGTAGTTATACTTTCATGACCTAACATTTGTTGTATAGCTCTTAAATCGGCACCATTTTCTAATAAATGAGTGGCAAAAGAATGCCTAAAAGTGTGTGGACTAATTACTTTATTAAGTCCAATTTTAGTAGCCAATTGTTTTATCAAGGTAAAAATCATGGCTCTAGTTAATTGTTTGCCTCTTCTGTTTAAAAATAAGATGTCTGAGTGTTCTGGGGCTATGGTTTGGTGCACTCGTACTTGGTCCGTATAAATGGTGATGAATTTCTTGTTGAGGTCACTTATGGGTACAACCCGTTGCTTGTCTCCTTTCCCCGTAACTTGAATAAAATCTTCATCAAAATAGCAGTCGGATAGTTTAAGGTTGACGAGCTCACTCACCCGTAATCCACAGCCATACAAGGTCTCTAAAATAGCTCTATTTCGTTCTCCTTGAGGATGACTTAAATCAATTGCGGCAATTAGCTTGTCAATCTCTTTTGTAGATAATGTATCTGGTAATTTTCTGCCAATTTTGGGAGCCTCTATCAAATCTGTGGGGTTGTCTGCTCTTAAATCTTCAAAAACCAAGTAATTAAAGAAACTTTTTAACCCAGAAATTATTCTTGCTTGCGTACGCTCATTGACTACTTTAGCAATGTCATAAATAAACTGTTTTACTTGGTCTTGGTGTATTAATACAGGGCTTACAGTCATTGCATTGTCTTGTAAGTAACGCATTAATTTTAAAACATCTAAGCTGTAATTCTCAACAGAATTAGTCGCTAATGCGCGTTCAATTTTCAGGTAATGTTGATAGTTATTTAAAGCAGTTTCCCATGTCATAATAGCAAATGTACATTCAAAACATAGGACTTAAAAATTATAAAATCTATACGTCTGTAGCTTTAAAAGTAGGTGTAATTACTGTTTTACAACAGAATAAGAGCATCTTACAACTAATTGTGGTGTGTAAACAAGAGATGCTAGAAATTGCAGTACAATTAACAATCAAACCATGAAGAAAAGAATTTTTTGTTTTGTCATTTTAGTATCAGCAATAGTTGCAGCACATGCACAAAAAGTAGACCGTTCCTTTTTTAAAGCTGGCTTACAGGTTTCTATGCCAATAGGTGATGCAGGCGATATTTCTAATTTTGGATTAGGAATAGATTTACAACAACATTACGGAGTGGATAAAATTTTGGATTTAGGATTCGCAACAGGATTTATAAACTATTTTGGTAAAACAGAGACCATTTCTGATGACTTTATAGAAGTAGAGGCAGATTTTCCTAATATTCAATATGTTCCGCTTGCAGGTTTGGTAAGACTTTACATTTCTAAAGGCGTTAATTTTGGCGCAGATGTAGGGTATGCACTGGGGCTAGATGAGATTTCTGAAGGTGGTTTTTACTACAGGCCAACTTTAAGTTTAGGGATGTCAGATACCTCCGCAGTAGAGTTCTCATACACGGGTATTTCTGATGATGCGGTGGACTGGTCTTCTGTAAATTTAAGTTTGGTTTTTCTATTTTAAGGACTAACTATAATAAATAAGAGTTGTAAGAGTTATGTCTTGTCCTGAAATAGGTTGACCATTTTTTTGAGATTAAATGGTTAAAAATTCCAGTTGTTTTTTATTTTTTCTGTACGATTTGTACGG
>NZ_SWKK01000026.1 GCF_005144745.1 Flavobacterium sp. ASW18X | reverse complement strand
TTTGAAGTGAATTTTCTTCGTGTCATATAAGTAAATTTAAGTTTCTTTTTAAGAACTTAACCTACTGTCCTGTTTTTGGGGGGATGCTCAATAATGCAAATAAAAAACCCAGTATAACTACTGGGTTTCTGCTGAATGAAAATTAAACTACACGTACCTAATTATGCAATCCTCTTTTTCTTAAATACTGTAATAATAATTGCGGACGGTCTGTTTGTATCATATCTACATGGTTGTTAATAAACCAATCGTACACCCTAGGGTCTAGATTTGCTTTTTCATCGTCATGCCCGCTGTTATGATGCGGCCATAAAGAGTTTACCCAAACAGATGCTCCTTTTTTACGTATTTCTGGAAATTTAGCCACCAAAGAAACGGAGTCGTCTGGCACCGTAAATTCAAAAGCTACGGGCACTTCTTCGTTTAGATACGCTTCTACCATATGTTCTGCATCTGGCTTACTGGTTCTAACAATGGGCATAAAAAAAACCTTGTCCAAATAGTGGCCAAACTCCTTTTTTACTTGCTTATACGGTATTGCTCCCTTGATAACTACTTGTCTTGTAGTTCCTGTTTTTTCAGCAATTGCAAAACATTCTTCAAATATGTTGTAACTCTTATCCAAATTCACTAAAATTTTTCCTTTAGCCACCAACAAAGCCTCTTCTAGCGTGGGTATTTTATGCGCTGTTGTATGCCCAATACCATCTTTTAAATGTAGCGTTTGTATATACTCCCAAGTAAGGTCTTCTACTTTTCCAGAACCGTTGGTAGTACGGTCTATAGTTTGGTCGTGCATTAAGATTAACTGACCATCTTTGGTTTTGCGTACATCCAACTCTACCATATCTACCCCCATATCTATACAATTTTGTATCGCTTGCAGGGAATTTTCTGGAGCATTACGCCAATCACCCCTATGTGCTACCACAATAACCTGGTTGTTATGCGCATCTTCTAAATTGGCACGTAGCAGTTCAACCTTATCGCTATCACCATGTAAGTTCCTTAATCCTTTGTCCTGTAAATAAGAGATTAACTCTGCCGGTCTATCCGTCATAATGGCGTTAGCACCCTGATCCAGCAACCAACCCCAAGATTTATCTGCCCCTTCTAATAAAGCCATCTCATCGGTTCTGCCAGCACACAACTCATCCCACAAGGCTATAGCCATAAAACCATCATTCCTTGCTTTAAATTTTTCTTTTGCCAATTGTAATGGAATGGCGGTCTCACTATCAAAAATAGTTTCGTAATACACAGGATTTAAATCTACTTCATAATCCTTATATAACTCGGCTACGTTTTCATTTTTGTACCATAGTTTAGGCATGTAAATAATACTATCCATTAAAGTGCCGTACTTTTTGCGCATTAGTTGCACCGCATCATTGCCTTTAAATATGGCATGATCAATGGTACCCGTTTCCTTAAGCACTTCATAGGCCTCCCTTACCCATTTACTTTCCGTTTTATCCAAGTTCACCATGGCTTTGCCTTTTACCAAAAGCATTACTTCTTTTAGGGTAGGCACTTGTTGTCTAGCATGTCTTACTCCGGCCGCATTCTTAAGACGTAACTTTTTTATTTCGCCTAGCGTTAATTCACTAACCTTACCACTACCATTGGTAGTCCTATCCACAGTCTCATCATGCATAGCCACCAAATGACCGTCTTTGGTAAGTCTAAAATCGAGTTCGATGATATCTACGCCCAGATCTAAACACCTTTGTACCGCAAGTAGTGAATTTTCTGGTGCATAGCGCCAATCTCCCCTATGGGAAACTGCCAAAACGTAGTCTGGATTGGGGTTTTTAAATTGATGTAAAATCTGTTCTGCTCTGGTAGCTCCATTTTGAGCTATAGCTACAGGTATACTAGTCATCAAGGTGAATACCACCTTGACAACTAGTTTTATATTGATTTTCATACGCTTTTTTAGTATCCTGGATTTTGAACTAATGCTGGGTCTGCCGCAATCTGGCTCGCTGGTAATGGCAATAACAGTTTATTTGCATCTGAGACACCCAATACTTCTTGTGCTCTACCCTGTCGCAACAAATCAAACCACCTGTGGCCCTCCCAAACCAATTCTAATCGCCTTTGAAGGTCTATTTCTTGGAAAATAGCATTCTTATCTTCCCCGCCGTCATAATCCGATAAACCGGCTCTTTCTCGTATCTGATTTAGATAGGCTACCGCATTACTGGCGCTTCCAAGCTCATTTTCCGTTTCTGCCAACATTAATAACACATCTGCATACCTAAGCACTACCCAATCACTTGCAGAATCGCCAACTACTGTGGTAGGTACTGCTATTTTATTGGTATAGGCCAAACCTGATTCCAATGTACCCACATACACATCTTTTCTGGTATCATTGGCCGTGTACAACTGATAGAATTCTGGTTTTAATACCCCGTGACCTTTTGTACCAGCCATACTACCTTCTTGTCTTGCGGTTGGGTTAAACATACGGTAAGCATCGGACCCCTCGCTATTACTATTGATACCAGAAGCAAATTGTACTACAAAAATTAATTCGTCATTCAATTCGTTCTCCAAAGAAAACACTTCGGCTACTGGAACTAGTTGATGTACGTTGGCATCCACAACCTTAGTTAAACTGGTTTTAGCTGCTTGGAAATCTTGCCTTGTTAAATACACCTTGCCCAGCAATGCTTGGGCCGCAGTTTTTACCACACGGCCTTTATTGCTTTCTGTTCTAACTGGCAAATAGCCTTCTGCTTCTTCTAAATCTGCAATAATCTGCGCATAAACATCTGCTACCGCTGTGCGTTCTTGCCCAAAATATTCTTGTGGATTAACCACTTCGTCCGTAATCAATGGTACATCCCCAAACGTTCTTACCAAATTAAAATAGAGCAATGCCCTAATGAACAACATTTCCCCTATTCTAGCATTTTTTGTTGCTTCCTCTGTATATGCCACATCGCCAATACGATTTAATACAATATTAGCGCGTTGTATTCCTTTAAATGCATCTTCCCAAACATTGGCAATTAAACTACTTTGTGGAATTACATTGTAATCATCTAACATACCATAATTACCACCGTCATTGGCTGGGGTTTCATCGTATGCATCTTCCCCTGGCAATTCGCCCACAGCAGGAAAGGCGGTATCATAATTACCTGTAAATTGTAAAGCTGCATAAACAGCATTCACGGCCTCTTCCATCTCTGCCTCGTTAGCATAAAAATTATCTGCTACCTTGGTAGTTGTAGGGTTTTGTATTAATTCGTTTTCACAGCTTATAAGGCCAACTGCCATTACAACACTGGTTATATAAAGTAACTTTTTCATTGTATTGGTTTTTAGTAGGTTATTTTTAATCCGACGGTATAGGTTCTTGCAATTGGATAATTGCCACCAGAGTTGTACCCCGATGTTAGAATATTACTGGTGGTACCATCTGGGTTCCACCCGCGCCAATCTGTAGCCGTAAACAAATTATTACCAGATAGGTATACTTGTAATCCCTGTAATTGTAACTTGTCTAGTATATTTTTTTGGAAAGTATACCCTAAACGAACATCTCTAAACCTAAAATAATCGCCATTATTTTCATCTACCGTAACGGAGCTTCTTAAGATTTTTCTTGAGTTAGAGAAATTACCAAAATTAGGCTGGCCCAAGAAACCGTCTGGATTATTTACAGGGTGATACCTGTTATTGAAATAATATTTGGTTGGTACCGCAAAACCTTCTCCGGCTTCCGTTAAAGAACTTAAATCGCCATCTAATAATGTTCTGCCGGCAACACCTACAAAATTGAAGCTTAAATTGAATCCTTTGTAATCTAAATTGGCACCAAAACCATAAGTGAAGTCTGGCGCAAAAGTACCTTTGGCAATCTTATCGTCATCATTAATTTGTCCATCACCATTAACATCTACAACCCTTAAATCTCCAGTAAGCGTGCCGTCTAAATGTGGTGTGTTGTCTATTTCTTCTTGAGTCTTAAAAACACCATCTAGCTTATACCCATAAATTTCTGCAATTGGCCTACCAATTTGTGTTACAAACAATTGATCCCTACCTGTTGCTATCCTGTCTTGGCCAGGACCCAATGCCAATACCTTGTTCTTGTAAGAAGTAAGGTTTGCATTAAAACCAATACCAAGGTCTCCCGCCTTGAAACCGTTTCCAAAAATTTGAAATTCCCAGCCTTGGTTTTCCATTTCACCAATATTGGCCAACACATTGTCATAACCGGTTTGCTGCGGTACAGGTACATCTAACAACAAGTCTTTTGTGTTGGTTTTATAATAAGCCATATTAAAATTCAACTTATTATTGAAAAACCCTAAATCCAATCCTATGTTTAGAGAAGATGCTACCTCCCATCCTAAATCTGGATTTGGAGCAGATGTAGTTATGTAACCTGGGGCAATACCGTTACCAAATACATAATTTGAATCGGTTACCAAGGCTTTGGAAGCATAAGTACCAATCTGGTTATTTCCTGTTTGCCCCCAACTGGCCGAAAGTTTACCAAAACTTAAGATGTTTGAGTCTGGAAAAAATGTTTCTCTACTAAATACCCAGCCACCGGCAATGGATGGAAAATTACCCCAACGGTTATTTACACCAAAACGAGATGATCCATCTCTACGTATAGCCGCCGTTACTAGGTACTTATCATCAAAATCATACTGTACACGACCTAAGTAAGACTCTAGTGCCCAAATACCCACATCTGCAGTAGCAGTAAATGCACTGGCACCACCTATATTCTGTATGTTATCATCTGCAAAACCAGTGCCTACAACCCTTGTGTAATCAATTTTCTCTTTTTGAAACGTATAACCTGCCAATACATTAAAATGATGTTTACCAAAAGTTCTATCGAAGGTTAGCGTATTCTCTAGCAAATAGTTCACTTTATTTTGCTTACGCTGTTCGGCATTTGCATCTGCTCGTGGTGCAGGTGTTCTGTAAGAACCAACTCCTATTGGGTAATAGTAATCCCTTACATAAGTATCGTAATCTCCACCCAAAGAAAATCTATAGGTTAACCCCTTGATTATTTCCGCATCTAAAAAAGCATTACCAAAAATTCTAAATCGGCTTTTTTCATCTGTGATTAAATTAGCCGTTGCCACTAAATTCTCTACAGGGGTACCATTGACCCTAACGCCTTCAATTTCGCGTTGTTCATTAACCAATTGATCGCTAATGTCGATACTTCCATCCGCATAATAGGGGCTATACATGGGAAAACTTACTGAAATTAAACCCAAAACACCATTACTACGACTACCTTGGTCTACGGAGTTTTCTACCGAGTAGGTTGGTTTTAAATTCACACCAAATTTAATCTTGTCCGTAATCTTGGTCTGCATATTCAAAGAAGCAGAATACCGTTTAAAATCTGTGCCAATTACTACTCCCTCTTGATCAAAATAACCTAAAGAAGTAAAGAATGTTGTTTTCTCGTTTCCGCCAGAAATAGAAAGTGCATAATTAGTTATTGGAGCGCTCCTAAACCCTTCATCTATCCAATCTGTGTTCAACAAACCTGGCACCCCATTTAGGTAAGGTTCTAGTTCGGGCAAAAATAATTCGCGACCATCTATTTGCTTTCCATTTATAAGTTTAGTTACCCTTACACTATTTGGGTCTGTCTCACTTCTATTTAAAGGGTCTTTAGAAACATACCCCCAGTTTCTAGATTCCGTCAAGAATTGGGCATGTTCATAAGCATCTACCAACTCCACACCAGAGCTTTGTTGTTGTATACCTCCATATGTTTCTAGAGTAATTCTTGTTTCTTGGTTAAATTTACCTGCCTTTGTGGTAATTAAAATGACCCCGTTAGCTGCTCTAGAACCATAAATTGATGCAGATGCCGCATCTTTTAAAATATTAATATCCTCAATATCATTTGGATTAACAGAGCTTAACGTACTCCCTTCTGTTAAGGGAAAGCCGTCCACAACAATAAGTGGATTAGAACCTGCAGTCAATGTTCCTGTACCTCTAATTATTATTTGCGAATCTGTCCCTGGTTGTCCGTTAGATTGATTGATTATAACCCCTGATAATTTACCGGCCAATTGCTGGTCTACGGAGGCAGCGGTAACATTTTGTAATTCTTTACTTTTCATCGCTGCCACTGATCCCACTACTTTTGCCCTTGCCTGTTGCCCGTAACCAATTAAAACAACTTCTTGTAAACTAGATGATGCCAGACTTAATTGAATGTTATATTCTATTTGAGTACCCACGGTAACCAGCTCCATATTATACCCAATATAAGATACCTCCAAAACGGCTCCGGGGTTAACCTCTAGTACAAAATTTCCGTCAAAATCAGTAGCGGTACCGTTGGTTGTACCTTGTTCCACCACCGACGCCCCAGGTAGTGGCTGCCCATTTTCATCTAGTACTTTTCCTTTTATTTCTTGAAATATACTTTCTACTATTGCTTTAGTAGCCTTGGGTCTTTTGTCTATAGAAATATTATAATTAAGTCTTCTAAAAGCCAAGCCAGCATCTTTGGCTAATAATTCTAGCACAGAACGCAAAGAAACCTTATTATAACTAAGGTTATACTTATTTTTAATGCCGGTTATGGATCTACCGTATACAAAATTAAAATCGGTTTGGTATTCTATAGCGGTTATTACCTCTTCTATGGTTGCTTGTTTTAGATGCAGGTCTACCGTTACTTGATCCAACTTTTGGGCTTTGACATTTGATGCCAATAGCGGATTCAAGAGCGCCACAATCACACAAATAAAATAGACTTTCATTGTTAACGCTATAAATTGCTTAATAGTTAGTGAATTCATATCTTCACAGAATGTTTAATGGTTAATTATTAATCGTTAAAAAGCTTTGCAGTCTGTAGATCCTCGCCAAAGTTTCGCAGGCTGCTTTTGTTTTAAATAATAGTGTTTACATAGTGTATTTTTTTAGAGTTTGTTGTTTGGATCTATTCCTTGCAAAGGCCTTTAAATAATACTTGGTTACCTTCTTTAATTTCATAATCAAACCCTTTGGTGGCAAACTTTATACTTTCTAAAACCACCTTTAAATTTGCTTTTTCATATCTGGCCGTAACGTGACAATTCTTTAACCCTTGGTGTTTAAAATGGACAGTAATTCCATACCTTCTGCTCAACATATTAGCCGCTTCGGAAAAGCTGATATCATTAAATCTGATGATACCATTTTTCCAATCCAGAAAATTCTCATTGGATACTTTTGATTTGGATAGCGTATTTGCCGATTTGTTGAAATAGGCCAACTCCATAGGGTTCAATTCCAAAATATTATTAGATTCTGCTTTTGTATTAAATACCTTTACCTTACCGGTTTTAACAGTAACAGCGATAGCCTCGTTAAACGAATATGCATTTACATTAAAAGAAGTGCCTAACACTTGGGTATCTATAGCATTGGAATGCACAACGAAAGGTTGTTCTTTATTTTCTGCTACTTCAAAAAAAGCTTCGCCTTCTAAAAAGACCTCTCTTAGTTTTTGCCCTTTAAACGATTTTGGGAAGTTAAGTTTACTACCGGCATTAAGGGTTACTTTAGTACCATCACTTAGATTTATGGTTGCTCTTTTTCCCCAATCTGTTTGTTGTGCCAACATTTCTACTTGGGCCACCTTCGCCTTATTATATTCTTGGCCCTTACTCACCACCATATAACCCAAACCAATTAATAAGACTAAAGAAGCGGCAACTTTAAATACTTGTCTTATACCTATAGAAAAAGACTTCTTGTTATCCGTAGCTTTGATTTGAGCTTGTATTGCTGAAAAAATATTCTTTTCAATAGCTTTTTCCTTCTCAACATCAAAAGGAATAACTTCTTTATTTTCATATGAAGCTAAAACACGGTCCACAAGTTCTTTTTCCTTTTGGGAGCAATTACCTGCAGTGTATTTTTCTATTAAAATTTGTAACTCTTTTTCAGTCATCTTTTGGTTCTCTATTACTAAGAGTTAAAAATGACCAAGCACCCTAAATGAAAAAGCTATTTTTTTAAATAAAGAATAGGAAAGATGCCATTGAAGCAGATAACTTCTTGATTGACTGCGAAATATGATATTCTACGGTCTTGGTAGATACATTCATTTTTTTCGCAATTTCTTTATGAGATAATTCTTGATGTCTACTTAACCTAAAAATCTGCTTGGTTTTATTTGGCAAACTGTTTATCTCTTTTTCTATTTTTTCTTTGGTTTCTAAATAGTGTATATGCTGTTCTGTGGTGTTTTCTGCATTTAAAGCATCCATGTGTAGTAAAACATCTTTAAACACAACAGATTTCTTAAGATGCTCCAAACATTTATTTCTTGTTATACTGTGTAAATAAGAACCAAAATGTTGAATATTCAAATGATCACGTTTCTCCCAGAGTATACAAAAGACCTCTTGTACAACATCCTTGGCCAATGTTTCATCTTTTAAAAAGCCAACAGCAAAGTAAAACTGTTTTTTCCAGTGACGGTCATACAACTGCCTAAACGCCAATTGATTGTCTTTCTTAATCAATTGAAACAATTCTAAATCTGGCGCAGTCATAGTGGTCTAATCTGTTTAGAGCAATGATAGCCACTTTAGGTAAGTAGGGTATTAAGTAAAGTTTAATTTTAGAATATGGAATCTTTACACCCAATCTAAAACAAGGTAATTCTTATTACTAGATAAGACAAAAGTTAGCGAACCGGGAAGTTGATTTTATCTTAAAAACTACCGTACACGATTCAGCAAAAAAAACAAATCAAAAAGGGTGTAGTAGCTAGTATTCACCCACTCTTTTGATTGCCCTGAAGCACTATTTCAATTTGTCAAAATACGCATTCATTAAGTCCCAGATGGCATAATACTCTAATTCCTTTGCCCTATTGTCATTCCCCATATCGGTATTTATGACTATGTATCTGCCCGTTTTTTTGTCCGTATCAAAATACATCCAAGTACCAACACCTGCATCGCCTCCAGAGTGCCCAACATAGCCTTTGGCACTGTAACCTATAAACAAAGCAGGGCTATAATCTCCATTGTAAGGATTAGAAGCATTTCTATACTCAAAATTATCTTCTTGGAGTTGTTTAGTAAAAAATTCGCTATAGCCTTCTTTACTTAAAAGTGTTCCTTTTCCGGCATATCCTTTGACCAATTCTGCTAGATATTTCGCCATATCGGTTGGTGATGATATGAGCATACCATCTGGATAGGTCATTGCGGTGTAAAAAGGCAATACAGAATAGTCGTTCCTATAGAGTCTTGAATGTTTTGACACATCAATAGCTTCTAACGACCAACCCGAAGCATTCATACCTAAAGGTTTTAGTATGTGTTCTTTTGTAAACACATCAAATGGTTTACCCGTTGCTTTTTCAATAACAAGTGCACAGAGCGTTGCCCCAATATTTGAATAATTGTATCGTTCTCCCGGATTAAAGTCTATATAATTGTTCTTGTTGTAGTACGCCCCATTTTCTTTTAAATATCCCCTTACATATTCCTCCATTGACACTTTACTGCTGTTTGGGTTTAACTGTTGTGCTGGATAATCCGTTCTTATACTAGACAAGTCTTGGTTCTCCGTTAAGTACCAAGAGGTGTTCATGTAAATTTCAGAATCATTGATTCCAGATGTGTGGGTTGCTAAATGTCTAATGGTTATGGTTTCTTTGGGGCGATAGGGATTTGTTACCTTAAACGGAAGGTAGTTGTTAACCGGATTATCAAGTTGTAATTTACCCAATTCTTGAGCTTTTAGTAAGCTAATCCCAATCAATGTTTTAGAAACGGAAGCTATGTGCTGAACCGTATTTTTTGTATATTTTTCTTTGGTCTCAATGTTAGAAAATCCAAAACCTTTCTCATAAAGCACGCCATCCTCATTTACCATTGCAACCCCAAATCCTATAATTTCCCCATTCTTTTGAATAGAATCTAATTTTGCCGTCAATGAATCTTTAGCCGTTAGCGCTTCGGTTTTGTTTTCTGGGGTTGTTGATTTTTTTTGGTTACAGGATACGATTAAAACACCAAAAAGAAAATATAGAATAGCGGTTTTGTTCATTGGTTCTATCTTTTATTCGGCTAATTTAAGCTAATCTACACAACGCCAAATTACGGAAATCCGTGCTGTTTAAAAGGACTAAATATCAAAATGGCAGAAAAGGAAATAGATAAACTAAAATTAGATAAATATACTAGCTGATATAAACTACATGGTAAGCTTTATCATGTGCCTTAATTAATCTTTTTTTGATAAAACACAAGAAATAATATACTTATAGTTCGCTTTCTAGAAAAAATATTGCTTTTATGAAAGCATCATTGGGAAGATAGTGACCTTCATCTTTATATTTTAGATACAAATAAGGATTTGTTGTTTTTGAATTAGAAGTTTGCAAATGAGCTATATATTTAGCGGATGCTGAGTTTGGAACCAAATCATCTTTTTCACCAACCATAAGTAAGGTTGGTGGATATTCTTTTAAACTATTGAAATGAATTACCGGATCCATTTTATAAAGAGCGGACACACCTTCTTCCGTTTCTACATCACCAAAATCATAAATTTGGTCAGACTGGCTATAATTCTCGTGATTGGTTAGTCTTAATGGATTCATCCCAGCGGAAAGGCCAGCTGCTGCTGAGAACCATTCTGGTTTCTCGTTTAATGCCATTCCACAAGAGATTCCACCTGCACTTCCAAACAATAAACCAACACGTTCTTTGTTTACTAGATTAGAATCTCTTAGGTGTTTTACTGTGGATAATACATCTTTCCAGGAATTTTCTTTTTTATCGAGGATACCATCAAAATACCATTGTTGTCCTTTTTCAGCTCCACCTCTTACATGTGCGATTATAAATTGATTACCGTCTAGTATAAACTTCTGTATTGCATCCTTATTAAGGGGGGTGGCATTTATACCATATGCTCCATACGCATAAACAATGGTTTTTAAATCCGGATTTAATTTGAAGTCTTTCCTGTTTACTATAGTTACTGGTACTTCCTTATTGTCATGTGATTTTGCAGATATAACTTCATAGGTTATGTTGTCATACTCCTTAGGATAAGGATCTGTAAGTAAATTGGTATGGACCCCTTTTCCATTGACATTATAGAAAGCCGTTCCTTTTCCCCAATCTGTGGTATAGAATACTAGGTTATCAATATCGGCAAAGGAATTATATACCTCAATATTTACTGTTGGATAATCAATGTCTACAAGCTCGTTACCATTATTAGTTATTTTATAGAGTTTTGAGTCAATGCCGTCCTCGTTAACTACAACGTAAATATCTTCTTTAGTTACAGCAATTTCGCCTATGTTAGAATCGGTTTCAGGAACGAATAAAGTCTCCTTGTTGGTTAAACCATTTTCAGTAATGTCAGCTTGTTGAACGACTAATTTATTATTGATATATGTTCTATAAATGAATTTTCCATTTCTTTCATCACCAAAATATGTAGTACTATCATGTATGGCAGCAAGTCTATTCCATTTTGGATTTGGTTTAGTAAATTCTTCCCTATTGATATAAAAAGATTCATAAATATCTCCAGCATTTGCCACGTAAGCCTGCAGGATAGGTGAAGAGCTACTTGAGGTTATTGGAATGAGCCAATTTTCATTATTAGCATTAGGGTAGTCTTTGTGTGAAAAAATTTTGGATATCTGTTTATTCTCAAGATTAACCGATGCTATATAAGAATCCGTAGCATTATCCTGGTAGGGAAACGCAATGTAAGCAATACTATTTTCTCCAAACCAAGTAGAACTCAGGTAAAAATATGGATTTACACCTTCGTTGGTAGAAAATAATAATTCTTTTTTAGGATAAGAATAGACAAATAATTTGTGTCCTTCATCAGTTTCATTATAGAAGGATAACGCTTTTCCAGCGTAATTAATATTTATTTCGGATGCACCTTCTAACTCTGGAAATTCAATTTTATTAATAACATCGTTCGTTTTGTAATTGTATTTGGCTAAAAAAGTGGTTGAATCTTTTGAAATAGTAACAAAAGCAATGGAATCATTTAGAGGTCTATGCTTTCCATATGAAACGAAGTTACTTTTAGTTAGATTATTTATATTTTCTTCAAAAGCTTTATAGGATGGTTTGTCAAAATAGTTTTTGACCAGACTATCTTGATACTTAGTAAACTCATTGAGTTGGGTACTTTCAAAAGTTTCAAAACCTGTATAGTGATTTACATATTTTAATCCTTTAGAAGACACATTAATGGAATCGTCGGTAAATAGCCTATAGTTATAAACTTGTCTTTTGGTCTCTTTCTGGCACGATAGAAGAATTAAGCTTATTAATGGAAAAAGGAAATATCTCACAATTAAAAAAAGATGTTAGTTAGTTTTTTGAATAGCACTAAATACGAAATAAATAAAATATAAAGTTGTAATCATATCAAATATTGTAACTAAAAGTATTGTATTGATTACATATTAAAATATTCAGTTTGTGATTTAGTCATCTTGCACATAACAATACCATCCACAAAATAAGAAATATCGCTTTTGTATAAAACTACTAAATCTTATCCCGACAGGAAATTTTTTTTAACCTTCAACGCTTTAGCTCTGTACAGCACGCCAGCAAAATAGCTTTTGCTTTCCGCTATGCACTAGAACCTCTATTATACAGTACCATGGAAGCCTGTATTATATGTGGTTTAATATTTTTTTCATTTCCCTGATTGGGTTAGTATAGTCAGCCATTTTCTTCCCTTCTCCTATATGTATTACAGTTGTATTCAATCGGTTTGTTAAATCTTTGATAGGCATATTTTCTAAAGGGCCGAATTCGTATTTCCACCACTCTAGAGATACTAGATTATGATTCTGAAATCCAGTCGTACTTCGGTCGTTATCCGTAGAATAAATGCCAATTTCGCCTACCAATGTGTTTAGATTTTCAAATTCAATTATTATTCCATCATAAATCAGTTGTCCGTAAAACGCCTCCTTAAAAATTGTTTCAATATCTTTTAAATCAGATGCTTTTATATCTGTCAGAACAACATTATATTTAGTTAGCGCATTGGTGATTAGCCAGCACTTTTTTCTATTTACATAAAATACTGTCGCCTTCCATTTACCTAGGATTCTATCCTCAGCATCGTGGTTGTTAGAAATTAGTTTCTTGACTAATTTTTCAAGTTTTTTGGTGGTATGTATTCTGGTTCGTTTCAAATCTTGTACCCTATAATAAATTCGAAATTGCTGTTATAGCTTCTATAAAATTACTAAATAAACCAAACTCATGAACAAGTTCTATAGCCCAGTTCTTTGTAATTTATAGCATGGGGTTGCAACATAGACGATGGCATCTGTACCAGACCTATCTGAATTTTAGGCAGAAGCTACAAGTAATGCTACCAGCACTTGGTGGTTTTCTGTTACAACTAGTTGTTGTACTTCTTCAAGATTCAAAGAATCTATACTTCATTTTATAGAATATATTCCGCCTAAACTTTGGTGTTATAATTAATTTGCTCATCATAAAACATGGTAGATTTCCAACTTATACTACCTATTAAACCTACCTTTTCAATATAAATTTCAGTTTAATTTTTTTAGTGAGAAATCATTTTTAAAGCTTTTTCAAATGACTTTACAGATTTTGTAATATCTTTTGTAGTTGTTGCCCAAGAACATATACTAACCCGTATAACTTTTTTATCATGCCATTGAGAACCTCCCAACCAGCATGTTCTTAATGCTTGTATCTGCTCTAAGACATCCGCAGTAAGTTTATCCGTATTACAGCGTACTACCACTTGGTTAAAAACCACTTCATTTTCCACATAAAATCCGTCTATTTGTTCTATTTCTAGTGCAAATTGTTTTGCTCTCTGGTGCATGGTAAGTACCATACTATCTACTCCTTCTTTACCTAGATATTTTAACACAGCCCACAATTCAACTATTCTGGCTCTGCGAGACATTTCTGGTGTATAAAACATACCGTCTCTTTCTTTACTTTGTACCAGATAACTACCAGACATATGTAATGCGGCCGTCATCGCATCTTTATCTGCACATAGAATTATACCAGAATCATAAGGCGTATTTAAGGTCTTGTGACCGTCTACTGCCCAAGAAGTTGCCATCTCTATTCCTTTAGTTAAATGTGCTAACTCTTTTACAGCTCCTGCCCACAAACCAAAAGCACCATCTATATGCACCCAACTATTCGCTTTTCTTGCTTTTTCACATAGGACTTCAAAAGGATCAAAAGCACCACTATTTACATTTCCTGCTTGTAGAATTAGGATGGTATTAGCATCCAATTCTGGTATTAGTTCTGGAATAACTCTACCTTCCCTATCCACATCTACCCACTCAATATTATCTACCCCTAGCCCTAAAATTGCTACCGCCTTTAACACCGTAGAATGCGCCTGCTTACCAGTTACAATTCTTATTTTGGGAGAACCATTAAGCCCCTTTTTATTGATGTCCCAATTATTTCTTTGAAGTATTCTATACCGGGCGGCGGCTAACCCACACAAATTTGCTGTAGACGTTCCGCTTACAAAACCTGCAGATGTATGTTGCGGTAATTGAAACAAATCCCTTAACCATTTTTCTACCACACTTTCTAATTTACTGCCTATTGGAGAAAGCACATGCATAGCTGGGGCTTGATCCCAATAGGTAGCTAAGTTTTTTGCTGCCAAACCCACAGGAACCGCGCTACCACAAACAAAACCAAAATACCTACCTCCTAAGGTAGCTGTAGTTGCAGGACTACCATATTCATGCAATTGTGTAATCACATCTTCTGCCTTACTAGAACTCTTAGGGAGTTCCTCATCAAACACAGTTAAATTGGCGATGGCTTGTTCTGTTGGATACACATTTCTTTCATAAATAGTATCCAAATAGGCGAATGAAAACTGTTGGGCTTGGTTAAATATTTCTCTCGCTTTCATTTCTTGAAACATGCTATCCTGTAAATGATTTTTCATACTATAAATTTATAAATTGGTAATTGTCGATTTATTGTTGTAAAATTTAAAGTTCGTTTCTAAGTTGATTAAGGTATTTTTCTATGTTCTCCTCATTTCTTTTAAAATAAGTCCATTTACCAATTCTGGTTGCCGATACCAGACCAACCTTCTGTAGTTGAGACATGTATTGAGATATGGTTGATTGGGATAAATTCGCTTTTTCTTTTATGAACACTAGGCAAACCCCATAATCAAAGTGACCGAGTTCTTTATGCGGCGGAAAATTATCCGCTGGGTTCTTGAGCCAATTTAAGATATTTACTCTTACGTGATTAGATAGTGCTTTGTTGACCTCAATTAGATTCATACCGCTAAGATAACAAATCTATAAATACCGATTTGATATTGTTACACTCCCATAGCGACTTTGTAACGCGATGTAAACTACATTCTTATTATGGATAAAAACACGAGGTCTTGCATAGAAAATAGCTTATGAAATGCCTGAATTTTACATCAAAAAGAGCTTTAAGCAGTGCTGAGACACTCAGCTAACTGAGTATATCTCTAAAGTAGCCCTTTGCGCTAATTTTAGCCTTGATTAAGAATCTAAAATTAAGCGTCAGTATTCATAACAAAAAAACGATAAAAGCCGAAAACCTTAAAATTGCCAAGCTATTCAAAAGGAGTTGGGCAATGGTTAGCCGTTGTTGTAAAACGTTTTTTACTAAGAAAACAAAAATCCGATTATAAATAACAATAGAAAATAAAATATTGGAAGCATACTTATCAATCCCCAAATTATATTTCTCTGTCTGCTACCTTTTTTTCTTAGATATAAAAATAAAGCATTGAAAAATGAAAGTACTGGTGAACAACAAATCATATAAAGGGAGATTCTTTTACCTTTTGCATAAATCTGCCAATCAGTTAGATTGAATCGGAATTGCTCAACGTAAATATTAATAAAAATTCCTATAACTAAGAGTCCGCAAATCGAAATCGCTAGAATCTCAAATAGGTGTAAATCTTTAATCCATCGAACAATTTTCAAATTCATAATTTTCAATATCATGTTTTGTCTCTTTGATGGTAAAACCCTCATTATAACCTGTGTTAAATATAACTTTCCATATAGTGAGTTCTATCAATCCATAGCAAAAAATGGTATAACCTCTTCTATTTTCGTTGTTACAATTTGTTTTAATCCATATGCTATTTTGAAAATTTTATCAGAATTATCAAATCAAGGAGACCTAGAGAATCTGTCTTTATATTGTTTTGGTAAATGTTTTATATCAGCATTAGAACATTCTTTGTCAATCGTTACCAAAAAGTTGCTGTCTACACCAATAGAAGTGAGAAAACCGTCATATTCATCGTGATTGCAAATTAACGGTTTAGACAACATTGCAATCACCAATGTAGGAATGATAAAGTCACGGATAACATTTTTATTGTCTTCTATAGTCAACATATTAACCCTTATTTACCATATCGTATTATCCACTTTTTTGAGATATTGTGAACGAATAATCAAATCATCTTCTAATTAGACGGTGAAAGAGTAAATAAAATCAGCATCATGGCTGTCATTACCTTCATGAAGGATGTTTCAAAAAATACTATACACAAAACAATAGCCTTCTCTCAACACAAATCTCTCATACATAAAAATACAAAATAAGTAATGATGATGGCTTGTTTTTTTATGAACTTTCTTAAGTTGAACGTTTTTAAGAATAGCCATAAAACGGAATAGCGGTTAAACGTACACGCATAACCGCTATTTATTTATAAGTTAAAAATGTACTCCTTAGCGTTTGCCATATTATAGTTGCTTATGGTAATAGGGTTACATAATCTTGTATCACCAACCACTTGTTTTTAATTTTTACAAGAGAATAAAAATTCTTTAAAGTAGGTTTACCAGGGCTTTTTAGGGTAACTTTTACCGTGACCATATTCTTTTCAATGAATTGAATATCATGATAGGTGGCTGTCCGTTTGTAACCTCCAAATTTCTTAGTTGCTATAAAAGAGATGTAGGTGGCTTTGTCTAAAACAGAAGCCTCGCTCTTTTTTCCATCATATAGAACAACCCTAAAAGCATCGTGCAGATGGGGTTCTAATTTTGATGCATCATTAATGTCACCTGCATTTTTATAGGATTCAATTACTTTCTTTACTTCTTCAATGGCTTCTTCTTGAGCATTAGACGTACAAGATACAAGTGTAAAAAGGGTTAAAAAAACCAGAACTTTTGTTTTCATAATTTAGATTTAAAGATTTATTAATTTTAGTTAGCTAAACAACTATATTATTAAAATTTAGTTTGCTAGATTTTCTTGGATTTTTTTAAGTAGCCTTGCCATAGTATGTTTTTCGTCGTTAGACAATTCGTTCAGACCCTTAAATCGTATTTTTTCTATAATAGGATATAAATTATCAATCATCTTTTTGCCTTCCTTAGACACCCTAAGTTCTGCCTTTCTAGAGTCTGATGCAGAAACGCTTTTAATAACATATCCCTGTTTTTCTAGATGATTAACCATTCTTGAAATGGTAGGTTTATCTTTCACTAATAGTTCTCCTACTTCTATTTGATTAATTGCTTCATTTTCATTGACAACATTTAAAACCAGCCATTGTTCTATGGTCATATTTATGCCATGAGACCTGAGCACATTTTGTCCATACTGTCTAATTTTTCTTGCAGTAAGCTCAATTTGAAAATAAATATTAGTGTTAATCATAGCGCAAATATATTAAATTTAGTTAGCTAGACAACTATTTGAATTAAAATAAGTAAAAGTTGCCTTACCTCACCACAATTTCCCAGTCTTAAATCTAAAAAATTTACATTCAATAACCTTGTAATAGGAGCTTTGTACTGAAAAGCATGGTACGTTAAAAAGAAAACCTCAACTAAGTTTGAATACCCAACACTACTAAAACCTAGCCAAACCACTTAAAATCTTTACGTAGAACTAATTCTAGAAAAACCATGAGAATCAGCTTTATTCCCTACCCGATTTACTTTGCTTTGGTCAATGCCATTTTAACGGCAAGACCTGTTAGAACTGAAGCCATAAACCATTTCTGAATTCTTAGCCATATGGGCTTTTTAGAGAACCAAGAGGACATTCTAGCCGCAGATACTACAATTACAAGGTTTACCGTAAAACTAATTACAATCTGTAATACGCCCAATTGAAAACTCTGGCTTAAAATTGAACCATTTTCTGGTTTTATAAATTGCGGAAAGAAAGACAAGTAAAATACGGCCATTTTAGGATTTAAGACATTGGTCATAAGCCCAATGTTAAACAATTTAAAGGGCTTATCTGCCTTTAAACATTTATCCGCATCAAATATTCTAGTATCAGATTTAACAGCATTGTAGGCCAAGTATAACAAATACGCCACTCCAAAAAATTTAACTACCACAAAAGCGTACGGAATTGCAAAAAATATGGCCGTTAACCCAAAAGAAACCATAAGTATATGGAATAAAAAGCCACACATAACACCAAACAACGAAATAATTCCAGCATTCTTACCTTGAGATAATGACCTTGATATCAAGTAAATCATATTAGGACCTGGAGATAACACCATAAGTAAGGCTGCCAATCCAAACAAAAGAAGGTCGTTAAAGGATATCATATAAATTTAATTTTAAGTAAAAGATTTTTTAGAACAGCTTCACCACCCTTTGCATTCTAATCTGGCAAAACTACACCGATTTTTTTTTGTGATACCTGAAGCAAAGCAATGTATTTTTTTATAGGTATGTTTTAAAAACAGATTTCTGCCATTGGTGTGGACCAAAACAGAGACCAGCTAAATACTATTCTAGAACAAGCAAAAAAAGAAATCAGGACTTTGGTAAAAAAGTGGTACGGATAGATCTGTATGCTTAGGTGTTAATAGTAAATGGCACTTCCGTATCAATAACCATTTCTTTTTGAGTCGTGGGGTGCTTAAATGTTATTTGCTGTGCATGTAAGCAAAGTCTTGACGCGGGTGTACCATACAAATTATCTCCTAAAATTGGTGCTTGCAAACCTAGCTTGTGTGCACAGTGCACCCGTAATTGATGTGAACGCCCTGTGATAGGATGTAATTTGATAAGCGTTTTGCTACTTGTTTTTTGGACCACTTTAAAATAAGTTAATGCAGATTTACCATACTCATAACTTACCTTTTGCATTGGCCTGTTATTAATGTCTAAAATTAAGGGTAATTCTATTTTACCTTCCGTAGCTAGTATTGCCTTTTCTAACAACGCCATGTATGTTTTGCGTATGGTTCGTTCTAAAAATTGCAGCTGTAGCGCTTTGTGAGCCTCTTTGGTCAATGCCACTACCATAACTCCAGAAGTGTCTTGATCTAACCTATGTACAATTAAAGGCCCAGTTGCCTTAGGATAACGGTCCTGTATTCTTGATTTTACGGAGTCCTTAATGTGTTTTCCAGGCACAGACAACATTCCAGAGGGCTTGTTTACCACAACCAAGTTTTCATCTTCAAATAGTATTTCTAGCGTTTTGTCTGCCCCAAAATTTGTCAACAAAGGATTTGGTTTTACTGGTGTTCCTTTGAGCATGTGAGCCAAGATTGGCTTGCATTTGCCTTTGCATGCAGGATAATAATTGCCATGCACCCGTATTTCTGAGTTGGGAGATGCTCCCCACCAAAACTCCGCCAAGGCTAATGGTTTTAAATTGTTTTTAAAGGCGTACTGAAACAATTTTGGCGCTGCACATTCTCCAGCTCCAGCTGGCGGTACCTCAACACCAACATCTAAAAAGACTGATTTTACATCCTTTGTTTCTCCCAATGCATTTGTAAACACAAACTCAGCAAATATTGCGTCTTGCAAAGCGGCAGATTTGGCTTTTCTTAAAGCTTTTAATTGCTTCACTTTTTCATCAAAATATTGCGCTTCCTGTTTTGCTTTTTCCAATCGCTGGTTTTGCGAACGGGTAAAACGTCTTAAATCCATCCCTGCAATTGCTCCTTGCCTATTTAATTCTTCTAACAAGACACTTTGTTCACTGTCCGGCAATAAAGCTGCTGCCTTGCGTTTTTTATCACGGTCTTTTTTTGCTTGTTTGGCTGCTAACTTAGCAGTTTTAATTGCTAGAGCAACTTCCGTTGTAACCTTTTGTAACTGCTCTTGCGCGTTAGCATATTCAGCACTATCCAACAACGTTTTCAACGCGGCACTAATGGCATTGATACTAGCCATTTCTGGAAAATCTTTACCTTTTGGTAATTGATGTACTGGAGGAACAAAGGGTAATTTCTCCAAGGGAGGCTGTAGTTCTCCAGAATATGCGGCTATATAACCCAATTTGCCGTCTTTAGCCTGTACCACAAGTACACCCAGCATACGCCCTTTGGCCTCCTTTGTTAAAAAAGGAAGTTGATTCCTGAGCCTTTCCTGTAAATGCTCTGCAGCTTGTTGTGCTAAGGGAATTGGCGTATAAAAATGAGGATATTCCAATGCCTGCGGCAAGGTATTTACCGTAGGCTCAAAATATACCAATTTGTTTGTGTGATTAGCGGAAGTTACTGTCAATTACTTTGGTTTAACATGTTAATTAAAGTCTTAGAAAGACTTTCTGTTTTAGGCAAATTTATAACAGGAACCAGGAAAAATGGGTGACTAAATTGTGTAATTCTTTGCCACACTACTAATAGGTTTAGACGATGTTCCCCATATAAAAATTAGGAATAAGAATAATAGAAATCTCTATTTTTTTACTTTTCTAAACTAAACCTACCTTCCACTTCTTTATACACGGGACCGCTGTCATATCCAAAATCTATTTCTACATTAAGTTGAATTTCCCAAGTGTCTTGATTCACCCGTTGCCCTTGAATAGTACCAGAGGTAATTGCAATACTTTCTGTATTTACACAAAAGCAAATTTGCCGGTAATACATGTTAAGTTGTTGCAAATCTTCATCTGAATAGGAAAATTCATTTAAAGCTGCATCAAGTTCAAACAGAATGGATTCTGAATAACCAGAGTCTGCAAGGTTTGGGTCTGCTTTTTTAACAAATTCATACGTAAACACCAAGTTAGAACCTTGGCCAACGGTAACTACAAAAAAATCAGTTTCAGCATCTGGTATTTGTAGCCTTGCATTTTCTGTATAACTGTAAGATTTGGTGGTGTCTTGGTCTTCATCATCACTTTTAGAGCAAGAGAGTACCAGCATGCAACATATAATAGAAAAAATAGTAGATTTCATTGGTGGCTACGTTTAATAGATAGATACCTAAAACTATAAAAAGTTGCGGTACCAAGCTAAAAAACACTGCCGATGCTTTAGCACTAAAAACAAATTGATATGCATTAAACTTGTCCCTGTTATCACTTTACTTTTAGCATATAATTTTTAAACTAAAACATACAGATATGTCAGCACCTTGGAAAGATAAAGCAAAAGGAAATTGGAACATTGCAAAAGGAAAATTAAAGCAAGAATGGGGCGAGTTAACGGATGATGACTTGGATTATCAAGAAGGTAAAGAAGATGAGCTTCTAGGCCGTATTCAAAAGAAAACTGGCGAAAGCAAAGAAAAAGTAAATGAATTTTTAAACAATCTTAAGTATTGATTTTGATTGATTGACCTGACTAAAAAATCCCGCAATGGCGGGATTTTTTTATAGGTTTTAAATATTATTTCCAAAATTGCCTGTAATACATGTTTAGTTGTTGCAAATCTTCATCTGAATAGGAAAATTCATTTACAGCTGTATCAACTTCAAACAGAATAGATTCTGAATAGCCAGAGTCTGCAAAGTTTGGGTCTGCTTTTTCAACAAGTTCATAGGTAAACACCAAGTTTGAACCCTGGCAAACGGTCACTACAAAAAATCAGTTTCAGCATCTGGTATTTGCAGCCTTGAATTGTCTTTATAACTGTAAGAATTGGTTGTACCTTAGTTTTCGTTCTCATTTTTGGAAAATGCTATTACCGATACTTATTAACAGGAAAAGCTGTTGTAATTTCCTTTTTAAGATGGAAAGACTAAAAATTCTATACTAGAATTTATAATCATTTGATAAATCCAGAACTCTTTTTTTTAAACCTCCTAAAATTTCACTTACCTAATTTTGCTAGGTACCTAATTTACCGTACCAAATACGATACAGCTAGAGTCTAATTCGATTATCTTATAGGAGCTATCTCTTAAGTCAAAAGGTACAGAACTGCTTAGAATCATTTTTTTTCTATCCAAGCTCCACGTTCCCTTAGAATAAAAAGCAGAAACACCTTGAGGACATTTATATTGATATGCATCTATTATGGTTGAATCATTATTAATTTTTAATATTGATCCTTCTAGCAAATTCTTTTCAGGAATCTTTTGATATTTCAAAGTATTATCCGAATAATTCTCTATTAAAATCCAGGTACCTTCTAAATCATTTAAATCCATTTTATTACTTGCACAAGAAGATAATAAAATAAGAAGGATTATCGGAAAAATCTTTTTTAACATCATATGATAAAATTTGTTAGACATAGCACCACATGTAGACAATATACTATTTTTTTTGATACAAAATCATATTTATCAGATACTTAATTTTAATTGATAAAAATTTCACAACAACAAAATAAGGAAAATAATCGGTACACCTGTTAACATATTATTTTAATAAATACATAAAATAATAATTAACTAAACCGTAATCGTCAAGTGGTTTTAATTTAGAAGTTATTGCTATAATTTGAAATAAACCAGGACTTTTTTAAAAAAGGAGAAACTTAAATTTCATTATAGATAGTATTTTAATTTAACCATTGGATTACCATCAGTCATCAAAACCCGTACATACTGAGTGTCGCCGTTCTTTAAATACATAAATGGAGCTATTGGAGCATCAGAGTTGTGTCTTAGATAAACACCCCAGTCAACTCCAAATAAAGTTAACTCTTCTAGTTTTCTATTCCCATTAAAAATATCCATAGTTTATTAAGTAATTTGGTTAAGATTTAATTGTACAACTCCAAATTACGCAACGGTATTGTATAAAAAGCCTAATGTGTTATTTAAAAAATAAATCTATCGTCCTTCTGGGTGCGCACCTTTGCTTGGTGCTTGTGCAAAATAAACTTCTGGTTTATGCCAAACCCCTGTTTTTTTATACTCTGGTATGGAGTGGTCCAGACTTAAGTCACAATCAAACCTAGCAATAATAGAATATTGTTTTTTAGGCTGCCCTGCATTGATAAAATGGGATAATCCCCAGGTAAAACCACGTCCATTGCCATTATCTGAAAACATATCTACTGCAAACGGACCTGCTGCTATTGGAGGTAAAGAAATAACCGAAGCAATTTCAAAATTTACGCCATCCTTTGCAAACTGTATGGTTTCGCGCTCATTGCCATCTTTTATGGTAATATTTGCTATACCTTCCTTAAATGGAAAATAAGTAGTTTCATGCCCAGAGGTCATAACTGGATTTAGCGGATGTTTGGTAAATGGTCCCAACGGATTCTCTGCAATGGCCAAACCATGACCAACCGCATATTTATCCCTAATATCTGGCCATTTATTATAGGCAGCTTTGTAGTACAAATATATTTTACCGTTAAAAACCAAGGGCTGCGGATCATGGGTAGCATCTTGGTCCCATTCTCCTTTTTTGCCAAAGGGAATAACAGCATCCCCGCCATGAATCCAAGGACCTGAGGGTGAATCTGCATAAGATACCGATACTGGGCACCAGTCACCTCTCAATCCACTCGGCTCATTAAACGCTTGGTAATACAAGTAATATTTCCCTTTCCAGATTAAGACATCTGGTGTGGCCACAGAGCGCCAACCGGGCGATGGTTTTTCTGGTCTTTTTATGGCTACGCCTTGTTCTTGCCAGTGTACGCCATCTTTACTTGTTGCATACCAGATTTCTGCTAAGTCCCAATCGGTAGATGGAATTTCATCTGTAGCTTCTTTTGCTCTGCTCCACCCTATGGGTGGTGTTTTTGTATGGCGCTTGGTATAGTACACATAGTAGGTACCATCTACTAATATGGGTCTAGATGGGTCCCTTCTAGAAATGGTTCCATCACCACCGTTATAATCAAAACCATCTAGTTTTGTGTATTTAAAAAGGGAATACAACTCGTTATCTTGCACGCGAGGTGTGGGATAATTGAACATTCGCTCTGCAGAAGCACTCAACGGAAAATTAGGTTTCTGTTCTGGCATCTTATGCGGAAACACTTGATGTTCTACCTTTAAAACATCTTCCTTAGCTGTTTTTTTTGTCTGATTTTGATTGTCGCAACTTGTCCACAAAAGACTTGCAAAAACAACTTGCAGAACTGGTTTTTTTAGTATTTGTTTCATTTTCATGCGTGTAAAATAGTTACAAGGCTACTTAGGGGTTTTGTACCTTATTTGCCTATAATTTTTTCTATGTGTAATGGTATTTGAATATTGAAGGATTCCCGAGCACCTGCTGTATTTAGCGTGTCTGCTGCACATAATAACGCTACAGGCCTACCATCTTCTACAAACACCTGTGGGCGTTCTAAATGGACAAATTGTTGCTCTCTACCGTCTTCCCAAGTAATTTTCCGTTCAGAAATATTGAAAAATGTGGCTTTATCCCAGTGTATACCATCTTTAGAATCATAATGAACTAAAGAAAATAATCGTTCCCCATTTACGTGTTTCATACGTTTTACGATAGCTCTATACCTGCCATCTTGGTACCAGATATAAGGGTCTTCTGCAGGAAAACGTTCGCCCTCAAAGGTAAAAACAGGGTCTGGATATTTTTTAAAAGGACCTGTAGGGCTATCCCCAATAGCCACCATGTGGACTACCGGACCACCAGCAGGCAAATTAAACTGCTTTCCTACCGCCTTATATACCATTAAAATTTTACCATCTGGCATTTGGCATACAGAAGGGTTGCTCGTCATTAACGCATCGTGGTCTGTTTCTTTATTGCCCACGTCTAAAACGGGTTCATCCATTCTTAGCCAAGGACCTTCAGGAGAATCGGCAATTGCTACCCCTATGCGCTGTTTATTGCGATGTTCCCAATTCAATTCAGGTTTTCCTGGTTCACTCACAATTTTTTTATCGCCCGTATTCCCCATATAATACAGGTAATATTTACCGTTAAACTTATGTACCGTAGGGTTATGGGTACAGGAACCATCCCAATATTCCTTACCTCTATCTGGTAAAACCACGCTTTTGTGTTTAAAAGGTCCGAATGGCGTTGGAGCTACAGCATGAGCAATTTCTGAATATGTAACCCACTCCCACCCTATTTTTTTTGGCCAACGAGCGTAAAGCATATGATATCTATTATCATCTCCTTTTACCAAAGAAGCTCCCCAAATACTAAGGCTATCATTCCGGAAAACAGCTGTCTTGGCTACCTTACCAAAAGTAATTTTGTAGTCTACATCTTCTTCTTTCGCTTTTACATCCTGCTTGGGCGATTCTCTACAAGCCCCAAGATTTGTAAGAAAAACAGTACTTAGTGCAATAGCTATTTTTTTCATTTCTTAGTTGGTTTTGGTCTACTTATTGGCTGTGTATATGTTTTGTATTTGCTTGTAGGCTTTTTTCTTTTCTCGCTTTTCACTCACCACTCCCCATTCTCTAAATCCGGAGGTGGGTGTACCTTTGTAATCGCTACGGTAATCATTGTAACTCCACAGCGCCGAACCAACAACATAGGGCAATTCCTTTAGTTCTTGCAACTGTATTATTAGAGCGCTATCTAAAGTAGCTTCTGGTGCCGGTCCTATTTGTTTTAATCCAATTTCTGATACAAAAATGGGTTTCCCAGGAAACTTTTGATGCGTACGCTTTACCGCTTCCACAGCATCGCCGTAACTGTTTAAGCACATTAAGTCTAATTTTTGGTAAGGCTCGTTTTCCAAAGAAGCGTGTTCTTTGTATGAAGTAAGACTTACATAGGTTTTTAACCGTGTAGTATCTAATTGGGCAACATAGTCTAGCATGCTGTTTATGTATCCAAATTGTGCTTTTGTAAGGGTAATGTTTGCCCAATCGTTAACAGAATCTCTTAGCTCATTGCCTACACTCCAACCCACAACACTTGGATGATTGTAATCTCTAGTAATCATTTCTGAAAGCCATTTTTTAGTTTGGGGATTATCAGGAAATGATTGTGGGTCATCCGTTCCCCATACTGGAATTTCTTGCAGCAACAAATACCCGCTTTTATCGCAAAACTCCAATACAGATTTGGCTAATGGTGCGTGCATCAACCTAGAAAATTTACCTCCTAAGGATTTGATGTCTTCCATATCTGCATTCACTAGTGCTTCTGGTTCAGTATTCCCATAGTTGGGGTGGTCGTGTACCCGATTAAATCCGTCTGCGTACAAAGGCTCATTGTTTAAAAATAACTGTTCTCCCTTTACTTCTATTTTTCTTATTCCAAAATGGTCTGTTAACTCGCCGACCCTCTTATCTTCTTGCAAAATAGAAGTTGTTATTTGATATAAGTTTGGGTGATTAACATGCCATAAATCGTATTTTTTTAATGCTTCCTTAAAAACTATTTCTTTTTCTACGCTACCTTTTTTGGGCAATGCCACCTCCGTGTTTTTTTTCCATATCGTATCCCCTTCAGAATTGGTGATAGCACTTTGCAAGACGATATTTTTTTCACTAAAAGTATAATTATCTAAAGCATATTTTACGGCAAAATTGATTGTTCCTTTGGCGAAATTGGGTACCGCTGTAATATGTTGGTATTTTAATCTAACGGCATCATAAATTGCAATACGTACATCACGACTAATACCTCCCCAGGGCCACCAAGCGCCTCTATGGTAACTATTATCAGCACTAACAATGATTACATTTTCCTCTCCGTACTGTACTAGGTCTGTAATATTAAACTCAAATGGTGTGTAACCCCCCACGTGTTTTCCCAGTTTTTTTCCGTTGCACCAAACCTCAGTGGTCTGGTAAACCGCATCAAACTGAAGTAGCAATTGCTTGCCTTGTACTGTTTTCGGTATTTTTATTTTTCTGTGGTAATAAGCCTTTCCCCTATAGGCACTGTATCTTTCTCTGGTATCCCAATTAGCAGGCACTGCAAGGGTATCCCAAGCTATTTGGGATGGGGCAGCAATGATACTATCTTCTGATAGGTCTTTTTTTATACTAAACTCCCATGTTCCATTGAGTGCTATTTGCTTAGGAACAGGAGACTGTTTGCAAGCACAAACGGCAAACAAACCTAAGAATACAATTATTACACGATAAAAAGCAGTCATTTTATAATTTTTTAGGTTGATATTTTAATGCTCATCCTGTTTTGTAGCTTTCACCACCTGAGACCTTATACTTTTTACTCCCTCAATCTCTCGTTGTAATTGAAAATACTGTACCTCTTTATCCAATACATCAATAGAAAGCATACCCCTAACATTAGTTATAAATTGATAATTTAAAGCCGTTGGGGAGTCACCATAAAACACGGTATAATCACCATCTTCAAAATCACTAGAATAGCCTATCACCAATTTATCATCCGTGATAAAAGCATCCCAGATTACGGGTGGCAAGGGTTTATTAGTAGTGGTAACAAATACCTCATCAGACGCGTTACTTTCCGCTTTATCGTTTAGTGCATACAGCTCAAAACCATAATTAGTTTCTGGTGCTAAACCTTCTATATCTATAAAATCAGCAATTGTTCTTGCAGTAATCTTTTTAGATTTTGCAGTAGCACCATAGCGTACAAAGTAAGCGGTAGCATTAGGCACCTTGTCCCACACAACTCTAACATTGGTATCCCCTGCTAAAACTGCTTTAATTTTTGGGGTAATGGCTTTGTTAAATGAAACGGTAGTTGCCCACCTGGTATGTTTTGTTGGTGCCACCAAACGCAGGTTAAGGGCTAAGACCGATTTTGGAAGTTGACCCCAAGAAATTTCTCCTACCCATAAACTATCTTCTGGGTGGAGCATAGGTAATTGTTCGCTATTCTTGTAAACTGTTTGTCCTTTCTGGTCTACAAAATCATAAGCTAACTGATACCCCTTTAGACTATAGCTAGGATAATCGCTTCTAGATTTTATAGGGATGCGCAGCTGTGCCAACTGTTTTTTAAAATCTATTGATGTAACCTGAATTTCATGTACTGGAGCATGCTCCTGTTGTATGCGCTCAAAAAGTTTTCTTTTATCACGCCATGTGGTGACAATTCCCCAAACTCTATTTTCTTCTGCAGTAGTGCCAGCGTATCCACTACGGTAGTCGTTAAACGTCCACATACTAGTGCCAATCACAAATTCGTTTTGATGTCTAAAGTGATTCATCCACTTAGAAAACACAGCCTTATCGCCATCAATAGCCGTTGTAGAAAATGGGTCAAAACCATACTCTGAAATGAATATGGGTTTATTAGGCCATTTTCTTCTTAAAGCATCTAAAATTTCCTGTGGTTCTCCTTGCCAGCGGTACATGTTATGCATAATTAGGTCCACAAATGTATTAGGGTCCGTTTCTGGAGTGTATTCTGGTTTTTGGCCAGAATTGCTAACACAAGTCACCAAACGGTATGGGTCTAAATTTTCTTTTACGTAAGCTATAGCCGCTTTACCATAATCAAAATGATTATTGAGCTCGTCACCCACACTCCAGCCAATAACACTAGGCCTATTGGCATCTCGTTCTATCATACCCTTTAACCAATATTTTGCCAAAAAGTAATTCTCTTCTTTTACCTCAAAATTGTGCGCAGGTCTAATTTTGATATAGGCTTGGTCTAGATGCAAAATTTCTTCTTCTTCAGGGTTTATGTCTATTCCTGTTGCTTTTTTAAATTTTTCTAAAGGATAGTATTGTGCCCTAAATTCATCGTTATCTAAATCTCGCACATTAATTTCTTCAAATAATAGAATACCAAGACTATCACAGATTTTAATGAGGTTTTCATTTTGCGTTCCGTGCATAATACGCATAAAATTAGCGCCAGCTTCTTTCATTAAATGCACGTCTTTTAGCAATACCGATTTAGGTTCAGAAGAGCCCCAAAATCGACTTTCACTCACTCTATTAAAACCTGCTAACCTAACTGGCTCTCCATTGAACAACATGCTAGATGCTGTTAATTCTACTTTACGAATACCAAAATAGTCTTCCTTAGCATCTATCATTTTAGAATCCTCTACTATTTCGGTCTTAAAATCATACAGAACAGGATGGTCAAAATGCCACAACTCCACCTTATTCTTTGGCAACAAAGTTTGCATCGCTACCGTTTCCGTACTATTGGCTCTTAACGTAACGGTACGTACCATCTCTGCAATTTCCCCTTTTTTAAACAATTTTGTTTTTAGTGTGATGCTCCGGGAATCTTTAGAGGTATTCTGCAATTTTACTTTAATGTTTACTGCAGCGTCTCCAGTTTCTAGATTTGGTTCTGCATGTAAGTATTGAGAAGCAATTCTAATACAATTTTTTCTTGTGAGTGTTACGGGTCTAATAATGCCACCCCAGTTCCAAGTTGCGCCCACTACAGCGGTATTATCTGCTTCTACGGCAAGGATATTTTCGCCATTAAAATTTAAATATGGGGTTACATCAAATTCAAATGGAGTGAATCCGCCTCTATTCATCCCCACATATTGGCCATTTAGGTATATTTTAGACAGATGGTACACCCCTTCAAACTTTAAATAGTACCGGTCTTCCTTTTTTTGCTGCCATCCTTTTGGTAATGCTATTGAGCGGCGATACCAACCCTTTCCCGTGTAATTAGAATATGCATTATTAGTTCCCCAATGTCCTGGCACTTTTACCTTAACCCAGTCGGAATCGTCATACATGGTTTTGTAAACCAAAGAAGGTTCTTGTTTTGCCTTTAGGTATTTTTCTTTAGGTATTTTTCTAAACAAAATAGCATCTGCCGCCACAGCGCCACTTACGATAGCGGAAAGTTCCACATAATTATCCTCAGTACTGTTAAAATTATAAATACCTAGACTCACCCACTCTCCACAATATGTACGCTGACTTATATATTTAGTAGTTGCCCCTTTTGCATGCTTAATACTATACTGGGTGGTTAAATGCGATGAAAATGGAAATTGCGTAAAGACCTCATAATACCCAGATTTTTTAAACTTTGGGTAATACCTTACATAACTGCTATCTGTTTTATTACCTCCATTTATTTCGGTTAAGGCATAATTATGCTGCAAATAATTTTCACCGTAAAAAGTAGATGCCCGTTCTCCTTTGGTTTTTATTATCCAATTCCCAAAAACTTCTACGTTGCTATTGGTATTATCTAAAACGATGTCTTGTTCCGTTTCTCTTATATTTAAATAATTAGAGCCTTCGCCGTAAATGGCGTAAAACTTCCAATCGCCATTTAAAGAAATCTGGTCTTCTTCTTGTGCTTTTAGGGTTGTGGGTAAACCTATCCAAAACAAGTATAAAAACAAGATAATATTTTTTGCAGTCTGTATTTTGGTCGTCATTTTTAGTCTATTGTTCTATGGCAGAAAAAGGGTGGCTTACCGCTTTATCTGGTGCTCTATTTACATAGGGTTTCCATGCATTATAACGCGCTCTCCACTCCTCTAAAGTTCTTGTAGGATAGTTTGCCGATAATCCACCGTTTCTAAATTCTTCTGTAACTCCTTCATCCTTAATTTCCTTTCGCCATAACTCTAAATCGGTTAGCAATTGCGTTTTTATATCCGCATATCCTTTATCATCTGCAAGATTTTGCAGTTCGTATGGGTCTTTTTGAATATCGTACAACTCATATTCTGGCTTGGTTGGTGCAAAGAACTTTGCTTGGTCTGCATTTAACTTTCCTTCTAAATACAATACGCTCATTTCTGCCAACATGGGGTAGTTATCTTCCTTATAACCGCTATACTGCAACCAAGCCCTTTCTGGCATTAAATTGTGTATTAGTTTATATTTTTTAGAACGAATGGTGCGCATAGCATCATGTGTTTTACCCATTCTGTCTCTTGCAGCGAAGATGTAAGACCTTTCCTTTCTTTTCTGGTCTAAAAGCGAAGTGCCATGTAGGGGCCTAGCAGGTTTTATACCGGCCACATCTAAAATAGTGGCGGTAATATCTAGCGTTTGTACTAATTCTTTTTTTACAGAACCCTTCTTAATTTTCGCAGGCCACCTCACGATAAGTGGCACTTGAATACCGGGGTCGTACAAAAACTGCTTGCCACGTATGTGACATCTGCCATTATCCCCGATTAAAATTACTAATGTATTTTCTGTTAGGTTTTCATCCTCTAATCGTTGCAATATCTCTCCGACTTCCTTATCACATAACTGCATTTGCTCCAAGCCATTTGCCCAATCGCGTCTTGCAAATGGCGTGTCTACGTAATAGGGAGGAAGTTCTACTGAATCTATCGGTATTGGGTTATCAGCATCTCTACGCCACCTTCTATGCGTTCCGGTAAGCGTGATTTGCGCAAAAAATGGCTGATTATCCTTACGGTTGTCCCAATCATCAGACTGAAAACCCAAGGCATCTCTAAAATTAGTATCGGTTTTGTTTGACCTCATCAGGGCTGTATGGTAGCCCGCCTTCTGCAACAAAACAGGTATAGGCGTAATACCCTGTGGTAAAAGCTTTTTATCTTCCTTCACAGTACGATGCATTTGAGCGCCAATATAATTTTGGTGGTAACCCGTTATCATTGCCGAGCGCGATGTAGAACACACTGGTGCTGTACAAAATGCATTAGTATACCGCACGCCCTCTGCGGCTAATTGGTCTGTAAAAGGGGTATGGATTCCTTTGGTTCCATAACAAGATAAATCTGGGCTCCAGTCTTCTAAGAGTATCCAGACAATGTTAGGCTTAGCTGTTTCCTTTGTATTTTCTTTTATCTTTTTACATGCCAAAAGCACAAATACCAAGCAACTAAAAATTACAAATTGCTTAACCATTCTAGCGGACTTATTTAAAACACATTTTTTCTGCATAACCAATGTTTACCTAGCCCATATCTTAAATAAAGACACAGGAATAGTAGCATTACTTTGTTTAAATTTTATAACAAGCGTATCTGTTGTTATACCGCTTTTCCAAATATGTATGTTCATACCTTGATGATTACCTGCAACCTTTTTAAGCAAGTTGCCATTACCATCAAAGATGGTATAATCACTAACTACAAAGGGAATTTCACTTTCTGGATGCTGCATTAAAACGGACTCTAAGGCGTGATCATAATCACAATCAAAATACAAGCGTAGTTCATGAATCTTCTCTGGTGATGGCCAACTAATAGTTACTTGCGGCTGCTCATCTTCCCAAGAAGCTACCCAAGCATGAGTTTCCCCTGTTGGTTCTGGCCTATTACTTACATCTTTTAAATTTCGTGTTTCAAAAACACGTAAGGCTTTATCCCAAGAAAGGGCTAAATTCTTACCCTTTGGCCTACGCTCTGGCGTCCAAAACTCAAAGCTATCTATTGCTATCCCTGCTGGCGGGTCTTGCCTACCGTAATTAGATACTGCTTTGTTTATTTTATTTTGAACCGTCATCACGCCAGTTATTCTATCGTCAGAAAGTTGTAGCCGTACTTTATCATTCTTCATAAAACAGAGATACGTATAAGTAGCATCTGGCAACTTATTAAGATTCGAAAAATGAATACATTGCTGCCCTTTTTCTAAACTAATTTGCTGTTCTTCTACGATTACATCTGGTGTAAAATGCTTAGTGCTTCCACTAATTTTGAAAACGACGTGTAGCACTGTTTTTTCTAAGGCATCAACCGTAATGGAAAAGTTATATAAAGTATTGGCTTGCAAGGGTAGCAATTGGGCCGTGCTAAAAATCAAATGTTGCCATTCACTATTAGGTCTAAATCCTTGCAATTGTAAGGTGGAAGATGCCTTGAGTTGTGCGCTTTGTATTTTATCGTCCTTATCTACAATTGCAACTCTGGGAATTCCTTGACCATCTCTATTGAGTCTTAGTTGTAATTCCGCAACATAACCCTTGGTATAAATCTCTTTTGGCGTGCATTTTTTTTCCAAACTTAGAGCTGCCGCTTTACCTACCGCTTGTCCTCCATGGGCACAGGTAAGCATAACCCTAGAAGAACCAAAAGCAACATGGGTAGCACTGATGATTCTACCCGCCAAAAACAGGTTATCTAAATCCTTGGCGTAATAACTACGATAAGGAATGGTATAAACCCCTTTACTATGCCATTGTGTACACGAGCTATGCTTGGAGTACACCCCATCTGCAGGGTGCAAATCTAATGCCCAACCACCAATAGTTACCGCATCTTCATAATCTCTTTGCGCTACCACATCCTTTTGGGACAACATAAAATCACCCTCAAATCTTCTACTTTCTCGTTTTCCAGGAATGGTACCTACCCATTCTAAAGTTTGGTTGGCAGCCTCTGGAAATTCACCACTATTTTTTATATAGTCCCAAATTCCATAAACCACTTTCCAAAGTTGAAATTTGATATCTTCTGATTGGTGTATGGTATCTAATCGCCCACCATATTCTACCCACCACAACTGACAACCATGGTCACCCAAGGTGTAGTTTTTAATTCGCGGCAGCTCGTTAGCATTGGTAATTGCAAAAGACGGTGGTGTATACGCTACCGGCTTGTCTGTATTCTTTGTGTAGAAATATAAAGAATGCCCTAGAAGGTTACCGTAATCGTTTATGTTTGGCGCAAAACCTTCATCAAACTCCTCTTTATCCTCTGCACCCATTCTAAAAGAGGCTCCTGCCATAAAGGCCACTATACCATCTCCAGAAGCATCGCAAAATATGGGTGCGCTAACCGTATAGGTGGTAGAATTTTGGCTGCAAAACCCTGTAACGGAAGCTATTTTAGTATCTCCCGTTTTATCTACCTGATAAACCGCTGTATTTAGTATTAAGGTAATGTTTTCCTCATTGTATACCTTTTCCAGTAAAATGGTATCAAAAATCAAGAGGTTACCCTCTTTATTTCGCTTTAAATTATCTAATAGAATCTCGTTAATTAAACCACCTTCCCTACTCCATCTATTATTATTCCCCATATGAGAGGTAGCTCCCAGACTCCATAAACGAACCTCTGAAGAAGCATTACCCCCGAGCACTGGTCTATCTTGTAATAGCACCACTTTAATTCCAGAACGTGCGGCCGTTATCGCTGCACACACACCAGAAAGACCGCCGCCTACCACAGCAAATTGGGTTGTTAGCGCTACCTGTTTTGTTTTTCTAGAAGCTGTTGCTTTTTCTTTTATCATGTTATTATGCTTTGCTAATAATTTTAACTGAAGGATGTATGAGTGCAGCAACTACCAATATTAATACGCCCATGCACGCTATTAACACAGCACTATTATTTCCAAAAAATGCCAGAACCACAATTAAAAAACCTACCGCAGCTAGCGTATTGCCTAATATTTTGAGTCCAAATTCGTTTTGACCTGAATTTGATTCGGTTACAAGGGTATTCTTCTCTTTTAGTAGTTGGTAATTTTTATACTCCAGACTTGTCTTTTTACCTTTTTGAACAAGGTATCCTTCATACAAACCCAGCAGTAGAAACGGCAGTACAGCCCCTAAAAGCATTTCATTAGCTCTATTTAAAGGGGAAATTAGTAACACCAGTATATTTAGGGCTAAACTTATCAAAGTGATGGCCAAAACCGCCCTGCCTGTAACACGTTTAGAGAATAGTGCCCAGATGGGTGGACCATACAAGGAACAGCCTGTTACCGCTCCGACACTCAAAACTACATTTACAATGCCACCTAGAGAGGGAACCAACAAAGCTACTGCAATAGTACCCAACCCAAACAACAAGGTAGAAATTTTAGCTACTGACATTAATTGTTTATCACTAGTATTGGGTTTCCATGGTTTAAACACATCATTAGTGATGATAGACGCTGCCAAATTTAGGGTCGTATTTACACTACTTGCGGTGGCAAATACCATACCGCCAAGCATTAGGCCTAACATCCCCATGGGCAACACCTCTTTGCACATAAGCATATAGGCTTCTTCTGCCCCCAAACCACCTTCTAAATTGGGATTTATAATTCTGTAAATCATAGGTGGAAGCATCCACACTAAAGGACTCACCAAATACAACCAACCAAATGTTAACCCTACTTTTTTGGCATCTTTTGGCGTTTTTACACTAGTATAACGTTGCACATACGCCCAATTACCCCCAATAAATACGGTATTATAAACGGCAAATGCCAACATGAACTTCCAACTATACTCACCCCCAGTTAAACTCCAAAAATCCTCTGGCGCTTTAGCTATAAAACCGCTAATACCGCCCACATTATTTAAGGCTAGGATTACTACTATGGCTACTACTACAGTTAGTATTACAAATTGTAATACATCTGTAATAATCACTGCCCATAGTCCGCCCACTACCGTATACAATAGTACCAGCAAGCCCAAACCAATAATACATGCATTAATAGGCCAATTGGTAGAAACTGAAACAATTTTTGCTACTGGATAAAGAAAAGCTCCCGTATATGCCAGAGAAAGTATTAGAATAATTAAGGTGTAGAGTTTTTGCGTGCGTTCTCCTAATCTTCTACGTACAAATTCTGCAGCGGTTAAAACATTTGTTTTACGCCATTTAGGAGCTATAAAATACGCTACTAAAAAACCTCCCAGACACATTAAGGATTGTATGGTTATAGCCACCCAACCCATTTTATAGGCAATTGAACCCCAAACTACAAAGGTTCCTGCAGAGAAGAAACTCATATACAAAGAAAGTCCACTTATAGACCAAGGCACAGCACCTCCTGCGGCAAAATAGCTTTTCATGTCCTTGCCACTTTTACCAAAGGAAATACCGGCAAGGACTACCAAAAAGGTAAATACGAAAATAACTACGTAGTCTAAGGTTGTCATGGTTTAAGGTATAAGGCTAGCCTATTTAATTAATCTGGTCTGGTCTAGTCTGGTTTTAATACAAATAAATGCTATATTTGTATCAATTCAAAACTAAAAACAAATAAGTGTCAATAATTAAACCATTTATTTTAATATTCTTCAGTACAGAAGAGATATATCAATTTAGTTTTTGTTTCAAAAGGTCTTAAAAAGCATTATCATCTTTTACTCTTATTTTTGAAGTCCATAATGGCTAAGCAATCCCAACGTTTACATGGTAGACATTACACTAGAATCTGACTCTAAAAAACCCAAATATCTTAGGCTAGCAGAGGCTATTACCAAACAGATACAGGATGGCAAATTGGGTATGAATCAAAAACTGCCTTCTGTAAACAAATTATCTAAGGAGTTTAGCTTTAGTAGAGAAACCGTATTTAAAGCACTTGCCTATTTAAGTGAAAAAGGGATTGTGAGAGCAGTTGACAAAATTGGCTACTTTGTTACCGATGTAGTTGCAGAACAAGAGTATAGCATATTTCTTCTATTGGATAAGTTTACCCCCTTTAAGGAAGATTTGTACAATTCTATGCGATTAAAGCTGGGTAGTAAAGCCAAGGTTGACTTATTTTTTCATCATCAAAATCCACAGGTATTTGCAAACCTTATAGCACAAAATGCTAAAAACTATAGTCATTTTGTTATCACTACCTATTTGGACGATGCTAAGCTCCTAAAAGAAACTTTGAAAAAACTTCCAGAAGAAAAAGTTATTCTCATTGATAAGCAGGAGTCTTCTGCTTCTAAAGATTCTGGTATGATTTTTCAAGATTTTCAGAATGATATTTACAACGCCCTCAAGGACAATCTAGAATTAGTACAAAAGTATCAGCGCTATATTCTTATTACCCATGAAAATGCACCTCATGCCCCGTTTATTACCTCTGGTTTTAAAAAGTTTTGCAAGGATTATCAATTAAAATCAGAAATACACCATAGGGTTGATCCTGTAGCTTTTGAAGCTGGCAATTTGTACATAACCATAGATGCGTATGACCGGGATTTGGTAGATATTATTAAACTTACCCGTAGTAACGGATGGCAATTAGGTAACCAAGTGGGACTTATTAGCTACAACGATACCACTACAAAAGAAGTGTTGGATGGTGGTATAACGGTAATTTCTACAGACTTTAAAAAAATGGGGGTAGATACTGCCAATATGATATTGACTGGTAAAATGGAACAAAAACCAAATACGACCAATGTCATCTTACGCAACTCGCTTTAATAAAAGTTGATGGGTTTCATTGAACACTGTTGCTTAACTTTTTAAGCTAGGCGTTATTCTTTTACTCTGTGATTTTCCATGGTGGATTTATCCTATTTTCACCTGCATAGTAGAGAATTATTTGGTTGCCATCTACATCTTTAAGACGCGCTTCTCTCCACAACCAAGATTGGTCTACTGGCGCTACATCAAAAACGAAACCTTTGTTTATTAGACTAGTCACCTTAGCCTCTAAATCATCACACTCAAAATAAACATACACCCCTTCTCCTTTTGGCAATTCCGTTACTAAATGCAATGAAAATGTGGCATTGCCAACTGGACAGACAAATCGGGCATAATGCGGAAGAGCTTTTACAATTAACTCTAATCCTAGCACTTTGTAGAAGGGAATGGACTTATTTAAATCTAAAGAAGGGACCGTTATTTGGTTAAGATTCATATCAATAATGATTGCATAGCTGTTTTGTAATTCTCATGTTTCTCTCCAAAGCATGCTTTGTTTACTTTAATTCCATATGTAATATGGGATAAGGTTTTCCCGAGGCATCTAAGGGCGACCTTTTCACAGTTTTGAATCCAAATTTTTCATAAAAACCTACCGCCTGGGGGTTTTGTTCATTTACATCAACTTTAGTTGCCTTGAAATACGTAATTGCATGTGTAAGTAAAGCTTTACCTATGCCTTGCCCATGATATTCTGGATGCACAAATAACATTTCTATGCCATCAGCTGCAACTCCCGAAAACCCTAGTATTACATTCTGACTGTTTCTAACACAGCTTACCTCAACAGCATCTAAATAAGTATTTAAAATTAATGGCTTAAAATAAGCGATATCTTCCTCTTTTAGAAAATGGTGGGTAGCCCTAACAGCGGCTTCCCACACCCTTACCACTTGGCTATATTCCGTCTTAGTTATTGTGGATATGGTATGCTTCATGCCTTATATATTTAAACCATTTTACCGTATTATTCTAAACCGACAACACCAAGCTGAACCAAACTAATTCTTCTCGTTTGTTCCTAACATAAACTTCAATGGAATTGAAAAACGGTTTTGCCATGCATCTTCGCTATGATTTTCTCCCGGAAAGTAACGGGTTTGCCAGTTTTTCGATTTATAGCCATGTTGTTTCATCACTACATCTACTTTGGCTTGTATTTCTGGATACAAGGCATCTAAAGTTTTATCGCCACAATCAAAATAAATTTTATGCTTTCTAGGATTAGGAAGATTTTCTTTTAAATAGGATAAAAAAGCACTTGGCATGGGATTATTATCCAAATTGAACGTCCCTACCCAATGGGTAGACATGCAGATGGCCCCACCAAATACTTTAGGATACTCACTTATAGCATACATAGAAATTAATCCACCCATACTACTACCGGCAATAAAGGTGTTTTTTCTATTGGTTTTTACCGAAAATTTTTGGTCAATATAGGGTTTCAATTCTTTTACAAGAAACTTTAAATAATTATCTGAATTGGGAGTGAAGTCTCCAGATTTTACGTGAGTAGACGCCTTTAATTGTGCCGTAACGGTATCTTTTTCTGCAATGCTTAGCGATTGATAAGGCTTTTGAGGGAAATAATCTGGGTGCCTAGTGGCACCCCCATTATGAATGCCCACCACAATAAATGGTTTTACCTTATTCTCTTTTAATAGTTCTGATGCAATATCATCTACATTCCAAGTTTGTTTATTCCATGCCATATCTGCATCATACAACATCTGACCATCATGCATATAAAGCACTGCATATTTATTCTTATTTGAGTAGCCTTTTGGCAACCAGATATCTACATTTCTTGCTGTGACGTATTCTGACTTAAAATTCTCTAATCGTTCTAAGGTGCCACCAACTACCTTGGGCATTTGATTCTGCGCCAATGTGGTACAAACGTTTAAAATAAATGCTGCCCCTAATACGAAAATTTGCAAAGAATGGCGACTTTGGTTTTGAGACTTCATGCGATAAAAAATGCTATTAGCACCGCAATTTAAAGCATTTACAAGGGATAGAGGGCAAAGCAGTAAATTTTAATACCGATTAAAACTAAAAAACCCCGGCTAAAAGCCGGGGTTCCCACAAACTGAATAAATTAACTAAAAACTAAACTGCTTCGTGTTAGAACTGTAGCTTATTTTA
>NZ_SWKK01000025.1 GCF_005144745.1 Flavobacterium sp. ASW18X | reverse complement strand
TTCTTTTTTCGACAGGGTGGTTTTTTTGATTCTTCCATAGATTGCTAAATATGATAACTTTTTTAGTCAACCTATTTCAGGACGATGCCAACCACTCATTATTAACAAACGGTTAGTTATAAATATGCGAGATACACTACTGTACTTCTACTTAAACTTAAAATAAGTTTAGCTATATCATTCTTAAAATTAGAAGAACCTGTAATTGCAAACAACTAGATTGTAGTACATAAATTCATCATCTTTATAACCACATAGTAGCAATCATACAGCTAATGCAAGCTACCATCTTTAAATTGCCATAGCACATTCACAATTTGCCATTCGCCATTTAACTTGACAATATGCATATAATCAATCCATTCGTCTGCAACCAACTTTACGGATGCTACCTTATCATAAACATCTAATAATACGACTTCCTTTGTTGGGTTTTCTGGAAATTTATCTCCTTTTACGTTGTAGGTTTCTGCTAATAAAACCATCCCATCTTTAAACGTTTCTCTTAAGTATTCTTTATTAGCTATCCTATTTTTCCAAAACGTTCGCTTTACCATTCTGGGGTGCGCCGAGCGTTCAAACAATTCTGGCTTTACTGTGTGCTGTGACACCAAATAATCTAGGGCTACTTGTTTAATTTCAATACTGTCTTGTTTCGTCTGTGCCTGTAAAGTTACGCTTGTACTGATTAAAATAAGGAATAGACCCAAAACATTTCTCATAGTGGTAAAATATTGTTTTCAAATGGATTAGAAGCACAAAATACTAGCTGTAAATTACTTTACCACTTAAATATATCCTAAAATTACAAGGGTTATTAGCTAGGTATCACAAGAAACATCATCCCAGCCCAGGTCCATGTATGTAATGAGCCAGTTTAATGCATACTGCCGTTCATAACAAAGACTTGGATTTACTTCTGATATTGTTTTGTTGTTTATCCTAGCGTCTACACAAGCCCAGTTCAATCTGTAGTATAAATCGTTCTGGTCTAAAATTTCTTTTGCACTCCTAACCGTCGTATGTTTCTGTACAAATGTATCTGGATGCCTTTTAGGAACAATGGGATACGCTTCTTGTGGAATTTTATTTAAATCTGCCAACTGATTGGCATCACCCAACTCTTCTACAATACCTAAGGCCCAACACAATGTCCAGATACCCTCGCACCGCCACGTCATTTGCGTTTTGGCTTGTGCTGTAGGTTTATTTAAAAACGTAAGTTCATCAGGGGTAATTTTACCTTCCAAGTTATATTCCCGTATCATTTGCAATGCCCTATCTCCCGTTATACTATCAAAAGCCACTAAATTTATAATAGCCAAACATATTGCTCTATACGCAATTTCTTCTGCGCTTCTTAATTGAACTTCTGTTTCTGATTCTACTGCAGGTAAATGGTCTATAGTTTTTAAACCAAGTTTCTTTATGTACGCTATATTTCTTTGTTTACGCGCTATCTGGTCTGGCAATAAAGTTATTTCTGGCTGACTATCTAAAGCAACAAAAACGCCCAGGTCTTTATGTATTTCAGAAGCACCATGTACATCTAAAATCACCTTGTAATCACCATTCAGGAAATGTGGGTATTCTGCCACACCTACAAAACCCTTTTGTTGTGCAAAAACAAACCCATCTGTAGCTGTAGTAAGCATATCTACTAACTGTTTTAAGGCTGAAGAATTTTCTACATCTGCCAAAATTGCCACTTCTGAAACCATTCTAGGTATTGTTTCTTGCAATTGGTCTACTGCTGCAGGATATTTAACAGGAAACGTGCTTATATATCCTAGCATTCCTTTTAGGTTTGTGGCTAGCAAAGAGGTATCCTTTTCTAAACTAAGGTCTGCATTACGTTCTCTGACAGATATTTTAAAATTGGACTTTCCTTTAAAAAAACCATGTTTCTGCGCAAAGGTGAACACGCTATGCGCCTCATTTTCTTCTACCTGCCACTTCGCTTTAGGAAAATACTGTTGTATTAAAACGGGAACTCTATCTATTACAGATGAATCGCAATACACGGTACATAAATTATTCATGGATAAAGGCTTAAAGATTGGGGTACTAAGCTTTATATTCTAATAATAAAGTAACTATTTAAAAGTAAAAATAAAGAAACTAGTTTACAAGAATGCTAATATAACGTTAGGATTATTCTCGTTCGCACCAAGCTTCAGCCTCTTCTAGGGTCGCAAAAAGACCCACCTTCCAATTGGTGTTTAACATGCCTTCTCTATAAATATCAATCAGTTTTTCTATTCCCTTATCGGTGGAAACCACTGCCACTTTCATATGTCTTTTCCAAAAAGTCGCACCCAAATCAAATCCCACAATTTCGCTTACCTTACTGTAATCTTCTATCTGATTATCCGCTTCAGTAAAATCATAAATTTGGGCAGCAACGTGAGCAAATCTTGGGTCTTGATATAAGATATTGTCTGTAGTTCTAATATCCGCAATTTTTAACTGTTTAAAATGCTTTACGTAAACACTATTAGTTCTCCATTCTATTTGGAATCCCATAAGTAAGTCTGTTTTTAAGGAGTGCGAATTTATTACAACCGTTAGAATTATTTGGTAACAATCCTACAATAATGTGAAATATCCTACAAAATATACACTCTTCTTTTTCTGTGTAAAATGCGCTTTAAATAACGCCTTAGGTATTCTCATAAAAGCGTATTACTTTTCCATTATCCGTGCCAAAAACACTTTTTCAGAGGTATGGCATTGTACCCTTTAAAATAACTAGCTTATAATCTAAAACGTGTATTTTCTCCAAGGTTCTTCCGATCAAATGGTACAACATACAAAAAAGCCTTTTACAAGTGTGTAAAAGGCTTTAATTTTTTATTGTTGTTTCTGTTTCTTTTCAATCACATCTTGCAATACCTGTTTAAATACTTCCACCGGTTGGGCTCCTGTAACCCCACTTTTTTTATCAAATACAAATGTAGGTACTGAGCTTACCCCGAGACCATGCCAATAGGTTTCTTTATTTTTTACTTCATAACGCACCTTATCTCCTTCCAAAGTAGCTAAAGCTTCTTCGGCATTTAAACCCACATCTTCTAAAGCTTCTTTTAATACGGCTCTATCAGATACGTCTTTGCGTTCACTAAAGAACGCCTTGGTTAAGCGCATTTTTAATTCGGTCTGTTTATCAAATTTATGTGCGTATTCTAACAACACATGTGCATCCAAAGTGTTTACCATACGCATTTCATCAAAATAATCAAACGTAAAACCAAGCTCTGCACCAGCCTCTGTCATATGTCTTTGAGACTCTCGCTGTTGTTCTAAAGTAGAACCGTATTTATTAGTAATATGGTCTATTATATTTTCACCTTCTTTGGGCATATGTGGATTTAGTTCAAACGGTTGCCATTCTATTTCAAATTTATCGGCAACGCCCAATTCTTCCATCGCTTTTTCTATTCGCTTATATCCAATAGTACACCAAGGGCATACCACATCAGAAACGATATCGAGTTTTATTTTATTAGCCATACTTTACCTTAAATTGTATTAAAGTACAAAACTAACCAATTGTTTAGATTTTAAACCTGCTTTTAACGTAACCTTGATAGTTCAGTTTTAAAAAGTCTATTTTTGTTGTTTTCTACGGGCCAATTTTTCTTTGTAGAAGGATTTTTTGGCGATGTATATAGTTTTATCTACTTCACAAAAAATTGTAGTTCCATCCTCATTGGTCAGATAGGTAGTCTTACTGATTTCTATTTCGTTATTAGCCGCAACATCTGCTTGTATTTGTTGTATTTCTGCCTTATTCACCCTAAAATCTGCATACAAATGTTGTTTGGCAGGCCGTTTAAATCTTATTTGTGCTGCTTTATCCCACACTACATAATTATCCCCTAAAATATTGATTAATTGCACCATTGGGATGGGATCAACCGCAGCAAACATACTACCACCAAAAATAGAATTGGCATAATTACGATTCTTATAACTTATAGGTAATTTTATTTTTATGTACGATAAGTCTGGTTCTATTGCCACAATTTTTGCAGTACTGCGCTTGTACATGGGAGACCAATTAAAACCGTATTTAAATAACTTGTGTTTTGGTACGAACTTGGTGCCTACTTTGGCCATTTTACTGTAAAAAGACATGGGGTAACTTTAGTTAAAAATTAGTCCTAAAATTAGAAAAACACCCAAAATACAGTTTTCTCTTAGATTGTAGAAATGATTTTTAAACTTAGAATAGTTAACTAAATGGACTACTGTGCGTAATTACCAGCAGCATAACTAGCTACAATGCTACCGCTTGGGGTTTTACAATTTTCTGGAAAATCATAGAAATAAATGCATTTAGGTAAACCATTTTCAAAATTTACTTGCACCCATCCTTTACCATTACCAAAACCCTTAAAACTATAATCTGCACGAACACTAATAGGTCTACCTTGTCCATCTTTTTGGTATTGCACCAGCTTAGAGACACTACCTGCAATGTACCTATTCATCATCCAAGTTCTCGCTTGGTCTATAATCAAATCATCTAATAATTTGGTGAGATTTTGTTCTCCAATGGGCCCTCCATTCTTCTTCATTTTAGTAAACTTACTTACGGTATTCATTTTTATTCCCGGCTGCCCCAAAGCAAACAGCCTAAGATTATCTTCAAACCGTCTAATGGCAGAATTGGCACATGCATTCAGCATAAAAAAATTCGCCATATCCTCCTTAATTCCATTAACCTTATGCATCCTATCTACAGAATGACCTATACCATTTTTATCTCTTACCAGAGTTAAAAAGGTTTGAATTCCTTTCTGGCTAACGCGATATTCCAAATCTGTAAAAGCAGCGTATAGTTCTGGTCTAGCAAAGATATCCGTACCCCTTTGACCCCAAGTGATACAACGCGTACTTCTTTCACCATTTGCAAAAATGGTTTCCTCTGCCTTAATACAATAATCTTCCATTATTTCTACCTTATTCTTAGGTAGCTGTGCTTTGCATTGCACACCTGCAGTAAGTAAATATTGCTTTAATAAAAAAGGAAATACCATATCTTCTGCTTGCATCTCTACTTCCTCAAATTCGCCATGAAAAATTAAATCGTAGAATGCGGCAAAATGGAGTCCTTCGGTTTTCAACTCCATCGTGGGGTTAATGTTTTGCCCATAGGTAAATGTATAAGGGTATACACAAATGCAAATTAGCAAAGTATAAAGCTGAAAGGATTTCATGGTGTTGTGGTTTAAATTGGATGTACGTGTTCTGTCTTCTTCTAAATTACTACAAACCAAAGAAATACCTATTATTTCTAATTTTAAATTAATGCGAAACTACCTTTAAGCCAATAATAGAACCAATAAGTGTGGTTAAGAATAACAATCGCCAAAAAGTTGCAGGTTCTTTAAAAACCAAAATTCCTAGGGCTACAGAACCTACTGCGCCGATACCAGTCCATACCGCATATGCTGTACCCATAGGTAAAGTTTTAGTTACCTTAATCATCAAAGACATGCTTAAGGTTAAACTTAATGTAAATGCAGTGTACCACAAATACATGGTATTGCCTGTACTCTCTTTGGCTTTTCCTAAACAAAAGACAAAAAGAACCTCAAACAAACCTGCAATAATCAACAATACCCAATTCATTCTTTATCGCTTTTAATCTTAGTAAAGTTAAAGTCTACAAAGCAGAAAAATGGCCAAAAGTTCCTTAATTTATGGGGTAACTATTCTGGCAAGGGCAATGTGGATTCCCTAGGAATTATACTAGTTTTTACCAATTTAGTAGTATAGGGCAGTTCTTTATCTACCTGCTCAATACGGTCTATTAACATATTTGCAGAAGTTTCTCCAATATATTTTCCGTGTTGACTGACCATTGTCAATGATGGAGATACATACTTAGAGAGTTTACCATTAGTAAAACCTACTATGGCCAACTCTTCTGGTACCTTAATCTTCTTTTGCTTGCAAATATTGAGCACGTCTACCGCTGTCATCTCATCTAAGGCGATAATACCGTCCACCTCTTTGGATGCTAAAAGCAGTGTAAGTAGTAATTGTAAATCGTCCTCTTTACCCACCTTAACATTAAGCTTATCCTCATAAACTAATCCTCTTTGGGCTAAGGATTTTTTAAAGCCTGCTATTCGTAATTTACCAACACTGGAATTAGAGATAGAAGACACAATGGCTATTTTTTTACAACCGGTATCAAACAAAAATTCTGCTATGTTAAAGCCGGCTTCTTCATCGTCTACTACAACTTTATCGCACTGAATTTCATCGCATACACGATCAAACATTACCAAAGGAATTTGATAGCTCATAAAATTACGTACATGCTCATAATCTTCTTTAGATTGTGTTTCTTCTGCCAACGACAGGATTAAACCGTCTACCGTTCCCGTGCTGAATAATTCTAAAGTACGTTGTTCTTTTACAAAGGATTCATCAGAAGTGCAACTTATAATATTGTAGCCTCTTGCATTGGCCGCCTTTTCTATACCATAAAACACTTGAGCAAAAAAATAATTAAGAATACTTGGTACTACCACACCCAATGTTTTGGTATTTTTTTTAAGTAAACTTAATGCAATACGGTTAGGTCTGTAATTGTTGGCTTTGGCATAATGTTGTATGCGCTGTTTAAGCTCCTCACTAATTTCATGACTGTCATTAATGGCTTTAGAAGCAGTAGAAACAGAAACACTAAAATGTTTGGCAATGTCCTTTAAGGTAAACTTTTTCATCCTTTAGGCTAAGTCTGGTTCGGTGCACCAATTTACGTAGGTTTCTTGAATCTGAAAATTTCTTTAGGAAAAAGTAGTGCGAATTTTTCTAAAACGTTATAAGAATGTTATTACGTTTTTACATAAGATTTCTTACCTAAAAGAAAACGTAAAGTAGCTCATCTTTTCCAATGTAATTCTGATAGCAAACTCTTATCGCTTTAAAAACAGGGCTAAAAAAAAACCACCCAAAGGTGGCATATTTTTGTAATTAGGATATTTGCTAGTCTCTTAAAAATCTGAATATGATTCTCAAGACGATAAGAGCAACACCTATAACTACCCAAATTTGGTTTTTATTTTCTTCCTTTGCTACAACCTCATACTGCTGCCTCATATGCATTTTATGAGCTTGTTTTGGGTCTAAAGCAAAACTTGCGCAACTGTTATTAAAATCGGGTTTACTACCCGATAAAGAGCACACAATACCAAATTCCGAAAATTCTCTGTTTTGGCATTTTTTACATGATTCTAATCGTTGTTTTAAATCCATAAGCTATAAGCGGTTAGGTTAATACTAAGATTTGGACATTTACATAACGCCATAAAATAAGATAACTTACACACTTTTGGATTTATTAGACGAACTGCACAAAATAGATTGTTAACTAAATAAGATTAACATAGTCAAAGAACATTTTTACAATTAATTTATTTTATTACCCTGTAATAACACCCAGATGGCAACCCCAATTAATGCGGCTAAATAGGCTCCTAATACCCACCAGTCTGCAGTTTCTAAAATAGATTCCATCTGGGTAATTTTTAACTATATTGATTTAAAATATTCTCAAACAATTCTTGCTTGCCACTTATTTGTTGTGGTTCCCCTTTTTGTTGTGCGTAAGTATATAAATCTGTTAAATTTAATTTTCCGGCAATAAAATCTGCTCCCGCACCATTATCAAAAGATTCGTATCGCTGGTTAAGTAAGCCTTCTAATGGAGATTTTTGTAAGACTGCATCCGCAATTAACAGGCCTCTAGCAAACGTATCTGCCCCACCAATATGGGCTAAAAACAAGTCTTCTAAATCTGTGGAATTTCTACGGGTTTTTGCATCAAAATTAACGCCACCACCTTGCAAACCACCAGATTTAAGCAACACCATCATGGCTTCTGCTGTCTCTAAAAAGTTATTAGGAAACTGGTCTGTATCCCAACCATTTTGGTAATCTCCCCGGTTGGCATCTATACTTCCTAACATGCCTGCATCTGCTGCCACCTGCAATTCGTGCTGAAAAGTATGTTGCGCAAGGGTGGCATGGTTCACTTCTATATTCAATTTAAAGTCTTTTTCTAATCCTTGTTCACGAATAAAGTTAATAGAGGTAGCGCTATCAAAATCGTACTGATGTTTAGAAGGCTCCATGGGTTTGGGTTCAATAAAAAAGTTTCCAGTAAATCCATTGCTACGGGCATAATCACGTGCCATCCGCATAAACCTACCAATATTATCCTGTTCCAGTTTCATTTTGGTATTTAAAAGGCTCATATACCCTTCTCTACCACCCCAGAAAACATAGTTTTCTCCACCTAAAGCTATAGTGGCATCTATCGCTATTTTTAATTGTGCTCCAGCATATGCAACTACATCAAAATTAGGATTACTCGCAGCACCATTCATATAGCGTGGATTAGAAAATAAATTGGCCGTTCCCCAAAGCAATTTAACGCCAGAAGCCTCCATTTTTTCCTTTAAATACGCTACGGTTGCCTGCACTCGTTTTTCAGACTCTGCCAAGCTGCTTCCTTCATCTACCAAGTCATAATCATGAAAACAATAATAATCGAAACCCATTTTGGTAGCAAACTCAAATGCGGCATCTGCTTTATCTCTGGCAGCTGCAACCGGGTCATTACTTGTACTCCAAGGAAAATCTTTTGTTCCAGGCCCAAATGGGTCGCCCCCAGTACCACATAACGTATGCCAATACGCCATAGCAAATTTAAAATGCTCTCGCATGGTTTTACCCGCTACAACTTGTTCCGGATTGTAAAATTTAAATGCCAAAGGATTATCAGATTCTTTTCCTTCAAACTGTATTTGGCCTATGCCTTTAAAATATTCTTTATCTCCTAGTACTGCCATGTTGTTTATGCTATTGTATTTAAAATCAGGTTCAATTCTTTTTTCCAATTATTATATGCCAATTGGTAGGCTTGTTTTTCTTTTTTAGGGTGATATGTTTTTACGTAATCATTTTGAGTATAAGCAGAAAAAGCATTGTAATCCCCCTCTTTTAGTACGCAGGCACGTGCAGCACCTATGGCTCCTGTAGTATTATACAGCGCTATTTCTTGACCTATAAGTGTAGCTATGGTCTCTGCAAAAATTCTGGAACGAAACATGTTGTCATTCCCTGCTTTAATCACCGTTGGCTCAATGCCATCTGCTTGCATAATTTCAAAACCATATACAAAGCTAAAGGCGATACCCTCCAAAGCTGCCCTGCACAAATGTGCTTTTTGATGCCTATTTAGATTGATATTGACCCAGCGTGTACCTACATCTTTATTCTTTAACATGCGTTCTGCCCCGTTACCAAAAGGAATACATTGTATACCATCTGACCCCACAGCTACAGTGGACGCCAGCTCATTCATAGTTTCATAATCCGTAATACCTAAGGTATTTTTTAACCAACGGTATTGAATTCCGGCTCCATTAATACATAATAACTTGCCAATACTTTTTTGGGCTGATTTTTGGTAATTTACGTGTGCAAAGTTGTTTACTCGAGCATATTCTTTTACAGATAAATTAGATGTAACTCCATACATAACGCCAGAAGTACCACATGTAGCTGCGACTTCTCCAGGCTTAAACACATTTAAACTAAGGGCATTGTTGGGCTGGTCACCAGCACGGTATAAAATAGGGGTACCTGCTACAAGTCCACTTTCTTCTGCGCCTTTTGCTGAAACTGCGCCTTGCAAGCCAAAAGTGGGTACTATGTTCGGTATTTGTTCTTTAGAAAAACCATAATGTGTTAATAACTCCTCTGACAATCTATCTTGTTTAAAATCCCAAAAAATACCCTCTGATAAACCAGAAACTGTGGTAGTACTTTCTCCCGATAGCTTTAATGCGATGTAATCTCCCGGAAGTAAAAACTTAGCCGTTTTATCAAAAATAGCGGGTTCATTATCTTTTACCCACTTTAGCTTAGATGCAGTAAAATTTGCTGGACTATTTAATAAATGTTCCGTGCAATACGAAGGACCTATACTTTTCAAAGCCTCTTCTCCTATTTCTACAGCCCTGCTGTCACACCAAATAATGGCTTTACGTAAGGGAATACCTTGGGCATCTACCACTACTAAACCATGCATTTGGTAAGAAATACCTATTCCTTTGATGGTTTCTGGGGATACCTTGGTTGATTTTAGTATGGATTTTATACCCAGACAGGCATAATGCCACCATAGATTAGGGTCTTGTTCCGCCCATCCTTTTTGGTGGGCTTCCATGGACATCTCCTCCTTTGGTTCTTGTTCAACGGCTAGTTGTTTACCTGTATCTGAAGCTACTAAGGCAATCTTTACAGAAGAACTCCCGATATCCAATCCTAAAAAGTACATAGTTAAGTTGTTGTGTTTGATAAATGTAGAAAAAGAAAGCTTTGTGTGGTCTATAAAACCAAATTTCAGCTATGCAGAGGTAACCTAGCGTAAAATAAACAATGCTCCAAATTATCGCAATTTCCTAAAAAACAGAACTTTAAACAACAATACCGATGACGAAAATTTTTCGAAAGGGTTTTCGTTATAAATTCACTTTAAACGTATACTAGCGTATTTAAATTCCTAGGTCAGTTCAATTCTAAGCTAATCTTTGCTTAGATTGTCTGCCAAATGTTGCGTTAATGCTACCATAGCTAAAGTAGGATTCCAAGAAGCTCCTGTAGGCCATAAGCTGGCACCTGTTACGTAAACATTTTCTACCCCTTTTGGTCTATAATCTAAGCCTACTACACTTTCCGAATCGGTTCCCATCCACAAGGTAGAAGCTTCGTGTACCAAACCACTTACTCTGTATTTTTTCTTTTTAGGTCTGGTTTTCTTCCACTTATTTTGTTCAGCATCCCAATATTCTACTTGGTTTGCACCTTTAGGAGAACATATATCTTCTAACATATTAAAAGTGGCTTTATCCATGGCATCCCAAACCTTGTTATCATTTTTATTAAGATTGAGATTCAGGGTGACATTGGTGGTAGGGTCTGTTCCCCTATTTTTTAAAAATGAGTTTTTACTATTCTTGTAATCTAGCTCACCCAATACAGCACAAACAAAGACTACATGGTCTTTGCTAGACATCAATTGTTCTTCAGATGCTGTAGCAACAACATCTGGCATATTCCTTAAAGCTACTTCTGCATTTATTTCTGGGTCCGCATCTGCCAAGGCTGTAAATTGTACATGAAATTGTCCTTCGTGGTCTAATTTTGGTTCTACGCCAGCCACATAAAACGCCCCTATCTCTAATCTACACAAATCTTTGTAAAAAGAATAATCCTTTTTAGGCACACGAGCCACGATAGCACTAATAAAGTGTGCCGTAAACCGAGTGCCGATATTCTTTAGAGCAGGAAAAGAATTATGTAATAAAGTGGTTGGCGGCAACGTACCCATAGCTAAAATGAGCTTAGCTTTATTTAATGCGAGCACACCCCTAGAGGTATCTAATGCAGTAGCGGTATTTCCTTGTTCTATTATTCTGCTTACAATGCAATTGGTAGCCACTTTAAGTTTAGCTCCTTGACCTTTAGCATGCAATAGTTCTTGTTTTTCTATGAGCTGTAGCAAACGACTTGGGGTAGAAAATTTGGAAAAATCTACATCATTTTCTTTGGCTGTTTTTACGGCAAGTGGAGCGGGTATAGCACGTGTAAGTTCTGGTACAGCATCCAAATTATTTTGTAGTAATTGCTGTATACCTAGTTGAAGATGCCTAAAAATGGGTTTTTCATCACTCGTAGAGGTAATTTGATCTGCGGGTACTACATTCATTAAAGCTTCTGCTTCTTTGTAATACGCTTCTAACACTTCTACTACTTTTTCTGGCCAATTGACCAACTCATCTTTTGTAGGCCTTGGGCACCAACCACTCCATAAAGTAGACCGACCTCCAAAAAAAGGAACCATACCATGCTGCCAAGAAACGTACTCCCCTTTTGTACTTTCTAAAGATAAACTCCATGGAAAGGTCTCGCTTAAGCCTCCGAGCGTTTTTTTATATGGACCTGGCAAATCTTGAAAATGTTCAGGAAGAAAAAAACCTCCCCGCTCTAAAAGCAAAATTTTTGCAAACGGATTATTCTTTAATACACGCTCTACAAAGGCTAATCCGCAAAATCCACTCCCAATAACAATGTAGTCAAATTGTTCTTCTTCCCTTATTTGCTTCCACTCTTGATTAGAAACAAAATAAACATGGTTCATCACATCTTGCCCAGTAGGGGATTGTGGTCCAGGGGTAGGAAATCCATGATTAAAGTTGCTTGAAGCTCCGTAATTGGTCATTGCTCAGTGTTTTAAGATATTTTGCTCCAATAAACTTAAAAAAATACAGGCTAACCGCTAAGCGTATAGTCTTAAAATTAGATTTATTTACATATACCTGATAGAATTGTGAATCAAACCTTATTTACGCCTATCAGTTAAATAAGGTTTTTACTTCTTTACTAATTCACTAAACTTAAATTTTTAAATGCTTCTAAATGTTTTTCTGTAAAATCGTTTAAGTTTTAAGCTTATGTTTTTGAATACTACGGAGAACCCCTGAAAGCAGGGATTCATTACCCTAAAATTTAAAGTACATTTACCGTTCTTTAGCTTTACTGTATAATGCAAAACCGAATCAACCTATTTTTTTTAATACAAGTACTTCTTATTTGTATCCTACAAAATTCGCTTCTGGCACAAGGGCAAATTAACTTTACCGCCTTTGGGCATCAACCTAAAACGGTGCCAGACTCCCTATTTGTGGCATTGTCTGCTTCTACTGATGTAGATAAAACGGCACAGCTATTTACACAAATTGCCAAGTTACATTTACAACATGGTAACAGCGACTCTGTTTTATACTACGCAAAAAAACTAGACACCCTAAGTCTTGGTTCTTTAAAAGAAACTTCTAAAAACAACACTTTTAAACAACAATCTTTACTGTTACTGGGTAATGGAAATCTACAAAAAGGCTTTTTTGATGATGCTATGGCTGCTTTTTTTCATGGATTAAATTTAACCAATAAGCAAAAAAACTATGATCTACGCCATGAATTACAGCTTGGCTTAGGCAAATCTTATTTTAAAAAAGACAGCATAGGTAAAGCTGCTGCTCTGTTCACCCAGCTTTGTGATACCAGTGAGAGTCCACAAATATTAGCGGAAGCAAACTATTATTTGGGTAATATACAGTTACAACAAGATAATAGGCAAAAAGCTAAAAACTATTATGTAAAAGCCCAAGAACTTATTAATGACCAGAATAGCAAAGTTTATCTAGCGGCAACGCTAACCTTAGGAAACATACATGCCCTTAACCAAGAAGTTAATTTGGCTTATTTAAATTTTGAACAAGTAATGCAGAAGAGCATAGCGCAACGGTATTATGATTTGTATACCCAAGCCATTCTACGCTATGGTCAATTAAGTAGAGAGCAAGAAAACTATGAAGTGGCAGAAATGGTACTCTCTATGGGGTACGCCAACTCACTACAATGGAATAACCTAGAAATGCAAAAAGATATCATTCAAGGACTAATTGCAACTTACAAAGCAAAAGGTGATTTTGAAAATGCGTATGCTTTGATGACTCAATTTGTCCGTTTAAATAAAGAACTTGCACAACAACAAAATAAAGAAACGATTAAGGAATTACAGGTGCAATATGAAACGGTACAAAAGGAAAATGAAATATTAGCACTTAAGGAAACACAATTACAAAAAGAGAACGAATTGGACCGGCAACGCACCATTAAAAAAGCGGTTTTGTATGGTTTTTTGGCTGTTTTGGTTCCAATTATTGGTCTGTTGGTAGTGTACTATCAAAAACTGCAAACCCAAAGCAAACTCAATCAACAACAAGAAGAATTGAGTCAACAGCGAATGAAAACCCTAATGAATAAGCAAGAACTGGCTTTGGCTAAAGCAGGATTAAATGCTCAGCACCAAGAACGTTCTAGGATTGCAAAACAGTTGCATGACAGTATTGGTGGCAACTTAGCAGGGATAAAATTACAGTTATCCAGTCCTAACATGGATAAAGAGGTGCAAAAAGAGGTAGCGCTACAAGTTAATGAAACTTATGAGCTGGTTCGGGAAATATCGCACGATTTAACGCCAAAAAAGTTTATTCAGGACGATTTTTCAGCACTATTAAAAGACTATTTAAAACGAATAGACCAAAATGCAACTGTAGAAATATCGTTCTCCGCGCATCCAAAAGAACGCATTAACCTTATTTCTGAAAAAATAAAGGTAGAATTGTACCAAATAACGCAAGAGTTAGTAACCAATACACTAAAACATGCCAAAGCAAAACACATAGATTTGCACATTAATATCTTAGATGATGTACTGCAATTGCTATTTGAAGATGATGGATTTGGGTTTAATTTGCAAAATACATCCCAAGGTATTGGATTAAAAAATATAAAACAACGCTTACACTATTTGCAGGGCACTATTGTTATTGACAGTGCTCTAAATAGAGGTACAGCCATAACCATAGAAATCCCTGTTTTATGGAGTTAACCGGTACACACAAACTAATTTTAGTAGACGACCATAAAATGTTTTTAGATGGTTTGTTGAGCATATTAAGTGGTTCTAATGTTTTTGATATTGTACTCACTGCTGATCGCGGCGATAAAATTGCTAAATATCTGGATATTAACCAGGCTACAGACCCCGTAGATTTAGTAATTACAGACATAAGTATGCCAGATTATACTGGTGCAGAATTAAACCGACATATTAAAAAACACCACCCAAAAGTAAAAACATTAGTGGTTAGTATGATGCATGATGCGGATACTATTAAAACCCTTACCCAAGAAAACGTAGACGGTTACATCCCAAAAAACGCTGAAAAGGATGAGTTACTGTTAGCAATAACAACGATTTTAAAGGGTGATAAATATTTTTCTAGGTCCATAAAAGACACCTATTTTAAAAGCATGCTTTCTAACGAAGAAAAGGTAGAAGATTCCCTTTCTAAAAGAGAAAAAGAAGTCCTTAAACGCATTGCTCAAGAATTTACCACACAAGAAATTGCAGACCAATTGTTTTTAAGCAAACATACCATAGAAAGTTACCGTAAAAACTTAATCTCAAAATTAGAAGTACGTAATCTTGCTGGCCTTACCAAATACGCTATTAAAATGGGGCTTTTAGATGATGAATCTTAAGTTAACTCCCTGAATTCAGGGATACATTTCTACGGAAAGCAGTGCTGTGTAGCCAACACTACTAAAGGATATTTGCAGTGTAACTAATAAAAACAACACAGTCATGATTTACGGAATTACATTGATTTTATTGAGCATTATTGCCGTACCCTCTTTACTCTTAGCCAAAAAGCCAAACGCTAAAGAATTATTAGAAAAAATAGAACCTTACCAAGGGTGGATTGGTTTAGTATTCTGTATTTGGGGCGTTTGGGGTATAATAACCAGTATTCTTAATATAGGATGGTTAACCTCAGCTCCCATTTGGTGGGCTACTTTATTGGCAGGCAGCTTTGTAGAAGCCACCCTAGGTTTTATGTTAGGTTTTGGAGTTATCAATTCGCTTATCATTGGTAAAAATGAACAAGCAGTTACCAAAGCTGCAGAATTACGAGCTAAATTAGCTCCCAAACAAGGTAAATTAGGAATGTTAGGCATAGCCGTTGGTATTTGGATGGTTATTGCCTCATTTTTGTTTACCATTGCCTAAAGCTAATTTTCAACCAAAATTCTATTCCATGAAAAATTTAATTTACATCATTGTACTTACCCTTAGTAGTTTAAGTAGTGCACAAGAAGTTGATAATAGAAAAGCTATTACTGTAAATGGCGCTACAGCGATGAAACGTTCCATAACAGGCTACAAAGCAAAAGTGGTTTTAAACACAGACCAACTATCCTATATAAATCCTGCCTATACCAGTTTAGAAGATTTAAAAAGTGGGTACTATAAAATGTTGAAAGAAAAAGGCTTTGATACTAGTAAATTTAAAGAAGATGCTCTAGCCTACATGCTTATGGGATATCAGAACCGAGGTATCGTATTGATATATGAAACTCAGGATGAAAATCAAATCAAATTATTATCAGATAACCGATTTGGTGGTATTAATTTGACCATTCTTAAACAATCAACATTTGATGAAGCTACCCATCAACGTATGATAAAAGAGGCATTAGCAGATGCAAAGACTAATGCTGAGCGCTTAGCAAGTGCTGCCAATAAAAAAGTGGGAGATATAATCTTTCTATCAGAACGTAGCAATAACAAAGTGCTTTGGGAAAGCTATAGTGCTGATTATGAACAATACTTTGAGCTAACCGTCAGCTATGAACTTAATTAGGTTCAACACTTAATAGTTTGGTTTCCGGTCTTGGCGTATCCTCGCTAGGGCCGGTTTTTATTTTTTGTACTAGCTGGTAACATAATTTACTTATTTTTGCCACCCACAATGCCTACGTGGTGAAATTGGTAGACACGCCATCTTGAGGGGGTGGTGTTCGTAAGGACGTGCTGGTTCGAATCCAGTCGTAGGCACTATACAAGCCTTTTGCGAGCCGCAAAGGGCTTTTTTTATATCCTTTTCACTAAAATTTTAACGCTAGCTTTAACAAAGTAAAACAATAAAATTGTAGATTTGTTTAACTTTTTATAGAAAATAATGAACAACGTAAAAAAATCTTTTAGTATTCGGGATATGGAGAACCTTTCTGGCATAAAGGCTCATACCATAAGAATATGGGAAAAGCGTTACAATTTATTCTCTCCGGAAAGAACCACTACGAATATAAGAACATATAGTTTAACTAGCTTACAAAAGCTATTGAACATTACTTTGTTGTATCACAACGGATACAAAATTTCTAAGATTGCAAAGATTCCAGAGAGTGAGATACCAGTTTTGGTGAGGGAGATTGTTGCTAAAAAGAGTGAAAAAAGTCATTCTACCAATGCGTTTAAATTAGCCATGATTAATTTTGATCAGAGCTTATTTTTTAATACCTATAACAGTTTATTAGCAGAACGCAATTTTAGAGAGATATTTCACGAAGTCTTTTTGCCTTTATTAAATGAGTTAGGCTTATTATGGCAAACAGATACCATTAGTCCTGCACACGAGCACTTTATCACCAATTTAATCAAACAAAAAATATACATCAATACGGAGAAGCTTCAAATCATAGAGCCTACTCGTAAAGACAAGGTTTTTGTGTTGTTTTTACCAGAAAATGAAATTCATGAACTGGGCTTATTATACCTTAATTACGAAATCAATCTTAAAGGGTACAAATCTATTTATCTAGGGCAAACCATGCCTATTGAAAATTTGGTAGATTTAATGAAGTATTACAACAATCTACATTTTGTGTCTTACTTCACTGTTTCGCCAACTAAAGAGCAGCTAGAAAAATATATAGAGCAATTTGAGAATGACATTAATAAGGTTGCTGATTGTGAATTATCGGTATTAGGTAGTCAAGTACAACATATGAATAACTTGCAATTACCAGATTCTATAAAAACTTTTAACTCTTTGGAGCGGTTTATTGACCACCTCTAATACCAACCACCAAAAATGAAAAAAGTACTCATCATAGGTTCAGGATTTTCTTCCCTATCTGCTGCATGCCATATGGCTAAAGCTGGGTTTTCTACAACTATTGTAGAAAAGAATGCAACCGTAGGTGGCAGGGCAAGACAATTAAAAAAGGAAGGATTCACCTTTGATATGGGGCCTAGTTGGTATTGGATGCCAGACATTTTTGAAAAGTTTTTTGCAGAATTTGGCAAAAAGCCTTCGGACTATTACCAACTAGATAAGTTAAATCCCGCCTATTCCATTTTTTTTGCTGATGATGTTATTACTATTGGCGACCATATGGATAAAATCTGCGAGGAATTTGAGCGTATAGAGTCTGGTAGTAGTGTTCCTCTAAAAGAGTTTATAGCTAAGGCACAAGAAAACTATGACATAGCTATTAATAAGATAGTGCTTAAACCTGGATTATCGCCATTAGAATTGGTTACAAAGGACACTATTTTAAGAGTAGGTCAATTTTTCAAGAATATTTCTCAAGAAGTCCGTAGTAGATTTAAAAATCCCAAATTAATTGCAACGCTTGAGTTTCCTGTATTGTTTTTAGGCGCTAAACCGCAGAACACCCCTTCTTTCTATAGTTTTATGAATTATGCCGATTTTGGTCTTGGCACATGGCACCCAAAAGGTGGTATGTACAAGGTTATAGAAGGGATGACAAATTTAGCCTTGGATTTAGGTGTTACTATTAAAGTTAATGCTCCCGTAGAAAAGATACATATAGAGAACGGTAAAGCCGTAGGAGTTTTTGTTGACGGTCAAATGTTAGAAGCAGACGTAGTGATAAGTGGTGCAGATTACCAACATACAGAAAGTCTGCTACCAACACAGTACAGACAATATTCAGATGCATATTGGAACAAAAAAACCTATGCTCCTTCTTCGCTACTATTTTACGTAGGATTTGATAAAAAAATAAAAAACGTTAACCACCACAACCTTTTTTTCGACACTGATTTCGGGTTACACGCACAAGAAATTTATGATAACCCCAAATGGCCTACAGCACCTCTTTTTTATGCCAATTTTCCATCGATAACAGATGAAACTATGGCTCCAGAGGGTTGCGAAGCTGGTTTTTTCTTAATCCCTATAGCACCAGGACTAGAAGATACTCCAGAATTAAGAGCACAATATTTTAGTTTGATAATGGACCGTTTTGAGCAATTAACAAAACAAGACGTGTTAAAAAACATTATATTTAAAGAAAGCTTTTGTGTAAATGACTTTATTAACGAGTATAATTCATTTAAAGGAAATGCTTATGGAATGGCTAATACCTTAACACAAACTGCCTTTTTAAGACCAAGCCTTAAAAGCAACAAAGTTGTAGATCTTTATTTTACAGGACAGCTGACCGTCCCGGGGCCAGGAGTTCCACCGGCGCTGATATCTGGAAAATTAGTTTCCGAATTAACCATTAAAAAACACTGTGAAGCATGAAGACTATTTTTGACAACGTAAGTTACGGTTGTAGCAAACTGGTGACCGAATCTTACAGCACATCCTTCTCTTTGGCAACAAAGATGCTTGCCCCAAGTATTCGTGGGGATATCTACAACATTTATGGATTTGTCCGTTTTGCAGATGAAATTGTAGACACATTTCATGATTACGATAAAAAAATACTCTTCGACAATTTTGAAAAGGACTTGCATAATGCTATAGCACAAAAAATAAGTTTAAATCCTATTCTTAACAGTTTTCAATATACCTTTCATAAGTATGAAATACCCATGCATTTGGTAGATGCTTTTATGGAAAGTATGCGTATGGATTTAGACAAAAAAGAATACAAAACCGTAGCAGAATACAAGCAATACATCTATGGATCTGCAGATGTAGTTGGGCTAATGTGTCTTTGTGTTTTTGTAAACGGAGATAAGGAAAAATATGATACCTTAAAAGACTCCGCCATGGCTTTAGGATCTGCATTCCAAAAAGTGAACTTTCTGCGAGATTTAAAAGCAGATTATGAACATTTAGAACGTTCTTATTTTCCTAATACCAACTTAATGGCGCTTGATGAAGTTTCTAAAAAAAGAATAGTACAAGAAATAGAGGACGACTTTAGCCGTGGATTTGCAGGTATTCAAGAATTACCAGCCACAGCAAAATTTGGAGTGTACACGGCATACCGCTATTATTATAAGTTGCTACAAAAATTAAAAAACACACCTCCGTTAGAAATAAAAAATACAAGAATAAGAGTTCCTAATTACCAAAAATTTGGTCTCTTAGCACACTCTTATGTTAATTACAAATTACAATTGGTATAAGCATGAAAATTTTTCTTTGGATAGTAATATTCCTAGGTACATTTAGTTTTATGGAATTTATGGCATGGTTTACCCACAAATACGTGATGCACGGTTTTTTGTGGAGTTTACATAGAGACCATCACAACAAGGATCATGATTCCTGGTTTGAACGCAATGATGCTTTCTTTATCTTCTACGCTATCGTAAGTATGACCTTATTTTATTTAGGCGCTGAAACAACATTTTGGTATGGTTGGCCTTTAGGTTTTGGAATTTTAGCTTACGGTATAGCTTATTTTGTGGTACACGATATATTTATACACCAACGTTTTAAGATGTTTAGAAATGCCAATAATTGGTATGCGAAAGGAGTAAGACGAGCACACAAAATCCATCACAAACATTTAGGTAAAGAAGAAAGTGAGAATTTTGGAATGTTGGTTGTTCCTTTTAAATACTTTAAAAAATAAGGATTATTCGCTCATCAAACGGTCTAAGAGAGACCTCACTTCTGTAGTATTCCAATCTGAAATACCTTCCTCATTTACTACAATTGCACCACTTTTACTTATAACATAACTATGCGGTGGTGTAGGTATAGGGAATGGTGACTTTTCTCCTATTATTTGGTAAGTAACCGGAAAATTAAATTCGTGTTTTGCCATAAATTCTTCTACGGGAGCTTGCAACTCGTCCGTAATTATATAGAAATCTACTTTTCCCTCGTAATCATCGTATAACTCCTGAATACTAGCCAATTCTGCCTCTGAAGGCAAGCGCCAACTAGACCAAAAGTTAATAATTACAACTCTGTTCTTAGATACCTCAAAATTAAAAAAGTTCCAATCCTCGTCTTTAAGTTTCCAATCGTAGTCGGTTATTTTTTGCTGTTCAGCAACAGCGATTTCTGCGGGTGATGTAGCGAATATTCTATTTAAAAACAATTTACCATAATGCCCTAGAGGTGTTACAAAAAAGGCAGCAATAAAAAGGATAATAAGTAAATTGAAAAAGGTCTTCTTTTTATTCTTCATGAATGGTTTTCAGATTTGCACAAAACTAAAAAACTCCTGAGAATTCAGGAGTTTTTTATTCATCATTTATGCTACGTTAAATTTAGGCAGCATTTTCTTTCTTAATAACATTCAAAGCAGAACCTTCTTTAAACCATCCAATTTGTGCATCATTATAGGTATGATTCACTTTAATTGTATCCTTACTGCCATCAGCATGCGCTACTTCTATTGTTAGCGGTTTATCTGGGGCAAAACTTTCGATATCTAAAAAATTGAAAGTATCATCTTCCTGAATTAAATCATAATCCGATTCGTTAGCAAAGGTCAAGGCCAACATACCTTGCTTTTTAAGGTTGGTTTCATGTATCCTAGCAAAAGATTTTACTAGAACTGCCGCTACCCCTAGATGTCTGGGTTGCATGGCTGCATGCTCTCGAGAAGAACCTTCACCATAATTGTGATCACCAACTACGATAGATTTAATACCTTTTGCTTTGTATTCCCGTTGAGTGTCTGGTACTGGACCGTACTCCCCTGTCAATTGATTCTTTACAAAATTGGTTTTCTCATTATAAGCATTAACTGCTCCTATTAAAGTGTTATTGGCAATGTTGTCTAGATGCCCTCTAAAACGCAACCACGGACCTGCCATAGAAATATGGTCTGTAGTACACTTGCCATATGCTTTTATCAAAAGCTTCATTCCTTGTAAATCGTCTTTAGTAATAGGCATAAATGGGTCTAGCAACTGTAAACGTTCAGAACCCTCTTTTACCACTACTTCTACACCAGAACCATCTGCTTTCGGTGCTTGGTAACCTGGGTCTTCCACATCAAAACCTTTTGGAGGTAACTCGAACCCGGTTGGTTCTTTTAACTTTACTTCTTGTCCTTCATCATTTACCAAGGTATCTGTTTCCGGATTAAAATCTAGCTTTCCGGAGATAGCCAATGCCGCCACCAATTCTGGAGATGCCACAAATGCGTGTGTATTTGGGTTACCATCTGCGCGCTTGGCAAAGTTTCTATTAAAAGAATGTACTATAGTGTTTTTTGGCGCATTTTTTGGATCCTCATAACGGCCCCACTGCCCAATACAAGGGCCACAGGCGTTCGTAAATATTTTGGCCCCTAATTGCTCAAAAATATCCAAAAGACCATCACGCTCCGCAGTATAGCGCACTTGTTCAGAGCCTGGGTTAATTCCAAAGTCAGCCTTAGGCTTTAATCCCAACTCTACCGCTTGCTTTGCCACACTTGCCGCCCTAGATAAATCCTCGTAAGATGAATTGGTACAAGAACCGATAAGGCCCCATTCAACCTTCATGGGCCAATCATTCTTCTTAGCCTTTTCTGTCATTTCAGAGCCAGCAACCGTAGCTAAATCTGGTGTAAACGGGCCGTTCAAATGGGGTTTTAGGGTATCTAGATTAATTTCAATAACTTGATCAAAGTAATCTTCTGGATTGGCATACACCTCATCATCACCCGTTAGATAATCCTTAATAGCATCTGCAGCTTCTGCCACATCTGCCCTACCCGTAGACTTTAGGTAACGAGCCATGGACTCATCATATCCAAAGGTAGAAGTAGTTGCACCTACCTCTGCTCCCATATTACAAATGGTACCTTTACCAGTACAAGACATGGAAGTAGCACCTTCGCCAAAATATTCAATGATAGCACCCGTACCACCTTTAACGGTAAGTATTTCTGCTACCTTAAGTATTACATCTTTTGGTGCTGACCATCCTGACAATTTTCCAGTTAATTTTACTCCAATTAATTTAGGAAACTTAAGTTCCCATGCCATTCCGGCCATTACATCTACAGCATCTGCTCCACCAACACCAATAGCTACCATGCCTAAACCACCGGCATTTACCGTGTGAGAATCTGTACCTATCATCATTCCGCCAGGAAAAGCATAATTTTCTAAAACTACTTGGTGAATAATACCTGCACCTGGCTTCCAGAATCCAATACCGTACTTGTTAGATACTGACTCTAAGAAGTTGAACACCTCGGAAGATTGATTAATTGCATTTTGCAAATCCTTATCTGCCCCAATTTTAGCTTGTATTAGGTGATCACAGTGTACTGTGGTTGGCACGGCAACTTTTGGTTTACCTGCTTGCATAAATTGCAATAAGGCCATCTGTGCCGTAGCATCTTGACACGCTACCCTATCTGGAGCAAAGTCTACATAATCTTTTCCTCTTCTAAACGCTGTTTTCGGTGCTCCATCCCATAGGTGAGAGTATAATATTTTTTCGGCCAATGTCATTGGTTTTCCAATAACATCACGTGCTTTATCAACTCGTTCGGCCATTTGGGAGTAAACTCCTTTAATCATATCAATGTCGAATGCCATATACTGTTTATTTATTTTCTTTTTTTGATTCTACAAATTAGTTATAATTCTTAAAATTTCCACTACAAATAAACTAGATAAGCATTATACCGCTATCTAAACTTATTATAGCAAGGCCCTCAATATAAATAACGGAATACAGTAGTATGTTCGCCATAAGACAAAACCTTATCTCAAAAACTAAAAAAGCCCAAGAAAATCTTGGGCTTTACACTTTATAAACTAAGCAATAGCTTTACATTACCAATTGCTTCTGAGACGGTTTAAATTTAGTTAATACGATACCATCTACAGCTGCCTCGTATTCTTCCATTGTTGGTGTTCTTCCTAAAATACAAGACAATACCACCACTGGTGTAGAAGAAAGTAAGGACTCTCCTTTTTTCTCAGAAGAATCTTTAACAACCCTACCTTGGAACAATCTTGTAGAGGTAGCCATAACGGTGTCTCCAGGTTCTGCCTTTTCTTGGTTACCCATACATAGGTTACAACCTGGGCGCTCCAAATACAACATGTTCTCGTATTTGGTTCTAGCCAAACCTTTTGGTGCATTATCATCAAACTCAAAACCTGAGTAACGTTGTAATACTTCCCAATCGCCTTCTGCTTTTAATTCGTCAACAATATTGTAGGTAGGTGGCGCTACGACTAATGGCGCATTAAATTCTACCTTACCTTGCTGTGCTTCTATATTTTTTAGCATTTGTGCTAAAATCTTCATATCGCCCTTATGCACCATACAAGAACCAACGAACCCAAGGTCTACCTTCTTGGTGCCCCCGTAGAAAGATAACGGTCTAATGGTATCGTGCGTATATCTTTTAGATACATCCTCGTTATTTACATCTGGATCAGCAATCATTGGCTCGGCAATCTCATCCAAATCTATCACCACTTCTGCATAATACTTAGCATTTGCATCTGGCTTAAGAGCTGGTTTAATACCCGTTTTAACCTCTGTAATTCTAGCCTCTGCTTTTTCTACCAGACCTTTAAGTACTTGCTTTTCATTATCCATACCCTTATCTATCATGATTTGGATACGATTTTTAGCAATTTCTAAAGATTCAATCAATGTCTCGTCTTCAGAAATACAAATAGAAGCCTTTGCTTTCATCTCTGCTGTCCAATCTGTGAACGTAAACGCTTGGTCAGAGGTCAATGTACCAATGTGTACTTCTATAACTCTACCTTGAAATACGTTTTCTCCATCAAACTGCTTCAACATTTGTTGTTGCGTAGCATGTACTACATCGCGGAAGTCCATGTAACTGCGCATGTTTCCTTTGAAGGTAACTTTAACGGAGTCCGGAATTGGCATCGTAGCTTCTCCTGTAGCCAAAGCCAAAGCCACTGTACCAGAGTCTGCACCAAAAGCAACTCCTTTAGACATACGCGTATGCGAATCACCACCTATAATAATATCCCAATCACTCACCGTAATATCATTCAATACCTTATGGATAACATCTGTCATGGCATGGTATTTCCCTTTTGGGTCACGACCTGTAATTAAACCAAAGTCGTTCATGAACTTCATTAACCTAGGAATATTTGCTTTGGATTTATCGTCCCATACAGAAGCTGTATGGCAACCCGATTGGTATCCCGCATCAACGATTGGACTAATTACTTTAGCCGCCATCATTTCTAACTCTTGTGAGGTCATTAACCCTGTAGTATCCTGAGAACCTACAATGTTAACCTCTACTCTTACGTTAGAACCTGTATGCAATGTTTTACCTGGCGTGTTCCCTACCGCATTCTTATTAAAAATCTTCTCTACCGCGGTTAAACCTTGACCTTCAATAGAAATTTCTTTAGAAGGTGCATATACTTGGGGTATGTCTATACCCAAAATAGAGCAAGCTATTGTTTGAAGTTTTTTACCAAATACTACAGCATACGAACCACCAGCTTTTATAAACTCCATTTTCTGCGGTGTTAAGGCCGTAGAAATATCTTTTAACTCTGTATCACCATTATACAGTTTTTTAGTCTTTGTATTGATGGTAAGTACCGTTCCGGTTTTTACTGAGTACTCTTCTTTTAAAATTGGTTCCCCGTCTTCATCTACAATGGTGTTACCATTTTCATCTTTCTGCTTTACCCAGTTCTTAAGGTCAATACCTATACCACCGGTTACACCAACAGTTGTTAAAAATATAGGCGCGATACCATTGGTACCTGCGATAACAGGTGCAATATTTATAAATGGAACGTATGGACTAGAAGGTATTCCTGTCCACAATGCCACATTATTTACACCAGACATTCTAGAAGAACCCACACCCATGGTTCCTTTTTCCGCAATCAACATCACTCTTTTGTCTGGATGCTGTTCTTTTAGCTTCAACACTTCTTTTTGCATGTCTTTATTATGCTCAAAAATACATTGACCATGCAATTCTCTATCTGATCTAGAGTGGGCATCAGCACCTGGAGATAGTAAATCTGTAGAAATATCTCCCACTCCAGCAATATACGTTACCACTTGTATTTCTTCTTCTACTTCTGGTAATTTGGTGAAAAACTCTGCCTGAGCATAGCTTTCTAATAATTCTTTAGCAATGGTATTTCCTGCTTTATACGCCTCTTCTAAACGTTCTGTATCCGCCTCGTATAAAAATACCTGTGTTTTTAAAACTTTTGCGGCAGCATTGGCTATTGCCATGTCATTACCCAATGCCAAGTCTAGTAGCACTTGAATAGAAGGACCTCCCTTCATATGACTTAGCTGCTCAAAGGCAAATTCCGGAGTTATTTCAGCAACCTTCGTTTCTCCTAAAATAATCTCCTTTAAAAAAGCCGCTTTAACACCTGCTGCACTTGTGGTACCCGGCAAGGTGTTATAAATAAAAAACTTGAGCGAATCTTCTCTGTGTTCATTGTTCAAATCTTTGATTTGATCAATAATTGCACTCAGTAATTCACCATCGTCTATTGGTTTTGGGTGAAGTCCCTGAGCTTTTCTCTCTTCAATCTCTTTAAGATAATCCTGATAAATACTCATAGATGTTTAAATAAAGCTTAGGTTTTGCTAGTTTAGTTTTAGTTTTGGTCAATACTATTCAGTAAACACAAAAGTACTAAAACAGGGTGCATACCTTATTGAAGTATTTTGTGATAAATCTAATTTATAACAAATCTAAGCCAATAGTTTACTAATAATGATATCTTCTGATATCCCTTCTGCTTCTGCTTTGTAATTTTTAAGTATTCTGTGTCTAAGGATGCCATGCGCTATGGCTTTAACATCCTCAATGTCCGGAGAGAACTTGCCATTAATTGCAGCGTGTGCTTTGGCTGCCAATACTAAGTTTTGAGAAGCTCTAGGACCTGCACCCCAATCCACATAGTTTTTAACTATGTCAGGTGCACCGTCTAGATTGGCTCTAGTATTGTTCACCAAATTAACTGCGTATTCAATTACATTATCCGCAATCGGAATTTTACGAATAAGTTGTTGAACATCAATTATTGATGCTGCATTAAAAATGGCTTTAGGTATGTAGTTTGTTGTACTTGTTGTTGCTTTCACTACCTGCACCTCTTCTGTAACAGAAGGATATTTTAGTTCTATAGCGAACATAAAACGGTCTAACTGTGCTTCTGGTAACGGGTAGGTACCCTCTTGTTCTATTGGGTTTTGTGTTGCCAGTACAAAGTAAGGCAAATCTAACGGATAACGTTGCCCCGCTACGGTAACCGCCCTTTCTTGCATGGCCTCTAGTAATGCTGCCTGTGTTTTTGGGGGCGTACGGTTAATCTCATCCGCTAATATAATATTACCAAAAACCGGCCCTTTTATAAATTTAAAATTACGGTCCTTGTCTAAGACTTCGCTACCAAGAATATCACTTGGCATTAAGTCTGGTGTAAACTGAATTCGTTTAAAATTGAGTCCTAAAGTTTGTGCAATGGTGTTTACCATTAACGTTTTAGCCAGTCCTGGCACTCCTATTAAAAGGGAATGCCCACCCGTATAGATAGAAATTAATATTTGTTCTACCACATTGGTTTGCCCAATAATGACTTTACCAATTTCTTCTTTAAGTTCCTTATGTTTCTGTACGAGTTGTTTAACTGCTTCTACGTCGGACATTCAATTACTTTTTAAGCCAATTGTTGGCAAAATCACACCCTCTGTTATCTTCATCTACATGAATATAGGTGTCTTCTATTTTTTCTGCCATCCATTTTTTAATAGCCTTGAACTGCTTTTCCCTTAACGCTAATTCTTGGATTTTAATATAATCTTTTGCAAAATCTGCCTTATGTTCATCGAACCTGTTTGTGATTTGCATGATTTTGAATTTTGGAGGCCCTCCCCTTGGATCATCTTCTTTAATTGGATAACTAATTTCCCCATCCTTTAAATTACGTACTTGGTTGTACAAGGCAGGATCCATTTTAGTCAACTCAAATTTAGAATCAAAATTGATTGGATTACGAAGGACGCCCCCATCAAACTTAGTTTCTTTTTCATCAGAAAAATTAGTAGCAGCCTCTGCAAAAGTATATTTACCATCTAGAATATGTTGCCTAATAGAATCTAACTCTTTTGATGCTTCTCTTAAACGTTGGTCAGACACCTCTGGAACCAATAAAATGTGGCGTAAATCTCTTTCTTGCCCTCTTATTTTTTCCATGTAAATAATATGATACCCAAAAATGGTTTTAAAAGGCTCAGAAATTTCACCTTCTTGCAAACTAAAGGCCACATCTTTAAATTCTTTCACAAAAGGAGTTTCCCTTGTCATACTATAAAAACCTCCTTTGGTTTTTGACCCAGGATCTTGTGAATATAAAATAGCTTTCACATTAAAACTAGAGCCATTTTCTTCTACATCTTGCTTAATCTCCTTTAACCTGTTTATTACTTTTTGTTGTTCTTCTTCGCTAGGTTCTGGAGCCTTTACAATTTGAGAAATCTCTAATTCTGCACCAAATACAGGTCGTTCTTCTTCTGGTATAGCATAAAAGAATTGCCTCACTTCTTCTGGCGTTACTTCTATATCTTCTACAATTTTGGCTTGCATTTTTTCAGACAACATGCGTAGCTTATTAATCTCGAACAACTCGTCTTTAAAAGATTTTAAATCCGGTTTGTTGTAGTATTTCAACATCTTTTCTACACTACCTATTTGCTGAGATAATTGTTGTATTTGTCTATCACTAGTAGCATTTACCTGATCATCAGAAACCAATAAACTATCTTGTACTGCTTGGTGTGCATACAGACGGTCTTCCATAAGTTTGCCCATTAACTGGCAATGGGTAATGTCTTCTGTAGAAGCTCCCTGACTTTTTAAATCAATCAAGGTTTTTTGTACATCAGAATCCAAGATTACATAATCCCCTATTACAGCGGCAATACCATCTAATTTTTTATAATTTCTAGTTACTGTAGAATCCGCAGTTGCGCTTTCTTCTTGTGCATAAACACAAGTAATAAGGATAGAAAAGATTCCGGCTAGGATGTTCTTACTTAGCATAAATTTCAAAGTCTTTTGTTTTTACGGCTTCATCAATTAACTCCGTCTCCAATTTCCGCATTAATTCAAGACGTCTTCTATTTAAAATGATTTGCTTAATATTTGGCTCCACGTAGGGCAAAGGCGCTATATCATTTACCTTCAACACATTATTCACCTTTCCCAAATATACCCCTAGAGAGTCTTGCAATTCAAAAAATTGTGATTTTTTTAGGTAATCATCTGGCCTCACAGTATTCAAAACAGGAATCTCTGTAGTTAGTCTCGAGGTACTTATCCAAATAGAATCATTCAAATGAATTTTTTTAAATTGTACAGCAATGGAATCTAAAAACTGTTTATCTTCTGGTTTAAAGCTTTTTAACTTTGTTTTTACCTCTTCCATATTTAAAAACTGCGGTGGCAATACAACAAAGCGTAATTGTACCACACGCTCATTGAGCTTAAAGTTTTCTTTTTGTTCTTGGTAAAAAGCGGACAACTGTTCTTCTGTTATAGTAGTATCAAGAGCTTTCTGAACCAATGCCTCCAAATAAGCTCTGGTATACAAATCCGTTTTGTAATCACTCACCAATCTATCAAATTCAGCTAATTTGTTTTCTGGTAAATTTATTTTGGACTTGTTCATTAACAATTGCTTAGAAGCCCAAGTATTTATATAATTACTCACAAATGCAGCACTATCTTCCTTAGACATGTTTGCTGTGACTAAAGTAGCAATATCTTCTTGGTATAAATAAGCGTCCCCCACTCTGGCTAATGCAGGTTTATCTTCTTGCTTTTTAAATAGTTTACCACAGCTAGTCAGACCAAAGACCAAACACGTGATGCCTAACAATTTTAAGTTCATTTTTCCAAACGGCATTTGGCAAAAATAACAATTCCTTAAAGGGTTGCAATAGCGGCACTACCGATTAACAGATTTTTGAGGTCTATTTTTATTCAATACCTTAGTAGATAACCAAACCACCTTGTATGAAGTATACAACTACTATCGTAATAAATCTTCCCATAAAAGCATTTCTAAAAATACTTTTAGATGAGCAAAACATGAAACATTGGATGCGTGGTCTATTAAGTCATGAACATTTAAGTGGTGAACGCGGCGAAGAGGGTTCCCGCATGAGTATGCGCTTTTTAATGAATAAAAGAGAAGTGGAAATGGTAGAGACTATTTTAAAAAAAGAGCTACCAGACAAATTGTACATGGCATACGATAGTAAAGGCGTTCACAACATACAGAAAAATCATTTTACAGCACAAGGCGATAAAACCTTGTGGAGTTCTGAAAGTGAGTTTATTTTTGAGTCTTTTTTGATGAAAACCATGGGTTTTTTACTTCCCGGAATGTTTAAAAAGCAATCCAAACAGTACGCAGAAGATTTTAAAAAATTTGCAGAAGAAGGTATTTCTGTTTTAGATATGTAAGAGCGATGGAGAAAAATTTATTAGACCGTAAACTAAAATTAATTTGGGATTTTAAAGGTCCGGCAGCAGCAAAAACCGCAGAACACTATGAAATTCACTTAAAAGAATATGTTTCTAGTGAAGAATTAAAGTATGATATTACTGGAATTACGCATATAAGTGACAGTCATAGTCTTGTTTTTTTAGTGGTAGCAGAGTTTGAAATGCCGCAGGTTAGAGACGACCTTAAACCGCACCGGGGACAAGTATATACCGAACCTAATCCCTAATTTGCATGAAGTATTTGGTATCGTGCTTGTTGCTTTTTTTTAGTATTTCTTGCAAGAAAGAACAAACTACCGAAAACTTTTTGGCGGTTGCATTAACATCCAAAGACCCTAGAATTAAAAATGTTGTTGATAGTATTGCTAAATATAAAGTACAACTACAATACGTAAAAATCAACCGAATTGGAGATAGTATCCAGTTTAAAACTTTTAATTTTCAGGTAGATAGTTCGGTCTATTTTTATCCTGCCAGTACCGTCAAGCTCCCAACAGCAGTTGCTGCTCTTGAAAAATTAAATGCCATAGACACCCTAACGTTAGACACTAAATTTTATGTGGAAGGAGATACCACGGTCACTACTTTTAGCTCATGTATCCGTGACATCTTTGCAGTAAGTGATAATGCGGCCAATAACAGACTGGTAGAATTTTTAGGCTTTGACGATTTAAACCATAGACTCAAACGTACCGGTATTGGCCCTGTACGGATTAGTCATCGGCTTTCTACAGACCAGGCAGACCAGTTACATTCGCAACCTTTACTCATTTACCAGAACGATTCTACCGTAAGCCCAACCCCTAAATTGTTGAGCACTGCTCCCACACCGTTATCCTTAAAAGAAATAGAAAAAGGAATAGGCTATGTAGAGGATAATGAAATTATAATGGAACCGTTTGATTTTAGTTTAAAAAATCATTTCCCCATTCAAAGTCAAACAGCCCTCTTAAAACGAATATTTTTCCCAGAAGTCTTCCCTAAAAAAGAGCGATTTAACCTCACTACAAACCAGCTAAATTTTTTGAGAGAGGCTATGGCAGTGTTACCGCATCAGCAAGGGTATGACCGTTCTATGTACTATGATAGTTATGTAAAATTCTTTATGTACGGTGACCAAAAAGAAGCAATACCAAAGCATATTAAAATTTACAATAAAGTAGGGTATGCCTACGGCACTTTAACTGACACAGCCTATATAGTAGATAGTAAAAACGATATAGAATTTATATTATCTGGAACTATTTTGGTAAACCAAGATGGTATTTTTAATAACGATAATTATGAATATGACTCCATTGGCATTCCGTTTCTAGCACAATTAGGCAGAGTAATTTACGCTCAATATTTACCTGAGTAATAATTTATATGTGACTTATTTCTTACAAGTGTTTCTAAAGATTTAAACATCAATAATTTAGAAACAATGAAAAAATATGTTGCAGAATTCATCGGTACATTTTGGTTAGTATTCGGTGGCTGTGGTAGTGCAATTTTTGCAGCTGCATTTCCTGAACTGGGTATTGGTTTTGCAGGGGTTGCTCTTGCATTTGGTTTAACAGTATTAACTATGGCGTATGCCATTGGCGCTGTATCTGGTTGCCATCTTAACCCTGCCGTAACCATTGGTTTAAGGATAGCGGGTAGAATGCCATCTAAAGATGTAATCCCTTATATAATAGCTCAAATTATAGGAGGTATTGCAGGTGCTGCTATTATTTACCTTATTGCCACAGGAAAGCCTGGCTTTGAGGTTGGTGGTTTTGCAGCAAACGGTTATGATGAGCACTCACCAGGAGGTTATAATATTATATCTGCGTTTGTAGCGGAGCTAGTACTTACGTTTGTATTTTTACTGGTAATTTTAGGTAGTACCGACGAGAAATCTAACGGTAAATTTGCCGGCCTTGCTATCGGCCTTGCGTTAACATTAATTCACCTAATAAGCATCCCAATTACCAACACATCTGTTAACCCAGCAAGGAGTTTGAGCCAGGCCGTATTTGCAGAAGGAGTATGGGCCTTAGAACAACTATGGTTATTTTGGGTAGCACCAATTCTTGGCGCTGTTTTAGCAGCCTTAGTATACAGTTTTATATATAGCAAAAAAGAAACAACTATTGTTTCTTAGGCATACCGTATAGGTCAAAGTCCGAAGCCTCTGTAATAGTAATATTGGTAAAATCGCCGATTTTTACATAATGCTCACGAGCATCTATTAAAACCTCATTGTCTACGTCTGGGGAATCAAACTCGGTTCTCCCAACAAAATAGTTCCCCTCTTTACGGTCAATGATGCATCGGTAGGTTTTACCAATTTTCTCTTGATTCAACTCCCAAGAAATTTGCGATTGAATCTCCATGATTTCATTTGCACGCTCCTGCTTCACTTCTTCTGGCACGTTATCTTCTAACTTATAAGCATGCGTATTTTCTTCATGGCTATAGGTAAAACACCCTAGACGCTCAAAACGCATTTCTTTTACCCATTCTCTTAAAGTCTCAAAATCTTCTTGTGTTTCACCAGGATAACCCACTATTAATGTAGTACGTATGGCCATTTCTGGCACGGCAGCCCTAAAATCCTCTAATAATTTAGTGGTCTTTGCCTTGGTTGTACCTCTACGCATACTTTTTAGAATAGGGTCTGCAATATGCTGTAATGGTATATCTATATAATTACAGACTTTCGGTTCTCGCTTCATCACCTCAAGTACATCCATAGGAAAACCAGTAGGAAAAGCATAATGTAAACGAATCCATGCAATTCCTTCTACTTTTACTAAGGCTTCTAACAATTCTGCCAGATTTCTTTTTTTGTATAAATCTAGACCATAGTACGTTAAATCTTGCGCTATTAATATAAGCTCTTTAACTCCTTTTGCCGCAAGTTTTTCTGCTTCTTGCACTAAATCTTCTATCGGTGTGCTTTTATGCTTACCCCGCATTAATGGAATAGCGCAAAAAGAGCAAGGTCTATCACAACCTTCTGCAATTTTTAAATAGGCATAGTTTTTAGGCGTAGTAGTTAATCTTTCCCCTATAAGTTCATGTTTATAGTCTGCCCCAAGTGCTTTTAGTAACACTGGCAAATCACTCGTGCCAAAATATTGGTCTACATCAGGTATTTCTTGCTCCAAGTCTGGCTTATACCGTTCACTTAAACAGCCCGTAACAAAAACTTTATCTACGGTACCTTCTTCTTTTTTCTGTACGTACTCCAATATTGTATTTACACTTTCTTCTTTAGCTTTACCAATAAACCCGCATGTATTAATTACAACAACGTTGCCCTCTTCTTCATGGGCAACCTCTTTGTTATTGGCTTTTAATTGCCCCATCAAAACCTCTGAATCGTAGACATTCTTACTACAACCTAAGGTTACTACATTTATCTTGTTCTTTTTTAGGGATTTCGTACGCATAGTTTCTATAAATGGAGGGCAAAAATACAACAGAAGGTGGCAACTGGTCTATTTTACAACAGATTTCTTTGTTTTACTCGTTAAACTAATATGAAACATCTTCCTTTTACGACTAAATTGAATGTTCTTTTCATTTCTCTAGTTGCTTTACAGCTTACATCTTGTGACAAAGACACCTCTGATACCACACAACAGGAAATAGTTGATGAAACCGAAATAATGGAGAACATCTATTTTCCACCTGTTCATAGTTCTGAATGGGAAACCTTGAGTTCTTCTGAATTAGACTGGGATATAAGTAAAGAAACTGAACTAAAAAACTATTTAGAAAACCAAAATACAAAAGCCTTTATCATCTTAAAAAAAGGAAGAATCGCAAAGGAATGGTATTTTAACGGCTTTGACGCTTATAAGACTTGGTATTGGGCTTCTGCTGGCAAAACTTTAACTGCTTTTACTATGGGGCAGGCGTTAGCGCAAGAGTTAGTTAACTTAAACGATGCCACCAGTAACTATTTGGGTAATGGGTGGACCTCCTTGACCCCAGAACAAGAATTAAAAATTACCATAAAACATCAATTAAGCATGACTACAGGTTTGAATGAAACTGAGTTTACATGCGTAACACCTACCTGCTTAACTTTTACTGCTGAGGCTGGCAATCGTTGGGCTTACCATAATGGTCCTTACACCCTTTTACAAGAAGTACTAACAAAAGCCACAGAAACTGACTATAATGAATTCTTTACATCTCAATTAAAAGATAAAATTGGGATGGACGGCTTTTGGCTATCTACAGAAGAGGCAAACAACGTGTATTTTAGTACCGCTAGAAGCATGGCTCGTTTTGGGTTGTTAATAATGAATAAAGGTATTTGGAGTGATGAAAATCTATTAAGAAATGAATCCTATTTTAATGCAATGACCACAACCTCACAGCCATGGAATGCCGCCTATGGATATTTATGGTGGCTTAATGGCAAAGAAAACTACATGCTACCCGGCAGCAATACTCTTTATGAAGGTCAATTAATACCCACCGCACCTAAAGATTTAATAGCTGCGCTAGGCAAAAATGATCAAAAAATATATGTTATACCCAGTCACAATCTAGTAATAGTACGCTTAGGAGAAGCGGCAAATGCCGAAAACTTTGCGCTTTCGACATTTGATGTTGACCTTTGGTATTTACTTTCTGAGTATATGAAAATAAATTAATTACTGTATAGCTCAGGTATTTTGCGAGCCTGCATTACCTGTTCAAAATTCTTGGCTATGGATAGTAAGGAAACCTCTGTCAATGGTTTACCTATTAAGGTTAAACCAATGGGCTCACCTGTAGTTTTATACCCCATAGGAATAGTGATAGCAGGATATTTAGCCACTGCTGCATAGCCCGCATGATAATTGTTGATAGACAAAATAGCGTCTAGATCTTGGTTATCTAAAGCTTCATCAAAAAAGCGCCTACCTTCTTTTTCCAAATTCAATTTTATAGTTTGCAACTCTTCTATGGTTGTACTATCTGTTAAAATACCCTCTAATCTGGCTTGTCCATAAGGCATACGCAAGGTAGAATGTTGTATGTTGTAGGTTACTACGTCAGCAACAGAGGTCACAGAAACCAAATCCTTTTGCTGTGCATAAGTTTCTAAATATTGTGGCAAATCATGCTTCATATCAATGTTCAGTATACTCAAAAAACCATCTAGTTTTACTTCTGGAGGTGTAATTGGTACTATAGTTGCACCAGCTGATTTTAAGACTTCTACCCTTGTCTTATAAATACTATCTTGTTGCATTAAAGTGGTTATAGCACCTACTCTAATTTGTGCTATGGAACTCATGGGTGTTTCCAATAATTGCGCAGCAGAAAATAGATCTTTTATAGCATGTTGGTCCGCTTCATCAAATCCAAGCATAGCCGCCAAAAGAATCGCATTATCTGTAACATTCCTAGTCATTGGCCCTGGGGTATCTAAGGTACTAGAAATAGGAACGATTCCTGTTCTACTTAGCACTCCAATGGTTGGTTTTAACCCTACCACAGAATTTTGACTAGAGGGAGACAAAATAGACCCAGAGGTTTCTGTACCCACAGCTGCAACGGCATAGCCTGCGGCGATTGCAGTGCCACTACCGGAGCTAGAACCTCCAGTTTCAAACAACCTTCTACCGTATGGATTTAAAGTCTGTCCGCCGACAGCACTATACCCAACAGGGCAACCATCGCAAAAGAAATACGCCCATTCACTTAAGTTTACCTTACCTAAGATAAGAGCTCCTTTTTCTTTTAATCGTTCTACTATAAAAGCATCTGCTGTAGTATTATCTTTTAAAGCTATTGCCCCAGCAGTGGTCGGTAACCCTTTAAATCCAATATTATCTTTTAACAGAATAGGCATGCCGTAAATAGGGTGTTCGCCATCTGCATTTGATTTTAATTGTCTAGCTTGCTCCAGAGCAGATGCATTCAAAGCAATTATGGTATTAAGGGTTGTACCGTTATCTAACTCATATTTATAAATACGGTGCAAGTAAAAAAGCACCAATTCTTCATAAGTAAACTTTCCCTGCTTTATAGAGGATTGAATACTTGGAATATCTTGTTCTAAAATATATGGTTCTAAAGCCAAATAACGCTCATTAGAAAACGCTTTTGCTTCTTGATAAAGCGGTCGAAAAACATCATTTTTATCTAAAACTTTAGATTGGATTAGTTTATATCGCATCCGTGGGTTATCATGATTTGCATTAGCTGCAACTTCTAAAGAGTCATTATAAGGTTCCCAAAGAATTGTGTTTTCCGCATTTTCTTTGTTGCTATCTTGTTTACAGGAAAGTAAAAAACAGCTAAAAATTACAGTCATTAATAAACTGCCGAAAGTAGAATATTTCATTTTCTTGTTGGATAAATTAGTCCTTTACAAGATACAGTATTCGCACTAAAAAGAGATGAACCATAAGCTACAAAAACGCAAGTGCTAGTTCTGGATAGTCTACAGCGTCAGATATCGTAGGAATATTACCTACATAGCCTTTTCCTCGTAATTTAGCTACCGAATGATAAACCAATTCATCTTCGGGAATAGGGTCTAACAATGTGGCTATTTTACCTTCCATTAAGCGCTCATCTTCATCTTTTAACCACGCTTCTGCTTTTTTTTCTGATAGAATCAATGGCATTCTTGGTCCACTAACTTTAGGGTTGTTATGTATCCGTTGTAACAATGAGTTACCCTTTGTAGTAACTATAGCAAAACTGGTGCTCTCTTCAAAAGTATTTGGATTTCGCCAAACATCATACACCCCAGCAAAACACATTGCTTGTTTATTTTTAAGACTGATGTAAAAAGGATAAGCGTGTTTGTTTAGATGATGATGTTCATAAAAACCATCAACATAAACCAAACATCTTTGCCGTAACGCAGGCACTCTAAAAGAAGCTTTTTCTAGCAGTGTTTCACCACGAGCGTTTATGGTTTTGTTCCATAACTGATTTTTTTGTTCTATAGAAGTAACCCAATGAGGTATTAAGCCCCATGTAGCAATTACAGGAAGATATGGTGTTTCTGTAGGGTATATAAATAGTTTTGGATGTTGAAAACCTGATGCATGGTACAACGGCAAATCTGTTAATGGAGCAAGCTTTTCTTCAATTTCTTGAATCGCTGTTGAATCTCCGTGACGTTTAGCGCGCTTTAATTGCGTTTTTAATTGCGCTTTAACGTCATAACACATAATTACATTTTAAAAAAAGAATCTACAAACTCAAACTTATTAAAAACCTGTAAATCTTCTATACCCTCACCTACACCAATATACTTTACCGGAATTTGGAATTGGTCAGAAATACCAATTACCACACCACCTTTAGCTGTACCATCTAACTTAGTTACAGCCAAACTGCTTACTTCTGTAGCTTTAGTAAACTGCTTTGCTTGTTCGAACGCATTCTGACCCGTTGAGCCATCTAATACTAAAAGTACCTCGTGCGGCGCATCTGGTACTACTTTTTGCATTACACGTTTAACCTTAGACAACTCGTTCATTAAATTCACCTTATTATGTAAGCGCCCTGCAGTATCTACAAGCACAACATCTGCCCCTTCTGATACGGCAGAATTTAAAGTATCAAATGCTACAGAAGCAGGATCACTACCCATCTTCTGTTTTATAATTGGCACATCTACACGTTCTGCCCAAACTTGTAATTGGTCAATAGCAGCAGCTCTAAATGTATCTGCGGCACCGAGGACCACCTTTTTACCTTGTTTTTTAAATTGATAAGCCAATTTACCAATAGTTGTGGTTTTACCTACTCCATTGACACCCACTACCATTATTACGTAGGGCTTTTTGTCTGTAGGGATAGCAAATTCTTTATCTTCTCCGCTATGGGTTTCAGAAAGTAAACCTGCAATCTCCTCTCTAAGTATGCTATTTAATTCTTCCGTTCCTAAATATTTGTCCTTAGAAACCCGTTCTTCTATACGATCAATGATTTTTAAAGTAGTATTTACACCTACATCAGAAGTTACCAAAACCTCTTCTAGGTTATCCAATACTTCATCATCTACCTTGGATTTACCCGCAACGGCTTTAGTTAGTTTTCCAAAAAAACTGGTCTTACTCTTTTCTAAACCCTTATCTAGGGTCTCTTTTTTGTCTTTGGAAAATATATTTTTAAATAAACTCATGAGCTTTTACAAAAGATAGTCAAATATAGGAAAGTACGCTCATTTAAATAGGTAGAACTGCATCTAAATATTTAAAGCAAACCGTTTTGGCAACAAGTTCATTATAATGCAATAAAAAACCGTCCCCGAAAATAATCGAGGACGGTCTATAAAATCTTTTTTTGGTATAGCCTACTTGCTATTTAACCAATCATTCACCAATTCTGGTGCCATAACAGACTCAACAAAAGTGTAAGCTCCACTCTTTGGAGACTTAACCATTTTGATAGCTTTAGTTAATCTTTTTGAACTACTTTGTAGTGTTGCTACTGTCTTCTTAGCCATGGCCTAACTTATTTAATTTCTTTATGTACAGTCATACGCTTAAGAATTGGATTAAATTTTTTAATCTCCATTCTGTCTGGCGTATTCTTTTTATTTTTAGTAGTAATGTACCTAGAAGTACCTGGCATACCAGACTCCTTGTGCTCAGTACACTCTAAAATCACCTGAATTCTATTCCCTTTCTTTGCCATCTTTTACTGTTTTTTACTTAACAAAACCGTTGGCTCTCAAGTCCTTCAAGACAGCAGAGATCCCTTTTTTGTTAATTATCTTGATTCCTTTAGAAGAAACGTTCATTGTAACCCATCGGTCTTCCTCAGGGATGTAGAACTTCTTTTTGAAAATATTAGCGTCAAATCTTCTTTTCGTTTTATTGATAGAGAAGGACACGTTGTTTCCAAACATCACCTTTTTTCCTGTAACTTCACAAATTCTGGACATCTCCTTAAATTTTGCTTGATTTTATTGAGGGTGCAAATTTAGATATTTCTTTTAGACGTACAAAATTCTAACTCAGAAATTTAAAATTTCTTTTTGCAAAAGTTCTAATGCCTTGCCTACCGCCCTATTTACAACACGTTCCCGGTGGTCTCCAAAATTAAAATTATGCACAGTAACACCACTTGGACTGCCAATTGCTATAAAAACAGTACCTACTTCTGCATCTGAGTCTCCTTTTGATGGCCCCGCATTGCCCGTAGTTGCAATAGCAAAATCTGCCTCCATAATAATCATTATACGCTCTACCATGGCCTTGGCTACTTCTGCACTTACCACGGAATAGTTCTCAATAACATTCTCAGGAACTCCCAAAACGTTAATTTTAGTATCTGTTGCATAGGTGACCATACTACCTCTAAAATAACCTGATGCCCCAGGAATAGCTAACAATTGATTGGCAATTTTACCTCCGGTAAAGCTTTCTGCTGTTGCTAGTTTTTTTCCTAGTCTATTCAAAGCTCTACCTATTGTTGCTTCTATTTCTTCATCACTTTCTTCGCCAAAAACGATATCCTTAATCTGTGGCAGTAATAGTTGCACTTGTTCTTCTACTTGAGCTGCTAAAACTTCTTGTTGCTTCCCTGTTGCACTTAAACGCAATCTTACTTTACCTAAACTAGGCAAATAGGCCAGTTTAATAGGAGACGGTAAATTATTCTCCCACGTTTCTATTCTTTCTGCTATAGCACTCTCTCCTAAGCCATATGTATTTATGGTTCTATGGATGATATAAGGTCTATCAAAACGCTTTACGATACGGGGTATTACTTGATGCTCCATTAAATTCTTCATCTCATAAGGTACACCCGGCATGGAAACAAAAACAACTCCATCTTTTTGCAACCACATTCCAGGGGCTGTACCCCATTGATTATGGAGCACCTCCGCTTTGCTCGGAACCTGCGCTTGCTGCCGATTCATATCCGAAATAGGTGTAGAAACGTATTTTTCAAAAAGCATCTCTATATGCTCAAGGACCGCATCATTCTTTACCAATACATCATCAAAGTACTCACATAAAGCAAATTTGGTAACATCATCCTTTGTGGGTCCCAGACCTCCCGTAATCAATACCAAATCTACCCTGGATTTAGCCGCTTCAAAAGCTTCTAAAATATGAGCTTTGGTATCTTGTATAGAAGTAATTTGATAGACGGACACCCCAATCTTATTCAAGGCTTTGGACATGTACGTAGCGTTGGTATCTACAATTTGCCCAATTAAAATCTCATCACCAATGGTAATGATTTCTGCTTGCATAATACTTACGTTAATTGCCAGATAAACCAGCTTTTAAGCATGCAAAATTAAGAAAAAACGACGGGGTTATTTTACTTTAACTAGAGTTTAAAATCTGTTTTTAGCTCACCAATTACCTGCTCAATATCTAATTTTAGCATTGGGAACTTTTTTTCGATTTCGTCCATGTCCCCCTGATTCTTGCCTAAGGTTTCTAAATCTAAAGCATTAGCACGAGTTTGTTCCATACCAAGCAGGTCTACATTGGGCTTGATTTTATGTGCCATTTTACGAATCTGTTCGTAATCTTTTGCAGCAATAGCGTTTTCTAGAGCAGCTACATCAGACGGCACTTCTTCTAGAAAAACCGAAATTACGGAGACTACGAAGTCTTGATCGCCATCCGCCATCTCGTTAATCTTATCTAGACTATAAATCATTATTTTATGTTGATTGAAAAAATTTGGTCATTTTCTATATAACCGTCAAGGTAATCATTAGGCAAGACTTTTCCAACACCTGCTGGCGTTCCCGTAAAGATTACATCTCCTTTTTTAAGCATAAAATAGGAAGATACATACGCAATAAGCTCATCTATTTTCCAAAGCATCAAGGCAGTATCTCCGTCTTGGACTAACGTATCGTTTTTATGTAAAGAAAATTTAAGATTGTTTAAATTCTTAAATTTTTCTTTAGGCAACCATTTCCCTATTACTGCAGCACCATCAAAACCCTTAGCTTTTTCCCAAGGCAATCCTTTTTCTTTAAGCTTTGATTGTAGGTCTCTTGCTGTAAAATCTATACCCAAACTTACTTCATCATAATACTTATGCGCAAATTTTTGGTCTATGTGCTTTCCCACCTTTTTAATTTTCACCAAAACTTCCACTTCATAGTGTATATCTGATGAAAACTCTGGAATATAAAAATCTTGTTCCTTAGGCAAAACAGCAGAATCTGGTTTTATAAACACCACTGGTTCCGTAGGACGTTCGTTATTAAGCTCATCTATATGCGCAGCATAATTTCTGCCTATGCAAATTAATTTCATAGCTAAAAAGCATTATAGTTTTTGACCAATTTTTAAACTCACCGCTGGGATAAAATGCTGACTATTGCCTCTTGCTTTTACATCAAAAGGCCTCCATGCTCCCATACCATAAACATACACTTTATAATTGCTATTGGTAGTGTAAACACCGCCAAAAGTTGGAGCAAACCTATCTTCTATTCTTGGTTTATTGGTAATATTATCTTTTTCATCCTTTTTATACCAATTGTAAGGTATAAAGAGCCACTCTAACCCCACATAAACCCCTTCTTTTGGCATTTTCAACTTCATAGCAGTCACATCTATCGCTGTAAATTCTTTTCCTTTTACCGCTTCTAAAACCAAACTTTTACGGGTTAAGTCTACGGTTGGCTCTTTAGTAATTGGGTCTACCCCAAAAAACCTTAACCTAAATTTTGCTCGGTCTCGGGTGAACTCGTTTTTATCTCTGAAAAAAATAGTTACTTTTTCTAGATATTTTTTTGCCGCACCAATGTTTGGAAAGTAAAGTGCTAGAATCCAAGGAGTAGAGGAAGCATCAAAACCGCTTGTGATGCTATAGCTACTTACGGGATTTAATACCTTACTATCCCCAAAATCTTCTGCCAAGACCACCTCTTCTAAAGCCATCGCTTCTGCCTTTATGTAAAAGCCTTTCTTTAGAAAAATAGTATTTGCTGCTACTATAGTATCTTTATAACCTATAGAAGATATATGCACTTGCTTTTGCAAAACAGGCTCAGGAATAGTCAATAAAAAATGGCCTGCTTCATCAGTTGAAGTACCGACTAAGGTGTTTAAAAAACTTATATTTACAAAAGGTATTGGCTCTTTTGTATCTACATCTTTAATATAACCCTCAAAATCTACTTCTTGTCCTGTAATTGCTACACTACAAAGCAAAAAAAACCAAAACAAACGCATTAAGACAACTTATTGTTTAGTTTGCTCAATTTTAACTGCGTTAAAACTTTTTTGGTATACAATGGAAAGTCTGCATTCATAATCCAACCATAATAGCCAGGTTCTTTTTCTAAAACCTCTTCTACTTTTTTGTTTTTATGCTTACCAAAGGTAAAGATTGGTTCACCTTTTTTGTCTTTTGCTATAAAACCTGCAAAATCAAGCGCTTTTCTTCTAGTTGTAAATTCTGAAAGTTTTTTGATATTATTTTCCAGCTCTGGATAACGGTCTAATTGTGCTAAAAGCACCTCATAGGTTGCATTGGTATCTGCTGCCGCACTATGAGCATCTTCTAAAGATTTGTTGCAGTAAAATTTATATGCCGCAGACAATGTTCTTTGCTCCATTTTATGAAAAATGGTTTGCACATCTACAGAAACCATATGCTTCATATCAAAATCTACTTCTGCGCGTAGCATTTCTTCTGCTAATAAAGGAATATCAAATCTATCCGAATTAAATCCGGCTAAATCACTATCCTTAATCATATTATAGATTTCTTTTGATAATTGTTTAAATGTTGGCTCATGAGCCACTTTATCATTAGAAATACCATGTACCGCAACTACTTCTGCTGGTATTTCCATTTCTGGATTTACCAGCCAAGTTTTACTTTCTTTATTACCGTTAGGAAAAACCTTTAATATTGAAATTTCTACAATACGGTCCTTTGCCACATTTGTTCCTGTAGTTTCTAAATCGAAAAAACAAATGGGTTTAGCTAATTTTAATTCCATAAACTTTGCTTACGTTGGGGCGCAAAGATACTGGCTTTTCTAAGAAAGCCTAGATTTCCCTATTAATATCCCAGGCTTCTAGGTAATCTGCTACCGCTTTAACAAACATACCTCCTAAAGCACCGTTTACCACCCTATGGTCATAACTGTGTGATAGATACATTTTACTACGTACACCTATTAAGTCCCCTTCTGGTGTTTCTATTACCGATGGAATTTTCCTAATTGCTCCTAAGGCTAAAATCCCCACTTGTGGCTGATTGATGATTGGCGTTCCAAAAACACTACCAAAACTACCAATGTTTGTAACGGTGTAGGTGCCATCTTTAACCTCATCTGGCTTTAATTTGTTAGCTCTGGCTCTGTTAGCCAAATCATTCACCATCTTTGCCATGCCTACCAAATTCAACTGGTCTGCATTTTTAATTACAGGAACAATTAAATTACCATCTGGCAGAGCGGCAGCCATACCTAAATTAATATTACGCTTTTTAACAACGGTATCCCCATCTAAACTTATATTCATCAATGGATATTTCTTAAGTGCCATTGCTATAGCCTCCATAAAGATGGGTGTAAAAGTTAACTTTTCTCCTTCTCTTTTTTGGAATTCATTTTTAACCTTATTTCTCCAATTGACCACATTGGTAACATCTACCTCTATAAAACTTTGCACATGAGCGGAGGTAGACACGCTTTCTGCCATATGGTGTGCAATTAGCTTACCCATTCTACTTAAAGGTATAAGCTCATCTCCATCCTTAGCTATTACAGGAGTAGCTTTGGCAGCAGGTGCAGAAGCTGTTTTTGGTTCTTTTAAAACTTGAGCTTCTTGTTTCGGAGGTACTATCGGCTCCGCTATGGCACCACCAGAAGTACGTTGTGCCACGTAATCTAAAATATCATTTTTAGTTACACGACCCTCTAATCCCGTTCCTTCTATAGCATCTAATTCTGCCAAAGAAACACCTTCTTCTTTAGCTATATTTTTTACTAATGGACTATAAAACCTATCTGAAGATGATACTTCTTCACCAGCAGGAGATACATCATTTTTAACATGGTTTATCTGCTCTTCTAAAACCGCTGCTTCTTTTTCCAGTGCAGGTTCTTCTTCCACTGCTGCCGCAGTAATCGCTACAGCACCTTCACCCTCAATTTCTATAATTGCAACAACATCCCCTACTTTTACAACATCGTCTACATCAAATTTCTTTTCTACCAAAATGCCTTCTACCTCAGAAGGCACCTCTGAGTCTACCTTGTCCGTTGCTACTTCAAAAACAGCCTCGTCCATTTCTATAGTATCCCCTACTTCTTTTAACCAAGAGGTCAATGTTGCTTCTGCAACACTCTCCCCCATTTGCGGTAATTTCAATTCAAATTTTGACATATTCTTAATAAGAGTGTGTTTGAGTCCTTTTATTTTGCAAAAATAACAATTAAATCCCTATTTTATTATGCAGTGCATATTAATTTGTCTTTAAGGAATTTTCGTAAGGTATTCTATTTAAGATGCTTCTTCCTAGAGTAACTTCATCTGCATATTCTAATTCGTCCCCAACAGCAATCCCTCTAGCAATGGTAGATGTTTTAACCGTTAAACCCTCTAACTGCTTATAAATGTAAAAATTGGTGGTATCTCCTTCCATTGATGCACTTAATGCAAAAATGAGCTCGGCTACCTTACCTTCTTTAACTTTGTTAATTAAAGGAATAATGGATAAGTCTTGTGGCCCAATCCCTTCCATAGGAGAAATTTTACCGCCCAATACATGGTAATGCCCTAAAAATTGAGACGTATTCTCTATTGCCATAACATCTCTAATATCCTCTACTACGCATATAATTGAAGCTTCCCTTTTTGGGTTTGCGCAAATTTCACATAGTACTGTATCCGATATATTATTACAATTTTTACAAAAATTAATTTCGTCTTTTAACTTAACTATAGCATTTGCTAAATGGTAGGTTTGCTGCTCTGGCTGCCTTAATAAATGCAACACCAATCTTAAGGCAGTTCGCTTACCAATACCGGGTAATTGAGACATCTCGTACACCGCATTCTCCAACAATTTAGACGAAAATTCCATATTGCAAAATTACGATTTTATCTTCTGCTCAAAGTTGTTGTTCTTTGTATTTTAATCCAATTTTATGAGTGCTATCCAAATCCTCATCCTAATAGCTGGGTACTTTCTTGTTCTTATGAGCATATCTTATTTTACAGGTAAGAATGATAGTAATGCTGATTTTTTTAAAGCTGGTAGGCAATCTCCTTGGTATTTGGTTGCTTTTGGCATGGTTGGCGCCTCTTTATCTGGAGTCACCTTTATATCTGTACCTGGCTGGGTAGATAGCTCACAATTTAGTTACATGCAGGTAGTTTTTGGCTATTTAGTAGGTTACTTTGTTGTCGCTTTTGTGCTTTTACCTATTTATTACAGACTTAATTTAACCTCCATTTATGAGTATCTTTTAGAACGATTTGGACCCACCAGCCATAAAACGGGAGCATTTTTCTTCTTTATTTCTCGTGTACTGGGCGCAGCCTTTAGACTGTTTTTAGTAGCTATAGTACTGCAGCAATTTGTTTTTGACGCCTTCCACATACCTTTTGAAATTACAGTAATTCTTTCTGTTTTACTCATTTGGATTTACACCAATAAAGGGGGAATAAAAACAATAGTTTGGACAGACACACTACAAACCTCTTTTATGATTATTGCAGTGTTGCTATCAATACTTCTTATTCTAGACAAATTAAACTGGACGTTCAGTGATTTTCTATCTTCAGAAGAATTTAAAAATTACAGTAGAATTGTATTTACAGACAATTTTAAAGCGAAGAATCATTTTTTAAAATCGTTCCTTGGCGGTATGTTCATCACCATTTGCATGACAGGTTTAGATCAAGATATGATGCAAAAAAACCTTACTTGCAAAAACTTAAAAGATGCACAGAAAAACATGGTTTCTTTTAGCATTGTCCTAGTAGGCGTTACTTTTATGTTTATGTTGTTAGGTGCTCTTTTATTTATATATGCAGGCCACAACAACATAAGCTTACCGCTATTAGATGGCAATCCAAAGACAGATTTGCTATTCCCAGAGATAGCACTCAATTCTGGCTTAGGGTTAGTACTCAGCATTACTTTTATGCTAGGATTAATTGCCGCTGCTTATTCTAGCGCAGATAGCGCTCTAACTTCTTTAACTACTTCGTTTTGTGTAGATTTTTTAAAAATTGACAAAAAAACAGAAGCAAAGCAGAAGAAGGTAAGAAAACAAACCCACATTTATATGAGCTTAGCCCTAGTCATTGTTATCATTGCATTTAAATACATCTTAAACAGCAATGTTATAGACAGCTTACTTACCGTAGCTGGATATACGTATGGGCCATTACTTGGTTTGTTTGCCTTTGGAATATTTACCAACTACCAAATACACGATAAGTGGGTTTGGGTAGTAGCCATAGTTTCTGTAATAATTATTAGCTCTATTGCCGCCATAGACCCTAAGCATTTAGGTGGTTATGTTCTGGGTTACGAATTGCTACCACTTAATGGCCTTTTAACGTTTATTGGTCTTTATGCCATTAAAAAACCTGCTTAATATTGATTTGTAGCTAACAAAACCAAGGTGCAAGCAACCTGCACCTCTATCCCATGAACTTTAAGAAGCTCATAGAATTCTGGATTTTCCGTACCTGGATTGAATATTACTTTTCTAGGTTCTAGGTTGATGATATCTTGGTAAAATTCTTTCTGACGGCTCGGATTTATGTACAAAGTAACCACATCAATTTTTGGAATTTCCGCCAAATTGGTCGTAATTTGTATAGAATGAACCAAACCAGCCTTCAGACCATAAGCTACTGTCGGCACATTTTTTTCTTGAAGCCTTTTAATAGCCATATTGCTATATCTATTAGGTTTTAATGAGGCTCCAAAGACTAAAGTAGTCTCCATAATATTAAAATACTGTTAATTGTAATTTTTAGTCGTAACGAATCATTTATTCTTACGTCTTATAAAATATATAAGTTACAAACTCATTGGTAAGACTGTATTTTTTATAGTTAATGGTTAGTGTTTAGTATAGCTTATCAATGTAAAAAGCCCCGGTTAATCCCGGGGCTACTTCTTTACAGATATTTCTTTTTTTTGTTTTACTGTAACATCTAACCCTTTTTTACAGTCTATTATATAAGTTAATAATGTTAGCAGAAAAACGGAACGACCTTTGAAATGTTTTTTGGTTGGTTAGTTTTTCCAAAGGTCTGTCTTGCCCTAGCAATTTGTAGCTAGGGCATTTTTCTGTTACCAACGTAAGATTACACTACCCCAAGTAAATCCACTACCAAAAGCAGCTAACACTACTAAATCTCCTTCTTTAATTTTTCCTTGCTCCCAAGCTTCTGTTAATGCAATTGGAATAGAAGCAGCTGTTGTATTACCATAACTCATAATATTATTATACACCTGATCATCTGCTAGCCCAAATTTGTTTTGCACAAATTGTGCAATCCTTAAATTTGCTTGGTGTGGAATTAACATATCTATATCTTGCGGTTGCAAATCGTTTGCTTTTAACCCCTCTTTAATTACCTCACTAAACCTAACTACCGCATTTTTAAAAACAAATTGTCCGTTCATGTACGGGAAGTAAGAAGTGTCTTCTGTATCATTATCAGCAATGATATCTGTCACCCATCTTTTGCCCATACCTGGCGCAATCACAGATAATTCTTCCGCATGTTGCCCTTCTGAGTGCAAGTGACTAGATAAAATTCCACTTTTACTACCTTCTTCTGCCCTACTAACCACGGCAGCACCAGCTCCGTCTCCAAAAATCACAGAAACACCTCTACCACGGGTAGTCATATCTAACCCCTTGCTATGTACTTCTGAGCCAATCACAAGAATGTTTTTGTACATACCACTTTTTATATATTGGTCCGCTACAGAAAGTGCGTAAACAAACCCAGAACATTGGTTACGCACATCTAATGCCCCAACCGTTTTAATACCCAAGTCTCTTTGCACAAGCACCCCTGGACCAGGAAAATAATAGTCTGGACTAAGGGTAGCAAATATGATAAAATCTATATCGTCTTTATCAAGGCCAGCCCGTTCTATTGCAACTTTTGCAGCTTTTACACCCATAGAAGTTGTAGTATCACCACCTCCTACAACGTGTCTCCGTTCTTGAATCCCTGTACGCTCCTGAATCCATTCATCACTAGTGTCCATGATTTTGGACAAATCATCATTAGTTACTACATTTTCTGGGACGTAGAACCCAAGCCCTTTTATCTTAGCATTGTACATAGCCACAATTTTAGTTTTTAGAGGCGAACATCACCTTTATTTTTTGGATTTTAAAAAATTTAGCGGTGCAAATTAAGAAATGCTAAATTAAAAGCAACTATCTAAAGAAATAATATAGTTTAAAGGTATTTCCTAAAATTATTTACTTCTACTTTAGCTTTAAGGTCATGCAGTAAATTGTACAACCCAAAGAAAGTTCTGTTCATGTATAAAAAATGCTTGGAACCCCTGTTCCCATTCATTTTACGGATTTGCGGATCTTTGGAATAACGCTCACTTAAATTTGCAATTTGCCCCCAGAATTTTTCATCTCCGAAATCAAAGGTATCCTCATGGAAAGGCGAAGTGAAGAGCGTAAGCATTTCTTTGAATAGTTCTGTAAAAAATTGTAATTCCTGGTCCGTATCTGTCGGCATTAATATCTCTAGTTCATACAACTTATCTGAAAAAATTGTTGGATTAGATATGTTATCCTTTTCTGCCAGTTCAAAATAAGGCACATAAAAACTATCTGGTATTAACTTAATACAACCAAAGTCTATGGCAATTAATTCGTGCGCATCATTAACCAAAAAATTACCTGGGTGAGGGTCTGCATGCACTTTTTTTAAGCCATGAATTTGAAACATATAAAAATCCCAAAGTGCCTGACCTAGCTTATCACCTACTTCTTGAGAGAAATTTGTCTTGGCAAACTCACTCAGATGTTTCCCCTGCATCCAATCCATAGTTAAAATACGTTCACTAGACAACTCTGGATAATACGATGGAAAACGCATATTAGGTATGCTCTTGCAAGCTGTTGTAATTTCTTGGCTTTGTTGCAACTCCAAAACATAATCTGTTTCTTCTAACAACTTACCTTCTACCTCTTTAAAAAACTTATCAGAATCTTTGCCCTGCAGATTAAACATCCGTATTGCCACAGGTTTCACTAAAGCCAAATCACTGCTAATACTATTTGCAACTCCTGGATATTGAATCTTAACTGCCAATTTTTTTCCATTTTTTTCAGCCCTATGTACTTGGCCTATACTCGCGGCGTTGACACTATCTTTTTCAAACGAATCAAAAACTTCTTCAGGATATTTATTTAAGTACTTTTTAAAAGTTTTACGTACTAACGGGGCAGATAATGGAGGTACCGAAAATTGAGACAAAGAAAATTTTTCTACATAAGCATTGGGTAGCAAATTTTTTTCCATGCTAAGCATTTGAGCTACTTTTAATGCACTACCCTTTAAATCCTTTAATCCGTCATAAATATCTTCTGCATTATCTTCATTTAATTGCTCTTTAGCCTTTTCTGCATCTATTAATTTAGCACCATAGTATTTAACGTAGTTGCCACCAATTTTAACACCGGTCTTTACCAATTTCCCTGCACGTTCCAACTTACCTGTTGGTATTTTATCCAATGTTTTCATTCTACTCCATTATTTAGTTACGGTTTCCTTGTACAAGAATTTTCCAAAATCTAACAGACTATCTAGAGGTGTATTATCAAAAACATCAAAAACTGTAGTTACAGACTTTTCTATAGCCATATCTGTTTTTTCAAATCCAGCAGAACTATCCTTTACCCAAAATCTAAGCAGAAACAAAAATTGAAACCATGCTCCTTCTGCAAAAACTTGGGGGTTCTTTTTTGTAATCTTCAAGGTTTTGCCTTCATTCCCTGCCTCTACCAAATCTTTTGCAAATGCCTTAACCTTGGGTCTTAACGACTTCAATTCCTTTACCCTATCTGGCATAGTTACGTGCTCCCCTAAAACATAAAGAACATAACTCCTATTAAGGGTTAACACCTCAAAAAATGTGTAATAAAAGCTTAACAATTTTTCTTTATTTGTAAAAGAGGTGTATTCGCCATTCTTGTGCAATACATTAATAGTATTCTCATAAAATTTATGCCAAACACGCTCCTTTAAGGCCTCAAACGAACCAAAAAATGTGTAAAACTCTTCTTCTTTAATCTTATGATTCTTACAGAACTTATAAACTGATTTTGGATAGGCTTCTTGTTCCAGAACCTCATCCATATAAAAACCCAAAATTTTATCTTCTGTCATTTTGGAAGCAGTACTTTTTGTAGCCATATCTAAAATATTGTTTAATTAATTTTTTATTTATTTCAACCTAAAGTTACAACAAGAAAAAAGAAAGTGCACCTTCTAGCAAAAGTGCACTTTCAACAACCTAACCAATAAATAAACAACTCTTGTTGTAGAGTATCTTTTTCATAGCATTTTTTTCACCACAACAATACAAATATAATTATGTTTAATTTATTTTGCATTATGTTAAACATATTAATTTGTGTTAAACTTTCTTAATATCTAATTTTTAACCCCAAATGCCAGTTTGTCAGTTTTTACAGAATGGTATTTTTTTTGACTAAAAGCCAACAGTAAAAAGTTTATAACAGTCTAACAAAAAACAACTAAATACAGATAAGAATGGCAACAGGTAAAATCAATGTTTCTGTAGAAAACATCTTTCCATTAATTAAAAAATTCTTGTATAGTGACCATGAAATCTTTTTGAGAGAATTGGTTTCTAATGCAACAGATGCTACCCTAAAGCTAAAACACCTTACTGCAATTGGTGAGGCAAAGGTAGATTACGGCAATCCAATGATAGAGGTTAAAGTGGATAAGGATGCTAAAAAAATCCACATTATTGACCAGGGAATTGGTATGACAGAGGATGAAGTTAAAAAATACATAAACGAAGTAGCATTCTCTGGTGCAGAAGAATTTTTAGATAAATACAAAGATTCTGGCAAAGACACGGGCATAATAGGCCATTTTGGTCTTGGTTTTTACTCCGCTTTTATGGTAGCAGAGAAAGTAGAAATAATTACCAAAAGTTTTAAAGATGAACCTGCGGTACGTTGGGTCTGTGATGGTTCTCCAACATTTGAACTTTCTGAAGCTAATAAAACAGAGCGCGGAACAGAAATAGTGTTGCATGTAGCCGAGGACTCTACTGAGTTTTTAGAAGAAGCTAAAATTAGGGAGTTGTTGACTAAGTACAACAAGTTTATGCCAATACCTATTAAATTTGGCACACGTACAGAAACTCTACCTAAACCAGAAGATGCTAAAGAAGATGACCCAGCGCCTACACAAGAAGTAGACAACATTATTAATAACCCTAACCCTGCTTGGACTAAAAAACCAACGGACCTTGAAAGTGAAGATTACAAAAACTTCTACCGGGAACTTTATCCTATGCAGTTTGAAGAGCCGCTATTTAACATTCACTTAAATGTAGATTACCCATTTAATCTTACGGGTATTCTTTATTTTCCTAAGCTTACAAACGACTTAAACATACAGAAAGACAAAATACAGCTTTACCAAAATCAAGTATTTGTTACGGATAATGTAGAGGGTATTGTTCCAGAGTTCTTGACCATGTTACGCGGGGTAATAGATTCACCAGACATTCCCTTAAACGTATCCCGTTCTTATCTACAAGCAGATGGTGCGGTAAAGAAAATATCTTCTTATATCACTAAAAAGGTTGCAGACAAGCTAAACTCCTTGTTCAAAGACAACAGAGAAGATTTTGAACAAAAATGGAATGATATTAAAGTGGTCATAGAATACGGAATGCTTTCTGAAGACAAATTCTATGATCGCGCAGAAAAATTTGCTTTGTACCCTACGGTAGATGGAAAATTTTACACATTTGAAGAACTACAAGAAAAGACTAAGGAAAGCCAAACCGATAAAGATGGTAAATTAGTTTTACTTTATGCTTCTAACCAAGAAAACCAACATAGTTATATTGAAGCTGCCAAAGCAAAAGGTTATGAGGTTTTATTATTAGACTCTCCTATTGTACCACACTTGATTCAGAAATTAGAAACCTCTAAGGAAAATGTAAGTTTTGCTCGTGTAGATGCTGACCATGTAGACAATCTTATTAAAAAAGAGGATAATACTATTTCTAAGTTATCTGATGAAGAAAAAGATAAATTAAAGGCTGATTTAGAAGGCGTTTTAGGAGAAAATAGTACCTACACTGTACAATTAGAAGCTATGGATAGCACCGCCCAGCCTTTTATTATCACAGAACCAGAATTTATGCGTAGAATGAAAGATATGCAACAGACTGGTGGCGGTGGTATGTTTGGAATGGGGAATATGCCAGATATGTATAATCTTATTGTGAATACAAACCACGAATTAGTTGGTGAAATTCTAAACACTAAAACGGCAAAGAAAAAAGAACGATTAATAAGTCAATCTTTAGATTTAGCACGTTTATCTAAGGGCCTATTAAAGGGTGAAGAATTGACCAAATTTATCTCTAGAAGTTACGAGATGATTAAGTAGTGTTACACTACTTCCTGCAAAGTCAGGAATCTATATATATAAAACCGTCTAAAGTCTTTAAATAGACTTTAGACGGTTTTTTTATTCTTTCCACAAGTGTTCCCATCCTAAATTTTTAAAACATGGTCCTTGAGTAAATTCTGCAAAACCAATACCCGTATGGAATCCGTTCCATTCCATAACTTGTATTTTGTCATCTTTATCTAAAACTACATCCCAACCAATACATCGAACAAAAGACATTTTCTTCTGCATTGTTAATACGGTTTCTACCATTTCTTTAAATCTTGGTATCTGCTCCCCTTTAAACTTAAAATTAGTATCTGGATGTTCTTTAATAGTAAACCACATTTTGGAGTGCCCCAGTTCGTTCAAATTTCCGGAATCTAAGGCTATAGGAACTACAATTTGAGAACTAGATTTTACATGAGAATCCTTATTTCTGCCAACTCGCAAATAAGCAGCTCTTAAAGATGATTCTCCAAAATCATCCAGAACCGTTAATAAGCGAATGGTCGCAACAGAGTTAGGCATAATTTGATTAAAAAAGGAATGCTGTTCTATGTAATTCTGAAACACCCCAGCACCAAATTTAACCACCTGTTTTGTATTAAATGTAGCTTGCTCTAGCACAAAAACTCCCCTACCTTGGAAAGAATTATTCAACTTAAAAACAATCTTACCAGATTCTGAGAATAATTTCTCTTTTATTTCTGAAGCGGAACATATTTTATAATTCTTATCATAAAATGAACGATTAACTAAGTAACCTATATCAGAGAAAGCGTCACTTTCAAACAGTCTTTTAGAAAGTGGTTTTAAGAATGATGTTTTACCAACCTCTCCTTGAAGTTTTGGAACAACTACGTTTCCAAAATAATTTTCTGGCAACCACCCTTCTTTAAATTCCCCAGCCATAGCTGTATATGCTTTTAACCAAGGGGCATACCCTTTCCAACCCAATATATCTTTAGCATAAGCTTCTGCCAATTTTAGTTCTTTAGGGTTTGCTTTCCCTTTTTCCTTTTCAATAGTTTTTAGCGCCTTATTTGCCATCTTATTATGGCTAAAATTGTAATAAGAGGTCTTTACATAATTATAAAGTTCCTTTGGTGCTATTTTTGGTTTGCTTGGCATTCGGTCTGCTTTATTGAATGGGTTAAATATATACTTGATTGACCATACAGCCAATTCTAAGCTACAGTATTATCAATTACTTAATTTTTCTTGAGTTTAAAGAATATTGAATATTGTTTCAATAGGTAAAATCAACTTTTAATACACAAAAAAAAGACTTAAGTCTTCAATACAGTTTTTAGATAGTATTTTAATTATTTAGGTATCTTGGGTTTTAAACCAACTCACAAATTGAATACAGATTACCGTACTCCAAGTTTTAAACGTTTTTTAGATGCTTTACAACAGCAAAGTTGGGAACTAGAATTATTACTTTCAGGTTTTGTCCTTTATGGGCTTTTTAATGCAATAGAACCTTTGAGAGAACAAGGCGCTATAGCCAACTATATTGGCAATGAACTTAGTGTCTTTAGCCATTCTTTGGCACTTGTTTCCGTGTATATTTTAATCTTTAATTTAATCACGCATATTATTCTTAGGGGGTTATGGATAGGCTCTTTAGGATTAAGGTATGTTTCTGGCGACATCAATTACGAAAAATTAAACTACTCCAAAAAATTTGAAAAGCACTTAGCAAAAAATATTGGTCCGTTTGATAGATATATAGCTAATCTAGAAAACTACTGCAGTATCATCTTTGCCCTTACTTTTTTGTTAATATTTTACTTTTTCTCTTTCTTCATTGTACTTGCCATCAATTCCATATTATTGCATACCTTAATTACTAGCAAAGGTTATCCTGACTGGTTACAAGTACTTTCCGTCATTATTTTTATGGTATTAAATTTAGGAGGAATAATTGTATTTATAGATTTTATCACCCAAGGCCTACTAAAAAAGAATAAATGGGTAAGCAAGCTCTACTTTCCAATTTACTGGGTGTTCAGCTTTATTACGTTTTCTTTTTTATACAGGGCGTTAACCTATAATTTTTTAGATAATAAATTCGGTAAGCGAATTATATTTTTCTTGTTGCCTATTTATATAATTATTGCGCTGATTGTAAATATTGAATATAGTAATACCAATTATTTTAATGATTTAGAAACATCTAATAATGTTTTTGCTCATAAAAATAGTTACCGGGATATGCTAACAAAAAAACAAGACATGCCTGGAAAAATGGTTATCCCTTCTAAATTAATACAGAACAATTATTTAGAAATCACCTTGCCGTACTCAAAAGATTTAGACGATTTAGTGTTTAATTTTGATAGTATTCTAAAACCAGAAATAGACAAACGGGGCATTAGAACAGAACTTTTTAATTTAACCATCAATAATTCTGACAGTTCGATGGCAAATAGCAAAAAACTTTCTAGTTTACGCAAAAAGTATTTAAAAGTTTTTAATCAAATGCATTACTTTACCATTGATGGTGTTATGAGAGATGCCGATTTTATTGCCACCACAGACGAAAGAGATTTACTGGGCTTTATAACCTATTTAAATATAAGAGACTTAAACGAAGGTAATCATGTTATCAATTTAGTGCGAAAGAAAAAAGAAAAAGATTCTTTGGTAGTCACTGTTGAAGAAACCATTCCCTTTTGGTATTTTAAATCTTAAAACTAACTTTTATGCCTTGGCACCTTTATTTAATGGCTTTTTTGTATGGATTTGCAGGAACAATGCACTTGATAAAACCAAAAGTTTTTATGCGTGTAATGCCGCGTTATTTACCCGCACACAAAACGCTAGTGCTCTGGAGTGGTGTTGCAGAAATAGCCGTAGCAGTAGGTCTGTGTTTTCCAAGCACCAAAGACTGGGCTATTTACGCTTTAATTTTAATGTTAATTCTATTTTTTAGCATTCATTTTTACATGTTGAGTAGTGAAAAAGCCGCGGCTGGTATTCCAAAATGGATTTTACTATTACGGATTCCCTTGCAATTTGTTCTAATCTACTGGGCATATAGCTATCTTTAAAACTATGAAAATAGTAAGTACTAACCTTGGAGAAAGGACCACAGTAATATGGCGCAAAAAAGAAGTCCAAACGGGCATCTTTAAAAAGCCAATAAATCAACCTATTTTCCTAGGTAAAACAGATGTAAAATCAGACAACGTGATTGACAGAAAACATCATGGAGGAGTTTACAAAGCATGCTATTTGTATTCCACACACCATTATCCGTATTGGAAAGAAAAATATCCAAATCTAGATTGGCACTATGGCATGTTTGGAGAAAACCTTACCGTAACTAGTTTTGATGAAACGCAACTTTATATTGGTAATATTTATAAAGTTGGTAGTGCTCTGGTCCAAATATCTGAACCTAGACAACCTTGTTTTAAATTAGGGATTAGGTTTAATAATGCCGCTGTGATTAAAGAATTTTTAGAATATCCTAGTCCTGGCACCTATATAAAGGTATTGGAAGAAGGAACTGTAAAGGTAGGGGACGAATTTATTTTACAACAAGAACACCCAGCCAAGTTTACTGTTCAAGAATATTATGAGCTAGCTACCAACCAAACCACCGAACCGTCTGTAATTAAAAAAGCACTTGTTTGTGATGCTGTTAAACCAGGGAAACAAGAAAAATATAGACAGTTGCTCAACTAAAAAAACCCCGGCTAAAAGCCGGGGTTCCCACAAACTGAATAAATTAACTAAAAACTAAACTGCTTCGTGTTAGAACTGTAGCTTATTTTA
>NZ_SWKK01000024.1 GCF_005144745.1 Flavobacterium sp. ASW18X | reverse complement strand
CATGGGGGGAAGTGGTGTCGATAAAACTTTCCTGAATACTCTTGAAATGTACGCCTTTTTGTTCAAACTCTTCTACCAACTTTGCCAAATGAGAAAGGCTCCTTGCTATCCGGTCTAACTTCCAAACTACTACGGTATCGCCTTCGCGTAACTTTTTAAGCATTTCATCCAAACCTTTCCGTTCCGCTTTGGCTCCAGAAGAAACATCCGTATAAATATTAGGAGGGTGTATTCCTTCTTTTAAAAAAGCATCTACTTGTAAATCGTGTTTTTGGGATTTTGTACTAACCCGTGCGTAACCAAATTTCATAATGTGGTATTAAAAGGTATACAAGGTAAACTATTTAAGTGTACGGCAATAGTAAACCGTATAGAATTAAGAATTAGGTTTTGAAATTAAAGTTCAAAAAAAGGGTGGTTTATGTGTACTCTAGTTTTTATCTTATTAATAAAATGGGAAACTGTTTATCCTATATAGTTATAAAAATAGCATTTGTTATGATGGATTAACGTTTTTGTATATATTGTAGAGCATATTCGTAGTGTCCCCCGATTTAATCCCGTTACCTAACTGCTTTAGTATTGTAACGGGATTGTCATTTCTGCTTCATTTTAAGGTTTCTTTGTTAATTAAAACTTTACAACTATATAGGATAAGGCCTACAACAGGCTGGTACGATGTATAATTTTAAGGGAAACATTAAAATCCAAGTAAAATGAAAATTCGTATTTTAACAGTTCTCATGTTCCTTGCAGTTGTAAGTGTGGCATGCGAAAAAGAAGACCTAACTGAGTATGACAACCAAACAGAACAGCAATCCATCCGAAAGGATGAATGGAAAGAGAGAGATACCTAAAAAGAAGGATTTCCTAAAATGGGTGGGCATTATTATGATGGCCACCCTTCCTTTTTTACATGATTTGATAACCAGTTCTGGAGAAGGCACGAACAGCTGGGTACCAGATTTAGGTATTGAAAAATTTTTAACCGATGAGGAAGGATATATTGTCGGGTATTCTTCTTATCGGATATTCTTGTACAACCTATTATTACATCTATCGATACATTTAAGTTTTCTAGGGTGGTTTTTGGATGCACATGGTAAATCTTATAGAGCAGCGTTACTTGTTCCAGTAGGGGTGTCGTTTTATCAGCTCATTATGATTTTGACCAATGCTCGTTTCACCGAATATAATTCTCTGACAAGCAAATTTTTAGTAGTTTTGGTCTTGTCTCTATTATTAGGCGTGAATTACTTTTTTTACGGTAGAGACAAAAGACAGAAAGGAATAACTTAAGACCACTACCAAGCATATGAAAAAGCGATTTTTCAATGTGATTACTAAAGTAAGGATAGCTATAGATATAGCTTTACTCTGGATAATTCGATTAACGGACCGAATTAACTATACTAGAGAATACACCTTAAATTGGAAGGAAATTATCAGTGAGCACGAAAAGAGTGACATGAGTGCTTATGACTTTGCTGTTTATTTTACGTTCAATTATCATGACCAAAGAAAGCTGCATCATGATTTCAATAGTAAACTCTTTATGCAAAGAGATATTTATGAAGGGTTAGTGGCTAGAAAGAAGTTCTAGAAACTCCTGATTATTGTTTTGGTATTTATCGAGTTCAAAACCATTGCTAAATACTTTACGGCCTATGTACAAATGATTATCACTTCGGGTTGCTTCTTCGATAAAGAAGTTATGAAGTGCTCTTAACTCGAAAACAACTCCATTCTTTTCTATTTTAACTAGGCTCTTAGAAAACTTGTACATAATAACATCCTGTCGGAAATTATCCATCAACATGAAATCGAACATATTCATGTTCTTTTTCATTTGTTTCTTTTTCGATTCAGATGTGAGTTTATAAATAATCCTAAGACCCATAATAGAAATAGAGGTGGAATATACCAATAAAATGGATACTCACCATTAATATACTTTACAATAAATTCTTCAAAGCTTATCATCGTCGGATTTTAAATACTCGCTAAAGAGGTATGTCAAGCAAAATTACGCTATAAATAATAGCTCAACTTCATCGAAACCCCTGTAAACAGTAGGCTTATGGAATTGTCCTTTTAAATGATTATTACGTTTTATTACTTAGAGGTAATAAATTTAGTGAAATGGTATTGTTGATTAAAATAACGGAAAAAGTGATAGTTACGGTAGTACTTTTTTTAGTACTTATACTCTATATTTTTTTCCCTTGGAAAGATGGTTTAAAAAGGTCTAATGGGGAGATGATAAAACTAATAGAATCTCTTAAAGGTTTGATTGGTAGGAATGATTAAGGTAAGGATGATTTTTCTTTGGCGTGTGTTTTTGGTTATTCAAAAACCATGACAAAAAGGATTGGCATATATTTTCTGTTATTTAGAATTACAGTTCTTGACTTCCCAACTGAAAAGCGTTAGTAGTATTATAGAAGTTTTTCTTTTGCATAATCCATATCTACATAGTTTGTGAAACCTTGAATATGGATTTGTAGGGCTGCTTCCTCTAGGGATATTTTCTTATTATCAAAATCGGACTTAATACTTTCCATTGCGTTGGGTATATCGAATACCCTTTGATTAGTATCGACTACGTTAAGAATGACCATTTCTTCGCCCCAGTTGACCTTGAATCTCAAAATTGCCCTTTCCTTATTGAAGGCTTCTACTTGAACCTGTCGAACGCTTTTATCCGTGTGTCTGAATGTTACTTTAAATGCTTTCATAGTATTTAATTAAAGATTAATGAAGTTTGTGGTGTGTGTTTAAAATCGGGATAGGCCTCAGGGAAAGTTTTTCGGAGCTTGTTGCGAATGATTTCCCTAAGCATAAGGGGAACATGGTTCTCGTCGGAAATATAGTTGTATTCAAGGGCAAGTTCCACGTCACCATGATAAGGTTTCTCTTCAATCAGATAGGAATATTTAGTGAACATACGGTTGGTATATAAGGAATCGGTGGATTCGGCATAGGTTTGTTTGCGTGTGTGTACTAGGTGCATGCGGCGCTCGATAAATCGTTGGTTCTGCATGGGGTTATGGTTGGCGTTCTCAAAAAATACGGCTAGCTCAGGTTTGCGCATCACTTTAGGTGTAAGCTTGGACCATCCATAGTAGACTTTAAGCCCTCTTTTAGGCAGGGAAGGTCTACTGTTAAAATCAAAATTTAATTCCATTTTTAAGGTTTAGACATTTTCATAATGCCGGGGCACGGTGCTATATCAGGAACAAAACCATAAGTGAGCGCCATGGTGTGTTCCTGCAGCACCTTTTTTTGCTATATGAAAATAGCTGTAAAACCGAAAAATGGTTTATCGCATTTTATCTTAGACAAAAGTGTTTAGTTAAAAACCAGGGGGAACATGGTATTATCTAGAATGTATCCTTTTTGTGGTCAAAAATTATTAAAAACGTAACGGTAGAGAACAAATTAATTACTGTAGTATTGAACTACATTTGTAAGTATAGACTGGGCTGCAGGCTCAGGAGTTCTATTGGATATCGTCTAATCTAGTGAACATGCAAAATAAAGGTATGACCATAAATATTAAGCCTATAAAAAAACGAAAATCTTTTGCTTAATTTAGGCTTTAAGCAATTGAAATTAAGGCTATTTGTATTAACTATGTTGTTAATAAGTAATAAATAGTACAAATGATTAATCTCTAAACAATAAATAGTTTTTATAGTAACTTTGTATAAGAGAAAACTAGTACACTAATATAGGTTTGGTGTTATAATATAAAATAAAGACGGATTGGCGTTGAGTCTAGCATTGACTAGTATGAAGTGTTCGACAAGATTAAGGTTCGTATCTGGGAATAGTTCCCTATCATCGGTTGGTCTTTAAAAATTAGAATATGGGAGGCCAATAAAAAAGCCGGAAGTTGCAGCTTCCAGCTTGATGTAATCATGCCATATTCTCATAAAGAAAATGACGCAAATAATGTTTTTTCTTATTGAGGAACCTGATAGTATTTATTACTTATTAGGTTCATGCGACTTCCTGTACAGATGGTACAAGGAGTACAACACTTAAATTTTAAATATAAAAAGGCCGATACTAGCGGTCTTTTTTTGTACAAATAATTAATGTGTTTTAAGTATATACTAATACATTAATTGATGTACAAATGTAACGAATAGCATTAATAATACGTTACAAATTAACATTAAATAGGCTAATTTAATAGCTATTGTATATAAAAACTACATCAAAAAGGTTAAAATAATTGATTATAGAATTAAAAAAACCATTACGTTAAGTAATGGTTTTAAAAGGTTCTTAAAGAGCAATTAAGTAATCTCCTTAAGCACTACATTGTTCTTGATTACCCTTTTTCGCCATTCCCTGCAGAAATTGCTCTTAGGTTCTGGAAGTAGGTTTAAAAAGGAAACGGGGCACTTGTCCTCTACGGGGCCAAAATCACTTGGAACCTCCTTGAAAAAGATTTCTTGGTCTTTGATATCGACCAGTATCACCATTAGGAAATTATAGCCGTCTGGATGTTGGAATACCACGTAAAGCACGTTATGGTCGTGTTGGGTGTTTGCTTTCTGCAGATGGAACACGGGTATTTTATATCCGTTGTTCTCGAATTCATTTTGTAGAAAGGATTTAGCTTGGCTTTCAGACCAATTGGTGTGTGTGGTTTCGTTGTAGTGAAATGATGTCCATCCCATAATAGTAATTGTTTTTAAGATTAAAAATTGCACTCACCGCGGGACGGTGTGATTTTTAATCTTATGCACTATGTAGGGAATTCACCAACAGGGAATCACGCCTAGAAGAGGGCAAGGGCAAGGGTAACGGCTTGGTTCTTTCAAGGTAGCTTTCGCGCATGATCCAAAATCGAAGGGAATAGGAATGGGAAATTTTGGTCTATGCGTAGGAATGGGCCTTGGAAGCGTTCAAGCGGTTACGGGGTGAGCGAGGTGTTTGGTAAGTGGTGAGCGGACTGGCTACGCATGTCCGTTAGACACCTTCCAATTACCGCAGCGGGATAGATGGGAAAATGCGCCAAGGAATAAAAAAAAGTGTATACATGGTAAACATGGCACACCTTTTATATAGGGTATATGTTGTATAAAGCGTTATTAGCGGCCCCAGGATTTATAATGTTCGCTATCGGGTTCTATGATACGTAGGGTCGATAGGGAAGTTTTTATTCCAAAACTGGTAATGATGTGTATTTCCTCTTGGGATATGAATTTATCCTTTACGGGTCTTACCCTGCAGGAATCGAATTGTCTGCTATTGGGGACTTCTTCCTCGGCGATACGGGCGATACCTACCTTGAATTGTGAGAACTTCTTTGTTATTTGGTAGAAGTCCACATTGGTTTGGTCATAGCCCCAAGAGCCTTTTAGAAGGGTTCCGGGAGCTATCTTTTTGGCAAGTTCGGAGCGTTTCTTTTGTTTGCCCTCGCGTTGTTCCTCCTTTAGTTGTTGTTCGTTGGCCAAGTTGTCGAAAAAGCGTTCAATGGCTATTTTTCGGTCCTCTGGGGACTTGTAGAAACAATGCCATTTCGGTTTGATTGCCTTGCCTTTGTATGCGATTGCTAGGAACCGGTTATCCATTTCGTAGGTATAGGCGATTGCCGCTATACCGTCACGGACGTGTTCCCTAACGGTGCATTTAGATTCGATAAGTTGTAGTTTACGGTTCTGTTTTTGTGCCCGTTGTTTTTCGATTGGGTTCTTGATAGCCATGTTTTATCGTTTTGAAATTACGGGCTTAGGATAAAATCCAAGGCACTTTAAGGCGACACCTCATGAGCTTTGCGAGCGTGCCAAAGGTGTGGTGTCGTGCCGCTAAGTGCGGATTTTAGTTTTGCCCGCTTATTTCGCTTCAAAACGATATGGCTGCCCTATTGTAAGGTAGGGGTATTAATGGCGGCGGTTTTTATAAGTGGTACTGGTTTCTTTTAATTGATTTATGCCATTTGCCCTTTTATTGGCGACAGGTTCCGATATGGATGTGCCCAGCCCGTTCTGTATCTTGGATATATCTTTTTTAATATCGTAGTACTTCATTTTGGCAGTCGCCAGGTCCTTGATACCTATTTCGAAACGCATGGCTTTCTTTCGGGTAAAGCTACCTAGTGCCAAATGCACGTCCTCCCGTATCTTATTGGGGTCCATTTTTGGCAAATGGGCATGAAGTTTCTCGGTGATGCGCATGATGTCCCTAGGGGTGGGTCCCGAGTTGTTGACAACGGCAAGGGCATGAGCCCCTTGTATTTCTATATTGGGTACGGTCTCTTTTAGGAACGTTGCCATCACAACAGAGGTTTCCCCCGTTGTGATTACATCGTCTACCAATAAGATTTTCTTATTGGAAAGCTTGTCCAAGAGTTCCTGCTTCGTATCGGTATCGTTGAAGGATATCCTGAACGGGTTATCGGCTCGTTCGCCGGCAGAGTAAGAACCTCTGGCGGACGTTTCCTGTATTACCCGAAGGTAATCGCTAAGGTCGATATGCGGTATGTTGTGGATATCGGAAAGCAGTTTGGTATATTTTATTGGAAGTACATTGGGGGCTAGCTTGCCCTCCTTTCTGGGCATGCAGACCAATATCGTATCCTTTGTGAGCGTCCTTTGCACGCGTTCCAATAGTTTGGGTACCATCCTTTCCTTGATGAAATCGGTGGTGTCGGGTTCAGGAAACCTTTTTAGGCGTAGACGGTCCTTTGTTTTGCCGAAGGTTTTGTCATAACTTCCCTGCAGGGAACTTTTATAATCAATATGGGCCAGTTTTATGCGTTGGATAGCCATTATGAAAGCTATGCTTTAAATGGTAATGGTAAGTTCTGTTTTTCGGCAACCTTCTTGTTCAATGACCCTTTGGATATAGGAATACTTTTCCTGAAAACTTTCAAAGGGATTGGGGAGGTAACCCGCATCCTTGGTTAGACTGCCGTTTCCGAATTTGACTTGGGAGCGTAAATAATTTTTCGAACCCCCTGATTTTTTGATGTCTTCCCGTAGTTTTTTATGGAATTGATTTTCAGCCAAAACAGCAAGTTCTTGCTCTTGACCCTCTTCTAGTCGATTGACGGATAAAACCCCTAGTTGTGGGCAGTCAATACAGAGCTCGCCTTCTTCAGCCCAATAAAATAGTATGACCTTAAAACTGTTTTTTGGAGGTTTTTGGGTTATAGTCATGGTTTCAATTTAGATATCATATCAAAGGTTAGTTTTTTTGCACCCTTCTCTAATAGTTTCAAAGCCCAAGGTACTTCCGCATCGATAATATGTTCCATGATGTAAACGGATTTATGATGTTTTAGAGCTTCTAAGGCTTGGTGCCTTGTGCCGCTTTTCGCAGTAGCATCGCAAATAAAGGTAGCAAGGCAAAGATAAGCCATAGTTTTATTGCGTTGGGGGAAGTTGGATGGTCTAACGGGTGTCCCTAAAGGAAACTGTGAAAGGATAAGTCCTTTATCGGCTATAGTTTGAGATAGTGCTGCATTTTGTTTTGGGTAAACCTTATCTATTGGTGTACCTATAACCGCTATGGTATTGCCTTGATTATCCAGAGTAATCGTATGGGCTATGGTATCAATTCCTTCAGCGAGACCACTAACGATAACACAGTTATTTTGAATCATGGTAAGGGCAATTTCTTTGGCTGCCTTTTCACCCTTAGCAGTAGGTTTTCTTGAGCCAATAATAGCAATTTTTTTAGGGTGCTGCAGGAGTTCTTTATTCCCCTTAAAGTCGAGACCTTTTGAGAGGTAGCTTGGAACTTCTCTTTTGGGCTGAATATGTCCTTGTGGTATGTTCATCTGCTGTATCATGTGTAGTTTTTTTCGGGCGAATACAAGCTACGAAAAACTGCAATACGCTTTGCAGTGTCGTAGTACATTTGCCAAGAAAAAAAGTTGATAGGGTCTTATGAATCAGTTGGCAAGATATAAAAAAAGACGGATAAACGTACATCTTATAAATTGGTAAGGTCTGTTGCAAAAGCATCCAATAGCGGTCCTGCTATAAAAGCTGTGATATGCTCAATGGTATTGGTGTTTTGGTTGTAGGAGACTTGTACCCAAAATTGATGTAAAGAATAGATAGCATATCGGTAATGGTTTTCTATGCGCACATCAACGAAAGTACCTTGACTAAAGAGTGTTTGGCACTGGTCATGTTTATTTAGGAGTTGAAATTCGTAAATACCCATATTGATATAGTTAATCTTTGGCGTGTGTTTTTGGTTATTCAAAAACCATGACAAAATATTGACTGATTAAAGATTAAAAGGGTAATCAAAAAAAATAGCCCAAGGGCTATTTTAATTGAGTATAGATATTTACTATTGTAATAGCGGCTAGTAGGAAAGATATCATATACAACAGTACGTTATATTTTTGGTCTGTTGTTTTTTTATTTTCATCAATCTTTACCGCTAACTCGGCAAATTTTGAATCCATTTTAGTCTGCATAATTTCAATTGCATTAAGTACTTTTTCCATATCAGAATCCACCTTTAAGTCTATTAATTCGGCTACTTCTAAGGTAGGAAAATTTTCTTTTTCTTGCAATTTGCTAATAACTTGAGCCATTCGTTTTGATTCCATAAAATTGTTATTTGGATTAAAAATTATTTGGCATGGTATCAAGTGAAGTAAAATTTTCAGCTCAAAAGGAAACGGAATTAATAAGAGCGTGAGCCTGGTTCATCCGTAGTCTTTTGATGGGAATATTTTGCGAACTTAACTTGCACAAATAATGGATTAATCTCTTAAAGATTCGCCGGTGGCGAATCTAGTACCGTCAACTTAAGCATATAAAAAAAGTCCGTAAGCCTTTTGAGCCTACGGACCATCTTAAAACCAAAAGTGAATCAATCTTTCAGCTGGTCGATTCGTTCCTTAGTACGTTCCAGGCGAAGTTTTTTCCTATCGGCGTATTCGCTTTCTATGGTTTGGAACGCCTCTTTATGGAAGGGCATCACGGCCTTGTAGAAACTATGGTTGGTCATGTTATTGTCGTGGTTGTTCTCACCAAAATGTAGGTTGGACTGTATAAGTATCCTTGCCATTTGGTGGAACTTCTTCTTATCGAAGCGTTCTTGGAACTTGGCGGTGAGTTGCTCTGGGCTTGTATTTTTCATCTTCGGATAAAAGTTCTTAATAAGTTTTTTCTTGTGCCATGATATAACGTTCTCGTATAGGGTGATGCAAAAGGCGGTCATTTCCTCTTTGGAAAGGGCCTTGGTCTGAGTGGCGTAGTCCCCATCCTTTACGGCATCGTAAAGTTCGACGAACTCCTTGTTCCGCTCAATTTGTTCTTTACGCTCGGCACGCTGCTCTATTTTTAGGATTTTCTCAGCGTCTGTGCACTCGTCCATTTTCTTCTTGGAAATATCCTCGGAAACGTCGGTCGTACCGGTTTTCTTTTCACGCAGGGCGACCAGCACGGATTTGTATTTAAAGGTCTTGGTATCCATCAGGATGGCGGTCCTGCAGCCTTTCTCGATGGCGGCCTCGTATCTTGCAAGGTCTTCACTATATTGTTCCAGTAGCTCCTTTAGGTCGTTTTCCGCCTCGCCCTCTTCCCAATCATGGTTAGGATATTCCTCCAAAAGTTTTTCCATGGTGGGTTGCTCTGGTTTACGGATTATCCGTACCGAGTCCATGTGGTAGTATTCCTTTAGGCCTTGGGACTGCAGTAAGGAGCGAAAATGTACGTTATCCTCCCAATCCTTTGCGTAATCGGAGTGTTCAGCCACTACTAAGATGTTTTCCTTCTTGCAATCCTCAAGGATGCGTTTTAAGAACAGTTCCGATTTCGCCCTAAAACAGGGATTCTTGGTACAGATATGTTTGTCATCCCCGAATAGGTTCCCGGTATTGGCACTGTTGAAGGGACAAGTAGTACAAGCTCCAGCGCTGGGATAGAGTTCTTTATCAGAGGGGTCGAATGGGGCGTTTGCCAAGTCTTGTGACTGGTCCTTCAAAAAGGATTCCACACGCCACTTGTCGAAGCGTCCCTCCAAGAGTTCGTGGAGTTGTTCCTGTTCGTCCAAAGGCATCGTTGCCAGTTGTACGGCCGTGATAAGTGGCATATCACCGGTTTTCACGAAGGGTTTGAAGTGTTCTGACAATTGGGCCAGTTTCAATCGGCTGTGTACGAACTTCGATGTTCTACCGATACGTTTGCCGATTTCTACGGGGGAGTATTTGCCAGCTAAAAACAATATCGCTTCAGCCTCTTCCAAGGGTTCAACATCTTCACGTTGTAAATTCTCTACGATTTGCACCTCGCTTTTGGTATCCTTGTCGAACTCGCGAACGATACAAGGAATCGTCTGCAGCTTGGCCATTTTGGATGCTCTAAAACGTCTTTCGCCCATCACGATAACGTGCCCATTCTCGCTGGGCATAACGGTTATGGGCTGCAGCACACCCATTTCAGCAATGTTTTCACTGAGCAGCTGCAGGCGTTTTTCGCAAAAGCTCTTTCTTGGTTGGGTTGGGTCTAACTGAATTTCGGATAATGGGATTTGTTGTACTTCCATGATTCTTTGGATTTTAAGATTAATACTGGCGGACTTACCAACGGAAGTGAAAATTTTGGAGTGTAAAGGAAACGGAATAAATAGCTTGCGGTTTTATGCCGTCCCTTTTCCGACAAACATTTACCGAGTTGACCTTTGCCAAGTATTGATGCTAAAAAAAAGTAAAAAAAATCCCGAACGGCTTATCGTTCGGGATTGGGTGGGTTTTTAATCGGGGAACCGGGTACGTGTGCGCAATTCGCAGCAATCTTTTAATTTATTCAATGGAATTTTGATGCGCTCACCCCTCGAAACGGTGGAATAATATCCTTGACGCTCGAATTTTTTTTTCCAATCCTCGAACTCGTTCCATGCTTGGTTAGGGGTCTCGTGGTCGATTTCTTCATCTATCGGAAATCCTTCAGGGGTCAATATGTAGTATCTTGTTTCCATGTTTTGAGATTTAAAAAGGTAAAGCCCCTTAAAGGGGCCTTACCGGGATTATTATTTTTTGTCGATTGGGTAAAGGTTTATCCAGACTTCACCTTTTTCGTTGGGTAAGGGTAGAGCGGTAAGTTTAATGCTCTCGTAACCTTTCTCGTTTTCGAATACCGTTCCAAGGTCTTGGTATTGTGTTTTTTCCTCGCCTTTTGAGTTTGTGTACTTTCCTACGGTTTGAACTACTCTTTTTGTTGCTGTAAAAGCCATGATGTTTGTATTTAAATTAAACTTATTTACACGCTGTAATTGGAATGCAGAAAGGCAAAAGGATCCAGGAAGAGAAGTTTACGACCACGCAAAAAAAATTATGGGCCAAGGGCATCTAAATTTTTTTTGTCTTCCTGATAAAGATGCTTTTGACAGCATTTAAAATTTGTGTTTAAATAAGTATGGAATGATTTGAATACACCACAGGGCACAGCAACCGAGTAGTTCACATGGAAAGTAGACCAAAAAGGCGATGGCCTATCACCAAGTTTGAACACCTATTCGAACTAAAGGTTGATGTTAAATATTCCCGTTTTTACGCTATCAAAAAAGTGGGGTCGGTATACCCCACCAACACGATTTGGTAATTCCAAGGTGCCTTTAAGGGGCTTTACCTATTGAAATAAGTACTCCCGTGACCCTAAGTATTGTATAAAAAAAGGGATTCCCGAGAGGGAACCCCTGTGATAATTCGTGTCGTATGCTTTATTCGGTGCTTTCATCGATGGGTTCCACCTGGGCATTGGAGAACAGATGTGCGATACCGTACATTTTGTATTGCTTTTCTTGCGACTCGTCTTCTTTGGCATCTTCTTGTTTTTTAGTCACTTTCCTTGGCTGTGACCAGATAAAGAAGGCTTTGGAACCTTTCTTTACCTTAAAGCCTAGTTCCTTCCATCCTTTGAAGGTATGGAACTCGGTATGCTCATCACCTTTGTACATGTGTTCAAGAATCACGTCGTTTACCCGTACTTCATGCACATGTGGGCTAAACTCCATCAATGCTTTGGCTGTGGCGCTAAGTTCCTTTAGAATGTCACGTTTTTCTTCCATGCCGGAAGCAGAAAAGATTTTTTGATAAAAATCGGATTTGGTAATCTTGTTCGCTGAGATTGTTTCCATGATGTTATTGTTTTAAGGGTGGGATTGGCCCCACAGGCGGTATCTAAGGGGCGGGATTATTGGGGTGAATACGCCAAATCTTGCATTTGGCATTTCACGGTACCGCCCCAATTTTCGCCGTGGGGGTATTCCCTTGAAAGGGCATCAGCAATCCGGAAGGAAGAGTTCCAATAGTTGGTTTTGAAATTCAGAGGGTTGCTTCTTGGTTTGCTTGGCCTTTACGGCTTTCTTTTTGGGTTTTGCAACTCTAGTGTTTTCAACAAGTTGTGCTGTGGTAGTATGGGATTTGGTATTGGTATCGTTTTCTCGAGCTGCCTTTTGTTTGGCTTCCCATTGGGTGCGTTCGTTATCGGGTAACCAGTTCTTATCGTTACAGGCGCGCATATTGAATTCCTGCCATAGGCGTTTGTCGCGAAAAGTCAGGTGTACGGTGCCTTTCTTATGAAACTTGATATCGAAAAAGGTGCTCTTGCAGGTGTTGTCGAATTTTTCCCCGGTACGTACATATCCAAGGATATCGAACTTGTTTTCCAGTGCGCGCTGGATGGTGATGATTTGTTCGTATGGTTTACCGCTGATGTAGCACAGCATCTTATCGATATCGGTGTATTGGTCACGACCACTGTAGGACATGCTAAAACGGGAACCGGTTTCCTTGAGGTATTGGGCACTGGTATATTCGCCATAGGTCACGTAACAGGGGGCTATGACCTTTCGGTTGACCTTATAGCGGTCGTTGGTTTTCCAGCCTTCCACGTACATACGGTTCTCGCTGTAGTAATTGGCTGTTAGCATGTCGAATACCTCGGTGATGCATTGTTCCAATATGGTATTACTGTTAAGCATTAGCATATCGAACAGTGCCTTGACGTTCTCTCGGTCAAAGGCCATGTGGCTCTGCTGTTGTACGAACTTTTGGAAATTCTGTCGGATACTAGAGGTCATATAGCGTTCCAGCTGCAGTTCGGTAATAACATTTCTCCAAAGGTTCGCCTTGATGCGGTTATTGAAATTGTTGTAGCGTTTGATGGGTGACAGGGATTTTTTGTCCACATCATCAGGCTTTTGGTATTGAGATAATAAGGGTTTGGAAACATGGTGCCACTTGGCTTCCGCCTCGATGTATTCCTTATATGCAGCTTTGGAGCGTTCTAACTGCAGCATCATGTTCCCGATTAGGTCTTTTCGTGCGATTTCATCCTTGATGAAGCTCTCATCGAATGCTATCGTATGGGGTTCATATCCTGTAAAGTCAAAATCAAAGCTTTTGGATTCATCCTTGACATGTAGGCGTACTAGGGCAACGTTGACATCGGTCCTGCGTTCGGCGGTACTGAACACGGGACCAAGGATTTCATAGCTGCCATATTGCTCAATTTTCTGCAGTAGTAGCTTACGCCTATCGGTATGTGGATTCAACAGCGTCTCGGCGTTTAGTAAGCATACGATATCGGTGTCGTGTGCAATTTCGATGGCTTTAAGTAGATGCGCATCACCATTTTTAAAAGGTGGATTCATTACAATCACATCGAAATAGATATCGTTTTGGTAGGTCAAAAAGTCGCTACCTATAACGCTGATATCGTTGTCCTTTAGGATGCTGGCTAGACTGGGGTCGAGTTCTATGGCATAGATATCTTCATTCTGTTGTCTAGCATGGTCGTACAGATTCTTTTTGATGTAGTTGATGATATCGCCTTTCCCTGCAGATGGCTCCAGAATGGTCTTATCGTGTAGGTCGCCACAGGGGCAATCGGCATAACGTCCGTTGATTCCGCCTTTCCAGTGTTTTCCGGAATAGGGTTCGAGCATGATTTTGATAACGTGCTCTGGTGTTGGGTAGAATTGTTCTCCAAACATAGCTTATAGATTAGGGATTTGTTGGACCATTGCTAGGATATCGGGATTGCCGTTGATAGCTTCCGCTAGGGTATTCTTTTCGATGGTATCCATAAAAAAGTTGTGGAACTTATGTTCCCTGGTCTTTTTAGAGCCATCGAAGAATAGTTTCAGGTTGGCTTTGATGTGGTCAAAAACTTGTATTTCGTTATCGGACTCAAAGGTTAATAATGGTGTAGCACCGTTGTGGGATTTCCATTGGTCGCAACTCAACAGTACGTTCATGTAGCGCTGTGTTGTAAAAGTGGAAGTTGAATGAGTATTCTCCATATCGTATAAATTAAGGTTGAACATGAAGCGGGGACGGCAAGTTGTGGGATGGATTAAGCAGATAAAATCTCAGAGGGTCCACACCAACGGGGTGGAAACTGTGATTTTATTGGGCGTATCCATCGGCTTGCCTCCTTTGCGAAATGGTCCAACCTTGATTCGATAAAAGGGGACTACCATCTTTGCATAAAAACGATAATGCCTATGGTTAAAAACTACAAAATGCGACTGCCCGACTGCCCGTTTACCTCCCTTGGAAGGGTGGCTTCGTTTTACTGTATTTGACTCGTATCTTGCTTAGTTGTTTCGGTTCTTGACTTCCCAACCGAAAAGCGTAAAAAGTTTTAATGCTCACTTGGCAGGTACAATACCCGTGATGCATAGTAGAGTTTCAATGCTGGATAGTGTCTCTCGTTTTCGGTATAGTCATTCAGCGGAAAATCTGTAATGGCGTATTGTTGTTGATAGATTTCATTACCATCATAGCCGTGAAAAGTGATATAGCAGCTGTCTTCTTCTTTTTTCTTGTGTAGGTAAATGGTAATGAATTCTTTGTTAATGAATTTAGTGGTTAAGACAGCTAGAATATCGATTACCAGCCACAGGCTCTCACATTTTTGGTAAAGGTCTCTAATGCCATCGGTGTAGTTGATGTTCTTGAAAAATGGATGGTGAAAGTACTGTGTTGTTCCGGTGTTCATTCTAAGTTGTTCGCGGATTTGGGATTCTGTCAATGTAGTTTCCATAAGGATGCTTTTAAGGTTAAAAATTCGTTCTCAACCCTAGGACGGAATGAATTTTTAATCGGCATCCATGGAAACTGACAAATCCCTATCCGTATGCCTATGAATTGGTTTTTTTTGCATCAGGGGGCAAGCGGAAATCCTCCCGTTGGCAAGCTTAGCGCATTTCGAAAAGGAGGCGGTAGCCCCCTGGTTCGAATAGATAAGGTTAGTTTGCCATCGGGATATTGGAGCTAAGTCCGCCGTCTCGGATGCCCAAGACCAAAAAATAAAAAGCATTAACCATAAGATAGCTATCCGACAGAGAATTAAAGAAAAAGCTATACTGCTAAAGCAAAGGGTAAAAAAATAAAGCTTACTGTTACTTAAAATATTTGGAGTAAACCCATAGAAATAAAGAGCATGGACTAGGCAATCATTACAAACCTAAAACACCTTTTTTACAATGTAAATATTTTATATAACGTAAACAATGTATAACATATAAATAGGGAGTCAATACATAACCATAAAAGGGCAAAAAAAGCAATAGATATCATTAGTGAGGTTGTGTCCGTAATAAGTGAGAATTTAACATTCTAGCATACATATATGTTCAATTTAGAAAAACAGCATACATATATATTTAATTAATTAGTGAGGGTCAATCCGTAATAAGTGAGAATGATTAGTGAGGGTGTATCCGTAAAAGGATATGCAATTATTGAATAAAAGTATTCACGCTAAAGGTCATATGACAGTGTTCAAAGAGGTATTCTTTAAATTTTTTAGCTTGGTTTTGGTCTTTAAAGACAGCAGCTTCAGAGATATGGTCTGTAATTACGAGTTCCCCTAGTAGGTATTCAACGAAATAGGTATTGAATTCGGAGAGCAGCACGTAGGATTCTTGGTTGTCCAAGGTGTTGTATGTTAGTGTTTTCGGGTGGGCAATATAGCACAAAAAAACCGCTCGACCTTTAGGTGGAGCGGTAAAAAACAAATTCAACCAAACATCAAAAATCCCACTCTGGGGCAATAGTTTTATTGATACGTGCCCGTATAAATTTTTCATTGGCGCCATAGATTCGCATAATGTATTTACCTTTTGGTAGAAAGTGAATATCTACGATGCCGTTTTGATTGACATCAACTTGATAGGTAACGCCTTTAGTTGTAAATGTTGCGGTGTAGTAATCATTAGAATCAGCAATGAAAATGGTTTGGTATTGTTCATTGTATTCAAATTGTTTTGGTTTCTGGTCGAAGGAAAAAGCTAAGATTAAAATAGCTAAAAGGAAAAAGGAAAAAATCATTAGGTAACGGTTCATAGTAAATGTTTTAGTTGAACTTAAATTTCATGCTAATGAAAAGGTCAAATAGACTTTTATATGGTAGTTCCACATAAGCTTGCGCGCGTGCCCGTAGGGTGTGGGACTGAACCAATTAAAAGCTTGACCTAGATTTGCAATGAAATTTGTTCACTATAAGCTATGACCGTAACTAAATTTTGTGATTATGCTATTTAGTATATGGTTTAAAACAGACCATCATTAGGAAACAATGAGCTGTTATTCATAGTAAAGCGTTCTAAGACGGATTTGGTTCGCAAAAGGCCATCAAGGTCATCGTTTTTGGTATAGTAGCAAAACACGTCTTTAAGACAGGTAAAAAGGTCTTGCATCTGGTCTTCATCAAAACTTAGATAAAGTTGAATAGTATTAGGTTGTTTATCACTCATCATCCATGGGTATATAGCCGTAATGGGATACAACTTCAATTATGGACTTAAAGTGTTTTTGGGGTAGGGATTCGCGATGTTCTTTTACGAAAAGGCGTATGGTGTCTTTAGGCACATTAGCGAGTTTTTCTACGCACTGCAGGGAGATACATGGATGTTCTACAAACCATGTTCTAAGGTGATGATTTTTATAGCTCATAACACAAATGTACGCTTAAGCGTACATTTAAACAAATAGAATAAAAATAAGGAATCAGGGCATGATTCCTTCATCGGCAAAACTGTAGTACCCTTCTCGTGTAAGTATGATATGGTCTAGAACTTTCATATCCATTAAAGCTGCAGCATCGGCTATTTTTTTAGTTACTTGTTTATCAGCCAAAGAAGGTTTTAATTTAGAACTTGGATGGTTGTGAAAACACAAAAAAGCCTTACTACTGGTCATTAATGCATTACGTATTATCCTTCGAATACTTACAAGTGTTCCAACTTCTGTACCGACTGAAATGTGGTCAACGTGAACGACTTTATTGGCATTGTTTAGGTGCAATATTTTAAATTCTTCATGGTCATCCATACAGGTATCGAAATGATACCTCATGTAATCTGCTGCATCTTTACTGCAGGTGATATTGGTGGTTAGTTCTTTGGTTCTTCTATAGGTTACAGTTAGTTCACCTACGTAATCTTTAAAGGTTCTAATTCTAGTGAATTTGTTTTGTGTGCTCATAATGTACGGTTTTAACATGGCGCATCAAATGGTCCGAAAGGGAGCAATAAAGCAATGAGCTTGCGATATTGCGTATTGATTCAGGACCAAATTTGCCTAGTTAAAACCGTAGGGGTACACAACCCAAATAAACATAGTAACAGCTAACTCTTAGATTGCTAAGAGTACAAAATAAATAAGTGAGGAGTATTAATTACTTTAAAACTAATCAATTATAGAAACTATCCTGTCATCAAATATATTAGTATTGGATTCTAATGTTGCCCTAATATTTGCGTTCCCAACAGAAATGGCACTTATATTTCCGCTAACAGGGTCCACGGTTGCTATTTCCGGATTCATAGATTCCCATATAACAGTTTCCGTAGGATTGTCCTCAATAACATTTGTTTCAGCTATATAGTTGCTATCTATTGGTAAATCAGGAATAGGGTAAATACTTATATCAGTTATTCGGTCATATCCAACAGTAACAATTAATTCACCGGTAAAATATCCATCATTTTGAACCACTGAAATAGTTGTTTTTCCATTAGAAACACCTGTAATTACACCTGTATGTTTTTCAACTGAGGCTATATCTGGATTCATAGATTCCCATGTAGAATTTAACATAGTAGCATTTGTTGGCAATATCTTTGAGTTGAAAGTTTCTTCAATATCTAAGTATAAATCATTACCATTTAATCTCAAATCATCAGTATTTATTTCTAATTCATTTTCACATGAAACAAAAAGAATAATAACACTTGATAGTAAGAAGAATTTAATATTTCTCATTTGAGGTAAATTTAATTTTAACGGTTAAGCAAAAATACGTTTAATTATAAAAACAAGAAGGTCGTGGTGCTGTTGAAAAACAATTAAATTCATCAAAAATATGTTCAAAAATGATTCCGTCTTCCATTGTTACAATAATCTTAATTTTTAGATTGTTAAGTGCTCCTGTGAAGGTCTGTTGATAGGTTTCTCTGAACACACCGTTATAATATTCATCACCAGTAATAAGGTTAGCTATACGGTAATTCTGAACAGATGCACCGTCAAAGTCAATAATAGCCTTCAGATAAAAAGTACTTTTAGTAACAAAACCACTTTGAGGGCTCCCATCCCGGTAAATATCCATATTGTATCTAGACGCATCTTCATCTAAAACGGGAAGTTTCGGGACAAATTCTATAGAAGCATTATCTGAACGATTAGAACCTGAAGAACTTAATACAGAAAATTCCAGAGTGTGTTGACCTAGATTGTCTGTTGTATAATTCCCAGATGAAGAGCCTGACATAATGGTAAATGTTTCTCCTGGAGAAATAGTTTGACCCTGATAGGAGAAAACACCATTATTGTTATTACTAAAGGTAGCTGTATATGTATCGAAACCTGGTACTGTTTCCTCTATATCAAAATTTATAGTACCTGACTCATTAAGAAAAAGTTGCCCATTTTGCGCTGTTGCACTAAATGTAAATTCATTGGAAGTAAATGTGAAAGTAGCATCATCTTCCTCTCCTTGACCTGAACTGCTTGTTACAGTGAAGTCCAAAGTATGAGCACCACCGTTAACCGTGGCATAAGAAGCAGAACTTGCTCCAGCTTGAATAATAAAAGTTTGTCCTGGGTTGATAATAGAACCATTATAAGAAAGCTCACCATTGTTTGAACTGGTATAAATGGCAGAGTAAGTTTCGATATTAGGAATAGTTTCATCAATTTGAAAATTTACGACGCCTATATCAGTAATATCAATATTCGCATCTTGGGGAGTTGCCGTAAAGGTAAATTGGTTTGAATCATAGCTAATCCTTGCTGAATCTTCTTTTTCTACAGAAGAAGAACTCAACACAGTAAAATTAAGTATATGCTCCCCATCTTCTAGAGCTTCATAAACTGCAGTTGAAGAATTAGGAAGAATAGTAAAACTTTGACCAGGTATTAAGATATTACCGTTATATATTAACTCTCCATTTTTATCACCTGTGTATGTAGCTGTATAAGTATCTCCAGCAACTGTTTCTATTATATTAAAATTGATGTTGACTAATTCCCCAAGGTTCGCACTTGTCTGTGCCTCTGTTGCAGTAAAGTTAAAATCCCTAGAAACCACATTTACCTGAACGGTCTGTGTTCTTTCTAGTCCATTGGCATTTATAACGGTAAATGTTATGTTGACCGTTCCGACCTCTTGCCCGGTCAAGGTCCAACTAAAGTTGCCCAAGCTTGCAGGGTAAAGGTTCCCTGGGCTTCGCTGTGCCCCGTTCTGTGCCATGGAGGCATTTTGTCCGGATAAGGCGTACCTTATTTGATAGGTTGAATTACCTACGGATTCACTTATATTGAAATTGACCAGGGTAGTTTCTCCAACGGTTATTGATGGGTTCTGGGCAGCGGCCGTAAAGGTATACTCCAAGGAATTAAAGTTAATCGATGTATTCGCCGTTTTCGTTGGTCCATAGCTTGCCGTAGCGGTAACCGTAAGATTGTGAGCGCCCTCGTTTTCTCCAATATAGGTAAAACTTGAAGACCCTCCGTTTACAGTAAAGGGTTCTCCTGCAGTATAGGAATTTCCATTATAACTTATACGACCATTCCCAGTTGTAGCTACTATAATATCATAAGTACCCCCATTTCCACCGATTTCATCAATGTTCAAGTTCACAGGAACACCCTGTCCAATATTTGAATTATTTCCGGTAGCAACTGCAGAGAAATTAAAGTCCCTACCAGCTACGGTAACAATAACGGTTTCATCTTTTACCGTTCCCCCATTGTCGCGTACCACGATGGTTATAGCATGTGAACCCTCTGTGGATGGTGTATATACCCAACTCGATGAACCTGTCCCGATAGGTGTAAACACACCTGGTTGCAATTGTCCGTTCGGACCGCTTAGAAGACCTGACCCTCCTTGTACCGAGTAACTCATTTCATAACTGGCTGATGGGTTGGGTACCACTTGGCTCACATCGATATTGATAGTGCTAGAAGCATCTGCATTTATCTGGCTAGGACTTGCCGCTGCATTCACTACAAAATCAGAATTGCTAACACTAAAGTTAGAACTATCGGTACGTACTACGCCATTAGAATCCTGAACGGTAAAATCCAAAGTATAATCCCCTGTCCTTGTCGGGTTATAGATACCTTGAAAGGAACCCTCGGACACGGTTATGGTCTGCCCCGGTCCATAGGGAACCCCATTGATACTCAATGTTCCATTTCCACTACTGTCATAGGTCATGGTATAGGATGTTCCGTTATTGGTAGTTCCCGGAACGATATTAAAGTTGATATTGTTGTTCTGTCCCAAGCCTACTTCTGCATTGGCCTCATTGGCGGTAAACTGGAAATTGGTATTGCTGACCACGAAGCTCACTGGAGCTTCTAGTATTTGACCATTACTGTCCCTTAGCATAAAGGTAACTGTATAGTTACCAGGCAGGTCAGGAGTAAAACTAAAGGTTCTACTTCCTGGTGTTGTTTCAAAATAGGTGGACGGCGATATGGAATCTCCATTTTCATATAACGTGCCTGTTCCCCCTGTAACAAAATAATTCATTTCATAGCTCAATCCCCCGGTATTTCCCTGTTCTCCAAGGTTTACGCTTATGGTATTGCTATTGCCCATTATGATTTCGCCATTGGTGGCCGCTGCGGTAAAACTAAGTTGGGCATTAGTTGCCATAATATCTATCTCACTGGTAATACTCTGTCCATAGCTATCGGTGGCAACAAAGGTCAGGATATGCTCCCCAAGGGTATAAGGAATATATACCAACTTAAATACTCCAGGGGTTACATCATAAGCTGTATTAGGTGGTATTATCTGGTCATCAAGGTCTTTTAATTGGCCGTTACCTTCGTTTTGTTCAAAGCTGATGTTATAATCTATAGAGCTGCCCTCTGGTGCATTGGTAGAGAGGGAAAGATTTATCTCCAACGATTGGTTTATCCCACTAGAAGGTGCCGAGGGTTGGCCACTAAAGGAAAATGGAATACTTGTCACGTTGACAAGAATACTATCCCTTTTTACTTGATTATTACTATCGGAGACATCAAAATAAAGCTTCTTTTGACCCAATACGTTAGAGGTAAAAGAATAGGTATAATTTCCTGGTTCTATTTCTCTAGGTTGTCCTGCGGTTTGTGGATTTCCGTTTTCATCCATTAGTGTGCCCACACCTTCAGAATCTGTGGCATAGAAAAATGCAAGGTCATAATCGATTTCATCGCTACTATCAGAGGACTGTAGAGATATACTAACATCAATAGTTTCACCTATTGGCAAGGTATTGGAAGGTGTATTTGCCAATATAAAAAACTGAACATTCTCAACGAGTACAACAATTTGTTGTTCTCTAATAGCACCATCTGGTGCTGTAGCAATAAGGGTAATTACGTGTTCCCCCACCGTGCTTGGAATATAATCAAACTCTAATGTTCCTTCCCCTATGCTTACGTTCTGCCCAGGGTCATAACTTTCACCATTTATAATAAATGTCCCTGTTCCTCCTTCTACTGTAAAACTTAACGTATAGGAAGGGTCTACATCTTCAATGCTTAAGGTTTCATATAACTCGGTATTAGTTTCAGAGACTACCGTAAGATTCAAATCATTTTCTTGATTTACAATAAAACTATTTGCGCCTTTATTAAATAAGGTAGTAAAAGGTGCATAATCTACTTGATAGACAATAACTTCCGTTTTTTCGTTGTCCTTTTGGTCCTTTGCTTTAACCGTTATCCGATGGGTGCCTGTGGTGGTTGGAATATAATTTAAATCCCATAAAAGTTCATCTAATTCTAAGTCCTCGTGTTGTTCTAGGACTTTGCCATTAGGGTCTTGAAAAAAGCCGTCACCTTCCTCTATGACATAATTAAACATGAACTTTGTGGTAGTTATGGTTCGCTCAGGAACAACCCTAAAATCAGTTTTACTTCCTTCGTATATAAAGCCATTATCTTCACTTATAACAGTGAAGTTAAACTCGAAACTATCAAGGATAACATCATCAAAATCCTTGGTACAAGCAAGTAATAACAGTAGGATTCCTATGGTATAGTAGATTTTTTTCATTTTGCTATGGTATTAGTGTTCTATAGAGGTGGATTAATAAAGATAATAGCGAATGCTTCCCCCAATAAAGGGGTACATCTTTCCGATATCAGAATTCACATGATAGTGCTGCTGTCCCTTTATAGCCAAGGATAGGTTTTCTTTAAGTTGAAATTCTATTTCCCCACCTGCAAAACCTCCGTAAATGAATTGACTTCTTGCGGTTATTAAGGCTCCAGAAGGAAGCTCGCTCTTCCCGTTATTTATGATTTCGTAGCCGCCAATAGCACCTCCCCCAATATAAAAGCTAATCGGATTCCGGGTATTAAGTACTGCTATCCTACGGTAATATCCTGGTTGAAATGCAAACACATTATAGGGTATTTCGCTACCTGCATATTCCTCGTTTGAAAAACTAGCAAATATCCCTATTTGAATATAAGAGTAGCGGTTCATATGGAAGTTGAAGGTTGCATTTCCTCCAAAACCATCCTCCACATACCCCCCGGATAGTCCTACGGATGAAGCATAATTCTGTCCTTGGACACTAAGGCCTAACAATAGAATAGTGGTTAATATAAATAGTGTTCTCATGATGTGATATAGTGTCTTGTAGTGGATTTAAAATTTCTTAGGTCTGTTGATTTGATTTCTATCGATTTCCAAAGTGATGTTTCGGTTACCATTGATTTCATCTAGCTGTACCACTAGATTCTTGTTCTTATCTAGGGTAAACTTATCATAGACTAGAAAAAAATGATTGGAAGTATTCCCCTTAACACGTTTAGGTATTTTATACCGATGGTCTGCGGGAAACGGTGTTTTTTGATTGCTGCTACTCTTTCGGTAATTCGTTCCAATACTAGTACGTATAAGTTTTACGTCGTAATCTATGGTTTCCTCATTATCCAATCGAAAAAGAAGGTATAGTTCATCATGGTCATAGTACACCTCCTTTAGCCATAAAAAAATGTTATCCTTCCTTGAAAAGTAACGAACTATCGAACCTTTGTTAAACTGATTGTAATAGCATTTTCTTCTGATGTATTCTTCTTTATCGGACTCATAGAGTTCTTGTGTCAAAGGTTGCTGGTCACCTTGGTAAGATTGAACATCGCTATCCTCTTTTTTTGGGGAGTGTTCCTTGTAGTAATGCTTTGGGGGTAGAATCGAGTCGTTTTGCTCTGCCATCTCAATGGCTTGTTGCAAATTGGTTCGTTTACCAGGGTTTCCATTTATACTCATAGTCCCCATTTCTGGACGTATGCGAATGGTGGAATTATCCGCACTGGGATCCAGAAAAAGTTGAAAGTCATAAATGGTTCCTTCCTCGGTAATCACCGAATAATTGGTAGATGCTGATTGCTCATTAGAACTCAAACTAAATTGAAGTCCAATAATTAAGTTGCCGTATTTACTTCCTTTTTTATCAAAAGGAACTTCCACAAAATTATAAGGGTCTCCTAGAACGGTAAAATCAATCTCACTAGGGAATACTAATAATTTAGTACCATTTTTAGCCAGTCCTATTTTAGTGGATTGAGCAATAACTAAAACGGGTAATAATAGCGCCAACAAAGTGATTTGTATGTAGTGAGTTTTCATAGCAGTTATTTAATATTGGTCAAGACAACTTGATGGTCATTTACTAATAATATCTTATCCTTTTGTTTGTAGTTCTTTCTTCGAAATAATTGGGAGATACTTCGGCCGATACTTCTACCTATACGCCCTGTTTCCCTTGTTGCTTCAATGGAAACATCCCGCATTACATCTTCTTGAACATCATTAGAGGCCTCTGCCCATAATTCACCTGCCCGTTTGCTTCGTATGCCTTCCAAACCATCGGTGATGTCTTTAGCTTTTAAAGCGATAGAGACATGGTTGATATTATTAATTTGCAACAGTACTCTGTTTTGATTTATGGAAGCTATAGCGTAAACAATAGTGTTTTTAGGTACTAGCTTCTCTTTATAATTGAAATCTTCAGTAATGATAAGTTCCACTTGGTCACCGGGAAGAATAAATTGGTCACGGTAGACCGCTGCTTTTACGGATAACGCCATGGGCTGTGACATTTGATTATCACCTCCTCCAAGGTAAAGTTCTCTTTGTTTTTTATTAGCCTCTAATATCTGAGCTCGCCGTTCGGCCTCCGTAAGGGCAGTTTCTCCAGAGGTAGAGAGTTTAAGATTATCACTGTTTTGTTCCTTCCCCATATCCCATAAACTTTCATCAGTAGAAATGCGAACTGTATTTTTTTTGACGGGTTGCTTTTTTTCTTCTTCTTCCAAAAGCTTAGTCATATCAAGGATACGCTGGGCTTTGCTTTCTTCCTTATCGGTATTAAAAGGGTCAGAAACAATCAGGGTATCGCGCTTGCGTTCTTTTTCGTAAAAGGCTTTTCTATCCGTTTTATTTAAAGTATCTAGGGTAATGGTAAAATCTCTTGCTTTATCCTGGATAGCTTCCTCTTTGGTGTTTTCTTGGATATCATTACCCTTAAAAGATTGCAACCATAATAAGAGTCCCCCTCCTAATACGGTCATAGCTATAACTAGATATAGTTTCTTTTGGTGTTCGGTAAGATTTTTCATAGTTCCCTGTATTTTATCGTCTCCACTTCGCTGAATTCCAACACCTCTAAATCCCTGACGTAAAACCCAGTAAAGTTGCTAAATTCATAACTTTTCTGCATAATTTTTCCGACAGTAACCACCTTTTTTACGATGATATCATTTGTTCTAAGGGTTTTTAAAGTTCCCGATAGTTTGAATGTTGGAACCTCCTTAGTATAGTCTATGGTGATATGTTCTTCTTCTACCTCAAAAATAACAGAATAATCTCCAGCTATTAAATTGGAATAGTAGCCTTTAGATTCTAAAAGTCGAAACAAAACATCTACTGAGGCATCCCCCATTTCTTTTGCCATCTTTTTATTACGCTCTATAAAGCGAATATTAGGTTCCATACTCCATAAATAGTTATGAAAAAGCTCTAGAAAACCCTTGTGAGCAACCTCCAGAGGTCTTTGAAAATCATCTTCAAGCTGCGCCTTTATAATGGAACCATTTACGGCTACATATATTTCTTGTCGTTTCTTATCATTAGACTCCTTTAGTGCCGAGCGGTAAATAAACATGGCAGCTACCGATACGATAATGCACACCGTGGCGGACACCATAGCTCCTATGGTAAATAATTTTTCTTTGGTTGCTATATTGTTCAATATCAACATGATAATATTTATTTAGTATGATTATTAACCTAGTCCTTTAGTCATTATTTTTCTGGCCGCCATAGCTGCAGCTGCAGCTGCTTTTTTAGAACCACCAACACCGCTATTAGCCTTAGCTATTCCCCATTTAACCATAGAGGGAACAAACAGATAAGAAACCCCTAACAAGGCAAAAAAGAATATCCCTAGCCACATCTGAAAATTTTGGTCGCCAATGGTAAGTATTTCACCAGGTACAATAGGTTTAAATGCTTTATCTAATACTTGTAATCCTAAATAATCAATGAGCATTAACATGGGAATAAACATGGCTGTTTCCAACAGTTTTAAAACCCAATCGAGCCATTGAAATTCATTACCTGGAAGAAAGCTTATACTAATACTCAACGGACCAAAAAACACCAGTACTACAAAACGCAGCATCGCTTTAATCTTTAAAAAAATATAGATAAGCATGGAAACCATCGATACAATATTCATCAACTGACTTGTAATTAATACTTCCAATTGATTACGCATTATTTGATTCATATAAGCCACAGTGATATTAAAAAAACCGATGTCTGATTCATCTGGAATATCTGGGGTTTTAAATATTTTCAGATACATTTTATGATTGGAAGCATAGGAAACTGATTGGTCGGCACTAGCGGAAAGCTCCACAAAAAACTTTACAATCATTTCGTATTCAAACAAAAGAAGGGTTAAAGGCAGCCAAGACACATAACCCCACCAATCCGAAGGGTTTTGATATAAATTTCTAGCTATTTTAGCCAGAACTAGTATAAAGGCCACATATTTAAAAGTTTCCATTACAGGCCCTGCAACTTCAATAGCAAGTTTTATTTGTTCCCAAATAAAACTGTTGAAATAATCCTTTATAGTTAAAATGAAACTCTCCATACCAATCCTTAGTTTTCCCCGAAGAAACGATTCGCTGTTTTTCTGTTATCGTTCAACATTTTCAGTTGTTCTTGGTAGCTTCTTATTTTGGAAATGTTGGACGATATATTCTCTATAGTCAATTTAAGGAGTTCTTGACGCTCTCCAGCTGGGATTATCTTATCATTAGAGGCTAATAATTGCTTGGTTTGTTTCCAAGCGCTAACGGTGTTCTCAACTATTCCCACCACCCTGTCATTGTATACCTCATAATCACTAGGTTTTAAATGCTCTACAGCACCAAGAAAATCTACAAAATCCCTAGCGGCTTGTATCATGTTTTCCTTTACCTGTTCTAAATCACGCAATTGATAATCTACTATAACACTTGCAGGAGCTTTTTTATACGTTTCAATTTCCTCTGTTTTGAGTTGGTCTGTATGTGCTAATATTTTGTTCTGCTGGCGAATCAAATCAAGTAATACCTGTTGATTTTTCACCATTTGGGTTAGTAACTTATTATGAGCCATGAGTTGAGAATTCACTTTAACCAGTTGAATATTGGCTTTGACTAATTGCGCATTAGCTGTTGCATCTACTACAGCAAATTGTGCATGTGCTAGTACTGGAAGAACCAATAAGCTTACAAGGGATATGAGTCGTATTTGTTTCATATGATAGTATTAGAATGAATTAATTACCGGCGAAGGCTTTAGCAGTTTGTTTCATACTGTGATAGTTAGCATCAATCTGAGCTAAGCGTTCTTTTTCTGTAGGACTACTTTCATAAATAGCAGCTTCTTCCCTAGAGGTTTCTATGCCAAAGGTGTGCAAGTGTTCTTTTGCGTATATCACAGCTATTTCCTTAGCTTTAATACCTTGTGGCATGTTTCGATGTAATCCGAATATCCGATTGGCTTGGGAATCGGTTATACCAAGGATATCCCTTACGTACTCAGCCTTTCCCTTATAGGTGCTTAAATCCGATATCAATCCAATTTCGGAGTTGTTGATAACGGTATTTTTTATAATCGGTGATTTAAAGAAATCCTCTATGTCCTGCGAGGTGAATATCGTTGAACCATTTTGGGAGCGTACCGTTTTAATGGTGTCTAGAATAAAATTAGCCAGTACAGGCTTATCCATAGCGGTCCAAGATTCATCATAGTGAAGGAACTTAATCCATTTCAAAAGTTCTGGATTGTATAACTTTTCTTTATACAGATTGGTTAATAAAAACGTAGTATTGGTGAAGAGTTTTGGGTCATCCTTCAATTCCTTTATCTGAAAGGTAATGTAACGTTGGTGCATGAGCTCCGCTAGGCGCTCATCTCTGTTATTCAAAAGGTAATCGTAAACACCCCCTTTATAGTATTCTCTTAAAAGAAATATGATTTCATTGAGTTTTATACTTCTCTCAATACCATTGTCTTTAACGTAGCTCGGAGCATATACTTTAAAGAAGTCAAAAAAGCTATTAAAACAAAGGTCATGATTTACGTTTTTATAGTAAGCTGCTACCGTTGCGGAAAAGATGCCGAAGAGTATTTCCCCCGAATATTCCTCTCCGGCACTTTCCAAAAGATTACATAAGAAATAGGCTAGAAAAACCCGTTTCGAATTGATTTCTTCTTCATTTCCACTTGATAAAAGGAAAGGATTAAAACCTATTTTCTCATACATGGAGACTTTAAAGAAAACCCCATTATGGTATTTGGTCGCACGTTCAAAAGAACTGGAACCATCTATATTGAAAATATGATGTCCCATTTCGTATTGATGATTCAGTATACTATTCCAACTATAGGATTTACCCGAACCTGACTTTCCGACCCCCCAAGCATTTAAATTGGTAATGGTTTTGTTCTTGTAAGGGGTGGTAAAAAAATCCCAATATATGGGATTACCACTAGCCACATCGATAACCCTTTGACCAAAGGGTGCGTTTCCCTTGGAGTAATCTTCAAAATAAGCAAGGGAAACGGCAGCCCCACTAGTTAATGGCATGTATAAATCATTAGGCAACCCTATAGCGTTACCTGGGCAGCTTGCAAAGTATAAATCGTGCAGGTCAACTGTATTTTCCCGTAAATCAAGCTTAAAATTATCAGGACGGGTATAGGTCCCATCAAGCAACCCTATATTGACATGAGAAAAAATAAACTTCTGACCTTTTTCAATAACCTCGGAAACAAATTCCGAGGTATCATTCATAAAGATATCATTACCTGTGGTCTCTAGATTCTTAGGTTTTTTAACTTCTTCATCCCCTGCTATGGCTTTAATGGGATTAAATCGGTGGGTGTAGTTAAATATGCGATTTAACTTTTTCTGCATTTCTTCCAAGGCCCTTTCTTGGTCGGGAACGAAAAAGTATTGGTTAAGTACATGGTCCTTATCATATTCAAGACCAAGGGGGCTTATAAGACTTTTAGCAATTGGCTTTCCGTTTACTTCTTTCTCTGGAGAATTAGAGCTAGACTGCAGTACATCTGTCAGTTGTTCATTATTCTGTAAGGTATAAAAACGAAGCTCACGTCCCCCTATAAGAATACTATTGTCTTTAAATATTTTGTCTCTCCCCTTGGTTGTTGGGTCGAAATCTTTAAACATACCTAAAAGGCCGTTTACGTCTTGTTCTTTTCCAATATAATCCTCTGCTTTAAGTTCTTTTGCATTAAAATGTTTGTTTTGCAGCATACGAGTAATGGTATCACGCTTACTCATAAAAACATCCAATTCCTTTTTAGTTATATAGTCTTTTTCAATAGCTTTTCCTGTTTTTTTCCGGTATAGGAAAGCATTGGTATTGGATGCGGAATAGGCTATATAATTGGATGGAACCTTGGTAATAAATAGATATGAAAATTGCTTTCGTACCTTTCTACCTGTAAAATGAATGCGATTATAACGCTGCATAGCGCTTTCATTAACTAAAGGTTCAGGATTGTAATTATCTTGATTAAAAAACCAATCTTGCTTGTGTATCAAATAGTCTTTTTCCAAAACAGAAAAAATACTTTCCAATACCTCAGACATTTGTTCAATAACCCCAATATCTTTCTGGTATATAGCAGGATAAGACACCTTAAACCCATAAGATAAACATCCTTTTTCCTTAGATATTAGAACATCCGATTCAATGCCATGGATAGGCAAAGTTTCATCCTTTATCAATAATGCTTTGTTCATTTGGGATGATTTTTAATGAGTGGTATTTAACCGTTGATGGCTTTTTTTTATTGATGCTGGTTTTTTTAAAATTACGTACCCGATTCCTTCTATCGCGCAATTTGAAAATGAACAGGAATAAAGGAAAGGACATAAAAATCAATAAGACCGTTAGGGTATTTGCTCCAAATAAAAAGAAGGAAAGAGCGATAAATCCTCCTTGACTGGCCATGTATTGCATCGCAATGGTACGCTCCATTCCAAAAAGCTTCGCATTGCGTTGTAAAGTCTTATAAATTTTATAAGTCTTCATAGGTTATGCTATTCCAAAAACCTCTTTAGCTAATGCTATAGAAACCCCTGCTATAAATACGATAAGCGCCCATCTTCCTGCATTAAAACCAATATTATCACCTCGGCGTTCTGTGATTAACATGGTTACAGCTAGGATTAGAGCGGAAAAGAAAAGTAAGTATTCGATAATACTAACAAAGCTTTGTGCGATAGAGCCGAGACCCGATTCCATTTCGCTGAAAAAATTCTGAAGTTCTTTCATTATAATTTTTATAAATGGTTACAGGCCAAATATAAAAATTAAAATCAATAAAAAAACTAGAATACTATAAATATTATATAAAATAAAGTATTCTGTATTTATTATACTTTTTTACTTCTAGCTTGTTTTTTGCCTTCCACCTTTTGTTTTTGGGTGTTTTTTTGCACTACTTCATTCCAATCCTTAAAACCCTTTCCTTTAAAATTTGCCTTTTCTATTTTAATATTAGAATTGGATAGAATTGGAATATTGCGCACTAGAGAGCTAGAAAGTCGCATGGTAACATCCTTCATTTTACCTACAGATGGGAAGACTAAATTTAAACGGTCATTAGAATTATGAATGTGAATCATACCATTCTCCCTCTTGGCCAATGCGTTTTCATTAAAGTGGTCTTGGATATTAAAAAACCACTGCTGAACGGCTTGATTTGTGGTTTGGTTAGTACAATGAAAACGAAGACAGGGTTTTCCATCAATATTATCTAAGGTAAAGAACTCCTGTACGCCGACCGAAGTAGAGGGATGCCTATCCTCTAAAACTTTATTTATCATGGACAGGTCGTATTGAAAGCCTTGATGGTCTCTGTCAAAAGCCAGAACAAGGGAATATTCCTCAGGATGGAGCCCTTCAGCGGAAATACATTGGTATAACCAACCTTGACGGGAAGGATAGAAATTGCCGTTAGTAGAAAAGTACCAGGTATTTTGATTGTCCTTTGGGTTGAGCTGAAAATGGGAAAGCGCATCTATAGCGGATTCACAAACCACAATTTTATTTACTGTCTCAGGTTTATTGGAATGCCAAAGCATTTCGTCTCTGCCAAGGCAAAGGTTGTTATTGGTACGGGCTGCAGTCTTGACTTCTGCTCCTTTTATTTCATTGGTTTGAATATCGAACTTAGGAAACAAGGTATTGGTAAAAACAATAGGCCCTGTTTCTGTTTCTACGGTATGCTCATAGAGCATTATAGTCTCAACAAACAAAGGGGACATGATAACGTCATTTTCAATCTTTCGATGGGTTTCCAAATAATGTTCTGCTTCGGCTAGTATCGTCTGGCTTATATCTCTTAAGTTATGGAGCTCATCCAATTGAAGAGGCATACTTTTCGAACCATTTCTGTTTTTAGTTGTAATGGCAAAATCTTCATGCTTTTTCCATTCTTCCACTTGACTTCTATAGTGATAGCGGTTTAAAAAAGATATGGCATCATGCGTTTTTTTGCTCTTCAAACGGTTAGCGATGAATTGGATAACATCTCCCGAGTCGTTGGTATAGGTACGGTTATCGTACCTGAAATATCCATAACTCTTTCCTTCCTTATCAGTATCATAAAGCAATATGCGCTGTCTCCCCCTTGTTTGTTCTTCAATATGCAGCTGTATGGAGTTGGAACCTTTTCCTTTGTCTAGTTCTACCTTGGTTATACCTAATGCTTCCCGTATAGGATTTCTAGTTTGCAATAGGGTCTTTATATCAAATAATTCGTTGATTCTAGTATAAACAGACATAAATAGAAGGTTAATTGTATTGATAAACTTTTCCTATGGTATCGTAGATGTTGAGTTTGAATTCTTTTCCTGCGTTTTTAATATTTGCTCTATCCTCAGACCAATGAACCCCTTTTGGCTTTATAATGCGGAAATTACGTTCGGATAATAGGTGTTTAGAGGCTAGAACCAAAAGCCCCTTTAGTACATTAGCAATTAGGGCTACCTCAATGATAAAGACGGGTACTCCCGTTAAATCCTTACCTGCCTTGATAAGGATTAGGTTTTTTATACTGTTTTGGTCAAGGTCCTTTTCGATGCTTGTCTTTAGGTCTTTCAATCGGCTTATAAATAGCTCACTATCCTTGCTCTGTGGAACGCTTAATTTTAAATAGCCTGTTTTCTTCTTTAAATCTACATTGGCATGAACGCTTAGATATTCTATATCGCGCTGATATCCGCCCAAATGGTCCGGGAAAGCCAGAAAGGTTTGTACAATTGACTTGGCACCACAAATTAAGGAAATCGTTTTAGCCTTATTGGTATTAAATTCTCCTTTAAAAACAAGGTAAAAATAGTCCGTCTTCATTCGCGATTTAAAGGCTATCATCTCCCTAAAAGAATCAAAAACAACAGCTTCTGTGGTTGAAATCGAAGGATTGGAAAAATAGATGCTTCGACCAAGGTCAGAAAAACTAATAGTTTGTTCAGTTTGCTTGGCCTTATCATAACTTACTACCCCTAATATGTTATGTTGCCTACCAGGAGTCACATCTTCATCCATAAAGAAAAAATACAGATGGGAATCGGATTCAAGAGCATTATTTAGGGTAAGGTCTTTACAAGAACCATACTCCTGCAATAGAATGCGATAAAGATTAAAATGTTGTACTGGAGAAAGTTCTACATCAAAATGAAGCTGGGATAAATCAATATTATTTTCCCTTAAAAATAGGGCTATTCTGTCTCCTTCGTTGAACTCGCTAGAATTTTCAGCATTATAGTAAAAGGTAATCACATCAATCAGATTACCGTCCCATTCTGCCGATGGGGAACAAAACCGCAAAGCGTTGCTTCCCATAGGCTGGTATAGGAATAAATGATTATCCCCATTTTTATGGAAATGCATAAAAAAGCGAGATTGTAAGGTCTCCCCCTCCTTAAAGCCCAAAAGAGCCATTATATCTTTAACAATCATAAACTAAAGAATACTTTATCTTTTTAAAAAATTATATTATTCTATATTTACACAAATATACTAAAACATTTGGCATGAAAAACGATAGGATTCAGTTCGTCATTACCTTACTGGCTGCGGCAACCTTAGCAATGTCCTTGTATTTTAGAGTCGTTTTCGATAGCGGGATAACACAATGGATTCAAGAACCCCCACTTCTTAAAACAATAGTGGCCTATCTCATTTCAAAGGGCATGGGTGAAAAAAATCTAAAATTGGTCATCATTGTAGCCCCTGTATTGGCCGCCTATCTTTATCGTTTCTATTCCGATAGAAAGATAAACGTAAAAAAAACACTGGCCTTTACTATAATTGGATTATTAATTATACTCTATCCCTTCAAAAATTTAGTACATCTACCTGTCCTTGTTGGTATGCCCCTTATCATAGTTGGGTTTCTCTTATATATAAGGTCATTGATGCGCCTCTCAATTTGGTTTTTTAGTAAACGATTAGAACAGGATCAATTCAATCAAAAAAACCAGAGCTTTCCACAAACCACACGTAAGTATGAAGGGAAGTATAATTTTGCTTTGGAATACGATTTCTATCTAAACGGTAAAAAAAGAACAGGTCAACTCAACTTTGTAAATATATTTCGTTCGGTTTTTGTTTGGGGTATTATGGGATCTGGTAAAACCTTCTCATTTATCAGTCCAATCATCTACGAGTTGATACAAAAGGATTTCTCCATGATGGTATACGACCTTAAATTTCCGTCCTTATCCTCTAAGGTCTATGGGTACTATCAAACAGCAGCACCTAAAGAGCTTGATTTTTATCAGATTTGCACAACCGATATGCGTTATAGTCATCGCTGTAATCCTATTGCACCCAGATATATTCCCAGTATCACGGAAATTGAAAAAATATGCGATAATGTGATGACCAATCTTAAAAGACCCGATGAAAGTGAAAGTGCTTTTTTTAAAGGAACTGCTATGGGGCTATTTGTGGGATTGGTCGCCCTTTCCAAAGAAATGGAAGAAAAACACGGATTAGAGGTCTGTTCCCTTCCTCATGTGAGCATATTAGCCTCCGTTAAAGCTAAATACCTATTGCCTTTACTATTAGCCAAAAAAGACATTATTATGAAGGTATCATCCCTTAGGGATGCTTTTGAAGGAGGGGCTGCAATGGAGCAACTTGTAGGTATCACAGCTTCCTTACAAGAAAAACTATCAAGGTTGTATCAACTCGACGCCTTTTATATATTTTCAGGTAGTGGTGACTTTTCGTTGGACCTAAACCAACCCGACCAAAAAAAAGTAGTTACCGTAGGCTGTGACAAGGATAAAGCGGAAGTAATGGCTCCGTATCTATCTATGATTGTAGAGACCGTAGGAAAGGAAGCCAACAAACCAAATAAAGCCCCTTTTGCGGCTATATTGGATGAGCTTAGTTCATTTTATTATGGTGGATTAGTAGATTATCTAGAAAGTGGTCGTGAAAACCTTTGTGCCCTAGTTGCAGGCATTCAAGGTATGGAACAATTAGAAAAAAAATACCCTAGAGCTGAAGCCAATAGTATTATTGGTATTCAAGGTACGATTATCTGTGGGATGAGTGGGGTTAAAACAGCAACCGAAGTAAGTAAACGAATTGGTCGAACCAATCAGAAAAAGACAGGCTTAAATCAAAACCTTGAAGGAGGACAAACCCTAAGCCATAGTTTTTTTATGAACGAATTAATTCCAATAGACCGCATTAGTAATTTCTCACAAGGAGAGTTCTGTGGAGTGGTAGCAGATACCTTAGAAGACCCTATTGAACAAAAACGCTTCTGGGGTAAATTTAAAAAACACCATTGCCACAATACCAAAAAACAAAAAAACATGCCATTGATTCATGATTTTTGGAACAATGAAGCACAGGAGCTCTTTAAAGAGCACTGGAAAGAAATGATGCGTACTGGATTCTTCGTAGATTTTATCGATGCACTAGATAAGGGCGATATGGTCTTTATCTCTAAGAGTGTTAACTTTTACATTCGCTTTCTAAGACTCTCTAAAGAAGACTTGAATTATTTGATTAAAAAGAATAACGCTATTCAACAACAGAATACTAAGATACAAGATAAGGAACAACATGAAAAAGGTATAAAAGGTAAACAAAGTAAAAAAGGTATAAAAGATAATTCCAAATTTGCGCAACAAAAGTTCTTGGCGGAGTATTTTTCAGACCGCTTAGAAACTGTCATTATTGAAAATGAAAAACATCAGTTTCTTTCTGCTCATTTAGAACGCATGTACAATGAGGTAGAAACTTGGATAAAAAAAGAATACAAAGAAGTAACTGGAGAATCCATCGATGGGGATTTATTCAATCTTAATGACTTCCAAGTTGATGATTTAACAGAAGTGCCTTTTTAATATCTTTGCGAGCATGTACGACCAGACAAATGAAGGTAAAGGGGCAATATTCCTAAAGCAAATGGAAAACGAAGATTTCGGATATATTCCGGAAAGGCTCAAAATGATAAGAAGAGAATTACAAAAGGAAACAAAAGAAGACCTTTACGACCAAAAAATGTTTGCGGAAGCTTTAGGCATGTCCGCCGCTGCTTTTAATTCTTTAGAAAATAATAGAGCTGGAACCTCCTTTAGGGTAGTATTTAAAATCATTCATTTTTTTACCCTTATGGGATATAATCCCTTATGGATAATTAGCAAGGACAATCTACTTATACCAAAAAAGAATCACCAATCTGAGTTTATATTAAATCGTTCCAATGTAGATAACGCATTTAATCAACTCAATCAGGATATTAAAGCCATCCAAGAAGAAACGAATACGGCTATTGAACGCTTCAAAAAACAGATAACCTCGTAAGGTTCTGGTCTAATCAAAAAGACTAAAAAACAAGAAGTATCCTAAGAAGTGAGAAAGAAAACCTTTCTTTTTCTTTTTCTGGGTAGTTGGAACCTTAACGGTTCTTAACTCGTTTCTTTTGTCCTTTGGCACTATTTCTACATTTCTCATAATACTAGAATTTAATTGTTGTTTGTTCTCACAAAAGAAAGGGACAAACAACCATTATCCGATTCTTGGGCCATGTTTTGGGCCTTTTCGCTTTCCTTTGCTTTTCTTACCAGAATAATGTCCATCACCACCAATATCATCCTTTAATAATCTAGCGGTGCTCTGGAACACATCATCCATCTTAAAGCCCTTATCACTTAATTTACTTAATTCTTCCTGTAGTTTTTTATTCGCCATAGGCTCTAATTCAGAAACAGAGGCTTTCGCTTTATTGGTCAACAATAACCATGCCGCCTCATTATAATTTCCTTTTTCCATAGCAATGACAAAACGGTATTGTTCGCTACGAGCACTACCTTGTTGAGTAAAACCATGCTCCCTCATAGTTAATACCTGACTTCCTAAGCTAGGATTATCAATTCCGTGATTCGAACTAAGCAAATATAATTTATCAGTTCCCCCTAGCTTAAATTGTACTCCCTCCTTGGTGTCAACAGCCCGGATTCCTTTACTGTTAAGATAATCAATTTTCTGTAAGGGATTCCCTGGTAATGTAGCCAGTTTCTCCACGAAATGCTCGATATAAGGTCTTTCGAAACTGACTTGGTATCGTTCCCTGTGCTTTTCGGGAATATGGTCCTTGAATAATTCGAACGCCATAAGCTTGTCGTAACCGATATCCGAAAGTTCCCGTTTGTCTCCATATAAAGAATGGGTAACCTGTTGGAAGCTATTGGAATAGTATTCGAAATAGGGTTGTTTCTGCAGGTTCACCAAAAGTACCTGTTGTCTGCCCGTAAGGGTGGTATCCGCCGTATACTTTCCATGAAGGTCCATTGCCCTTCCGCTCGAATCGAAACGTATCCCTAAAAGTGCTGCCATATTCGGATTTGCAAATCCCTCGGCTAGTTTAAGGGTATTGGCAAAACGCTCCCGTTCCGAGCGTATCGACTCATTGAGTGATTCCTGTGAGGTATACCCTTTTAAAAAATCATCCACGAAGGCTTCCGGCAATACCTGTTCCTTTTCCTTAAGGTAGGCTTTGAAATCTTCCTTATCCCCGATAAGATATTCCTTTAGGTCAGAAGTATATCGATAACCGCCCTCCAACTTATATTCGTACAATAGCTTGCCAATGAGCTCCTTATTAGCCTCTTCTTGTTTAAACGGTTCGAATGCTTTATGGTCCTTGAATTCGGATAGTATCCCAGGGCTTACCATATTATCCCTAATCATGCTATAAGCCCATCCATAGGAACCGGTATCCATCGCATGGTTAAAACGAATATCGTCCATACGCTCTGGTAACTGCTGCTGCTTTAAATGCTGCTTGTCTAGAAAACTCCCCAATCCCTTTACAACATGCTCGCTACCCATATCCATCATTCTTGCTTTAATAATGTTCTTATTACCAGAGGTTTCAAGGGATAACATAAAACCTTTTTTATTGTAAGCCGCTACTAATGATTTTGGGTCTATTACCTCTCGCTTTAACTCATTGGATACTCGGGATAGATATTTGCCAACAAGCTCCTTCTCCATATACTCCCGTTGTTCGGGAACAAGATTGGACAAGGATATAAACCGTTGCACATCAAATAAGGTGGTAGCCCCTACCCTGTCGTTCTTCTTTGGATTATCCTCTCCTGAGATATGATTCAGCGTTCTTTCAATTAGGGATAATACGCTCTGTTCTGCCTTGGTGTGAACATATTGCTTATGAAAGGTATTTAGTCGAAATAAGGATAATAAATCTTGAGGGTTTAATCCATTGGATTTAGCAAAATCATGTAATAATGCTACTTCCTTATTCTGGTAGAAATCTTCCTTGGAAATAATATCTGGCAGTTCTGATTTCAACACCCCTAAATACTCCTCAACAAAACTACGGAGTTCTTTCAGTTGTGATTCACTAAGTAAAGGTTCAAAAATCTTTAGCGTACTAGATTCCTGCAGGTGTTTTAAAAGTCCCTCCTTTGTGGCTATTTCTGATATAAATTTTGAAGTTTTAAGTGCTCTAGAGGTACTGCTTTTATATACCCGAAAAGTTTCATCCGCTATAACTTTAAACAGACCGCTTCCAACAGGATGCTTTAGTTGAGTAGTACGTTGAATTTTTTTAAAATCAACTTGCTTTAAATCACGCTCAGAAAATACGTTTTTCCCCTTGGTGTCCACTACGATAAACTTTTCCTCTCCCTGCAGCTCTTTTCCCAACGGTTCGAATATATGCTTAAAGTCAAGGCTGCTGATGGAATCGAAATAGGCTAGTTTTTCCACCAGGATGTCCTCGGTCGCCTTAAGGTTGCGGTAACGCTTAGGCGCTTCCTTAAAGTTTTTGGAAAGGGTTTCCCTTATGGCCTTTCCGGAATAGGCCTTATCCAAATTGGAACCTGCAACCCCCTTGGTTCCGAACCCGTTTATATAACGCTCATGCTCATTACCTAAAGCAGCAAATCCTATTCCATTCTGCTTTGTACGGTAAATCGCTATACCATAGCGTTCACGTAGTAAAAGCTCTAAATCCTCATAACGTTTCGGCCTGAGGGAAAGCGCCTCTTTGACACTGTTCCTTAGCAGGTTTTTATAGTCCTTTTGCTCATAGACCTCTTGACGCTGAGCCGGACTATTTTTTATACTAGAAACCTGTGTAAGATTGTAATCAAGTTCAATCTTTCTTGATATGTTCTGAGAACGGTACCGCTCTCCCCAGGTAGCTATAGTCTTACCGTTATCAGTAACTTTTGTAGTTACGATATGAATGTGCGGGTGAGCTTGGTCCATATGCTTGACCATTACATAGGGTTGCTCACCATAACCTAACTCCTTAAGATAACGCTCCCCTATTTCCACATACATTTCTTGGCTTAACACACCTCTATCCCCTACAGGAAAATTAATACTAATATGAACGGTAGGACGTTCGGTTTTTGAAAAAACATTGTAGCTATTAATAGAGGCGGTAATATTGGATTTGGTACTGGTATTTACATGCCGTTCTGAGATTATTTCAGCAACTCCTTCTTCTATCTTTTTAGTATGATAGGTCACAATACCATTCGTATTTGATGTATGTGAAATTTGAGCTATCATTTGAAATTGGGATTGTTAAGCTGCAACAATTGGTTAATGGTTGAAACAGTCTGGTCCAGTTTTTCTTGGGTAATATCCAGGGCTTCTTTTAAGGCTTGGTCACGCCTGAAACCCAGATTGGTTTTATGTGCAATCTGGTTGATATTGGTTCCAATTTTATTTACTTCTTTAATTAACTTATAGAGTTCTATACGGTCAAATTCAACCGGGTTATTCCGTATTCTAGAAGGACTATTTAAAGCTTGAGAGTTGTGGTCTTGACTTAATTTATGGACAATATACTTTGTGGTTTTACCTCCAAAATAAGTTTCAGAACGCTCTTTTATCTGTTCAAAAAGTTCAGGTGAACAGGTAAAGGATATGCGTTTGCATTTCTTGTTGTCGTCCATTTTGGGACGGCCAACGTTTTTTATGGTCTTGTGTTTCAAAATCGATTATCTGTGATAAATTAATAAAAGTATTACTTTTATCCACCTTGCAAACTACGCCAAGGCGTAGTCGCCAGTTACGAATATAAGAAAATAGTTACACATAAGAACCCTAAGAGATAAAATAGAACTTCACTACTATACCCTTAAAGAATTAATTGATACCTTAGTGTCACAATAGCACAACGTCACAATAGCACCATAGAACACTATCACAAAGACACACTGTAACAAAAGCACAAAGTCACAATAAAAAAGCAGGGAATGAAAACGGCAATGATATTCAACAACAAAGGGGGGGTGGGAAAAACCACAAATACCATTTTGCTTTCATCATTTTTAAATGCGTATTATGAAAAAAAAATAGCGCTTATTGATTGCGATAACCATCAATGGAGTACCTATTCTATCTATGTAAAAGAGCAAGAAAAAAATGCAATAAATAACCAGCAAGAACTTTCCCAAAAAGAAAAACCTAAATCCGATATTAAAGTCTTCAAAGCATTTTCTAAAGACGTTCCTACACTAATAGAAAAATTCAAAGCTTCGGGAAAATTTGATATTCTTTTCATTGACATTGGCCAACGTGCCTTAGATGAAGTTGGTCCCATTATAAAACACTTGGACCACATGGTGGTGCCCTACTCCAGAGATGAAGAAGAAATAAGAAAAGCGGTGGAGCTTATTAAAACCATAAAAAAACGTTATCCCGAAAAAAACATTAAAACCGTAACCTTCCGAGTAGAAAAACAGATACTTCATAAAATGGAAGATATACGAGAGCATCTAAAAGAAAAACACGATATCGAACATTATCAAAGTGTAATATTAAAAAGAGTTAGATATCCAGAACAAAGAAGTTTTATAACTCCATTGGACTATAAAACAGAAGAAAAAGAACACGATAGAGGCTATATAAGCTTCGCTAACGAATTTTTAAAACAATTGGCATAAGATATGGCTAAAAAAGAATTTGACTTCGACACATCAGCCGACCTGACTCAAAACGCTTTGGACAGTGTAATGTTTAACGACGAAAAACAAACCAAAAAGGAGAAACCTGAACAAAAAAGCAAAGGGGATAAAAAAATAGCAAATAAACCTAAAACTAATGTAGCTGCTGTAGAGAAAGTAAGGGAACATTTCTATGTCAGTAAAGAATCTATGGATGTGCTCAAAAGATACGTTCTGGAACAAAAATTGAAAGGAGATACCAAAATAAGCAATAGTTCGCTTGTGGATGAGTTTATAGCTAAAGGTCTTAAAAAAATGGGATTGAAATAATCGTACATCATGAGCCAGGAAAGGATAATCATCATCATGTTAGCCTATGTAATTATGTGCATAGGGGTATACCTAGTGGTCACCAAGTATTGGATAAAGAAAAAGCCAGCACAAAAAAGTGAAAGCAATTTCGATAGTAACGAAAGTAAATCCGTTTTAGAAGAATTGGAAATGGAAACTAATATTTTTGAAATGGCCGCTGCCGACAAAATAGATAATGAAATAGCATCTTTCGAAATAGCATCGCCTTATGAAGAAAAAACAGAAAATGATTTTCTTGATTTTGGAGAAAATAACAATGATGATATCATCGATGACAAGATTCGAAAGCTGTTGGAGGATTAGCACTTTTTTTTTGTTGTGCTGCTTTTGTTTAAATGGCCAACAAGATAAAAATGATTTTAAGGGTTTTGATCCTGGGCAAAAAGTTTCTCAATCGGAAAAAGAATTATATTTCCAACGTTTGGAAACCATAAATTCCATCAACACCATTAAAATCCGAAAAAACCTTTCTGTAGCTAAGCAAGTCAAAAGATACCTGGGCTTTTCTTCCCTGCCCTATACTATGGGTAAAGCGGATTTCTACTTTTATTTTTTTGAGAAAAAACTACGTAAATACGGACTTCCAGAAGAGCTTAAATATTTGGCTGTAATTGAATCGGCCATGAATCCTAGGGCTAAAAGTAAGGTTGGTGCTATGGGGCTTTGGCAATTCATGCCGAGTACTGGCGTACAATATGGATTATACCATGCTGATAATGTTTCACTTTTTTATGACCCTATCGCTTCTACCGATGCCGCTTGTAGGTATCTCTTATATTTATATAAAAAATTCAAAGATTGGGAACTGGTACTTACCGCTTATAATTATGGAGAGGGTAGGCTTTTAAAATTGATAAAGAAAACAGGTAAAAAAACATTTTGGCAGCTGCAGGAATTTCTTCCTAAAGAAACCAAAACCTATGTTCCTTCCTTTTTAGCGGTTCAATACATTTTTAATTTTTATGAATACCACGGTATTCAACCAATGAAGCTCAAATTAAGCCCGCAAAAAATGAGCATTAATAAAACAACACAAACAGCCCATAAATCCACACTTCAAGAGGGAGTAAAAAAAGAAGTATTTGCATTTCTTAATCCTCACCTTATCGGAGAGCAGGTGCCTTCAGGTACAATCTATTATAGTTTATAATAGTATATTTATCCCCAGCAATCAGCATACATGGCAAAGAAAGATAATGTCTTTTCGGATGCAAGAAAAAAACTTGGATTACAACAATCCGATGTTGCGAAAAAACTAGGCGTTGATCAAGGCACTATAAGTAAGGTCGAATCGGGCAGGGTTCTGGGCACTACCTTTCTTGCTTATTTAAAGTTTTTAAGTAAAGCCGGTATCGATTTAAACGAAATTATCGATGGCTACGATTTTAAATAAAAAAAGCTGATAATAGATGTTATCTATAGTAAGCTCCATATTTCGAAAACAAATATTTTATTTCCCTTTGTAAGGCGTGATTTTTTGTAAAAATCATGACTTTTAAAAGACCTAATTAATGTAAGATCTATATAAAAGAGTTTTAAAATAGTTCTAAATATAGTTTTAACGGCCTCATAAAACTTATTTTAATTCATTGTAATTTAGTTATTTAACGCACTAATTTTGTTTTTTAAGGGGTAGTGTAATACCGAACATAATGGTAGTGTAATACCGAGTATTAGGGTGGTGTAATCCCGAATATCGGGGTAGTGTAATCCCGAAATGGTAGTGTAATCCCGAAAAAAAACGGTCTTTTAGCCTTTATAATCACCTTATAATCCTTAAGCAAAAACATTAATTTACTGTATTTCATGCTTTTATATAAATCAAAGGGTGGTGTAATCCCGAAAAACATTAGGTGGTGTAATCCCGAATTATTGAAGCTTTTAAGCTGTTTTATGGGTTTCCAATTTTGTAAAAGGTAGTGTAATCCCGAACAAAGGGTAGTGTAATCCCGAGTAAATAGAGGTGTAATCCCGAATAAATGGTAGTGTAATCCCGAATAAAATGGTGGTGTAATCCCAAAGTTTAGATTATACTTTTTCATCAGTATATACTTTGGGGAATCCATTTGGAATTACTTTGCCTAATTCCGTTGAGTTATAATATTCTTCGATATTGTTTTGAAACAAGGCTAAAAAATCATTTCCTGTATAAGTTGTGGCTTTAATCTTTTCCTTCTTGCACGATTTTATGAAAAAATCGTAGGCTTTTACAAACAATTGATAGCTTCCTTTATCCTTACTTATAAAAGAGCGAAAAGTGTCGATATGAGTTTTTTCTAATTTATGTCTGACCTTCCAATAGTGTAACTTTTGAGTAATCTGTTGGTTAGTTACAGTTTTATCTTTTAATTCTATTTGTACGTCTTTTGTATAATATGGAGTAAAAAATATAAGGTCTCCTGAAGTTTTGTAATTGAATGAGCGATTTGAAACCTTGTCAAGCAAAGCTTTTAAGGGTTTTAAAGCAAACTTGGCTAAACTTTGTGCATCCTTATAATTATAGTCATAATAGGTCTGAAAATTATGAAAATTAACCCTAGTACCTTCATCAGGTAACTCTAAGAGCCATAAATAAAATAATACGTGCTTCCCCTTACTTAGTTCCCATGGGGTTCTTAAAAGTGCTTTGTTATAATGTGGTAGCTGCATAAGTTGGCGTATCCAGTAAGCAGACATTAAAAAGGATACTTTTCCCTCTGAGAGTTGGGGACTACTTATTACCCCGCCCAGGGATTTTACCTTTTTACCTTTGGAGGTAATGGACTCATGCCATCCTTTGCTTAGATTTTCAAGAGACTCTAGGCCCTTTTCAATAGCCCTATAATCCAAATGTTCGTCGACCTCTTTGGCAGGAAAGGAAAAACTAGCAAAAGTATTATTCTCAGTTAGCATATCTTCTTCGAAGAGATTTAGCTGCTGTTTTTGCTTTTTTGGATGGAACTGGTCATAGCTTATATCGTTTAAAATTTTAAACAGTATACGAAAGGAAGAAACCGGAAGTTGCGCCAAGCCTTTATCAGCACCACTTAAGGCACTTCTTCTAAATGGAACCGGAAAATTGACTATATCCGATTTTTTTCGGCTGGTGTAATGCCGGGTTATTTTTTGAGTGTTTTTTTCCATTTTCATACAGTTCTAAATTTTGGCTTTGAAAACCTTTTAAATACGTTTAAACCCCATACTTAATTTCCCTTCTGGTCCAACCATCTTTCGGTAAGTTACGATATTCATCAACTTTCATAAGTCGTGCAGAATAACCAGAGGGATAAAGTATACATAAAAAGGTGCAGTGCTCGGTTGCTTGTAGAAAAAAATACTTCATGGTCAATGGCCTGTGATGTGAAAGCTTCATGTTCTCCAGTGCCGATTCATACCTGTAGTTGCCTATCTCCAATAAGAGTTCCTTTATTTTTTTCCAATCTCTGTTCTCGAACACGATTTCTCTATCTTTCATAAAATGGAATAAATCCTAAATATAGGAATATTTCCATTTTATTAATCAACATCTATTTTATACTTTTTTGCCATCAATGTAATGGCCTCGTTCAGGATATCGTCGCTAGTGGTTTTTTTCTTCCCTTGTATCTTCAAGGTGTAGGTCACTTTTTTGATAAGGCCAGAGGTTTCATCAGAAACAAGATAGCTCTTATAAGACTTTTCAACTTTTTGTTTCTTGGTCTTATTAGGTTTGCTAGATGGTCGTTTGCTATCTGTAAGCATATCGTTCAATCCCATGATATTATAATTTTTGATAGTTATTAATTCTTTTCATTACTTCTTGTCCAAGTTTGGCATAGTCCATTGCCCCGTGAGATTTACGGTCATATTGGAATATATCCTTACGATAATATTGTCCTTGTCTTATGGCCGTGTTGACACGGACCTTGGTCTTGAAGATATCATCGGCCCATCCCCTGTCTTCCAAGTCCTTTAAAATATGTTTAGATATACTAAGACGTTCATCGTATTGGGTGACAACGATACCTAATATGTTCAAGTCTGGATTGACCTGTTCTTTTAATAAACTACAAACGCTTATCATTCCCTCTATACCTTCCACACTAAAGGCATCAGCTATAATAGGACATATAATGTGGTCACTTGCCGTTAATGCGTTTATGGTCACCAAATTGACGTTTGGCGGACAGTCTATAAAGATATTGTCAAATTCTTCTTGATACTTTTTGAGTGCTTTTTTGAGAAAAAATTCCCTTGATATCTTATCGGCAATTTTATTCTCTATTCCTGTGAGCTCCAAACTGGAGGGTAATAAAAAAAGGTTCTTTTTAATTTCTATAGGTTCAAGATATCTACCATGGAACAATTCTTCAACAGTCTTTTCCGGTTCTTCGGACAAAAACTGTTTGGTAAGATTGGCTTGGTTATCGACATCTACCATCAACGTTCTGTTTTTGATTGCCGACTGGGCTGCCAAGTTAATGGTAGTTGTGGTTTTTCCCACCCCACCTTTTTGGTTCATCAGGGATATAATTGGCATGATATATAATTAAATAATCCTATTAACTAATAAGTTGTCTACCTTATAAATATTTTAAACATTACACACATTTTATACCTTGTAAAAAATGTGTAACGAATATACATGTTTATTGTTTCAATACAAAAAAACGGGTCCTAATAAAAGTATGATTAATTGAGTTGGACCGGGGGCGTCCCTACCCGTCTAGAAGCCATTAGAAAGGTATTTACTTAAAAGAAGAGCTTCTTTAATACTTCTTAGGCTTTGCCTAACATTAATATCTCATTGGCTCGCACCTCGGTTACATACCTTTTTTCACCCTTATCATTCTCATAACTTCGGTGTGTAAGTTTACCTTCGATAGCAACTTCCTTTCCTTTGACTAGATAATTCTCTACTATCTCTGCAGTCTTTCCCCAGGCCACAATATTGTGCCACTGTGTTTCCTCTTGTTTTTCACCGTTGGCGTCTTTCCATTTCTCATTGGTAGCAATGGTAAACTTGGCCAGTTTAGAACCGCCCTCCATGTTAACAATTTCAGGGTCACCACCTAGGTTACCTATTAATTGTACCTTGTTTTTAATACTTGACATAATAAATATAATTAATTGATTACTAATACAATATAGTAATAAAAAGACAATAAAACAAGGTAAAAAATGTAAAAAATACTAAAAATGTAAAAAATATTAAAAAGGTATTCGTATAGTAGTTTAACAGATAGGTCATCCATGGATGTGTGCTTATAAACCGATGGCTACATGGATGGGGGATAGGTAGCTATTCGAATCTTACTCGTAGTAAAATGTTAACAATACAAATACTTTAATGTTCATTTGTATCTTCCCATATAAGGTAATCTCTATAGAACTCCCAAGCCTTGTCCAAAACCTCCATAGGGTTCAATCCAAGATGTTCTGTATTATTGGTATGGTATGTTAATGAAAAATCTTCTCCAAAATACGAATATTGTTTGGATATTTTAGAGCTATCGATTACGTGTATAAATTCATCGAACGCTATTATTTCGATAAGGGAAACTCCTTTGTGGAATATAAATTGTCGCTCGTCGTTGAATCCTCCGTCCTTTATCGGAAACTCCCCGAAAATAAATTCGGGTAGGTCAAATTCTTCCATGGTCATCCTTTATTTATCTTTTGATTTCTCTTTAGCTAATCTTTCGCTTTTACGTATTGCTAGTTGCAATATTATTGCATCCCCCTTTCTGGGTGGATTTGGTAATTGCCATTCAGAATCTTCATTACAATAACCAAACTTTTTCATTGCTGGCATAAGTCTAGTAGATAACTTCACTTTTTTTGACCATTCCGTATAGCTTAAATCGTTCTTTTGATGTAGGCTTCTATCGTAAACTAATCTTAGCTTACCGTAGAGCGCTTCTATAGTATTCTTTCCGCTAAAAACATACATTAAATCATCTAAAGAAATTGGTTCCTTATATTCTATACTTGTATTTGGTATGGAACCAAGCTTTCCACTATTTTTTTTATTTTGCACCATAGTTGTATGATAATACGACTTATTTGAACAAATGAGGCTGCCAATGCTATTGACAGCCTCTCTTTGTAAGTTATTCTTTTTTATATTGTTTACGTAATTGATTCCAAGATATCCCTAATCTCTCTTTTATATCAAATATCTGCTTGGGCGCAGGATGTAATTCATTAGTGAAGAATTGCAGCAATAAGTTATCTTCATTATCAACACCCTCATTTACCAGTACATTAATTTTATTCCTTTGTTCTTCTTGTTTTAATTGTTGTTTTTTAGCTGCATAAGTCAATCTTCTTTTAGCGTTACGATTCAAACGTTTTTGTTCTTCTCTTTCTTTTTTTAAACATGATAAGGATTTCATTTTATCTAAAGATGGTTCCTCCCAACCGTAAAATAACATGCCTTGATTGTGCTTAAACTCATTATATTGTTCTTGAGAAATGATGCTAGTTTTATCACTTACATCTACTTTTTTTTGGGTTTCAAAAATAGCTTCTTTAGCCCATCTCTTTCCGTCTTTTGACCATGACCAGGAGAGTGTGAATACCGTTGGACTCAATTCTCTCTCAATATGTTCTTTCTCGCATTTTTCTTGTAATGCTTTAAGTTCTGATAAAACTGTGTTATCTGTTTTTCGGGTGTAGTAGGTTTTTGCCATTCTTCTCCCAAATTCTTTCGGCAAAGCTCCTGCATGGTGCCATTCTTCACAGACTTGTTTAACTTCTTTTGCGTAAATGGAGTAACCTGCTTTTCTTAAAGATTTAGCGACTTCACCTGCAGTACGTTTATCTACATCATATCTAGCTAGAGCATTTCGATTACTTTCAAATCTCCCAGTGATAGATATGGCCAAACCACCACCGTTAACATTTTGATTTTGCTTAATTAATTCTTCCATAATTGTATGTATAAAATAACTTATTTGAACACTTCAATATACGAATAAAAAACAACTACTGAAAGCAATTCACAATATTAATAAGGCTTAGTGCAACGTTCCTTTCTATCCCAAATCTTACCAGCAGACTTTTACGCCTGGATCCGTTATAGGATTTTCCTTCCATCGGGAGAATGGAAGTGTATAAAATGCTATAATGGGGCGTAACTACCTATTGAACAAAGGGTGGGAATCAATTTAAGGAGTGTATGTTCATTATTTGGCACATACGGTTGAAATTTCTTCTTTCAAAAGAAGCATCCTCTGGAAACCTCTCTGCCCTTTGATACCATGAATGGAAATCCTTTTCACAATAGGCATAGTTGAGCACGGCTATATAGTAACCTCCGTCCATTGGAGTATTACATCCATCACATCGTGAAAGCCCTCCTATGGATAGGAACTCTTCCCGAGACATTTTAATGATTAAAAAGTCTTTATCGTTATTATAAATATTGGCCATAAGAAAACTCTCTGTTTCGAATAAAAATAATAATTCTTAGATAGAAATACCTTTTTTACTTACTCCATAGTATCTCATTAAAACTATTATTTAGGATGAAATAAATTATTAAATTGTCTACCAACAATCGTAAGAATATCACCAATGTCTTTTTCAGCACGACCAAGCTTTCTTTATGCATTTATAAAATGTATACCCATCTATATAGGGTCCTTCTTTTTAATGGGCTTTTTATTTAGGATAGCATCTGTAGCCAAAATACCGATACTATTTCCCTTTGCATTTGTTTGCCTTTTTAACCTATATTTTATTCTTAAAGTTTATATGGTAAGGTTTGATTTCAACGAAGATTATATAACCATTACTAAAGGCGTATTTTCCAGAGAAAGGAAAACAATCGAATTATTCAGAATAAAAGATATTAGAGAATCCAGACCATTCTTTTTACGTCTTATTGGAGTAATGAATGTTGAATTGATTACCTCTCAAAAGTTCTCCAGATACACCACACTTAAAGGCGTAAGAAAAAATGATTTCATAGGTATCCTAAGACAAAACATCTTGGATCAACGCCATAGAAATCGGGTTCATGAAATTGATAGCTAATGCATTAATATGGGATTTTCATTAGTGAGGTTGTGTCCGTAATAAGTGAGAATTGGCAGAAAATCCTTTTTTTAAACTTTCTAATATACTAAAAAGAAAAAAGTGGTTTAAGATAAAATTACATATTAACTATCTTTAAGACACTGGACTATGGCTTTTCATAGGAGCCATTGTTGTGGTGCGTTTTTATAACCTGTCTTTCTTTATTAAGTTCCAATAGTGTTCCCCTAATATTGTCATTTTACAACCTTTCGAATTCATTGCAGCAAAATACATATGCTCTTCGTCCACAGGAATAACTAAGTTTATTCGATTGTATTTCTGAAGTATTGCAAATTTCTCTGTATTTTCTTCAATATGTCCTTCAAATTCAGGTTCAAAAGTTGGGTCAAGCTTGAAAATATCTTCTTTGTTTGGGAATAATTCTGTGATTTGTTTTAAGTCAGATAATGAAATTGGTGGTTGAACTTTTCTAAGACTTGTAAAACTTCTAACATTAGTTTTGAAAATAGGTCGTTGTTCCCAAGGACCTAATGATTGGTCAATATGTGCATATACACTACCAGGTGTAATTTCTCCAACTAAATTTGATGCTCCACCACTTAAAGCGTCAACTAAAAGACTTGTAAATACACCCGAACCATTTTCTTCAATAGCGTATTGACTTTCACTTGATGCAGTTAGAATTGTCATTCCTTCACTCAAAGATGCGTTCGTGTCCGCTCCAGTTGATTTACCTACAAAACCTGAATGACAGCAATCAAGAATAATGACTTTATTTCTTGCTTTTGAATCATTCGCTATTTGTAAAAGTTCAGTCATTGGAAAACCATCATCTCCGTCTGAACACTCACTTGTAATTAAATATCCTCCAGTATTTTCTACATAACCATGTCCAGAAAAATAAAATAATGCTACGTCTGAATCATCATTAAATAACTCAATACATAATTCTTTAAGCTCTTTTCTAGTAATTGCAGATTTCTCATTTGTCGCTACTTCAAGTTTGGTTCCAAAATTTATAGTCCCATCACTATGTCTATCTAACACAGTTTTTATGGAATAAGCATCAGTTACACATCCATAAAGTTCTGAGACGTTTGAATAATAATCTATACCTACAATTAGTGCTTTTCTCATAATTTTATGCGTTTGAATGTCTTCTTATAGCATCTACAATGGATTCTGTATTCCAATTAACCATTTCTACTGCATTGTTTTTTACCACACTTGATACCACAGTACTTCCCCAAGGTTTAATTCCAATAATCGGTTTTGGGTTTATAAATCCTTCATTAGCAACAACTATTTCTTTATTAATCCATTTACTATAAGTGGAATATTTTCCAGCCATAATCAAAATTACGTGACTAAGTCTCATTTTATTAGTTATGGCTTCTAATAATTGTTTATCTGTTCCATTTGTATGTATTGGGTCGTCTTTAGGTACAGAAAAGTTCTTGTAATCGAAGTAAGCTCGATTATCTAAAAGTCCGCATAATTTGGCATAAGCATCTGAATACTGCCAAGAATGGCTAATAAATAAATTGTGAGTTTTTGACATATATTTTAAATTTTGTCAATGAAATTAGAGATATTATCCCAAGTCCATCGGATTACTTTTCTGTTTTTTAATTCTTTAGGTTTAGCACCTTTATCGTTCCATTTTATTTGCATACCAATAGTTGGTATTTTCTCCTCTAAAGCACATTTTATTTCCCATCTTGCACCACTTGCTAAATAGGTTCTTTTACTTATTAAAGCAATTACTCCATCGCAACCTTTTATCTTAGTTCTACACTTCTGTTTCCATTCGCTTTGTTTCCAAGCCTTTTTTGCAGACATATCAATAAAGTCAAATGGGGAATTGTTTTTTCTCGCTTGTCTAACCAGATAATCTCTATATTCAATATCTTCAATTGCAAAACTTATAAAAATTCTTTTCCGTCTTTCTTTTTCTGCTCCGAAAATAAAATCTAATAAACCCATATTCTTATTCAGCAGGATGTTTCTCTAAATGCACCACAACGTTTAATGTAAGATGCGTTTTAATGCATTTTACATAGTGTTGGTAGTAGTTCTATTTTTTTTTTTAATGAATCAACTAAAATATCCAGTCGTTTGTGGGAATCTGCACTGTAATCCCATCCACCATTCTCAATCATAGTATCAATAATATACTGATCATATACCTTTTGTTTCCTCCAATTAGTAACCAGGTTAGATTTCATTACTACAGTTATCTTCTTTTTACTTTTTCTGGGAAGTCCAATGACTTTGATTTTTTCATAACCATCCCCCCAAAGAGGAGGAAAACAATATAATTTTGCTCCAGGTCTAAAGTGTTTGGTTCCACTTTTTAATTCTTTTTCTTCGCCATACTCTCTTTCCTCAACAGCGTTACCTATCAAACACCAGATAAAATCTAAAGTTTCTTCGTAGTTACTGGAGGTCATTTTCTTGAATATGTTTTTAAACCACGTCATTTTAATTACTACCAACAATTGAATATCCGTCATTTTACGGATGTAAACTTATCATTCGTGGATATACGTAATAATGTATATCTTTTTTGTATAAAACTACTAAATCTTAAAACAGGCTATAAATCCCATATGTCTTCAATTTAATTATATCAAACTTACCGAAGTCCTTCTCTCAACATTTCTTTTACTAGTCCGAAAATCATATTATTCACATCTTCTTTAAATTCTTTGTTGTCAGAATAATGTTTGTAAAAATTGAAATTCGAGTTTATATGTTTAAGCATTTCGTCAGCTACAACTTTGTCATTCGTAATTTTTGCGTTCTGTTCATCTGAATATGCCATTGAGTTTTTCATTTCCTCATTATTCATAACTCCTTCTGCAATATCCACAGCCATTTTTCTCACTTTGTCTGTATCTTCAAATTCAGTTCCATATCTGTCATTAAAAGTTTGAATAATGCTTGAAAGTCGGTCAATTTCAGGTTCATTTACGCCACCACGCATTTCAGTCGGAATAGGCTTTAAATCTTCACCTTGTTCTAAAACAACATTGGTAGTGGATTCCAATTGCAATCGATAACTATCCATATCAATATTATCCAAAATTCCTTGAGCTAAATCTACAGAAGTATCTCCGCCTAATTTATTTTGTAAGTGATTTAAGAAAATATAAAGTCTTTCCAAATACGCATTTTCAAATTCCACAATTTGAGAAAGAAAAATATACAAACGAACATAGGTTTTTACTTTTGCTCTAAAATCTGCTTGATGCTCTTCTTCTAAATCGTTTCTGAAAATATCGCTTGATTCATCTAATAAGGCGTGTAACTGGTCAACAGGAACATTAGCAAGTATTTTATTTGAAAATTCTTCTACTTGCTCACGTGAATACACTTGATAATTGTCTAAAGCATCTTGTAAATCAAACAATTTATTTGGGTCTGTTTCTTCACCCAAAATTGTGCTTTCAAAATAAGGTTTAAAAGCATTTTCAATTTCTTCTGCTGTATTGGCAAAATCTAAAACAAAAGTATCTTGTTTTAAAGGATGACTTCTGTTTAAACGAGATAATGTTTGAACCGCATTTACACCACCTAATTTTTTATCTACAAACATTGTGTGTAACAAAGGCTGGTCAAAACCTGTTTGGAATTTATTTGCTACTAATAAAAAACGATAGTCGTCTTTTTCAAATTCATCTGGAATGTTTGCACTTGGAAAACCATTTAATGAACTTTCTGTTTCTCCATCAATTTCTCCAGAAAAACCTACAACTGCTTTATACGGACTATTGATGTCTTTTAAATATTGGTCAAAAGCCTTTTTATATTTTACAGCATTGGCACGACTACTTGTAACCATCATTGCTTTGGCTTTACCACCCATTTTTTTCTGACCAATAACAGCATCCATAAAATGATTAATCATTAGAATGGCTTTCTTTTTTATGGCGTGTTCGTGACTTTCTACGTAAGCTTTTAGTTTCTTTTGAGCTTTCTTTTTGTCATACTCTGGGTCTTCTTCTATACGTTTTAATAAGGCATAATAACTTTGATACGTTGTATAGTTTTGCAATACATCTTTTATAAAACCTTCTTCAATAGCTTGTTTCATTGAGTATAAATGAAAGGCTCTAAATTTGGTTTTACCATCTTCTTGATAAGGAACGCCAAATAATTCTAAAGTCTTATTTTTTGGTGTTGCAGTAAAGGCGAAATAACTTGCATTGTCTAACAGTTTTCTAGATTTAATCATTGTTCTAATTAAATCTTCGCCTGTTACTTTGCTACTTTCATTTTCATCATAGTCTTGCAAATCTTCTTGTAGTTCTTGTTCGTCTGAAACTTTGGCTAACGTTTCATTTAGTTTTCTAGCCATTTGACCACTCAAACTACTATGAGCTTCGTCTATGATGATTCCAAAATTATTTCCTGGTAAATCTGCAATATCTTCTACAATATGAGGGAACTTTTGAATAGTAGTAATAATGATTTTTTTACCTTCTTCTAAAGCCGTTTTTAGCTGTTTACTTCCTTCTGTTATGGCTTCTACAACACCTTTTACTTGTTGGTATTGTTTTATGTTTTCTCGTATTTGTTTATCTAAAACTCTACGGTCTGTAATTACAATAACCGTATCAAAAATGGTCTGGTCTCCAGCTTTGTTGTGTAAGCCTACTAATTGATGCGCCAACCAAGAAATAGAATTACTTTTACCAGAACCTGCCGAATGTTGAATTAAGTATTTTTGACCAGTTCCGTTTTCTTGAGCATCTTTTAAAATTTGACGAACTGCGGTTAATTGATGAAACCTTGGAAAAATGAGTTTCTTAACTTTTTTAATTCGCTTTTTGCCTTTGGAATCTACATACTCTTTTTCTTCGGTAATGATTTGCGAAAAGTTCTGAATGATGTTAGTTAAACTATCTTTGGTTAATACCTCTTTCCATAAATAGTCTGTGCGAATACCATCTTTTGGCGGATTGCCTGCTCCGTTTTTATAGCCTTTATTGAATGGTAAAAAGAACGATTTTTGACCTTTTAATTCTGTACACATCCAAACTTCTTCGGTATCTACTGCAAAGTTGACTACCAAACGACCAAAACGGAAAATTTCCTCATTTGGGTCTCTGTCTGTTTTATATTGTTTAATGGCGTGTTCAACCGTTTGTTTGGTAAGTTCATTTTTTAACTCAAAACTGATGATTGGCAAACCATTGATAAACGTAACAATGTCAAGTGACTTTTTATTTTGAGGCGAAAAATACACTTGTCGCATAGCCGAAAAAATATTGGCTTGGTAAAGTGCGTTTGCTTTTTGGTTGTATGCAGAAACTGGCTTATCATAAAACAAGCGTAGCTTAGTATCTGTAAAGCCATCTACAATGCCTTTGCGTAATACTTCAATAACGCCTTTTTGTTTTATTTGGTCGTTTAAGCGTTTTACTATTTTTTGTTGGTAAAGGTCTTTATGGTAGCGTTTTAATTTTTCAACTGCTTTGGGTTGCGTAGCTTCTAAAAACTGAAATAACAACGCTTCATCAATACAATTAATATTATCGTAGTTGGTGTTTTCTCTTTCTACATAGTTATTGTTGTCAACTAAATAATCAACAATATGCTTTTCAAAGCCGTTTTCTTTTGTATTGGTGATTTTACTCATTTTTAGAATGTCTAAGTTTTGTCTAAAAAATGTCTAAAAAATGTCTAAACTATTTCGCCTTAGACATTTTCCAAATTTTTCCATCTGGCTCAATTACTCCTTCCTTCCTAAGCTTTTGTAGATTATTCTTTACTTTATTTTGCTTCTGAGTTTCGTCTAAAACATCCGGCAGTTTGTCTAAAAGTATGCCTTCAAAATCCGAACGTTTTCCTTCGCCAAATTTTTCTAAATAATCAATTATAATTTTTTGGCAATAATCATCATCAATACCCCTTTGCTTGATATATCTTCCTTTTTCTCCAGTAACTACAGCTACAGAAGCAGCAATATGAAAATTTGGCTTTCTACCTTCAATCAAGCCTTTCTTTTTTAACTCTTTTATTTCTATCTTACCTAAAGGCTTCCCTTTTGCCACTTTATCGAGAGAAATAATATCTGACAAGCTTAAGTCACTCACCGTAGCTAATTTTCGGGCATAATTAATGTCAATTACTTTACCTGTAATAGTAACTTTTACTTTATTATCTAAAATATCATATTCTGGTAGTGGAAAGTATTTTCGTTTTTGGATGATAAACATCTTTTTTATGCCACTTCCTATGGTATCAATCATATTTAAATTTACCATAGCATCTGCTAAAAACCGATTTCTGTACTTAGGTTCTGGTGCATCACTAATAACAACTTCCTCAACATTTTTGGGAATAAATTTTCCTACATTACTAAAAATGAGGACACCATCTTCGTTTTCAACAACTGTAATTCTCCCGCCCAATGTGTAATCTTGATGGGCAATACAGTTATTTAAGGCTTCTCGAATAATATAAGGATCAAACTGGTCCACTTCTTCGGGAAAAAGAGTGCCATCTGGAATATAGCGATACTTAAGGTTCCTAATCTTAGCATACACTTTTTCTGCACTTAAAATTAGTGGACATCTAAAGTGCTCATAATCCTTCTCTATATTATCTCTGTCCTTTAAAATCCAAGTTATTTTACTTGTAGCTGGATTTAAAAAATGCTCCGATTCTGGTTTTCCCAATAACAAAATTGCCGCTCTTGTAATTTTTCCTTGTATAGTAACTTTTGCCTTGTTCAAGAATGTCTTATCGTTCCAAGAATCAATATCATCTATAAGGTTTGGGTTTTTAGTTTTAAAAGATTGTCTTGCTTTTGCAATGGCTTCTTCAGATAAATCTGCAAGGGTGGCTTTTTCAACTATGCCGATACTCCAATCTATATTTATGGCTTGTTTACGTATACGTTCTAACTCCTCTATGTTAAGCGGTTGTAATTCTTCACCATCTCTACCGTAGTAATGCCCTTTAAAAGCTACGGGGATACCCTGTGGTGCGGCAGGAATTTCAAATAATAACACACGCCCTTTGGTATCATTGATTTCGTGTATCTCTATAAATGTTATGCGGTTTGTGGTATGGTTAGCAATCTCTGCTTTAAGGCTTAAAAGGTCTGTTGGATTTGTTCTAAACTGAGTATTTACATAAGATTTATCGCTATCCTTCATACCAAATACTAACCAAGCAACTCTTTTGTTGTTTAAGTTGGCTTCATTACTTAATGCCGAAAAATATTTGCCCAGTTTACTAAAATCATAGTTACGTTTAGCTTCTTTAAACTCTACTATCTCATTTTCATAGCCTTGGTTTATAAGCTCTTGTAATTTGTGTTGTATGTTTTGTACGGTACTCATTTTTGTTAACGCTTGTTGTAATTAGCAGCTTCTTCTGCTACCATTGCCAAAGGTGTTTCTTGGGTTGGTAGTTTAAAATCTATTACATCTATTTTCCCTGTAACTGCTTCTGCTATTAATGCCGTTTTGTATTCTTCTACTAAAGTGATTTCTTTTTCAATGGTTGAAATGGTTTTGGTTATTTTTTGAGTTTCGGTTTCAATATAATTGACGATTTGTTTTTGTTCTTCTAACGGAAATTCGAAAAATGGGGTTTTGTAAAATTCACCGTGATTTAAGTCAGAAACTGTTGTAGTACCTGCTACAAGTAATAAGTGCTCCTTAATTAAAGATGATGTCAAATAATAAAAGAGAAATTCTTTTTTTACCTTATTTCTATAATAATTTACCAGGAAGAAGTTATTATGAAATACACCTTCAACATTAGTTACAATTTCTCCTGTTGAACCTGTTCTACTTACTAGAATATCATCTTTAGCGCAAATAACATTTTTGCTTGGATTTTGAATATATTCTTTAGGATTTGTTGGATTATTAATTGATTTGATAGTGATGTATTCATAACAATTATCCTCTTTTGAATCTAGTCTGTCTGATTGAGCAATTTGAAGTCCTTGTCTGACTTTACATATATTCTTAAAACGAGAAACTTGCCAATGTTCAGGAATTTCGCCCAACCACTCTATACCAGAATCTTTCATTGGTGCATTTGGGTTGATACCTTTGGTAACTGCTTGGTTGATAATGGCCGCTTTTTGCTCATTAAGTAATTCGATAAGCTGTTTTTTCTTTTTGATAAAACGGTTTATTTTCTCGGTTTTGTAGTCGAGAAAGTTGGCTATGATGGTTTGTTCTTGTTTTGGTGGAAGTGGTAAATAGGAATCTTTAAACTTCGAAGTATCAATATTTTGACCTTCTCTAATTCCTGTTACTAAAAGGGTAAGTCCACTAATGTACCTCTTAGATTTTAAAAGGTATCTGTAGTATTTATGAACAACTTCTTCTTGTGGTTTTAAGATAGTGTAGGCAGGACTAATAATTCCTCTATAATGAGCATATTCAATACCTCCTTGAAAAGACCTCAAGCTAATGACAAAATCTCCCTTTTCAACTAATTTTAAGGTTTCAAAGTTTTTTGTAGCAGTAACTGTTGTATTGCCATATAACGATTTAGGAATAACACCTTTAGTTTGGGTTGCGGCTAGTAACTCCTCATCTGGAAAACCTTTAATTGAAGTCTCAACAAAAATTCGTTTTGACTTAACAACTTCCCAATGACTCGGAACATATCTAAGCCATTCGACCTCTGAATCATAATATTCTGGATATTGCTTTAGTTTCTTCATTTACTCAACAATTTCCTTTAACAAACCATCTGTTTCAGCTTCTAAGGCAACAATTTCATTAGAAATATCTTCAAGACTTCTTAGACTTTCATATTCATAAAAATATTTATTGAAAGCAATATCGTAGCCTACTTTCATTTTCTTTTTGTCGTACCAAGCATTTTCTGCAAAAGGCAATACTTCACGCGCAAAATAGTCGTCTATATTCTCTTTCATTGGTACATTCTCTGAATCTTTTAGGTCTTTATCCGATTTTGGATTTCCTTTTTTATCGGTTACAATAGTTCCGTTTTCGTTTCTTTCTGGTTGATGTGTAGTTATTTGATAAAAGCCAAAATCCTCATTGTCAAATATTTTAGAATATTCATTTTCTTCAAAATCAAAATAGATTTTTTGAATCTTTTCAATATGAGTAGAAGTCAATTCTACTTTTTTATCTCCAAGACCTTTTCTCATCTTCTTAGTGAAAATATCTTTGGAAGAAGCATTTATCAATTGTACCTTTCCTTTTCGTTTATCTTCTTTTACATTGCTTAAAATCCAGATATAGGTGGCAATACCTGTGTTGTAAAACATATCGTTTGGCAATTGTATAATACATTCTAGTAAATCGTTTTCTAAAATGTATTGGCGTATGCCACTTTCGCCACTTCCTGCATCTCCTGTAAATAGTGCAGAACCATTATGAACAGAAGCAATGCGGCTACCACCATCTTTTGGGTCTTTCATTTTAGAGAGCATATGTAACATAAACATTAACTGTCCGTCATTGCTACGAGAGGTCAAGCATTTTTCTTCTAGTTCGCCTTTAAAGTTTTTAATAGGTAGGTTAAAACGTCTGTCGTTTATTTCTACTTTTTTGCCTGTACCCACATTTAGGTTTTCTATGTCTTGCTTCCAACTTGTACCATAAGGTGGATTGGTCAACATAAAGTTGAATTTCAAGTTGGGTTCAAAACCGTATTCGCTTAATGTTGAGCCAAATTTTATTTTATCTGGGTCTTCATTTTTAAGCAACATATCCGATTTACAAGTGGCGTACATTTCGCCGGTATTCTCTTGTCCGTATAAATGAAAAGTTGCTTTTGATTTTATTTCGCCATCAGGGTTGGTGGCATATTTTTTAGATTGCGTCAACATTGCACCAGAACCTGCACAAGGGTCGTATACTAAAAACGTTCCGTTTTGTATTTGGTCTTTTACAGGCAAATACACCAAATGGGTCATTAACTCAATGATTTCTCTTGGTGTAAAGTGACGTCCTGCTGCTGCATTGGTTTTTTCGTTAAATCTGCGAATTAAGTCTTCAAACATATAACCCATTGCCATAGGTGATATTTTTTCAGGTCGCAATTCTACTTTTGGGTTACAGAATTTTTCAATGAGCGAAAAAGTGATTCCGCCATTTTCCAAAGTTTCTAATTGGTTTCTAAACTTAAATTTAGAAATGATGTCTTGTACATTTTCAGAAAATCCGTTTAGGTAATCTTCAAAGTTGCTGTCAATGTTTTTAGGGTCATCCAACAACTTTTTCATTGTGTATGGCGAAGTGTTGTAAAACGCCAATCCAGAACCGTGAGTTTCACTTGTTAAAAGTCCATCCAAATTGTCCATTTTGGATTTAAACTTGTTGTGAGTTTTCAGCACTTTGTCTTTTGTGGTTTCTAGAGCGAGATCCAACCTTCTCAAAACGGTCATTGGTAGTATTACGTCTTGATATTGATTTTCAAGGTATTTGTTTATCAGAACATCATCTGCAACAGTCCAGATGAAATTTATGATTGGTTGTAAGCTTTGTGTATCTAAGTTCATTTTCAATTCTAAGTTTTATAAAATCACATTTAAGCGACATGTTTTCCTTATTTAACTCTTCCTAATTTTAAAATGCTCTTTACAATAGGAATTATCCAATTCTTGTTCTTTATCCCAAAACAAAGAACCACATTCTTTACATGTCCTACGTCCACGAATGGCAAGATATTTATAAAGAGTTTTCTTGGAGCCCACATCAATAAGTTTCATGATTTCTTCAACGCTTAATTCGTTATCTCTATAATAGCGTTCCGCCAAAATAGCTTTTTGTTCTGCCTTTTTGCTTAGTCCAGGTTTTCTGCCTATTCTAACGCCCCTACGCCTGGAGCTTTCCAAGCCCGCTCGTGTTCTTTCTATTATGATATCTCTTTCTAATTGGGCCACGGAGGCAAAAATGTTAAATATGAATCGACCATGGGGGGAAGTGGTGTCGATAAAACTTTCCTGAATACTCTTGAAATGTACGCCTTTTTGTTCAAACTCTTCTACCAACTTTG
>NZ_SWKK01000023.1 GCF_005144745.1 Flavobacterium sp. ASW18X | reverse complement strand
GTAAATCGTTCGCTGGGTCTTCTATCTCATCGTTAACATCGTAACCATCATTTACATCACTACCCTCATAGCCATCGTCTAAACCATCATTATCTGTATCTACTCCAGTGTAAGTGTTGTCTGGTTCGCCATCATAATCAAAGTCGTGACCTTCATTACTGTCTGGAACCAAATCATTATCACTATCATCATCTAAATAATCTGGAGTGCCGTCTTGGTCGGTGTCTTCTGGTGTAACACCTTGGTTGCCTGTCCCCTCATAAGCATCGTCCAAACCATCATTATCCGCATCTTCACCACTTGGTGGAAGGTAACCTTCTGTAGGTTGACCTTCTACATTGTCTGGAATGCCATCGTCATCACTGTCGATGTCTAAACTGTCTGGTCTGCCATCGTTATCCGTGTCGATAGTTCCGTCTCCTTCTACTGTATCTAATATACCATCATTATCATCATCTAAATCCACAACGTCTGGTACGCCATCACCATCCGTATCTGGACAATATATTGGTTTTAAATTAAGAACGATACTATGATTAACGTCTTTCTCAGTTGAAAAAAAAGATATGAAACTTGAGCTTTGTTTTGACTGCCATATATAATAAGGTCCCTTTATCACGTCCTCATTTAAAGTATTTTCAACAAAATAAGAGTTTTCATTTATTTGATTAATAAGACCTTGTTGATTGGTAGTCAGATATTCATAGTCTACGAATTCCTCAACAATAATACCGTCAATTGCCCCAATTGAAAGACCATATGAATGTTCTGCCCGAATTTTTACCGGTACGGTACCCGTAATTCTAAATAAAACTGGGTTATTGTCACCTACTACAAAAGTAGTATTGGTTCTAACACTTGCATTTTGTACTTCGACTATAATACTTCCATTCGGGAGGTTCCATTTACTACTTACATCTACTATCCCTTGTAGACTTCCATCAAATATCTTAATGGGAAATTTAAAATCGGAAGGATTAATTCTTTTGAAATCATAAGTCAAGCATGGATCATTGTAATCCGTAATCGTACTTGTGCTTGTAGCGTACGTATTAATCGAAAAAGCAAATATTAAAAACATGAAACTCCTGATAAACCAAGTTCTTTTGCAAGTGGAGTAACGTAAGCCAAATAATGTAGACATATATGATAATATTTTTAAATATTACCATGGCTTAATAGGTGCCTTAAAGGCTATAAGTATATGCAAGAATCTGGGACAATTCTTATTGCATATATACAAGTAATGGGATTATTCTCCCATTTTACTCGATTAAATGCAACATTTAAACATTAAAAAACCTGTTCCTATAAAAAACAATTCTGGGGGAATATAGTAGATGGTCTCGTTAGTGTTGGCACGAAAATACCACCTTATTTTTAATCCGTACAAGCTTATTTTTTGTTTTTTTTCATAGAAATATTAACACTAAGACACCTATATCCAGAAAAAGACACTTATTATTTTAAACTATTTTTGCAGAAATTTTTTTTAAATGAATTTTGAAAGAGAAATAAATAAAAGAAGAACGTTTGGAATTATCTCTCACCCAGATGCTGGTAAAACTACCCTAACCGAAAAGTTACTACTTTTTGGTGGTGCCATTCAAGAGGCTGGAGCGGTTAAAAACAATAAAATTAAAAAATCTGCTACCAGTGATTTTATGGAAATCGAACGGCAAAGAGGAATTTCTGTTGCTACTTCCGTTCTTGCTTTTATTTACAAGAATAAAAAAATAAATATTCTAGACACCCCAGGACACAAAGATTTTGCTGAAGATACATTTAGAACATTAACTGCAGTTGATAGTGTTATCGTGGTCATTGATGTTGCAAAAGGGGTAGAGGAACAAACCGAAAAATTGGTTGAAGTTTGTCGAATGCGCAACATACCAATGATAGTTTTCATAAATAAATTAGACCGTGAAGGTAAGGATGCGTTCGACTTACTAGATGAAGTGGAGCAAAAACTTGGACTTAGCGTAACTCCTTTAAGTTTTCCTATAGGCATGGGATTTGATTTTAAAGGTATTTACAATATTTACGAAAAAAACATCAACTTATTCAGTGGTAATAACAAATCTAACATTGAAGAAACGATAGCATTTGATAATATTGATAGTCCTGAACTAGAAAAGATTATAGGTGAAAAAGCTGCAGAAGCTTTAAGAGAAAACCTAGAATTAGTAGAAGGTGTTTATCCCTCTTTTGATAAAGAGACTTATTTAAAAGGTGAGCAACAACCAGTTTTCTTTGGTTCTGCATTGAACAACTTTGGCGTAAGAGAATTGTTAGACTGTTTTATCGAGATTGCCCCCCCACCAAGACCTAAAATGGCAGAAGAACGTTTGGTAAAAGCCAACGAAAAAGAATTTTCTGGCTTTGTATTTAAAATACATGCCAATATGGATCCAAAACACAGAGATCGGTTAGCTTTTATAAAAATTGTATCTGGAACATTTGAAAGAAACACTCCATATTTACATGTTAGACACAATAAAAAGCTCAAATTCTCTAGTCCAAATGCCTTCTTTGCCGAAAAGAAAGAAATTGTTGACATATCATTCCCAGGAGATATTGTTGGTTTGCACGATACTGGCAACTTTAAAATTGGTGATACCCTTACGAGTGGAGAAGAGTTGAATTACAAAGGAATTCCTAGTTTTTCTCCAGAACATTTTAGATATATAAATAATGCAGACCCTATGAAGGCTAAGCAATTGTTCAAAGGCATAGATCAATTAATGGATGAAGGGGTAGCTCAATTATTTACTTTAGAAATGAATGGTAGAAAAATTATTGGTACTGTTGGCGCTTTACAGTATGAAGTTATTCAATACCGACTTGAGCATGAATATGGTGCCAAATGCACCTATGAAAATTTCCCTGTTCATAAAGCTTGTTGGGTAGAAGCTACCGAAAAGAATGAAGAATTTAACGAGTTTAAACGAGTAAAACAGAAGTTTTTAGCAACAGATAAACACGGTAAATTAGTATTCTTGGCAGATTCTCAGTTTTCTTTGCAAATGACGCAACAGAAGTATCCCACAGTGAAACTCCATTTTACATCTGAATATAAATAATGTAAACTAAAAATTTGAAAATTAACAATAGAAAAGCCCCGCAATGCGGGGCTTTTTCATTTATGCTTCTCCTGTAGGACCAAAATTTAATGGTATAGGAGGTTGTTCATAATCTTTAATAGTTCCGTGAGCATTTTCAAATCGTCTTACATTATCATTTAATGCTTTTAAAAATTTCTTAGCATGCTGTGGAGTTAAAATAATTCTACTTTTTACTTTACCCTTAGGCGCACCTGGCATTAAACTAATAAAATCTACCACAAATTCTGATACTGAATGATTTATAATTGCGAGATTAGAATAAGTTCCTTCTGCAATTTTTTCATCTAACTCAATATTAATTTGTTGTTGTTTCTGATCCTGCTCAGCCATTTATCTATTAAAATTTAAACTCTTCTTTACGAGCCATTATCTCATCATATTCTTCTTTAGAGCCTACTATTATACTATCATAATCTCTCATACCTGTACCAGCTGGAATCTTATGACCTACAATAACATTTTCCTTAAGACCTTCTAACGTGTCTACTTTACCATTAACCGCTGCCTCATTTAAAACCTTGGTTGTTTCCTGGAAGGATGCTGCAGAGATAAATGATTTAGTCTGTAAAGATGCTCTTGTAATACCTTGTAAGATTGGCGTGGCTGTTGCAGCAACGGCATCTCTTGCAGAAACCAAATTCTTATCTGCACGCGTTAAAAGAGAATTTTCATCCCTTAATTGTCTAACAGTAATAATTTGACCAGCTTTTAGGTTATCAGAATCTCCTGCATCCTCTACCACTTTCTTACCAAAGATTTCATCGTTTTCTTTGATAAAGTCATCTTTATGAACCAATTGGTTCTCTAAGAAAATAGTATCACCCGCATCTTGAATTCTTACCTTACGCATCATTTGTCTTACAACTACCTCAAAGTGTTTATCATTGATTTTTACACCTTGTAAACGGTAAACTTCTTGAACCTCATTCACCAAATATTGTTGTACAGCAGATGGTCCTTTAATTTTCAAGATATCCTCTGGAGTAATTGATCCATCAGATAATGGCATACCAGCTCTAACATAATCATTCTCTTGAACAAGAATCTGATTAGATAGTTTAACCAAGTATTTTTTGATTTCTCCTAGTTTAGACTCAATGATAATCTCACGATTTCCACGCTTAATTTTACCAAAAGAAACTACACCGTCTATTTCAGAAACAACAGCCGGGTTAGATGGGTTACGCGCTTCGAACAATTCGGTTACCCTTGGAAGACCACCCGTAATATCCCCTGCTTTTGCAGACTTACGTGGTATCTTAACCAAAATCTTACCTTCTTTTATTTTCTCTCCATCATCTACCATGATGTGTGATCCAACTGGTAAGTTGTAAGAACGCAACACATCTCCTTTACCATCTTTAATAAGTAAGGTTGGTATTAGTTTCTTGTTTCTAGATTCAGAGATAACTTTTTCTTGGAATCCTGTCTGTTCATCTATCTCAACTTGGTAAGTAATCCCTTGCTCAATATTTTCATAAGCAATTTCACCAGTAAATTCAGAGACAATAACACCGTTATATGGATCCCAAGTACAAATAGTATCACCTTTAGATACTTTAGCACCATCCTTAATACTCAATTGAGAACCGTAAGGAATGTTGTTTGTGCTTAATGTGATACCTGTTTTCTCGTCTATTATTTTAATCTCAGACGTTCTAGAGATAACGATGTCAACTTTTTCACCTTCAGCATTTTCACCAGTTACTAAACGTAAATCTTCAATTTCCGCTCTACCAGCAAATTTAGCTTCAAGTCTATTTTCTTCTGAAATGTTACCTGCAATACCACCTACGTGGAATGTACGTAGCGTAAGCTGTGTTCCAGGCTCCCCAATAGACTGAGCAGCAACTACACCCACAGCTTCACCTCTTTGCACCATTTTGTTGGTTGCAAGGTTCCTACCATAACATTTGGCACAAATACCTTTTTCTGCCTCACATGTTAATGGCGAACGCACTTCCATTTTATCAATTGGTGATGCATTAATTTTCTTAACAATGGCGTCATTAATTTCTTGACCTGCAGCCACAAGTAATTCTTCATTCAAAGGATTGTACACATCGTGTAAAGAAACTCTACCAAGGATTCGTTCTCCAAGAGATTCTACTACCTCTTCGTTCTTACGTAAAGCTTCTACCTCAATACCTCTTAACGTACCGCAATCCTCTGAATTGATAATTACATCCTGAGATACATCTACTAATCTTCTTGTTAGATATCCTGCATCCGCAGTTTTAAGAGCAGTATCTGCAAGACCCTTACGGGCACCGTGTGTTGAAATAAAATATTCAAGAATTGATAGTCCTTCTTTAAAGTTAGAAAGAATTGGGTTCTCAATAATCTCACCACCGCCTGCGGTAGATTTTTTAGGCTTAGCCATCAATCCACGCATACCTGTTAACTGCCTTATCTGCTCTTTAGAACCCCTTGCTCCAGAGTCAAGCATCATATATACAGAGTTAAAACCTTGTTGATCCTCACGAATACGCTTCATAGCTAACTCTGTTAGCATAGCATTAGTAGAGGTCCAAACATCAATTACCTGATTATAACGTTCGTTATTGGTAATAAGACCCATGTTATAGTTCATCATAATACCATCTACCTGCTCATTTGCTTCAGCAATCATTTCATGCTTTTCTGCAGGGATAATAATATCACCTAAACTAAAGGATAAGCCACCTTTAAATGCAAAGGTGTATCCCATGGTTTTAATCTTATCTAAGAATGCCGCGGTTCTTGGAACATCAGTAACTGCTAAAATGTCACCAATGATATTACGTAAGGCTTTCTTAGTTAGTACTTGATTGATAAAACCTGCTTCTTCTGGCACCATTTGGTTAAACAATACCCTACCAACAGTAGTATCTACAATCATTGTAACTAACTCACCTTCTTCATTAAAGTCTTTAGTTCTTACTTTAATACCCGCATTAAGATCAACCTTCTTCTCATTGAAAGCAATTTCTACTTCTTCTGGCGAATAAAAAGTAAGCCCTTCGCCTTTTACCGTAATAGTATCATCAGAAACTCTCTTTTTGGTCATATAATACAGACCCAATACCATATCCTGAGAAGGTACCGCAATTGGAGAACCGTTAGCAGGATTTAGTATGTTCTGAGAAGCTAGCATTAATAACTGTGCTTCTAAGATTGCTTCTGGCCCCAAAGGTAAGTGCACTGCCATCTGGTCACCATCAAAATCCGCATTAAATGCAGTACATGCTAGTGGGTGCAAACGTATGGCTTTACCTTCAATCAATTTAGGCTGGAATGCTTGAATACCTAAACGGTGTAATGTGGGAGCACGGTTCAAAAGAACTGGGTGACCTTTCAATACATTCTCCAAAATATCCCAAACTACTGGCTCTTTTTTATCAATAATTTTCTTAGCCGACTTCACTGTTTTTACAATACCACGTTCAATCAGTTTTCTGATAATGAATGGTTTGTATAACTCTGCCGCCATATCTTTAGGCAAACCACATTCGTATAGATTCATTTCTGGACCTACTACGATAACAGAACGTGCTGAATAATCCACACGTTTACCTAATAAGTTTTGACGGAAACGACCTTGCTTACCTTTTAAGGAATCTGACAATGATTTTAAAGGTCTATTAGATTCAGTCTTAACAGCAGAGGCTTTTCTTGTATTATCAAATAATGAATCTACTGCTTCCTGAAGCATTCTTTTTTCATTTCTAAGAATTACTTCTGGAGCTTTGATTTCCATCAATCGCTTTAAACGATTGTTTCTAATAATTACCCTTCTATACAGGTCATTTAAATCTGACGTTGCGAAACGACCACCGTCTAACGGTACTAATGGACGCAATTCTGGCGGAATCACCGGAATTACCTTCATAATCATCCACTCTGGTCTATTTTCACGATTCTCTTGTGATTCACGCAAAGCCTCTACAACTTGAAGTCTTTTTAAGGCTTCTGTTTTACGTTGTTTGGAAGTCTCTGTGTTAGCCTTGTGACGCAATTCGTAAGAAAGTTGCTCAAGATCAATACGCGCCAATAAATCGATAAGACACTCAGCACCCATCTTAGCGATGAATTTATTTGGGTCATTATCTTCTAAATATTGGTTTTCTACAGGAATGGATTCTAAGATGTTTAAATATTCTTCTTCTGTTAAGAAGTCCATTTTATTCAACTCTTCTCCTTCCGGACCTTTAGCAATACCAGGCTGGATTACCACATATCTTTCATAATAGATAATCATATCCAATTTCTTGGATGGTAAACCTAATAGGTATCCTATTTTATTTGGTAAAGAACGGAAGTACCAGATGTGAGCTACAGGTACCACTAAGTTAATGTGACCTACTCTATCTCTACGTACTTTTTTCTCTGTAACCTCTACCCCACAACGATCACAAACAATACCTCGGTAACGGATACGCTTATACTTACCACAAGCACACTCATAATCCTTGACAGGACCAAAAATACGCTCACAGAAAAGCCCGTCTCGCTCAGGTTTGTGCGTTCTATAGTTTATAGTTTCAGGTTTTAAGACCTCACCTCTAGATTCTGCCAAAATAGACTCCGGAGAAGCCAGACCGATGGAAATCTTATTAAACCTTTTTTGTGTGTTATTATCTTTTGCTCTAGCCATGATGCTATAAAGATGAAATGTTTAACTATGTTCTCTTAAAAATAGTTTCTCAACTATAAAATTACTCTTCCAACCTAATATCTAAGCCCAAGCCCTTAAGCTCATGCATCAATACATTGAAAGATTCTGGCAACCCAGGTTCTGGCATGGTCTCACCCTTAACGATAGACTCATACGTTTTAGCCCTACCGATAACATCATCAGACTTCACTGTCAATATCTCACGTAAGGTTGCAGAAGCACCGTAAGCTTCCAACGCCCAAACCTCCATTTCTCCAAAACGCTGACCACCAAATTGTGCCTTACCGCCAAGTGGTTGCTGCGTGATTAACGAGTATGGACCAATAGATCGTGCGTGCATCTTATCATCTACCATATGGCCTAGCTTAAGCATATAAATAACACCTACCGTTGCTGCTTGATCAAAACGCTCACCAGTACCACCATCATAAAGATGTGTATGCCCAAACCTTGGAACACCAGCTTTATCTGTAAGTTCATTAATTTGGTCTAAGGTAGCACCGTCAAAAATTGGTGTACCATATTTTTGGCCCAATTTAAGACCAGCCCAACCAAGAACTGTTTCATAAATCTGACCAATATTCATACGGGATGGTACCCCAAGTGGATTAAGTACAATATCTACTGGTGTTCCGTCTTCTAAGAATGGCATGTCTTCTTGACGCACAATTCTTGCAACTATACCCTTATTACCGTGACGACCAGCCATTTTATCACCTACTTTAAGCTTACGCTTTTTAGCAATGTAAACTTTAGCCAATTTCATGATACCCGCAGGTAGTTCATCACCAACGGAAATGGTAAATTTATCTCTCCTAAGGTTACCTTGAAGGTCGTTTAATTTAATCTTATAGTTGTGAAGCAAGTCTGCAACTAATACGTTGGTTTCTTCATCTGTAGTCCATGTTCCGCTCACCAAGTGTGCAAAATCATCTACAGAATTCAACATCTTTATCGTGTACTTCTTCCCTTTCGGCAATACTTCTTCTCCCAAGTCATTTTGTACACCTTGAGATGTTTTACCGTTTACTAAGTGAAATAACTTTTCTATAAGAACATCTTTAAGTTGTTGGAATTTAACTTCGTACTCCAATTCTAACTTAGAGATTGCCTCTTTATCTTCAGAACGTTTTCTCTTATCTTTAATAGACCTAGAGAATAACTTTTTATCAATTACCACACCTCTTAAAGAAGGGGATGCTTTTAAAGATGCATCCTTAACATCACCTGCTTTATCTCCAAAAATAGCACGTAATAATTTCTCTTCTGGAGTTGGATCAGATTCGCCTTTAGGCGTAATCTTACCAATTAAAATATCGCCTGGCTTAACTTCTGCTCCGATACGAATCATACCATACTCATCCAAATCTTTTGTTGCTTCTTCCGAAACGTTTGGAATATCGTTAGTTAATTCTTCGGCACCTAATTTAGTATCTCTAACCTCTAAAGAATATTCATCAATATGTATAGACGTAAAGATGTCTTCCCTTACAACTTTTTCTGAGATTACAATTGCATCCTCAAAGTTGTACCCTTTCCATGGCATGAAAGCTACCTTCATATTCCTACCAAGAGCTAACTCTCCTTTTTCTGTCGCATAACCTTCACAAAGTACCTGTCCTTTTTTAACCGAATCACCTTTTCTTACGATAGGTTTTAGGTTAATAGAAGTACCTTGGTTCGTTTTACGGAACTTTATCAGATTGTAAGACTTATAATCATCATCAAAACTGATTAACCTTTCTTCCTCGGAGCGGGTATATTTTATGATGATTTTTTGTGCATCAACATAATCAACAATCCCGTCGTCTTCAGCATTGATTAATACTCTTGAGTCTTTAGCAACTTGTGCTTCTAAACCAGTACCTACGATTGGAGACTGTGGACGCAATAATGGTACTGCTTGGCGCATCATGTTTGATCCCATCAAGGCACGGTTCGCATCATCATGTTCTAGGAAAGGAATTAAAGATGCTGAGATAGAAGCAATTTGGTTAGGAGCCACATCCGTATACTGGATTTCTGCTGGGTCTACCACAGGAAAATCTCCTTCTTCCCTTGCAATTACTTTATCAGTATCTATAGTACCATCATCTTTTAAAGGAATATTTGCTTGCGCAATTTTCATTCCTTCTTCTTCCTCCGCACTTAGGTAAATGTGATTATGAACATCTACTTTACCTTCTTCCACTTTTCGGTAAGGAGTTTCTAAGAAGCCCATTTGATTCACTTTGGCAAATACTCCTAATGAAGATATCAAACCAATGTTTGGACCTTCAGGAGTTTCTATAGGACAAAGTCTACCATAGTGCGTATAGTGAACGTCACGCACCTCAAAACCGGCTCTTTCTCTAGAAAGACCACCAGGCCCTAAGGCAGATAAACGTCTCTTGTGTGTAATCTCTGCTAATGGGTTGGTCTGATCCATGAACTGAGACAACTGGTTAGTACCAAAAAATGAATTAATTACAGAAGACAATGTCTTTGCATTAATCAAATCTATTGGGGTAAACACCTCGTTATCACGCACATTCATACGCTCACGTATGGTACGAGCCATACGAGCTAAACCAACTCCAAATTGAGAAGACAGTTGTTCCCCTACAGTTCTAACACGACGGTTAGATAAGTGATCAATATCATCAATCTCCGCTTTGGAGTTAATCAACTCAATTAAATACTTGATAATTGTAATGATATCTTCTTTGGTCAAAACTTGTTTGTCCATTCCAATATCCAACCCAAGCTTTTTGTTCATTCTGTAACGCCCTACTTCACCTAAGTTATAACGTTGATCAGAGAAGAACAATTTGTCTATGATTCCACGTGCAGTCTCCTCATCTGGCGGTTCTGCATTACGTAATTGTCTATAGATGTGCTCTACCGCTTCTTTTTCTGAGTTGGTAGGATCCTTTTGTAAAGTATTGTGGATGATGGCGTAATCAGACTGACTATTGTTCTCTTTATGAAGAAGAATAGTTTTTACATCAGCATCTAAAATTTCGTCAATATGCTCTTTTTCAAGAATGGTATCACGATCTAATACAATCTCGTTTCTTTCTATAGAAACTACCTCTCCTGTATCTTCATCCACGAAATCCTCGTGCCAGGTATTTAACACCCTAGCAGCAAGTTTACGACCAAGCACCTTCTTTAATCCGGCTTTAGATACTTTTACTTCCTCCGATAAATCGAAAATTTCAAGAATATCCTTATCCCTTTCAAAACCTATAGCTCTAAAAAGTGTAGTTACCGGTAATTTTTTCTTTCTATCAATATAAGCGTACATAACGCTATTGATATCTGTTGCAAATTCTATCCAAGAACCTTTAAAAGGAATTACCCTAGCAGAATATAATTTTGTACCATTAGCATGAAAAGACTGGCCAAAAAATACACCTGGTGAACGGTGTAACTGAGAAACAACTACTCTTTCTGCACCATTAATTACAAAGGTACCGCTAGGAGTCATATATGGAATAGTACCCAAATAAACATCCTGTACAATTGTTTCAAAATCCTCGTGTTCTGGATCAGTACAATATAATTTTAATCTTGCCTTAAGTGGCACACTATAAGTTAATCCCCTTTCAATACACTCTTGTATGGAATATCTAGGTGGATCAATGAAGTAATCTAAGAACTCTAATACAAATTGATTTCTTGTATCGGTGATTGGAAAATTTTCCATGAAGGTATTATACAAACCTTCGTTGCCTCTCTCGTCAGATTTAGTCTCAAGTTGAAAAAAATCTTGAAAAGATTTAATCTGAATGTCCAAGAAATCCGGGTAATCCGGTATGTTCTTAGCCGATGCAAAGTTTACTCTTTCAGTCTGATTTGTGAACATCTATGGACGAATTTTATAGTGAAATCTCTAAACAGGTTACGTGCACCATTACACGTTGCTTTATAAAACGGGCTAAGGTCTTAACCGATTTACGGTAAGACCTTAACCTCAATATTATAGTTTTTGCTATTATTTAAGCTCAACTTCTGCTCCAGCTTCTTCCAAAGAGTTTTTGATACCTTCTGCTTCGTCTTTAGAAACACCTTCTTTAATAGCTTTAGGTGCGCTATCAACGATTTCTTTAGCGTCTTTCAATCCAAGACCAGTTAGTTCTTTCACCAACTTAACTACAGCTAATTTAGAAGCTCCAGCCGCTTTAAGGATTACATCAAACTCGGTTTTCTCTTCTGCAGCAGCAGCATCACCACCGCCAGCACCACCAGCAGCAACAGCAACAGCCGCAGCAGCAGGCTCAATACCGTACTCTTCTTTTAAAATATCAGCTAATTCGTTTACCTCTTTAACGGTAAGATTAACCAACTGTTCTGCAAAATCTTTTAAATCTGCCATTTTTCTATCGTTTAATAAATTTTTAAAATATAAAGGTTTTAGTGCGTACTAATTATTTCTCTGAAAGCGTTTTTAAGATACCAGCTAGTTTTCCGCCACCAGACTTAAGTCCAGAAATAACGTTTTTAGCAGGAGATTGTAACAATCCGATAATATCTCCAATAACTTCTTCCTTAGATTTGATGCTTACTAATGCATCAAGGTTTTCATCACCTACATAAACCGCCTCTTCTACAAAGGCACCTTTTAAAATAGGTTTTGCTGCTTTCTTTCTAAAGTTTTTGATAAGTTTAGCAGGCGCATTACCAGTATCTGATAACATTAAGGAAGTATTTCCCTTAAGTACACCTGGAAGCTCACCAAATTCTTTATCAGAAGCCTCCATTGCTTTTGCAAGCAACGTATTTTTTACAACTGCTAATTTAATATTAGCTTTAAAACAAGCTCTTCTTAAATCTGAAGTTTGCACTGCATCTAGACCAGAAATATCCGCCAAATAGATGATGGAGTTCTCCGCTAACTGAGCAGTCAAATCTTCAATTACGGTTGCTTTTTCTTCTCTTGTCATTGTTTTGAATTTGAGCTACTCGTTATTAAACTGCTTTTGGGTCTAGTTGAACACTTGGACTCATTGTACTACTTATGTAGATGCTTTTCATATAAACACCTTTTGCAGCAGCTGGTTTTAATTTCACCAAAGTATCAATTAGTTCTTTAGCGTTACCTGCAATTTTATCTGCAGAGAATGAAACTTTACCAATTGCAGCATGTACAATACCAGTCTTATCAACTTTAAAATCGATTTTACCACCTTTAACATCTGCTACCGCCTTACCTACTTCCATAGTTACAGTACCAGTTTTAGGATTAGGCATTAAACCTCTTGGACCTAAAATTCTACCCAATGGCCCTAATTTACCCATAACACTAGGCATAGTTACAATAACGTCAACGTCTGTCCAACCACCTTTGATTTTATCCAAATACTCATCCAAACCAACATAATCAGCTCCAGCCTCTTTAGCCTCCGCTTCTTTATCTGGCGTTACTAAAGCTAAAACTTTAACATCCTTACCTGTTCCGTGAGGCAACGTTACTACCCCACGTACCATTTGATTCGCTTTTCTTGGATCAACACCCAATCTTACTGCTAAATCTACAGATGCATCAAAGTTTGCATTTGTAATCTCTTTTACTAAAGCAGAAGCCTCTTGCAAAGAATACAACTTATTCCTGTCAATTTTAGCTTGAGCTTCTTTTTGCTTTTTCGTCAATTTTGCCATTCTAAATTGCTTTTTAGATTAAAAAGGTTTAGTTCCTGAAACTTTTAGCCCCATTGAACGCGCAGTACCAGCAACCATCATCATTGCAGACTCAATAGTAAATGCGTTTAAATCTACCATTTTCTCTTCTGCAATGCTTCTTACTTGGTCCCAAGATACTGACCCCGATTTTACCCTGTTAGGCTCGCCAGATCCTTTTTTAATCTTAGCAGCTTCCATCAATTGAACGGCCGCAGGTGGTGTTTTTACAACAAACTCAAACGATTTGTCTTTGTAAACGGTGATAACAACAGGCAATACTTTACCCTGCTTGTCCTGTGTTCTAGCATTAAATTGCTTACAGAACTCCATGATGTTAACACCAGCAGCACCTAAGGCGGGTCCAACCGGTGGCGACGGATTCGCAGCACCTCCCCTAACTTGTAGTTTTACAACCTTATCTACTTCTTTTGCCATTTTATATAATTAAAATTTTAATTGTGTTTATTGGAAGCACACAATTTACTTGTAACAGCTCTTACTCTAAATTTTCTCAACTTGCATATAACTTAACTCCAATGGTGTTTTTCTACCGAAAATTTTAACCATTACTTCAAGCTTACGCTTTTCCTCATTAATTTTTTCAACAGTACCGTTAAATCCATTAAAAGGACCATCTATAACCTTAACCGTCTCACCAAGAACAAAAGGAATGGCAACATTATCTGTATTCACAGCTAACTCATCAACCTTTCCTAACATTCTATTCACTTCAGATTTTCTTAGAGGAACAGGATCACCACCTTTAGTTTCCCCTAAAAAACCTATCACATTGGTTATAGATTTAATAATATGCACCATTTCCCCACCTAAATTAGCCTTAACCATTATGTATCCCGGGAAATAAGTACGCTCTTTATTTATTTTTTTTCCGTTTCTGATTTGAACCACTTTTTCAGTAGGCACCAAAACCTCCTCTAGGTAATCCGAAAAACCAGCACGTTCTACTTCATTCTCTATGTAGCCTTTAATTTTATTCTCCTGACCACTTACAGCCCTAACTACATACCATTTCTTTTCTAAAACCTCTGACATTGACCTCTATTTTTTCTTTACAAAAAATGAATTCACTCCTACAGCAATAGCCAATACCAAAAGCACATACCAAACTATACGTAAAACACCCCAAAAACCAGAATCTAATAAGGCGGAATAATAAGAACCATCCACCAACTTGCCAGTAATTGCATCAGAAAAGAACATATCAATTCCCCACGTAGTTAAAGCAAACAAAATGGAAAATACCGCTACAACCACCATTAAGTTAGATGCCTGCTCACGGCTTAACCATGTTACATTATTCTTAAGTTCTTCCCAAGATTCTTTTACGTAAGTCAACATACTTAAAACTTTAATCGCACGGGAGGAGAGACTCGAACTCCCGACACCTGGTTTTGGAGACCAGTGCTCTACCAACTGAGCTACACCCGTATTTACACTGAAAGGTATCCTGTTAAAACAGAACACCCCTTCGTGTAAATTATTTTATAAAATAAATTAATCTAAAATTTCAGTTACCTGACCAGCACCTACTGTTCTACCACCCTCACGGATTGCAAAACGCAAACCTACGTTTAATGCGATTGGCTGAATCAAATCTACGGTAATTGTCAAGTTATCACCTGGCATTACCATCTCCACTCCATCAGGAAGATTAATATTACCAGTTACATCTGTAGTTCTTACGTAGAACTGCGGACGATAGTTATTATGGAATGGCGTGTGACGGCCACCTTCTTCTTTTTTCAAGATATAAACCTCTGCCTTAAATTTAGCGTGTGGCTTTACAGAACCTGGCTTACAGATAACCATTCCTCTCTTGATGTCAGACTTTTCAATACCTCTTAATAAGATACCAACATTATCACCAGCCTCACCTCTATCAAGAATTTTACGGAACATCTCTACCCCAGTAATAGTAGAAGACAATTTCTCTGCACCCATACCAATGATATCTACAGCATCACCTGTATTAGCAACACCAGTCTCGATACGACCAGTTGCTACAGTACCACGACCAGTAATTGTAAATACATCCTCGATTGGCATTAAGAAATCCTTATCAACATCTCTAGCAGGTAATTCAATCCACTCATCAACAGCATCCATCAAACTCATTACCGTGTCAACCCACTTTTGCTCACCATTTAAAGCACCCAAAGCAGAACCCGCAATAACAGGACCGTTATCCCCATCATACTCATAGAAAGAAAGTAATTCTCTTACTTCCATTTCTACCAATTCTAATAACTCCTCATCATCAACCATGTCAACTTTATTCAAGAAAACAACGATTCTAGGAATACCTACCTGACGACCTAATAAGATGTGCTCACGTGTTTGAGGCATAGGACCATCTGTTGCAGCTACAACCAAGATAGCACCATCCATCTGAGCAGCACCAGTTACCATGTTCTTTACGTAATCCGCGTGACCTGGACAATCAACGTGCGCATAGTGACGGTTAGCAGTTTGATACTCTACGTGGGAAGTGTTAATTGTAATACCTCTTTCTTTCTCCTCTGGAGCGTTATCAATAGAATCGAAGCTTCTAAGCTCAGAAAGACCAGCGTTAGCTAATACAGTTGTAATAGCAGCAGTCAAAGTTGTTTTACCGTGATCCACGTGTCCAATAGTACCTATATTAAGGTGTGGTTTGGAACGATCAAATGTTTCCTTAGCCATTTTAAATGATTTTTAATCTTAGTTTATATTAGTGTCAAAATCGTTTTGGAGCCAATGACGGGATTTGAACCCGTGACCTCTTCCTTACCAAGGAAACGCTCTACCCCTGAGCTACACCGGCGTAAAGTGTTGAATCAACTACCTTTTTCAATAGCCCCCCAAAATTGGAAGAGTTACCCTAAACAGGGATTGACTTAGAGCGGGAGACCGGGTTCGAACCGGCGACATTCAGCTTGGAAGGCTGACGCTCTACCAACTGAGCTACTCCCGCATTATTAATTATCAATATTTCAAAAAAACTCTGCGAAAAAATATTTCTTCAGAGCAAATCTTAAAACCGCGCTTTAAGATTTAGTGGGGAGAGCAGGATTCGAACCTGCGAAGACATAGTCAGCAGATTTACAGTCTGCCCTCGTTGGCCGCTTGAGTATCTCCCCGCCTTGTGTTTTCAGTATTTCAGAGCCGATAGAGGGACTCGAACCCACGACCTGCTGATTACAAATCAGCTGCTCTAGCCAGCTGAGCTATATCGGCAATTTTGCACTTAAATTAGTCACAAAAAAAGCCCGCTATTTCTAACGGACTGCAAATGTAGAGATATTTTTATTTAAACAAAACTTTTTGCAAAAAAAATTATCAGGCATGTGCCCTAAGTTTTTGTTTCTTCTTTACCAATTGTCTTTCTAAAGAACTACACGCATTATCCACAGCCTCTTCAAAAGACTTACATTGTTTTTTTACAATTAATTGATCCCTTGGGATTTGCACTTTAATTTCTACAATTTTGTTCTCCTTTGCACTTGTGTTTTGGACTTTTAAATACACATCAGAACTAATTACTTTATCATAAAATAAATCTAGCTTATCCAATCTATTTTCTATAAAATTGATAAGCTTTTTGTCTGCAACAAAGTTTACGGATTGCGCATTTACCTTCATAAAGTGATTTTTTAAAGCTCGTAAGAAATACGAGCGGGTTAAACATAAAAGGAGGCCTTACTCCTTGCTTCTAGGATGGGCAGTCTTATGAATCTTCTTTAATTCTGCAATACTATTGTGCGTGTACACTTGCGTTGAAGCCAAAGAAGCATGCCCTAACAACTCTTTCACAGCATTTAGATCAGCCCCTTGGTTTAAAAGATGAGTAGCAAATGTATGCCGGAGCATATGCGGACTCTTTTTTACCTTAGGCGAGACCAAACTAAGATACTTATTTATAACCCGATAAACAAGAGTTTCGTATAATTTAAGACCCTTTTTTGTAAGAAATAAAAAGGCATAATCTTTGATGACAGGAAGCCTGTTTCTCACCTCTAAGTACTCTTCTATAGCATCTTTAAGAGTGGGCAATATAGGTACAATCCGCTCTTTTTTACGCTTGCCTAAAACTTTTAAATTACCTGTTACACCATTGTAATCTACTAGCTTTATTTTCACCAACTCCGCCCGTCTTATTCCAGTTGTGTACAGCAGGTTTATTATTAAATAATCTCGTTTACCCTCAAAAGTATTTGGATATTCTATCTGATCTAGAACTTGTGACATTTCTTCTTTTGAAAAAGGAACCTGTACTTTCTTGGGAATTTTTAATGACTTATGTTTAGCGAATGGTGTATCAGTGCGTGCTTCTATCTTTAAAAGAAATTTAAAGTATGCTTTTAAAGAAGATAACTTTCTATTAATACTTCTGGCAGACAATCCAGATTCTATTAAAAATACAATCCAACTTCTAATGACTGCATATTCCAACGTAAGTAAATCTTCTTCCATTAACCCACTCTGAGCTAAGAATGTGCTAATATCATTCTTATAGGCCACAACAGTATGCTTGGCATACTTTTTTTCTAACTGCAAATAATCTAGAAATGCGGATACAGACATGATTTAAATTTACGTTAATCTAAATGGTACAAACAAAAAAATCCCGCCTTTTGGGCAGGATTCTAATATTATTTTGGAAAAACTACAGTTCTTCTTGGTCTCTAAGACTTTGGATATACTGTGCTTTTTGTATTTCCGCTCTACGTTTTACAGAAGGCTTAGTAAACTGCTGACGGCTTCTTAATTGTCTCATTGCTCCGGTTCTATCGAACTTACGCTTAAAACGCTTTAGCGCTCTATCAATGTTTTCTCCTTCTTTTACTGGTATAATTAACATTAGCTACAACCTCCTTTCTTTTATATTTTGGACGGCAAATATACAAATGTATTCCTATGTACAAAGAAAAAAATCATTTTATTATAAGTTATTAGTTTGTAGGCTTTTTATATTCTTTTTTATCGATTATGATTTTTGATAAAATTTCTTTTAAAATTTCTGAAGTACCACCACCAATGGGCCCCAATCTACTATCTCTTAACATTCTTGCAAGAGGATAATCTTCTATATAGCCATATCCACCCAAAAATTGCAAACAATTATACATTACTTCATCTGCAATTTGAGTGCCTTTTAATTTTGAAATGGTAGCCTCTTTAACCATATAGCTACCCTTTTGCATTTGAGCTACTACATGGTAATTGTAGTGTTTTATCAATTCTACCTCTGCTACCATATCTACTAAACGATGACGCAGGGCCTGGTATTGATTTATTGACTTACCAAAGGTCTCCCTTTCTCCCATATATTTTAAAGTATATTCCAAGGCAAACTCTGACCTAGCATGCGCATTTATCCCCATAACCAAACGTTCCAATGCAAAAGCCTCCATTATATAAACAAAGCCTTTGCCTTCTTCCCCCATCAAATTGCCAACTGGCACTTCTACATTATCAAAAGCCAACTCCGCTGTATCAGAAGCACGCCAGCCTAGTTTATTTAATTTATTAGCAGAAACACCCTTTGCATTTCTATCCACCAATAACATACTAATCCCTTTATTACCTGCACTTGGGTCTGTTTTAGCAGCCAAAACAATGTAATCTCCATAAACACCATTGGTAATAAATGTTTTAGAACCATTAATGACGTAGACATCTCCTTTTTTAACAGCAGTGGTACGCATACCTGCCACATCACTACCACCAAAAGGCTCGGTAACCCCTAGGCATCCTATTTTTTGACCCATGACACTAGGCTCTAGGTAACGTTTTTTTTGGTCTGGGTTTGCTATTTTATTTAAATAGGTCATTGCCAGATACTCATGAGCCCACATAGCAGCAGCAAAACCACCCGAGTTAATTTTCTGTAACTCTTCTAAAAAAATAGTGGTGTAAAAAAGATCTAACTCTAAACCTCCATATTCCTCTGGGGTATTGAGCCCAAAATAGCCCATTTCTCCAAATTTTTCCCAAATAAAACGGTCAATAGTTCCGGTTTTTTCCCAGTTTTCTATATGAGGTGTGACTTCTTTTTGCAAAAAGTCTCTTAGGCTCTCTCTAAACAGTTGGTGTTCTTCTGTAAAGTAGACACTATTCATAGCAATTTGTTTATAGTGACAAATATAAGGCTATTCTATCTAGTTTATCTGATGGAAAACCGTGAAGATTTTTTAGTTCTTGGTAGGATTTGAACACTCCATTGCGGTCTCTATATTGCACAATTGCCCATGCCGTTTTTTTATCTATATAAATTAATTGCACCAACTCCTCGTAGGGTGCAGTATTAATGTTTACAGGCGTAATACTTGGCTTTTTTAACACTTTGAATATTTGCATAGCTTTTTGCGCTACCTCTGGAGGCAACCCATAAACATCCATAAATTGTTCTTCTGTTACAAAACCACCTAATTTATCCCTAAACTTAATAGTTCTAGCAGCAAGTTTCTCCCCTATTCCCTTAACCTGCATTAAATCTTCCTTAGTCGCCAAGTTAATGTCTATTACGGTTTTCACGTTGCTCCATGTTGGGGTCAATTCCTTTTTTGATGCTTGCCCCCTTTTTTTCGTCTTCCATTTCGGAAACCTTAAAAAAGGCAAACTTCTTTTTAGCATTGAATCTGATATACCAGAAACGTTTTGAAAGTCTTCCGGACTATTCATAAAGCTATCCTTAGCTCTAAATCGGATTATATTTTCTAGTTCACCCGAGGATAACCCTAAAAAATAAGCTTTGTAATCCGAAATGTAATTAGGATTAAAAGGATACAGTTTTAAAGTGTCTTTTTGTTTGGCTAAGGCCCGTAAACTATCTAGTTCCTTTTGTAACTCCTGATTTATTATTAAGGATGAAGGTTGTGATTGTGTTCCATAATTTATCCATAGCCACTTTGCTCCAAGTATAAGGATTAACAGTAAGAGCAAATAAAAAATCCCACTTCGTTCTTGTTTAGAGAACCGAAAGTGGGATTTACTATTTTTCATAAGTATTTACGCCAAAAGGATTACTCCTCTATAGCATTCAACTTTAATTTTATAGCATCCATGTAACGTTTTAACTCTGCTTTTACCTTAGGAGCTAGGATAACTATACCAATCATATTGGGGACCATCATACCAAAAATCATGGCATCAGAAAACCCGATGACTGAGTTTAAACTAGCAGAGGCACCTACAATTACAAATAAGCAAAAAATGATTTTATAGGTATATTCGGTCTTTTTATTTCTACCGAATAAATAAGCCCATGCTTGATAACCATAATAAGACCAAGAGATTTGTGTACTAAATGCGAATAATACAACAGCAATTGTCAACACATATGGAAACCAGCTAATTACAGACTCAAATGCACCTGAGGTTAATAATATGGCTTCCGCATCATTCAAGGATGCGTTTTCTGGATTTACATTACCGGTTATAATTAGTACCAAAGCAGTCATTGTACATACTAAAACTGTATCTATAAACGGTTCTAATAAGGCCACCAAACCTTCGGATGCCGGATACTTTGTTCTCACTGCGGAATGCGCAATAGAAGCTGAACCAACCCCTGCTTCATTAGAAAAGGCAGCTCTTCTGAAACCTTGAATAAGTACACCAACAGCGCCACCTACAATACCTTCTGGAGCGAAAGCTCCATTTATTATTTCGCCAAAGGCCCATCCAATCAAATCGTATTTAGCAATAAGAACAAATAAAGATGCTCCTACATAAATAACAACCATAAATGGAACAATTTTATCTGTAACCTTAGCAATAGACTTAATACCTCCTATAATTACAATACCAACCAATACAGCCATAACTAGACCAAAAACCCATCTATAACCATACAAGAAAGACTCCGTACCACCTGTCATATTTTCAAATAATTGCACCGCTTGGTTTACTTGAAACATATTACCACCGCCAAAAGAACCCCCAATACACATAACAGCAAAAGCACCAGCTAAGACCTTACCAAGTGTTTTATTTTTTAATCCTTTATTTAAGTAATACATAGGTCCGCCAAAAACAGTACCGTCTGCACCAACGTCTCTATATTTGACTCCCAAGGTACATTCTACAAACTTGGATGCCATCCCTAAAACACCAGCGACTATCATCCAAAAAGTTGCTCCTGCTCCACCAATAGATACTGCTATTGCCACACCAGCAATATTACCTAAACCTACAGTTGCTGAAAGCGCCGCAGTGAGTGCCTGAAAGTGAGACACCTCACCATCAGAACTTTCATCTCTTATAGTATCTAATATATCGCCATCTACTACAATTTCATCTTTGTTATCTGTAAGGTGTTTATCAAGGCTGTCTACCTTATTCATGTCTACACCACCGGCAATCCCGTCTTCTCCATAAAGGTTTTTGGCTCCATATTTTTCAATATCTTCATATTTACCCATCACTACTTTAATAGCGACCCAAACTCCGGTAAAATTGATAAACCTAAAGTAAAATGTAAAAAAGCCTGCCCCGAGGATTAAAGGGAATAACACCCAATAAATTTTTATATTCTCTGTAAACGGTATTTGGTAGAAAATGAAGTTCACAAACCATCCGGTTAAATCTCCGAATACTTTATCGATTTTTTCATCTATACCCTTCTCTGCAGCATCTTGAGCAAACGTCATGGCGGGTAATAAAAAAGTCATGAGCGAAAGAAGTCTGTACTTCATACTTATGTTAATTTGGTTTAAATTTTTTGTTAGGTCACAATATCCTAAAAAATTACAACTCAATCAAATTTAGTTGTTATTTATCCGCCAATTTCAAACATTTGGTTCAGTTTTTGTATTTGCTCTGGTCTACCTAATACAATAACCTTTCCCTTTGGCTCTAGTTGTTGGTCTGCTTCTGGATTAATGATGTAATTTCCTTGTGGATCTATGTAACCAATTATTGTACATCCCGTTTTTCTTCTTAAATCTAAATCTCTAATGGATTGGCAATCTATTTGATCTGTAAAATCCGTAATCTCTACCTCTTCTAAATTAGTAGTATTCTCACCCTCTATGGATAGTTTATCCATAAATGTGATTAAATCTGGCATTACTACCAGACTTGCCATGTGGTCACCACCAATTTTGTCTGGCATAATTACCTTATCTGCACCGGCAAATTGCAATTTTTTAACGGAATTAACTTGAGACGCTCTACTTATAATAAACAAGTTTTTATTTAATTGCCTTGCAGACAGCACCACAAAAAGATTTAGAGCATCGTCTGGTAATGCTGTAACTAAATATTGCGCTTTTTTTATGCCTGCAGCCATGAGAGCTTCATCATCATTTACATCGCCCTCCACAAAAAGTATATCATCTTCAAAAGCTTCTATCACAGCATGGTCTTTTTCTATAACAACAAAAGGCTTTTTATAGGCCTTTAACTTTTCCGCTGCTTGTTGACCATTACGCCCATAACCACAGACAACCACATGATTCTCCAAACTATTAATTTTGTTCATTACTTTTTTCTTTTTTAATAATTGAAGGGAATTTCTACTTAGAATATATTCTGATATTACAGAAATAGCAAAACCAAAAATAAACACGCTAGCAATGATTAAAAAGACAGTAAATATCTGCGCATTTGTATCTAAAGGTCTTACTTCTGAAAAACCAACAGTAGTTACCGTAATAATGGTCATGTAAATGGCTTCTATCCACGTATACCCTGCCATGATACGATAGCCAAAAACCCCAATAATAAATATAACACACATTAAAGTAAGTGCTATAGCGAGTCTGGATCTAAATAATTTAATCATAAATTATAAATCAAAGACGGAAGTTCTTTTGGTATATACAAGGTCCTTAATCTTTAACCAAAAAGCAATAAATAAATATAATGCAAAACCAAAACCGAGTGTTACAAAGGTTAGATAGATAAAAGTTGTACGTACCACTCTTGCCCTAATACCTATTAGGCCAGCTATGCGTTCACAAACTTCAAAGCCCCGCTTTTGAAAGTAATAAAGTAAATCGTAAAACCATTGCATGGTTAAAATTAGCTATTTCTTCTTAAAAGTTGGTGTCCAAGCGCACATTGCAAACATTTATTTTTAACACAATACTTGTGATACAATTGTAAATTTGCTTGTGAATCCAATGCATTTTCTACCGGAACATCCAAGTTTTTATAGTTGGTATTTATAGTATTTTTCTCTGCTGACAAGCTGCGCATTTGTACTATTAAAACCTCTGGCTGTAACTTACCTAAATGCTTCTGATAAGCAAATTTTACTGGTATTAAAGTGTTAATGACCAACAAATCTATAAATGTCTTTGATATTTTTTTTCTTCTATGCGTTGATACTTTACCAAAGTTATAATGTGTATTCCAATAGTCAGATGCAGCAACTTCTTTAAAAACTGAAGTATTTACACCTGCTCCATCCGTAATTACTTTTCTAAAAATATTTTGGGTTTTGTGATACAACTGAGCAAGCTGTGCCAATCTGATGGTAGGAAAATTAGAAGGACGAAGCCCAAAGAACTCTGGCTTGGCAACCTGACTTTTTAATTGAAATTTAATTTTTAAAAAATTATACTCGTTAATCAGCTGCTTTTCGTAAGAATGGACACCTTCTAATCCCTCTAATAAGCCACTAACCCCTAAAAGCAAGGCTTCTAACTGTAATATGTTAGGCGCTACTTTACGAATAATTGAAAAATCAATTGCTTTACCTAATTCCAAAAAGGCATTGCCATTTCTATTTAAACCAAAATTCTTGAGCAGCATGCAGAAAAGCACTTTTTCCCAATCGTTTTGAGAATCTTCTAATAATTGAAAAAGTAAAGCCGATTTATCTTGTAAACGCTCTATGTATAACCTTTCTTGCCAATTCTTTATAATGAAAGAATCTATTTGCAATAACTGGGATTCACAATTAATAAAAGACTTTTTGGTGTTTCGTAGTAGGTTATTATAAGAATTTAAAAACTCCTTATCCACGGTTGTTTTCAATTCTAAAACCGGAATACTAGAGCCATCTTTTCTAAAGACTTCAACATCATTTTCCCAAACTACATGTAAGATCACATTATTGTACCGCAAGTCGGCTTCGTGCCCATGTATGTACCAATCCGAAGATTTTATATGCATTTCTACATTGCCAGCCCATACTTGTCCACCAATATTAAGTTTTGCATTAAAAAAATCAGGGCCAGAAAATAGATTTAAAGTACCACTTTGGTACACCTCTATTGGCTGACCCTTTTCTGTAGCAAGGCTTTTGCCTCTTAACTTATTATTTTTCCAAATAAAATGAAGTAAGTCTTCTCGCATACTGCTAATATACAGCAAACTACAAGCAACGAGGCTTCATCAAAAAAAATAAGTTTAATCTTCTACTACCGCTCCCTGCCAGTTCATAAACCCACCTTCTAAATTAAAGGCGCTTTTAAATCCAGCATTTTCCATTATAGCGCATGCTTGTCCACTTCTGTTACCAGAACGGCAATACACATAATAATTTTTACTTTTATCTAACTTTTCAACTTCTGCCAAAAAATCAGGACCTAAATAAAAATCAATATTTGTAGCACCCGGTATGTATCCTTCTTCTACTTCTTCTGGTGTTCTAACATCTAGTATAAACGCGTTGGAATCATTCTCCAACTGTTCTTCCCATGCTTCTTGAGATAAGTTTGCCATATGTTTTATTTTAATCTTGAGAATTAATTAGGCTAAACGCCGTTAATGTTTAAATTTTAATTGAACAACCTATTGCCTTAGTTGTTGTTACTTCTATTTGTTTACCGGCCAGCATAGCATTTACCGCATCTTCTACGTAGCGGTCTTCTACCAGTGCAGCATTTTGGTAATTATCATCAATAGCACCTATGTAACGCACTATATTACCATTCTGTGTTTTTTCTAACAAGAAAACATGCGGCGTTCTAGTAGCTCCGTATAGAGGAAAAACTTTTTGTCCTTCATCTACTAAATATGGATATTCCATTTCTTTTGCGTCTGCCCTCGCAATCATTTCTTTAAAACTTTCACCAGGTTCCACCACTGGGTTATTTGGATTTATAGCGATAACGGGTACATCTTTTGGCGCATATTTTGTGTGCAATTCTATAATACGGTCCTCGTAAGCTTGTGCATATGGGCATGTATTGCACGTAAAAATGACTAAGAAACCTTTAGCTTCTGGGTAATCTACCAAAGAAACCACTTTACCATTAACATTTTTTAGAGAAAAGTCAGATGCTTTATCTCCAATCTCGTACCCATTTTGAGCCCATCCTACCGCTACAAAAAGCAATATTAACAGGTTAGTAAATAACTTTTTCATAATTCTTTTTTATCTGGTTTTAATAAATTCGTTTAGAACTTCAGTTAACCTATTATAAGATAAACCTTCTTCAAAAAACAAACGTTTATCCTTGTTGTATATTAATGTAGCTGGTATGCCACCACCCCAATTTTCGTTCACCTGCGGCATCCAATCATTCATCTTTGTGTCATCCAGAATAATCACTCTGCCTTTTAGTTTATGCTCTTCCACAAAAGGCACCAATCTTTTTTTCCACATATTAGGCATATCAAGACTCACTAGAATTAATTCTACGTTGTTCTCTTTTTGCTCTAAATACACTTTTTCAAAATCTGGCAATTCTGCTATACATGGTTTACACCAAGTTGCCCAAAAATTTACAATGTATGTTTTATCATCTTCCTTATGTAGCAAAGGTTTTAATCCCTCATAATTATAGATAGGAAAACCAACGCCCTCTGCAAAATCTTCATTCTTTTCTATGCTATTTGTAACCTCTTCCTTTTTGTTTTTACAGGAGCTCAATCCTACAAATAAAAAAATCAGCAATATTATCCTCATCCTAACCTAATTAAGGTCCTAAAATTAAAAGCCCTATAAAGCTTACCATTCTATTTTAACACAAAATTAGTGCTAAAATAATCTTTTCCATTCAAAAAGAACATACATTTGTATATACAATTATTGTAAATACATGAATGTTGAAAAGCTAATAAAAACTTCAAAAGAAATACCAATAAAACAACGTAGCATTATACACCTACAGATGGTGAGTAATATGATTACGGAACAAATTAACAATGCTTTAAAACCTTTTGATGTTTCTCTACAACAATTTAATGTGCTTCGAATTTTAAGAGGTCAAAAAGGGAAACCAGCCAACCTATCTACCATAAGTGAGCGCATGGTATCTAAAATGAGTAATACAACCAGATTGGTAGACAAGCTGATTAAAAAAGAATATGTAGAAAGGCAAGTATGCGCTAGCAACAGACGAAAAGTTGAAATACGCATAACAAAGAATGGTTTGGCCGCTTTAGAGGAAATTGACAAGGTCCTCTTAAACAAAGAAAATGATTTAACTAAAAGTTTTACGGACGAAGATTTAAAACAATTAAATAATCTATTAGATAAATTTTAGAATGAGTGATATTTTAACCCCCTTAAAATGGCGTTACGCCGTTAAAAAGTTTGACGATACAAAAAAAGTTTCTCAAAAAGATTTAGAGCAAATTTTAGAAGCCATACAACTAAGTGCATCCTCTTATGGTTTACAACCTTACGAAGTATTTGTGGTGACCGATGCAGAACTTAGACAAAAATTGCAACCTGCTTCTTGGGGACAATCCCAAATTGTTGATGCTTCTCATCTACTAATTTTTGCAAATAAGACTAACGTAGATGACGCTTACATAGATGCTTATTTAGAAAATGTAGGTGCCATAAGAAACCTACCTACTGAAGCGCTTACTGGCTATGCTGATTTTATGAAGTCTAAAATAAATGAGCTCTCTGCTGAACAGAAAAATATTTGGACCGCAAAGCAGGTATACATCGCTTTAGGCAATGCGCTAGATGCATGTGCTGCATTACAAGTAGACAGCTGCCCTATGGAAGGGTTTGACAACGCCACATACAATGAAATCTTAGATCTCCCTTCTAAAGGTTTAAATGCAACGGTAGTTTTACCAATTGGCTATAGGTCTACAGAAGACCAAACCCAACACTACGAAAAAGTGCGTAAATCAAAAGAGGACCTTTTTACATTTATATAAATTAATACATTTTTAATAGTAAACACATGAAAACTACATTATTAAGTTTAGCACTAACATTAGTATTTGGCGCCGCCCTAGCAAACCCAATCGATGGTAAAAAACCTGTAGACACAGAAAAAAGCAAAGTAACATGGAAAGGTTACAAGGTAACTGGATCGCATGAAGGAACCATTTCTTTAAAAGAAGGATTTTTATCTTTTACAGATGATAAATTAACTGGTGGAGAATTTGTTGTTGATATGACCACCATAAACACCACGGATTTAGAAGGTGACATGAAAGGTAAACTAGACGGGCATTTAAGCTCAGCTGATTTCTTTGGAATAGAAGAACACACCACTTCTAAATTGGTTTTTAGTAGCGTAAAAGCTACGGGTAAAAATTCCTATGAAGTTACAGGAGATTTAACCATTAAAGGTACCACAGAACCTGTAACTTTTGATGTTTCGGTTTACGGCAGCAAAGCCACTGCTACGTTAAAGGTAGATAGAACAAAGTACGACATCAGATATGGTTCTGGTAGCTTTTTTGACAACTTAGGAGACAAAACAATTTATGACGAATTTGATTTGGTTGTTGATTTGGTATTCTAATAAGAACTAATTATCCATGAATTAAAAAAGCCCACTCTTTTTGAGTGGGCTTTTTTCCTATCCACCTCACCTACACTTTTGCACCACTCATCTACAGTTATAATTGCCTTATCCTGTTAGCTAACAAAAAATCATAGGGTATTTAAATATTTGTAGCAGATAAAACCAATAACTATGCTACAAAATACAGATTACAACTACCACTTAGCTAATGAGTCTTTAACACAACAACAAACACCTGTGTTTTTTAATGTGTACGATAACAATTTTGAGACGATTGACCGCTCCAAATATCCATGGCATCTAAAATTAATAATCACTTCTGAGTTCAATCCATTTCAAATTCAATCGTTTAAAAACGAAATGGATGTTCAGCATCACATAGAAGAATATCTGACAGCAAACATATCTAGATTTACAATATTTACTAAACTAGCAGCTGTTTTTGATAATCATGGTAATATTGTATACCATTGGTATTTGCAAGACCCCGTTATCAATGTAAATTTTGAAGAGATACAGGACATTAGGGAAATAGAAGTCAGTTTGCATAGAGATAACAATTGGCATAGCAATGATTATCTTATAAGCTACTTAGAAAAGGACAAACAACTTTTGCAAGACGCACAAGATGCCGATAATAGTTACGGCATTTAAGGAGATCAATTAAAATGTTGGTCAATTAAATTTTCATTCCTATATTTACGGCAATGAAAATGTTTATAAAAAATAATTGGTGGTGGAGTAACTTACGAATAACGTCGTGAGCTAGTCCTACCTATAACAATATTAGAAAAAGGCTTGTCATCACGACAGGCCTTTTTCCATTTTACATCACAACTAAAATTTTAACAGCATACCGCAAAGAACCCTAAAAATGAAACAATTTGAACTTAAAACACACTACAAGCAAATACTGGCAGACACCATTACGCCGGTAAGTGTGTATTTAAAAATTAGAGATAAGTTTCCTAATAGCATATTATTAGAAAGTAGTGACTACCACGCCAACGATAATAGCTTTTCTTACATCTGCTGCAACCCTATTGCACATATTAAGGTAGAAAATGAAGTTTTAGAAAAACAATATCCAGATGGCACAATTTCCGTAACCAATATTACCCCAGAAACAGATGTTGTGGCAGAAGTAGATGCTTTCGCAAAAAGTTTTAAGGCGCCAGAACATGATTTCAAATTTATAACCAACGGGCTGTTTGGATTTATGGCATATGATGCTGTAAGATATTTTGAAGATTTAGCACTTAGAAAAAAAGATGATTCTGTAAATATTCCAGATATCTACTATGCGGTATACCAGAATATCATTGCCATTAACCACTTTAAAAACGAAGCCTATTTATTTGCCCATTGTTACGAATCTGAAAACAACTTAGAAGAGCTAGAGCGTTTGTTCAACATCAGAACTTTTGCTTCGTACAATTTTAATCGAGTTGGCGCTCCTATCTCTAATCTAGAAGATGTTGAGTACAAAAAGCATGTAGAGATAGCCAAAAAACATTGCCAGAGAGGAGATGTTTTTCAATTGGTTCTATCTAGACGATTCACCCAAAAATTTAAGGGAGATGAGTTTAACGTATACCGTGCGCTACGCTCCATAAATCCATCCCCGTACCTTTTCTTTTTTGATTATGGCGATTTTAAAATCTTTGGAAGTAGCCCAGAAGCACAGCTTATCGTTAAAGATGGTAAAGCAGAAATTCACCCCATAGCCGGTACGTACAAGCGTACAGGCAACGATGAAAGAGACGCAGAACTAGCCAAAAAGCTGGCAGCAGACGATAAGGAAAACAGCGAACATGTAATGCTGGTAGATTTGGCCCGTAACGATTTAAGTAGAAACGGCAATACGGTAAATGTAGACACCTATAGAGAGGTACAATACTTTTCTCACGTTATCCATTTGGTTTCCAAGGTTACTGGGATGAAAAAGGAAGATATACCAACTTTAAAAATAGTTGCAGACACTTTCCCAGCAGGTACTCTAAGTGGCGCGCCCAAGCATATGGCCATGCAGCTCATAGAAAAATATGAGAAAACCAGTAGAGGCTATTATGGTGGTGCAATTGGATTCATGGATTTTAGCGGCAACTTTAATCATGCTATTATGATTAGAACGTTCCTAAGCAAGAATCACGAATTGTATTACCAAGCTGGTGCCGGTTTGGTTGCTGCATCTAACCCAGAAGACGAATTACAAGAAACATACAACAAACTTGGCGCTTTAAACAAAGCCTTAGAAATTGCAGAAACTATCTAAGATGAAGAAAGTATTAATGATTGACAATTACGATAGTTTCACCTATAACCTAGTGCACTATCTAGAAGAATTGGATTGCGAGGTAATTGTAAAACGAAATGACCAATTAACCCTGGAAGAGGTTGCTGATTACGAATTAATTGTGCTTTCTCCAGGCCCTGGTATCCCAGACGAGGCTGGTTTGTTAAAACCTATTATTGAAACGTACGGGGCCACCAAAAAAATATTTGGGGTCTGTTTGGGGCAACAAGCCATTGGAGAAGTTTATGGTGGAAGCTTAGTGAATCTAGACCAAGTTTACCATGGTATTGCTACAGAAATAGAAATTACGGGAGAAGACTATATTTTTAAAGGATTGCCCAAAAAAATACAAGTTGGCAGATACCATTCTTGGGTAGTGAACAAAGAATTACCAGAATGTTTGGAAGCCACCTCTTTTGATGAAAATGGACAAATTATGTCCCTAAAACATAAAACCCATGATGTTAGAGGGGTTCAGTTTCACCCAGAATCCGTTTTAACTCCAGAAGGCAAACAAATGTTGCAGAACTGGTTAGCAGGTTCATAGCAAGGCAAAAAGATATAAATAAGGTCAATTTAAAGGAGCTATGTAACGCCAAGTTTTGACATACAATTGAAGAAATAGCTAAAAGCAAGTTCCGCCCTAGCGGAAAAAAAGTAAAGTGAATGAAAGAGACACTAAATAGATTAATTAATCACGAAATCCTGTCTAAGGACGATGCCAAACAAATCCTGGTCAATATTGCCAAGGGCGATTATAACACCAGTCAAATAGCGGCTTTCCTAACTGTTTACATGATGCGTAGCATCACCATTGAGGAATTAGAAGGCTTTAGAGACGCCTTGTTAGAATTGTGCGTTGCTGTGGATTTAAGCGCTTACAATCCTATAGACCTTTGTGGCACGGGCGGAGACGGCAAAGACACTTTTAATATCTCTACTCTAGCCTCATTTGTTACCGCTGGTGCGGGTATTCATGTAACCAAACACGGTAATTATGGGGTTTCTTCCAAATGTGGAAGTAGTAATGTCATGGAGTTTTTAGGCATTAAATTTAGTAATGAAGCCGATTTTCTTAAAAAATCCATGGAGGAAGCGGGTATTTGCGTGCTCCACGCTCCTTTGTTTCACCCAGCCATGAAAAATGTTGGTCCAATCCGTAAAGAATTGGCCGTTAAAACATTTTTTAACATGCTAGGCCCCATGGTAAATCCTGCCTTTCCTAAAAACCAAATGGTAGGGGTTTTTAACCTAGAGCTAGCGCGTATGTACGGCTATCTGTATCAAAACACAGATAAAAATTTTACGGTATTACATGCGTTAGACGGTTATGATGAGATTAGTTTAACAGGTGCTACCAAGACCATTTCTAATGGTACAGAAAGCATGCTAGAACCCGTAGATTTTGGTATACAAGCGGTAAAAGCTTCTGAAATTGTTGGTGGTGATGATGTTGCGGATTCTGCTCAAATATTCCTGAATATACTAAATGGCAAAGGTACAGAAGCACAAAATAATGTAGTCTGCGCCAACGCAGGGGTGGCCATTGCAACGGTAGAAAATTGTTCGCCCAGAGAAGGTTTTGAAAAAGCAAAGGAATCGCTTTTAAACGGCAAGGGACTTTTGGCTTTAAACAAGTTAAGGGCATTGAGTAATTAGTGATTACTGGTTGATGCTTTAAATAATTGTTTAATAAAGCTAGATTCTCAAATTCTTTTTCGTCAATAGAAAAAGAAGAAATAAATAAAGAAAACATGAACATCCTAGATAAAATAGTTGCTGACAAGAGAAAAGAAGTCGATTTAAAAAAAGGGTTGATTCCTACTACCCAATTGGAAAAATCCGTTCTTTTTAATAGAACAGGTACATCCTTGTCTACGGCGTTAAGAAATAGCCAATCTGGTATTATTGCAGAACATAAAAGGCGCTCGCCCAGCAAGCAGGCCATAAACCAAAATACCAATGTAGCAATGGTTGCCAAAGGTTATGAAAATGCTGGCGTGTGTGGTATGAGTGTACTTACGGATATTAAATACTTTGGAGGTTCTATTGAAGATTTGTTATTGGCTAGAGCATGTGTTACCATGCCCCTGCTTCGCAAGGAATTTATGATAGACGAATACCAAGTTTTAGAAGCCAAAGCACACGGCGCAGATGTTATCCTTTTAATAGCTGCAGTGCTTTCGCAAAAAGAAATTAAATCACTATCAGAACTGGCAAAAAGTTTAGGAATGGACGTATTGCTAGAAGTACATAATGAGGCAGAATTACAAAAATCCATCATGCCTAGTTTAGATATGTTGGGCGTCAACAACCGTAATTTAAAAACCTTTGAGGTTAGCTTAGAAACCAGTAAAATACTTGCTACACAAATACCAAACGATTTTGTAAAAGTCTCTGAAAGCGGTATTAGTTCCGTAGCTGCCATAAATGAGCTAAAACAATACGGTTACCAAGGTTTTTTAATAGGTGAAAACTTTATGAAAACCGAAAATCCAGGGCAAAGCGCCCTAGATTTTATTAATGCTTTACAAAACGTTTAGGCCATGAAACTAAAGGTTTGTGGAATGAAATATAACCCCAAAGAAGTAGCGGCTATAGCGCCAGACTACATGGGATTTATATTCTATGATAAATCGCCTCGTAATCTTGTTGGGGTTATCCCCACAATCACGAGAAAGGTGTGCAAAGTAGGTGTTTTTGTAAATGCATCCATAGAAGAAATTTTAAAAAAAGTAAGCCTACATGGGTTGCAAATGGTGCAATTGCACGGGCAAGAACCACCAGAATTATGTGAGCGCATAAGAAACCTCAATATTAAAGTAATTAAGGTATTTGGTATTGCAGATAGCTTTGATTTTTCTGTATTGAAACCGTACGAGGGCGTGTGCGACTATTACCTTTTTGATACCAAAGGGAAAAATCCCGGAGGCAACGGTTACACGTTTGATTGGGAAGTCTTGGATAACTATCCGTCTACCAAACCCTATTTTTTAAGCGGCGGTATAGGATTAGAAAATATAGATGAAGTATTAACTTTTTTATATCGGCCAGAGGCCAAATACTGTTACGCCATAGATGTGAACAGTAGGTTTGAAACCAAACCTGGAAAAAAAGACATTGAAAAACTAATAGCATTTAAAAAAAGAATTGACGATGAAGTATCACGTAGATGACCGCGGATATTATGGGGATTTTGGCGGCGCATTTATTCCAGAAATGCTCTACCCTAACGTAGAAGAGCTACGCCAAAATTATTTAAAGTTGATGTACGAAGATGATTTTCAAAAAGAATTTCATCAGCTTTTGAAAGACTACGTGGGCCGTCCTAGTCCATTGTATTTCGCCAATCGTTTATCAAAAAAATACAATTGTAAGGTTTATCTAAAACGAGAAGATTTAAACCATACTGGAGCACACAAGGTTAACAATACCATAGGTCAGATTTTAATGGCCAAAAAACTGGGTAAAAAACGCATCATTGCAGAAACTGGCGCTGGCCAACATGGGGTAGCTACGGCAACGGTTTGTGCCCTAATGGGGATTGATTGTGTGGTGTATATGGGAGAGATAGACATTGCAAGACAAGCACCCAACGTAGCCCGTATGAAAATGCTTGGCGCTACGGTAAAACCTGCATTGTCTGGTAGTAGAACCTTAAAGGATGCTACCAATGAAGCTATTAGAGATTGGATTAACAACCCAGTAGACACCCACTATATAATTGGTTCTGCCATTGGGCCACACCCTTACCCGGATATGGTTACCAGATTTCAATCGGTAATATCCGAAGAAATAAAATGGCAATTAAAAGAAAAAGAAGGACGCGAACTTCCAGACTATGTAGTAGCCTGTATTGGTGGCGGTAGTAATGCTGCTGGTACGTACTATCACTTTTTAGATGAAGAAGAAGTAGGCATTATTGCAGTAGAAGCGGCTGGTAAAGGTGTAAATTCTGGTGAAAGTGCCGCTACTTCCAAATTGGGTAAAGAAGGCATCATTCACGGTTGTAAAACACTATTAATGCAAACGGAAGACGGGCAAATTACAGAACCTTATTCTATCTCTGCAGGTCTAGATTATCCCGGGGTTGGGCCTTTACATTCGCATTTGTACAAATCTGGACGGGGCGAATTTTACTCGGCTACAGATGATGAAGCCATGGAAGCGGGCTTAGAATTAACCCAATTAGAGGGTATCATTCCCGCCATAGAAACCTCTCATGCATTGGCTTTATTCAAGTATAAAACGTTTAAACCCGATGATGTTGTGGTCATTAGCCTATCTGGACGTGGGGATAAAGATTTACAGACGTATATAGATTATTTTAAACTGTAGTTATACCCACTTAAGATTTGGGGAACAAAAACTTAGGAATTAAAAGGCAAACCTTCATACCTAAAACTATTTTAGATGAATAGAATAAACCAAAAATTACAAGAAGAACAAAAGTTACTTTCTATATATTTCACTGCTGGCTATCCAAAATTAGAGGATACCGTAACGGTTATTGAAGAACTGGAAAAAGCCGGGGTAGACATGATAGAAATTGGATTACCGTTTAGCGACCCCTTAGCAGATGGCCCTACCATACAAGAAAGCTCTACCGCTGCTCTTAAAAATGGTATGACTACGAGCAAACTTTTTGAGCAATTAAAGGATATCAGAAAAAAGGTATCCATTCCTCTGATTATTATGGGGTATTTTAACCCAGTTTTGCAATATGGTGTAGAGGCGTTCTGTAAAAAATGTGAGGAGCTGGGGATTGATGGACTCATACTCCCAGATTTACCTTTGGATGTATATTTGGAAGAATATGAAGCAATTTTTAAAGCTCACGGTTTAATTAATGTGTTCTTAATAACGCCACAAACCAGCGAAGCTAGGATTCGCCAGATAGATGCAGCTTCTGAAGGATTTATTTACATGGTAAGTTCTGCAAGTACCACGGGTGCTAAAAGCGGATTTGGAAACGAACAAACAGAATACTTTCAACGAATTGATGGTTTAAAGCTTAAAAACCCTCAAGTAGTTGGTTTTGGCATAAGCAATAACGAAACGTTTACAGCTGCCACTTCTAGAGCTAAAGGGGCTATTATTGGCTCGGCCTTCATAAAACATTTAACCACTCACGGCACTACTAAAATTGATTCATTTGTGAAGGAGATTAGGTAATATGAAATGGATTGACGATTTCCGTATTCTATTACTGCTATGCTTAACGCTTGGGCTAGCCCCGTTTTTTCCTGAACCACATCTTTGGGGTAAAATTAAATGGGTTGCAGGCGGTGGCGTAGGAATGAAATTCATGGATTGGTTTGATATTCTGCTACACGGATTTCCTTTTTTGTTACTCCTAAGAAGAATTGCACTTGCTCTTGTAAAGAAAAAGTCAGGATAAATTGGATAAGGTTACAATTTGAGATATTTTTCACTAACCAATTTATTCTTCATGTTCAGAACTATTTTAGCCTTACTCGTCATTGGTGTTTCATCAACATTAGCCGCCCAAGATTCTACAAAAGTAAAATCTGAGGTTGCCCTTGCCATTGCAGATTTACGTGAATTTGTAGCCATACCCAATGATGCCCTAAACCCAGATGATATAGACAACAATCTCTTTTGGTTAAAAAAACAGTTTGATAAACGCGGATTTAATTCGGCTATCTTAGACACAAAAGGTTTACCTCTATTTTTTGCCAACACCCCAATGAAAGATGGTAAAACCACCATCTTATTTTATATGCATTTAGACGGCCAAGGTGTTGATGCAATTAAGTGGGACCAACCAAACCCGTACAATACGGTTCTTAAAAAACCTGTTGAGAATGGTTTTGAAACTGTAGATTTTTCTGCGCTAAATGAAGATATAAATTATGATTGGCGCCTGTTTGGCCGTTCTACCTCTGATGATAAAGGGCCCATAGTGATGTTTTTGCATGCCTTGGATTTACTTAAAAAAGATGACAAGGAATTTCCGTACAACATCAAAATTATTTTAGATAGCGAAGAAGAAAAAGGTAGCAAAAGCCTTCCTAACGCGGTGAAGCAATATAGAGAATTACTGGCTGCCGATTTTTTAGTGATTTCAGACGGGCCAAGCCATGGCTCTGGATTACCTACTATGGTTTACGGTTGCCGTGGTATAACCACATTAAGTTTAACCACCTACGGACCAATTAAACCCCAACATAGTGGCCATTATGGAAACTATGCTCCCAATCCTGGATTCCAGTTAGCCCATTTATTAGCAAGTATGAAGGATACGGACGGCAAAGTTACCATTCCTGGGTACTATGATGGAATTTTTATAAATGATGACATCCAAGCGGTTTTGAAAAAAGTGCCGGATGACGACGCTGTAATCAAAGAAAAACTTCAGTTTAAAACAGCGGAAAAAGTTGGCAGTTATTATCAAGAGTCTTTACAGTTCCCTAGTTTAAACATTCGTGGTCTAAGCTCTGGATGGACAGGCGATGCTGCCAGAACTATTGTTCCAGAAAGTGCTACGGCCGAATTGGACTTACGCTTAGTACCAGAGAGCAATGGCAACCGACTAAAAAAATTAGTAAAAGAACACATTGCCAAACAAGGCTTTAAAGTACTGGACCACGTACCTACAAATGCGGAGCGTTTACAATTTGACAAATTAATTACCATTAACGAACGTGGGGTTACGGATGCTTTCCGTACGGATTTGGACAATCCTTACGGGGTGTTCCTAGCCAATACCCTACAAAGCACCTATGGGCAAGATGTGGTACAAATACGCATAATGGGTGGTACTGTTCCTATTTCTCCATTTATAAACGAATTAAAGATTCCAGCTTTTATTGTTCCTATGGTAAATCCTGATAACAACCAGCATAGCCCAAATGAGAATTTAAAAATTGGACAATTGGCCTACGGAATTCGTGCCTTTTACAACATGCTTAGCACACCTATGAAGTAATACCGTTATTTTATAAAAATTACTTTTCTGGCTTTGACTTCAGCTTTTTAGTGACTGTAAAGCAATAACTAATAACGCATTAACATCCACTAACATAGTTTTAAAATGCTATTAACGGAGTTTAGCTCAAGCTTTTAGTACATTCTCAATAGTTATTAATTTAAAAAAAATACTATGGGAATTATTGAAGATAAGAAGAAGTTTAAAAGAAGAGTAGAACAAACAAATCCTACCAACCCAACTGGGAATACCAACATCAAAACTAACGATTTTGATATTGACGAGGATACCGTTAAAAAGCAACAGAACAAAGGATAATAAAACCCTTTTTTGTGTATAAGAAAGCCCCTGATTTCTCAGGGGCTTTTTCTATTATTTAAGCCGAGTTTCTACTGGCATTAATATTACCATAGAGACTACGTGTCACTATCTTCTCATACAACTCTTTAAATTCAGAATCTTTGGTTATATGAAAGAGCGCATTCTGCTGAATTACCAATAACGGCAGAACAATTTTCTCACGAATCTTAACGGATTCTCTCGAAACCGCCTCGTCTTCCATTAAGATTTTATGTCCAGAAATTTGCAATAGCATCTTTTTAGACAGTTCAAACTCTTGGTGTAGAATCTTCCAAAAATCACCGAACTCCTTATCCTCCTTCATGTAACTGGTTAAATTGAAGTTGGTTTTTGCCAGAGACATCATACTATTCATCATCAAAGCTCTAAAGAAAGGCACTTCTTTGAACAGTTTTTTCACATCGTTCATCTTACCTTCTTCTTTAAGCTGTGCTATGGCCGTACCCAATCCAAAATAGCCTGGTACATTTTGCTTTAATTGGCTCCAAGAACCAACAAAGGAAATCGCTCTAAGGTCAGATAACGTCAGTTGCTTTTTATTACCACGTTTTCCTGGTCTACTACCAATATTTGCCTTGGTATAATATTTTAACGTACTTCTATGCTCCAAATAAGGTATAAACTTCTCATGTTGTTTTAACGCGTCATATTTATTAAAACTAAGCTGCGAAAGTTTTTCTATTAACCTGCGTTGTTCTCCAGAAATTTTGTGTTCTTTTCCAAATAGGTTATTGCTTAGCCCAGCGGTAAGTAATTGTTCCGCATTGTGTTTAAACTGCTCTTTGGTACCAAACGTACTGGTAATGGTTTGTCCTTGTACGGTTAATTGAATTTCATGGTTGGCAACATCCTTGGTTTGTGCGGCATAGAAACGATGTGTTTTACCACCACCACGTGCTGGCGGTCCGCCTCTACCATCAAAGAAAATAGCTTTTATACCGTTTTTCTTGCACACCTTACTTAAAGTTTCTTTTGTTTTTAAAATAGACCAATTGGCTTTTAAATACCCGCCATCTTTTGTACCATCAGAGAAACCTAACATAATAGTATGTACGTCTTTTCTACGTGCTAGGTGTTCTTTGTACATTGGTATATCAAATAGGGCTTGCATTACTTCTTCAGAAGCATCCATTCCTTTCATGGTCTCAAACAACGGAACAATATCAAAAGTTATATCCTCTGCTTTCCAACCACACCATCTAAACAAACCAAAAACAAATAGTACGGAAAAAATATCTTCGCTATTGCTTATGATGTAGCGATTACAGCCTGCCTCTCCATTTCTATTTTGTATTTCCTTTAAGTGAGAAATATTAGTTAGGGTTTGCACCACAATGTCTTCCGTAAAATCGCTCTCATTTACAGTGATATCCTTTTTAAGCAAACAATTAATTAATTCCTCCTGCGATAATTCTTCAAGACTTTCCTTAATTACGCCATGCTTTTTAAGTACCTCTGTGACCGTTAAGTAATGTTTACTATGGTCTTGGCGAATATCTAGCGTTGCAAAGTGCACTTTAAATATGTGCACCTTATCTATCATCTTAATTAAATCTTCTAAATATAACCCATGATAATCATTAACAAGTACTTCTTTAACCTGCTCTAGACTTTGGATGATTTCTTCATAGCTTACCAAAAACTCCGTTTGGAACATAGCCTTATAGAGCTTATCACTTAACAATTCTAACGGTTCAGCCAACCCACGGAACGTTAGTTTTTTCCGTAGCACTTTAATGTCATTATAATAACACTTCATTAAAGTAAGGCGCAATTCGTCTGCTACTTTTTTAGTGATATCTTCTGTTACATATGGGTTACCATCCCGGTCTCCGCCAGGCCAAAAACCCAATTTTATAATGTCGTAATTATCAAATTTCTCATCCCTAATACTCTTTTTAATGTCTTGAAACATTTCTCCAATAGCATCGTAATACGTATTTCTAAGGATGTGGATAATGTTTTTTGCTTCGTCTAAAGGCGTAGGCTTTCTGGAGTTTACCAGAGAAGTTAATCCTAATTGCTGCAAAGTGGTATCAATATCATTAATACGGTTATCTTCAATCATTTTTCTTAATTCTGAAATGATATCTAGAACCGCGGGTGTATAAAATTGGGTTGGGTGCGCCGTAAGTACTATTCTTGCACTAAAAGTAGATAGCTTTTTAGAGATTTTATCCCAATTCTTATTTTGGTCTACCAGCTCAAAATAATCTTTAATTCCAAGTGAGTTGGTATATTTTTGCAATTTTGGAAATGCGGCATCTTCTACACTATCATACAATACCACTTGGCGTTCAACGTATTGTATAATACGAAACATGAAATCTATTCGCTGTTTCTCGTCTGTAATTCCTGCAACGCCAGTAAAGAAGTTTTCTAATATTTCTTCTGGTTTTTTACCCGCATTTAAGCCTTTCTCACACTGCTCAAATAACAAAGGAACAAGGGTTGCTACATTTTCCATGTCTGCATAAGGCAGACTAAGAAACAGGCTATTGTAGATATTGTATCTGTTGGTGACCGACTTTTGAAATTCTGCCAATCGTTTTGTTTGCCGCATTTTATTCATATACCTGGATAAAATTTTAATTATGAAACCCTTCAAAGGTCGTTAAATAAGACCATTTAAACCATGGATTGCTGTACTATAACAATTTGTTAGCACCACCATACAAACCTAACAATAGTACTTGCTTTTATAAAGTATATTTAATTTTTTACTTTTAGATTGATGCAGTTTAAGGATTTAACCTTACAATATGATGCTAAAAGAACTTTGCATATTGGAGTACGCGAAAATCTAGAGTATTAAAACTTGGATTTTTACGCTTTAATTCTTTGTACAATGGCAAGCTGCCCACTGCCCTGTTAGCAGCACCGCTAGGAGCTGTTAGGCTAACCGTTTGTATATTTATTTGTGTGCTTGGATGTACAAACTGATGTATTCTAGGCACCGAACTATCCACTACTTGTAGTCGTAAATTATTTGTCTTAAGCAATCTCCTAAAAAAATACTCGGGACCATTTTTGCTATTACCACCGGTAAAAAGTAGCGTGTTTACCGTAGTATATTCTTCCAAATACCCCAATAAATCTCTCAATTGTACATTTTGCATACCAAGGTCAGAGGCATCCACTTTTTCTCTTTCTGCACTCGCAACAATATCACAAACACCAATCTTCTGCTCACGTAAAAATTCTTTACGCTGTTGTACGGCCGCTTCCGTAGTTTCAAACAATAAATCTAAATGAAAAATACGGTCTAAAATTGGCCAAAGTTGACCATCTCTACTGCCATAACAAAAATCCACATCGCCTTCTTTTAAAAGCCCCGTTGTGAATCTTGGTGGTGGCAATGTCCCAACAATTAATTTTTCTACACCATTAAATAAGAAAGGTGGATAAGGATGGGTATGTAAAAAGGGCTGAGACAATGGTACTGGTTTGCCCTAAAAATACAAGAATAATTCTGGGCCAGAAAAACCGACCCAGAACCAATATTATTTTAAAATAAGTACTAGGTCGTCTCCATTGACCAAAGTACCGCTAGGCAATTCAACACGGTCTACAACACCCTCTTCCGGAGCTGTAACCGTTGTTTCCATTTTCATTGCTTCTATAATGAACAAAGGCTGATTCTTTTTAATCTCTTGCCCATTTTTAACTAGTACATTACTTAGTAAACCTTGCAATGGCGAGCCAATTTCTTTAGGATTATTAGCATCTACCTTTTTGTTTTCTTGCTTGTCTACCTTTATACTCTTGTCTTTAACAACTACATTACGTAATTGCCCATTGACTTTAAAAAACAAGTTAACATTACCACTAGAATCTGGATCGCCAACAAGCATAAGTTGTACTAAGATGGTTTTACCTTTATCCATCTCTATCATAATTTCTTCCCCAATCTCCATTCCATAGAAGAAGTTTTTGGTAGGAATAACCATGACATTACCATACAAAAGATGGTGCTGGTAGGCATCTTCAAATACTTTAGGATACAACTGATATGACAAGAAATCTGTCATTTCTAATTCCCGTCCCATACCCTTGGTATATTTAGCTTGGAAGATTTTAAATTCTTCATCAAAATCTACAGGTTCCAAATGTGCATTGGGTCTATCCGTATATGGTTTTTCATCTTTTAGAATTATTTCTTGCAAACGCTTAGGAAAACCACCTGTAGGCTGCCCTAAATCGCCTCTAAAAAAGCTCTTTACGGACTCAGGAAAAGAAATGCTATCCCCTTTTTCTAATACGTCTTTTACAGAATATCCATTACTGATAAGGTATTGCGCCATATCGCCCACCACTTTAGAACTTGGTGTTACTTTAATAATGTCTCCAAAAAGTTCGTTGACCTCTGCATACATTTTAGTTACCTCTGGAAATTTATTCTCTAACCCTAAAGCAATAGCTTGCCCTTTTAGATTGGAATATTGTCCGCCAGGAATTTCATGAGTATACACTTCTCCTGTTCCTGCTTTTAATCCAGATTCAAATGGATAATAATACGTACGAACCGTTTCCCAGTAATTAGAATATTCTGCCAATTTTTCACGATTCATTTTGTTCTCACGCTCCGTAAAGCGAAGCATCTCTAACATAGAATTGAAGTTTGGCTGTGCTGTTAAGCCAGATAAGCCCCCAAGTGCCACGTCTACAACGTCCACACCTGCTTCTATAGCTTTTAAATACATGGCTGCTTGTACAGAAGAAGTATCGTGGGTATGTAAATGTATAGGAATATTTAGTTCTGATTTTAATGCAGAAATCAACTCAAACGCAGCTTGAGGTTTTAACAACCCTGCCATGTCTTTTACCCCTAATATATGTGCACCGGCATTTTCTATATCTTTAGCCAACTGCACATAATACTTTAGGTCATATTTGGATTTTTCCGGATTCAAGATATCGCCCGTATAACAAATAGAAGCTTCTGCCAAACCACCCGTATGCTTACGCACGTGTTCAATACATGGCGCTATGGATTGCATCCAATTTAGGGAATCGAAGATTCTGAAAACATCCAAACCTGTTTCCCAAGATTTTTCTACAAATTTTGCAATTAAGTTATCTGGATACGCCTTGTAACCCACGCCATTAGAACCACGAATAAGCATTTGCGTTAATACATTAGGCATCGCTTTTCGCAACAATGCTAAACGCTCCCAAGGGTTTTCTTTTAAGAATCTAAGGCAAACATCAAACGTAGCTCCACCCCAAATTTCCATGGAAAAGATTTCTGAATGATTCTTAGCATAGCCTTCTGCCACTTTTAGCATATCTATAGTACGCATACGTGTAGCTAATAAGCTCTGGTGCGCATCTCTAAAGGTAGTATCTGTAAAATGTACTTGCTTTTGGTCTTTAAGCCAATTAGCAAAACCTTCTGGACCTAATTCTGCTAATAAGTCTTTGGTACCTTTAGGATAAGGTTCATTTTTAGGAAAACTCGGTATTTGTGGCTTTGTAAATACACGGTCCTTATCTACCTTTTTAACATCTGGATTGCCATTTACGATAGTTTCTGCCAAATAACCTACCAACTTATTGGCCCGGTTTCTAGACTCTCTGATTTTAAATAAGCTGGGTTCGTTCTTGATAAAGTTTACAGTTACCTGTCCCTGTCTAAAGGTAGGATGTAATAGAATGTTATCTAAAAAAGGAATATTAGTATTTAACCCCCTAATTCTAAATTCTGCCAATGCTCTACGCATTTTTCTACAACAGCCATCTAAGGTTCTACTAGAAGCAGAAACTTTTACCAACATACTGTCAAAAAATGGCGAAATACGGACCCCTTGGTAAATACTACCTGCGTCTAAGCGTATACCATGCCCAGATGCACTACGGTATGTAGTAACAATACCATAATCTGGTTTAAAATCGTTGGTAGGGTCTTCCGTGGTTACCCTACATTGCAAAGCATAACCAGTGGCTACTACAGAGGCTTGGTCTTTAATTTTTATTTGCTGGTCTGCCAATTTATAGCCACCAGCAATAAATAATTGAGCTTTAACCAAATCTATTTTGGTAATCTCCTCTGTTACGGTATGCTCTACTTGTATACGAGGGTTTACTTCTATAAAATAAATGCTACCATCTTGGTCTACTAAAAATTCTACCGTTCCAATGTTATTGTAATCTACCGCCTTGCAAATTTTTAAGGCATACTCGTATAATTTATCTCTTGTAGTTTGTGGTAAGCCTAAAGAAGGTGCAAACTCAATAACCTTCTGATATCTACGTTGTACGGAACAATCGCGCTCAAATAAATGCACCATGTTCCCGTGGGTATCTGCCACAATTTGCACCTCTATATGCTTTGGATTTTCTACAAACTTTTCTAAGAAAACAGTATCATCTCCAAAAGCTTTCAAGGCTTCTCTTTGCGCTTCTGGATAGCCTTTTCTTAAATCGTCTGCAGTACGTATTACACGCATACCCCGGCCACCACCACCAGAAGCCGCTTTTAGCATAACAGGATAACCAATTTTATCTGCTTCTTCTAGCGCAATTTCTAGAGTAGTTAAATCTTCACGACTACTTTGGATAATTGGCACTTGTTGAGATACTGCTACTTCCTTAGCCGTAATCTTATCACCTAATGCTTTTAACACAGAAACTTTTGGACCTACAAAAATGATATTATTATCTGCACATTTTTGAGCGAATTCTGCATTTTCTGACAAGAATCCGTATCCAGGATGTATAGCATCTACACCGTTAGCTGTAGCGATATTGATGATAGCGTCAATATCCAAATAAGGTTTTAAAGGCTCATCATCTTCCCCAACTTGATACGCTTCGTCTGCCTTGTACCGATGCAGAGAGTATCTATCCTCATATGTATAAATACCTACGGTTTGCAATCCGATTTCTGCACATGCTCTAAAAATACGGATGGCGATTTCACCGCGATTCGCAACAAGAACCTTTTTAATTTCCATTGATTTTCTTAAATTTTAGAATTAGTTAATAGTTAGTGTATGTGGTATAGTATAATTCTTTAAGTAATGAATATTTTTCACAAAACTATCATTTAAACTAAAAAAATCACAAACTAAAACGTTGTAGTGCCATTAATTTATGATGATTATAAAAAAATAACTATTAGTTTACGTGTAGGTAAAAGGGATGTGAATATAAGAGAAGATAAAATTACCGATAAGTGTTTGGCGCAAGAAGAAAAAAGCTCATAGTAGAGATAACCATCGTAGAAAAATACAGGTTATACTATTAAGATAGGATTAATCAATTTTAAATTGAAACTGCAGTTGGCCTTCTTCTGAAATAGACAACTCGTAAGTGTACACTCCTAAAGGAAGAGAATCTGTCTGTATTTCTGGAACAAAACGTAAATCTAAAGAATCTGCAACTACGTGTACTGTGTCTTGCTGGTAAGCCCTTACTACTTCTTGATAATCAGAATAACTACCTGAAATAACATTTTCAAAAACTAGTCGCTCATCCCCAACGGTAACCGTAGTAAAATTACTAGAACTACTATTTTGAATACGCAGATTTACACCCTCTAAATTATCATCTCTATCATTACATGCTGCAATGACTGCAACAACTACCAATGACAAAATAAGCTTTCTCATAGTTTTCTATATACTATAAGAACGGTACAAATTGCAATTTAGTCTACCGGATAAATGCAGGTTCATTAGGTTTAAGGGTATGTTCTTGGCTAAACTGGTATCCATCATAGTCAAAGCCTTTTAATTGGTCTAGCGTTTCCACATCATTATCTATTATATAACGCACCATAGAGCCTCTAGCTTTTTTTGCATAAAAGCTAATAATCTTCAATTTATCATTCTTCCAATCTTTAAATACCGGAGAGATTACGGGCACTTTTAAAGTTTTAGTATCAATTGCTTTAAAGTACTCGTTGCTTGCTAGATTAATAAAGAGTTCGTCTTCCGTCAGTTCATCATTCAAATGTTGTGTCAGCGTTTCTTTCCAAAACTCATACAAATTCTTTTTGCGCGCTACTTTTAACTGAGTACCCATTTCTAAACGGTAAGGCTGCATTAAATCTAAAGGTTTTAGAACACCATATAAGCCAGATAAGATGCGAAGTTTTTGCTGTAGGGCATCTATTTTGTTTTCTGGAAGAGTATATATATCTAATCCTTGATACACATCGCCATTAAACGCATACACTGCTGGTCTTGCATTCTCCGGAGTAAAAGGCGTAGAAAACTGTTGATTACGTTCCCAATTAAGTTGCGCCAAACTATCACTAATATGCATCAAGTCTGATAAAGCCTTTGGTTTTTTCTTTGCCAATACCGAGTTTAACTTACTTGCTTCTTCTAAAAATACAGGTTCTGTGTGTTTACTAGTGGGCAACTGTGTTTCAAAATCCAATGACTTTGCAGGAGAAATTACAATTTTCATAGCGTCTAAACTTTGGGTAAAAATACATTGCTTTTTAAAAAGACAAAATGCTTGCTTCAATGCTCTTTTCAATAGCAGAATTGAAAATCTTTATGATTCTTCTGTACTGTTTTTGCTGTAAGAGCGCCATTTTTCTATGCACGCTTGCATATCTGCCGGTATTTCAGAATCAAATCTTAGCGCCTTAGCTGTGGTAGGGTGTACAAATCCTAAAGTTTTTGCGTGTAAAGCTTGTCTTGGTAATAGTTTAAAGGCATTGTCTACAAACTGTTTGTATTTGGTATAAGTGGTACCCTTAAGTATTTTATCTCCGCCGTAACGCTCATCATTAAATAAAGGATGACCTAGATACTTCATGTGCACCCTAATTTGGTGTGTTCTTCCTGTCTCTAATTTGCAAGACACTAGGGTTACATAACCAAATCGTTCTAAAACCTTATAATGCGTTACCGCTTCTTTACCAACATCGCCTTCTGGAAAAACCATCATTTGCAGTCGGTTTTTTGGATTGCGTGCCAGATGCCCTTCTATAGTACCTTCATCTTCTACCACATTACCCCAAACAAGGGCTACATACTCCCGTTCTGTAGTTTTATTAAAAAATTGCTCTGCCAGATGCGTCATAGCATGTTCTGTTTTAGCTACAACTAGCAATCCAGAAGTATCTTTATCAATACGGTGTACCAACCCGGGTCTGCCAGAACTATTATCTGGCAAATTTTCAAAGTGATAAACTAAAGCATTAATTAAAGTGCCAGAATAATTTCCGTGTCCAGGATGCACTACCATCCCTGGTTCTTTATTGACGACCAAAACCTCATCATCCTCATATGCAATATCTAGCGGTATGTTCTCTGGTGTTAGCAAAAATTCATACGGCGGATGCTCAAATAACACTTTTACAACATCCCCTGCTTTAACTTTATAATTTTGCTTTACTTGAGTGTCATTTACCCAAATATTTCCTGTTTTAGCAGCTTGTTGAATTTTATTGCGGGTGGCGTTTTCTATAAAATTCATTAAAAACTTATCCACTCTTAGCGGTTCTTGTCCTTTAGAAGCTACAAACTTATGGTGTTCGTATAAATCGTCTTGGTTAGGCCCAAAATCTTCCTCTTCTTCCATATACATTATTGGTCAGACTCCGTAGCTAAAATCTCTTCTGGAATAGTACCGTTACCACAAATAAGCTCCACCTTGGAGGTTTTTGGCAATTTTTCTCCAGGACTTATATCTTTTCCCTTGTATTTTACACGGTATACCATGTCTTTACCAAGTTCGTCTATATAGGTTACGCGTTGCACATCTAAACCAACTGCACGGAGCATGGCAGTAGCGTTTCTGCGAGTAACTTGTATAATTTTAGGTACAGATACTTTTTTATAACCAGAAGGGTTTACCGTAAAATATATTTTTCTGTTGTGTTTTACTTTGGATCCAGCTTTAGGGTTTTGTTCTAATATGGAAAATCTTGGATATTCTGGGTTATAATCGGTAGAATCTAAAACCTCATAACGCAATCCTGCTGCTTCTGCTGTTTTACGCATATCCATCACAGACATTTTAGAAAAGTCTGGCACCTGTACAAACTCGCCATGATTGGTAGTGCTTTTTAACCAACCTAAGATTACAAACACGAATATCACTATTAACACCATTGCAATAGCCAACTGTATTAAAAACGTCTTGCTTTTTAAAAAGCCAATAAAATCCTTCATAAGAAGTTGTTTGCGGACAAATATAGAAAAACGCCCTCTTTTTTTATTTACTTTGCCACTACATTAATTCTAAGGAATGAAAATAAATATAGCTGTTGTCATGGGTGGTTTTTCTAGCGAAAAAGAAATCTCCATGAAAAGTGGAAGTGTTGTAATGAAGCATTTAGACACTACCAAATACAATACCTACGGCATTGTTATCACAAAAAATTCTTGGTATCACCAAGATATTAGTGGCAAAAAGTATGAGATTGACAAACACGATTTCTCTTTAGAATTACCTAGTGGCAAGATTACTTTTGATTGTGTTTTTAACGCCATCCATGGTACTCCAGGAGAAGATGGCCTATTACAAGGATATTTTGAGCTACTACAGTTACCACAAACGGCCTGTAATGCATACCAAGCGGCTCTCACTTTTAATAAACGTGATTTACTAAGCACCTTAAAACCGTATGGAATTAAATGTGCTAAATCTTACCCTTTAAACGAAGGAGACGTTATAGATGTAGAGGGTATTGTAGAGACAGTAGGCTTACCATGTTTTGTAAAAGCAAATAAGGCAGGTAGTAGTTTTGGAATTTCTAAAGTATATAAGAAAGAAGATATTGCTATCGCGATTGTAATGGCGTTTAAAGAAGATGATGAAATTATAATAGAGTCTTTTTTAGAAGGTACAGAAGTCTCTGTGGGCGTAATTACGTATAAGGATGAAATTAAAGTACTACCAGTAACTGAAATAGTTTCTGAGAACGATTTTTTTGACTACCAAGCTAAATACGAAGGTAAATCTCAAGAAATAACACCAGCAAGAATATCAGATATTCAGCTACAAAATGTGGCCAGTGTAGCCACCAAAATTTATAAAGTATTAAAACTAAAAGGGTACACCAGAAGTGAATTTATTTTTATTGGGGACCAACCTTATTTATTAGAAGTAAATACGACACCTGGATTAACAGAAGAAAGCATTTTACCGCAACAAGCACAAGCTGCAGGCATAAGTCTAGCTCAACTTTTTGAAAGTGCAATTATAGAGGCTTTAAAGTAGAGAATAATCGTTATTTTTAAACCAACGATTTACAACAAATGAGACGCGCTATATTCCCAGGGTCCTTTGACCCTCTTACCTTAGGACATTATGATATTATCCAAAGAGGTATTACCCTTTTTGATGAATTAATCATTGCTATTGGTATTAATGCAGACAAAAAGTATATGTTCAGTTTAGAAGAGCGTCAGAAATTTATAGAAGAAGCGTTTAAGGACCAACCCAAAATAAAAGTGCTGACCTATGAGGGTTTAACAGTGGATTTCTGTAAAAGCATTAATGCTAATTTCATTTTAAGAGGATTGAGAAATCCTGCTGATTTTGAGTTCGAAAAAGCTATTGCTCACACCAATAGAAAATTATCAGAAATAGAGACGGTCTTTTTGCTCACCTCTTCTGGCAAGTCTTACATTAGTAGTTCTATAGTTAGAGATGTAATACGAAATGGGGGAGATTATACAGGGTTGGTACCAGATACCGTTCGCTATACAGCTCAACCTTAGTTAACAACCATTCACCTATAGTATATCTCCTTTCAATCAGAATGAGCAGGATTTAAAGGAAAAACCACATTTTTTTGTAGCTACACAACAAAAAGTCTTTTCTGTAGTACTATATTTATAGTATTGTAAGAAATTTCTTGTATTTGTGCGATTAACACCAAACACTTTGAAAGCTACTATTAACTCTTATTCCATAAAGGAATTGCCTATTATGATGGCAATGATTAACACTGATGGCGTGTTAGTTGAAGCCACCAAAAAGTGGGCAAAATTCTATGGTTTTAAGGGAGATTCTTTTATTGGCTTGCACTTAACAGAGATATTTAAGGGGGAGCAATGCGAGCAACAGAAAGAAATTTTTGAAGACGTACTTAAAGGAATTCACAAACAAGGTATTTGCGACCATAAGGAGCACCAATATTTTAAATGGGATTTCTCGCCTTGGTTATCTGATGACATGGAGCTTTTAGGAACAGTTCTAAAAATTGAAGACATAACCCAAGAATTACAAACTAATCTTAAATACGATAAGCTAGATAATTTACTAAACATACAAAGCGAAATTTCTAAAGTGGGTATTTGGGAGTACGATATGTTCTCTAAAACCATTACATGGTCTAAAACCACTAAAGATATTTACGATGTTCCATTAGATTTTGAACCTACCGTAGAGAACTTTATTAAATTTTATGATGGTGAAGAAGCCAAAGAATCCATGAAAAACCTGTACAAAACCAGTGCAGAAATAGGGATAACTTGGCATAAAACCATGAAAATTAATAGCGCCAAAGGCGTTAAAAAACATATTATAACCGCGTGCAGGCCAATAACACAAAACAAAAAAGTGGTAAAGCTCGTGGGCACCGTACAAGATGTAAGTGAACAAGTAAATGCAAAAATACAGATTGTAGAAAACGAAAAGTTATTACGCACGCTGATAGACAGCCTACCTGCTAGTATCTATATTAAAGATTTAGAATCTAGAAAGGTTATGATTAACCAACAAGAATGTAAATTTTTTAATAAAACGGAAGAAGAGATATTAGGAAAAAATGATTTTGACTTATTTGAGCCAGAACTAGCAAAAATTTTAAGGAAGGAAGACCTTGACGTAATGGAAAGCAAAGAGCCTATGTTGGGCAAAAGGTTTACCTACCGCAATGCTACAGGTGAAAGCTTATCTTTTTTAACCTCTAAGTTGCCACTATTAGATATTAAAGGAAGAGTAAAGGGTTTAATAGGTATCAGTTTAGATATTTCTGATGTGGTTAGTAAAGAAGCAGAACTACAAGAGTTGATTAAAGTAACTGCAGTTCAAAATAAAAAACTTCTAAATTTCGCCCATATTGTTAGCCATAATATCCGTTCTCATTCTGCCAACTTTACCATGCTATTAAATTTCTTAAATATTGAGAGTGATGGTATAGAGAAGCAAAGATTGATGGATATGTTAACGGAAACAGCTAGCAAATTATCAGAAACCTTGGAACACCTTAATGAAGTTTTAGAAATTAATGCCAATTTAAAATTAGAGAACGAGCCTATAAATCTCTATGAGGCTACCATCAAGGCACTTAATAATTTAAGGACACAAATTTTAGATTCCGACATAAATGTAAAGGTTACCATAGATGATACTATTGTAGTACAAGCTGTGCCACAATATCTAGAAAATATCATCACCCAATTTATAAGCAACAGCATAAAGTATAGACATCCAGATAAGCCATTGGTTATAGACATAAAAAGTAGTATTACTGAAAGTAAAGTACTCCTTAATGTTACAGATAACGGCTTAGGATTTGATATTTACCAACATCAAGATAAGTTATTTGGTATGTATAAGACGTTTCATGATAATCCAGATGCAAAAGGCATCGGTTTATTCATTGCTAAAAACCAAGCAGAAGCTATGGGAGCAAAGTTAGCGGTATGTAGTGAAATTAATGAAGGAGCAACATTTAGCATCATTTTTAAACATGGAGAATAATAAAGTATTTATAATAGACGATGATATGATTACCGTCTTTGGACTCAAAAAAATATTAGGCAAATTTCAACTTGCTATAGAAATAGATGATTTTGGCAACGGAGCTGATGCGCTTGCTGCTATTAAACTAATTATTGAGCAAAATAAAAGCATTCCTAACCTTATTTTCCTAGACATAAATATGCCTATCATGGATGGATGGACATTTTTAGAAGAATTTATAGCCCTACCAATAGATAAGCTCATAAATATTAAAATTATTACCTCCTCTATTGATAAAGCAGACCGGGATAAATGGCATTATTTCTCAGAAAACACCAAGCATCGTATAGATTTTCTTACGAAACCTATCTATAAATTAGACATTAATGATTTGTCTGTATTAAATATGGCTTCGTAAGGCATAATAGCTAATTTAGCGTCACAACTCTTTAATTTTTTTAAATGAAATTGGTTTGGCGCTCACTTAGTTTAATTGTTTTTTTGATTCTTATTGCTTGTGATGAACAAACGGAAAAGAACGAGCAAACGTTTAAAACTACCTTTGAAAATAGCGGTGGAACGGAAACTGCCACCTACCAGGAGGTCATAGATTTCTATTTAAATCTAGCTAAAGAATACCCAGAAATACATGTTCAAAACATTGGCGCTACAGATAGTGGCAAACCCCTTCATTTGGTTACTTACAATCCCGATGGCAACTTCAACTTTAAAAAACTTCAGGAAGACAAAACCATTTTACTTATAAATAACGGTATACATCCGGGAGAAAGTGATGGTATAGATGCCTCTATGATGCTTTTTAGAGATTTAGCTAATAATAAAATACCTACTCCTAAAAATACCATTCTAACAACCATTCCAGTTTACAACGTGGGTGGTATGCTCAACAGAAATAGTACTAGTAGAGCCAATCAAAATGGCCCCAAGGCATACGGGTTTAGAGGCAATGCCCGTAATTTTGATTTAAACCGGGACTTTATAAAAATGGACACCAAAAACGCCGCTACTTTTGCCACAATATTCCACATGGTAAAACCAGATGTTTTTGTTGATAACCATGTAAGTAATGGTGCAGATTATCAATATACTTTAACACATTTATTTACCCAACACAACAAACTTGGAGGTGCCGCTGGCGATTTTTTACATAGCACGCTAATGCCACAATTAGAACAAAAATTAGCTGCACATAAATGGGATATTACCCCTTATGTAAATGTATTTAACAAACCTCCAGAAACTGGTTTTTCCCAATTTCTGGATAATCCAAGATACTCCACCGGGTACACCACCCTTTGGAATACGTTAGGCTTAATGGTAGAAACACATATGCTAAAACCTTACAAACAACGGGTAGAAGGAACATATGAGCTTATGAAACAATTAGTAGTTCTAACAGAGGAGCATCACAAAAAAATTAAAAATCTGCGAAAGGAAGCTCAACAAACAGCTTTAACCTTAGAGAAATATCCTTTGCGTTGGGAACTAGATTCCACCCAAGTAACTACCCTAAATTTTAAAGGCTACAAAGCAGACACCATCGCTAGCGCCATAACAGGCTTTAATCGATTAAAGTATAACAGAGATTCTACGTTTACCAAGCAAGTTCCTTATTACAATTATTATAAAGGCACAGAAGAGGTAGAGGTACCAGAGGCTTACCTTATTAAAAAGAGTTGGAGCACTGTTTTAGAACGCTTGTCACAAAATGGTATTAGCTATCAAACCATAGCAAAAGATAGTGTTTTAGAGGTAGAAGCATACAAGATTGCTAGTTATGAAACTTATTCTAATGCATATGAAGGTCATTATCCTCATTACGACACCAGAGTGACCAAGAGCTCCAAAAGCATAGCCTTAGAAAAAGGAGATGTTTTGGTTAAAACCAACCAATTAGGAGTACGATATGTGTTAGAAGTTTTAGAGCCTACCGCGGTAGATTCTTTTTTTAATTGGAACTTTTTTGACACAATTTTACAGCAGAAGGAAGGTTTTTCTCCCTATGTATTTGAGGATACTGCCTTAGAAATTTTAGAAAATAATTCTATCCTAAAAGATAGTTTAATGGCCAAAAAACAACGGGAATCAAGTTTTGCCAATAACTGGTATGCGCAATTAGACTATATTTTTAAACATTCTCAATTATACGAAAGAGCACACTTAAGTTATCCTATTTATCGTGTTACAAAAGGCAAATACAATTTAGAAGGGTTAATCCAATAAGTCCGCATCAAACAACAATTTGATGTTTTCGTAGGTATTTTTGAGGGCTTTTCGTGTCTTACGAGGCCCTTTCCATTTTACTTTGGTAATACCCTCTTCTAGCTGAGGAACAAGTTTTTTATCATAATCCGTAGACATTTGGTACCAATAGGTCCGCTTTAACTTAAACTTTCCTTTTCGCTTAAAGACATGGTAGGTAGTTTGTAAAAAATCGCCTAAAACTAAATTAGCTACTCCAGTTTCTTCTTCTACTTCTCTTAATGCCGCATCCTCAATACGCTCTCCTTCTTCTAACTTGCCCTTAGGCAAATCCCAAACACCATTTCTAAATATAAAAAGTACTTTGCCCTTAGGATTTTTAACCAATCCACCAGCAGCATCTACAAAAGGTATTTCTTTTGTAAATTCTGACAGAATTGCTCCGTTAGGATCTAAAAGATAAGTTTCTTTTAAGGTACCATCTAAATAGTGCTGAAGAACATCTTGTATTTTAATTTCCTCTATATTAAATACCCTTACCGTTGTATTTTTGGGTTTTTTATTGGTTAAATAAAGGGGCGCTTCATTCACAAAAACTTTATACATTTGCCGCATGATTTTGGATAAGAACAGTGCTAAAAAAACTGCCGAACTTTTGCTGCAAATTAATGCAATTAAGTTGAGTCCAGAAAACCCCTTTACTTGGGCATCTGGCTGGCAATCTCCCATCTATTGTGACAATAGAATTTTACTCTCTTACCCTAAAATACGTAATTACGTAAGGGAAGAAATGGCAAAACAAGTTGAAAAATTGTATGGTAAACCAGACGTTATTGCTGGGGTAGCTACTGGCGCCATAGGTATAGGCATTTTAGTAGCAGAAGCGCTAGGTTTGCCTTTTGTCTACGTACGTCCAGAACCCAAATCTCATGGTAGACAAAACCAGATAGAAGGGTATTTAGAGAAAGGTAAAACGGTAGTAGTAATAGAAGACTTAATCAGCACAGGTAAGAGCAGTTTAAATGCTGTAACTGCCTTAGAAAACGCAGGTGCAGAAGTAAAAGGCATGCTTGCTATATTCACCTACGGATTCCCCGCTGCTGCAGAAAACTTTAACGCTGCAGAGCTTGAACTGCATACATTAAGTGATTATCATCATTTAATTGAGCAAGCATCAGAAACCCATTACGTTAAAGAAGAACAACTAAAAACCCTTTTAGAGTGGCGAGAAGCCCCTGCTAATTGGAAACCCTAAGCAATATGCACATAGAGACCCCTAAAAAAACCGTAAATCAAAGTGCGGAACAAGTGTTTATCTTTTTATCAGACATCAAAAACTTTAAAGTTTTAATGCCAGATAATATTGACAAATTTGAAGTGTTAGACGAAAACACTTTTAAGTTTGCTTTAAAAGGTATGCCAGAGATTATTTTAAGATTAAAAGAGCAGATTCCTAATTCTAAAGTTATTCTAGGAGCTGCCTCTGACAAATTACCATTTAGCTTAACGGCAGACATTGAAGAAATAGCGACCCGTGAGAGTGAAGTTACACTAAGCTTTGAGGGCGAATTTAACGCGATGATGGCTATGATGATAAAAAAGCCTATCACCAACTTTATGGACACTCTTACTACAAACATGGATAAAATAGGTCAGTAACACAATTGCACCTCCTTAAAGGCATAGTCTTTTATACTATCGTCTTCTAATTGCAATTGCAATCTACCCTCGAGGGACACTCCTAAAATTACAGCACTAAATTGTTTTTTATGGGTGTCCTTAAAGGTAGACACCGTCCCTCTTCTAAATAATAAATTTTCATACTCCTTCTTTAAGAATTCGTATTTAGATACAGGATAAATTGTAAAACACTCCTTTAAATTTTTAATGAGGATTTGTAGTACTTCTTCTCTATCTTTTTCTTTGCCAGTTTGAAGTAAAACAGAAGTTGCACTGGGCAAATTGTTAAAAGATTCCTGATTAACATTTAAGCCAATACCAATAATCGATTTTTTAATATGGCCAGTTTGCAATAGGTTTTCTATGAGAATTCCACATATTTTTTTATTGCCTGCCATAATGTCGTTAGGCCATTTTACCCTGACACGCCCAACTGACAGGTCTTTCAAGGTCTTTGCTATTGCTAAAGACACCACACAATTTAAATAAAAAAAATCCTCAACATGCAAAGCATCAAAATTCTTTAACACACTTAATGTTAGGTTTTTAAAGGGTTCAGACTGCCATGTATTCCCTACTTGCCCCCTACCTTGAGTCTGTTCATCACAACTTACCAGAGTAAAATCTGAAACGGGGGTATCCAAAACAAGTTGTTTTAAATACAAATTGGTAGATTCCGTGGCACTAAGTTTGATTATTTGCATGTGGTTCTCTTAATTGCAGTTTCAATGTTATGTTAAAAACTCAATTGAGCAAAACAAAAAAATAATAACTTTGTAAAAATTTAAAATTATTGGATGCAGAAAAACAAAGCTAGTGCAGATGAACTAATTGCCTTAATCATCGCAGGTATAGAAGATGTAAAAGGAATAGATATAAACCTATTAGATTTAAGAGAAATAGAAAATACGGTTTGCGACTACTTTGTTATCTGTAACGGAACATCCAACACCCACGTCAACGCCATAGTATCTTCCATTCAAAAAACCGTAAGTAAAGCCATTAAGGATAAACCATGGCATATAGAAGGTTCTGATAATGCAGAATGGGTACTAATGGATTATGTTAATGTTGTTGTTCACGTATTCCAAAAGCATGTTCGTGAGTATTACGATATAGAAGGTCTTTGGGGAGATGCCAAAGTAACTATGGTCGAGAGCAGCTATAATTAAAAAAGAATGGCTAGAGAAAACAATCCCAACACACCCAAAAAACCCCGTTTTAGTTCTTGGTGGATATATGGTGTAATCATTGCCCTAATTTTGGGCTTTCAATTTTTTGGTAGTGCAGCTTTTTCCAACACGGAGAAAACTACAACATCAGAAATGCAAGAGTTTTTACGTAATGGAGATATTGATAAAATTGTTATCATCACCAACACTCGTAAGGCTAAAATATTTTTAAAGCAAGAGGCGCTAAGCAAAGAAATACACAAAGGTGTATCAGAAAAATCTTTAATTCCGTCTGCAGGTATGGTGCCGCAGTATATTTTAGATTACGGAGATTTACAAATTTTTCAGAATGAAATTTCAGACATCAAAAAAGAAAACAATTTAGATACTATTGTTGAGTTTGATACGGAATCTAACATTTTTGGAGACCTACTATTGTCTCTACTCCCCTTTGTTTTAATCATTGGAATTTGGATTTATCTAATGCGTAGAATGTCTGGAGGTGCCGGTGGTGGTGCTGGAGGTCAAATATTTAACATTGGCAAGTCTAAAGCTAAGTTGTTTGATGAAAAAACAGACACTAGAACTTCTTTTAAAGATGTAGCTGGTTTAGAAGGTGCTAAAGAAGAAGTACAAGAAATTGTGGAATTCTTAAGAAACCCAGATAAATATACCTCTTTAGGAGGTAAAATTCCTAAAGGAGCCCTTTTAGTTGGCCCTCCTGGAACAGGTAAAACTTTACTTGCAAAAGCAGTTGCGGGTGAAGCTAAAGTGCCTTTCTTTTCATTATCTGGTTCTGATTTTGTAGAAATGTTTGTAGGTGTAGGAGCCTCTAGAGTAAGAGACCTATTTAAACAAGCAAAGGATAAATCGCCTGCTATCATTTTCATAGATGAGATAGATGCTATTGGTAGGGCAAGAGGTAAAAATAATTTTACAGGTTCTAACGATGAGCGCGAAAATACCTTAAACCAGCTACTGACCGAAATGGATGGTTTTGGCACCAACACTAACGTAATTGTATTGGCTGCTACTAACCGTGCAGATGTTTTGGATAAAGCTTTAATGCGTGCTGGTCGTTTTGATAGGCAGATTTATGTAGACCTTCCGGATATCCGGGAACGTAAAGAAATATTTGAAGTTCACCTTAGACCTATTAAAACAGCAGAAACATTGGATTTAGATTTCCTTGCTAAACAAACTCCTGGATTCTCTGGGGCAGATATTGCCAACGTTTGTAATGAAGCTGCTTTAATTGCTGCACGTAAAGAACGTAAAGCGGTAACTAAGCAAGATTTCTTGGATGCCGTAGATAGAATTGTTGGTGGTTTGGAGAAAAAGAACAAAATCATTACTCCAGAAGAAAAGAAAACAATTGCTTACCATGAAGCAGGCCACGCTACCGTTAGTTGGATGACAGAACATGCTGCTCCTTTGGTAAAAGTAACCATAGTTCCAAGAGGTCAGTCTTTGGGTGCTGCCTGGTATCTTCCAGAAGAACGCCTTATTGTTAGACCAGAACAAATGTTAGACGAAATGTGTGCCACCATGGGCGGTAGAGCTGCAGAAAAAGTAATGTTCGATAAGATTTCTACAGGAGCTTTATCTGATTTAGAAAAAGTAACTAAGCAAGCTAGAGCAATGGTTACTATCTATGGTCTTAATGATACTCTTGGTAATATTACCTATTATGACTCTTCTGGTCAAAATGAATACGGTTTCTCTAAACCTTACAGTGAAGAAACTGCGCAGAAAATTGACACAGAAATATCTAAAATCATTGAGGAGCAATACCAAAGAGCTATTAAGCTTTTAATTGATAATAAGGATAAGCTTACAGAGTTAGCAGAGCGCTTATTAGAAAAAGAGGTTATTTTTAAAGACGATTTGGAGAAAATTTTTGGCAAGAGACCATTTGACAAAAATGAAAATAATGATAGTAACACTCCTACAGAGGAAACTATTAATGAAACTCCTAGTATTTAAGAGTAAACCATCAGAACAGACATTACAAAGTAATTGCGTCATTGTCCCCAAATGAACGATACTTAACTTATAGGAATACTTATTTCATGGGCATATTTGATAGACTTTTTGGCGGTGGCAAAAAAGTATCCAAAGAAACATTGGAAACTCGTGGGGAACATATGCCCGATATCAGGATTCCCGCAGACGAAAAATTTACCATCTATTTTAAGAAAAACGGAGGTAAATTTATTTACTGTGAAAATTTTGATGAAGTACAAGAAGCGTTACAAAATATACTTGCAGAGAATAACTGGCAAAACAGTCATTTTTATACCTTAGACAAACGTATTAATGAACGTTTTGCCACAGAACGCATAAAATTTACTGCCAATAGAAACGACTCTGATATCTTTTTTACCACCTGTGAACATTTAATTGCTCATGATGGCTCTATACTAGTCTGTAGCAATCAAATCATGGAGAAAAAACTAAAAGAATTACCCTCGAACATAATAATATTTGCTACTACAAGCCAAATGGTAGAAAATATTAGCGAGGCGCTCAAAGTAATTAAAAAACGCTATCCAAAGCAACTCCCAGATAATATTACTACTATTAAACATTTTATCCCTTCTGCAGAAAACAAAAATGATTTTCTTTCTTACGGCAGTACATCAAAAAATGTATATCTTTTGCTCTTAGAAGATTTTTAGATTGATGAAAGAACTGCTGAGAAGGTCCATTACCGGGATTGTTTACGTCTTTTTATTACTTGCCGCCATCTTTTTAAGTTCAGATGCGTTCGACTTTCTATTTATGGTATTTGGTTTAGGTTGCTTGTACGAGTTTAAGCGATTAGTAAAAATACGTGGATACTATGTATTTGTTGCCTATTTGGCATTATGGTGGCTGTATATCTATTTTATCACCGATATGCTGCCAATCTATGGTTTGCTAGGGGCAACCTTATTAGTAGACCTTTTTCTTTTGGTTTACCTTTTTGCCGGAAGAGATTATAAATTAAATGATGTTTCTAAATTTCTTTATGGCATCTTCTATATTGGCGGCGGATGTATTTTTCTAACTCTAATACCTTACAGATTAGATGGTTTTGATGAATTACTAATAATGGGGGTCTTCATCATTATATGGGTAAATGATAGTTTTGCTTATTTGGTAGGAAAATCTTTGGGGAGAACTAAATTATTTCCTTCAATTTCTCCTAAAAAAACTGTGGAAGGTTCGCTAGGAGGTTTTATTTTTGCACTGCTAGCTGCCTACTTGTTATCTTTATTAGATACCAGTATTAATAGTTTTGAATGGCTAATACTTGCTGTAATTTTAGTAATAAGTGGTAATCTAGGTGATTTATTGGAATCTAAATTTAAAAGAAGCGCAGGTGTAAAAGATAGTGGCGCCATACTACCTGGTCATGGAGGTATCCTAGATCGTTTAGACAGTTTGGTATTTGCAGCTCCTTTTGCCTACGCTACCCTAACGGTATTTGCATATGTTTCATAAAGAAGGAAGAAAAATAATTTTTACAACCTTAATTTTAGTTATTGCAGGCATACTTGCAGCACAATACTACATTGGGTTAGAGTGGTTACGCTATGCACTTCAAATTGGATTACTTGTTATTTTAATTTTAATACTTCAGTTTTTTAGAAACCCTAAAAGACCAGTAACTCCAAATTTTGATGAAATTATAGCTCCAGTTGACGGGAAGGTTGTGGTTATAGAAGAGGTTGAAGAAACAGAATATTTTAAGGAGAAAAGAAAACAGGTATCTATTTTCATGTCTCCTGTTAACGTACATGTAACAAGATACCCAGCAAGCGGAACAATTTCTTACTCTAAATACCATCCAGGAAAATATCTGGTAGCGTGGCACCCAAAGTCTAGTACGGACAACGAAAGAACAACTGTAGTCTTAAAAACTCCAAAGTTTGGTGAAATTTTATACCGACAAATTGCGGGTGCTCTAGCCCGTAGAATTGTGAACTATGCCGTAGAAGGAGATAGTGTTATGCAGGGAGAAGATGCAGGATTTATAAAATTTGGTTCTAGAGTAGATGTATTTTTACCGCTAGATGCCAAGGTTTGTGTTAAATTAAATCAAACCGTGAAAGGAGCTAGAACCTGTATAGCAATGCTTGCTGATAAGGATGAGTGATGAAAAATTACATAAAGCTTTTAATGATGCGGTAAATTTGGTCAACAGTTACACCAAACCACTACCAGCAGATTTACTATTAAAGCTTTATGCATATTATAGAATAGCCAACGATAATTACAACCATCCCGGAAGCCGAACACCACTCATAAATGCCTTTAAAGCCAATGCATTAATCCAAGCTAAAAATCTAAGTAAGGAAGAAGCTATGGAAAGCTATATTGCTTTAGTAAACAAAGAGGTTAAAAAGTTTATTGGCTAACCACAGTATTTTGAATGCTTTCCTTTTTCTCAATAAAAATAAAGTAGTAAGCTGCTGCAATACAAAATAGTAAGTACCCAATTAAATAGGTGCTATTGACTGTCATTTGAGCGGGCAATTCAACCCATTTTTGTAAACTTAGAATACTAGTAATTCCTAAAATTCCCCGTATCAATTCCACATAGAAACCGTATTTACTATTGTCCATTACTGCTGTATACCCAAATACACCAAGGAAAAGAATTCCACCTAAAACGAGTAGGTTTCTAAATCCTAAATTACTATAGTTATCAAACATATACATTAATAAAATTGTAGTAATAAGCAACTGTAAAACCGCATATATTTTTAATAGAGTAGAATTATAAGGATAATACTTATTATAAGCATATACATCTTTAATAGAATTTATAGGATACTTAATCCTTACATCTTTTGGTCGCCAGCCTGTGGGCATAAACCAAATTCTAAACTTATCACGGAAGCTACGTGTACGATAAGCATCTAAACACAACCGCCAAAAATGCTGAAAATTAATTATTACAGGATTCCAAGTTTTCACAGGTTTGAGCATCCCCCCAAAAACAGGACAGTAGGTTAAGTTCTTAAAAAGAAACTTAAATTTACTTATATGACACGAAGAAAATTCACTTCAAA
>NZ_SWKK01000022.1 GCF_005144745.1 Flavobacterium sp. ASW18X | reverse complement strand
TATTTGAGAGAACAACAAAAAGCAGCTTAATGAATATTAACCAGAACCTAATTTAGAGCAAAACCTGTCCTAATCACTGGGGGATGCTCAGGAGTTAATTTGGGCGTATTACTCTCGTTAATTCTTGAAGTAAATTTCGCTCCTAATTTTTGTGTAACAAACGGAAATCCTATTCCCATAAAAATCCCAAAAAACGTTCCTTGAAATAAGTAACTATTCAGACTTTGAACTTCTCCATCTAATAAATAATCCATAGAGTACATAATGCCAACAAATAAAATTCCAGTTAATATTGTTGATACAATTCTAAATTTCCAATCAAGCTTTATCATCTTATTATTATAGGTTTTAGCTTTAACGCGATACAACTATTAATTGAATTCTTTTTATTAATTAAATGTTTTGTGATATCCGTGCCTTAATCCCTGGGTTTGGGCGTGTAACTGCTTTAAAGATAAGTTTTATTTTCTTATGCTTACTGGTTAGTAATTAAAAGTTATAAGTAGTTAGCATTAAGTAAAATGTAGTAAAAGAAAACAGTGGTCTCGACTGCGCTCAACGTGACCTATAAGAAGCTGAAAACCCATATTACTAAAGAGATTTCTCAGTCTTAGCGGTACTACTCCTTACAAAATGACGAGGTGTAGACTTTGTATATTACATTGTACTAATTACTTTAAAATGAGATGCTGAAATAAGTTCGGCATGACGAGTAATCTTTTACTTTATACTAAGGACGCTTTACTTCTCACTTTTAACTATAAACTGTAATCTAATAGCTAAGGCTTTCTAATTTGTTTTTTAAACAGTAGCTTTAGAAAAAGAATTCTTAAAAACTGGGTCATGAAAAAATCGATTTTATTATTTATCCTTTTAGTTGGTGTTTTCAAGGCCAATGCTCAAAGTACACTAGGCGCTTGGGAAGGCATTTACGGAGAGCCCGGTAAAAAGTCAATAAAAATTAGTGTTCTTGTGGCTGATGGTTACTTGGTAACTACCGTGTACGATACCAATACTGGGGCATTCATAGGAACTAGTGGTGGTTCTTGGGAACGTGATGGGAATTTAGTTACGGAATATGTAGAATTTGATTCTAATAACCCAGAACGCGTAGGAACAAAAAATACGTACGAGTTGGAGTTTACAGCCAATACTATACGCATGTCTAATTCCGATATTGTTTTTGCCCGTGTGGATAATGGAACTCCAGGAGCATTGGCAGGGGCATGGTTAATGTCTGGAAGAATAAGAGATGGTGAACTACAAACTAGAGATACCGGCAAACCCCGAAAAACAATGAAAATATTATCTGGTTCTCGTTTTCAATGGATAGCGTATAATACGGAAACCAAGGCGTTCATGGGGACTGGTGGTGGTACTTACACCACAGAAAATGGTACCTACCAAGAAACAATACAATTCTTTTCTAAGGACCCTTCTAAAGTAGGGATGAGCCTTAGTTTTGATTATGAATTAAAGGAGGGTGACTGGCACCATAGTGGTACTTCTAGTAAGGGCGACCCCATCCATGAGATTTGGAGCATTAGAGAGTAGGGGATAAGTAGGGGATTGAATAGTACTTTGTACTTAATACCTCGTACTTTTTACTTTCGGGTGAGATACTGAACTACATCCAGTATGATGAAAAGATTTTGTACTAAATACTTAATGGCATTCCATTTGGCCAGATACCATTTCGGTTTGTGGTGCAGGAGCTTTAGGAGATACATATGGAATACCCAAGCCCATACCACGTAGCACAAAGAGCACTCCAATGAGTACCACAAAAGCAGGTATCCATTTTTGTAGGCGTTGTTTGGTATTTCCTTGGAGTAGTGAACTAAAAAATACGGCAGAGGTCATTAACGGAATAGTACCTACTCCAAAAAGCATCATATAAAGTGCTCCTTGCATGGGCGTGGCCAGAGCAATAGCTCCTAATAGTGCCATATAAACCAACCCACAGGGTAAAAATCCGTTTAAAAAACCAATAGTTAAAAAGGTGTCTGCGGTTCGTTTTTTTAAAGCGCTACCTAATGCTGTTTTTACCTGACCTATGATTTTATAAATGGGCGCTGTAAGTTTTAACGTATTTAAGTATTTGGCAGGGATTACTGTAATGGCAATCATGAGAATGCCTATGACAATACTCAATTTTTGTTGTATACCAAAAAGGTATAGGCCTTTGCCAACAACCCCAAAAACCAAACCTAGAATGCCATATGCCAATACTCTTCCTAGATGATATAAAAAAAGCTGCATTAGTTTTTTTCCTTTATGTTCCCTATCTAAGGGTAACATAAAGGCGATGGGTCCGCACATGCCCAAACAATGCAAACTACCCAAAATACCTAAAACCAATGCAGCCGTTAACATTCTTAGTAAATTAGTTTTTGTTTGTGTAAAAAGTCTTTTCCGTTAATGGTCCAATTTATGGTAATGTCCCATCGACCGTCTAGCAGGCGATTGTCAGGTATGAGCAAATGTGAGTTGGACAAACTTATAGGTAAGCTAAAATCCAAATGCCTGTTCGACGGTCTGTATAGGAACATTGTACCACTAATGGTGTTGTAATTATAATTTTCTGGAAAACGAATAAGCAATCCGTCCGGAATTTTTTCTATAGTAAGCTCTGCATCTAGGGCAGCGGCATATTCTTGTGCATCTATTTCTTTCTGATAGGCCAATTCTTGCTTGTAGTAGCCTTCCGTTACTAAATCGTGATTTGCCTTATTGTCCGTGCTCATCCGTACCACAAAATAGAGTATAAAGCTTATAAAGCCTATAAATGCTATAACGATGCCTGTTCCCCAGTTGAGTTTCATATTTTTTTACTTTTAATTGTAACTTCTCGGTGCTAAAAATTGTGCTTTGGTGGTTTCTATTAGTTCTCCATTACTATACACGCCAATTTTTAGTACGTCTTTATCGCCAGTTAAGGCACTATTATTTATTTCTATAAAAAGAGTTCCTTCTGCTATGTCTTGTGCTGGTACGGTAAAAACAGCGGTAGATACCATTTTTATGGTTCCGTTGTGCGATAACAGTTTAAACGCTACCTGCTCTACATCTGCTACCGTTTTATTAACCAATTTATAGGTAAATACATTACTGATAATGTTATTTTCTTTACGCTCATACAGTTGTCCAGGTAGTCGCAAAATATTGGCTTCCAAATCGTTACGTAAAAAAAGCATACCTACTAACACACCTACCAAAATGGTAAGGATGGCCGTATAGCCTTTGAGTCTTGGGGTGAATTTAAACTTTTTACCTTCCGTAATTTCAGATTCACTGGCATAGCGGATAAGTCCTTTAGGTTTGTTGATTTTATCCATGATGGTATCGCACTCATCTATACAAGCGGTGCAATTAACGCATTCTAATTGCGTTCCATTTCTGATGTCAATTCCCGTGGGGCAGACATTTACACATTGGAAACAATCAATACAATCTCCAAAACCTAAAGCCGCTCTGTCTTCATTCTTACGGAATTTTTTTCTACCATTTTCTGCTTCGCCCCGTTTGTGGTCATAGGCAACTACTACAGATTTATCATCTAAAAGTACTCCTTGGAGCCTTCCGTAAGGGCAAGCTATGATACATACCTGTTCTCTAAACCAAGCAAAGATAAAATAAAATACAGCCGTGAAAATTAGCAGTGGTATTAACGTGCTAAGATGGGCAGCCGGCCCTTCAATTACGTATCGCAATAATTCATCACTCCCGATAATATAAGCCAAAAATACATTGGCGATAAGAAAGGATATCAATGCGAAAATGCTCCATTTTATAACTCTTTTTCTAATTTTTTCTGCATTCCAAGGTGCTTTATCCAAACGCATTTGCGCTCCGCGGTCGCCATCTATCCAAAATTCTATACGGCGGAAAACCATTTCTAAAAAGATGGTTTGTGGACACATCCACCCGCAAAAAATACGACCGTAAGCCACAGTAAATAGCGCAATAAATACCACACCAATAATCATACTTATCACTACAAGATGAAAATCTTGTGGCCAAAAAGGAAAACCAAAAATATTAAAGCGCCTGTCTAATACATTAAAAAGTAAAAACTGGTTGCCATTAATTTTGATGAAAGGAGCCAAGACAAGGAAAAGCAGTAGGGCATAACTCACGTACTTTCTATAGTCATAAAATTGACCACTAGGCTTTTTAGGAAATATCCATGCGCGCTTACCTTCTTTGGTTACCGTTGCTATGGAATCCCTAAAGTTCTCTTGTCCTGTTCCTTCTGTACTCATTAGCGTTTGCTATTCTGTTGTTAAACTATCTAAAGGCTGTGTGCTTGCGGATTCTACTACTTTTGCGGGTGCGTTTGGGTCTACCCAAACTTCTCCTTCTGGATCTTTTGGGTTGGCAGGTGTAGTGCCTTCAAATTGCAACACATAACTTGCTACTTGTGCAATTTCGTTAGGTTTTAAACTAGCTTTCCAAGCTACCATACCTTTACCGTCTCTACCCCCTTCTGATATGGTGTTGAAAACATTAGAAATACCACCACCCAATATCCAGTGGTTATCTGTTAGGTTGGGTCCAATACCACCGCCACCGTCTGCCATATGGCAGGCCACGCAATTGGTTTGGAAGATAGTTTCCCCAGCTTTAAGGTCAGACGCTTCTGTTAATTTAACTACGGTGCTTGCATCTACTAAATCTTTTGCTGTCTTTTTATAAGCCTCTATAGCAATGCGTGCTTCTGCCACTTCTTGCTCATATTCCGTATCTTGATTATAATCATTAACCACGTGGAAGCGTACTAAATATACTAAGCCAAATACAATGGTGGCATAAAACATATACACCCACCACGGTGGTAAAACATTATCTAGTTCTTTAATACCATCATAATTATGGTCTAAGATAATTTCGCCCTCTTTTTCTATTTCCTTACTAGCCGTTAATTTTTGGTACATGTTTTTGGCCCACGTCCATTCCCATTTTTTGTTTTTGGCTTCAAAATAACGGGTTTGTGCTTCTGGCTTCATCGTGGTGAGCATGATGTTTTCTATGGCCCCTAAAATCAATTCGATAGCTATTAAAATCAACAAAACCAAAACCATGAAAAGCTGTGTAGCAGGGTACGCTATGATGGCCAATTGGTCACCAGCATCTATAAAGTACTCCATCAACCCAAAAATGAAGAAGAATACTATCGGAATACGTATCCACCAAGGAGTTTTAGTCATCATAATTATAAATTTTGTTGGTTATCGTTATCTAATGGAAGTTCTCCCATTTCTCTTATATGCGCCTTACTTGCAGTGATTACCCACCAGAACAACAAGGTGAAAAACACAAAGAAAATGAGTAAGGATATCATAGGGTAAGTGGCTACCCCATCTATGGTTTGCATGTGTTCTTTTACGAATTTTAGCATGATGTTTTTCTTTTATTGATTCTGAGATAAAAGCTCGTCCGTTTCTTTTATTTTAATATCTGTTCCTAAGCGTTGCAGATAGGCAATTAGAGCTACAATCTCCCGGTCTTTCATTGCTATAAAAGGAAGGTTGTTGTCTTGTGTATATTTTTTATCTGCCTCATAGGTTTTAGCGAATTCTGGGTCTGCATATAAATTCTTTTCTATCTGTGCCGCTTGTAGGTCCATCTGCTCTGGAGCCTTTTTAATATCCTCATCTGTATAGGGAACGCCCAGTTTTACCATCGCTTTCATTTTTGCTTGTGCTTGGCTACGGTCGTGCTTATTAGTAACTAACCATTGGTAGGCAGGCATTATGGAACCAGAAGAGGTACTTTGTGGATCATACATGTGATTTAAGTGCCAGTTGTCTGAGTATTTACCACCTACACGTAATAAATCTGGCCCTGTTCTTTTACTACCCCACAAGAAAGGATGGTCGTAAACAAACTCCCCCGCTTTGGCATATTCGCCATAACGTTCTACTTCGCTACGGAAAGGTCTAATCATTTGAGAATGGCAGCCTACACAACCCTCACGGATGTATAAATCGCGCCCCTCTAACTCCAATGGGGTATATGGTTTAACACTGGTTATGGTTGGGATGTTAGATTTTACTAGTATAGTTGGTATAATTTGTATAATACCCCCAATAAGAATAGCAATTGTTGCTAACACCGTTAATTGTACAGGCTTACGTTCTAACCATGTATGGAAGGTCTCTCCTGCCAATCTTCTTTTGGATACCTTTTCTAGAGCAGGAGCCTCTGCAAGTTCGTCTTCTACTTTGCTACCACTTTTAATGGTTTTAACTACGTTATAGAGCATAACAAGTGCGCCTACAATGTATAAGGTACCCCCAATAGCACGCATCCAATACATAGGAATGATTTGCGTAACTGTTTCTAAAAAATTACCATATACTAAGGTTCCATCAGGATTAAACTCTTTCCACATTAAGGCCTGTGTAAAGCCGGCTACATACATAGGCAAAGCGTAGAGTACAATACCTAAGGTGCCAATCCAAAAATGGAAGTTAGCCAAACCTTTACTGTATAGATTGGTCTTAAACATTTTAGGCACCAACCAGTAAATCATACCAAAAGTCATAAAACCATTCCATGCTAAGGCACCTACGTGTACGTGAGCAATTATCCAATCACTAAAGTGCGCAATGGCATTTACATTCTTAAGGGAAAGCATAGGCCCTTCAAAAGTGGCCATACCGTAGCCTGTAATGGCTACAACCATAAATTTAAGAGTTGCATCCGTACGTACTTTGTCCCATACTCCACGTAGGGTTAGCAAACCATTAATCATACCACCCCAAGAAGGTGCAATAAGCATAACAGAGAACACCACCCCTAAATTCTGTGCCCAGTCTGGCAAAGAAGAGTATAACAAGTGGTGCGGACCTGCCCATATGTAAATAAAGATTAAGGACCAAAAGTGAACAATAGATAAGCGATAGGAATATACCGGTCTATTAGCAGCTTTAGGCACAAAATAGTACATTAAGCCTAAGAATGGTGTAGTTAAAAAGAAGGCCACAGCATTGTGTCCATACCACCATTGTACTAAGGCATCTTGTACGCCAGCATATACCGAGTAACTTTTTAAGCCAGAAACGGGGAGTTCTAAACTATTAAATATGTGTAATACGGCTACGGTTACAAAAGTGGCTAGATAAAACCATACGGCCACATAAAGGTGACGCTGTCTTCTTTTAAAGATAGTCCCAATCATATTCCAACCAAAGACCACCCATACTATAGCAATAGCCAAATCTATTGGCCATTCTAATTCTGCATATTCTTTAGAAGTGGTGTAGCCTAGAGGAAGTGTTATGGCGGCAGCAACAATAATCAACTGCCAGCCCCAAAAGTTAACGTTGCTCAAAACATCGCTAAACATACGGGCTTTTAATAGGCGTTGTAGGGAATAATAAACACCGGCAAAAATAGCATTACCTACAAAGGCAAAGATTACGGCGTTGGTGTGTAAGGGTCTTAAACGACCAAAACTTAACCAAGAGATACCATCGGTTAAGTTGGGGAACAAGAACATAAAGGCGAGTAATAGCCCTACAACCATCCCAATGATACCCCAAAACATGGTGGCATAAAGGAACTTCTGTACAATCTTGTTGTCATACTGAAATTGTTGTACTTCCATAATTAATTAATCTAAATTTTCTTTGGTTGATATTTTTTTATCAGACTTTACCAATTCGTCCTCAAAAAGCATACGTATAGATGGGGTATAGGCATCATCAAACTGTCCGTTCTTAACCGATAGGATAAAGACGAGGAAGAATATAACAGCCATAGTTATGCTGATAAATAGTAAAATGTAAATGACACTCATACCTTTAAATTTGATGTAAAACTAGGGTGATGCACCCCCCTAAAAAATGACATTTATCAGCTTTCTGTTTTTATTTTTCTACTGATAAAGTTGGTAGCTACTGTAGTAAATATGACAATGCTAATGGAGCTTAGAGGCATTAATATTGCTGCTATTACAGGTTGTAATTGCCCCGTAACAGCAAAATATAGGCCTACCAAATTATAGCATAAAGACAGTATAAAACTTGCTTTAATAATGCGAATACCTTTCTGGGAAAGTGTTAAATACTGATGCAGCAATGGCAATTGCTGGGCCTCCAAAATTGCGTCACAAGCAGGTGAAAAAATATTCACGTTTTCGGATACCGCTATGCCAACATCACTCTGAGCCAATGCGCCAGCATCATTTAATCCATCGCCAATCATCAAAACTTTAGAACCTTGTTGGCATTGTGCTATATACTTTAATTTATCTTCTGGTTTTTGGTTAAAATACATAGGCATAGCAAACGGAAAGCGTTTGGCTAGATTAGCACGTTCCCCATCATTATCGCCAGATAAAATAACTAAGCTAAATTGTTGCTGTAGTTTTGCAAAAAGTGCTTCTATACCTTTCCTATAGGTATTTTTAAATACAAAGCGGCCTTTATGGTCATCATTAACCGCTACATGTACCGCCGTTTCAGCATTAATATTGGTACCTCCTGTATAGCTTGCAGATCCTGCTTTGATGGTATCTTTTAAATATGAACCTTGAATACCTTTACCTGGTTCTTCTGTAAATGTATCTAAGGTAGCTATATCTTGTTCTTGTAAAATTTGGTACAGGGAACGACTTAGGGGATGGTTAGAAGACCGCAACGTAGTTTTCAATAATCGTTCTTCCTCTTTATTTAAAGCAACTCCTTGGTAATGGATACTATTTTCTTTGTTGGTCGTTAGCGTGCCGGTCTTATCAAAAACAATGGTTTTAATTTGTGCTAGCCGTTCTATGGTATTGGTGTCTTTTAAATAAAATCCTTTTTTACCAAAAATGCGGATAAGATTCCCTAAGGTAAAAGGTGCCGCTAGGGCTATAGCACACGGGCATGCAATTATTAAAACAGCGGTAAATACATTGAGCACTTTACTGGGGTCTTGCCATAGCCAAAAAAGAGCGGCTAGTGTGGCAATACTGAGTACAACTATGGTAAAACGTTGCCCAATGGCATCAGTTAGGGTTTGGAAGCTGCTACTTTTATTCTTATTAAACACAGCATTACTCCACAACTGGGTAAGGTAACTTTGCGATACTGTTTTTAGAGCTTCAATCTCTATAATTCCGCCTAACTGCTTGCCCCCAGCAAATACTTGGTCGCCAGAATTTTTAGTAATAGCTTCTGATTCTCCTGTAACAAAACTGTAATCAATTTTTGCGGTAGCGGAGAGTAGTACGGCATCTACCGGCAGAATTTCCTGATTTCTTATGAGTAGACGGTCACCTTTTTGAATTTCATGAATTTCAATATTATGTTCTGTACCATCTTTTTCTTTTTTAGTAATAGCAATAGGGAAGTACGATTTATAATCGCGCTCAAAAGACAAAAAAGCGTAGGTTTTTTGCTGAAAATATCGCCCTAAAAGCAAAAAGAAAACTAAACCAGTTAGGCTATCAAAAAAACCAGAACCAAGGTCTAAAGCAATATCATAGGTACTTCTTAAAAATAAAACTAAAATACCTAAAGCTATGGGTACGTCTATATTAAGAAGTTTTGAGGTTAGCCCTTTGTAGGCCGATTTAAAATAGTCTTGGGCGGCATAAACAACTACGGGTACAGAAAAGGCGAACATGAGCCACCTAAACGTATGTTTGTATTGGTCTAGCCAAAACTCGTTCACCTCAAAATACTCTGGAAAAGACAGGAGCATAACATTGCCAAAAGCAAAGCCTGCTAATCCTAAACGGTACAATAAACTACGGTCGGTTTTCTTATTGCTCTTACTGTAATCCTCTAAAGAAATACTAGGTTCGTACCCAATTTTGGCCAATAGCAGTACTAAGTCTTTTAAAGAAAATTGATGACTAGTATAGGTAATGCGTACTTTTTTCTTTGGAAAATCTACCTGTGCTGTTTTTACGTTAGGATGTAGTTTTTGTAAATTTTCTAAGACCCAAATGCAAGAGCTACAATGAATGCTTGGGATAAAGAGTTGTACAACTTGTAGGTTATCTTCATTAAACTCTAGCAGTTTTTTACAAACATCTTCGTTGTCCAAAAAATCAAAAGCATTACCGCTATTAGATGGACTAATACCTGCGCTTTTCTCTAAATCATAATAATAGGTTAGGTCGTTGCTACAAAAAATTTCATAAACGGTTTTACAACCATTACAGCAAAATTGTTTGTCATCAAATTCTATATTTTGTGTGGTGCATAAATCGCCACAATGATAGCAAGTTGATTTGTCCATAACCTAGATTTAACTCATACCTTGTGCAAAATTCAAGGATGGACGCTTCTTAAAACATGATAATTGTCATAAATTAGGGCAACCTAACTTTTTACCTTTACCTCGTCAGGTAAAAACAACTTTAGTAGTATGGAAAGCAGATGCGAAAATTGTATTATAAGGCAATTTAATTCCCTCAGGGCCATGAGCAAAGAGGAGTTAAAGCAAGTTTCCGATTCTAAGATTACAAAGAAAGTGAAGAAAGGAGAACCCCTTTTTAATGAAGGGGATAAGCTGAACGGAGTGTATTGTGTTAGAAACGGGGTGTCTAAACTGTCTAAATTAAGTGAAAACGGGAAAGACCAAATTGTTAAATTGGCTTCTAAGGGCGAAGTTATTGGTCAACGTTCCGTGATTGCAGAGGAGCATACCAACCTATCTGCTGTAGCCGTGAGTGATATGGAGCTGTGCTTTATTCCTAAAAATAGCATTACAGATACCCTGCATAAAAATCCAAACTTTACCTTGGAGGTACTTAGACATATGGCGCACGATTTAAAAGAGGCCGATGATGTGATTGTAAACATGTCTCAAAAAACCGTGAAACAACGTATTGCAGAAGCCTTTCTGTACTTAAAGAACAATTTTGGCGAAGACAAAGATGGCTATTTGGCTTTAACATTGAGTAGGGAAGATATTTCTAATGTAGTCGGTACCGCCACGGAATCTGCCATCCGTATTATTTCTGAGTTTAAAAAGAAAGGCTTAATTAAAAGTTCTGGTAAACGTATTGCTATTGCGGATGAGCAAGGACTACTAGATTTGGTAGAAGGTTTTTAAATTTAGATTACCAAACCTGACAATTGTCATAGAATAGGCTTCCATTAGACTTTAATTTTATACCAACTAAAATGAAGTTGGAATGAAAAGTGTCTTAATACCCACAGATTTTTCGGATAATGCATGGAATGCTATTACATATGGTATGCAACTATTTGCAAAAGAGCGCGTAACTTTCTATTTGCTGAATACCTACACCCCAGCTATCACTAGTAGTCGGTTTATGGCGCCCATGGTAGATGGTGTAAGGGTAGAAGATGCGGTAAAAGCCTATTCAGAAAAAGGCTTACAAAAAACGGTTGCTAAGATTAAAACTGTTTTTGACAATCCACTACACGATTTTGAAACCATTTCTAGCTTTAATTTATTGATAGATGAGGTTAAGGATGTTGTTGAAACCTTTAAGATTGATTTGATTTTAACAGGAACCAAAGGAGCATCCGGGATAGATGAGGTGTTTATGGGTAGCAATACAGTACGTATTATAAAGAATACCAAAAAATGTCCCATATTGGTTATTCCACAACACTTTGAGTTTGTAAGACCACAAGAGATTGCTTTTGCTACAGATTTTACACGTTTTTATGCTGCCTCAGAATTGATGCCTTTACTACAGCTGGCGAAGAGTTTTAAAGCCACCATACGCATTGTACATGTTCAATATGAGATAAAACCCCTAACGGAATTGCAACAGTTTAATTTAATCATGCTTAGAAGATACATGGGGGATGTTGAACATTATATACATACGGTATCTGAGTTAAATTCGGTATCTAAAACTTTAGAAGTTTTTTCTGAGGAGATGCAAATTCACCTTTTAGCAATGCTCCATTATCAGCATTCTTACATGGAAAAAATGACAAGAGAACCTGTGGTTAAACGTACTGCGTTCCACGCACAAGTTCCGTTATTAGTAATTCCAGAATTGGGATTGGCTACTTCTAGTAATTTAAATAAAGTGTCAGAACTAGAAGGCACAATAAAAGTATCTTAAAGTTTACTTTTTAAGGGTTGGTCTGCATATCCATCTTTAAAGGTATAAGTGGTAGTATGTTTATCCGTTAAAACTTTATAAACCATTGCAATTACAGCGGCTTGCCCAGCAACAGTTAGGTAAAAAATAATTGAAAAAGATACATTAAAACTGGCTAATAGCGTTAAGGTTACCAATAATAGGGTAGTAAAGAGTACCCAAGACATACTTTTATCTTTCATAGCTTTTTAATTAAAAATTACAAAATTGCAAGAAGATACTTAGGATTCACTGGTGTAATTAACTAAGATTTATACTTTTTTTATTAGGATAAGCACTTGAATATGAATTGATAATAAGAAAGGTGAAAATAGTTTTGTAAATTATTCTTGTAAAAATGTATATAAATAGTAAATTTGCACCGCTCTAATACAGAGTAAATAGGTCGCGTAGCTCAGCTGGATAGAGCATCTGCCTTCTAAGCAGACGGTCGAAGGTTCGAATCCTTCCGCGATCACTAAATAAAAACCACGCAAATAGCGTGGTTTTTTGTTTTGTATACTATCCAATTGAAACTTGAGAAACTAATAAAGCCCAGAATTCACTGGGCTTTTATTTATATTAAGTTGAAAAAGTACTAATTCTTAATAAGGCCTTGCCCTTCTATCCAAGGTGCGCCAGCGGCTTTCAATTCCTTTTCTATCGTAGGAATCGTTGTCTCCACTATTGGGGTTAATTTGCGCTTTACCTTTTTTAGCTGACTCTCCACTCTACTTAGCAACGCTTTATGTTCACCAGTTGGACCATAAGTGTTACCAAAGGCACGCCATCCTAGACTATTGCCATCACTAGCCGTAGGGGCGGAGCGTTCTCCTATTTCGTCTTTTATGCTATCTCCATTCAATTCTTTGTCAATATCTAATAGCTGATTCTTGGTCGTTTTTAGCTGTTGATACAAAGTAGGTGAAAAAGTATTGGATTTATCCATAGTACGCTCCATGGCAGCTACCGTTTTTAAGCTGTTTTCTAAAGCCATACTGGTGGCCATTAAATCTTGCTGAAAAGCAAAAACATCTTCTCTAAAAGAATTTATTTCGTCATAGCTTTTTCTAGGTAAAGAACTTTCTAGCAGCGGTTCTACTTTAAAGCTTTCCGGTTCCTGGAGCTGTATTTGTTCACCATTATGTCTTTTTACCAAGGTTACACTATAGGTGCCTGGTGTTGCCATAATACCACTCCCTCTAAAATTGCCACCCCGACTACTGTCGGTAGTTAAACGTTCTCCGCGCTTACTAGGATAGGTTAAGTCCCAGCTTACACGGTTAAACCCTTTTTTATTGGTACCCTTAACGGTAGCAATTAACTTGTTGTTACTATCCTTAATTAATAGAAAAATAGCAGGTCCGTCTTCTCTGCTTTCTGCCTCTAAATTCTCCCAACCCGGGAATTTACTGCTATTGGTTTTCTCGCTATTTTTTCTCAGGTCTTTTTTTGACTTGTAGTTATCTGCCAAATAATAGGTGAAGTTTGCTCCAAACTCTGGGTTTTTAGCAATCCATTCGGCATCTCCTTGGCTACCCACACGGCTAGCCTGTCTATACCATTTCGCTGTTTTAACAGGGAACAAACGCGCTTCCTTTATTTTAGTTTGGGTAGCAAAATCTCTAAAAGGGGTTATATCATCTAATATAAATATTCCTCTACCAAAAGAGCCCGCTACCAAATCGTTTTCACGACGCTGAATGGTAATATCTCTAATGGGTATGGTGGGCATTCCGTCTTTCAATGCAATCCAATTTGCACCGCCGTTAGTAGTAACATACACACCAAATTCGGTAGCCGCAAAAAGCAAATCTTTCTCTACCTGATCTTGAACCAATCGCCAGATTAATAATTTATTTGGTAAATCACCATTAATGATTTTCCAACTTTTTCCTTTATCGGTACTTTTTATAATGTAGGGTTTATAATCACCATATTTATGATTGTCCAAGGCTGCATAAACCGTATTGGCGTCAAATAAATCTGCTCTTACATCATTTACAAATGGGGTAGAAGGCAACCCTTTAATGGTATTTAATGTGGTTTTACGCCAGGTAGCGCCACCGTCCTCGGTTACTTGTATAAGACCATCGTCTGTACCCGCGTAAATGAGTCCGTCTTGTTTTGGGGATTCAGCTAAAGAAGTGATGGTATTATAGTTAGACATAGCTTTGACATCCCACGCGTTATCCCAACTTTGAGAAGTACCGTAATAAGGAAACGTCATTCGGTTTTCATTCAAGGTTAAGTCGCTAGAAATAGGCTCCCAGCTATCCCCTCGGTTTTCTGATTTCCAAACACGTTGCGAAGCAAAATATAAGCGTTTAGGGTTGTGACTACTCACAACAATGGGTGCATCCCAATTAAAACGTTCATGTGGGTCACCCTCCCTAGCTTGTGGTTGTATAAAAACAGTTTCTCTTGTTTTACTATCTATACGCCATAATGCACCTTGTTGAAATTCACCATAGGTAATATCTGGATTACCGGGCTCTGTGGCGGTTTGTGCACCATCTGCACCCAGAGTCTTCCACCAGTCGGCACTCGCAATCCCATCAGAATAAATGGTTTGTGAAGGCCCTCCGTGAGAACCGTTATCTTGTGTACCACCATAAACATTATAAAACGGAGTAGCATCATCTACCGCTATTTTAAAGTATTGGGTAATAGGTAAATTGCGTACGTACTTCCAACTACCGGTATCATCAAAACTTTCATACAATCCACCATCTGTTCCTATCAATAAATAATTTGGGTCCGATTTTTTAAACACTAAGGCATGACTATCACTATGCTGATTAGACCTTTTCATTCTAGAAAAAGTTTTTCCATGGTCCATGGATTCTAAGGCATAATTATTCATTAAAAATAATCTACCTTCTTGGTGCGGGGATGCAATCAATTCTTGGTAATAGTGCGGACCTGTACCGCCAGATACCGTATTAGATTGCTTAGCCCAGCTGGTACCACCATTAGTAGTCATGAAGATTCCACCTTGAGTACGGTCTAATTCAATTGCGGCATAAATAGTATCAGGATTAAAAGGAGACATTGCTAAGCCAATTTTACCTAGATTAGATTTAGGAATACCATTGGTAAGGGCTGTCCAAGTGGTACCACCATCTGTACTTTTGTGCAGGCCAGACCCAGGTCCACCACCTAAATATCCGGCAACGGTTCTATGTCTCTGCCATGTTGCAGCATATAAAATATTAGGGTTCTCTGGGTTTATTACTAAATCCGTAGCACCTACCCATTCCGCATCACCCAAAGTACGTTCCCAATTTTTGCCGCCATTTGTGGTTTTGTAGACACCACGGTCTCCGCCTTTACTCCAAAGTGGTCCTTGAGAGGCAACCCAAATAGTATTGATGTCTTCTGGATGTACAATAATTTTAGAAATGTGTTCGGAGTTAGGTAATCCCATATTCTTCCATGACTTACCATCATCATGACTCACATATACTCCATCACCAAAACCAGCATGTCTTCCTCCTACATTTTCACCTGTTCCTACCCATATAGTACTAGGGTTAGTTGGGTCTATGGTTACGCATCCGATAGAATAGACCGACTCTTTCTCAAAAATTGGGTCCCAAGTAGTGCCCGCATTGCTGGTTTTCCAGACTCCGCCGGAACCTACAGCTACGTACCACACATTTTCATTGTCTGGATGTATGGCTATATCTGCTATTCTACCGGAAGTCATTGCAGGGCCAATGTTTCTAAAAGCCAAACCATTAAAGGGATTGTTGTTTTTTTCTTGAGCTTGTAAATGTCCTAAAGTACAGACGGAACAGAGCCACAAGAGTACAACTCTTTGTACGTTTTTCATTTGAAGTTGGTTTAAGTTAGTTAAATTCTTAAAAGCTAAATCTAACAAAAAATGAAGTGGATAAGTACTGGTTACAGCTGTATAGAACTTAGATTAACTAGATATTAACAGTATTCCGCAAATAATTGGGGACCTGTCTTTTAAGTGTATAATGGCTTTTTAGTAGACTTGCTTATAAAAACGATAAATCACTCCAAGTAACCAGCAATGGAAATTCTAATTTACTTTTACAACTTGCTCAAAGTAAAAATGGTTAAATTACCTTATGAGAAAGATATTAGTGCTTTTTGCACACCCTAAATTAGAACAATCTAAAGCAAACACCACGCTTGTACAAGAGGTAATGGATTTGGATGGGGTAACCCTACACGATTTATATCAGGAATATCCAGATTTTAATATTCATATAGAACGAGAAAAAGAGCTGCTATCAGTGCATGATGTCGTAGTTTGGCATCACCCTTTTTACTGGTACAGTTGTCCTCCTTTATTAAAACAATGGATAGATATGGTACTAGAATATAATTGGGCGTACGGACCTAAAGGTAAAGCCTTGTGGAACAAAATTTGTTTTAATACCATTACTACCGGCGGTACTAGAGAATTGTATTGTGCCACGGGTAATAATCATTTTACAATACGGGAGTTTCTGAGACCGTTTGAGCAGACAGCCACCTTATGTGGCATGGAATATCTGCCGCCATTTGCATTAATGGGTACACACCAATTAGACCCTTCTGAATATGCAGATTACGCTATCAAATACAAAAAGTTGCTGCAATTAATCAGGGACGGAGAACCATCTGAAGAATTAGCAGAAAGTAGTTTTTTAAACGAACATCTAAAAGTAATATAAGATGGGAGCAGGGATACTTTTACAGGCAATAATTTTTCTACTAGGAGCCATCATTTTTGTGCCACTTGCCAAAAGGCTGGGTTTAAGCTCTGTTCTGGGGTACTTAATCGCTGGGGTGGTAATAGGTCCATTTTTGTTCGGTTTTGTGGGTGAAGAAGGACAAGATATTTTGCATTTTGCAGAGTTTGGCGTGGTAATGATGCTCTTCTTAATTGGGTTAGAGATAGAACCTAAATCTTTTTGGAAAATGAGGAAGCTCATAACCGGTATGGGCGGATTACAAGTAGGGGTAACCCTTGCTACGTCTTTTGTATTGTTTTATTATATCGGCTTTTCTACAGAGGTAGCCCTAACTATAGCTATGGCCGTAGCGCTTTCCTCTACCGCCATTACGCTACAAACATTAAAAGAGAAGAACTTAATGGATACCACCTACGGTACTTCTTCTTTTTCCATTTTGCTTTTTCAGGATATAATCGTTATTCCTATGTTGGCTATTTTGCCTTTACTATCTTCTGTGGAGGTTGTAAAAGCTAATGAGGATGCGCATACAAATGAATCCTTGACCATGTTAGATGGGCTATCTTTAGGTTGGCAGACCTTGGCCATTTTAGGGTCTATCATAGCTATAATTGTGGCTGGGCGTTATTTAATAGTACCTATGCTTAGAGTGGTAGCAAAAACGAGAACGCAAGAATTACTTGCTGCTGCCGCACTTTTTATTGTTTTAGGTATTTCTTTTTTAATGGAGTTTGTAGGGCTTAGTCCTGCTTTAGGCGCCTTTTTGGGTGGTGTGGTTTTGGCTACGAGCGAGTTTAAGCACGAGTTAGAGAGCAATCTAGAACCTTTTAAAGGACTATTATTAGGCTTATTTTTTATTACGGTTGGGGTAAGTATCAACTTTACGGTTATTGCAAACAATCCTGTTTTTATTATTGCCGTAGTATTGGCAGTAATAGCATTAAAAGCGTTGGTTATTTTTATGGTTGGTAGAATATTTAAGCTGAAACTAGACCAAAATTTAATGCTGATGCTTGGCTTAGCACAGGTGGGCGAATTTGCTTTTGTATTGTTCTCCTTTGCTTTTCAGCTGGAAATAATAGACCAGTTTACCTTAGACACCATGTTGGTTGTTACGGCTTTATCCATGGCTTTATCCCCTATACTCTCCTTATTAAATGAGCGATTAGTGTTACCAAAAGTTGGGACTAAAAAAGAGACTAAAAGAACCATGGACCATATTGCTAAAGCACATAAAGTTATTTTAGTTGGTTTTGGACATTTCGGTAGTACTGTGGGCCGTTTTCTACGCTCCTTTGGCGTAGAAGCTACGGTTTTAGACCATGATTCTAATCGGGTAGATTTTCTTAGAAAAATGGGGTTCGAAGTGTATTATGGCGATGCTACTCGGATGGAGCTTCTAGAATCTGCGGGTATTGCAGACGCCAAATTATTGATTTGCGCTACGGGGCTGCCAGAGACCAATTATAAGTTAGTACAGATGGTGAAGCATAAATACCCAAACTTAAAAATCATGACAAGAGCAGAAAACAGATATGATGCTTATGAACTTTTGGAATTGGGAATAGATGATATTTACAGAGAAAGTTTGGATACTTCTGTAAAATTAGCAAGTGATGTTCTAAGCTTTCTAGGACATAGAAATTACACGGTATATAGGCAAGCTCAAAATTTTATTCGGTATGATGAAATTGGTTTACGCAAGTTAGCTCAAGAACCTAAAGACGCTAATGAATATGTGTTCAAGGCACGTAAAGAAATAGAATTGCAAGAAAAATTGTTAGAAGAAGATTGGAAACGTGGACTGGTAAGTTATGATATGCATTGGAATACGGACCAAATGAGAGCTTCTGCCGTGGCAAAAAGAAAAGCAAAGAATCAGCCCGAAAATAACCGGACTGACTCTTAATGGATTTAGCAACAACCACCATTTGGGTCGCAGCTGCCTTGTGCTTGTAAGGTGCTTAATCTTATACGTGGTTTTTCTTCTGGGATGCCGCACTTATCTTTAGCTAAACAATCGGTTTCTGTGGTAGTTAACGTAAAATGCTTGCCATTATAACCCAAACCATAGGTTTCAATGGTGTTACCTTGGTATTCCACTTCAATCTCTAAATCGGATAGTTCTAATGTTTTTTCAGACAATTCAATAATGTGCACTAACTTTTCTGGATGCAATCTATGGTCATAATCATCTGCATTCCAAAGCTGAAAGTTTATTTTCTCTTCCTTTCTAACTGTTCCTCCGCAGTCTATAAAATGTTTACTAACCTTACCCACTTCGGTAACGTGGAAGTGGCTAGGAACTAATTCGCCATTAGGTAACTCAAAAGCAATGGCAGATTCCTTTTTTAAAATTTCTTTTATTTCTGATAGTTTCATCTAAATATTTTTTAAAATGCAATACTACTTCAACAGCAGTTGTTCGCAGTATTATCTTGGTTCAAGAATAAGGATAATTCGGTTTTCATTTTTTTCCAGTTATCGGTATCTATACAATAGCAAATACTGGTGCCTTCTATGGTACCTTTAATCAACCCAATTTGCTTCAACTCTCGTAAATGTTGAGATATCGTCGCTTGCGCTAGACCAATCTCCTCCACCAAATCGCCGCAAATACAACTATCAATCTTAAAAAGATGATTTAATATCGCAACCCGGGCAGGATGTCCTAGTACTTTGGCATAAGTTGCTATACTGTTCTGATTTTGGGTGAATTTTTCTGTTTTTGTAAGCCCCATAGTTAATTTATTAATTGCAATATTACGATGAATATAAGAAAAGAGACAATAATTTGTAAATTTTAACGCAATACCCTACAAACATTAAACAGAAGTTAAGCTTTGCTAATAGATTGCGAACACAGGTGATTTAGTGTAATTTGTAGATCTAATTAATATTTTATAGGATGCGAATTTTTATAGATATGGACGAGGTTATTGCAGATACCTATCAAGCCCATATAGACCTCCATAATAGTAAATACGGAACTAATTTTACTAAAGATGATTGTTATGGAAAAGAATTTTGGATGTGTGTAGAAAAAGAGCACCAACAAGAAGTGCGTGACCATGCCTACCAAATTGGTTTTTTTAAAGATTTAAAAGTGATAGGCAATGCTGTAGAGGTCATTAAGAGCTTAAGTAAAAAGCATGAAGTATATATTGCTAGTGCCGCTATGCAGTTTCCTAATTCTCTCATAGAAAAGTCAGATTGGTTAGATGAACATCTGCCCTTTATACCTTGGCAAAACCGTATTTTACTTGGGCATAAACATGTGCTTAAAGGTGATGTTTTAATAGACGACCGTAGTTTTAATTTGGAAACGTTCGAGGGCAGAGCTATACAATTCACCTCTCCACATAATGTACATACTACGGCATTTGAGCGCGCAGATGATTGGAATATTGTAGCTTCCTTACTTTTGTAAAATGTTACGTATTCTCTTGTTGGGTTTATTTGTTTTTGCGGGCTGTTCCAAAGGGGCTAAAAAACCCATTCAAAAAGGTGAATTTACCACAACTGCATCAGAAACTTTAGAATACTACCTATATTACCCAAGTAATGTAAAAGAAGAACATCCTGGGTTATTGCTGTTTTTACATGGTGGGGGAGAAGCAGGGGCAGAATTAAAGCATTTAAAAATAAGTGGACCACCGAGTTTAATGGAAGAAAAGTACCCCTTTCCTTTTTTAGTTTTAGCGCCACAAAATCCACACGCCCAAAAATGGTGGAATGTGGCTGCGGTACATCAGTTGTTAGAGAAGGTAGTAGAAGAGCATAATATAGACCCTTCTAGAATTTATCTTACAGGTTTAAGTAGAGGTGGCTATGCTGCTTGGGAAATGGCGATGAATTATCCAGACACTTTTGCAGCTACCGCCATTGTTTCTGCTATGGCACCTACACCCTATGCCCATTGGTTAGACCGTTCTACGCCAATATGGGTATTTCATGGTGAAGAAGATGCTATCATGCCAGTAAAAGAAGCAGACGAAATGGTCGCTAAGTTGCAACAATTAAATTTTAATGTACGTTATACTAGGTATCCAAGAACCGGGCATAATGCTTGGGATAAGGCCTATACAACAGATTCCCTGTATATTTGGATGGCCCAACAAAAACGCCTTTAATATGAAATACTTATCCTTAACACTGCTCTTATTTCTAATATTTAGTTGTAGACAAGAGGTTAAAACCAAGGAGGAAGCAACAGATATGCCTTTAATTAATGCTACAGAAGCACTTCAAGATACTAGTAAAAAAGAAAAGACTGAACAGAAATTGGAGTACAAATCTTTAGAAGGATTGTCAGATACCACTTTTGTGCGTTTAAAAGAGTATTCTGGGGACTTTGCTTATGATTTACGCTATGCGACTACCAATAATTTTTTAAAAGCTAAAGTATATGATTGTGCTGAGTGCTATACGCGTGTTAAAACGGCTAAAGCGCTGTTGAAAGCCAATGCCGAATTATTAAAGAAAGGCTACAAAATAAAATTTTTTGATTGCTATAGACCCAATTCTGTTCAATATAAAATGTGGGAAATAGTCCCTAATCCTCAGTATGTAGCCAATCCGGTTAAAGGTAGTATACACAACAAAGGCGGGGCGGTAGACATCACCTTAGTTACAGTAGACGGAGAAGAGTTAGATATGGGGACGGACTTTGATTATTTTGGTAAGCGGGCCTACCATGATAATCTTAACCTTCCAGATACCATTTTAGCGAATAGAAAGTTGTTAAAAGAAACCATGGAAAAATATGGTTTTTGGTCTATAAGAACAGAGTGGTGGCATTACAACTTGTCAGCAGGTTCAAGAGCTAAAATAGCCAACTTTAAATGGCCTTGTGAAGATTAGAGCTTTTCGCAAATTAGAATTATTCGCTCATTTTTAAAATTGGTGGTGAAGAATACATAAAGATTGCCACCGTCTTTAATTTTATGCTTTTTTCTTAGTTGCGCGACGGTTTCTGGAAAGTTGCGTGTGGTTACGTTGGCTTTGGTTAAACCTAATTGTTTTGCGCTTTTTTTGCTGTAGGGGGCGTGTTGGATTATTTTAAAGCTTCTCCCGGGAAAATCGGATAGCAAACAATTACTAGTATATAGGTGACTATGTTCGTGTAGTTTCATAAGTTTAAAACGATGGCCAATGGTTTTAAAGGCACCTGCTTTTAAAAGGGCTGCATTGGGTTCGTAAAGGTAGTTGAAGGGGGCTCCAATTTCGGCTTGATGTTGTTGTTCCTCTTCTTGCAAAAACGAAAAAGTTTCTACAGTTTTATCATCCAAAATATTGGCGCAAATAAGGGTAGGGATTCCGTTAAAATCGCGCTCTAAAACCCATAACAATTCCTTCACCTCATTCTTTACCGCAACTATGTGTATGGCTTTAACAAATTGCAATTCTCGCAATCCGTTGGTTATATCTAAAAGGGGAGAGGTCTTTACTAATACAGCGACTGTTTTCTCTAAAATAACGTTTAGATGTTCCGGTACATTGGGTAGACAGTCTTGTAATAAAAACACTTTACCTTTAACGTTGTCTCGTCTAGAAGGGTCTATATACACCCAATCCATAGCTGTGCTTTGTTGCTTTAAAAATTGCAATCCATCAATAACAGTTGAGTGTATGTTGTTTGCGCCCAAAACGTAAAAATTATGTTTTGCTAATGCAGCAAGTTCAGGGTCTAATTCGGTATGAAAAACGTGTGGTACATGTTGTGCAAAAAAGTAACTATCTATGCCAAAACCACCAGTAACATCTAGCAATCTATTTCCATCCACTAGCTTACTTTTATACTTAGCGGTATATTCAGAACTTGTTTGTTCTAAATTGAGTTTGGGAGGATATAAAATATCTGGTTCTTTGAACCAAGTAGGGAGTTTGCTTTTTGCCTTTTGTTTACCTAATAATTGTTGCCCTAGTTCTTTTTGTGTGATGCCTTTAAATTGTGGTGATTTTAATAAAACTGACACGATGTCAGTATTTAAGTTTTCATTTATAAAATTTTGAACACCAGTATGTAATAAATTTTTATTCAAACTAAAACTTAAACATTTTTTGTAAACTTTTTAACGAACTTATTATCGTTTAAAAACTCCTTTAAAATAACTTTTATTGCGGTATACCCTGGTACGGCAACCACCATACCTACTACACCAAATAGTAAGCCTGCTATTATAATAACAAGAAAGATTTCTAAGGGATGACTTTTTACGCTTGTTGAAAAAATAAACGGTTGTGAAAAGAAATTATCGATAAGTTGTCCTATAACAATTCCTATTAAAACATAAGTTGCTTTTGGTAAGATAACACTACTAAAATCCATTCCTAAGTGACTCGTCATAGTAAGGATAATCATGACCGCACCACCAACTAACGGCCCAACATATGGTATTATGTTAAAAAGTGCACATAAAAATGCAATAACAATGGCGTTTTCGACACCCACTATAAGTAGGGTGATGGTATAGATGACAAACAGAATAGACAACTGTAAAAGAATGCCAATAAAATACCTAGAAAGTAAGCTGTTTATTTTCTCTATGGAAGTAACCAAATTTAGTTCTCTTTCTTTAGGAATAAAGATTAGAATACCGTTTTGCATCAAATTAGAATCCTTTAAAAAGAAGAATGAAATAAAAAGTACAGAGAATAATCCAATGCTAAATTCGCTCAAAATATTAAAGAAGGAATTCAAAAAGTCAGGTATAAAATTTAGGTCTAATCCCTCTACTACACTTTTCTCAATTTCCGTTTCTTTAATCAACTCATCAACATCTGCTTTAGTAGTACCAAAATAGTCCATAACTTCAAAATACAACACATCTAAATCGGACTTTAATTGGTCAATATCAAGTAGCGATAAGCTTTTACTTTGTTCACTAATTAATGGAATAAATAAGGCGATTAATCCTGCCAGTAAACCAATAAAAATAAACATGGTAGCGATTACGGCTAAGGTTTCTGGAAATTTAAGACGTTTTTGTAAAAAACGTTTTATAGGTCTCCCTAATAACGCTAGAACGGCTGCAATAGCTAAGTAGGCTAAAACGGATCCTATGAGATAAAAGAAATAGAGGATGAGTACAATACCGGTAATAATACCTACGGCTTTTAATATACCGTTTGCAATGTTGTTGGCTTGTTGGTTCATGAGCTAAATACGTAGGCTATAATATTGCTGCCCATTTGTAGGGCTTTTGTTCTTATTGCTTCTGGGTCGTTATGTACTGCGGGGTCCTCCCAACCATCTCCTAAATCGCACTCTAAGGTGTACAAAAGTAAAAGTCGGCCATCTTCAAAAATACCAAGTGCTTGTGGTCTTTTTCCATCATGCTCATGTATTTTAGGTAGTCCTTCTGTAAAAGTGTATTTCTGATTAAAAACAGGATGGTCTGCTCCTAGTTCTACAAGCTCTTTATTAGGAAATAACTTTTTCAGTTCTCGTCGTAAGTATTTTTCCATGCCATAGTTGTCATCAATGTGTAAGAAACCACCAGAAAGTAAGTAAGTGCGCAAATTTTGTAGGTCTTCTTCATTAAAAAACACATTACCATGCCCGGTCATATGTAAAAAAGGATATTGAAAAATCTCCGAACTACTTGGTGTTACCGTTTTTGGTTTTTCTGCTAGAGTTGTTCCAATGTTGGCATTGCAAAAGCGAATTAAGTTAGGTAGTGCGGTAGGATTGCTATACCAATCACCTCCACCATTATATTTTAAAATGGCTAATTCTTGCCCAAACGAATGAAGCATACCAAATAAAGAAAGGCATAATACAAAGTGTTTCATCTATAACCTCTTGTAAGTGCTAAAGGTAGAAATAAATTCTGGCTAATTATTAAGTAATGCCATGGTTGCTGCCGTAAAAATTGCAGCAGTTTCTGTGCGTAAACGATTTTTGCCAAGTGCCACTGCTTTGTAACCATTTTTTAAGGATTGTTCTATTTCTTCAGGAGAAAAATCGCCCTCTGGTCCAATAAGAATTGTGCTAGCACAATTAGGTTTAGCTAGGTCTTTTAGTTCTTTTTTATCCAACTCCTCACAATGGGCTATAAACTTTTGAGTGGATTCATGCGTAGCAATAAAATCAGTAAGTGGTATTAGTGGATTTAATTTTGGTAAATAGGTCTGTAAAGACTGTTTCATTGCGGACTGCAATACTTTTTCAAAACGTTCTGGTTTTATTACTTTTCGTTCCGAGTGGTGGCAGAGAATAGGGGTTATCTCTGTAACGCCTATCTCCGTTGCCTTTTCTAGGAACCATTCAAAACGTTCGTTCATTTTAGTGGGGGCAACCGCTAAATGTAAATGATATTTACGTGCTGCGTGCTGTTCTACCTTTGTTATCGCTACCTCGCAACGTTTTTGGTCTGCAAGTGTTAAAGAGGCAGTAAAGAGCGCACCTTTACCGTTGGTAATGTGTAAAAGGTCACCCTCCTTTTTCCGAAGTACACGTGCAATATGTTTGCTTTCGTCTTTGTCAAACGTAAAAGTGTCTTTCTTAGCGTTAATTTCTGAATTGTAGAACAACTGCATGACTATAATTAGATTTTATAGCGGGCCTGAGCAGCAACATTTTGTGCTGCAAATTCCCCTTTTAAAAATTTTAAATAGCCTACTATGCCAATCATCCCTGCATTATCTGTGCAATACGCAAATTTTGGGATGTAAGTTTGCCATCCTTTGGTTTCTTCCGCCTCTTTAAGTTTTGCTCGTATCCCAGAATTGGCAGCTACACCGCCACCTATGGCTACGTGTTTTACTCCGGTTTCTTTCACAGCCCTATTCAATTTTTGCATTAAAATAGTAATAATAGTATGCTGTATTGAGGCGCAGATATCAGCTAAATTTTCTTTTATAAAATTGGGGTTCTTTTGGGTGTTTCGTTGTATAAAATAAAGAATACTCGTTTTTAAGCCACTGAAGCTAAAATTTAGCCCTTCTACCTTAGGTTTTGGAAACTCAAATCGTAACGGATTACCCTCTTTAGCATATTTATCTATCAAAGGACCTCCAGGGTATGGCAATCCTAAAAGCTTCGCACTTTTGTCAAAAGCTTCGCCAACAGCATCATCTAGTGTTTCACCTAAAACCTCCATTGTAAAATGGTCTTTGACCAAAACAATTTGGGTATGCCCACCGCTAATTGTCATGGCAAGAAAAGGAAAAGGAGGTTCTTTTTGAGCATCGTCTTTAATAAAATGAGCTAAAATATGGGCTTGCATGTGGTTAACCTCTATTAACGGAATGTCTAAACCAAGGGCTAAAGACTTGGCAAAAGAGGTGCCAACCAATAAAGATCCTAAAAGTCCTGGACCTTTAGTAAAAGCTATGGCAGATAGCTGTTTTTTATCGATATTTGCTTTAACCAAAGCTTGGTGTACCACAGGTACAATATTTTGTTGGTGCGCCCTTGAGGCCAACTCAGGTACAACACCACCATATTGCTCATGTATCTCTTGGTTGGCTATGACATTGCTCAGCACCGTATTGTTGCATAAAACGGCTGCAGATGTGTCATCACAAGAAGATTCTATGGCTAGTATGTATTTTTTAGAATTGTCCACTGGCTTTGGAATAAAATTTGTTCATACAAAGATAAACGCTTAGGACCTATCAAAAAACTTAGAAAAATACTTATCCGACTTTTATTGGTCATCTTATTGGTGGGGGTACTAACTACCGTAGTGTTTTCTTTGCCGATAGTACAAACCAAATTAGCCCAATATGCTACTGAGCAAATTAATAAAGAGTTTGGAACCAATATTAACATAGATAAACTTAAGTTTTCTCCCTTTACTCTAAACGCAGCACTCAAAGGAGTGTATGTAGAAGATTATAAAAAAGACACCTTAATACACGTAAAAGAACTTTCTACATCTGTGCTTAGCGCCCGTAATCTATTTAAAAGCAGATTAGAGTTTGGAACTATAGATGTAGATGGGCTTTATTTTAAAATGCATACTTATGAGGGAGAATCTAAAACCAATCTAGATGTATTTGTAGAAAAGTTAGATGATGGTAAACCAAGACCTCCTGGCACACCACCCTTTTATATGTCTGCAGAAGCTATCAATTTGCAAAATAGTAGGTATAAGTTGGTAAATGATAATTTAGAACAAAAAGGTATTTTAAATTTTTTTAATCTAAACCTGGCGGCTACAGCATTTCAAATTCTAGGGCCAGAGGTAGATGTTGCCATTGGCGATTTGAATTTTGATACAGAGAAAGGAATCCGCATGCAACAAATGCAAACCAATTTTAGGTATACTAAAGAACGGATGCAATTTGATTCACTATTGATTAAAACTCCGGAGTCTGATTTACATGGAGAATTGGCTTTTATTTATAAAAGAGAAGATTTTCAGGATTTTATAAACAAAGTACAGTTAGCGGCATCTTTTAATGAATCTACCGTTGCTTTTAACGAGCTTAATCGGTATTTTAATGAATTTGGGCAAAATAAGACAGCCACCTTCACGGCAAATTTTGATGGCGTATTAAATGAGCTTGGTGTAAATGATTTATTATTGTTTTCTGATAATACAGGCATTAGAGGAGATTTTGTCTTTAAAAATATGTTTAACGACATGGAGCCCTTTAAGATGACCGCTAAGATGGATGATGTAAGCTCTAGTTATTATCAATTACGTGCTTTGCTGCCAAAAATTCTGGGAGAGACCATACCTTCTTCATTTCAAAAATTTGGTCAATTTACTGTACGGGGTAATGCAGAGGTAACAGAAACTTCTGTAGATGCACAAATAAACCTTACCACAGCTATTGGTAGTAGTTATTCAGATTTACAGATGACCAATATAGACCAGATAGATGATGCTAGTTATCGTGGGTTTATTTCTTTAATAGATTTTGATTTGGGTTCTTTTTTAGAAAATCCATCACTAGGTAAAACTTCCTTAGATGTAAACGTAGAAGGTCGTGGCTTTACTGCAGATTATTTAAATACAGAGGCTATAGGAGAAATATATAGTATCGTCTTTAACAATTACGAGTACAACAACATTAAAATGTCTGGTATTTTTAAAGAAGAACTTTTTGATGGTAGTTTGGTGGGTAAAGATGAGAACCTGCAGTTTAGCTTTAAAGGGTTGGCAGATTTAAGTGAGGAGCAAAACAATTTTAATTTTATTGCCGCTGTTGACTACGCGGATTTTAAAAAACTGAACTTTATTAAGGATAGCGTATCTATTTTTAAGGGAGAAGTAAACATGGATATTACGGGGAACGACTTAGATAACTTGATAGGTGATATTAAATTTAGAAGTACTAGCTATCAAAATGCTAATGACACCTATTATTTTGATGATTTTGCTATCTCGTCATCCAAAGATTCTGAAGGCATCCGAAACATAGAGATAGAATCGCCAGATATTATCACAGGTTATATGCGGGGCGATTTTAAAATTAAAGAGTTAGGTAAGCTGGTACAGAATTCTGTTGGTAGCATCTACACTAATTACAAACCGTTTGAGATTTCTGAAGGTCAAAAAATAGATTTTAACTTTAGAATTTATAATAAAATTGTTGATGTTTTTTTTCCAGAAGTGGCGTTTGGTCCGGATACTTATATCAGAGGAAAAATCGTTGCCGATGAAGGCGATTTTAAACTAACATTTAAATCTCCATTTATAGAGGCTTATAAAAACGAGTTGACCAATGTGGAACTTAAGATTGATAATAAAAATCCACTGTACAATACATTCTTAGCGGTAGATGATTTGGCTACTAATTATTATGACATTAAAGATTTTAGTTTAATCAACACAACTTTAAAAGATACTTTGTTTTTTAGAACAGAGTTTAAAGGTGGCAGTGAATATAATGATAGTTATAACCTTAATTTTTATCACACATTTAACAAGGAGAATAAATCTGTAATAGGTCTAAAAACGTCAGATGTTAGCTTTAAGGGTAATAAATGGATTCTAAATAAAGAGGGGAATCAAAAAAATAAAGTCATTGTAAATAATTCTTTGGATAGTATTCAGATTCAAGAGATTGTAATGAATAATAACAATGATGAACAAATTAGATTGCGTGGAGAACTTGCGGATTCTACCTACAAAGATTTAGAGTTGCAGTTTAAAATAGTGTCTCTAAATAAAATTACGCCCAATATTGATAGTTTGCGTTTAGATGGCAAAGTCAATGGCTTTCTAAATATTCTACAGAAGAACAACAAGTATTTACCATCTTCGAGTATGGAAATTCAAGATTTTGCCGTAAATAATTATGTGCTAGGAGATGTGGATTTGGTTATTTTTGGGAATAATAATCTAACAGAATTTGGGGTTAATTCTTGGATAAACAAGGATGGACAAGAGGTTTTAGGGATTAATGGAAAATTGTTCAATTCTAAAAAAGAAACCACGCTAGAACTTTTAGCCTCCCTTAACAATTTTGATTTAAAACCATTTGCTCCTTTGGGCGAAGATGTTATCAGTAATATTAGAGGAGAAGTCAGTGGAGATGCTCGCATAACAGGGAATATTAATAACCCAGATATTAATGGTTTATTAACCCTAACGGATGCTGGGTTAGGGGTAAAAGAATTGAATGTAGATTATAATTTTGCACCGCTTTCTAGGGTACGGCTGTTTAACCAATCCTTTGCTTTTGAAGATATACAATTAACAGATGTAGCGGAGAACACAAAAGGCACACTAAATGGTACAATTAGCCATAAAGAATTTGCAGATTGGACTTTAGACCTAAACGTGGATACCAATGGTGACCGCTTACTGATTCTAAATACAGATTTTGAAGAAGACGCCTTGTATTACGGTACGGGTTTTGTAAATGGTAAAGGAAGTATTTACGGTCCAACCAATGCCTTAAATATTGAGTTTGATGGCGCTACCGCAAGAGGAACTGTTTTAAAAATTCCGTTGAGTGATGTCACAAGTGTTGGGGATTATTCCTTTATCAATTTTATAGAAGAAAATAATGGTAAACGGGTAGAGCAAGATAAGGCTATAAGTGATTTTCAGGGTATAGAAATGATGTTTGATTTGGCAGTGACACCAGATGCGGAAGTTGAAATTATTGTAGACCAACAAAATGGAAGTTTGCTAAGAGGTACAGGAGAAGGTCTTTTACTGATGGAGATTAACACCAATGGTAAATTTAATATGTATGGGGAATTTGTTGTGGTTACAGGTGAATATCATTACAAATATGGCGGTCTCATAGATAAACGTTTTAGTGTGAAGCCTGGTGGGACCATTAGGTGGGAACAAGATCCCTTAGCTGCTGTATTGAGTTTAGAGGCTATTTATGCGTTAAATGCCAATCCAGCTCCTTTATTAGATGGAGCAGGGTATACACGTAACATACCTACGGAAGTTTTGGTGAGCCTAACGGGCGAGTTGGAGAATCCGAATATTGACTTTAATATTGATTTTCCCGGGACCAACTCCGTAGTAAAATCGGAATTGGAATATAAGTTGCAGGATCCAACAATTGAACGTAACAATGCTTTTTCTTTAATGGCACAAGGTTCTTTTGTGAACGAAAGTTTTGGCATAAATCAGCAAGCAGTAACAGGGAATCTAATACAGACAGCTTCGGGTATCTTAAATTCTGTTTTAGGGAGTAGTAATGATAAACTAAATTTTGGTTTGTCTTACGAGCAAGGTTATCAAGATATTAATGCGGGTATAGACACAGAAGACAGGATAGGGCTATCTGTAACTACAAAAATATCTGACCGTGTGTTGGTTAATGGTAAAGTTGGGGTGCCTGTAAGCGGCGTTTCAGAAACTGTAGTTGCTGGTAATGTGGAAGTCCAGTTCTTGTTAAATGAAGAAGGAACCCTTAGTGCTAAGATATTTAACAGGGAAAACGAGATTTATCAGTTTCTATCAGATGTACAGGGCTATACACAGGGAGTTGGCTTGTCTTATCAGGTTGATTTTAATACGTTTAGAGAATTAATGCAAAAAATATTTCAGAAAAAACCAGAAGAAGCACCACAACCAGAACAACCAAATCAAGAAGGAACTTTGGGAGAAAATGGACTCATCAAATTCCGAACAAAATCGGCTGTTTCCAATAAATAATTCATAATAATTTTAAGAAAATGTGATTAATTTTCAACGAAATCGTTTGAAAAACATATTCTTGATAATTTAGGGTGGTTAGTCCTTTTTTACTTTATTGAAGTTTGCTAGTTTTGGTCTTTCAATTTTTAAAATGGCCGATAAAATCAACAAAATCGCTGTGCTTACTTCTGGTGGTGATTCCCCAGGTATGAATGCAGCAATCCGCTCCGTTGTAAGAACCTGCGCCTTCATGAAATTGGAATGCGTTGCAATTTACAGGGGGTATCAAGGAATGATAGAAGGGGATTTCAAAGAAATGAATGCCCGTAGTGTAAATAACATAATTAATAAAGGAGGAACTATCCTTAAATCTGCACGTTGTGAGGAGTTCCGTACCCCAGAGGGTAGAAAAAAAGCGCACGCCCAACTTATGAAAAACAACATAGATGCTGTTGTGGTTATTGGGGGTAATGGAAGCTTTACTGGCGCGCTAAAACTTAACGACGAATTTAATTTTCCGGTGATTGGTATTCCTGGAACCATTGATAATGATATTCTAGGAACTACATATACACTGGGCTTTGATACTGCTATTAATACCGTTGTAGAAGCTATAGATAAGATTAGAGACACTGCAAGTAGCCATAATCGCTTATTCTTTGTAGAAGTAATGGGTAGAGACGTGGGTCACATAGCCTTAAATGCTGGTGTAGGTGCTGGAGCAGAAGAAATCTTAATTCCTGAACAAAACTTAGGTTTAGAGCGTTTGTTAGAATCGCTTAAGCGTAGTAAGGCTTCTGGTAAATCTTCTAGTATTGTAATTGTTGCAGAAGGTGATAAGACAGGTAAAAATGTTTTTGAGCTTAAGGAGTATGTAGAAGAGCATTTACCTATTTATGATGTACGTGTTTCTGTATTAGGCCACATGCAGCGTGGTGGTAATCCTACCTGTTTTGATAGGGTTTTGGCAAGTAGAATGGGGGTAAAGGCAGTAGAATCTCTTGTGGAAGGTAAAACCAATTATATGGTAGGTATCCGTGATAATAAGTTAATTTTAACTCCTATCAGCGAAGCAATTAAAGCACATACGGCAATAGACGAGGAACTTATACGAGTTTCTGATATAATGACAACATAATATAAATACATAAACATGGCAAAAGTTAAAATTGGTATAAACGGATTTGGTAGAATCGGTAGATTAGTTTTTAGAGCTACCGTTAAAAGAGGTGACATACAGGTTGTTGCAATCAACGATTTGTTAGATGTAGAGCACCTAGCCTATTTGTTGAAATATGACTCTGTTCACGGTAAATTTGACGGTGAAGTAGAAGTTAAAGATGGGAACTTAATTGTAAACGGTAATACAATCAGAATTACAGCAGAGAAAGATCCTAAAGGGTTAAAGTGGGACGAGGCTGGTGCAGAAGTTGTTGCAGAATGTACAGGTATCTTTACCACCTTAGAAACTGCACAATACCATATAGATGGTGGTGCAAAAAAAGTAGTGATTTCTGCGCCTTCTAAAGATGCTCCAATGTTTGTAATGGGGGTTAACCATAAAGAGGTAAAAGCATCAGATAAGATTGTTTCTAATGCATCTTGTACTACAAACTGTTTAGCACCTTTAGCTAAGGTTGTAAATGATAACTTTGGTATAGAAGAGGCATTGATGACTACTGTACACGCTACTACTGCTACGCAATTAACGGTAGATGGTCCTTCTAGAAAAGACTATAGAGGTGGTCGTTCTGCGTTGTTAAATATTATACCTGCTTCTACAGGCGCAGCAAAAGCGGTAGGTAAAGTAATTCCAGAATTAGATGGAAAGCTTACGGGTATGGCATTTAGGGTGCCAACGGCAGACGTTTCTGTAGTAGATTTAACCGTTAAAACGGTAAAAGAAACCTCTTACGAAGAAATTAAAAAGGCTTTTAAAGCAGCTTCTGAAGGAGAACTTAAAGGTATTTTAGGATATACAGAAGAAGATGTAGTGTCTCAAGATTTTGTTTCAGATATTCACACGAGTACGTTTGATGCTGGTGCGGGTATTGAGCTGAATTCAAAATTCTTCAAGTTGATTTCTTGGTACGACAACGAAGCTGGTTTCTCTAACAAGATGTGCGATTTAATGTTGCACGTAAACAGTTTATAAATTTAAACCTATTCCTAAAAACGGATTTTATCCGTTTTTAGGAATACTTTTTCTCATATGATACTAATTGTAGATAGTGGTGCAACCAAATCTGATTGGATTGCATTGGATAGCAATGGGGAACAACTGTTCATGACCCAAACATTAGGGCTTAGTCCAGAAGTGTTAACTAGAGAAGTAATTTGGGACCGTTTGGCTAATAATTTTGAATTGGCTAAGAACAGGGATAAGGTTACTCAGTTACATTTTTATGGTGCAGGTTGTGGAACAGAACGTATGAAGACTTTTTTAAGAGATATCTTTAAAGACTTCTTTCCGCAAGCAAAAGCAGATGTAAGAGAAGATACTTATGCAGCTATCTATGCTACTACAAAAATAGGGGAACAGGGTATTGTATGTATTCTAGGTACAGGTTCTAACTGTAGCTATTACGATGGTCACCAACTGTTCCAGAAAGTAACAGCTCTTGGTTATATATTAATGGATGATGGTAGTGGTAACTTTTTTGGCAGAAAGTTGTTGCGAGACTATTATTACCATAAAATGCCGCAAGATTTGGGCATAAAATTCGCTAAAGAATACAATTTAGAGGCGGATCATATTAAAGAGCATTTATACAAACAACCCAATCCAAATACCTACTTAGCAACATTTGCTCGTTTTATCATAGAAAACAAGGAGCACCCTTACTGCAAAGGTGTTATAGATAAAGGACTGCAGCAGTTTGTAAATAACAATATTATGCAGTTTGAGTTGGCTACAAAAGTACCAATCCACTTTGTAGGTAGCATTTCGCACTTTTTAGAAGAAGAATTGACCACTGTTTTAGAGCGAAATGACCTAATTAAAGGCGTCGTTAGAAGACGCCCTATTGATGGTCTGGTGGAATTTCACCGCAGTACTATTTAACAGCAATCAGAGAAATCTCTACATTAACGAACTTGGGTAAGTTCGCTACCTCTACTGTTTCCCTTGCAGGAGCAGTATCTGGATTAAAGTAATTGCCATACACTTCATTAATTTGTGCAAATTGATGCATGTCTTTTATGAATATAGTGGCCTTTACTACATGCTCAAAAGTCATATCTGCAGCAGCAAGAATGGCTTTTAAATTTTCCATAGATTGTTTTGTTTCGGCCTGTATATCACCAGAAATCAATTCTCCAGTTTTAGGGTCAATAGGTATTTGTCCAGAAACGTAAAGCGTGTCTTTAATTAATGTAGCTTGGTTGTAAGGGCCTATAGGTGCAGGGGCATTGGGCGTATTGATAATTTTTTTCATACTTTGTCATGTTGTATATTGCTATTAAAAGTAAGTACAACACATGGTAATAAAAAATTACCAAGTTAATTTTATTGTTGTGGAGTGCTACCTACGTAGCACGCGCTGGCTACGCTTATCATATTTAAGGTCGCTAAGGATAGAGCTGCTAATACCAATAAAGAAATCCCATCGTTCATTACTGCCAAAAGGCACCCAATTAAACCTAAGATCAAAACTTTTTAATTGTCTAGAGAATCTAAATTGTGTTTGAGCAAATCCCTTGCCTACAAAGTCGTATCCAGAAGATACGCCTAAATCCCAGCGGGGAGCCAGCTGTACATTGCCACTAAACATTAAAGACGCAGTGTTAAATTGATTTTGACGGTTTGAGTTTAAGTAACCCGCAGCAAATTGCAAACTAAAATCCCAAGGAATTTTAGTGCCATACACAGGATTTTCTATATCACCATCGGTTTCTTTTTGTTGGTACCTGCTTTGATCAAAACCAGCACCGAATAAATCATCTGTTCTACCACCACTGGCTGCACGGTAGTAATCGCTAGCTTCTTCTGCAGGGTCATCTTCGTCATCTTTTTTTCTATCCTTGCCAAACATATCACTACTTATAGAATAGCGCATATTTAAAGAAGCGCGGGTAAGTCTAAATAAACTACCTCCATTTTTAACGTTTAAGGTATTTATCCTTCTTCCGTTATTATCGATGGTATATGGGTCTAAGCTACCAGAAAAATTTAAGGTCAATTTTTTGTCTAAAAAAGAGGTACCTCCATTAAGACTCACCGGAGCTAATTTTAAACTATCGGCCTCAAAATTATAAGACGTAGAAAAATTTAAATTGCTAAGGATTGGAATTTTCTTGGGCTCTAATTTAGTACTGTCTTTATCTCTTACTTTAGCTTCTAAGGTATTCTGCAAAGAAAAAGTAACAGAGTTTGCTTTATTTAAACTGGGTGCACCATTTAATGTGCCTTCAAATCTACTGTACAATACTTCTTCACCATTATTGTCCGTGTAAGAATCATAAAATTGTTCAAAAGATGGCGTATAGGCCCAACCAATCTGGGGTCTAACTACATGGCGAATGGCTTGTATTTTCTTGTCTTCGCCAAAATTGAAGGTGCCGTATAGTGTAGTTCCTACACTGGCAGATAAACCGTATCTGTTGTAACGGTCAAAACCAGAAATAGTATCCAGAACTACTTCTGTATTACTGTCAGGATTCTCTGGGTCTAAACCTCTTTGGTAGGTTTCTAAAGACCAAACATCTTCATAATTACCACCAACGGTAACGCTAAAGTACTTCGCTACTTTAAAGTTGGTACTTATGGGTAGCGTGTGTCTTGCTCCAACCCGTGCATCATCAAACATTCCTGGTCTAAACATCAAGGAATCTGTTGTCCTAATTCGGTTCTCTGCTCTTACATTGTATTGAAAATTTACATTCTGTATAATCCCTTTTTTTATGCCATCGCGCTTCGCAAAAGGAAAAATACGTTCCATACTTGCTTGTAGGGTGGGTAAGGTTAAATTGACCTCTTGACTTCTGGTATTTTGATTGTGAGATGCCGTTAAATTTACATTTACAGAAGGATATTCTGGAAATGTCTTGCTATAAGTTATGGAAGAGGATAAATTGTTATTTTGAGTATTCTGTATATTGATTTGGTTAAAAGAATTGGTGTAATATTGACTACTACCTAAGTTTACAGAAGCTGAAAATCTGGAATTTGGATTGGCCTTTGCATCTTGTGAATGCGAAATTTGTAAATTGTATAAAGTACTCCGGCTATAATCACTAAACCCCTTTTGACTGGTAATTTGATTCTCAAATCTAAAATTTATATTTCCCCTAAACCGATATCTTTTGGCGTACATGGATTGCATGCGTATGCCATAACTACCATTCGTAAAGAAATCGCCCATCATGCTAATATCTGCATAATCGCTAATAGGCAAGTAATATCCCCCATTTTGTAAAGAGAAACCTCGGTTGGGGTCTTGTGTAAACGTAGGGAAAATTAAACCAGCAGAGCGGCCACTTGTCAAGGGAAAATAAGCAAATGGTAATGCAATTGGTGTGGGTACATCTACCAGATACATGTTACTAAACCCTGCAATTATTTTTTTGCCAGGGACAAACTTTGCTTTACTAATTTTTATATAGTAGTCTGGGTCAACAGTATCTTTAGCGGTTGTCATTTTACCATCTTTTAAAAAGTAAACAGAATCATTTTCTTTTTTAGTGATGGCTGCTAGTACTTTCATAGCATCGCTACCTATAGAACCCAGCCCCGCTTGCTGTTCGGTTCTAGAGTTCCAAATTAATGCTTTTTGGGTGTCAAAATTAAAACGGATAGAATCTGGAATAACTACATTATCTCCTTGCTTAAAATAGGGGTTTTGGGTGTAGACACCTGTGCTATCTTTAATTCTACCAGCATAAACTTCGTTTTTTATGTAATCCATTACAATAATACCAGCTTTTAATTCTGTGTCTTGGTAATAGATTTCAGCCTCATTATAGAGGTATATTTTTTGGTCTTTCTGACTCAGTTTTACATAATCTTTTGCCTTGTACTCAATTACATCTAACAGTAAAGGCTTTTTATTCTTGGTAGAATCTAGGGCAAGCGTATCTACCACCAAAATAGAATCATTTAAAATATTAGGTGGCAATAAGGGGGCGGTAATAGAGTCTTGTGTATTCTTAATTGGTAAGGGTACAATAGGCAATTCCTGAGCCTTTGCAAAGATGCCGACAAACGCAAGCAGAATAAAGAAAAGTAGCGGGTGTTTATTTGTTTGCAAGATGATTAATCCTATTTTTGTCGAAGTTTGGCTTAATTTTTGGAAGTCAAACTTACATATATTTTTTATTCTGATGAGGAGGTGTTACCATAAATTTAACCTCTAAGGGATATTAAAAAACGAGTATTCTTATGAATAGAAACCGGTTAGTTTTTACCATAGTCTTCGGATTTGTTTTATTACTTTTTTCATTCCGCAAAAATAATACCGAAAAACAAAATGGCGATAAGTTTATTATAGTTTTAGATGCGGGGCATGGAGGGCATGACCCTGGCAATCTTGGTAACGGATATTTAGAAAAAAATATAGCTTTAGATATTGTGTTAGAAACTGGGCGCATTCTCTCTCAGCATCCAGATATAAAGGTAATTTACACTAGGAAAGATGATACCTTTGTTAATTTATATGAACGAGGACAAATTGCAAATAGGGCAAATGCAGATTTATTTGTTTCTGTACATTGTGATTCTCATACATCAGACGCCCATGGTGCAGGTACCTTTGTCTTAGGATTGCATGCCAACAAGCAGAATTTTGAGGTAGCTAAAAAGGAGAACTCCGTAATCTATCTAGAAGATAATTATGAGCAAACCTATGATAAATACGATATTAATTCTCCCGAGTCTGTTATAGGTATGACTGTGATGCAAGAAGAATTTTTAGAACAAAGCATCGCGTTAGCTAAACTTTTACAAGACAATTTTGTAAATCAATTAAAACGTAAAGACAGAAAGGTGAAACAAGCTGGTTTTATTGTTTTGCACCAGACATTTATGCCAAGTGTTTTAGTAGAAACTGGATTTCTGACTAATAAAAGTGAAGGAGCTTTTTTAAATAGTGATAAGGGTAAAAAGTTGATGGGTAGTGCTATAGCTAAAGCCGTATTAAATTATAAAAATGGTGTGGATAGTAGTTTAGAAGAGGTTACCCCCATAATAGAACAACCTATAGAAAAAGCTAATGAGGAAATTGTAACAAGTACAAAACAACCAGAGGTTAATGAAATTACCCCGCCTAAAAAAGAAGTGGTGCCAACACCAAAGGAGCCAGAAGCGGTTGTAGATCAACCAAAGGCAACGGAAGAAGTTGCTGTAGAAGGGGTGACTTTTAAAGTGCAATTAATGGCCAGTTCTAAGGTAATTCCTCTAAAAGCCGAGAATTTTAAAGGTTTATCAGAATTATCTAAGGAACCAGTTAAAAACATGTATCGTTATATGTATGGTAGTACACCTTCTTACTTAAAGGCTAAATTGTTGAAATCCAATGCGGATGCTAAAGGCTACACCACATCTTATATTGTAGCTTATAAGAATGGTACACGTATAACCATGGCAGAAGCGTTAAAAACTGTGTCAAAAGAGTAGGTTATCCTTAAAAATTTATTGCTAATTTTGTTTAGAACCGAAAAAGATATCTTTTGAAATTATCTAGGGAAGTAAAGACGGGTATTTTAGTCCTTTTAGGAATTCTTGCCGTTGTAATGGGGTTTAGCTACTTAAAATCCTCCTCAGTTTTTGATAATTCGCGCACTTTTTACGCCGTTTATGACCATGTAGGCGGTTTACAAAATGGAACCCAAGTTATGCTTAATGGCTTGGTAGTGGGTAGTGTTACCGATATTAAGTTTAAAGACGAAAGCGGTAAATTATTGGTAACCTTTAATGTTAACAATGATTTTGACTTCTCTAACAATAGTAAAGTAGAACTTTTTGATACGGGTATTATAGGCGGTAAAGGCTTACAAATTATACCCGCTTTTGATAATGCTCCACGCGCCAAATCTGGAGATACTTTAAACGCAGCCTCTAAACCTGGTTTAACAGAATTAGTACAGCAAAAATTAACACCCTTACAGATGAAGGTAGAAGGAGCGGTCTCTGGAGCGGATTCTCTACTTACTAATATTAATGAAATTTTAGATGACCCTACCAAAAAACAATTGCAGCAAACTATTGTGGGTTTAAACCAATTGGTAGCATCTTTCCAAGGTAGTGCCAACAAATTAGATCAACTGCTAGACCAAAATAAAGGGCAGTTAGATAATTCTATTAAAAATATAGACCACATAACTAGCAACTTTTCCAAATTATCAGACTCACTTTCTAATGCAGGATTAGCAAAAACTGTTAAAGAATTGCAAAATACTGTCAAAAATTTAAATATATTGCTGGCCAATATTGAAAATGGAGAAGGAACTCTAGGCAAAATGGCAAAAAATGATGAGTTGTACAATAACTTATCTGATGCCTCTAGAGAACTGGACTTATTATTGCAGGATTTTCGTCTGAATCCAAAACGATATGTAAATGTATCCGTTTTTGGAAAAAAGCAAAAAGAGTACGAGTTGCCAGAAGATGATCCTGCTGCAGAGAAGAAGAAGATTAACTAAACTATGCAGTACATACCTAATATTTTATTTGCCTTGGCCCTTGGTTTTGGGGTCTGGTTTTTCTACAACAATGTTCGTAAATTAATTAGAAACATTAAACTTGGTCACGATGCTGATGTAAGCGGAGATTCCGCGCAGCGTTGGAAGAACATGGCTCGGATAGCTTTAGGCCAAACCAAAATGGTGGTAAGACCAATAGCTGGTATTCTACACATAATTGTTTATGTAGGCTTTATTATCATTAATATAGAAGTTTTAGAAATCATCCTAGATGGTTTACTAGGTACACACAGGCTATTTGCTTTTTTGGGTGGTGCTTATGACTTTTTAATCGGGTCTTTTGAGATTTTAGCCTTTTTAGTAATTGTTGCGGTTGTAATTTTTTGGCTAAGACGAAACGTAATTCGCTTAAAAAGATTTTTAAAGCCAGAAATGGAAGGTTGGCCAAAAAAGGATGGTAACCTTATTCTATACATAGAATTGGTGTTAATGGTACTATTCTTAACCATGAATGGTGCAGACTACCAATTACAACAAATGGGAGCTGAACATTATGTTGAAGCTGGTTCATTTCCAATAAGTCAATTTTTAGCGCCTATATTTCAAGGAATGTCAGAAGGTACGCTAATAGCTATAGAACGTGGCGCTTGGTGGATACATATCCTAGGAATATTATTCTTTCTAAATTACCTTTATTATTCCAAGCATTTACACATTTTATTAGCCTTTCCAAATACTTTTTATGGTAGAGTAAAGCCACAAGGTCAGTTTGATAATTTAGAAGCAGTAACCAAGGAGGTAAAGTTAATGATGGATCCAAACGCAGACCCATTTGCAACAGATGCTGGTGGTGACGATGCTGCTGAGCCTGGTAAATTTGGTGCCTCTGACGTGATGGATTTAAATTGGGTGCAATTAATGAACGCGTACACTTGTACGGAGTGTGGAAGGTGCACATCAGAATGCCCGGCAAATCAAACCGGAAAAAAATTAAGCCCAAGAAAAATAATGATGGATACCCGTGACCGTCTAGAAGAGGTGGGTAAAAATATAGATGCTAACAAAGGAACCCTTGTGCCAGATGGTAAACAATTGTTAGATGATTACATTACTAGAGAAGAACTTTGGGCATGTACTACGTGTAATGCCTGTGTACAAGCCTGTCCGGTAAGTATTGACCCGTTATCTATTATTGTAGAAATGCGCAGGTATCTGGTAATGGAACAATCTGCCGCACCTACGGAGCTGAATAATATGATGTCTAATATCGAGAACAACGGAGCTCCTTGGCCTTACAATCAAATGGACCGTTTAAATTGGGTAAACGAATAAATGTAGTATTATGAGTGAGCAGCTTAAGGTAAAAACCATGGAACAATTCATGGCTGAAGGTAAACAGCCAGAGATTTTATTTTGGGTAGGTTCCGCCGGTAGTTATGATGATAGAGCCAAAAAAATAACAAGAGCATTTGTTAAGTTATTAAATAAAGCCGAGGTAGATTTCGCCGTTTTGGGCCCAGAAGAAAGTTCTACAGGAGATGTAGCTAAGCGTGCAGGAAACGAATTTTTGTTTCAAATGCAAGCCATGATGAATATCGAAATATTAAATGGGTACGAGATAAAGCGAATTGTCACCTGTGATCCACATTCTTACAATACCTTTAAAAATGAATATCCTAGTCTGGGTGGGAAGTATGATGTTATCCATCACACGCAGTACCTAAAAGAGTTGATAGATAAAGGCCGTTTAACCATAACGGGGCAAGAATACAAAGGAAAACGTATTACTTTTCATGATCCTTGTTACTTAGGTAGGGCCAATCAAGTTTTTGATGCACCAAGAAGTGTATTAGGAAAAACCAACGCAGAGTTGGTAGAGATGAAGCGCAATAAAAATGGTGCTTTATGTTGTGGTGCTGGTGGTGCACAAATGTTCAAAGAACCAGAAAAAGGGGATATGGATATTAATGTGATGCGTACTAAGGATGCTTTAGAAACAAATCCTAATATTATTGCAACAGGTTGTCCTTATTGTAATACTATGATGACAGACGGTATTAAAGCACATGAAAAAGAAGACAGTGTTACGGTTTTAGACGTTGCAGAACTTTTAGCCAATTCGCTTTAGTATGTTAGTAGATTTTGAATCTTTGCCAGATGAGGCGCGAGTGTGGATTTATCAATGTAACCGGACGATAACAGACAACGAACTTTCTGAAATAAAGGCTAAAACCGAAGCTTTTTTAACGCAATGGACTGCACATGGTGCCGAATTGAAAGCTGGATTTACCATGCCTTATAATAGATTTATTGTTATTGGCCTTGACCAAGCCGCTAATGCTGCTTCTGGTTGTTCTATTGATGCATCTGTGCATTTTATACAAGCTTTAGAAAAAGAATATCAAATAGATTTGCTAGATAAGATGAACGTTTCTTACAAGCAAGGAGAATACATAGCCTACAAACCCTTAGCAGATTTTAGAAAAATGGCGAAGCAAAAAGCGGTTTCTAAAAATATGGTAGTATTTAACAATTTAGTGGCTACAAAGGCGGAATTTCTAGAACATTGGGAAGTGCCTGCATCAGAAAGTTGGCATGCACGTTTTATGTAGTATGCATTAATTTTTCATAAATTTTATCAGTTTTTCCTTAGTTTCATCGGTGAAATACAATAATTTTAATCGCTTTAAGTTCATTTCTTAAGACGATTTATGAAGCAGATTCTAGTATTTTATACCCTAACCCTTTTATATACTTACATTTCTTTTGCCCAAATAGACCCACTGTCGGCTAAAGATACGTTGGCACAAAAAGCATGGGTTAATACCAAGTATAATGCCATGAGTTTAGAAGAGCGCATAGGGCAGCTATTTATGGTTAGTGTAGCTTCTGACCAAAACAAGACCTCTACGGATAAAATAAAGCAACAGATAGAACAATATCATATTGGAGGTGTTATATTTTCTAAAGGAGGACCGGTACAACAAGCCATTCTTACCAATCAATATCAAGCAGCTTCTAATTTACCGCTACTCATTGGCCAAGATGCAGAGTGGGGTTTAGCTATGCGTTTAGATTCTACATTTGCGTACCCTTGGAATATGACCTTAGGTGCCATACAAAAAGATGATATAGTAGCCCAGGTAGGGAAGCATATTGGGGAACATGCCAAACGTTTAGGGGTGCACATTAATTTTGCTCCCGATTTAGATGTTAATATCAATCCTAAAAACCCCATCATAGGTAATCGTTCTTTTGGGGAACATCGGGTAAATGTAGTACGTAAGGCAGTTGCATTTACCAAAGGAATGGAGTCTGCAGGTGTACTGGCATCTGGCAAGCATTTTCCTGGTCACGGCGATACAGCTACAGATTCGCATAAATCACTTCCTTTCCTTGATTTTAGTAAAGAGCGTTTGGATAGTATTGAGTTGTATCCTTTTAAAAAAATGATAGATACTGGCATCAGCTCTATCATGGTTGCACACTTAAACATTCCAGCATTAGAACCGAAAAAGGGACTACCTTCTTCCTTGTCAAAAAAAATAATTAAAGAATACCTTAAGGGAACATTGCAATATAAAGGTTTGGTGTTTACAGATGCTTTGAATATGAAAGCGGTCTCTGAATTTGCACCTAAAGGCGAGGTAGAATTAAGTGCTTTTTTAGCTGGTAACGATATGCTTTTAATGCCGGTAGATGTGGCAAGTGCTCATGCTAAAATGGTGGAAGCTTACCATTCTGGTCGTATTTCTGAAGCGCGATTGGAAAGTTCTGTAAAAAAAATATTAAAAGCGAAGTATAAGGTAGGGTTAAATACGTATCGTCCTGTGGTTGTAGCAGGGTTAGTCAATGATTTGCATACCATTGAGGATGATTTGCTTTACGAGAACGCGATAGAAAACGCCATTACGGTAGTAAAAAACAACTTTTCCATACTACCAGTTCGCCGATTGGATAATAAAAAAATTGCTTATGTTAAATTTGGTGATGCATCTGGAGATACGTTTTTAAATACCTTAAAAACATATGTAGACGTAGATGTGATACAAGCCAAAGATATTGCGGAATATAGAGAGCAACTACGTAATTATAATTTAGTAGTAATAGGCTTTCATAAAAGTAATGCGAGTCCATGGAAAGCGCATAAGTTCTCTGAAAACGAGAAGTATTGGGTTCAAGAAATAGCCAGAATGCGTTCAAATAATACCATATTGAGTGTTTTTACCAAGCCCTATGCACTTTTAGATATCCAAGATTGGTCTGCCATGGATGGTATTGTCATGGCCTATCAAAATAGTGCAATAGCTCAAGAAAAGGCGGCGGAAGTAATTTTTGGTGCTATTGGTGCCAAAGGCAAATTACCGGTAACAGCTCACCCTTCGTTTAAGGTAGGGACAGGCATAAATACAAAACCTATTGCTAGATTAGGTTTTAGTATGCCGGAAAGAGTAGGTTTTGACCGTACCAAACTAAAAGAAGTGGATAAGTTGGTACAGGCAGGTTTAGACTCGTTAATGTATCCTGGAGCACAAGTGTTGATTGCTAGAAAAGGAAAAGTAATTTATAATAAAAGCTTTGGCAAACCCATTTATGAAACCAATGATAGTATTACCAATAACCATTTGTTTGATTTGGCTTCCGTAACTAAAATACTAGGCACACTGCCTTTGGTTATGAAAATGGAAGAAGAAGGTAAAATTGAATTGGATAATACTTTTCAAGAATTAATACCTGCCTATAAAGAATCTGAATTAAAAGATGTTACCGTTCTAAAGGCGTTATCCCATTACGGTAGATTACCGGCATGGATAGCGTTCTATGTAAGTACATTGGATGATAACAGAAAACCTTCGGACTTTTTTTATAGAAGGGAACCTTCCCCAGACTATTCTACCAAAGTTTTTGATGGTATGTATTTGTCTAATGCGTATAAGGATTCCATTTACAACAGAATCGGTAGACAAGAATTAAAAAGTAATAAATACCGGTATAGTGACGTAGCTTATTACGTGATGAAACATTACATAGAGAACACTTATGGCGAGCGGTTAGATGCACTTCTAAATCGGTTTTTACTAAAACCTATAGGAGCAACACACACCGCCTATAACCCTATAGAACAGTTTCCTAGAGCTCAAATAGTACCGACAGAAGAAGACAATTACTACAGGTTTAAAAGAGTACAAGGCTATGTACACGATATGGGAGCGGCCATGCAAGGTGGTGTAGGTGGCCATGCAGGTTTATTTAGCAATGCTTTAGATGTGGCTAAGATTATGCAAATGTATTTGCAAGGCGGATACTACGGTGGTCATCGGTTTTTTAATGAGCGAACAGTAAAGAAATTTAATACCTGCTATTTCTGTGATGAAGATGTAAGAAGAGGAGTAGGGTTTGATAAACCACAATTAAAAAATAGTGGTCCTACCTGCGGATGTGTTTCTAGAGAAAGTTTTGGACATAGCGGATTTACAGGTACTTATACATGGGCAGATCCAGAAGAAGAACTCGTTTATGTCTTTCTGTCTAATAGAACCTACCCAACAATGACCAATAATCTATTGGTAAAATCTGGCTTGCGAACGCGTATACAGCAAGCTATTTATGATTCTCTTATCAATTAGGTTATAAATAAAGACCTACATTTAACCCATGAAAATTGCAATAGTATGTTACCCTACTTTTGGGGGTAGTGGTGTAGTAGCCACGGAACTGGGCATAGCCTTGGCAGAAAGAGGACACGAGGTTCATTTTATCACCTATCAGCAACCCGTGCGTTTAGGACTTTTAAATAATAATATTCATTTTCATGAAGTTCACGTTCCCAAATATCCTTTGTTTCAATACCAACCGTACGAACTTGCTTTATCTAGCAAGTTGGTAGATACTATTAAACAATACGGAATAGAGCTTTTGCACGTGCACTACGCAATTCCACATGCATATGCTGGGTATATGGCAAAAAAAATGCTGAAAGAAGAGGATATTTATATTCCAATGATAACCACTTTGCATGGTACTGATATTACTTTAGTTGGTAAGCATCCGTTTTATAAAACCGCAGTTACCTTTAGTATCAATAAATCTGATGTAGTAACCTCTGTATCTGAGGATTTAAAGCAAAAAACTTTAGCAATTTTTGATGTAGAAAGCGATATTGAAGTAATTCCAAATTTCATCGATTCTAGCAAATACCATAATGGTTTTACAGATTGCCAACGGAGTTTAATGGCTAAGGACGATGAAAAAATAATCACCCACATTAGTAACTTTAGAGAGGTAAAACGTATACCAGATGTGGTAGATATATTTTACCGAGTACAGCAAAAATTGCCTGCCAAACTCATAATGGTAGGGGAAGGGCCAGCTAAGGAAAAAGCAGAACGCCAGTGCGAAAGATTGGGGATAGAGGACAAAGTATTGTTTTTAGGGAACAGCAATGAGATTGATAGAATTCTTTGTTTCTCAGACTTGTTTTTGCTTCCTTCAGAAACGGAAAGCTTTGGTTTAGCAGCTTTAGAAGCAATGGCTAATAAAGTGGCGGTTGTATCTAGCAACACAGGTGGTATTCCAGAAGTGAATGAACACGGTGTAACCGGGTTTTTAAGTGATGTAGGGAACGTAGAAGAAATGGCAAAGAATGCCCTTTATATTTTAGAAGACGATGCGCGTTTAGAAGAATTTAAAGAGAATGCTTTTAAAGTTTCTAAAAAGTTTCAAATACAGAATATATTACCGTTGTATGAGGAAGTTTACGAAAAAGCGTATAAGTCACGCTACCGCAATTCGTACTAAAACAAGCAGATAGTCGATAGAAAGCAAGATTTAAAGGGAAATTTTATCCAGTTTGTTTAAAAAAATTAGATTTGCAGCGTAATCCCCAAGTTACACTATGATGAAAAATGTAAAAAATATAAGTCTTGCTTTAGTAATGGTAATGGTATCCACTTGTTTTGTGCAAGCACAAGAAGAAATACCTGTTCTTACCAAAAAAGATACTATCGTTTTAAGTTCTTGGATTGTTGGCGTTGGAATGAATGCTGTAGATGATGCTGGGTCCGAATTCAGTGATGTACTTAATTTTTCTGATAACTGGAATGTGGTACCACACCCGTCTCGTTTAAGTATTGGAAGATACTTCAAAAATGGTTTAGGATTAGAGGCTATTGGTAGTTATAATAAATATCAAGAAGGCAAAGTAGTTGATGGGTTGGTAGTTACGGAAGAATCAGATTATTATGCGGTTGACTTTAGAGTTAATTACGACTTGAATAAGATATTAGGAGAAACGGGTTTTTTTGACCCCTATGTTGGCATTGGCGCTGGTTATACAGAAGCTAATAACCAAGGTAGAGGAACGTACAACGCCAATGTAGGTTTCAGAACTTGGATTTCAGATAACTGGGGACTAGATTTTAGTTCTACTGGTAAATGGACCATGAATAAAGAAAATTCTACCAATCATATTCAACATGCAGCCGGAGTAGTTTATCGTTTTGGAATAGAAAAAGGTTTATCTCTTAAAGGAGAAGAGAAATTGGCCTTCATTAATGAAATGCAAGCGGAGCAACAGCGCCTTAATGATAGTATTGCTGCAGCAGAAAAAGCGAAGAGAGAAGCTAGAGAATTAGCAGAGCGTTTAAAAAGAGAAGAAGAACAAGCAAAACTTGCAGCTGCAGAAAAGGCAAAGCAAGATGCCTTACAAGCTAAAAAAGATGCTTTGCGTAATGCAATTGATGATTTAGGATTGGTCTATTTTAATTTGAATTCTTCCTATCTAAATAGCGAGTCTAAAAGAACTTTAGATAAGTTAGTGGTGCTATTAAAAGAAAATCCTTCTTTGGTGCTAGAGGTGAGTTCGTATACCGATGCTCGCGGAACAGATACCTATAATCAATGGTTGTCAGAACGGAGAGTTAAACGTACTACAGATTACTTATTGGCTCAAGGTGTATCAAAAGCCAGTTTAAAAACGCAAGCGTTTGGAGAAAGCCAATTGACTAATGAATGTGCTGATGGCGTGTATTGTCCAGAAAGTAAACACAGAGAAAACAGACGTTCAGAATTTAAGATATTGGAGTTTTAAATACTAAAACTTTATAACTAAAAAGGGCTTGGTATTTACCAAGCCCTTTTTAGTTAAGAATAGTCTTTTCATACAACTTTAGGATTGTTTCTTTTTCAAAATCTGTGATTCGTCTTTTTAAAAGTGGCTTTCTTTTAACCAAATAATCTGGTGAATCTAGAACATAATGTATTGCCTTCTGCATCAAAATTACATCTTCTATTGGAGTAAGAATACCATAATCTGTGAACATAATATCATCTGTTTTTGCCTCTTTTAATTCTAGCATTTCATCAGGCCCAGATTTGCAATTGGTACTAATAATTGGTAGTCCACAACACATGGCTTCTAATAATACGTTTGGAAATCCTTCATTTAAAGAACCAAATAAAAAGAAATCTGCAGCCTTTAGATATTGAAAAGGATTGGATTCAAATCCCATTAGAAACACCCGATTTTCCAAACCTAGATTCTTTATTTTTTCCTCCAAAGAACCTCTTAGTTCCCCTTCACCAAAAATGTATAACCGCAAATTTTTAAAAGGTTCTATAGCGTCTAATAAAAAAGTATGGTTTTTTTCTTTTACCAATCGCCCTATACTTACCGCATTAACGTAAGCCGTATTAAAAAAATCGGATTTTGGTTCTATTGCACTGATTCTATCTATAGCAATAGGGTTGTATATGGTGGCTGTTTTGCTTGAATTAACACCAAAATTTTCCACCAAATCTTGGGCACTAGCCTTGGCATTGCTTATCACCAAATCGGATTTAGGATAGAGCCATTTTACTAATCTTCTATTAATACGGGCTTGCGCACTAGAACCACGATATTGCATGCTAGGGTAGTTGCGTTCGCTTATGATTAGTTTGTAGTTATGGTTGGTAAACCATCTGGCCATAATATTTACATAACATGGTCTAGTTAAAAGACTAAAAGAGTGTGTTATTTGTTCTTTTTTTAAAAACTTTGCATAGCGGTAAGCTAAAAATGGAAGGTTCAATAATTTTAATAGTCCATTTTGTTTTTCTTTCTTGGAGCTTAAATAAATAATGGGTATGTCTTCTGGCAATGTATATGCTATAGTAGCGTTGTTGAGTACTACATAAACCTTTTGTTTTTTATGCAAATAAGGAGCTAAATAGGAAACCACACGTTCTGCACCACCACCAGCGAGTGAGTTTATGTAGATAGATATTTTAAGGTCAGTTTGCATTTCGTTTATGCTTTAGTACAAACTTTAATAAATAAGTCTTCGTAATTTTTGATGATAGCTTTGGCGTTATATTTATGTTTAACGTAGTTGCTTACTTTCAATGGTGTAAATTCATTAAGTTTATTTGATAATTCAGTTAATTTAATTACAAAATCCTGCTCAGTTTCAGCTATAAAACCATTTTCATTAATTTGTATAATTTCATTAATACCTCCAGGCGCATTGTAAACCACTGCTGGGGTACCAATTGCAATACTTTCAATTAAGGCATTAGGAAACCCTTCTACAAAGGAGCCTTGTAAATAAATATGACTCTTAGATAAATGCTTATATACCTCAGTAGTTTTTTGAATAAAGGTAACTTGTTCAGTCAGATTTAAACTTTTTACCAAATTTTTAATATTTTCCTTTTCAATACCATCACCGATAATGGTGTAATGAAAAGGAAAAGTTATTTTGGCTAGAGATGATAAAATTCTTTTGTGTCCTTTTTGTTCTACCAATCTACCTACAGTTATAAGCTGTATAGGTTTTACTTGAGGTATACTGTTTTTAGTTTTTATTTCTGATGCTACAGGGTTATTTATCGTAACCAACTTTTTGCCATTGTATTTGGGATTTAATTGTAAATCAATCCGCATATCATCAGATTGGCAAATAAAATAGTTAATTTTTCTATGAGCAAAATTAGAAACCCATTTGTTAATCCTGTGTAAAGGTTTTTCATCCCATTTATTAAATTTTTCCGCACTACTTAATACAAAAGTTTCTCTAGCGATGTTAGTTGTATTTGGAAATAAATAGGACACTAAAGCTAAGTTGTAATTTAGATGAGTTAGAGAACTTAATACAATATCTGGCCTAAGTTTCCAAAACAGTATAAATAGCTTGAAAAGCGATTTTTTTACCCGATAACTATTTAAATAGACTACTTTGACATTCTTAGGATTATAAAAATTATCCTTTTCGTAACCAATAACAGCTAAAGTGATATCAAATAATTTAGGATTTAAATGATGCGATAGGAAAAGCATCACCCTTTCAGCACCGCCTGCTCCCAAAGTAGGAATACAAATTAAAACTCTAATTCTTTTGGTGATAAGTTCCTCTTGACGCAAAAGATAACTTTTTTAAATATGTTTAATAATTCTTTTTATATCAATCGCTTTAATCTTTTTGGCAGGTGAACCGGCAATGAGTACACCATCTTCGTCAAAAGACTTATTTACTGAAGAATTGGCTGCAATAGCGCAATTATTTCCAATTTTAATGTCGCCATATATTTTTACACCTGGTGCTATGTAAACATTATCTCCTATTTTAGGAGCGTTTGGGTTACCACCAGAGGCGCCAATATTAACACAAACTTCCATTCTACAGTTTTTACCAACACTAGCTTTACTGTTCACTACAATAGTTCCATAATGTAAAATACAAAGACCAGGACCAAATACGTTAGGGGGTATTGAATAACCTAATTTTTGGGATAGCTTATTAAACCTTCTTCTGTAAAATATTAAGTAAAGCTTCCAAAAAAAACCATTCTTACAGTTTAAAAGAAATTCGAGTTTTCTTAACATTTTCTGGAATCTCCAGGTAGGATTAGGTATTAATACCTGTTTAATTTTATCCTTAAAACTATCATACTTTTCATTTCTGGCTAAGGCATCTTGTTTTATGTAATTTAAGTAAGCTTGTTTACTATCAATCATGTATTACAGTATAAATCGAAGAAAATACAGGTTGTATTTAATAACGTTAAAATGTTTTTGTTCTTATATTCTTAATCTAATCCTACTTCAACTTAATCGTTTCTTTTATTGATTTTGATAATGTATAGGAAAATTAAAACTGAATTACTTAAATATATTAAAGCCGTAGCTAATGCTATCCCTTTGATTCCGAAAAATTTAATGAAAATGTAATTAAAGATGATATTTAATAAAAGACTAACGAATGAAGAAATTACAAGAAAATTATTTTTATTAATAGCTGTTAGATATTTATTCATAATAATAGCAGCTAAATAAAATGGAAGTTGTAACAAATACATTTGTTGAATTACATATACTTGCTCGGTATCTGTGGCAGTAAAAGTACCTCTCTCAAACACTAAAGTGATAATAAATTTTGACGCTATTACTAAGACTATAGTAACAATACTCATAGCGCCAAAAGTGGTTCTTAAAATTTTTTTTAAATAAATATAAAGTTGAGAATTACCATCAATAGCTTTTTTAGAAAAATAGGGTAATAAGGTGTTGCCAATGACAACACTTGCTAGGGATAATGTTACTACGGGGATTTTACTACCATAATTTAGAGCAGCAATTGCACCTGTAGCTAATTGTGCAGAGAAATACTGATCTACAATAGGGGTAAGTCCCATAATTAGAGCAGAAGACATTTTTGCAGGTATTTGCTTTAAAAGCAATTTTATATTTGAGCTTTTAAAATCTGGAGATGCAATTGTTATTATTTTTTTAGAAAATCCTACAATTATTAGATAAAGAGAACTAAATACACTACCTATAAGCATAGCATATGCTAAAGTTAGTTCCTTAAAAATTGAATAGCAGCTTAATAGTAAAACTACTGTTACTATAGGTACAAATATGGCATTAAGGGAAGAGTATAAAAACTCATTCTCTACCATTAATAAACCTATAATTAATGAGTTAATACCCCATAAAAAAATACAAGGCAAAATAATCCATAATTGTTTTTTAATTAGAGAATAGTAAATATTGCTATTCCCAGGAAAGAGTATTTCTAAATAATAATCTATAAACAAATAAGTGCAAATAATAATAACGATGGTAATACCACTTGTGATTATAAAACTAGTTGCCTGAAAACGCTTTGCCTTTAAAACATCTTTTTTTTCAGATACATAGTTGGGTATAAAGACACTACCGTAAGAATTGATAAAAACGTTTTGTATAAACGTAGGAATGAGAATGGCGATTAAAAAAGTGTCTAAAACCTCTGAGATACCATACGCTTCTGCTATAGCAATTTCTTTGTAAAAAGTTACACCTTTTACTATTACCGTGACTATAGCCACTGTAATCATGTTAGATAACAGCTGCCCTTTACTTTTTAACCATAAAGCTTTTAAAATTCCAACAAACCTTTTTATAAAGGACGACATGTTTAGGCAATTAATGAAAATCTGGATTTTGGAAATTCTTCTTCGTTAGGCCTTTCATTAAGACCACTATGTACCCACATCAATACAAAAAAGGCATACTCATTGGTCATAAAATTATGGTTGGTCATGAAAAATAGTGATAATGAAAAAATAATAAATAAAAAATGTGGACTTGATTTAAATTGTTTAAGACTTAATCTTGTCAATTTAAAAAGAAATATTAAAAATATAACTAAAGGAATTATTCCGCTTTCACCCCAAATAAGTAAATAAGTATTATGCACCCCCCATTGCGAATTTACAACACCATAACCTAAAAAAGATTGATAACCATTACCAAAAAAAGGTTTTTCCATTAAGTCATCATAATATCTTGCCCAGGTTTCTTCCCTAGAATCTTCATCTAATGCAGATGATTTTCTTACAGAATCTCCATTAATTAGTGCTCCTATTTCTTCAAGTCTTGGATTTTTAACTGGGAGAAAATCATTAAAGGTTACAAGTAAAATTAAAGTTAGAAATCCGATTACAAATAATTTGATATTCTTAATGTCCAACTTTAATGAAATTAAATTATACAATACCCATATTACCATAAAAGTTCTAGATAAGGTAAGTAAACCCATGAAAGTAAAATTTAATTTACTAAAAAGGCCTAAAGATTTTACCATGCTAAAACTCAAAGCTAAACCAAATAGACATATGAGACTACCATTATTTGCATCCAAATAAAATCCACTATAACGTCCATGATCAGCAATGGGATTTGGGAATAATGAAATATTGCCTAGAATAGATAAAGATCCTATAAAGAGGAAAAACCAAAGCTCCTTTAAACTTGTATTTTTTACTACTTCGTAGCCTCCCCACACAATTATGAAGTATTTTATAACCGAGACATAGAATGAATATAAATCTTTAATATATGCTTGGCTCACTAAGATACTTATTAGAAAATATAATGCTCCAAAAAGGAGCATTTCTTTACAATTTCCTGTTTTGCCATTTAATAGAACATATATTAATATTAGTGCATAAGAGGTGTAGCTTAACAAGGAAGAAAGTACTCCATTGACATAAACGAGAGTAAATCCAGGAAAATTCCAGATGATTAACCCTAATATTAGGTAACGAATAAATGGAAATGTTTCTTTTTTATTTTCCATTTGATGTGTTAAAAAGATTTTCCCATTTACTAAGAATTACATCTAGGGAGTATTTTTTTACGCTTTCAGCAGAATTATTAGCAAGTCTCTCTCGCAAATAAGAATCCTCTATAAGTCTATTTAATTCAAGAAACATTTGTTTGCCATTTTGGTTCTCAATGAGCAAACCATTCGTTTCATGTTCAATTAGTTCACTGGGCCCTGAAATACAATCGTAAGCAATGCATGCCATCCCATTACTAAGAGCTTCCATTAACCCCATTGGAAGACCTTCATGTCTTGATGGTAAAACAAAAATCTGAGAACTTTGCATTTCTTGCTCGATGTTCGAGCAAAACCCTGCAAATATTACTTGATTAGTAATGTTATTTTCAGAGGCAATTTTTTTTAATAAAGCCATTCCCTCATCCCCATTTCCTAAAATTTTCAACTTCCAATCTTCATGTTTTTTAAGAAGGGGTGCTATTACAGGTAAAAAAGCATCGAAACCTTTTTGATATATTCTATTTAGTGATCCAACTAATAAAATCTGCTTTTTTCTATTTTGGAAAGGATTTATATCATCAGGTATATTAATTGGGTTAGGCATAACACTTACGTTAGCTTTCATATTTTTAAAATACTCAATGTCATATTTTGTTAATACAGTTAAATGTTTTGCAAAACGATAGAATCTTTTTTGGATGAATAAATCCTTTTTAGTTTTTTTATTAAAGGTATGGTTGATATGCTCAGAAACAATTACATCAATCCGTAAAATTAAACCTACTACTATAGCTATTAGGGCATTGTAGGGCATAAAAGTTATCAAGATATCAGGCTTATGACTTTGCGAATAATACCTAATTAAATTATTGATGGATTTTAAAGTATGGTTCTTAAAACTTTTATGATTTAATTTAACCCGTTTAACATTTGAAGAAACTTTATATTTATCCTCAGGTGTAAATGTTATCAACCTTACCTCATGTTTCTCACTTAAACCATTTGCTAGCGTTACCATAACACGTTCTGCTCCACCACCGCTGAGCTTATCTATTGAGAAATCAATTTTCATTATGTGAGATTTAATTCATTCCCTAACTTCAAATCCCACTCTTTTGGAAAAATTGGTTTTCCTCCCCCATGATGGTATAGAGTAAGTTCTCCAAAAAAAAGTTGACCTTTAATTACATACCAATCAATTCTTAAATATTTAAAGTCTTTTGCAAGTAATTCGGATAAACTTTTCATTTCATTAAATGGAATTGGTTTATCTATTTCAGTTTTGCTTTGTTTAATATAGGAACCATCAGCTAATTTCCCTCCCCATTCGAAAATTTCCCTTTCCCAATTTGCATTAAACCAACTACATGTTTGATTTGGGGTGCCTCTGTCTAAATCAACGTTGATTAGCCTAACTTTGCCATTAAAACAATGAACTTTATAATCTGCAGGGAATTGACCGGATCCATCGTCTAATAGTTGCTCTACAATTAACATTGGTTTTATGTCTTTGTAGACAAGTTCTCTCCCATGCCAATAATAATTATCTTGTAAATTAGCTCTTAATTGGTTATGAATGCTAGACCAATTGGTGATTAATTTTTTATCCCTTATAACTATCCCACCAGAACTATTATGATTAGTCTTAATAATAAATGGAAACTCAGGTAGATTTTCGGGAATTATTTTTTTAGGATTGTCTGTTGCATAGGCAAGTGGTATAAGATATTTATCTCCAATTGTTTTTGAAATATACTCCCTTACTTTAAATTTGTCCGCTAAATCACTACCTATAGGGTTATGATAATTGATTTTAAGCCAATTTATCTTCTCGTTTAAAGTTTTTGGATGTTGGTCTAATTTATATCCGAAATTTTTTTTAAATTTTTTTTTGATATAGTGTTTACGAGGTAAATATTTCTCATATAACAAATAGTTGTATAAATTAAAAGCAGGCTTTAAAAGGTAAAAGCCTGCATTTGTTTTTCTATATAACTTCTTAGTTATATTTTTCATACTGCTGTTAGATTGATGTAGTTACCCAACAAATATGATTCATTTTAAAATACTATCAAAAAAAACAGTTTAAACTGTATTTATTTTCGATTATTAAGATTAATTAGCATAATTAATTTGTTTTGATATAGAAAAAGAATTCTTCTATATTGGTATAACCATCATTATTCTCATCATCACTTGAATTGCTATTAAGAGTCCCAAATTCTGTAATTTCCCATAAGTCTGCCATTCCGTCGTTATCAGTGTCAAAACTACTTGAATGCTTATTTTGTGCTACATAGGGCACCCCACCAGCAGAGGCAGTGGAATTGTGGTATCTAGAACCTGAACTATCAATAAATTCTCTTACCAAAGTCTCACCTATTTCATCAGGGAACAATACACTAGCTCCGATATCATATAACAAGTGGTCTACCACAGTGGTCGCTGGCAGTGGATTATAATCACTAGCTGCCACCCTGTTGGATTGGTTTACCTCTTCCCAATGTTGATTCATCATCCCATAAGATGAAAATCCAATTTGTATATTATCACTTTGATGTATTTTTCCATCAGTTACTTTTCCGTTAGGATTTTCGTAACCATTATGCTGGTAAACGTGATCTGCTTGGCTGGGGGGAGAATCTGCATCGCCTTTGAAAACATTGCCAACAGAATCGAATTCTGATTGTCCGAAACTCAATGTTACAGATCGGTTATAGTTATAAATAATATTGTTTACAAATTCAATTCCTTTAGAGCCATCTCCGTAAGTGTGTTCGGGTACCCTATTGCCATTATTAAAGAAACCATTTCCGATAATCGAAATTTTTGATAATCCTGGTCCTATAAGCATTGCATAATTGTTCTCGCCAATTCCGTCAGAAATGAAGCAATTTTGAATTGTAATATTGCTAGCTAATGCATTGGATGCATTCTGAGCATTGCCAGCTAAGGCTAAATTTTCATCCGTTCCTAAAGAAACATCACAATGGTCAACAATAATATTTTCTATTGTGGTATTCGATTTGTTATTGATTATTCTAATTCCGTCAAGATTTCCATCTACATCATCTGCTACTCGTATCCTTAAAAAGCGGACTATAACTTCTGAGGCTCTAATGCCAAAAGTATGTCCTTTAATAGTTATTCCAGGGGAAGGCGCTGATTCGCCAGCTATGGTAATATTTGGATTAGCTATATAATGTTCCTTTGTCCACTCTATAGTTCCAGATACGTCAAAAACAACAATTCTAGGTCCAGAAGCCTCCATTGCAGCGACAAGACTTCCTTCTCCATATTCATTTAAGTTAGTCACATGAATAACACGACCCCCGCGACCCCCAATGCTATTCTTGCCATAACCAACTGCACCAGGAAATGCGAGCAGTTCCCCCATTTCATCAGTAGCTTCATCACTGGAATTATTTTCAAATGAAGCATTAACCGTTACTGTAGCTTGCTTTTGTTCATTAGTATCATTTTTAGTAATCTCAAGCGTATAAGTAAACTCATCGGTAAGCATTCCTTGACTGTCAGCTTTGCTTGCTGCTTCAGCATGAGGCGTATAAGTTATGGTTTTGTCTTCATTTACAACAACCTCACCATTAGTGGCAGTACTTATGGCCACTATTTGATAATCATCTATATCTGTGGTTGGAATGCTATCATTCGCTAACACATTCAATTTAGAACTGGCAATTAGGCCAGATATGGAAAATATATCATCTACTGCTTCAAAACTGACGGTAGGCGAAGTGTTGCTGATTTCTCCTTTCTCATTGATAAAGCCTTCTACCGCCATATCAAACTCATCGTTGTCCTGACTGCAGGACAATGAAATTAATGAAAATAAAAGGGTAATACTCATGTAGGTTTTTAATCTTTGGGGCATCATTGGGGTAATAGGTTAAGTGGGTTAAACTATTTTCTCTGATTTGGTGTGCTAATTTAGAAGAATGATGTGCGGTATCGATGAAATTTCTGTTTTTTTCGATGAAATGCACTTTCATTTCTTTCTTATAATACGCTAGGGGTAAGAATTTATTTTATTGAGCTCGTTTTTTTCGATTAAATACAAGTATTGGAAATTTTATATATTCTCGATACTTCATGTAAATATTTAATCTTTTAATTCGATTTAGCTCCATTTTAAAATGATCCTGATTATAAAGGATTGACTATTTATCTGGATGAGTATTATTCGTAAAATATGGCTGGTAATACATTCATGTATCTAAACTAAGGTTAGTAGTAAGAGCTAAGTAATTAGGTATAGCAGCTTTCTACTTGCATTAGTTTTGTTGCCTAAATTTTATGTTTCCAATTATCAATTAAGTATTGTGCTAGCTTGTTGTTACAATCTGGTATTTAGAAGAAATGTCTAACAAATACAAATTAACTATACCCATTAATTTGGTAGATAAGAGGATAAAAATTGCCCATATAAATGCAGGTATTATCATTAATTGTAAAAGAATGGGAGATAATTGTAGTATTTCTTCTGGTTGTGTTATTAGTAATATTAATACCGATGAAAACAAACTCTTTATAGAGGACAATGAATCTTTTTATATCGGCAATATGGCTTTTGGCAACATTACCATTGAACATAATGCTACCTTATCACCCGGGGCCACAGTAACTAAAAATGTAATAACAAGTACAGTGGTAACAAGCGTGCCGGTAAAAATAATTACAAACAATGGGTAAATGCTTATTGGTAGAAGTTAGTATACCAATCCACAAAGGCTTTTACTCCTTTTTCTACTGGCGTATTTGGAGTGTAATTATAATCCTCTATTAAGGCTGTAACATCTGCCCACGTGCTTTCTACATCTCCTGGTTGTATTGGCATTAGCTCTTTTAGGGCAGTGACGTCCAAAGCCTCCTCTATAGCTTCTATAAAAGCTGTTAATTTTACCTGTTGATTATTACCGATATTGTAAATTTTATACAATTGATTTTTACGCTTACTAGTGGCAATCGGAGTTTCAATTATTTTAGTTAACCCACCCACAATATCATCTATATAGGTAAAATCCCGAGCCATGTTCCCGTAGTTAAATACCTTAATAGGCTTGCCATTTTTTATGGCATCTACAAATAAAAATAGTGCCATGTCTGGTCTTCCCCAGGGTCCGTATACTGTAAAAAATCGAAGCCCAGTAGTCGGTAATTGGTATAAATGACTATAGGTATGGGCCATAAGTTCATTGCTTTTCTTGGTAGCTGCGTAAACACTAATAGGATGGTCTACTTGGTCTTCTGTAGAAAAAGGAATTTTTGTGTTTAATCCATATACGCTAGAACTGCTAGCATACACCAAATGTTTTATTTTACCATGTCTGCAACATTCTAATAGGTTATTAAAACCTACTACATTACTTTGAATATAAGCATCTGGGTTTTCTAAGCTGTAGCGTACACCAGCTTGCGCTCCTAAATTACAAACAACATCAAAGGTGTTGGCATCAAATACAGCTTGTAGACTGTCCTTATCAGCCAAATCTGTTTTGTAAAAAACCATAGCGCTGCTATGTATTGTACTTAAAACTTTTGTGTTAGCAATACTGGCTTCTTTTCTTGGTATGCCTAATTGCGCTAATCTGGCATATTTTAAATTTATATCATAATAATCGTTAATGGTGTCAATACCTACTACTGAGTGTCCATTACGTAATAACGTTTCACATAAATGGTATCCTATAAAACCTGCTGCGCCAGTTACTAAAATGTTCATGATATGTAAAGTTATTTTTCGTTTAAAATTTGTTGTAGGTATTGTTCTGTAGTAGTAGCCATTCGATCAATAGAAAAAGTACTTAAATAGGTGGCTCTAGCATTTGCACCTAATTGTTGCCTTTTTTCTTTATCCTTGATAATACTAGCGAGTTTTTGCGCTAAAACGGTCTCATTTTCTTTTGGAATTAGATACCCATTATAATCGTCCTTTACCATTTCGCTAATACCTCCTACGTTAGAGGCAATTACAGGAAGGCCTACAGACATTGCTTCGCAAATGGATAAGGGTAATCCTTCAAACCTTGAGGTTAATACAAAAGCGTCTGCTTCATTTAAAAATCTAGGGATATCGTTACGTTCGCCATGAAAAGTTACTAAGTGATTAATATCCATTTCCTTGGCCAACATCTTAGTTTCCTCAAAAAGATCGCCATTACCAACCAAATCTACTTCAAAATTTAAATCTCGTAGCTGTTGTATCGCTTTAAATAAGGTTTTATGATCTTTTTGAAAAGAAAACCTAGCAGTCATTAATAGCTTAATAGCTTTGACATTATGCTTTTTGGGTTTGGTAGTTTCTAAATAATCAGGGCTGCCATTGTATATAACTTTTATCCTTTCTGGATTACAGATATTATGTTTAATTGCAAGTTGTTTGTCAAACCCAGATACTGCAATCATTCGGTCACTAAACTTGCCCATTAATTTTTCTAATGCTAAGTATAACTTTCTTCTGGAACTTTTAACACCAGGTGTGAAGGACCATCCATGAATGGTGAAAATATTTCTAATCTTCTTAGTGTGGCAGGCCAATCTACATAGGATTCCAGCCTTGGATGAGTGCGAAATTACAATGTCTGGAGCTTCTTGTTGTAATAAAGCCTTCATTTCTTTATAACACTTATAATCCGTAAATGGATTAATTTCTCTTTGTAAAGAGGATAGGTGAATCACAGGAACTTTAATAGCTTGTAATTTATCAGATAAAGAACCTTTTTGCCCTACAATCACAGTTACCTTATGCCCTTTAGTAACCAACGCTTTGGTATTATTGTACAATACCATTTGAGCACCTCCTATAGGTTCACTTAGCGTTATTACTTGAATTATTTTCACAGCCAGTTATACTTTGTTTTCTGGGCTGATAAAAATCAACCCAGAAATGTAATAGTTTGTTGTTTGTAAGAATTTTGTGGTCAAATACTAACTAGTTTGACCAATTTTATAAAATTTAAAACCAATAGCTTCCATAGGTTCATGGTCCAATATTCTTCTACCATCAAACACAAAAGCAGGTTTTAACATAGCCTCATATACTTGAGCCCAGTCATATGTTTTAAATTCATCCCATTCCGTTAAAATAGCAATAGCATGTGCATCTTTTGCCGCATCCATTGGATTACCAACTACGGTAACAAGCTCTTCTAATTCTTCTCTTGATTTATTCCCTAAATATTCCAAATCTGCTAAAATTCTTTCTTTAGAAACTTTAGGGTCAAAAACGGTTATATGAGCATTTTCTTCAAGAAGGGCATCGGCTACAAATATTGCAGCAGATTCTCTAGTGTCATTCGTGTCTTTTTTAAAGGCCCATCCATAGAACGTTATTTTTTTGCCAGAGACGGTATTGTATAGCGTAGATATGATATTGTCTGCAAACCTCCTTTTTTGGTAATCATTCATAATGACTACCTGTTCCCAATAATCTGCAACCTCTTGTAAACCAAAGCTTTTTGCGATATAGACTAGGTTTAAAATATCTTTTTGAAAACAAGAACCTCCAAAGCCTACAGACGAGTTTAAAAATTTTGAACCAATCCTTGAATCAAAACCAATAGCCCTAGCTACCTCTGCAACGTTAGCATCTGTTCTTTCGCACAAGGCAGAAATAGAATTTATGGATGATACCCGTTGTGCAAGAAATGCATTTGCAACGAGCTTAGAAAGCTCTGAAGACCATACATTAGTCTGTAAAATTCGTTCTTTTGGTAACCAATGCTCATAAACTGAACTTAAGGCGTCCTTTGCGGCTTTTCCAGAAGGTGTATCGTCTCCGCCAATTAATACTCGATCAGCATTAAATAAATCATCTACAGCAGTACCTTCGGCTAAAAATTCTGGATTAGATAATATTTCAAAGTTTACGCCATTACCAGTATTGTGTAAAATACTTTTAAGCGCTTCTGCAGTTCTTACTGGTAACGTAGATTTTTCTACGACTATCTTATCTGTGACAGCAACATTTGCAATGTTGCGCGCACAAAGTTCAATATACTTTAAATCTGCTGCTTGTCCTTTACCCTTACCGTAGGTTTTGGTAGGTGTATTTACGGAGATAAAAATCATATCTGCCTCATGAATGGCCTTATCTACATCTGTACTGAAAAATAAATTTTTACCTCGGGCTTGGCCAACCACTTCTTTTAGCCCAGGCTCATAAATAGGCAGCTGATCTAAGTCTTCATGATTCCAAAGAGCAATCCGTTTTTCATTAATATCTACAACGTTAACTGTTATTTCTGGACACTTGGAAGCAATTACAGACATGGTGGGTCCCCCGACATAACCGGCACCAATACAACAAATGTTTTTAATAGTTTTCATACTAGATTTTGAAAGGTTCAAAAATGGTGAAATTTTAAGTTGTGGTTATTCTAATTAAGACAAACTACAGCTTGTAACGATATAATGTTAAAATTGTTTTGTTTAAGTACTTAATATTTTATTCTGTATAAGTAAGTGCAAAGAAAACAAATAGCGACTAAAAACATTCATAAAAACTATGGTTTATTCCAAACAGTGCATAATTGTGTCATTTATCTATATAATTGTACTACTAACAGATTAAATTTGGAGTTTTTTTACCAGTGTTGTGCTTTTGTACAATAGATCCACTAATCAATTTTTATTTATTATTTAAAAGTAAATAGTAGTAAACAAGAAATAGTATTTTAGCTGCGTCTAACATTAGACGTTAACAATAACCATCAATAAATCATGATTTTAAGAAAAATAGTATTTTACCGTTTAGCGGTTTTTGCAATAGTTTTGTCTTCTTGTGCATCTAAACAAGATGTAGTTTATTTTCAAAATGCCGCTCAGCAAGGATTGGAAACCATAGTGAGAGATGATATAGCAACTACAAGATTTAAAATTGACGATTTAATAAGTATATACGTCTCTACCCTAGATCCAGAAGCGAGTGCTTCTTTTAACCTTTTTAAAGGTAGAGGTTCTGGAAGTGGTGGCGGACAAATGTTGGAACAAGTAGATTACTTAGTTGACAACAATGGAGAAATAGATTTTCCTGTACTAGGTAAAATTAAAGTACTTGGCTTGTCACCAGAAGAACTGCGTGTTAATCTGACCAATGATTTAAAAGATTATTTAAAAGATCCTATAATTAATATTAGGCTGCAAAATTTTACGGTTACTGTTTTAGGTGAAGTAAATAGACCTGGAACCTACCAAGTAAATGGGGAACAAATAACCATTTTAGAAGCACTTGGATTGGCAGGTGATTTAACTATTAAAGGAATGCGAAAAAACGTTTTAGTAATTCGTGACTTTGAAGGTGCAAAAATTTACGATAGAATAGATTTAACCTCTAAAAAAGCCTCAGAGTCTAATATTTATTATCTAACGCAGAATGATGTGGTCTATGTAGAACCCAATAAATCTGCAATTACTTCTTCCGCTTTAGATAATAGAGCAACCATTGCAGTTTCTATAGCTTCTGTTTTAATTACATCTACCGTTATCCTTTTATCAAGGAACAATTAATTTAAAAATTAACAACCTTGCAAGTAGCACCTAGTACATCTAACGCAACTAACGGAATTAAAGAAACCGTAAAGTATTATTTAAAATATAAATATTGGTTTTTACTTTCTTTGGTTATGGCCGTTACTATTGCTTATTTTTTTGTGAGCTACAGTACTCCAAAATACCAAGCTAATGCTACCATACAGGTAGTAGAAGATGATGGAGCAGCGTCTCAATTAAGTTTTTTTAGTGATTTGGGTATTATGCCAGGTGGGGGGCATAATGTAGAAGATGAGATAGAAGTGTTGCGCTCTAGATCTAATTTTATAGCGGTAGTAAAAGCATTAAATTTAAATAAAAGAATTTATCACGTAGGTAGTGTTAAAAGTTCGGAGATTTATAAAAATGTACCTATTACTTTTTCATTTGTATCCAAAGATTCACTAGCCAATGATGCTAAATTTACAGCTGTTATAACACCTAAGTCAGAAACTAACCTTACATTACTAATAGAGGAAAATGGTGAGGAGGTGCAAAAAAAAGCTCTGTTTGGTAAAGAAATTGATACTGAAGAGGGGAAGATTACTTTTTTACCCGGTAACGCAAAAATCTTTAAAAAATTTATTGGCCAAAAGTTGCGAGTAGAATTAGTACCTATTAGTGACGCTGCTTTACAGTATCAGAAAAGTTTTAAGGCAGCAACGATAGATAAGTTTTCTTCTGTAATAAATTTATCAATCCAAGATCCCGTAAAGCAAAAGGCAGAAGATATTCTTAACAGTTTAATTAAGACCTACAATTTTAATGGTAGGGATGATAAAAAGAAAATAGCAGACCGCACAGCTGCTTTTATTGATGACCGTATTGCGGAGATTTATGGAGATTTATCTGATGCTGATAAGAGCGCAGAAGAATTTAAAGCAGGTAGAGGTTTAACGGATATAGCCTCACAATCTAACATTAATTTAAATGTAAGTGCGGCCAACCAGCAAGAGTTACAAGATGCCCAGACACAACTTCAGATTGCTGGTAGTGTTAGTGATTTGTTAGAGGGAAATAATGAATTTGGCATTCTTCCTTCAAATATAGGTTTAACAGATCCATCTATTACAAATACTACCGCTAGGTACAATCAGTTGGTGCTAGAAAGAGAGCGATTATTAAAAAGTTCTAATGAAAAAAATCCTGTAATTGTAAACATAGATGAGCAGTTAGAGAGTTTAAAAACTAGTATGAAATCTAGTTTAAATAGCATGCAGAATAATTTAAGTTTACGGGTAAATAATCTAAGTTCTCAATTAGCGACAATCAATTCTAAAATTTATTCTGCACCAAAGAACGAAAGGGCATTACGAGAAATTACTAGAAAACAGCAAACCGTAGAAGGTTTATACCTGTATTTGTTGCAAAAAAGAGAAGAAGCTCAAATAGCTTATGCTTCTGCAGCTCCAAACTCAAAAGTTATAGATACAGCTTATCCAGCCAGTAAATATGCAGTGTCTCCCAAAAAAAGCATTATATACTTGGCGTCTTTGATTTTAGGCTTCATGCTCCCAATTGGAGTGCTCTATGCATTAGATATTTTAGATGATAAAATTCACAGTGCAGAATCTTTAGAAAAGCTTATAGAAGGAGGCGTTATTGTTGGGGAGTTGCCCAAACTAAAAAAGAAAGAAAATAAAATTATTGGTTCGGGAGATCGTTCGGTTATTTCAGAAGCGTTAAGAATTATCAGAACTAATATAGATTATCTCTTGAAAAAGAATTCTGGCGCAGAGGATAAAAAGAATGTGGTATTTGTAACTTCTAATTTGCCGCAAGAAGGTAAAACCTTTTTTTCCACTAATTTATCTTTTATTTTATCTAATACGGGGAAAAAAATACTATTGATTGGGGCAGATATTAGAAATCCTAAATTTCATGAATTCTTAGAAGAGGCTCAAGGAGCTACGCCCGGGGCAAATTTTAGAGACCAAATTGGTCTGACAGATTATTTGTACAACAGTAAAAAAAGTATTGGTGAAATCACCAATAAGGTTGTGATACATGGTAATGCTATTGATGTTATAGCTTCTGGTAAATTGTATCCTAATCCATCTGAGCTTTTATTGAGTGAAAGGTTTGGGGATTTGATTACCAAAGCGTCTGAATCTTACGATTACGTAATAGTGGATACTGCTCCCACCATGCCTGTTACAGATACATTGTTAATAAGTGCTAATGCAGATGTAGTAGTCTACGTAACAAGGGCTGGTAAGACTAAAATTGACGATATGGCATACCCTATAAAGCTAAAAAAGGAAGGCAAACTTAATAATCTTGCTTTTGTTGTCAATGGGGTTAAGAATTCTGAACTTGGTTATGGTGGAAAGTATGGTTATGGATATGGAGAACCAATTGGAAAATTCAGTTTTTTAAATCTTTTTAAAAGAAAATAATATTTCTCAAATACTGCGTTATAATTTCAAATCATAATTATGAATAGCAATAGACATGCTTATTTAGTAATGGCTCACAATGAACCAGAATTACTAACAAAGTTATTACAAGTTTTAGATGACGAACGTAACGATGTTTTTATTCATCTAGACCAAAAGTTTGACGCTATTTCTGAAGATGATTTGCGCGAATTGCTAAAATTTTCAAAGCTTTACTTTATTGACAGAAAGCCAATATATTGGTCTGGTTTTACACAAATAGATTGTGAATTTAGACTATTAAAAGAGGCTGTAAAAGGGGGATATGATTATTATCACCTTTTATCAGGTGTAGACTTGCCATTAAAAAGTCAAGATTATATTCATAATTTCTTTAAAGAGCATTTTGGTAAAGTGTTTTTGTCTGTAACTAAGGTTACAACATGGAAAATAGCAAGTAGGTACAAGTATTTTCATTTCCAAGGCATGAATAGAAGATTACCTAGGAAAATTTCTAGAAATATACGGTATCCTTTATCTGCATTACAAGCTTTACTATTTATTAATAGGAAACGTAAGATTCCGTTTAAAGACTTTTATTGGGGACAAGCATGGTTTAGTATTCCTCATGATTTTGCAATGTATGTTGCCAATAAGCACGAATTTGTTAGAACGCATTTTAATAATGGTTTTTTTAACGATGAGGTGTTTATGCAAACGTTATTGATGAATTCTGAGTTTAGAGATAGGCACTCGTCTAAAAGTTATATGAGATTGATTGATTGGGATAGAGGAAAGCCTTATACATGGACAATAAATGAGTTAGATGAATTGTTAGAAACTGAGGCATTGTTTAGTAGAAAGTTTTCTATGAATCAAGATAAACAGGTAATTGAGGCTGTTTTAAGTCATATTAAAAATTAGTCAAAAGCCTTAAAATTTCTTTTTTTATTAGCTTCCGTTAGTTGGTTACGTGAAATTGCATTTATTAAATTTTTATAATTAATGTAATTTTCTTCTTACAAAAAATATTAGTATTTATTTAGGTAAATTCAAGATTTAACATAAATAAAATATTAAAAAGCACTTCTTTTTTTTTATAGAATGGGTTAGTGTACTCTTGTCGATAATTTAATGAGTTTAAACGAATTATGTCATTAAGTATTGAATTGGAGGATAACTTTGTGTGTTGATAAGATTCTTTTACTTAAAAAGTAAATACGAGTACTTTTGGCCCGCAAAAAATACACTATGAAAATAAGTAACATTAAATTGTTTCAAACCAAATCTAACGATGACACCACCAAAAATGGTTTATCTAAAGCTTTTAAATTCGGTTTATTCGTTTTTTCGATTATCAATTTCTTTTCATTTACACTTAGAGCGCAATTACCAAGTGCTTTTCAACAAGTTGATTTAGTAACTGGTTTAGAAAACGCTACCACGTTTAAGATAGCTCCAGATGGTCGTATTTTTTTATTGGATAGATATGGGGAGTTAATAGTTTTTAATCCTGAAACACAAACCACGCATGTTGCAGGTGAGTTATCGGTTTTTCATGGTTTGGAAGACGGATTGTTGGGTATAGCTTTTGACCCTAATTTTACTAGTAATAATTATGTGTATTTGCATTACTCACCACTAGACACGGTAAAGAATCGTGTCTCTCGCTTTTTAATGGAAGGGGATGATTTAAACCTTAGTTCAGAGGTAGTAGTGATTGAGTGGGATACGCAGCGCGATAATTATTTTCATTCAGGGGGTGATTTAGGTTTTGATTCTCAAGGGAATTTATATATAGCCACTGGAGACAACTCTAATCATAGTCCTTACGGTCCATTTAATGAAAACGATTCAAAGCAGAGTGCTGAGAACACCTCTTCTAATACTAACGATTTAAGAGGAAAGATACTTCGTATTACACCGCAGTCAGACGGTAGTTACACCATTCCTACTGGTAATTTATTTGCACCAGGAACCCCCAATACCCTACCAGAGATATATGTTATGGGAGCTAGGAATCCTTATCGCATGCATGTAGATGCTGAATTTGACGATTGGTTGTTTTGGGGCGAAGTAGGTCACGATTCAGATGTTGATGGACCAAATGGCGAAGGGCCAGTAGGTCTAGACGAGATGAATTTGGTTAAGGAGGCAGGTAATTATGGCTGGCCTTATTTTGCAGGTAATGGTATTAATGACCCAAATACGGTTGGTGGTAATGATGATTCTTCTCAATATGCTTTTCTAATAGATTACGCAGTCCCAACGTATTATAACGACCCAGTATTGCCAAAAAATATATCGGTATGGAATACGGGACTCACAGATTTACCACCAGCTCAGCCCGCATGGATGGATTTTTTCCATCAATCTTATATGGCAGGGCCACGTTATAAGTACAATCCAAGTTTAAGCGACCAACAACGGCTACCAGTAGAATTTGATGGTCGTTTCTTTTTCTATGATTTTAATACGAGTAAGGTATGGTCTGTAGGGATGGATGTGAATGGGGATATTTTGGATACCGAACAATTGGCTCCAGATGTATTTCCTCAAAACCAAGATGGTTTTATAGATATGGAGATAGGACCAGATGGTTATATGTACATATTGGCATACGGAGCTGGATGTTGC
>NZ_SWKK01000021.1 GCF_005144745.1 Flavobacterium sp. ASW18X | reverse complement strand
TTTTGAAGTGAATTTTCTTCGTGTCATATAAGTAAATTTAAGTTTCTTTTTAAGAACTTAACCTACTGTCCTGTTTTTGGGGGGATGCTCATTTTTTATAGTTATAGCTGAGTTCATCTTCTTATCAAAACTACTCTATTCAGCAATTGAAATGTAGGAGCAATATTTTTTATAACCACAACCTACCTTGACGTTATGTGACTGATACATAACTGTCTCTACAAATAGAATGATGACGTTATTTTAAAATTTAAATAAATGAGCTAAACGTAATACTAGTAAAACAACTATTTCAAGGGTTTATTTAAAAACAACTAACGCCTAGTACTATTAGTGTTGACTACATATTTTAAGAAAAAAAGCAACTCAGTAAACTATCTAAATATCGATTTTTTCTCCTAAGAATTTAGGTTTTACTTGGAAAAGTATGTCTAAGAACACTTTTGTTCTCGCAAAGTATTCTCGTAGTTGTGTTTTTAAACCGTTTCTGCCTTTTACGGTTTTGGCATTAAATCCTATAGCTTTAAGACCATGATTCTCGGCCAAATATATGGCTCGTTCGTTGTGGAATTCTTGGGAAATAATTGTGATACTGGTTTGGCCAAAAACTTCTTTTGCTCTAACTACAGAATCTAGGGTTCGGAAACCGGCATAGTCTAAAATAATTCGCTCTGCAGGGATGCCTTTTTTGACCAATTCTTTTTTAAATTCTGAAGGTTCATTGTAATACTGTGTACCATTATCTCCACTTACTAAAACATATTCAATTTTGTTTGCTTTAAAAAGGGCTACTGTAGCTCTAATTCTATATTCAAAATAAGGATTGATTCCGCCCTGTTTTAGCCATTTTGCCGTACCCAACAGTAGACCAACTTTATTGGTGGGCATATTTTTAGTAGCAGAATAGGTTTTATTCTTTGCATTAGTTTCTATAATACCGTTACAAGTCACCACACAAATAAGAGTTAGGGCAATTAGTGCACCCAAAATTTTTGTTATCCTCTTCATGGTGGTCATCTGACAAGTATTTTAAAAGTATTTGGTTTAAAGGTAGCGAAATTTATAAATCACCTACTTGTCAAATAATATCTGAGAATAAATGTTCTTTAAAAGGTTTAGTTAGATGGAGTTTATATTGTTTTTAATCAACTAACAATAAATTCTAATCAACTATGGACAATACCTTCCATCCATTTTCTGACTTGTAAGTCATAAGTCGTTGTACAGATTTTCCATGATCTGGATAGGTACAAACTTCTGTTATAATTATATGATTATCATCTATACGCTCTCTTTTAGGAAAGGCTCTTTGTACATGGTTAAACTTGGGCATTCCTTCTTTACGTAAAGCGGCAATATAAGATAGTTTTAAAGTCTCTGCAGTTTGTTTAATAATATCCTGTGTTTTTGGAATGTTCTCTAATTTATTTAACATTAAGGAAGCTTCTGCTTTAAAATCCTTGTAATCTAAAGCATTCTCCAAATTGTCTTGATTATAAGCTGCTTCCAAAGCAAGTATTGCACCTTCTGGTGTATCTCCGTTGGGCATAAAATGGTCCTCACCTTCATCTACAATTAAATGGCCTAGGCTTTTATCAAAATCTAATAGTTGATGAGATTCTAATGTATCCCGTATTGCACGGATGGTATAGCCACCAATTAAACGGCCTTGTTCTACAATCATCCAATCGGATATTAATTCACGGTCTATTCCTATTTTTTGATCGTATTTTATATTGGTAACATCTATAGGTTCATTACCAACTATACCAAACAAATTTCCCTCTTGGTCAAAACTAGGCTCTATTAGCCAAATATGTTCTGTGTTGTTGCCATCCTCAATCTTTACTTTTATAGAGAAATAATGTTGGTTCGGTTTAGGGTTCTCTAATGAAGCTTCAAAATAGTGTAGGGTTAAACGGGCCTTTTCAATAGCCCAGTTCATAAGGTCATTTTCTTTTGAAAAATCCACTACATCTGGTTGATTTTTTCTTTTTCTAACCGAAGATTTGTTGGTTCTTTTTCTAAAAAGTTTTGTTAGTAAATTCATTTGTGGTTGGCTAAAATTGGTCAAATAAAAGCTGTAATATGCTAACTTACAGCTTTTTTTGATACCTATCGGTGTAGAATGAGAAGACTAACAATAAATTAAACTACATTACTTTGCTCGCTAAATAGCGTTGTACAGCATATACATCAATACTTTTATTAAATTTTTTGCTAACAGACGGAATATCTTCACTAGAAATCCAAATTTTAAGCTCAGCATCTAGGTCAAAGGTGCCAGCAGTTTCTAAAGAAAATCTAGATATGTTTTTATAAGGCATGGATTTGCATTCTGTTTTACTTCCTGTTAGGCCCTGTACATCTATTAGAATTAGTCTTTTGTTGGTAAACATAAAAGTGTCTCTCATTAGCTTAAAACCTAATTCTATTACTTCATTATCTACCAATAGTTTACTGTATTTTTCAGTAAGTTTTTCAGAAGATACTTCACTTGCGTTTCCCAAAATTTTGTTTATTAAGCCCATACTTGTTTAACTTTACAGTGTTTTGTTTAAGATATAATTGTTTTGCTATATTGGTGCCCGTTAGAACAATAATGTTACAGCTGATGCAGTAATTTTATCATTTTAAAAGGCTTTTTTAAGCTTTATTTATAATAAACACGGCAATACAAACTTAAATTTAGCCGTTGGTAACACATCTAATTTATAGCTATGCTAAGTCCCGGTTTTACAAAGCGTTTATCGCTACTAAACCGTTATTATAAAATAACTCGTTTTTATTCTTTTTTAAAGGCAACAGCGATTAAAGGGGGTACAGTAATTGCCTTTTTTGTTGCGCTGATTATTGGTTTAGAGTATTACGTATTAGATTTTAATACTATTCTTAATAAGGTGGTAGAAACCTATCCTCCCTTGTTAGTTTTTGGTCTGTTTTTAGCATCAGAAACGATTATGGGCTTATTACCTCCAGAGATTTTTATAGCATGGGCAGCTAAGGTAACCACTCCGTGGTTGTACTTGTTTTATTTGGCCAGCTTATCCTATCTGGGAGGCATAATAGCTTATGGTATTGGCAATAAATTGTCAAAAATATCCTTGGTTAAGAATTATTTAGAATTAAAAGTTGCTACCCACATTAGTAATTTAAATAAATGGGGAGGGCTTTTTGTTTTTCTTGGAGCAGTGTCTCCAGTTCCCCATTCATTAGTAAGTTTAGCTTCTGGACTAATTAGTTATAACTTTAAGAATTACCTGTTATGGGCTTTATTTAGATATGTACGATTCTTGGTATATGGCTTTTTAATTTTTAAGGCGATAAGTTAGCACTACTATAATCTATTCAAACAGTAAAAATCCTAGAACAATCTAGGATTTTTACATTTTCCTTAGTTTACATTAATTGGGATGGATGCCTTTAAGCCATTAGAAGTTGTTGCTTCTATTGTAAAATCACCTTTGGTTTCGGTGCTTTGAACCAATAACAGGCATCTACCTAAATTAGTAGTTACTGAATTAGATTGGTAGGGCTGTGTGCTCGTTGCACTTCCGTTATCTACGCCCAGTAATTTTAATTCTTCTGGTAGTGTAAAAGTTATAACCCCATCCGTATGCCGAATTGGATTGTTATTGCCATCTACTAATTGTGCTACGATATGCGCCACATCATACCCATCTGCTACTAATGTTTGGGTATCTATACTCAAATCTATGGCTTCCATTTTGCCTACGGTATGTAGCGTTTGCTCTGTAAGTTTGCGACCTTCTTGGGAATAGCCAATTGCTTTTAGCGTTCCTGCACTAAAAGGAACTTCCCACTTAAAAATCCGGTCTTCAAAGTCCGATAATTGCTTTTTGCCTAAGGATGTATCGTTTAAAAACAATTCAATCTTTTGGCAATTGCTGTATAATTCTACTATGGTGGTGGTATTTACAGGGTAGTTCCAGTGCGTGTTAACATCATGCCATTGCCAAAGTGCTTTTTGCCATTGACCAGGTTTTTTCTCTACAATACTACCATCAGGGTTTACTTTATATTGAGATTTTTCAGAGGTTTGAGTCCCAATGAAAATATGGGGTTTCTCATTCCATAAGGTCTTCATCATGTGATAAGACGGCTTTTTAAACCCAGCAACATCTAACATGCCACTTTGCGTTGCTTTTTGAGGCCACTTTTTATTCGATTCACCCATATAATCAATACCCGTCCATAGAAAAGTGCCAGATATAAAAGACCTTTCTTGTATGGCTTTCCACTCGTGCCATTGTACTAGATTTTCTGTGCCCATAATAGGTATATCAGGATAGTTAGTGTGGCCATAATCATACAATACCCGTCTATAGCTGTATCCAATTACATCTAGTGCATCTGCATACCCAGTTAAATGGCTTGCAGAAGGTAAAATACAATTAGCAGTTACGTAACGGGTGGTGTCCATTTCCTTTGTCCATCTAGATAGTTTGGCGGCGGTCTCTGCTAAAACATATTTTCCCTTTTCACTTTCATCATATCGTTCTTTAATTTCACTAGGATGTATGGGCGGTTCTGACCAAAAATAATTACCAGACCAATCCATATTAAAAAAGCCAGTTGCATGCGCGTATCTTGGGTAGGTCCACTCTATTTCATTACCTATGCTCCATTGTATTATAGATGGGTGATTGCGGTCTCTTAACATGGTTGTTTTTAGGTCTATTTCTGCCCAATCTTGAAAATGTTCTGTATAACCTCTAGTGATATAATCTTCACTACGCTCATGCATATTTAAGCGCTTATCTTTGGGATTATCCCACTCGTCAAAGAATTCATTTTGTATTAAGAAACCCATTTCATCACATAAATCTAAAAACTCTTCAGAAGGTGGATTATGTGCTGCTCTAATCGCATTAGTTCCGGCGTCTTTTAGATGCTGTAAACGCCTTCTCCATACTGCCTTAGGAACCGCAGCGCCTACTAAACCACCATCATGATGCAAGCAAACGCCTTTTATTTTGTGGTTTTTTCCATTTAAAAAGAAACCATGGTCAACATCAAACTTTATAGTGCGCACACCAAAAGGAGTTTTATCTTCATCTACAAGCTGTTCTTCTTTTACAATTTGTGTTATGGCGGTATAACGATAAGGATTATCAATATCCCACAAATGTGGTGAAGTTATGCTGTTTTTTAGGGTGATGCTTTTCTCGGTTAACCCCTCTAAACTTTCCTTCTGTCTAGTACTAGTAACGATATCGCCGTTTTCATCTAAAACTGTAAAAATAACATCAAATTGCTGCGCATCTTTAAAATCATTTTTTAGGGTAATTTGGTTTTGTATCAATGCGTTATCTTCCGTAATTTTTGGTGTGGTTATGAACGTACCCCAGATAGGAATATGAAGCTTGTTTTTAGTGATTAGTTTTACGTTTCTATAGATTCCAGAACCTGTGTACCATCTACTATCGGCGTAACGGGAGTGGTCCACTTTTACCTTTACGGTGTTAGCACCATTTTTTAAGTGGTCTGTAATATTATAAAAGAAAGGAGAATATCCATAAGGATGCTTGCCTAAAGACATTTCATTTAACCATACTTCGCTATTATTGTAAACTCCATCAAAAAGTATATAGGTATTCGTTTCTGGATTAGTTTTGCGGTCAAAAGATTTTTTATACCAACCAATACCACCTAATAAATAACCTGTAGCGCCTTCTCCTTGAATACTATCAAACGGAAATTCCACGCTCCAATCATGTGGTAAATTCAAAGAACGCCAATCTTGATTGGTGAAAAAAGTAGGGGTGATGGTATCATTCTCTTGCAATTTAAACTCCCAAGATTTATTAAAATCGATACTGCCAAAATCTTTAAAAGTGTCTTCCGAGGAGGTTTTGCAACCAATTTGCACTAATGCTAGGAGCATCAGCGCTATAAACGTTTTAGTCATGTTTTTATTCTTGGTTTAGTTTGTGGTACTACCAACCGGTGGTAGTTTGCTAAATTGATGTGGTTGTCTAAAAAAACAAAAACAAGGTACTAGACAAAACCTATACATGTGTAGTATAAAATCATTTATAATAGGGATTTGGACAAAAGCAATCCAAAAGCCATACTATATTAATGGACTTATACTATATAACATGATGATTAACCGTTAAAAACTTAAAAAAACAAAAGCTAGCAATACGTTTGTATACTATAATAGGCTAGTGGTGAGTAAAATATGCTAAGCAAAATGAAATTAAGGTTTTATGGTAAAGGATGAAGTAAGCCCTACACTAAAATTTCTTGGTAATTTATGTACACCAAAAATGGCCCTAGAATGCATCCCTTTTTCGCCTAAAACTTTGATAAAAGTGTCCGAAGCACCATTGACAACTAAGGGAGAATCGTCCCAAGAGTCATTAGATTGAAAGTAAGCATCAATATGGTTAAGCCCAACCACATTATCAAAACCAATTTTTTCACCCATCTGCGCTAAAACATTTAGCGCACATAATTCCATGGCTTTATAACCTTCTTCAGTAGAAATTTCTTTTCCTAATCTACCTTGAAATTTAAAGTTATTATTCCATATGGGGAATTGTATGGCAACATAAGCTATTGTTCCTCTAACATTTACAGAGGTATAACTACCACCAGGTGTAGAGGCATTGGGTAATTGGTACCCTAGTTCTTTTAGTTTTTCTAAAATAGTCATTTATAAGGTGGTTTTTAGAATGCGAATGCCAAGCTTTTAGTTTTCAAGAAGTAAAACTACTTCTATTTGGTAATTAAAAAGCCTGATTCTATTTAAAGTTGTAGAACTTTTATGTGATTTAAGATTGACAACTTTTATAACTCCAGATAAAGATAGAAAAGGTAAAATGTGAATCTACTTAACTAAAATTTTTATGTGCTTAGGGATTAGAATGGGTAAGGATGTCCTCAATAATCATTTTAGCATGTATACGACTGTTCTCTATAAACCATTTGTGCGTTTCCATACCACCACAAATTACCCCAGCCAAGTATAGTCCTTTTACATTAGTTTCCATAGTGTCTGGATTGTACTGTGGCAATCGTTTTTCATCATCAGAAAGTTGAACTCCAAGTTGGGTTAAAAATGCAAAATTGGGTTTGTAACCCGTTAACGCTAAAACAAAATCATTTTCTAAGGCGAGTTCACCTTCTGGTGTGTTGATAGTCAACTCTCGTTCTTTAATTTCTTTTACTTCTGCATTAAAATGAGCGTTAATACTACCTTCTTTAATACGATTAATGATATCTGGTCTTACCCAGTATTTTACGCGTTGACCAACTTCTGGTCCACGAATTATTAACGTGACTTCAGCGCCTTTTCTATAGCATTCTAAAGCGGCATCTATAGCAGAATTACTGGCCCCTATTACTGCTAATTTTTGACTTGCATAAAAGTGGGGGTCATTATAATAATGGCTTACCTTGGGTAAATCTTCTCCAGGAACGTTGATAGTATTGGGTAAATCATAAAACCCAGTAGCTACAATAAGATTATCGGTAGTGTAAGAGGTTTTACTAGAGGTAACTTTAAAACCTTTCTTTTCTTGAGTAACACTTTCTACTTTTTCAAAAAGATGAATGTTGAGGTTATTGCTAGTTACAATTCTACGGTAATACTCCAGCGCCTCATCGCGTTTGGGTTTAGCTTCCTTACTTATAAAAGGAATACCATCTATCTCTAGTTTTTCTGAAGAAGAGAAAAACTGCATATTCACCGGATAATTAAACAAGGAATTAACAATGGGGCCTTTTTCTAAGATAACATAAGATAGCCCTTTTTTTTGCGCTTCTAATCCGCATGCAATACCAATAGGGCCACCACCAATTACAACAACATCAAAATTTTGCATTATGCTATTCTGGTTTTTAAATCCTTTATTGTTTCTGTTGGATTGTTGCTACCAAAAACAAAGCTGCCAGCAACCAATACATCTGCTCCAGCATCTACCAAAGCTTTTGCATTAGTCGCATTAACCCCACCATCAATTTCAATAAGACAACTACTTTTTTTATCGTTAATCAATGCTTTAAGTGCCATTACTTTAGCATAGGTGTTTTCTATAAAAGATTGTCCTCCAAATCCTGGGTTAACGCTCATTACACAAACTAAATCTATATCCTGTATTACATCTTTTAGTAACTCTACAGAAGTATGTGGGTTTAAGGCAACACCAGCATTCATCCCAGCGGCCTTTATAGCTTGTAAGGTTCTATGCAAATGAATGCAAGCCTCATAATGTACGGTGAGTGTTGCTGCGCCTAAATCTGCAAATGTTTGTATGTAACGGTCTGGGTCAACAATCATCAAATGTACATCTAACGGTTTTTTAGTGTGTTTACCCATAGCTTTTAATACAGGCATTCCAAAAGAGATGTTAGGTACAAAAACACCATCCATAATATCTATGTGAAACCAATCGGCTTCACTATCGTTTATAAGTTCTATGTCTCTTTGTAGGTTAGCAAAGTCTGCTGCTAAAACGGATGGTGCAATTAATTTTGAGCTCATTTTGTTATTTAGATTATAACTGTAAAAATACGCAAAGGATCAAGTTTAGCATTAGCGCAAATGCTTTTAATATGGATGGGTGTACGCTTTTGTGTAAGATTATTTTTCTTTACATTAAAGATTAATTTACAATTTAGTAACTTTGAAGTCTTAAAATTCACACTACATGTCAAAGAAGTCGAAATTAAAAAAGCAATTTAAAGTTGCTAAGAAAGAAGTTTCTAAGAAGGAAAATGGTTTAGCAAAAGCACTAAAAAACCTTAAGAAGCTTAAAAAGAAAAAAGCAAAAAAGAAAGCTGTAAAACAAGCAATACAAGAAGCAAAAGTAAGAAAGTTAGCTTTTAAAAAAGCTTCTAAGAAAGCTGTAAGTGCCAAGAAAGCACTTAAGAAAGTAGCTTAATCTTAGCCAAACTAAGTTGTAAAAGGAGCATTATGTGCTCCTTTTTTTATGGGGTTAAATCTATTAATGGTGCAGTTGGAGTTTTTAAATGTTCTTTTAAGTCTTTGGTTAGAATTTTAATATTACGCCATTTAATTTGTTTGTTTTCTTGGCTTTCATTGCCAATACTATGTACTTGTAGCCCAATAAAACCTTCTGCTGTTGCGTTGTCTTTTAGGTTAGCGGTATTAATACCATTAACCCAAATGCTTAAGTGGTTGCCGTTGGCTTGTACACGGTAGTTATTCCATTGGTTATTTTTAAAAGCTTTTCTACCCACAGGATTGTTCTCTAAATTGTAAAGCCATCCTCTTAACCCCTCTTCAAATATGCCACCACTCCATGCCCTTTCGCTTGGGTCAATTTCGCTTTGATAACCATGTACTTTGCCATTTTGCACAGCAACAAAACTATTACTTCTAAATTGTACACCAGAATTTACAGTAGGATCAACCCAAACTTCAAATTCCAGAATAAAATCTGCATACATTTTATCAGTGCATAAAAACGTATTTGGTGTACCTAATTTAGTTGTGCCTGTTACTACACCATTTTCTAAGGTATAGGTGGCAGTACCGTTTTTAATAGTCCACCCTTTAAAAGACTCACCTTGCAATAAGGGTTGCCAGTTAGGTTTTTGTTGTGCAAATAAAGTAGTGGTCAAAAGTAGTAGTAGTAGCTTAATTAGTTTTAAAGGTTTCATGCAATTCTATTTCTGTAAATGTTTGGTCTAAAGCCCTATTTAAGTTTCTTAATTTAGAGATGGTTTTTAAGTCTACATCTTGGTTTGGTGTATTGGTAAATGCGTTTCTCATGTAATTGCCAATATCTCTAATATTCTCGTGGGTTATTTCGGTACTACCACCTATTCCTGGCATACTAATACCATAATCATACGTTTTTCCATTTACGATCACTGGGCCATTTAATCCATACAACATCACTGCTAAAAATGTTTCCTTGGGTCCCGTGATATATTCAGATTGTAAAAGTGGAGGGGCTAAATTTTCTATTCCATTACCATCAGGGCCATGACATGTAGCGCAATGCCTGTTAAATAATATTCTGCCCCGTGTTAAATGGTCTTTATTTTCTGTAAAAGTTGCTGGGTCTTTAAGTATTATTTGTTTTAAGGAATCTAACGTATACTGCGTATTTGGTAACACAGATGCGTATTCTGGTTGTAAGAATATTGCTTCTTTATTAAAACTATGAGCAATTAGGGGTTCTGTAAACCAAGAGGCATCTTGATATTTTTTAATGAGCGATAGCCAACGAGAATCTATGTGGTCCTCTGTATGTATTGCTAAATAATAGCCCAAGTAATAATCAACCATAGCGTCATCCACGGATGCCAAATTTTGGAATTGATTATCGGTTAAAGAAATTTTATTTTCTACTGCAAGTTTTAGGGCGACAGCTGCTAATTTTGGAAATTTTTGAATATTAGGATTGTCCAAAAGTTCAGTAGTGAAGGCATCTAACCCATCCAAAGTATAAAAAGTGTGTATAAGTTGTTTGTAATTGTTACTGATTGATGCAGTTTTTCTTAAAAGTTGAATGGTGTTTTCTTTTCCTTTTGTAACAAGATGTTGTTGTGCTCTTTTGCGTATCCAGATATTTTTAGATGCTAAAGAATCCATTAATCGTTCATCCGTCCAATTAGAAATATTCAATTTTTTAGCGGTTTTAATTGTTTGCCCAGGCGAAGAATTCTACCCATACCAACAATGGAATCTAAGCCTTTGTCTAAATACTGTTGTCTAAGATAGCCTGTCAAATAGGTTTTATGCTGTATAATGCCTCTGTGCATATCTACAACATAAAGCGATCCATCTGGACCATTAAAATTATTTACGGGTCTAAAGCCTTCATCATTACTTATTAGGAACTCTTTGTTTGTATATGCTTGTTCTCCCTGCCAACGCAAAGCATCATTCCTAAGAATATTTCGTTTTACTAAATTGGCTTCTGGCCCGCTAACAAAAGCGTCGCCTTGAAATACTTCTGGTAGGTTAGAACCTTCAAAATACAATGGACCGCATGCGCTAGTAAAGTATTTTATTTTTTGTTCTTCATCTAACATATTAGGCAAGTACCTCCTGTTTATAGATGTGGCTTGCAAGGGATATAACTTTTGATTGGGAACAATAGCCTTACCTATGGCTTGTCTATTTTTAAATTTTGGATTGGCATTAAGCATATTGGGCAAAACCCAATCTCCCCGTAGCTGATTCGAATTATCGTTGTAGAGTAAGCGGCCCATGTCGTCATGCGTAATTCCCCATTGTCCTCTAAAACTAGTAGATTCTATCTGCCACTCACCATTTTTTAAGCGGTAACGTTTACTAGATTTAGCATTGTATATCCAATTGTCTAGATTGTATAGCAACCCATTAGGTTGGTGTTCTACATTACCACCTACAGCATATGCAGAATCTACTACTGTAGTTTTGCCAGGCGTATTATCGGGAGTGATTTCTGTAAAATATAAATAGGGTGGTTCTGCGTATAAAAGTCCGTCATAAACATTGCTTATTGCTCTTGCTAATTTTAGACTATCCAAAAAGACTTTGCTGTGATCCATGAACCCATCTTAGTCCTTATCTTCTAAAATGATAATTCGGCCAATCGGTTCTTCTTCATTTATGCCTTCTACGGTACGCATGTATCCAGTAAGCTCTAAAGCCCCACAATTGGCCTTGGTCATCAAAACTTATAGTAACAGGAGCTTCTAATAATGGTTCTGCTAAATGGTAGTTAGAAAAGTCTACTAGCGTTTCTTTGTATTCTTTTTTACAAGAATAGTAGAGTAGCACTAGGATTAGTGCATAATACAGTCTGGTCATGATGTGGTCTGTTCAGTTTTTAGGTTTTGTGAACCCTTTGCTAAAGTTTGCTAAGAATTAAGAATAATTCAATAATATTCTTAATTCTTTGAGATTTACAAACAAAAAACTCCGGTAATCAGCCGGAGTTTATTCATCAATCAAAAAACGAACAGTCATGATAAACTGTTGTAGCCATCTAAATTACGATTTTAAACAATAAAAAGCAATATGCTTACACATAAACCGTAATTACGTTGGGGATTTAGCCCAAATATGTTTTTAATATTTTACTTCTAGAAGTATGCTTTAATCTTCGTATTGCTTTTTCCTTAATTTGTCTAACACGTTCGCGTGTTAAATCAAAGGTTTCTCCTATCTCTTCAAGCGTCATACTATGCTGGCCAGCTAACCCAAAATACAAACGGATTACGTCTGCTTCTCTAGGAGTTAATGTTTCTAAAGCGCGCTCTATCTCTGTTCTAAGAGACTCATGTAATAAATCCTTATCTGGATTAGGGGATTCCCCACTTTTTAAGACATCGTATAAATTAGAATCCTCTCCATCGATAAGTGGAGCGTCCATAGAAACGTGTCTTCCAGAGTTTTTAAGGGATTGTTTTACATCTTCTACAGTCATATCTAATTCTTTTGCAATTTCTTCTGCAGAAGGTACACGTTCGTGAGCCTGCTCCAAGAAAGCAAAAGTTTTATTGATTTTATTGATGCTACCAATCTTATTTAATGGTAAACGTACAATACGAGACTGCTCTGCTAAAGCTTGTAAAATGGATTGGCGAATCCACCACACCGCATAAGAAATAAATTTGAATCCACGAGTTTCATCAAAACGTTGAGCAGCTTTAATAAGCCCTAAATTACCTTCATTAATTAAATCTGGTAATGTTAAACCTTGATTTTGGTATTGTTTAGCTACAGATACAACGAACCTTAGGTTGGCTTTGGTCAATTTCTCAAGTGCTACTTGGTCACCAGCTTTAATGCGCTGTGCCAATTCTACCTCTTCATCAGCAGTAATTAAATCTACTTTTCCTATCTCTTGTAAATACTTGTCTAAAGACGCGGTCTCCCTATTGGTAACCTGTTTTGTAATCTTTAACTGTCTCATCTAAAATTATCCCTTTCAATTTAAGTTTATGGGGCCTACCCATTTACTTATACGTAAAAAGATGAAAAAAGTTACATTTTGGTAAAATTAATTTGGAAAAAAAGTTGTAAATAAAAGCCCCGACTTATGGTCGGGGCTTGATTCTGTAAGGGTCGAAAACGTTTTAGTCTCTTCTTGGTTTTCTATCCCTATTATCTCTATTATTATTTCTGCGGTCACCGCCTTTATCATTTCTTGGCGGTCTTTCTTTATATCCTTCAGGTTTTGGTAAAAGGGCTTTTCTAGACACTTTTTCCTTCCTAGTTCTTGGATCTACACCAAAATATTTGACATCAATAACATCTCCCATGTTAATTACATCAGTAACGTTATCAGTGCGTTCCCATGCTAATTCAGAAACATGTAACAAGACTTCGTTTCCTGGTGCATCTGTATATTCTACAACGGCACCAAAGTCTAGCATCTTAATTACTTTAACTTCATAAACACTACCAACTTCTGGCTTAAACATTACCGCATCAATTTTAGCAATAACAGCATCAATACCAGCTTGGTCTGTACCTAAGATTTCTACAATACCTTCTTCTGTAACTGGATCTTCATTAATTACAATAGTAGTATTGGTTTCTTTTTGTAATTCTTGGATAACTTTACCACCAGAACCAATAACAGCACCAATGTATGCTCCAGGAATAATTTTGGTAACAATTTTTGGAGCGTAAGATTTAACTTCTGTATTTGGAGTAGCAATGGTATCAGTTAGCTTGCTTAAAATATGCATTCTACCATCTTTGGCTTGCATTAACGCTTTTACCAAGATTTCATAAGATAATCCTTTTACCTTAATATCCATTTGGCAAGCCGTAATACCATCTTCTGTACCCGTTACTTTAAAGTCCATGTCTCCTAAGTGGTCTTCATCTCCTAAAATATCAGAAAGTACTGCAAATTTGCCATTTTCAGTATTGGTAATTAGTCCCATAGCAATACCGGAAACAGGCTTTTTAAGTTGTACACCAGCATCCATTAACGCCATAGTACCCGCACAAACGGTTGCCATAGATGAAGAACCGTTAGATTCTAAGATTTCTGATACTACACGTACTGTGTATGGGCAATCTGCAGGAATCATTTTCTTAAGAGCACGTTGTGCTAAGTTACCATGACCAACCTCTCTTCTAGATGTACCGCGTATAGGTCTTGCCTCCCCAGTAGAGAACGGAGGAAAGTTGTAGTGTAAATAGAACGTTTCTTCACCTTCAAAAGAAGGCATGTCTATTTGGTTTGCTTCTCTAGACGTACCCAAAGTAACCGTTGCAAGAGCTTGAGTTTCACCTCTTGTAAATACAGAAGAACCATGAACAGAAGGTAGATAATCAACCTCACACCAGATAGGTCTTATCTCGTCAGTTTTTCTACCATCTAAACGTAGGCCCTCTTCCAAGGTTAGATTACGTACAGCTTCTTTTTCTGCTTTGTGGTAGTATTTAGATACTAGGCCACCATAGGTTTCTAGCTCTTCTTCTGAAAAAGATGCTTTTATTTCTTCTTTAATTTCAGAGAAAGCTTTACCTCTTTCTTTTTTAGAAGAACCTTGTTTAGCTACGGCATAAACTTTATCATAAGCCATGTCGTATATTTTTTGTGCTAATTCTTCGTCAGCTGCTTCTGGCTCATATTCACGAGTCTCTTTTTTACCAAAAGCTTCAGCTAATCTGCGTTGTGCTTCGCACTGTACTTTAATAGCTTCATGCGCAAATTTGATGGCTTCTACCATTTCTTCTTCAGAAATTTCATCCATCTCACCTTCTACCATCATCACAGAATCTTCAGAGGCGCCTATTACCATGTCAATATCAGACTCTGCCAATTGCGCAAGGGTAGGATTGATGATAAAATTACCGTCAATGCGGCCTACGCGTACTTCAGAAATAGCACATTCAAAAGGAATGTCACTTAATTGTAATGCTGCAGATGCTGCTAAACCAGCCATTGCGTCTGGCATAACTTCTGGGTCATGAGACATTAACTGAATCATAACTTGGGTTTCCGCGTGATAATCTTTTGGAAATAACGGACGCAAAACACGGTCTACCAAGCGCATAGTTAAAACTTCACCATCACTTGGTCTTGCTTCTCTTTTAAAGAATCCGCCTGGATAACGCCCAGCAGCGGCAAATTTTTCTCTGTAGTCTACAGTTAAAGGCAAAAAGTCTACATCTGCCTGGTCATAGTTAGATACTACAGTACACAATAGCATACATTTACCAGATTGTACTACAACAGAACCATGGGCCTGCTTAGCCAATTTACCGGTTTCAATAGAGATTTCTCTACCGTCTCCAAGGTCTATGACCTCTTTAAATGTTTTTGGAATCATAAATAAATTACGTGTAACCCTAATAATATAAGAGGGTTTGTTACTAATTGGTCTACCGTCTTCCGGACGGTCGGGTTGTGTTGTTGTGTGTAAGTGACCAATGAAAAACTGTGTGCAGCTTTTTGTGTTTGTCTATAAAAGACGATGTAAAAATAAGGGGAAGCAATGCTTCCCCCCAAAAAAAAATTATTTTCTAATACCTAATTCCTTAATTAAGGTACGGTACTTAGTAATATCTTTTTTCTTTAAGTAATCTAAAAGACTACGTCTTTTACCTACTAGTTTAACCAAAGAACGCTCAGTATTGAAGTCCTTGTGGTTTCTTTTTAAGTGTTCAGTAAGGTGATTGATTCTGTAAGTGAACAATGCAATTTGTCCTTCTGTAGAACCGGTGTTCCCTTCTGAACCCCCGTGTTTCTTGAAAATTTCGGCTTTAGCCTCTTTGCTTAAATACATGCCAATATTTGTTTAAATGATTTTTATGTACCTGACTGTCTTTCAATCAGGCTGCAAAGATACTTCTTTTTTTAATTCTAAGAATTTTAAACATTAATTAAACCTTTTAATAATCCTAAGGTCTAAATAGCAAACGTTAATAAACTCTTAATTATGAAAAAGACGAAACGAGTAATAAAGCGAAAGATGTGGGCCATAGCTCTTGGGGTACTAATCACTAGCTGTTCCAATGATAGCGATGCAACAGAAGAAGCATCTAGTAGTGATTTAATCAGTGTTGCAGAATTGAACTATAGTGATGAATCTGAGCAAATTTCTGAAGAGCTTTCCGAAATGGCAGAGGAGATATATAGTATAGAAGAGCTGCAGCAAAATGCCAAAGGAGACTATAACTCCGATTATTTGCCAGATTGCCTAGTGGTTTCTAAGGTGTTAGAGGGGGATATGATTACTAAAACCTTGGACTTTGGAGATGGGTGTGAATTGCGCAATGGAAATACTGTGAGTGGTAAAGTAGTGTTGCGTTATCAAAAAGATATGGTGGCTAACCAAAAAACTATAACATTGTCTTTAGAGGATTATACCTTTAATGCGGTGGTAATTACCGGGGGAGCCACTATTGTTAGAACTCGAAGTAATGCAAATGGAAATCCACAAAGTGTAGTTAACTCGGCCTATGAGGGAACATGGCCTGGAGGTTTGACCTCTAGCTTTGAAGGAAATAGAACTCGTGAATGGGTAGAAGGTTATGGTTCTGGTACTTGGCAAGATAATGTCTTTTTAGTTACAGGTAGTACTATTTACACGAATAGATTAGGTGTTATTTGGACTAAGGAAGTGGTTACAGCCTTACGTAGAGAAATGGCATGCCGTTTTATTGTGAGTGGTGTTTTAGCTATATATCGAAATGATGCAACTGCTACCTTGGACTTTGGAGGAGGTGAATGTGATAATAAAGGTGAACTGACTTGGCCTAATGGTGAAGTGACCGAAGTGAATTTGAGAAGATTTAGATAAGATAGGGTAAAAGAAGAGCCTGTTAATGAACAGGCTCTTCTTCTAATTTTCTTAAAGGTTGATTCGTAATTAAATCAATATACAAATTAACTTTTTTCTTTAAATCTCTTCTGTGTACTATAAAGTCTAAGAAACCATGCTCTTTTACAAATTCAGCGGTTTGGAAACCTTCTGGTAATTCCTTACCGGTTGTGTCTTTTACAATACGCGGACCTGCAAAGCCAATCAGCGCACCAGGTTCAGAGATGTTAATATCTCCTAGCATAGCGTAAGAAGCTGTGGTACCACCTGTAGTTGGGTCTGTGCACAAAGATATGTAAGGAATACCCGCATCTGCTAACTGAGCAAGTTTTGCAGATGTTTTGGCCATTTGCATTAAGGAATGCGCAGCTTCCATCATACGAGCCCCTCCAGATTTACTTATCATTAAAAATGGAAGTTTCTTTTTTCTGGCATAATCTATGGCGCGTGCAATTTTTTCTCCCACTACAGCACCCATGGACCCGCCAATAAAGCTAAAATCCATGCAAGCTACTACCAAATCGTTACCCATAGATTTACCTACTGCGGTACGTACAGCATCATTTAAACCAGTCTTTTCTTTGGCTACTTTAAGTCTGTCTGTGTATTTTTTGGTATCCTCAAACTTTAGAGGGTCCTTGGCAGTTAATTTTTCATCCAGTTCTTTAAACTTGTTGTCATCAAAAAGGATTTCAAAATATTCTTTGCTGCCAATTCTTACGTGATAATCATCTTCTGGACTCACGTAAAAATTCTTTGCCAATTCTTCAGATTCAACAATCTTACCAGTTGGAGATTTATACCAGAGACCTTTTGGAGTATCTTTTTTCTCCTCCGTTTTTGTCTGTATTCCCTTTTCTTTTCTCTTGAACCAAGCTGTCATATTCCGGGGGAATTAATTAAAAATTATAGTGTATTAACGTTATTTAAATCTTCAAACGCTTTTTTAAGGCGGTCCGCAAACGCTTTTTCACCTTCTCTTAACCAAACTCGTGGGTCATAGAATTTTTTATTAGGAACATCGTCCCCTTCTGGATTCCCTATTTGTGCTTGTAAATAATCTTTTTTACCCTGCACATAATCACGAACGCCACTTAAAAATGCATACTGTAAATCAGTATCAATATTCATTTTGATAACACCGTAACCAATAGCTTCTCTAATTTCTTCTACTGTAGAACCAGACCCACCGTGAAATACAAAATCAATACTATTCTCTTCTACACCATATTTTTCTGATACGTGTTTTTGAGAGTTTAATAAGATTTTTGGTGTCAACTTAACGTTACCGGGCTTATATACGCCGTGCACATTTCCAAAAGCTGCAGCAATAGTGAATTTAGGACTTATCTTAGAAAGCTCTTCATAAGCATAAGCTACTTCTTCTGGTTGCGTGTATAACTTAGAGCTGTCAACATCTGTATTGTCTACACCATCTTCTTCACCACCAGTAACTCCCAATTCAATCTCTAAAGTCATGCCCATTTTAGCCATGCGCTCTAGGTACTGCTTACAAATTTCTATGTTTTCTTCTATTGGCTCCTCAGACAGGTCAATCATATGAGAGCTGAACAAAGGTTTTCCGGTAGCTTTAAAATGCTCTTCAGAAGCATCTAAAAGACCATCTATCCAAGGTAATAGTTTTTTTGCACAGTGGTCTGTGTGTAGTATAACCGTTGCACCATAAGCTTCTGCCATTTGGTGTACATGCTTAGCACCGGCAACAGCACCTAAGATAGCTGCTTTTTGGTTTTCATTAGAAAGACCTTTACCTGCATTAAATTGTGCGCCGCCATTAGAAAATTGGATAATTACTGGGGCATTTAATTCTGCCGCAGTTTCCATAACGCCGTTCATGGTGTTAGAACCTATAACGTTTACTGCTGGTAAGGCAAAACCTTTTTCTTTTGCGTAGTTAAAAATCTCTTGTACTTGATCGCCAGTTGCAACTCCGGGTTTAATGTTATGTGCCATTTTTTGTTGGTTTCTTTTTATCAAGTGGTAAAAGTAATAAATTATTTAGGCTTAGAAAGGATAATTGATACCGATGTTCCAAACCGCTTCTCCTAGGTTAAAATCTGTAAACCAGCGGTCCCCTATTTCTAAAGCGGGGTTGTATGTTTTTAAGCCTAAATCTAATCTGATTACAAAATAAGACAGGTCATATCGCAGGCCAAAACCACTACCAATAGCTAAATCTCTCAAAGATTTTATTCCAGTAAATTGAGCATTTGGGTCCTCTACATTGTCAAATACATTCCAAATGTTCCCAATATCTGTGAACAGAGCACCATTGATGTCGCCAAAAATAGGAAAACGGTATTCTGCGTTTAAGGCAATTTTAAAATTAGCTTCGTTAAAATCGTTTACTTGATCCGTGCGTCCAGGTCCTAAAGAGTAGACACGCCAAGCTCTATTATCATTTGAGCCTCCTCCAAAATAACTACGCACAAATGGTATATTGTCTGCATTACCGTAAGGTACGGCTAAACCAACAAAACTTCGCATTGCAATTATATTTTTTGGAGCCAGTTCCCAGTGTTTTATAAAATCTAATTCTCCTTTTAGGTATTGAGAATAAGGTACGCCAAATACTAAACCTTCGCCACTTTCACTCTGTTCAAAAGGAATAATATTTTCAGTTAGAGAAAGTAGATTGCCAGCACTTTCTACCTTTGCTCTAAATTGATAAAATTCATTATCTGTTAAATCTGCACGGTTGTTTTGCGTATAGGTGTAAGCTGTAGTAAATATTAGGTTGTTGCTAGTGAGTCTATTTTTTCTTTCTTCTATACTGCGCACGGTTTGTAAGTCCTCTGTACTTATAGTAAATCCTGGACTCGTAACTATATCTATAAAGCCATCTGTGCCTTGCGGAATGCTTAATTGCAAATTGTCTGCTGCATTATCATTTTCTCTAAACAACTGTGCTAATTCTGGATATTCTTCTGCATCTTGATATTGGTCCGCAACGGCGTCCAGATTATCATAGGTAGTATTGTACACATTAAAAAAATCATTGATATCTGTATTGTCTACAAACTCTATATTGAGTAACTCTAGATTATGTTTTTTTAAAGTGGTTGGGGACCAAGAGTATTCCAGAACTGAGTTTAAAGATTGGCGATCTAAACCTATGTTATTTTGAAAGTTAGTACCGATAGATAAGCGCGTTTGGGGTAGCATGTAATACGGTATCCACTTTTCCGTGTTAAATGGTAACCAAATTCTTGGGAAAGTAAGGTTAATATCTCCTCCTAATTCAGAACTAATACTCTCATTGGCTATTTCACTATCTAAAAATCCTATGGCACCACGACCAGAAACACTTAAGGTTTCTGCGCCACCAAATACATTGCGAGTAATGACTGAGCCTCCAAAACCTATACCTAATTGCTGAATGTTAGAACGCGTAAGTTCAAAAGAAGCATCTAAAGAATATTTAGGCCTAGCGGCAAGGTAAACATCTGCTACTAACAAGCCTTCTTGACTACCTTGGTTAAGGTCTATATTTGGATATTTAAAAGTATTGAGGTTAGTTACCTGTCTATTGGTGCGGATATAATCTAAATCTCTGTATACACTATCTTTCTCAAAAAAAATAGCGTTTGTTAAGGCTTCTGGGCTGTATCTAAGTTTGTCTTTAAAGTAAATAGTGTAATTCTCGTGTTGTATAGTATCCATCTCTGCAATGTTGCTATCAAAACGGTAATCTGCGTAAATGTTTATTTTTTCAAAACGATTTACACGATAGGGAATTGCTGTGGTGCTATCATTGGCAGATCTAGGATTCTCAACATTTAAAACAATGTCCATATTTTGGTCATCGTTAGCTTGTACAGTGTCTCTAACAATATCAAAATTTATGGAGCTTTCTTGAAAGTTATATACGCCAGAATTTCTGTATAGTGTAGTTAAACGTTCTCTTTCGCTATTAAAATTATCCAAATCAAATTGCTGCCCTTCTTTAACAGCAGCGCTTTCCAAATGTTTTAGGTATATGGAATCTAACTCTTTTGCAGCTATGGTATGGGTAAGGCTATCTACAAAATAAGGTTTGTTACGGGTTACATTGTAGGTAATCATTGCCCTCTTTTTACGTTTGGCAGGGGTAATCGTATAGTTTGCTTCACTATTAAAATAGCCTTTGCTGGTATAGTAGCCTTCTAGGCGCTCTACAGATTTATTAGTTTTAGCGGTATCAATTATGACGGGTGGTTCTCCGGCATTCTTAAGAAATTCATTAAACCCTTTTACCACAAAAGATTCTCCTAGGCGCTCCACTTGTTTTGCAGATAATATTTTGGTAAGCCGTTCACGGCGTTTAGGTTTTTTATCTAACCATGCTTGATAAGTAGAATCCGTATTTTCTTTGGCTAAATTATAAAGGTTTAACCTTAGGTTGTAACCCAAGATGTTAGTGTTTGGTTTTTGTGATATTAAATTTTGAATGATAGCTCTCTTTTCTGGCAGGCTATCTATTAAAATTTCATTTTCTGTAAGTAGATATTGGTCGTCACCAACCTTCTTTACCGTATTACAGGATGCAAGGATCATTACTACCAATAATAAAACTATTTTTGCCTTGTTGTTTCTGTACACGGACATCTCAGTTAAAGTATCCAAAATTACGTGATTTACCATGGTTAGCAAAAAGTGGTTAAAAGTTGTTAAGCGTTTACATCAAAAAAAATACCGAAATGAAGAATCTTTGTTTTTTGTTGAAGGTATAAAGACGGTAAAAGAATTGTTGGCAACCCAATTGCCGCTAGAGAAGCTTTTGGTGACGCAAGAACATAGAGATGCTTTTAACACCTATGAATTTGATATCATTTCTAAGGAAGATTTAGCAAAAATAAGTGCATTGCGCACACCACCGGGCGTCTTAGCGGTATTTCGGATGCCTTTTAAAACTGAGGTAGAAGAGAAGGGGTGGATAGTTGCTTTAGACGATGTGCGTGACCCTGGAAACTTGGGTACCATTATAAGACTTTGTGATTGGTTTGGAGTAACACAGTTGGTATGCTCGCAGGCTACGGTAGATTGTTATAATCCCAAGGTGTTGCAGGCAACAATGGGCTCCATTGCTCGGATAGCTATAACGTATTTAGATTTGCCTAATTTTTTGTCTCAAACCAAAGCCACGGTTTATGGCGCTTTTATGGAAGGGGATGTGGTCTATCAAAAAGAATTGCCTGCTAGTGGAGTCCTTGTGATGGGTAATGAAGCTAACGGTGTTTCTGAATCGGTAGCAAAACATATTTCTCAAAAAATTAGCATTCCACAGTTTGGAAAAGCCACGGCAGAAAGCCTAAATGTAGCAACTGCTACAGCTATCCTTTTAAATGAAATTAGGCGAGGGTAACGGCTTGGTTATTCAAACGTGAAATTGATGAAAATACCACGAGTTTTGATAGATTCAATATTACCTGTCCAAGGACTATTAGGGTCATCATCCGGAACTAGTTCATCTGTAAGTGCAAAAACACCTCGGATTGAAGGGGTAAATTTGAAAAACTGGGTGTAAAAATCGATTCCGAAACCAAGTTCGTAACCATACACGTTTTTCTTCATTCTAAATTCACCTGCACGGTTGTCATCTAAGCTATCTTCTTTGGCGCCTAGATTAATTGCAGCATAACCACCTGCTACCAAAAATGGTTTAATGTTGTTGTATCTTTTTGTGGATAATTTTACCAATAGCGGAAATCTAATATACGTAGAGCGTACTTCTCTAATAGCATCTTGCTGGGTAGTAAAACCAGGAAAGCCCAAATCTCGTTGTGCATATAGCAAGCCAGGTTCAAAACGTAAATCTACAAACTCATTTACTCGCATTTCACCTATAAGTCCAACGTTAAAACCTATTAATTTGTTCACCAACACATCTTGCCCAATATCATTTTTGTATTCAAACTTAAAATCATATTGATTAAAGCCTAGATAGTATCCATAATTTAAAAAGGATTTATCCTCACTCTGCAAGTTTAAGATAGGGTCTTTTGCAAATAGCTGCGCTTGTCCGTGCAGGCTGCATAGAGCAAGGCTTATAAAAAACAATAGCTTTTTCATCTAGTTATTTTGAGGCTACGTATATAGTTGCCACCCCTAATGTTTGGGGTTTGTTCTCTACACCTATAAACCCAATTTTTCTTAAAATATTGTTGAACGCTTCTCCAAAAGGAAATGCGGCTGCAGATTCTGATAGGTAGGAATACGCAACACGGTCCTTAGAAAACAGTTTGCCAATAGTAGGCAAAAAATATTTAGTATAAACTTTGTAACCCTGTTTAAAAGGAAATTTAGTAGGGACAGAGGTTTCTAATACCACAAAACTACCGCCTGGTTTAAGCACACGCAAAATTTCTTTCAATCCTTTTTCTAAATTTTCAAAATTACGAACGCCAAAAGCGACTGTTATTGCGTCAAAAGAATCATCTTTAAAGGGTAATGCTTCGCTATCACCCAACACCATCTCTATGGTATTATCTAGGTTTTTCTGTTTTATTTTTTGTTTTCCAACAGATAACATACCTGGAGAAATATCTAAACCAATAACCTTGGTTGCTCCTGTCTTAGTTAAGTTTATGGCTAGATCTCCCGTACCAGTAGCGATGTCTAAAACAGTATTAGGTTGTTTTTGAGCTACAATAGCCACCACTTTTTTTCGCCATTTAACATCTATACCAAGAGAAATTACACGGTTTAATCCGTCGTAATTATCAGAAATGGTATCAAACATCTGGGTTACTTGGGCTTTTTTTCCCAGTTCACTATCCTTATATGGATTCACATTTTGCGCCATCCTACAATTTTAGGCGCAAAGATACAATAACGAGTTAGAGGTTAGAGTTAAGTATTTAGCAAAATAATTACGTACTTTTGCTGCCGATATTTAATTAAACCCTTGGGATAAAATGGTTTGTAACCAACCCAAAACATTCTTTCCAAGAAAACGTGATACATTTAATTGTTTGATAGGTAATGAAAATAATCATTGCAGGTGCAGGTGAGGTAGGTTTTCATTTGGCAAAGTTATTGTCTTATGAATCTCAAGAAATCACATTAATAGATTCTGATAAAGAAAGTTTAAGTTATGCGGATACCCACTTAGATATTCGTGTAGTCAGGGGAGATGCTACTTCTGTGGAAGTATTGCAAGATGCTAATGTAGAGGCATCTGACCTTGTAATTGGGGTAACCTCTTCTGAGACTACCAACATTACACTATGTATGTTGGCTAAGCAATTAGGAAGTAAAAAAACTATTGCGCGTATCTCCAATACGGAGTTTATTTACAATAAAGATTTATTAAGGTTTGAAGAGTTAGGGATAGATGAATTGATTTCTCCAGAACAGTTGGCGGCTTCAGAAATTCAGTTACTACTCAATAAATCTGCTTTTAGCGATACATACGAGTTTGAAAAGGGTCTGCTAACTATGGTGGGCGTATTTTTGCCAAAATCAGCACCCTTTGTGGGTAAATCTGTTAAAGAAGCAGCTCGGGTTTTTCCAGAATTACACTTTATGCCCATTGCATTGCAGCGCATGGGAACGCAGTACACTCTAATACCACGTGGTGATACGGTGTTTAAGGAAGGCGACCAAGTATATTTTGTTACGTGCCAGAATGGAGTAGAAGAACTCTTAAAGCTGACAGGCATGCAAAAGCGAGAAATAAAAAACGTTATGATTCTTGGTGGTAGTAAAGTTGGATTTAAAACGGCGAGAGACCTGTGTACCAAGAAATTTAATGTAAAGCTGTTTGAGAAAAACAAAGAAAAGGCTATGGATTTGGCAGAGGTTTTGCCTAATGCTTTAGTTATTAATGGCGATGGCAGAAACGTAGAACTGTTAGAGGAAGAGAGTTTAGAATCTATGGATGCTTTTGTGTCTGTAACTGGGAACTCGGAGACTAATATAATGTCTTGTTTGGTAGCAAAATCCAAGGGAATTAAAAAGACAATTGCCTTGGTGGAAAACATGGATTACTTTCAGTTATCTCAATCTATCGGTATAGATACGTTAATCAATAAAAAGCTATTAGCTGCCAACAATATTTTCCGATATATTCGCCGGGGAGAGGTGCTGGCGCTTACACGTTTAAATAATTTAAACGCAGAGTTATTAGAATTTGAAGTAAAACCAACATCGTCCGTAAATGGAGAAGTAATAAAAGAATTGAATTTTCCTAGAGAGGCTATTATTGGTGGCGTTATAAGAAACGGAGAAGGAATTATTGCTTTGGGTGATTTTAAAATTACTACAGGAGATAAGGTGGTAGTGTGTGCATTGCCAAAGGCTATTGCTAAAATTGAAAAGCTCTTTTTATAATGCAGCTTAATTTTAGAATTATACTACATATCATGGGGCTGTTACTACTTTGTAACGGTTCTTTTATGATGTTGGCCGGTATTGTAAGTGCTGTTTATAAAGATGGAGCTACCATAGAACTGCTTTCTGCTGCTATTGTTACCATGTTGGTGGGTATCATGGCTATGTTTTATACGCGTGGTCACCGTAAAGAGGTAAAGAAAAAAGAAGGATATATTATTGTAACTTTTGGTTGGTTGGTCATGTCTATATCTGGGATGTTACCTTATGTATTCTCAGGGGCAATACCTTCTTTAGTAGATGCGTTTTTTGAAACCATCTCTGGATACACCACAACAGGCTCCTCCATTCTAAATGATATCGAGATTTTACCAGAAGGTATTCTATTTTGGCGGAGTTTAACCCACTGGATAGGGGGTATGGGTATTATTGTTTTAGCTATTGCGATTTTACCTTTATTAGGGATTGGTGGTATGCAGTTATTTACAGCAGAAGCTCCTGGACCTGGGGGAGACAAACTGCACCCAAGAATTACAGACACCGCTAAAAGGCTTTGGTTAATTTATGTAGGGTATACAATTTTAGAAACCCTCTTGCTCTGGATTGCAGGGATGACTTTTTTTGATGCCATAAATCATGCTTTAGCTACCTTGTCCACGGGTGGCTTCTCAACAAAAAATGCAAGTGTTGCTTTTTATAATGATAGTCCTATAATACAGTACATCCTTATCTTATTTATGTTCTTAGCGGGTACCAATTTTGTGATGAGCTATTTTGCGTTTACAGGTAAGGTGCAGCGTATTTTAAAAGACGAAGAATTTAAAGTGTATACCATTTTCACGGTATGTTTTACATTAATTTCTGGATTTATTGTTTGGTTGCAGGCCAACGTTCCTGTCTCTGATTATCATCCACAAGTATGGGGAGAGGCAGAAAGTGCTTTTAGACATTCTTTATTTCAGGTAGTTGCTATTATTACAACTACAGGCTTTGTTACCGCAGATTTTACCAATTGGACACCGTTTTTAACCGTTTTCTTTTTTGGGTTGATGTTTTTAGGTGGCTGTGCAGGTTCTACTTCTGGAGGAATTAAAGTGATGCGTCACCTATTAATCATCAAAAATGGCTTGTTAGAATTTAAACGAACCTTACATACAAATGCCATAATTCCGGTTAGATTCAACAATAAATCTGTGAATGAGCATATTGTGTACAACATTATAGGTTTTTTTGTGCTATATATGTTGCTATTTATAATTGGTGCTTTGGTGTTGAGTTATCTAGGATTAGATTTTGAATCTGCCATTGGTGGTTCTGCATCTTCTTTGGGTAACGTTGGTCCAGCACTGGGCGATTTAAACCCAGTGGTGAACTTTAGTACGTTACCAGCATTAGGAAAACTATGGTGTTGTTTTCTAATGCTGTTAGGAAGGTTAGAGTTGTTTACCGTCCTTATTTTGTTTGTACCTTACTTCTGGAAAAAAGTTTAAAGTACTGCTTTTATTCTGTTGATTGCTTCTTTTATTTCTTCTTCGCTAGCTGCGTAAGAAATTCGGATTCCGTTAGGGTTCCCAAAGGCATCACCGGTAACCGTAGCTACATTGGCATGCTCTAATAAGTACATGGCAAAATCAGATGCGTTATTAATAGTTGTGCCGTTTAACTCCTTTCCAAAGTAAGAAGAGATGTTTGGAAAAACATAAAATGCTCCATCTGGCTCGTTGCATTCAAAACCTGGAATGGCGTTAAGTAAATCTAAGATTAGCTTTCTTCTATTTTTAAACTCATCTACCATATAGTTGATGCGTTCTGGGCTTTCTACTAAAGCTGTGATAACTGCACGTTGAGCTATGCAATTAGCGCCACTTGTTACCTGTCCTTGTAATTTATTACAAGCTCTAGCTATATATGTTGGAGCGCCAATATATCCAATTCTCCAACCTGTCATTGCAAAGGCTTTTGCTACCCCATTAACGGTTACGGTACGGTCATACATATCCTCAAACGCAGCCATAGAAGCGTGTGCAGTAACACCGTAATTAATGTGCTCATAAATTTCATCACTAACTACAATAATCTGAGGATGTTTTTTTAGCACATCTGCCAACGCACGTAACTCCGCTTTACTGTAAATAGATCCACTAGGATTACATGGAGAACTATACCACATCATTTTAGTTCTAGGAGTGATAGCCGCCTCTAGTTGCTCCGGAGTCATTTTAAAATTATTCTCTATGCTCGTTGGTACTTCTACTGGAACGCCATCCGCTAATTTTACAATATCACTATAACTAACCCAGTAAGGACATGGTAAAATTACCTCGTCACCTTTATTAATAACTGCTTGTGCTACATTGTATAAAGCTTGTTTGGCTCCTGTAGAAACTACAACCTGACTTTTATCGTAAGTAAGGCCATTGTCTCTTTTAAACTTGGTGATAATAGCCTCTTTAAGCTCAACATATCCGTCTACTGGTGTATAAGAATTGTAATCTTGGTCTATAGCCCGCTTAGCAGCTTCTTTAATATAGTCTGGAGTATTAAAATCTGGTTCTCCCAAACTTAGACCTATAACATCTTTGCCTGCAGCGCGCAATTCTCTGGCTTTTGCCGCCATTTCTAAAGTTGCAGATGGTACTAAACTGTTAATTCTGTCAGATAGTTGATTGCTCATGAAAATTTACGTTTACTAGTATTGTAATGTAGGCTCCTTGCCTAATTCCTTTAAATGTTTAAAGTGCGAAATTATAGCTTTTCTTGTGGTTTGATATTCATTATAGGGTAAATTGAATTCCGCTGCTGTCTGTTTCACAATTTTGGCAATATTTGTGTAATGAATATGGCTAATGTGTGGAAAAATATGATGCTCTACTTGGTGATTTAACCCTCCTGTAAACCAATTTATAATTCTGTTTTTTGTGCCAAAATTAACCGTAGTGAATAATTGGTGAATAGCCCAAGTGTTTTTCATGCTTCCAGTTTCATCTGGTAGTGGTGTCTCTGCGCTTTCTATAATGTGGGCTAGCTGAAATACGACACTTAAAATTAGACCTGCTGTATAGTGCATGATAAAGAATCCTATAAATACATGCCACCAAGGAATATCAAAAAATAAAAGTGGAACTAAAATCCAGATAACAAAGTACAATGCTTTGGTTATGGCCAAGGTGCTCCAGTTCATCACCGGGTTTGGTAATTTTCCGTAAGACAATTTGCGCTTTGTATATCGATACATTTGCTTAAAATCTGTGGTAATTGCCCAGTTAAAGGTGAGTAATCCATACAAGAATATAGAATACCAATGTTGAAACTTATGGTGTTTTTTCCATTCTGCATGTTTAGAAAAACGCAAAATTCTACCCGCTTCCATATCCTCATCATGCTCATGTATATTGGTATAGGTGTGGTGTAATACATTATGTTGCACCTGCCAATTGTAAACATTGCCCGCCAATAAATACATGCTGCTGCCCATAATCTTATTAACCCATTTTTTTTGGCTATAAGACCCGTGATTAGCATCGTGCATTACGTTCATGCCTACACCTGCCATACCAACACCCATAAGTATGGTCAATAAAAATTGAGCCCAAGTGGGGAGGTCTAGAGAAAGCATTAAAAAATATGGGGTTAAGAAAATGCCGAACATCACAAAGGTCTTTACTTGTAATTGCCAGTTTCCTGTTTTCTTTAGTTTGTGTTCTTTAAAATATTGATTTACTCGTTTATTTAATGTTCTGAAAAAGTTTGTGGAATCTTTTCTTGAGAACCGAATTGTCTCTTGCTGCATGGTAATCACTAAAATATATTATCTAAACAAAGGTAAGCAAATCAATTTCTTGTAAGATTGTATTTTAGGTCAGATTAACGCTTTATAAAGTAGTACTTTTGCAGAAAGTGTTAAAAATAATATGCAAGTAGATATCATTTTTAAATATTTTCCCAGCCTCACAGAAGCGCAACAGTCCCAGTTTGCTGCTTTAGAAGAACTGTATAAAGATTGGAACCAAAAAATAAATGTGGTTTCTAGAAAAGATATAGACGAGTTGTATTTAAGGCATGTTTTGCATAGTCTTGGTATTGCCAAAGTGCATCAATTTATGCCTGGTGCTGAGGTCTTAGATGTTGGTACTGGAGGGGGATTTCCTGGTGTGCCTTTAGCCATTTTGTTTCCTGAGGTACAATTCACGTTAGTAGATGCTATCGGTAAGAAAATAAAAGTGGTACAAGAGGTGATAGATGGGTTGAAGTTAAAGAACATTACGGCTCACCATACTCGAGTAGAGGATTTGCCAAGACAATTCGATTTTATCGTCAGTCGTGCAGTTGCAGCTATGCCTACTTTTGTGCATTGGACTAAAGGGAAAATAAAAAAAGATTCTGTACACGAGAGAAGAAATGGTATCTTATATCTTAAAGGAGGTGATTTGACTGAAGAGTTGCAAGATTATAAAACGGTGCAGTTGTTTGATTTGGTAGACTTTTTTGAAGAGCCTTTTTTTGAAACTAAAAAAGTGGTGTATTTACCACAGAAGTATAAATAAAAAAATCCCCTTCTCTTCTTGAAGGGGATTTTAGTTTTATTTTACTGTAAACTCCAAGGTGGCGTAACACCATTACTGCGTGCATAAGCAATAAGCTGTCCTTTGTGTTCTCCTGCATGTTCTAAAATGACCAAAAGACCTGCAAGTCTATTGAACTTGGCAAACCCAAAGTCCACTTCTTCCGCTAAAGTTTGGGTAGGTTCTTTAGAGATTACATCTGCTATAAAATCGTTAGATGCTTTTAAAGCTGCTAATACGTTTTCCTTGCCGGTAATTTTTTGTTCCATAGTCATAAAATCTATATTTTCTGGAGCTGGGTGTCCTAATTTAGAAGCTAGAAAATAGTTAGCAACAGCTATGTGTAATATAGATTCTCTCACAGAGCGAACCCCTTCCGATGGTCGCCAATCGTATTGTTTTTCATCAAAAGCATTGGCAAGTTGTGTTACTTGTTCTTGAACCCGGAGCACCATACCTTTAATGGTTTCTTGACTAAGATTGTTTTGATTTTTGATGAGCGTTGGCTGATTGCTAACGTCTTGCGGTGTTTGTGCTATACCTACGTATACAGTAAGGCATAGGGCTAGTAGTACTAATTTTTTCATTGTAGTGAGACTTAAATTAACTGACATTCAGTCAATAAAGGTAGTTAATTTAAGTCCACACTAGGTTAACCGTTTTTTACTAGACTTAATGAAACGTACAATAGTTGTAAAAAGAACGGTATTTCTTAGCATAGTTTTGGCCAAAAGACCAAGCGTCTGCAAAGAAAATTCTGATTTTAGCCTTATATCGCATTAATTCATTCCTCATACTATCAGATTTAGCTTACAAATATCTTAAAATTTACATTATAAATACAAATAATTAACGTTAAATTTACATTGATATTGTGCACGTAAAAAAAAAGCCCGACCAAAAGGAAGGGCTTTTCAAAAATATTTTAGCTAGCTGTTAGCCTAAAAATGGATATCTGTAATCTACAGGGGTTACAAAGGTTTCTTTAATTAATCTAGGAGATACCCAACGTAATAAGTTTTGAGCGGATCCGGCCTTATCGTTGGTTCCAGATGCTCTAGCGCCTCCAAAAGGTTGTTGGCCAACTACTGCTCCAGTGGGTTTATCATTAATATAAAAGTTACCTGCGCTGTTCTGTAATGCTTTTGTGGCTTGGTCTATAGCGTATCTGTCCGTAGATAATACCGCACCGGTTAAAGCGTATTCAGAGGTTGTGTCTACTAATTTTAGTGTTTCTTCCCAATTGTTGTCTTCATAAGCATAAATAGTAACGACAGGACCAAATAGTTCGGTTTCCATAGTTTCATACTTAGGATTAGTGGTTAGGATTACCGTAGGTTCAATAAAATATCCTACAGATTTATCATAATTACCACCTACTACAATTTCTGCCTCATTACTTTCTTTGGCTCTGTCAATGTAAGATGCCAACTTATCAAAAGAACCTTCATGGATTACTGCAGTGATAAAGTTGCTCATGTCTTCTGGGCTGCCAGGTTTGTTAAAGCTGTCCACATCGGTTTTAACCATTGCTAAAATCTCTTCAGCTTTAGATTTAGGTAAATAAACTCTAGATGCTGCACTACATTTTTGTCCTTGAAACTCAAAAGCACCTCTGGTGATTGCAGTAGCTACTTGTTTGCTGTTGGCAGAAGGATGTGCTAAAATAAAATCTTTGCCTCCGGTTTCTCCTACAATTCTTGGATAAGTTCTGTACTTGTCAATGTTGTTACCAATTTGTTTCCATAAGGCACGGAAAACGTGGGTAGAGCCGGTAAAATGTAAACCAGAAAAATCAGGACTGTTAAGTGCAACATCAGAAACCATAACAGGGTCTCCCATTACCATATTTATAACACCATTAGGCAAACCAGCTTCCTTGAATATATCCATTATAATTTTAGCAGAATATACTTGGCTGTCACTAGGTTTCCAGAGTACTACATTGCCCATTAATGCAGCACTTGCAGGTAGGTTACCTGCAATTGCAGTAAAGTTAAAGGGGGTAATGGCATAAATAAATCCTTCTAGGGGTCTGTATTCTACACGGTTCCATATACCTTCTGCAGATTCTGGTTGCTCTTGGTAAATTTGGCTCATAAATTCCACGTTAAATCGTAAAAAGTCAATAAGCTCACAGGCAGCATCAATTTCTGCTTGGTGTATAGTTTTGGACTGTGCAATCATGGTAGCTGCATTGATTTTTGCACGGTAAGGGCCTGCAATTAAATCTGCGGCTTTTAAGAATACAGCGGCACGTTGTTCCCAGGTTAAATTGGCCCAGTTTTCTCTTGCTGCTAATCCATTAGCAACGGCTTTTTCTACATCTGCTTTTGTGGCTTTATGAAAAGAACCCACAACGTGTTTGTGATCGTGAGGGGGAGTCATCTTTTGGGTGTCTCCAGTTTTAATTTCCTCATCACCTATATATAAAGGTACTTCTACTTGACTATTGTAAAAGGCTTTGTACTGTTCTAAAACGGCTTCGCGTTCTGGACTGCCGGGAGCATAGCTCTTTACCGGTTCGTTAATTGCAGTAGGAACTTGAAAAAATCCTTTGCCCATAGTTGTTGTAATTTATATTTATAATGACAACAAAGGTAACAAAAGGGTTATGGTTTGTGAAATTAATGGGTGGTTAGTTTATGGCGAAAGGTGCTGAGAATTTAAAGGTAGGTACCTCTGCTTCAAAACCTTCTCCTGAACGTAAATCTACCATATCGTAATAGCCTTTCATAGCGCCAATAGGTGAGGCTAAAAGGCATCCTGAGCTGTAGGTATAAGACTTGCCAGGTTGTATTACAGGTTTTTTGCCAATCACGCCCTGTCCGTCCACAAGTTCAATGTCTTTTAAAGCATCTAGAATTTCCCAATGGCGGTCTGTAAGTTGTACTGCTGAGTTGGTTTGGTTTTCTATAGTTATGGTGTAGCCAAAAGCGTAGTGCATCTTATAGTTCTTAAAAAAAGTACCCTCAAAAGAAGTTTGAACTGAAATTTTGATGCCGTTGGTGACTTGTGTGATCATAACCTAATAAGTAAATATGCTCCCTGTAAACAGTATTACCACTACAAAGATGGCTAAAAATAAGAATACTGAGTTGAGAAACAGATATTTTATAATTGTTTTAAGAACGCCTTGGCTGTAAAAATTACGCATGGCTTGGAACAGGTAAATGGTAAAAAGTGAAACGAAAATCACAACACTAGATGTTCCAAAAATACGGTCTATTATCCAGCTAAGGATGAGCAAGATAAACATTAAAGATTGGTTGTGAAAACTAAAGATTAAATGATCGGTATAGGTATAGTTTTTTCGGACGTAAGCTAATTTGATAAATAGTGTAAACAGCGGTAAGAAGAAAAAGATAACAAAAGGCAACTTAGATATGGTGTCTTTTAGCCAATAACCAGGCATAGTTAAGGCTTTTAAAAGGCTACGTGCGGCATTAAAGGAAAGTTTAGTAGAGAAACTAGGTTGCATTTGGTACTTATTCAAGGCGCTTTGGTAACTGGTAATGGAGTCTTGTTTTAACATGGTGATAAAAAACTCCATTTTCTCAGAAACACCAGTATTTGGGTCGGTTTCTAGGTTTTTAGCATATGCTTTAGGATTTGCAATCATCAAGGAGTCAGAGATGCGTTCTTTTTCTAAAGAATTTTGTAGAAAAAATCCTAATGAATCTAAATCTGACAAACGGGCTTGGGCTGCTTCATTATGTTGGGTAATGGAGTCTACCTGCGCCAATTCTAAACTGTCTAATGCTTTTGTTTTTACGCTATCTAACCATGCGGTGGTATGGTTTGGGTTAAAATTCCAGCCTTGGTTTAAATTAATTTTGTCGTCTAAATGCATCTCATTTAATTCCTCAAAATTATTTCCAAAAGTGGCTAGTAAAAAATAGATAAAAGCTAGACTAAGTAAAAATCTAAAAGGGTTGGTGTAAGAAATGCGCTTTCCGTAAATATAATCTCTAGTGATGCTTCCTGGTTTTAAAAGCATCGTGTATAAAGTGCGTAGTAATTTGGAGTCGTAATTGATAACGCTAGAAAAAAACTCATGTACAAAATCTAATAAGGTGAGCTTTTTGGTGCTATTGGCTTGTGCGCAATTAGGGCAGTATTTATCACTTAAATCTAGCGGATGTCCGCAGTTTAAGCAATTTACGCCTCTATATCTTAAATCGTACCTCCCTTTTTGTAGTAAAGAATCCCCTTTTTCCATGGTGTTATGGTTGGTGGGAGTAAATATACTTAATTGCTGATAGTTGCACTGCTTGTTGACCCAATGCCTATCAGGCTGTCATACATATCACCAAAATTTCTATAGTATACCAGTACCAGGTAATTATTTTCTGTGAAATGAAAGTCTCCACTGATTAAATTCGGAGCCAAAGAACCGTCTTGTTTTTCTACAACATATTTGTAGTTATAAAACCCTTGTTTCATAGGGTATGCTAACTCAAAATAACCGGTTTCTTCATTGTAGGTCATTTTATTTTCATCGCTTGTGGCATAATTATTAAATCTGCCGTTTACATAAACGTTGTTTAAGCCAATTTCTGCAGAGTATGGTAATTTAAAATGTACTATGGTATATTCTGCTTCTCTGTCCACATCATCACCTTGTAAAGTACGCACTACAAAGTCACCGTTAATATCTGGGAAATAGGTGTATTTCTCGTCTTTACGGATGTTATTTGCAAATAAATAATGATGATATAATTCTTTGTATTCAATTTTAGCAATCGCAAAAGTTGGTGAGCGTAAATCTTTGGTGTCAAAATTTAAGTATTCATTACCCCCAAAAAAAGAACCCTCTTTATCGTACTTATAAATTAACTCATTACCTAGTGTAAACTGCGGTTTTAAGTTGTTTATGCTATTGGACCAGTTGTAATTTTGAAGAATACTTGTTTTTATTTCTTGCTTAGGATTAACAACAGAAAAGCCTGCGGTATTAATACTGAATTGCACCACTTGTTTCTCGTTAAGAAAGTTAAAATCTCTAGAGCGTTTAACTGTTGCGCCAACAGTAACTCTATTTTCGTAAATAAGAAATCTTCTGCTAAACTGCAGTTCTCCGCTACTGTTGTATATCTCTAAAATGTAATTACCACTTACTTTAAAAGATACATCACTATTTGGTAAGGTAAGTCTGTAATTGGAGTAGGGTTGTAGGGTGGTGTAGCTATTTTCATAGTCGATAATTCTTTGGTTGTCTGCGCCATCTAAATACTGAGACTTTAGCAGCTGAGAAGGCGACCAATCAAAATCACAATGCACTATTTTATAATAGTAGTCTTGTTCATTGGCATAGAGGTCATCAAAAGTAAGTGTAAAGGATTCTCCCAGAGTAATTATTGGGAATTGGTCTTCTGTAGGACCTTTAAAAATGATAGTCTTAATATTTTCTGGAGGATTGACTTCAAACTGAATTTGAGCCGTACTTTTAAAAATTATCAAAAAAACCAATAAATGTTTGATCAATCTGCGCATAAATAGCCTAAATATTAGGTAAAGGTAAACAAAAAGTATGCCCAACCATATCCGTTCGATGTAATGCTAAATTTCTAGTCATTTATTTCGATAATTGTTGTTTTTAGTAGTATTTTTGTGACCGATTTTTAAAGGTCTCAAAACATATGTCCAAAGACATCCGAATCAAGAAAGGGTTGAATATCAACCTGGTCGGGGCAGCGGAACAAACTACTTCAAAAGCCGTTTCTAGCAACGTGTATGCCCTGAACCTAGATGATTTTCATGGGATAGTTCCCAAAATGTTAATCAAAGAAGGTGCCGAGATAAAAGCCGGTGAACCCATCTTTTACAACAAGAATAGAGAAGATATGCTTTTTGTGTCTCCTGTAAGCGGGGAACTGGCAGAGATTGTCAGAGGTGCAAGAAGGCGTATTCTTACCTTAAAGATTTTAGCAGACAAAGAGCAAAGTTATCATGAAGGGAAAGCCCTTGATGTGGCTGCTGCTGATGCTAAAACTATAAGGGAGTTGTTGTTGGGAGCTGGTTTATGGCCATTTATTAAACAGCGTCCTTATGATATCATTGCTGATCCAAATAAAACACCAAAAGCAATATTTGTTTCTGGTGCCACTACAGCGCCATTAGCTGCAGAGGTGGATTATGTGTTAAAAGATAAAGAGAAAGAACTGCAAGCGGCTATTAGTGCTTTGGGTAAACTAACCCCAGGTAAATTTCATGTTTCTGTAGCAAACGCCTCTTCCTCTCCTTTTAAAGGGCTTACGGGGGTTACTTTGCACAGCGTGTCTGGACCTCACCCTGCAGGATTATTGGGTACACAGATTAACAAAATAGATCCAATTAATAAAGGAGAAACGGTTTGGACCGTAAGTCCGCAAGATTTGGTTATAATAGGGGAGTATTTGCTGACAGGTAAATATAACGCTGAGCGTACAATTGCATTGGCAGGGTCTTCAGTAAAGAATCCAAAATATTACACTACAAAAATAGGTGCAGAAATATCTACGTTTTTGTACGCTAGTGGCGTAAACGAAGATAAGTTTAGATTAATCAATGGTGATGTGCTTACAGGTAAGCAAGTTGCGCCAGACGGGTATTTAGGTTTTTATAATAATACGGTTACGGCTATTCCAGAAGGCGACGATTATGAGTTGTTTGGGTGGAATAAGCCAGTTTTTAATAAAATTTCATCTACCAGAGCTTTAACATTCTCGTGGCTAAATCCAAAAAAGAAGTACGATTTGGATACCAATACTAATGGTGAGCATAGGGCATTTGTTGTTACTGGTAAGTATGAAGAGGTGTTTCCATTAGATATTTATCCATTACAATTGCTAAAAGCGTGTATGGTAAAGGATTTGGATGAAATGGAACAATTAGGTTTGTATGAAGTGGCTCCAGAAGATTTTGCTTTAACAGAGTTTATCTGTATCTCTAAGCAGCCACACCAACAGATTATTCGTGAAGGACTCGATTTATTACATCAAGAAATTGGATAGGCTATGGGTTTAAAAGAAAAGATGCATGAGTTAAAACTGAAGTATCAGGGCAAAAAAATGGCACCTGCCTTTAATGCTTTTCATACTTTTTTGTTTTCTCCAAACGAAACAACACACTCTGGTGGGCACATTAGAGCGGTAGACGATTTAAAAAGAACGATGAATACCGTTATCATGGCATTAGTACCATGCTTAATATTCGGTATATTCAATGCGGGGTATCAACATTATTCTGCTATTAATGGTTTTCCTGCGGAGTTTTCCTTGTTTGAACACTTTATCAATTGGGATAATTTTATACTAGGAGTAACTACCATTTTGCCATTGGTAATTGTTTCTTACGGAGTGGGCCTTATTGTGGAATTTATTTTTGCTGTAATAAAAGGTCATGAAGTAGAAGAAGGGTATTTGGTTACGGGAATGCTTGTGCCATTAATTGTACCTGTAGATACGCCACTTTGGATGCTAGCAGTTGCTGTAGTTTTTGGTGTGGTGATTGGTAAGGAAGTATTTGGTGGTACAGGAATGAATATCCTTAACCCAGCATTGACAATTAGAGCCTTTTTATTCTTTGCTTACCCAACTTGGATGAGTGGAGATAAGGTATGGGTGCATGGTGCTGTAGAGCGCTCAGAAGCAATTACGGCAGGTGCTAACCTAGATGCTATTTCTGGAGAAACAGTGCTAGGATATTTAGCGCAAGGCAATACAGAAAATATGTATGCTAAGTATGATTTAAGTGATATGTTCTTTGGTTTTATCCCTGGTTCTGTTGGGGAGACATCCACTTTTCTAATTCTTTTAGGAGGCTTATTCTTAATCTTTACCAAAATTGCAAGTTGGAGAATTATGCTAAGTGCTGTTATTGGTTCCTTAGTGATGGGACTAATTTTTAACGGTGTTGTAGATTTTGGTTGGATTCCAGAATACAGTAAGTTTTATGGTTTAATGAGTTTTGATTTCTGGCAACATCTTATTGTTGGTGGTTTAGCTTTTGGTATTGTATACATGGCTACAGACCCGGTAACAGGTTCTCAAACTAATAAAGGAAAATGGATTTATGGTTTCTTAATCGGCTTTATATCTGTAATGATTAGAGTATTTAATCCAGGGTATCCAGAAGGGGTGTTCTTAGCCATTTTACTGATGAATGTCTTTGCGCCTACCATTGACCACTATGTGATACAAGGTAATGTGAAGAAAAGATTAAAGCGAACTAAAAATGCGACTATTCTGCCAAACGTAGATGCAGATGCCGCTCAAGAATTAAAAGCTGAAACCGTTTAATTATGGCCAACAAGACAGATAAAAATTCGTACACCGTAATTTTTGCCGTTATAATGGTAATTGCGGTAGGTTCTATCTTAGCTTTAATGGCAACAGGTTTAAGAACCCGCATAGATGAAAATCAACGTTTTGAAAAGCAGCAGAACATTCTGTACGCTATGGGCGTAAATGAGAATGAAGGGGATGGCGATGTTGCTTTTATACCAACAGATAAGGTAGAAGAAACTTTTTCTAAATTCATTAAAAAGCAAATTATTCTTGAGGGCGATAAGCAATCAGAAGATGATGAAGCTTATTTAATTGAAATGAAGAAAGAGCTTGAAGTTATTAAAAAAGGCGGTAACGGTAAATTACCCTTGTTTATAGGAGAAAAAGATGGTAAGGAGTTTTATATTCTTCCTATGTATGGAAAAGGACTTTGGGATGCCATTTGGGGTTATATTTCTTTAGACAAGAATTTAGTAGTTCAAGGTGTATACTTTGACCATAAAGGGGAAACTCCTGGTTTAGGTGCTAACATTAAACTTCGTTTTTTTATGGATGACTTTAAAGGAGAGTCTATAGAAGATGGTGTAAGGTTAGCAGGTATAGAGGTTGCTAAAGGTAACAACGACCCTTTAAACAATGACAAAGAAGATAATCAAGTAGACGCTTTAGCAGGTGCAACAATTACAGGTAATGGGGTTTCTGCAATGATTAAAGAGAGTCTTAATCTTTACAAACCGTATTTAAAATCTTTAAAACAATAGTATGGGACTACTTTCTAAAAAGGATGCTAGCCTAATTACAGATCCATTAGCAGATAATAATCCAATCACCATTCAGGTATTAGGTATCTGTTCTGCTTTGGCAATTACAGCAGAATTAAAAGCTTCTGTAGTAATGGCAATATCAGTAATGTTTGTATTAGGCGTAGGTAACGTAGTTATCTCTTTAATGCGTAACGTAATTCCTTCTAAAATCAGGATTATCGTTCAATTGATTGTGGTGGCCACTTTGGTAATTATTGTAGACCAAGTTTTAAAGGCTTTTGCATATGAATTAAGTAAAACCCTATCAGTTTTCGTAGGATTAATTATTACCAACTGTATCATCATGGGGCGTTTTGAGGCTTTTGCTTTAGGTAATGGTCCATGGAGGTCTTTCTTAGATGGTATTGGTAACTCCTTAGGTTACGGTGTTATCTTAATAATTGTTGGTTTTTTTAGAGAGTTGCTTGGCGCAGGTACTTTATTTGGTTATCCTGTTTTAGGAGACCCGATAGAAAAAACTGGTTTGTATTCTATAGGATATGAGAACAATGGTTTCATGATTATTCCACCAGCTGCATTAATTGTTGTGGGTATTATTATTTGGGTTCAACGTTCTAGAAATAGAGCATTAATAGAAGAAGCATAAAACGTAGGCCATGTTAGAACATTTAGAATTATTTTTTAAGTCCATCTTTATAGATAATATGGTATTTGCTGTATTCTTAGGGATGTGTTCCTACTTAGCAGTATCTAAGAAAGTAAGTACAGCTGTAGGTTTAGGAGCTGCTGTAATCTTTGTATTAGGTGTTACTGTTCCATTAAACTGGTTGTTGGATCAATATTTATTAAGAGATGGTGCATTAGCTTGGTTAGGTCCAGAATATGCAGACTATAACTTAGGTTTTTTATCTTTTATCTTATTTATTGCAACTATTGCTACCATGGTACAATTGGTAGAGATTGTAGTAGAGAAATTTTCACCATCATTATATAACTCTTTAGGTATCTTTTTACCACTTATTGCGGTAAACTGTGCTATCCTTGGGGGTTCTTTATTTATGCAAACCAGAGATATACCTAATTTAGGTTTGGCACTTAATTATGGTATCAGTTCTGGAATAGGTTGGTTCTTAGCTATTTTGGCTATAGCAGCCATCCGTGAGAAAATTAGATACTCTAATGTGCCAGCTCCGTTAAGAGGTTTAGGTATTACTTTTATTATTACGGGTTTAATGGGTATCGGTTTCCAAAGTTTTGGTGGAATGTTAACGGGTGACAACGAGCCGCCAGAAGAAACTGCTCCTACAACTGCAGAAGTAGAGAAAAAGGACGAAAAAGAAATTAAAAAAGAAATGGAAGATGAAAAAGCCATTTCTTATAACGAGGTAAACAAGTAAACATGATATTAGCAACAACCGGAGGTACTGTAATCATTACCGTGATCGCATTTTTGGTGTTGACCCTTTTATTGGTTGCACTATTGTTGTTCACTAAAGAAAAATTATCTCCTTCTGGTCCTGTGACCATTAAAATAAATGGAGAAAAAGAGGTAGAGGTAGAATCTGGAGGTTCTTTACTTTCTACTTTAGGTAATCAAAAAATCTTTTTACCATCTGCATGTGGTGGTGGTGGTACTTGTATTCAATGTGAGTGTCACGTATTATCTGGTGGTGGAGAAGCTCTGCCAACAGAAACACCACACTTTTCTAAAAAAGAATTGAATCACGGAGCACGTTTAGCTTGCCAAGTTAAGGTTAAGCAAGACATGGAAATCACTATTCCAGAAGAAGTTTTTGGTATTAAAAAGTGGGATGCAAAAGTGGTTCGTAACTACAATGTTGCATCATTTATTAAGGAGTTTGTAGTAGAAATTCCTGAGGAAATGAATTACAAGGCTGGTGGTTATATCCAAATAGAAATTCCAAAATGCGAGGTGAAATATGCTGATATTGACATAACAGCACACCCAGAAGAGCATGAAACTCCGGACAAATTCCAAGCAGAATGGGATAAGTTTAACCTTTGGCCTTTGGTAATGAAAAACCCAGAGACAGTAGAAAGAGCATACTCCATGGCTTCTTACCCAGCAGAGGGTAGAGAAATTATGCTTAATGTGCGTATTGCTACACCACCATGGGATAGAGCTAAAAACGGATGGATGGATGTAAACCCAGGAGTGGCATCATCTTATATTTTTAACTTAAAGAAAGGAGATCCTGTAACTATTTCTGGACCGTTTGGTGAATTCTTTATCAATGAGTCAGATGCAGAGATGCTTTACGTTGGTGGTGGTGCAGGTATGGCGCCAATGCGTTCGCATTTATATCACCTATTCAAAACCTTAAAAACCAACAGAAAGGTTACGTATTGGTACGGTGGTAGGTCTAAAAGGGAGTTATTTTATCTTGAGCATTTTAGAGCTTTGGAAAAGGAGTTCCCGAACTTTAAGTTCTACTTAGCCCTTTCAGAACCTTTAGAGGAAGATAACTGGAAGGTAAAGAAGGATATAAACGATGAGGAAGGTGACGGTTTCGTTGGGTTTATTCATAATTGTGTTATTGAAAACTATTTGAATCACCACGAAGCTCCAGAAGATATAGAATTGTATTTCTGTGGACCGCCATTAATGAACAAAGCGGTACAAAAAATGGGTGAGGATTTTGGTATCCCAGATGAGAATATTCGTTTTGATGACTTTGGTGGATAAATCAACCCATCAAAAAACCTCTGTAGTTTCAATAAGAGGATTAGGATATATTTTAAAACCGATGCTCTGGCATCGGTTTTTTATTTTAAAAGAAAATGAGTAGACCATTAACAGAACAAGAATTGCACAACTTAGCCATGAATTTGGTAGGTGAAGAGCTAAAGTTGGATGGATATGAGTTTATGGGGGTCAATAGTAAACTCAAAAAAAATCCACAATTTGTATGTTTAAAGGATAAAATTTTGCACTTTATCATTGTGCGGCATGTGGCTTATCCTGAAGACCCTAGAACTTTTGATGAGGCGTTAGTGAAGAAAGTTAAGGAACATGCAGATAAGTTTGAAGCTAAAACTTATTATGCTGGGGTTGGCCTTTCAAATGCTAAGGACAGGAATGCTCCTGTATTGCTAAATCAGGAATATATAGTAGATTACCAAGGTTTAATTCCCTTTTAAAATGAGAGGTTCGTATAGTTGTTTTTTAGTATATCTAATTGTATTTATTGGTTGTTCACCAAAAGAAAGATGGGTAAAGAATCAGAATGTTGGAGAGGCGTTTGGCACCACTTATTCTATCATTTATTTGGCTCATGAAGAGTTGAATTACCAAAAGGAAATAGACTCTGTTATTAAGGCTGTAAATAAATCTATGTCTACGTACATGCCAGATTCAGATATTTCTAGAATTAATTCTGGTGATACAACAATACAAGTAGACCACATGTTTAAGGATGTGTTTGCCCTCAGTAAAGAAATACATGCAAAGTCTAAGGGCAATTTTGATCCTACTGTAGGGGTTTTGGCAAACGCTTGGGGTTTTGGTCCGGGAAGAAAATTAACAATGGATCAGGGAAAAGTAGATAGTTTGTTGCAGTTTGTGGGTTTTAGTAAAGTACGTTTAAATGCAAATAGCACGGTAACCAAAGAGAAAGAGGGTATTGCGTTTGATTTTAATTCCATTGCTAAGGGGTACAGCATAGACAGATTAGCAGCAATGTTAGCAGAGAAAGGTATTCAGAATTATTTGGTAGAAGTAGGTGGAGAAGTAGTAGGTAAGGGGAGTAACAGACTAATGATAAGAGATTGGGGAGTTGCTATTGATGATCCACAGGTAGAAGATGGTAGAAGAACAAAAAAAGCTATTCATTTAGTCAATAGAGCTATGGCCTCTTCTGGAAATTATAGGAAGTTTTGGGTGGACGAAGCAACAGGGAAAAAATATGTTCACACCATTAATCCATTGACAGGTTATCCCAAAAACGGAAATATTTTGGCAGCTACGGTACTGGCAGATAATTGTGCTAAAGCAGATGCTTACGCCACCACTTTTATGGCTATGGATTTAGAGGATTCTAAGAAGCTTATTGCTCAAGAAAATCTAGATGCTTACATCATTTATTTAGATGATGCAGGGAATACGCTAGAGTTTATGACAGATGGTTTTAAGGAAGTAGTTATTCAAAATTAGGTTTGCGAACAAAAGGAATCAATTCTCCCTTCGCTAAGCGAAATTGGTCTACTATTTCTGACGATAAATCGGCAGTGTAGTCTATGGCTTCAACCTTAAATCCATGCGAGCGTAATTGGTCAAAATAATCTAAACCATAAATTCGTACATGGTCATACTGCCCAAAAATACGGGCACGTTCTTTTTTGTCAGTGATTGTATCATCGGTAAAGGTTTTCGCTCTATTGGTATCTTGTGGAATTTGAAATATACCCCATCCGCCAGGTTTCATCACTCTAAATAATTCGCTCATAGCTTTATGGTCATCAGGGATGTGCTCTAAAACATGATTGCAAAGAATAACGTCAAACTCATTATCCTTAAAAGGTAAATTGCAGATATCGGCTTTTACATCCGCCAAAGGCGATAATAAATCCGTGGTAGTGTAATCCAGATTTTTTTGCTTTTTAAACCGATGATAAAACGCTTGTTCCGGAGCAAAGTGGAGTACTTTTAACGATGCCTTAAAAAAGTTGGTGCGTTCTTTTAAGAATAACCATAAAAGCCTGTGGCGTTCTAATGAAAGGGTAGAAGGGGATAAAACATTTTCTCTTGGAGCTTCATACCCATAGGGTAAGAATTTTCTAAACTTTTTTCCGTCAATGGGGTCGGTGTATCTGTTACCACGCAGGCCAAGTGCTATGATTGGCCTAACCCAGTAGCTTAATTTTATGAGCCAAGGTCTAGGAATAAGGTTTAGAAAATACTTAAAAAGTTTAGACACCTACAACGTCAATTTTTTAGCACGAAACTCATCTTCCTCGTCAGACGTAATACCAAGTGCTTCGTAGATGTACTGAAATGTGGATAGTAGTTCTGGTTTACCATTTACAATAGCCACATCATGCTCAAAATGTGCACTCGGTTGCCCATCAGCTGTCAAAATAGTCCAACCATCTCTAAGTTGTTTAATACGCTTTGTGCCCATATTAATCATAGGCTCTATAGCGACGACCATACCATCTACAAACTTTTTACCTCTACCTCTTTTGCCGTAGTTTGGCATTTGTGGGTCCTCGTGCAATTCTTTTCCCAAACCGTGGCCAACAAGTTCCCGAACTACACCGTAGCCATGACTTTCACAATATTTTTGAATAGCGAAGCCAACATCACCAACACGGTTGCCAGACTTAAATTCGCGAATACCAACGTATAAGGATTCCTTGGTTACTTTTAGCAATTTCTTAGTTTCTGGAGCTACCTCTCCCACTTCAAAGGTATAGGCATGGTCACCGTAATATCCATTTTTGATAGCACCACAATCAACTGAGATTACATCACCATCTTTTAGTTCCTCATTATTTGGAATCCCATGAACAACTTGCGCGTTAGGGCTCCAATTAAGCGTGTTGGGAAAATCATACATTCCTAAAAACCCTGGAATAGCACCATTATCACGAATAAATTCTTCCGCCATTTTATCTAACTTAAGCGGATTTGCCCCTGGCTTAATCTCAGCGGCTAACATTCCTAAGGTTTTAGATACCATAAGCGCACTTTCGCGCATTAACTCAATTTCTTCTGCCGTCTTGATTTTAATCATGGCGCAAAGATAAGATGATTAATAGATTTAAAGAACTACCTTATTAATTATAGTCGCTTTAAGCCCTTTAGGGCATTAGGTTGGGTAACTTCCATCACACTTATGGCATAACCACCACCAGCGGCACAAGGAATATTTATTTTAGAGGAGGAGTTTACCCTATATTTTTCAATCTTGTATGCCTTTGGGTTCTTTTTATAATGAGCATCATTATCATCACGATAGACTGTGGCTATGTAATCCTTCCCCTTGTCTAAAAAGTTGAATTTAATACTAGAAATACGTGGTATTTCATCATTAGTTCTACCTATAAACCAATTGTTGCTCCCTTTTTCTTTTCTGGCGTAGGTTACAAAATCACCTGGCTCTGCCTCTAATACCAAAGACTGATCCCAATCTAACGCTACATCTTTTATAAATTGAAAAGCATCTAAATGTTTTTCATAGGTCTCTGGTAAATCTGCAGCCATTTGCAATGGGCTATACATGGTTACATACAATGCTAATTGCCTAGCTATGGTGGTGTTTACCCAAGAATTGTTGTTGGGATTGTACTGGCTTACATCTGGCTCAAATATTCCGGGTGTATAATCCATGGGCCCGCCAATAAGGCGCGTAAACGGTAGTATGGTGGTATGGTCTGGATTGTTGCCGCCAAAAGATTCGTACTCCGTGCCACGAGCAGATTCATTACCAATTAGATTAGGATATGTTCTACTAAGTCCGGTAGGTCTCACTGCTTCATGTGCATTAACCATTATACCATAGGTAGCAGCTTTTTTAACCGCATACAGGTAATGGTTAATCATCCATTGTCCATAATGATGTTCTCCTCTTGGTAAAATATCCCCAACATAACCACTTTTTACCGCATTGTAATTATTGTCTACCATAAATTGATAGGCCTTGTCCATGTGTCTTTCGTAGTTGCGTACAGAGCCAGAAGTTTCGTGATGCATCATCAATTTCACACCCTTTTCTTTTGCGTATGTTTTTAAGCCTTCCACATCAAAATCGGGGTAGGGGGTAAGGAAATCAAAAACATAATCTTTAGATTTTCCAAACCAATCTTCCCAACCTTCATTCCAACCCTCTATCAAAACTTGTCCAAATCCATGTTTGGCAGCAAAATCTATGTATTTTTTTACATTTTTGGTGTTCGCAGCGTGTTTTCCATTAGGCTTTAGTTTGCTATAATCTGTGACACCTAATTGAACACTTGGTATATCTGTATAGGCCCAAGAACTTTTACCTGTTATCATTTCCCACCAAACTCCAATATATTTTACAGGTTTTATCCAAGAGGTGTCTTCAATAGCAGTAGGTTCATTAAGATTAAGAGTGATGTTAGATAGTAAAATATCCCCTGCGTTTTTGCTTGCGATTACCGTACGCCATGGTGTTGTTCTAGGAGCTTGCATATGGCCTTTATCGCCTCTTGCATCTGGTGTTAAGTGCGATTTAAAAATCAGATTTTTGCTATCCAATTCCAAATGCATACAGGCATAATCTACCAAAGCAGCTTCGTGCACGTTAATGTATACTCCATCATCACTTTTTAACATCAATGCGGTTTGTACTGCAGCTTTACCTATTGGAGTTTGTGAAGCGTTTGGTGTTACAGCTTGTTGCATTAAACCTTCAATTTCTGATAATTTAGAGGTGGTATAATCATATTCTTGAGTATCATAATCACCTGCAATCCAAAATGCCTTATGGTCACCTGCCATAGCAAATTGGGTAGCCTCCTCTTTAATTACAAAATAAGTGAGTTTGTCTTGTTCTGGAAACTCGTATCTAAAACCAAGACCGTCGTTAAACAGCCTAAACCGAATATTAAGTAAGCGTTGGGTCTTGTCTTGTTTAAGTTGTACCAGTAATTCATTATAATGATTACGAATAGTTTTGTTTTCTCCCCAAACTGGATTCCAGCTAGCATCAAAAGAAGAAGTTTTAGTGTCAACAATGCTAAAACCCGTTAATAAAGGTTCAGTGTCTTTCAACTCAAAACCAAGCGTACTCGGTTTTATTATGGTTGTGCCGTTTAAGCTTAATTCATAGGTGGGTGTGCCATCTGCCAAACTAAACTGTAAATTAAATGCTCCATTAGGAGCATTTAGTTCTTGGGCAATACCCAAAGCAGGTAATGCCCATAAAAGGTAAACAAGAATTTTTTTCATAAAATTATATCAAGGACTTCTGAGTCATACTTGCAGGTTGCGCTACGCCAATAATGTCTAAAATGGTAGGGGCAATATCGCCTAAAACCCCATCTTTAATTGCTTTACGTTCACCATCTACCAAAATTAAAGGCACAGGATTGGTGGTGTGAGCTGTATTTGGGCTACCGTCTGGATTAATCATGGTGTCACAATTACCGTGATCTGCAATGACCAAGGTAGTGTAGCCGTTTGCTAAACCGGCGGTGATTACATCTTTTGCGCATTCATCCACAACTTCACACGCCTTTATAGCAGCTTCCATAACGCCAGTATGCCCAACCATGTCTGGATTCGCAAAATTTAAACATACAAAATCGGTTTCCCCTTTTTGTAGCTCAGGAATAATAGCATCACGTATATCATAAGCGCTCATTTCTGGTTGTAAATCGTAGGTCGCTACTTTTGGGGAAGGACACAGAATACGTTGTTCACCATTAAATGGTTCTTCCCGGCCACCATTAAAAAAGAAGGTAACGTGTGGGTATTTTTCTGTCTCAGCAATACGGATTTGTTTTTTTCCTGCGTTGGCAAGAACCTCTCCTAAGGTTTCTGGAATGTTGTCCTTGTCATAAACTACCTTAACTCCTTTAAAAGATTCATCATAATTAGTTAAAGTAACGTAATACAGGTCTAACATTTTCATGTCTTGCTCTGGAAAATCTTGCTGATTCAGAGCCATGGTTAATTCTCTACCACGGTCGGTTCTAAAATTAAAAAAGATGATTACATCTCCTTCTTTTACAGTTCCTCCGGCATTTAAAACAATTGGCTCAATAAATTCATCTGTTTTGCCTGCTTCGTAACTAGCTTCCAATGCCGTAGTTACATTATCGTAAGAAGTGCCAATTCCTTTTGCGATAACGTCGTAAGCTTTTTTTACGCGCTCCCAACGCTTGTCACGATCCATGGCAAAATAACGACCTATAACGGTAGCTATTGTAGCTTTTTTATCACTAATAAATTGTTCTAAATCCTGTAAAAAACCTAAACCACTCTTGGGGTCTACATCTCTACCATCTGTAAAAGCATGTACAAAAGATTGCGGAACGCCAGCGTTATCGGCTGCAGATATTAAAGCCTTTAAATGGTCTATGTGGCTATGTACGCCGCCATTGCTTACAAGGCCCAGAAAATGTACATTTTTGTTGTTTTCTTTGGCGTAAGTAAAAGCTTCTTTAAGAGCAACTTCGTCCTTTAAAGTATTTTCTGCAACCGCCTTATTTATTTTAGCTAAATCTTGATATACAATTCTACCTGCTCCTAAATTCATATGGCCTACTTCACTATTACCCATTTGGCCTTCTGGTAAACCCACATGCATACCATCGGTAAGTAAATTGGCATTGGCATAGGTGTTGTAAAGACTGTCAATAAAAGGAGTATTTGCTTGTTCTATGGCAGAAACTTTAGGGTCTGGAGATTTTCCCCAGCCATCCAAAATCATCAAGATTGCTTTTTTGTTCATGTCTGTTTTAATTGAGCCTCAAAAATAAAGCCTTCTTGGGACAACCCCTAGTTATTTTATGGTTTTCCGTAATGCTATTTTAACAATAATTACAGGCGAAAATTGCGATGCTGTTAAAGTTTAGTTATATAACTGTTAATATGGTAACGTTTAAGGGATTATATAGTCTCTTTGATATATCAATTACATTCATTAATCAATAAATCAAAACATCATGAAAAAACGAATTTTAACTTTGGGAGTGGCAATGGCTTTTATGGCTGTTGTAAGTAATGTGGAAGCTAGAACTACTGATTCTGCTCCCATAATGAAATGGAATACATTAACAAATGTAAATGTAAGTTCTTTTTGTAAAGCAATTATTAAAGGCGATAAAGAAATGGTGCTGAAAATGATTGAAATGGGAGAAGATGTGAACCAGAAGTCCTTAGGCAAAACTCCGGCTCATTACGCTGCACGTTACAACAGGCCAGAAATAATGAAAGTATTAATTAAAAATGGTGCCAACCTTAATAAGCGTTGCGACCAAGGTTTTACCGTGAAAAAATATGCAGAACTGGCAGACGCTTCTGCTGTATTAGAAGTATTAGAGAAAAAAGGCTAATAGGAGTTTCAAAAACTATAAAACCCGATGCATTGCATCGGGTTTTTTGTTTCCTTAAGTGTTCTCGTAAAAGGAAATAGTGTTAAAATTGAAATCCAGTAATCGCTCTATACACAAATGCATACATCGCCATAAATATCATTACGGCGCTAAAAACCGAATATGCCTTTAAAAGCACCACTAAAAATTCTGGCTTTACGTTCTCAAATGCGCCAAAATATGCGTTCTTAAAATTCAATAGTGTCCCCATGTTGTAGTTTTTTAATGTTAAGCTACAAGGGGTTAAGTTATTTTATGTCTCGATTTGGTCACATAAAGGTACGCAAATTCGATGGAATATTGTAAATGATCGTTAAAAGGCGACATTTACTCGATTTCAGCTATACTAAATCTTCGAAACCAACGTTGATGACTATTTTTTTAAGCTCCTTGATATTTTTCAATAGCTTCTTTAATCCTTTCAATTCTGTTTTCTGGGTCTGGGTGGGTACTCTGGAATTCGGGCACTCTGTTAGGTCCTGCAGCAGATTTTAAAATTTTCATCACTTCTATCATCTCATAAGGGTCGTAACCAGATTGTATCATCATTAACACTCCTAGCTCATCGCTTTCTAACTCGTCCCCACGACCATTTTTTAATAAGGTATTTTGGCCAATGGCACCTATAATGCTTCCTGCATCTGCTCCTACAGAAGCTCCCATTGACACCTGTTGCCAATATTGACTGTCTGCAATACGTTCCGCAGAATGTCTACCAATAACGTGGCCAATTTCATGGCCTAATACGCCAGCAAGTTGTGCCTCATTCAATTGAGAAAATAAGGCATAAGTTATAAAGCATTGTCCACCAGGTAATGCAAATGCATTTATGGTACGGTCATCAGCTAATAGATGAAAATCATATTGGTACGGGGTTTCTCTGGCAACACTGTTCTGTACCAGTTTTTTTCCAACGGCATCTACCAAGGCTTGCATTCTTTGGTCTGGATACAGGCCGCCATGTTGCTGCGCCATTTCCGGAGCACTTTGCAATCCAATGGCTATTTCTTCTTGTGGCTCCATGGTAATATGCTGTTCCCTACCCGTATATGGATTGGTTTCTGTATTACTACACTTGTTAAAATAGGCAAAGGCTACAATAGCTAAGCCAATTAAAATCCGAATTTTCCAACTTCCTCTACTTCTCATAATGGTTGTGTTATAGTAGGCGGAAAGTTACAAAAAAGAAGCTATAATAATTCTGGGTTAATGTCTAGAATGTTGTTATGGATGTAATCTAATAAAAAGGCTCTGGTATAATGTTGAGCTCCTAAGATATCTGCTTCCGACAAGGTTTTTAAGATATTAAGCTTGCGATATTGTTTTAGCATCGGCTTAGCTGTAGGAGCATAACTATAATGCCAAGGCTCATATTTAAAACCTTTTCTAAAATAGCTGTCTGTGTATACCAAATAAAAGCCATAGTCATTAGCACATTTGTCTAACCATTGTTTTAAACCTTCAAAGGGACCACCTTCTTCAAATTTACTGGGTACTAGAACGTCTCCACTCACTTTTGCATTAGCATCTATGATATCTATATCTGTACCCCAATGATGTCTGCTAGTGCCAGGTATAGTAGAGTATTCTATAATTTTAGCCATGGCGTCTAGGGGTTCCATGTTATCTTGGTCTGTGTACTTTACATATTTCCGTTCCCAAATCGCTTTTTGTCTTGCATAGCTACGATAGCTAGAAACCATCTTAATGTTGAAACCTTCTGCTTCCGCCCCTTTTTGCATAGCTACAAAAGCGTCATGGGCTTCTTTTCTTAGATTGATGCCCTTACCAAACAATTCTAAATCTGCTTTGCCCATTAATTCCTCTGTAGAATAAAGAGGTCCTTGTTTGTAAGGGAAATGCGGTACTGTGAGTAGGGCAGTAGCTGCTAAACTAGATTTTTGAATAAAGGCGCGTCTTTGCATGAATTTGTAAACGTTGCGTTGCTATAGCTAACGCAATGGATGGATTATATATTTTAGCTGATATCTTATTTTATTGATTTTCTAGTGGTGATAAGTAAAAAAATCCTTGATATTTTTCACCATTGCTTTGGTCTGTGACTACATAATAATAGATGCCAGATGCTAATCCTTTACCTCTAGCTATTGCACCTTTTACATTGGCTACACCATAAAATTCTGCCGAATAATTGTTTAATGTATACACTAAAATACCGTACCTATTGTAAACCTCTAAAATGTTTTCGGGTATGTTTTCTATTTCCTCAAAAGTAAGATAGTCGTTAATGCCGTCTCCATTAGGAGAAATAAATTGCGAATTAGGAGTTAGCGTGTTTTTTGATGTGGGTGCAATTGCTAAGGTAACTGCAGCGTAGTCTGGGGCGTTAAAAATATAGGATTTTAGGCTACCCTTTGTGGAGTTGCCTTGGTGTTCTAGCCCTCCTAGATGATGCCATTCTTGTTCCGTTTTGTGCCAGCCTACTACTACAATGTCATTGGTGTTGTCTAAAATATAGTTCGGAGTAGTCACAGCATCCCAAAACAGTTGCACTTGTACCGCACCCATAGCATTATGTAATTCCCAGTATTCTGTGTTATCAACTTGGTTAATAGTAATTTCTTTAGAAACACTGTTGTAATTATCTGTGTTTGGCCAATTTTCATTTTTGTAGAAATATTTGCATTGTAGCGTAAATCCAGATTCGCTAAAAGATACTTGTATAGGGCGATAAAACTCTGTTGTACCTAAAGGCATTTCTAAATTTGAAATGTTAAGACCTCCGGTGTAGGTGATGGATTTACTTTTGGCAGATGCACCTGTATGAAAAGCATCATTTTTAAACCAAAGCAAAGGACTCTCTAAAGTTCCATCACTATCTACATTGCCATCTACAAAATTCAAATTGTTTTCAATATGCATCGCGTTGGCTAAAAATAAACCACGGCTATTCATCAACTCTACATCAAAAACATGTAATGGTAAGGAACCTGATATTTCCTGCGCCTTTGAACCATAAAAACCTACTAAACCTTGATTTTTAGAGTCGCTATGATTTTCCATATGATGAAACACGCCTAGAGTACCGGTTTCAAAAACCTTTAGACCTCCATCATTTCTGAGCGTTTCTTGGGCATGTAAAAAAGAGCACCCCAAAATTATGATGATAAGTTGCTTCATTTTACAATTTGTTGATTAATTGCCATTTGGTTCCATCGCTCTGTATCCAAATGACACCCTGATAGGGGATTAACGTTACACTTACTCCTAGCAAATCCTCATATGTAGATATACTTGCGGTTAAAGCAATGGTGTTTTTAATTACATACATTCTCCCAGTACAAGTAGATGCGTCTGGTAGGGTAACATTATGCGCACCTCCTAAAATGATAGTATGGTGTGTCTCATCTAAAGTGATGTTGCCTGTGGTTACTGTAATAGCTGTGGCCATAGAGCCACTTACTTCTAATGTACTATGTGTATTGGGGCCTGAGTAACCAGTATTGTCTGTTGTTGATTTACCTACCGCCAAGCGATTTTGAACTATTATTTGTGTGTTCCCAGTACTGTATTCGTCTGCGCGCAAAGCTTCATATCCGCCTGTTATTATTGCTAATTCATCTGCTGCTGGGCGATAAATACCCGTATCGGCATTGGTGTCATTTGCAAAATTGAATGAAGGATGAGCTGCTGTCATCTGTTAGGTTTATTCCTTCTGAACGAATTTCACCTGCAATATCTAATTTGTTCCTTGGAGGATTTGCAGCATTACCAATACCCACATTACCAGTTCCTGTGAAAGCAATATCGCTACCGTTCAAATCTAAGGTTCTAACGATTCCGTTAGGTAGTGTTAAATTAGAATTTGAAATGTTAGATACAGCTGCATTGTCTAACGTAAACACGGTACCTACAAGATTAAGACCAGCACCCGCCGTGTATGTTGTATCGTCATCACCATCAGCTAAGCCCGTTGGTACGCCGGTTAAATCA
>NZ_SWKK01000020.1 GCF_005144745.1 Flavobacterium sp. ASW18X | reverse complement strand
CAGCACCTGCAGTGTATGTCGTATCGTCATCACCATCAGCAATATCTGCAGGCACATTGGTCAAATCATTAAAACTACCACTAAAATCGTCCGTACTGTCAATATCCAAGTTTACGGGAACACCAGTTAAGTCGGCAAAAGCCCCGCTAAAATCGTCGGTGGAATCGGTATCTAGATTGGCTGGGATACCCGAATGGAGTAATGGTTGTATTGTTAACTGAAAACTCAGTACCCACAAGATTAAGACCAGCACCTGCAGTGTATGTCGTATCGTCATCACCATCAGCAATATCTGCAGGCACATTGGTCAAATCATTAAAACTACCACTAAAATCGTCTGTACTGTCAATATCTAAGTTTACGGGAACACCAGTTAAGTCGGCAAAAGCCCCGCTAAAGTCATCGGTGGAATCGGTATCTAGATTGGCTGGGATACCCGTAATGTTAGCCCAAGCCGGAGTTATGGTCGTATTGTTGACCGAAAACTCGGTACCTACAAGATTAAGACCAGCACCTACAGTGTATGTCGTATCGTCATCACCATCAGCAATATCTGCAGGCACATTGGTCAAATCATTAAAACTACCACTAAAATCGTCTGTACTATCAATATCTAAGTTTGCGGGAACGCCAGTTAAATCGGCAAAAGCCCCGCTAAAATCGTCGGTGGAATCCGTATCTAAATTTGCTGGAACACCTGTAATGTTAGCCCAAGCTGGGGTAATGGTTGTATTGTTGACCGAAAACTCGGTACCTACCAGATTGAGACCAGCACCTGCAGTGTATGTCGTATCGTCATCACCATCAGCAATATCTGCAGGCACATTGGTCAAATCATTAAAACTACCACTAAAATCGTCTGTACTGTCAATATCTAAGTTTACGGGAACACCTGTAATGTTAGCCCAAGCCGGAGTAATGGTCGTATTGTTAACTGAAAACTCAGTACCTACAAGATTAAGACCAGCACCTGCAGTGTATGTCGTATCGTCATCACCATCAGCAATATCTGCAGGCACATTGGTCAAATCATTAAAACTACCACTAAAATCGTCTGTACTGTCAATATCTAAGTTTACGGGAACACCAGTTAAGTCGGCAAAAGCACCACTAAAATCGTCGGTGGAATCGGTATCTAAATTGGTTGGGATATCTGTCAAATCAGCATAGCTTCCGGAAAAACTGTTGCCAGATAGTGCAAGTATTGTTTTTTCTCCCAATTCGTTTGTATAGGTGAACTCATTAGGACCTGTAGCTTCTAAGGTACTTATATTTTGTGCTTCACCATAAAAAGTGGTTTCTACACCAGAGGCGTTGGTAAATGTAAACGTGCCATCTAAGTTGTCAGTCAATGCTGCAGCAGGACCATTGGAAGTTCCATCACATAAATTGTCCCATGCCGTACCATTAAAATAATGCACACATTGGGTATCTGTATTATAAACTAAAGCTCCGTTTAACGGAAAGATAGCATTCATTTGCTGATTGCTAACCCGGGTTAATACTAACGCTTTGGTAGTACTCTCTAATTCTAATAAAGAGGAGGCATCTATTGTAGTGATATCCTCACCAATTTTAACTTGAGCAAATGATGATAAACTAACAAGAACAAGCAATAACGGTATTATTTTCTTCATTGCAGATGGTATTTTGATGTATTTAGACTGAAAAAATAGGTCTTACACCGATTCAATAAAGAAAATATGTTGTAAAAAGAAGTATTATTCTTACAAAATAAGAAAAACTTGTGGTGAGCTTTTTATATGTTGCTTTACTTTGTTAGAGTATAGATTATCGTTTTAAGTAGAAAAAGCCTTGGTAGTTTAAATCCATATCTGGTAAGGATACGGTGTAGTAATAAATATCATCTGGTAGACCTTCTTCTCTTTTGATGACAAAATTATCTAGATTAGAAAACCCATTAAACTCGTTATTTAAGTAGTTTTCTTTGGTATATACTTTTTGTCCAAATCGGTTATAGATATGTAACACATTACGGCCTTCTATTTGGTCCCAATCGTCAAAAGACAATACATCATTTATACCATCACCATTGGGCGATACAAAATAGTTGCCCAAAGTTGGATAATTAGCAGCAAAAGTATCTGTTGGTAATGGAGTAGTGCCAAAGGTAATGGCTTCAAAATTACTAGGTACAAAAGTGTTAGATACTAAAAAGCCTTCATTAGGATTACCGCTAATGGCACTATTACCTATAATTACCCATTGGTTGGCAGCCTTGGACCAGCCCACTAAGACAATGTCATCTATCGTGGGAGCAACACTTTGTAGCCCACTGTTAAAATTCCAGCTAATGGTAACTTGTGAGGGTTGGTCTGTATCTATAATCCAAAATTCTTGGTCAGAAACATAGCCTATATCATTAATAGCTTCATTGGTGTCTAAAGAGATAGCTAACACCGCTGGGTTGGTGGGGTCGTCTTTAATATAGCTGCATTTTGCTTGGGCCACCGGGGCGGAAGCGTTTAGTAGCAAGGGCCTAAGGGCGCCTTTGTCCCCTACGGGAAAAGAAAATGTGGCTTCATTTTCTACGCTAGCAAAACCTTGAACATAGCTGGTATCACTCTCTCCTGTAAAAAAAGCATCTTGTAAAAAATTGGCAGTAACATTTACATCATTATACGGGGTAAACACTGTACCAGTAATAAAATTAAAATTATTACCAATGTTCAAAGGCGTAAAAAGTACCAAGCCAAAATCATTGGCCAATTCTGCATCATATACATTTAAGGGCGCATTGCCGGTAATGCTTACGGTAGTATTGCCATAAAAGCCTAGTAGGGTGTTGGGTTGCGCTACAAAATCTCCCTCATTATTTAATTGGTTGTGTACGCCAACAGTGGCTTGTGGGTGCAAATATAAATTACCTACATTGTTAAAGGTGCTTTGCCCCCAACTATAACTAGCTAACCCTAAAAAAAGAATAAAGCCCCAAATGCGCATGTTAGTTATTTTTTTGTTGTAACAATATAGCTTTTATCTGCGCCATGTCTTTTTTAAGACTTTCTACCTCTTGGTGTAAAGCTTGTTTTTCTGCCTCTAAACTTTGTATCTTTTTTTCTTGGGCAATAGTATGCAAAAACAGCTCTTCTATTTTTTCAAGGTTTTGCAGGTTAGATTGGCTTAAGTTCCAAACGCCACTGGCCTGTGCTTCTTTAGCAGAAGTTACCCCCGGTAAATGGTGGTTTTCTTTAACAAAGCGTTCTATTTGTGCTAAGGTTTTAAACTCATAGTCTGCTTTAAGGGCAGAGCTGCCTAAGAAATGTTTTTGGAAAACGTAGTCGGGAACATTTGCTGTTATATCACCGGTTGCTTCTATCTCACCGTCTGCTCTAATATTGCCAATAACATGAAGTTTAGCCGCAGGTGTAGTGGTACCAATACCAACATCGCCATTATTTTTAATGGTCATTACTTCATCTCCCTGAACGGGTAAACTATCATCTGCTGAATCGCTTTGCATAAAGTGGAAATCTCCTCTGGCAAACCCAGGGCCTGCCTCATCCCACTTTCGCTCATATACAAGACCACCTTTTCCATAGCTGTTTGCTGCTTCTACTGCAAATAATATACCTGTAGCTTTTCCTCCCCCATCATCTCCACTATAATTTTGAAGTTGTAAGGCGTATGCAAAGCCTGGACCGTTATCAGCTATATGTACTTTAGAAGAGTTAGATTCTTTATCTGTATTTAAATCCAAACCAACAAACAATGCTCCGTAAGAAATACCACCTAATGTTCTGGCATTGGGATTCCAATAGAATCCTTGGCCACCATTTGTATTTACGGCTTCTTCCCAACCGTCTCCTGTAGCATTTACAAAAGGAATGCTGTATTGGTTTAACCCGCTTGGAATAGCTGCATTATCTGACCAAACTACGTCTCCATCTCCATTTTTAGATAATATTTGACCATCAGTACCTACGTTTCCATCATTATCGGTTAAGGTGCCGTCTAACTGTAAATCTTGATTTACTATAACACTTTGAGTGTCATTAATGCGAAGGGCTTCAATATCATTTGTTGAAAAACCTAATATTCCAGATGGATCGGCTAAGAACATACCCGTATCACCATTGTTAGTAAATCGATAGGAAGGTACCCCTGCTGTTCCATTTGAATTTTGAATTCCAGATGCTCTGACACTTCCAGATACCGTTAGTTTGTTAGTCAATCCAGGCGTATTAGTTCCAATACCAAGAGCCCCACTGCCTGAACTACCTGTGACATCCCAGAATAGTTGTGCATTATTTTCCGTTGGAGTACCATCAGTATCTGCAAAGAATATTGAGCCTTCAGTACCAGATACAGTAGCGGTTGCAAGGGCAGCGTCTATACCATTTAAGTGGCTTAGCACATTGGTGCCACCAATTGGAGCATAATTTACATTGGTAGCTCCATCAACAGGAACTTCATCCGCGTTTTGGTTGTCTTGGTCATCGGCTGTAATCCAACTTAAAGTTGCATCTTCCCATTTTAAGACTTGTCCGTCTGTTGCACCCATTTTGTTTAAATCTTCAGCGAGTATTGTTGCGTTGGCTATTTCATCAGAGTTAACTGCGCCTGTGGCAATTTCAGTAGCGGTGATGCCATCTGCAGATACGCCTAGTGTGTACTCATTCCCGACCGTTCCACTACCAGACAGTGTAAGTGTACCATCTGTTGCGCCAACTACTTCGTTGCCAATAATGCCATCAACTTCTGTTACCGTTGCATTTATATCTGCTTCTGTGATTAACTCCCAGTTAGTCCCATTCCACTGTAAAAGTTGGCCGGCAGTTGTTCCAGGTGCTAATTTATCTAATGTAATATTATCGTTGGCGATTTTATCCGTGGTAACTGCATTAGCAGCTATTTTTGCAGGACCTATTGCATCATTGTTAATAGTTAATGTACCATCTGTCGCTAAAGTAGCATCCCCACCAATAGTTTGTTCGCTGGCAGCATTAGCGGCATCTCCTATAAAAACTGTTCCGTTGGTTAAACCGATGGTTCCTGCACCAGAATCGTTATCTGGAGCGGTAATCCAACCACCCGCACCGGCGTTAGCCGTATCACTCCATTTAATAACATCATTATCTGTTGCGCCCATATCATTTAAATCTTCAAGTAATATGGTGGCATTAGCAATATTAGCTGAGCCTATAACACCAACAGTAAATAAATTACCTGCTGTTCCATCACCAACTATGGTTACTCCATCAGCCTCTTCCGTAGTTCCTCCGGCTACAGTTTGCCAAGTGTATCTTCCTGCACCATCAGTAGTTAAAACATCACCATTGTTAGCGCCAGTATCATCGGGTACTTGGTTTACTCCTGCGATAGCTGTAGTAACTTCTGTCTCTAAAGCAAAAGGACTTAAATCGATATCAACATCTGTTTGGTTTGGAACAGTAAGCGTTACTGTTTCACCAGTAAGCGTGCCATTTGTTACAAAATCGTTACCATCTGCACCTCCGGCCAAGGTAAGTCCGTCTACATCGCCCTGCAATTCGGCCAGAGCGTCTTGTACATTAATAGCATCTAGGTTGGTAATTGCGGCGGCATCTACGGCTACGTTGGCTGCGGTATTATCTTGCCAATTTACTAAACCACCATTGGCAATTAGTACTTGCCCATCTGTGCCTGCACTTAATTTTTCTGGGGTTACATTACCATTGGCAATGTCCGCTGTTTGTACTTCACCGTCTAGAATTTTTTCAGTAGTTATACCGTCATTGGCAACACTAATAGCTGTTGCATCCCCGTCCCCCACAATAGTAGTACCATCTGTAGTGACCGCAATAACTGCAGGGTCTTGCCAATTGGCCACGGAACCATCAGAAACTAATATTTGGCCCGCCGTCCCTGCACTTAGTTTTTCTGGAGTAACATTGCCGTCTAAAATTTTGGTAGTAGTTATGGCATTATCTGTTATGGTAAGTTCTCCCAAATTGTCTAAGTTGGCATCACCAGAAATACTAACGCTTTGTGCTGTATTAGCTGCATCACCCACAAAAATAGTTCCATCTGCTAGCGTGCTTAAACCTGTTGCTAAGTTGTCTACATAATTTTTGGTAGCAGCATCTTGCAAGTTGGTAGGTTCAGCAAGGTTTGTAATACTTTGACCACCAAGGTCAACAGCTGCACTTGCAGCGCCAAAACCGCTTATGGGAATATTGGCCTTGTCTAATTTATTATCTGTTACGCTACCATCTGCTAGGTCTGCAGCAAGGATGGTGCCGTCTTCTATTTTATCTGTAGTTACTGCATTTAATGCCAAAACTCTGTTAGTTACTGCTTCGCTATTTAAACTGCGACCTTCAATAGTTTCATCTGCTATCTTGCTTCCTAAGATAGAATTGTTGGCAATAAGACTACCTGGAACCTGAAAAATTTCAAAATTGTAATTATCACCATCTTGTGTAATTACTATGGTTTGTGCTTGTCTTGGTTCCGTAGGTACTGTTGTAAAATTAGGATTTATTGCGCCACTTAGAGAAACTCTTAGTTCCGTTCCGTCACTGTCTGTAAGCACTAAATCATTTTCTAATAGTTCAAAACTAGTATTTGTTGTGTTTTGGCACAGACTTTCCCATTCTGTTCCAGTGTAATGAAATACACAAGCCTCATCTGTATTAAATACTAATGCTCCACGTAAGGGAGTCATTCCCTGCATCTGACTATTATTTACCCTAGAGATTACTAAGGCTTTATCTGTGCTTTCTAATTCTAAGAGTGAAAAAGCATTAATATTTTGTGGGTTGTTGCCAATTTTAACCTGTGCTAAGGTTGTGGCCACTCCAAATACAACTAATAAAGAAGTAACTAATAATTTCATTGTGGAACTTTTTTCATATAGATTTTAGGCAAAAACAAAAATAGACGTAAATCTTAGTCTGCATGCTTTTCTACGGTAAAATACCAATGACTTAGGTGAAAGGATAATCTTACGTGGAAATTCAGTTTGGTTTGTCTAATAAATTCAAGAAACTAATTTATTAACAAAAGTTTAGATGTGACTAATTTTATTTTAATTATCTAAACCACTTTCTTTAACACCACAATACATTGTTATGCTAAGAAAATACGCTTTACTGATATTAATCACCATGGCATTATTGCCTGCACAAGCTCAGGAGGCTACCCGCCAATGGTTACGCGGACAGGTGATCTACCGTGGCACCAACGTGGTGAATGAGAACGTTATAAATACCAACAGCCAAAAAGCAACCATTACTGATGAAGGCGGACGCTTTGCCATTGAGGTAAAGGTGGGCGACCAGCTGGTGTTTACAGCCGTAAATTACCAATTAGAGGTGGTGTTAATAACGCAAGAGATGTTGAACAATGGCCGTTTAGTGGTAGAGGTAGAAGAAAAGGTTACCGAGTTAGATGAGGTTATTGTAGGGCCAGAGAATTCAGAACAATATGTTAAGTTAAAGAATGAAGAATTTCAGGAATACGAATATGAAATAGACCGTACCACAGAAGTAGAGAATGTGGCGCAATCCCAGATTGAAAGAGGCATGAAAGATGGCATAAATTTTGTCAATATTTTTAAAGCCATCTTTAATGCTAAAAATCAAGAAACAGGTGAGGGTACACCCTTAAAAGTAAGTGAGGTGTTACGCCATGTGTATGATGATGAGTTTTTTGTGGTAGACTTGGGCTTGCCCCAAAAACAAATAGATGCTTTTTTGGTGTATTGTGATGATAAAATACCATCCCAATCCCTGTTAAAGAAAGAGAATGAATTTCAGCTTATCGACTTTTTGGTTACCCAAAGCAAGAACTTTAAAGCAGAAACTGCTAAAAACTAGTGTATTTACCCTCTTAGTAATGTGGGTAACTACCGTTACTGCACAAGAGAAGACCTTAAATGGAAGGGTTATTGCAGAACAAGAAGATGTTACTGGGGTAACCATACAAAACCTGCGTTCCCAAAAAGCAACGATTACCGACTTTGATGGCAACTTTTCTATTGCGGTTAAAGAAGACGATACTTTGGTGTTCTCTTCCGTGCAACTAAAACGTAAAGTTGTGTCAGTTAATAAGTTGCTAATGAATACTTCTTACGTTACCGTGCCAATGGAGCCCTTTGTAAATGAGCTTAGAGAGGTGGTGGTTAGACCTTTTGGCTTGTCTGGCGATTTAAGTAAAGATGTAGGTACGCTCAATACTAAAGTAGTAGATAAATATTCTTTGGGATTGCCTAATGCGGATGTCAAAATACCTACACAAAGTGAGCGTAAGTTGCAAGAAGCATCTAAAGGAACCTATTCCCTAAAAAATCCGTTGAGAGTTGGGGTTTTGCCTTTAATTAATGCAATTACAGGGCGAACAAAAATGCTAAAAAAACGTGTGGCTACAGATAATAATTATGCTAGAACAGAGCGCGTTAAAAATTTTTATGTTGATAGTATATTTTTAATCGAATTTAAAATTCCAGTTAATAAGGTAGACGATTTTATGTATTTCTGTGAAGTAGACCCAGAATTTCAGCAATTGGTAGCGCGTAAAGATCAATTAAAATTATGGGCTTATATGCAGCGTAGAAGTGCAATATATAGAGAAAATAACGGTATCCAAGAGTAGTAAGATATTTGTAGATTTAGAACACGTATCTTGCCATCAATCATCAAAAAAAAACTAATAATCTAAGATGAATATTAACATGAGAACAAAGAGATTAGTATTGCCGGTTTTGGTTTTAGTAGCGCTTATCGGAATGTCTTTTGCGCACAAATTTTACGTAAGTGTCACCAATATTAATCACTCAGAAAAGGATAACGCTTTACAAATTACCACGCGTATTTTTATAGATGATTTAGAAAATGTGTTGACTGAACGTTATGGGATTAAAGGTGAATTAGCGAGCCAAAAAGAAAACCCGTTAGCAGAGGAATACATAGAGAAGTATTTACGAACTAAGTTTTTAATTAACATTGATGGTCACCAGGTAACCTACAAGTATTTGGGTAAAAAGTACGATGCAGATGTAGCTATATGTTACATAGAAGTTACCGATGTTAACTTAGACTCCCACACATCGCTCACGGTGACGAATGAAATACTGACAGATTTGTTTGATGACCAAAAAAATTTGGTTCATGTAAAATGGAAAGACCAAAAGAAAAGCTTTGTCCTAATAAAGTCAGATACTAAAGGAATGTTAAAACTCTGATGCTGCCTAAGCTAATGAGTAAAAAGCAGTATTTTTCAAACTTAAAACTGACAAAAAATGAATAAACTCAAGTATGGTTTTGCTAGCCTACTTTTTATGCTTGCCTTTGTAGGTATAGCACAAGAAAGTGAGGAAAAGCAAGAACGTGAACCCGGCCATTACAACCAAAGCCGATTTAAACAACTTTACGAAGAATTCTCCACGCCAAACAGCTATCGTTCTGCATCTGGTGCCCCAGGACCTGCCTATTACCAACAGCAGGCAGACTACAAGATGGACATTACTTTAGATGACAAGAATGCAAAAATTTACGGAGAAGAAACAATTACTTACACCAATAACTCTCCAGACAACTTGGAGTTTTTATGGGTACAATTAGATCAAAACGTACGTGCCAAAGATTCTAAATCTCCGTTAAGAAATGGTAGCGGCGTAAATTTTGCTTACACTCCTGGTAATTTTGCAGAAAGCTTTGTAACGGAACCTTTTGATGGTGGTTTTAATATAGATTGGGTAAAAGATGCCAACGGTAAGCCATTATCTTATACAATTAACCAAACCATGATGCGTATAAATATTCCGCAGGCCCTTAAAAGTGGCGAGAATATATCTTTTAGCATTAAGTGGTGGTACAATATTCCAGACCATACCGTAAATCGTGCGCGTTCTGGTTACGAGTATTTTCCTAAAGATGGTAACCGTGCTTATGTAATTGCACAGTTTTTCCCTAGAATGGCGGTATACTCAGACGTAGAAGGATGGCAAAACCATCAATTCTGGGGTAGCGGTGAATTTGCATTGCCATTTGGTAATTATGAAGTAAATATCACAGTGCCAGAAGACCATGTGCTAGATGCTACTGGGGTTTTGCAAAACAGAAAAGAGGTATTTACCAAAGAAATGATGAAGCGTTACGAACAAGCTAAAAAATCTTATGATAAGCCTGTTATCATCGTAACTCAAGCAGAAGCAGAAGCCAAAGAAGGTAGCTTTGCAGAAAAAACTAAAACTTGGAAGTTTAAAACGGAACCAGGTAAAATGGTACGTGATTTTGGTTTTGCAACTTCCAGAAAGTTTATTTGGGATATGCAAGCCGTAAAATTGGCGAACCGTGATGTAATGGCGGTTTCTATGTACCCAAAAGAAGGCAACCCGTTGTGGGAAGACTTTTCTACTAAAGCAGTTGTGCAAACTTTACATACCTACTCTAAGCATACTTTTGATTATCCTTACCATAAGGCTATTTCTGTACATGCCAAAAACCAAGGTATGGAATACCCTATGATTTGCTGGAATTATGGTAGACCAAATGAAGATGGTACGTATTCTGATAGAACTAAATATGGGATGATTAGTGTGATTATACATGAGGTTGGTCACAACTTTTTTCCAATGATTGTAAATTCTGATGAGCGTCAGTGGGGTTGGATGGATGAAGGTTTAGATACCTTTATGCAGTATTTGGCAGAGCAAGAATACGGTAAAAATTATCCGCAAGATGTTGCTCCAAATGATAATTACCCTTCTAGAAGAGGTGCGCCAGAAAAAATTGTACCGTACATGGCAGGAGACCAAAAATACATTTCTCCAATCATGTCTAACCCAGAAAACGTTTATCAATTAGGTCCTAATGCCTATGCTAAGCCAGCTACAGCATTAAATATTCTAAGAGAAACCGTAATGGGTAAGGAGTTATTTGATCATGCATTTAAAACTTACGCACAACGTTGGATGTTTAAACATCCATCGCCAGAAGATTTTTTTAGAACTATGGAAGATGCCTCTGCGGTAGATTTAGATTGGTTCTGGAGAAGCTGGTTCTACACTACAGATTATGTAGATATTGGGGTAGGTGGTGTTAAAAAATACTATGTATCTAACAAAGTTACCAAGCAAATGCAAGAATACATGGATGCTCGTGGTTTAACAGAGGCAGACTTGCCACCACTAGTTTATTTAGCAGATGCAGAGAGTGAAGAAATGGATAGCAACCTTAAGGATAAAGCTCCTTCAGAAATTTCTAAAAACTTGAAAGAGTTTATGATGGATAATATGACGGAAGCGGAACGTGCTCAAGTAAAAGAGCCTAAATATTTTTATGAGGTGACCTTTACGAAGCCAGGTGGTATACCAATGCCGTTAATTGTAGAGTATACGTATGCAGATGGTAGCAAGGAAAATGTTACCTATCCACCAGAAATTTGGAGAAAGAATGATGCAGAAGTAAAGCGTGTATTGTCTTCTCAAAAAGAATTGGTAGGTATAGTTGTAGATCCTAAGTTAGAAACTGCAGATATAGATACTACTAATAACGCTTGGCCACAAAAAGACGAGAAGTCAGATTTTGATCAATTTAAAGAAAAAGTAAGAGGAGAATAATTTCCACTTAAAATAATGTATAAAGGCTCAATGATTTCATTGGGCCTTTTTATTTTTGCTGCTTAGTTCTCTTTATATTTGTATCATGCATGTGTTATTTATTAGCGGAGCGGAGATATTTTTTATCATGTTTATCGTGGTCATGGTATTTGGCGCGGATAAGATTCCAGGTATAGCAAAAGGATTGGGCAAGGGAATGCGCCAATTAAGAGATGCAACCGATGATATTAAGAGAGAAATACAAAAAAGTGCGGAAAACCATGGCATGGATACCGATTTTACCAAGGATATTAAAAAAGAGATAGACGAGGTAAAGAAAAATGTAGATGAGGTAACCGGTGCCATAAAGCGAAGCGGAAAATAGTTTATGTTAGAAAAGCTTTTAGAATGGGATAGGGATGTGTTTGTGTATTTAAATGGCTTGGGAGTGGACCGTTATGATGGTTTTTGGTCTGCTATCACAGATATTAAAACATGGACACCTTTATTCATTTTCTTTTTTATTCTGATGTTTTTAAAGTACGATAAAAAAGAAGCATTTTTAAAAACAATAACCGTGCTTCTATTAGTGCTTTTTATTACTACAGTTACGGATTTAACCAAAGAAACAGTTGCACGTTTAAGGCCCAATAATGATGAGGCAATTAATACGATAATTAGAATATTAAGAAAGCCATCGGATTATAGTTTTTTCTCTGGGCACGCTTCTAGCTCTTTTTCTATTACCACTTTAGTATTTTTATTTCTTAGAAAGTTTTATAACTGGACTATACTGTTTTACATCTGGCCAATTCTATTTTGTTTTAGCAGAATTTTTGTTGGGGTGCATTTTCCTATAGACATTTTAGTTGGGGCACTTGTAGGTACGTTTTCTGCTTGGTTGTTTTACCGAGTTCACAATATATTACTTAACGCGGCTCAGCGTAAGGCCGTCTCTAACGGATAACAATACAGTTTCTACACGCGGGTCCGTCGCTAACTTTTTGTTATACTCTAATAATACTTGAGTAGCTTTATCAGATTTTTTAACTGGCTCTACCACCTTACCAGACCACAAAACATTATCTGATAGTATTACACTACCTGGTCTGCATTTTTGTAACGCGGCTTCAAAGTAGGCATCATATTGTTTTTTTTCTGCATCAATAAAAACCAAGTCAAATACCTCTTCCAAATGGGGGATAATATCTAAAGCATCCCCTACGTGTTGTGTTATGGAAGCCTCATTTCCGCTAAGTTTGTAATATTTTTGCTGTATGCCATACAGTTCTTCATTAACATCAATAGTATGTAAATGTCCATCTTTGGATAAGCCTTCTGCAAGGCAAATAGCAGAATAGCCAGTGTAAGTGCCTATTTCCAAAATTCGTTTAGGACTAATTAATTTAGAGAGTAAACTTAAGACGCGGCCTTGATAATGCCCAGTTAGCATACGGGGTTGTATAACTTTAATATGGGTTTCTCGCCTTAAATCTTGGAGGACTTGTGGTTCTGGAGCCGAGTTATCAGCAATATAGTTTTCCAATACAGAAGATAGAAAATGCATGCAATCGTTTTGGCAAAATTAGCCAAATAAGGGTTAATTTTAGGCAATGGAAAACGTTATTCTTAGAGATGCAAAACTAGAAGACCTTGTAATCTTAAAACAATTTGAGCAAGAATTAATTGCGGCAGAACGCCCCTTTGATTCCACCATAAAACCAGATCCTATATCTTATTACAATTTGGAAGCCTACATTAAGAGAGAAGATGTAAAAGTAGTAGTTGCAGAGGTAGAGGGGCAAATTGTATCCTCTGGTTACGCATTGTCTAAAAAGGCTAGACATTATTTGGACCATGAGGCGTACGCCTATCTGGGATTTATGTACACTTTACCTGCATTTAGAGGTAAAGCCTTAAATGCACAAATAATGCACGAGTTGAAAGCATGGGCAAAAATGCAAGGTTTGCTAGAGCTGCGTTTAACCGTGTACCAAGAAAATAGCCCTGCGGTGAACGCTTATAAGAAAAGCGGTTTTGCTAGCCACATTAATGAAATGAGACTACGATTAAAAGAAGATTAAAAAGCTATGAAGTTTAAAAATACATTGGAGTTTGCACAAGAATTAGATGCAAATGACCCACTAAAATCTTATAGAACCCACTTTGCTTATCCTAAGGTAAATGATAAGGAAGTAATTTATTTTACTGGTAATTCTTTGGGCTTGCAACCTAAATTGGCCACAAATTATGTAGATGATGTAATGCAAGATTGGGCACAGTTGGCTGTAGAAGGACATTTTTATGCAGAAAAGCCTTGGTGGGATTACCATGAACGTTTGGCGAAACCTTTGGCAAAAGTGGTTGGGGCAAGACCAGAAGAGGTTTCTGTGATGAATACGTTAACAGTAAATCTACATTTTTTACTCGTTAGTTTTTATAGACCTACTGCAAAACGCTTTAAAATTATTTGTGAGGAAAAAGCTTTTCCTTCTGATCAATATTTATTGCAGAGTCAGGTTAAATTTCATGGATATAATCCTGCAGATACCATTGTAGAGGTAAAGAAAAGAGAAGGTGAACATGCTTGGCGTACAGAAGATGTTATAGCAAAAATTAAAGAGGTTGGGGATGAGTTGGCTTTGGTCCTTATCGGCGGAGTAAATTACTACAATGGACAGGTTTTTGATATGGCAGAAATAACCAAAGCAGGGAAAGCACAAGGTGCTTTTGTAGGTTGGGATTTGGCACATGCCGTGGGTAACGTGGCGTTGCATTTACACGATTGGCAAGTAGATTTTGCTGCTTGGTGTAGCTACAAATATATGAATAGTGGTCCGGGTAATGCATCTGGAATTTTTGTGAACGAAAAGTATTTAAATACCAAAGCTATCCCAAGGTTTGAGGGGTGGTGGGGTAATAAAAAAGAAACTCGCTTTTTAATGAAACCCGAGTTTGAACCCATTGCTACTGCAGATGCCTGGCAAGTAAGTAACCCTCCGGTTTTATCTTTGGCGCCTTACCTTGCATCCTTACAGTTGTTTGAAGAGGTAGGTATGGAAGCGCTTTTAGCAAAACAGAAAACGCTAACAGCGTATTTGGAGTTTATTCTAACCGAAGTGGACAAGCAGGTAGAAAGTACTTTTGAAATTATTACTCCCGAAGCTCGTGGATGCCAGCTTTCGGTTTTTCTACATGGAGAAGGTAGAGAGTTGTTCGACTTTTTGATGAAAAACGGAGTTATTGTGGACTGGAGAGAACCCAATGTAATTAGATTAGCGCCGGCTCCTTTTTATTGCTCTTATGAGGACATGTATAATTTTGGCGAAATATTAAAAGCAGGAATACTGGGCAAATAGAGTCATGGAATCTTGGTTGGCGAATAGCCAAATTGTTTTTTAAATTCTTTACTAAAGTAAGAAGGACTGTTAAAGCCTGTTTGGCACATAGCCTCTTTAACAGAAATTGGTTGTTGTAGTAGTAATTCATTTGCTTTTTTAAGGCGATAGGTATTTAGAAATTTTTTAAAATTTTGTGCTGTCATCTTTTTAAAAAATCGGCAGAAAGAATTTGGAGACATCCCTAATAATTGTCCCATTTCTGCATTACTGATGGGTTGTTGATAATGTTTGTTTACATGATTAAAAATCAACTCTAATTGTTTTACGTTGCGGAGGTTGGTTTTCGCTGAAGCTTCAAAAGGAGATAAAATTTTTTGTGGTTCTGCTTTAGAAAGTATATTGAATATGCTTAACAAGCTTAATAATCGTTCTGCGCTATCTTGGCCTAACATCGCCTTAAAATAGGGCGCTACTATAGCATGTGTTGCATCAGAATATAGTAATGCGGATTGCAAAGAGAGCAGCATTTTACTGATAGCTTTAAATTCTGGAAAAGATATTATTTGCTCTTTTGCAAACGCAGCATCAAATTGTATGACCGTTTCAGTATTATTGGGATAGTCATAATTACTAAAATCTTCGTGCGGAATATGACCTCCAACTAAAATGAGTAATCCGTTTGTGTAGGTGGTTTCTGTAGTTCCAATATGTATTTTTTTTGAACCATTTTTGATATAAACTAATTCCAATTCTGGATGGATATGCCATCCAACAGAATTGCAACCATTATCAATGGTGTAATGGGCGTATTTTATGGAGGCGCCAATATTTGGTTTAATGGCTTCTACTATGGGTTTCATAGTATAAAATTAGCTATTTGTGTTTTGCAGTAAGATGTTTAGGAATATATTGTTATAGAAGTGGTGAGATAATTTACAAACTTCTGTTTTTAAATAGATAATCTTTGTAAGAGTTTAATTGCAACACCTTATGAAATCACTAAGACTCATACTTTCTAATCCAAGATATTTAGCTCCCGCTCTTGTTTTTGCTAGCCTAAATATTTGGTTTGGTACTTGGGCCATTTACATACCTACGGTAAAGGAAATGCTAGCTATTGGTAAGGCAGATTTAGGATTTGCTTTGTTTTTTTTGTCATTAGGGGTGTTTAGTGTATTTCCTATAGCCTCTAAACTGGTTGCTAGACTTGGAGTAGGTAGGGCTACTTGGGTTTCTATTCTATGTTCTAGTTTATTTGCGATGTTTCCCCTAATTGCACCAAATTATGGTCTGCTATGTATTGCGTTATTTTTTTTAGGGGCAAGCAATGGGTTTACAGATATAGCAATGAATACCTTGGTGACAGAAATTGAAAAAAAAGATGGAATTCGTATAATGTCAGCAGCCCATGGATTTTACAGTCTAGGTGGTATTTTAGTAGGACTTACTAGTTTTTTAATTCCGATAATTCCGCATCCTATGTATCATATGTTAGGGAGTGTAGTCCTTATTTTATGGGTAAGTTATAACATGCGTAAGCATTATATTCATATTACTGCTGCTACTAAAAACAATCAAACTTTTAATATAAAAATGTTTAAACCTTTATTTCTATTAGGTTTAGTTGCATTTGTTAGTATGGGCAGTGAAGGTGCTATTGTAGATTGGAGTGGTTTGTATCTGAAAGAAATAACCCTTGCGCCAACATACTTAATAGGTGCTGGTTTTTTAGCATTCTCCGCAACCATGACTTTAGGGCGATTTTTAGGAGACGGTATAAGCGAGTCTCTGGGGTCTTACAAGTTATTAATGTTAGGGGCAATTTTATGTATCCTTGGTTTTGTACTCGTATTAACAACAACAACTATTTTAGCTATTATAGGCTTTGGATTTGCAGGGCTTGGTTTTTCTGCTATGGTGCCAGAATTATTTAGAATAGGAGGTAAGGTAAATAGTGTCCCCTCTAGTCAAGGAGTAGCATTGATTGCAGGTTGTGGATATCTAGGTTTTTTATCTGGCCCGGTGTTGCTGGGGTATTTAGCAGAGACTTTTAATCTAAAATTTAGTTTTACACTACTTTTGTGTTGTGCGGTGTTAGTGTTCCTGATAGCTTTTACCAAGCGAAAAACCGATTAGTCAAGATTTGTTTTTACCTTAAATTCAACAGCTTTAGCTTGCATATTCATTATAAATATTTCCATTTCCTTAGTTAACAAGAGATATTCTTGGTTTTTCCAGAAAGCAGCGTCATAGTTTTTTTTAAGTTTAAAAATATCTCTAGTGGCACTTACATTTTTCTTAAACTTTTTGGTGTTAAATGGATTATAGTTACTCAATATAAATTCAGCTTCAAACAGTGTTTTTTTGTCAGTTCTAGTATCTATACATTCCACAATCTGTCTTTGCTTTGCTTTTTTTAACGTGTAAAGATGGGTGTTTGTGTCTGGTTCAAAATATACTTCTACAAAGTGCTCCAAAGTTTTGTATTTTAACCAATTTTCATTGCTGTAGGGAGCTTTATTCTGGTCTTTAGTGATTGTTTGTTTTAGTTGAAATTTTTCAATTGCGTTATTTTTGAGGTTAATAATGTAATGCCCTTCTGTTTTAGTAGTGTCTGCATTTTTAGAAGCATATTCATACCTTAATCTATCTCCGCTTTCAAAAGGAATCTTTTTGAAATTATGTGCTTTTTCTACAGCCTTTATCCGGGCAAAATTGGTAAGTATTCCATAAAAAGTTGGAAAAATAAAATAGATATTACTAGTGTCTTTAACCATGCCAACCTTGCGCATATGGTTTAATTGCACCTGGTAATCTTTAGTAGTTAGTTGAATTTCTTTGTTGTACAATAACGTTTTACGCCACAGATTACCTTGCATATCTTGGATGCGTACTAACTTTCCATTTCGTCTCAATGTAGCGCGCAAAAAGAAATTTTCTTGGTAGGGTTTAAATTGGTAATTGACCTTAATACTGTCCCTTATTTTTTGGAACATTGTTTTTAGGTTGCTTACTGTAACACCTTCTAGTTCTAGCGCTTGGTTTTTTAAATAAACGGTATCCTTTAGTTGAGCAAAACTAAGTTTCTTAATCTCATAGCCGAGTAACTTAAACTGTATGCTATCTGCATAACTGTTGATAAAATAACGGCCATCCGCATTAGAAAAGGTATAATCGCCAGTGGTATAGATATTTACAAACTCTAAGGGTTGTTTTGTTTGTTGGTCTAAAATAACGCCAAGTTTTTGGTTTTGGGAAAAGCCTAAATAACCAAAAAATAGCACAATTAACAGCGTAGAAGATTTCATAAAAAATTACTCATCAAGTGCTGTGCCATTTACTTTTATTCCATCAAAATAGAGTTTAAAATCTTTAGACGCACCTTTATATTCTTGTGCAATTTTAATACCGTTTTGTTCTTTATAATTTTCCCAAGTGGTACTCATGCTGGGTTTTTCTTGATTTCCTTCTCTAAAAGTCCATTCACGAATAATTAAGTTGTCTCCAAAATAAAAATCATAGGCATCACCTGGAGTATAACCTCCTTTACTACCGTATACTACAGTGAGTTTTTGCATGGGATGTTTGCCAATTGGGGTGGTATCTAAGACTTTGTGGGTATAAGTATAGTTGTTACGGTCCCATACCAAATTAAAGGGCGCTAATAACCAAAATTTATCATTGATAAAACCAGCATTGGTTTTATAGGCAACACTATCCATGGATTTTCGGTTATAGGTTAGACTATCGGTACCATTAATGTGGGTTACTGTGTTTTGTTTTATATTCCAAATCCAGCTTCTCTGAAAATGTTTTTCATTACGATCAACATTAAAAGTAAAAGCCAGTTGATCAATAGTTTTCCAGTTTTCAAAGCCATGTGCTACAGCTATTCTTTCTGGTAAGGTAAGGTGTTTTTCCTCTATTTCCGGAGCTTCAGGAATAGTTTCTTCTGTTTTTGAAGTGTTGTTCTTACAACTAATAATTAAAAAGCAAATAACAACAAACAGCGTACCAATACCGTATTTCATAGCCTAATTTTTGTTTAAAGATACCCAGTATTAACTATATTGCCGATTATTTTAAAAAAATCTAAGTGACTTTTCTTAAACGCTTGTTTCTCATACTTATAAACCAAACCAGAAATGGTAATGGTAGAGAAGATGCGTATAAGGATTTGAGTGACGAAGAACTGGTAGCTAAAATTGTAGCCAATAATGACACCTTGTTATTTGGAGTATTGTATGATCGTTATGTTAAAATGGTCTACAACAAATGTTACGGTTTTGCCCGTTCTGATGATGAAGCGGAAGATTTGACCCAAGATATATTTTTGATGCTTTTTGTAAAATTAGCTTCTTTTAAGGGCAAGTCTAAATTTTCTACCTGGTTGTATTCTTTTACGTATAACTTTTGTGTTAATTACGTAAATAGGGATAAGCAACGAAAAATGAGTGACCAATCCGTGGCAATGGAAGACACGGAGTATAAATTAGCACAAGACGATGTGCCAGACGAAAGTATCTATGAACTTAAGGCTAACAAATTAGCCAAAGCTTTAGAAATGATTAGTCCAGAAAATAAATCAATCTTACTCTTAAAGTACCAAGATGGTGCGTCTGTTAAGGAGTTGAGTGATTTGTTAGAGCTTGGAGAAAGTGCCGTAAAAATGAGATTAAAACGGGCTAAGACCAAGCTTTTAGAAATTTATAATACCTTAGGATAAGATAAAATGGCAGACCAAACAGATAACCCTTTTAAACAGCTTAACCGCAATTTGCGGGAGGTTCCTCCTGAGATGCGGAAAAAGGTTATGAATGATATTGCCATTGCAAAACTTATTCTAGATATGGCCGTTTTAGTAAGCTCTAATTATGCCTCTGTAATTTCTGGGATGATACGGACTAATAAACGTAAGTAAACCAATCAACATTCAATTTATATACAACTCATGGAAAAATATAAAAAAGTACTAGAGGATAGCTTATCCGATATTTTCTCCAGTGCGGTGCAACTATTACCAAAGATAGTATTGGGGATTTTAGGGCTCATTTTTGCTTGGCTAGTGGTTAAGGTAATCATGTTCATTCTAAAGAAAGTACTTAAAGCAGCGAAAATAGATGCGCTTTCTCAAAAAGTTACAGAGGCTAATTTTTTTGGAGATAAAGAAGTTAAAGTAGATTTAGCAAAAATTATACTAGGTATTGTAAAAGTACTTTTAATTTTAATGTTTGCGACCGTCATTTCTGAAGTGTTAGGGCTTAAAGCTGTATCTGATGGAATTGTCGCAATTTTTGCCTATTTACCAACCTTATTTAGTGCGCTTTTAATTTTAGCTGCTGGCTTGTATATCGCTACCACTGTAAAAAAGGCTACTTTGGCTTTGTTTGATTCTATGGGTGTAGGCGGTTCAAAATTTATTAGCAATACGCTTTTTTATCTTATCGCCTTTTTTGTATCGATTACGGCATTAAACCAAGCAGGCATACAGACTGATATAATCACCAGTAATTTCACCTTAATTTTAGGAGCCTTTTTAGCTGCAGCAGCTTTAGGCTTTGGTTTGGGTTCAAGGGAGGTCTTTGCAGATGTTCTTAAAATGTTTTACGCCAGAAAAACCTATATGGTAGGGGATAAAGTGATAGTAGGCAAATTAGAAGGTGTTATTGTCGCTATAGACAATATGTCTATGACTTTAAAGACCGAAGAGGGTAAAGTAGTACTCCCTATAAAGGAAGTGGTGGAAAAGAAAGTAATTATTATAGAATAAAAAAAGCCTCTTTTAAGAGGCTTTTTTTATTTGGTTTTTGACTTTTTATCGGGTGTTGTTGGATCTAAGGCTTTAAGATGGTCTGGTTTAAATATGTTAATTATCGGGAATTCAGACCTTCTATTTAATTCCAGTATTTCTGGAGGGCAATCCCACCTTGTTTTACAATCATTTACTGGCTGCCTTTTTCCATAGCCCTTGTAAGATAGTATGCGTTCGGCAGGCACTCCATTAGCTACCAAATACTCATAGGTGGCTTTTGCTCTAGCCTCAGATAGTTTATCATTATATTCATGACTACCAACGCCGTCTGTATGTGATTCTAGCTTAATTGTCATATAGGGATAGGTTTCTACCATCAATTTTACCACTTTATCCAATTCTTTAGCTGCATCTGGGCGTATGTAAGATTTATCAAAATCAAAATAAATTTTATCCAAGCCAGCTAATATTTTTACATCTAACACAGGTTCTAAATACACATCTTTTTGAACTTTTTTCTGCTTGTTGGGTAAATTGGTCAGGTTTAGGGTGACCTTCTTTTCTGGGTGGGTAATGCGGTTAAGAACCAATTTGTATTTGGAACCACGATTTACGAACATACGGTAGTAACCACGGCCATCTGTTTTTACTTGTTTGATGAAATTCCCTGTGTTGATATCCGTAAGTTTTACCACCACCGAATCGAGTGGGTTACCATTTACCGCATCGTATACAAAACCATCTACATATAAAGATGGTGTAAAATCGAATTTATAAATATCGTCACCTCCTTTACCACCATCTCTGTTAGAACTGATGTAGCCTTCCGTTCCATCTTCATTAGAGAAAAATGCAAAATCATCCTTTTCGCTATTCACCGGTTTTCCTAGGTTAATTACGTCTGTGACTTCACCATTTTCATCGGTAATTGTGGCAAATATGTCTAGCATTCCAAAACCCACGTGACCATCAGAGGCAAAGAACAGTTTACCTTCATTATTGATAAAGGGAAACATCTCATCACCTGCTGTATTGATGATTGGTCCTGCGTTAATGGGTTGACCAACTCCACCTCGTGGATGAATATCGCAATAATAGATATCCGTACCGCCATATCCTCCAGGCCTGTCTGATGCAAAGTATAACTTTGTCCTGTTCTCGTTGACAGATGGATGACCGGTGGAGTAGTGGTCTGCATTTATTTTTAGGTTTTTGGCTACATACCATTCTTCGCCGTTTTTTTCGGCGATAAATATTTTTAGATTGTTTTGTTTCTGAACTAAGTTCTTGTCTTTAATTTTTTTTACATAGAAACCTTCCTTGTCTTCAAAATAATTGTTTCGTGTAAAGTAGGCTATGGTATCGTTTTTATAGTCTGTAGAGAATACTACAGAACTTTCATGATACTTAGAATTGATATCTCCTTTGATTCGCTGGGGAATGTACTCTGTCATCCGTTCAAAAGCACCACCTTCTTCTATAAAAAAGATGTCTAACCAAGGTTGGTTGTCCCAATCATACAAACGTTCGTCTTTAGAATCTGGGCGACTACTACTAAAATAAATGGTGTTCCCGTATTTAATAGCGCCGAAATCGTTAAACTGACTATTGTATTTAACAGGTTGAATATCATAGCGTTCTCTACTGTTAAAAACAACAGACGCTAGATTGCCATCTTTTAAAAAGCGGTCTATTAACTTATCATTCTTATTTGTCTTTTTGTAAAGTTTTAACCACTCCGCAGCTTCTTTTTCCCTACCCACACTTTTGAGTGCCATACCATATTTAAAATAATGGTTGCTAGAGATACCAGATTTATGAATAAACCTTTCAAAATAAGGTATCGATTTTTCATAGTCTCTTTGCAATAAATAGCATTCTGCTAATCTTTTTTGCGCGTGTTCCGGGTCTATACCTTCGGTAACCATCTCTTCGTATAAAGGAATGGCTTTGGCATAAGAAAACGTGCCAAAATATTTATCTGCTTTGCGTTGTAGTGGATGTTGTGCGTTTACGCTGGTGAAGCAGGCTACGAATAGTAGCAAGCTAAGTAGGTGCTTGGTAACATTCATCTTAAAAGTATCTTGGGGAACGGTATAAATCTTCCTTCTTATTTAGTTTGGGTTCAAATATTAAAATCACCTCGTGTGTGCCACCAGTGTAGGGTCTGGTGAGGGAGGTTGGTAAATCATAGGCATAGCCCAATCTCAAATTTTTACTGATTTGATAATCTGCAAAAGCTCCAAAGTTAGAGGCATCGTTAAAGCGATAAGATGCACCTAGCCAGAATTTTTCGTAAAACAAAAAACTAGAGGTGACATCATAAGAAGCTGGTGCTCCATTGGTAAATTTTGTAATTACAGAAGGTCTAAATTTTATATCTAAAGATAGGTCTAGGACCAAACCGGCAATACCGTAGTAGCTGTTTCGTTCTAAAGCTTCAAACTCTCCTTCGTTTACATCTGTATTTAAAATTCTAGGGGCAGAAAAACCAACATACCATCTGTTGGTAGTTAGGTACATGCCCGCACCAAAATTAGGGTCCCAAACATTAAAATTCTGATTAAAGAAGGGGTCGTTTACATCAGGATTTGATAAATCGTATTTAGTGAAACCACCATTTAAACCAAACGAAAGTTTGGCCTCCCAGGATATTGGTATAGTGTACGAAAAATTACCGTAAATAAACTGTGTGCTTTGGTCGCCCAAATGGTCATTAATATAAGATAATCCTAATGCTACTTTTTCATTGCGCATTGGTGTATGCAAAGAAAATGTACTGGTTCTAGGGTTGCCTACTAAGCCTGCCCATTGGTTGCGATGTAGAGCCGTAAAACTCAAACTCTCTCTACTACCCGCATAGGCAGGGTTAATAGAGGTAGTGTTGAACATGTATTGTGTAAATTGTGGTAACTGCTGTCCTTTTATATTAGAAAAGAAGAGCAGGCTCAATACAGTTATACCCTTAAAAATGGTATTCATAACACTCGTTGTTAGTTCTTTAATTTGTTAGGTTTGGGGGCATTGTGATAACAAAGAAACAGCATCTTATAACGAAAAACGAATTACACCGATTAATTGATTCTATTTTCGTTCTTTGTCAAAATCATCGTTATAAGGTGCTGATTCCAAGTTGTATGTTTTATTCTGTGCCAACGTAAATGTAACCGTTGATGGGTTGCATTTCTGGCTGTTCATTTATTTTTATAATGTAATAATACGTTCCTGCTGGTACAGTTCCTCTACTACCATAAGCGTTGTTTGGCGATGTGCCTCCCCAATCGTTTAGGTAGTTTCTAGACTCGTATACCTTATCTCCCCATCGGTTAAAGATGAGAACATCAAAAGTATACCCACAGTACTCGGTTCCTTTAATTTCGAATACATCATTAATAGCATCACCATTTGGTGTTACGGCTTTGGAAACCTCTATTTGGTCTCTAGTACAAGGCACACAATCATTGTTTGTGGTAATTATAAAATCTACATAATACTTGCAATCACCACCATTTGATGCGTACATTATTTTATATTCTCCCAATGCTAAATTAGCAGGATTAAATAGCGAGCCTTCTAAAACCACTTCGCCTTCTACTGCGGTAAAGATTCCGTTGGTATCAAAGCCCTGTGGTAAATAATTGATAAGGTCCACAGCCTCATCTTCTACACAAACATCAATATAAACTTCTTCTAATTGTGGCTGCATTACAAAAATGGTCTGCGTAAATGTGGCTGTGTTGCCACAGTCATCAGCTACTTCCCATCTTCGCTCTATCATATAATCATCGGTGTCTGCTACCGTAACAATTTCTTCTGTAAAGTTAACCACAGGGGTACTGCAACCGCCAATATCTCCTAATTCTGGTATGGCAGGTACTTCTTCTCCACAAATGATGGTCATGTCCTCAAAATTCGGGTCCATAAATCTATCATCCATTGGGTCTAGGTAATCTGGAATGCCATCCCCATCGGTATCATCATTGGTTGGGTCGCCATCGTTGTCCGCATCTTCGTCCATGGTTGGGATGCCATCGCCATCATCATCTACATCGCGATAATTAACATCGTCTTGATTGTCCGTATTAGGTAAATCGTTGGCAGGGTCGTCAATCTCATCGTTCACATCAAAGCCATCGTTTACATTACTGCCTTCATAACCGTCATCCAAGCCATCACCATCGGTATCGGTACCCGTTAAGGTCCAATCGGGTTGGCCATCGTTGTTAAAATCGTTCCCCTCGTTATTATCCGGAACGGTATCGCTATCAGAATCTAGGTCGATGAAATCTTGGGCCCCATCGCCATCGGTGTCTACAGGGACAAGTCCTTCATCGTTGGTATCGTAAGCATCATCTAAACCATCGTTATCAGAATCATTACCAGTTGGTGGTACATAACCATCAGTGGTTTGCGCTTCTACATTGTCTGGAATACCATCGTTATCCGAGTCAATGTCTCTGCTATCTGGGTAGCCATCATTGTCTGTGTCTGTAGCACCGTCTCCCTCGTTAGCATCTAGGATACCATCATTATCATCGTCTAAATCTACATAATCAGGAACACCGTCTCCGTCTGTATCCGTTGGGTCTAGGTAATCTGGAATGCCATCCCCATCGGTATCATCATTGGTTGGGTCGCCATCGTTGTCCGCATCTTCGTCCATGGTAGGGATACCGTCACCATCATCATCTACATCACGATAATTAACATCGTCTTGGTTGTCCGTATTGGGTAAATCGTTGGCAGGGTCGTCAATCTCATCGTTCACATCAAAGCCATCGTTTACATCACTGCCTTCGTAACCGTCATCCAAGCCATCACCATCGGTATCGGTACCCGTAAAGGTCCAATCTGGTTGGCCATCGTTATTAAAATCGTTCCCTTCGTTATTATCCGGAACAGTATCGTTATCAGAATCTAGGTCTATAACATCTTGCGAACCATCGCCATCGGTGTCTACAGGGACAAGTCCTTCATCGTTGGTATCGTAAGCATCATCTAAACCATCGTTATCAGAATCATTACCAGTTGGTGGTACATAACCATCAGTGGTTTGCGCTTCTACATTGTCTGGAATACCATCGTTATCCGAATCGATGTCGATACTATCCGCAAATCCATCACCATCGGTGTCAATAGTAGTGTCTCCCTCGTTAGCATCTAGGATACCATCATTATCATCGTCTAAATCTGTTATATCTGGTACGTTGTCACCATCAGTATCGTATTCATCATCAATAATAGTTACAATTCCTATTGCCTTGTTAATTTGAATTACTGTTGTGCTTAAGTTGGATAAAACGACTTGGAAATCTTCTTCCTCTTCTAACAATACATCATTTAGGATAGGTATTGTTATGGTGATTGGGTCAACTTCATTCCCAACAAGGGTTAGGGTTTTTTCTGTTGTTGTATAATCCTCACTAGCGGTTGCTGTATTGTCTGAAGTGCTAAAGTCTACAGTAAACGAATCTTGAACCGTACCAACTAAAGTAATTGCTAAGGTAGCTGTGCCGTCTGTTTCATTAACGGTTATATCATTGATAAATAATCCGGTAGTTCCAGGAATATTATCATCATCATTGATGATACCATTAGCGGTGGCATCGTTGATAGGCACTAACGGATTGGTAGTGCTGTTCAAGATAACGGTATACGCTTCTT
>NZ_SWKK01000019.1 GCF_005144745.1 Flavobacterium sp. ASW18X | reverse complement strand
GATAGCGCCGATGGTACTGCCACACCAGGTGGGAGAGTAGGTCGCCGCCTCCTTCAAACCCCTTTACAATTCGTAAAGGGGTTTTTTTATTCCATCGACTAATTGGAATGAATAAAAAAAGGCAGGTTTAATACCTGCCTTTTGCTAATCCAAATAGGTTACTATTACACCCTTGGAAGATCGCCTTGGCCTTTTAAAGGTAATTCTGATTTGCCCATTAGATATTTATCTACATGATGTGCTGCTTGTCTGCCTTCAGAGATTGCCCATACTATTAGGGATTGTCCACGTCTTTGGTCTCCTGCAGCAAAAACTCCAGGGACGTTTGTTTTATAATCGTTTTCTGAGGCTTCTATATTAGTACGTCCGTCAAATTTTAATCCAAATTGTTCTGCTAGGGTGGTTTCCGAACCGGTAAAGCCTAATGCTAATAAAGCCAAATCACATTTCCATTCTTTTTCAGTTCCTGGAACTTCTTTTAAATTAGGACGCTGTCCTGGCTTAAATTCCCATTCCACCTCTGTAGTTACTAAACTCGTAAGATTACCTTCAGCATCACCTTTAAATTCCTTTGTAGAGATGCTAAAGAAGCGTTCTGCTCCTTCCTTATGAGAGGTGCTAGTTCTTAAACGCATGGGCCAAAATGGCCAAGGTTGATTTTCTGGTCTTTCTGTTGTGGCCATAGGCATAATTTCAAAATTGTTAACTGATTTGGCACCATGTCTTATAGATGTACCTATACAATCCGAACCAGTATCACCACCCCCAATTACTATAACGTTTTTATCTGTTGCCAAAATTTCATCACCAGTAAAGGAAATGTTGTCCACACGTCTGTTGTTTTGTGGTAAAAATTCCATGGCTTGGACTACGCCTTTTAAATCGGAGCCTGGAATGGGTAAATTTCTTCTAACGGTAGCCCCGCCACACAATACAACTGCATCAAACTCATTCTGTAGTTCGTTAGCTTTAATATCTATACCTACGTTAATCCCAGTTTTAAATGTAATACCTTCTTTTTCTAATACTTCTAATCGTCTATCTATAACGTGTTTTTCCATCTTAAAATCTGGAATTCCATAACGAAGTAAACCACCAGGTTTTTCGTCACGCTCAAAGACAGTAACCATGTGTCCTGCTCTATTTAGTTGCTGTGCAGCCGCTAATCCTGCAGGTCCTGAACCAATTATAGCTACTTTTTTGTCGGTACGAGTTAATGGCGGTTGGGGTTGAATCCAACCATTTTTGAATGCAGTTTCTACAATGTTCTTTTCTATATTTTCTATGGAAACAGGGTCTTCATTAATTCCTAATACACAAGCTTCTTCACATGGTGCTGGACATAATCTACCTGTAAATTCTGGAAAATTGTTAGTAGAATGTAAAATTCTTGCTGCTTTCTCCCATTTTCCTAGGTATACTGCATCGTTGAAATCTGGAATTAAGTTACCAAGTGGACAACCACTATGGCAAAATGGAATTCCACAATCCATACAACGTGCACCTTGGACTTTAACCTCTTCTTCTTTTAAAGGTTGAGTAAATTCTTTATAGTTTTTTATTCGGTCTTCTACAGGCGCATAGCTTTCGTCCATACGCTTATACTCCATAAATCCTGTTGTCTTTCCCATGTTGGTTGTTATATGGTTTCCATTTTCTCCTGTTCTAATCTAATTAAGGCCTGTCTGTATTCTTCTGGGAATACTTTTATGAATTTGCCTAAACTTTCTTCCCATTTTTCTAATATTCTTTGTGCTAATGGGCTCAAGGTAGCATTGTAATGGTTTTCTATTAATTCTTTTAATTCTGCAATGTCTTTATCTTCTTCTACAGCCAATAGGTTTAATGCCTCGTTTTTACAACGTTTTCTAAAAGTTTCTTTAGCATCATAAACAAAGGCAATACCTCCACTCATACCTGCTCCAAAATTTCTTCCTACTTCACCTAAGATAACAGCTACACCACCTGTCATATACTCGCATCCGTGGTCTCCTATACCTTCTACAACGGCTTTTGCACCAGAATTACGAACACAGAAACGTTCTCCAGCTTTACCGTTTATATAAGCTTCACCAGTGGTAGCGCCATAAAGGGTAACATTACCAGTGATAATGTTATCTTCGGGAACTATAGTTGCCGAATCTGGTACTTTCACGATTAATTTAGCACCTGAAAGACCTTTGCCCAAATAATCATTGGTGTTGCCATTTACTACCATGGTTAATCCTTTGGTTGCGAAAGCACCAAAACTTTGGCCTGCAGAGCCTGTAAAGTTTAGTTTTAAGGTGTTCTCTGGTAACCCTTCGGCTCCATATATTTTGGAAATTTCATTACTTATTATGGCGCCAACTGCGCGGTCCGTATTACAAATTGGAAACTCTAAACTTGTTTTCTCTTTACGGAAAAGAGCTGGGTGAGCTTTTGCAATAATATCAAACTCAATAGAACCATGGATGTCATGTACTTGTTGTTCTGTGTTGAATAACGGAGTACCCTCTGGCACCTCTACTTGATAAAGAATTGGAGTTAAATCTATGCCCGCAGCTTTGTAATGTGCCAAAGCTTTTTTTCTGTCTAATTTTTGAACTTGCCCAACCATTTCATTTATGGTTCTAAAGCCTAACTTTGCCATGATTTCTCTAAGTTCTTGAGCTACAAAATACATGTAGTTTACTACGTGTTCTGGTTTTCCTTTAAACTTTTTACGTAACTCAGGATTTTGTGTGGCTATACCCACAGGGCAAGTGTTTAAGTGGCACACTCGCATCATTACACAACCGGATGCCACAAGTGGAGCAGTAGCAAATCCAAATTCTTCTGCCCCTAATAAGCACGCTATGGCAACGTCTCTACCTGTTTTCAACTGTCCGTCGCACTCTAAAACAACTCTGTTTCTCAAATCATTTAAAACCAATGTTTGTTGTGCCTCTGCAATGCCAAGCTCCCAAGGCAATCCTGCGTGTTTTAAGGATGTTAATGGAGACGCACCTGTTCCTCCATCAAATCCTGAAATTAAAATAACGTCTGCTTTTGCCTTGGCAACACCAGCGGCAACAGTACCAACACCAACTTCAGAGACTAGTTTTACATTTATTCTAGCTTCTCTATTGGCAGATTTTAAGTCGTATATTAATTGAGATAAATCTTCAATAGAGTAAATATCATGGTGTGGTGGTGGTGAAATTAACCCTACGTAAGGGGTAGAATTTCTGGTTTTAGCAATAGAGGGATTAACTTTTGGTCCAGGTAATTGCCCGCCTTCTCCAGGTTTAGCCCCCTGAGCCATTTTAATTTGTATTTCCCTGGCGTTTGTTAGGTAGTTTGATGTAACACCAAACCTACCAGAAGCAACTTGTTTAATGGCACTGTTACGCCAATCTCCTGTAGGACTCTTGTAAAAGCGCTGTTCATCCTCTCCACCTTCTCCAGAATTGCTTTTACCACCAATTCTATTCATTGCAATGGCAAGATTCTCGTGAGCTTCTTTACTAATACTACCGTAAGACATTGCACCTGTTTTAAAGCGCTTTACAATTTCTGTCCATGGTTCTACTTCTTCTAACGGAATTGGGTCATAGTTGGAGAACTCGAATAACCCTCTAATAGTCATCAGGTTTTTAGATTGCTCATTTATGAGTTCTGAATACTCTTTATAAGTAGAAGGTTCATTGCTGCGTACTGCTTTTTGTAATTTGGCAATGGACTCTGGATTAAACATATGTTTAGCTCCATTTCTCCTCCATCGGTATTCGCCGCCTATCTCTAAATCTAAATTTGCGTCTATTTTGTCATTATAAAACGCTTGTCTGTGACGTTTAGCAACTTCTTTTTCTATTTCGTACAGTCCTATACCCTCTATACGTGTTGGGGTATTTGGGAAATATTTATCTACGACTTTAGTGTTTATACCAATACATTCAAACAATTGTGAGCCACGGTAAGAATTTAAAGTAGAGATTCCAATTTTATTCATCACCTTAAGAATACCCTTACCAACCGCTTTATTATAATTAATGATGGCATCTTCAAAAGAGTAATCAGTTATATTGTTTTCCTCTATCTGTTTGCCAATAATTTCATTCACTAAATAAGGATTGATGGCACTTGCACCAAATCCAAATAATAGTGCAAAATGGTGTACTTCTCTAGGTTCCGCAGATTCTACTATGATACTTAACTTAGAACGTTTGCCTAATTTGCTTAGGCCACTATTAACAAAAGAACAGGAAAGTAGTGCTGGTATTGGGGCCATTTCTTTGCTTACCATTCTGTCTGATAAAATAATAATATTGGCTCCGTTATTTGCCGCCTCAGAGGCTTCATCTAAAATTCTTTGTAAAGCTTCTTCTAGCCCATTGTGTCCTTTTTCAATTTCATAAAGCGTAGAAATTGAAACAACTTTATAATCTGGACTACGGTCATGGTTTTTTATTTTGTCTAAATCCTCCTTGGAAATTACTGGATTCTGAATTTTCAATTTTCTACAATGTAATTCAGAAAACTCAAAAATGTTATGGTCACTACCTAAGGTTAAGCTAATGTCCGTAATTAACTCCTCTCTAATCCCATCTAATGGGGGATTAGTTACTTGTGCAAATAATTGTTTAAAGTAATTGTAAATTAATTGTGGTCTTTCTGACAGTACGGCAATTGGCGTGTCTGAACCCATAGAACCAATAGGTTCCTTACCATGTTCTGCCATTGGCATTATAATGGTGTTGATATCTTCTTGTGTGTAGCCAAATGCAGCAGTTCTTGTATCTAATGGAAATTCGCCTAAGAATATAGGACAGTCGTTATACGGAATGTCTTTTAAGTGAACTAAATTTTTATTGAGCCATTCTTTATATGGGTGTTTATTGGCGATAGCTTCCTTAATTTCTTCATCATTAACAATACGGCCTTCTTCCATGTTTACCAAAAACATTTTACCAGGCTCCAACCTACCGTGATACTCGATGTTTTCTGGTTCTAAATCTACCACACCTGTTTCTGACGACATGATAACGTATCCGTTTTTGGTAACGGAATAACGAGAAGGTCTTAAACCATTACGGTCTAATACAGCGCCAATATAGTTGCCGTCTGTAAATGGAATAGAGGCAGGACCGTCCCATGGTTCCATTAAACAGCTGTTATATTCGTAGAATGCCTTTTTGCTTTCAGACATTTCATCATTCTTTTCCCAGGCCTCTGGGACTAACATCATCATTACCTCTGGTAAAGAACGACCCGTCATTAAAAGTAATTCTACCACCATATCCATACTAGCAGAATCCGATTTACCTGGTAATATTACAGGTATTACCTTTTTAATGTCTTCTCCAAACCAATCACTAGCCATTAATTCTTCTCTAGATCGCATTCTAGCTACATTACCTCTTAGGGTGTTAATCTCTCCATTATGGCACATATAGCGGAAAGGCTGTGCTAAATCCCAAGTTGGGAAAGTGTTAGTAGAAAAACGTTGGTGTACTAAAGCCAAACGAGTAACCACTCTAGGGTCCATTAAATCTTCATAATATTTACTAATGTCTTGCGGCATTAATAAACCCTTGAAGATGATTATTTTTTGAGACAAGCTAGGAAGATAGAAAAACTGACTTTGACTTAATTTGGAAGCCTCAATCTCATGTTCTGTCTTTTTTCTAGCTACAAATAGTTTTTGATTGAATTTAAAATCATCTTCAATGTTGCCCTTGCCAATAAAGATTTGCTTAACTGCAGGTTCAGTTTCTTTGGCAATACTACCTGGGACGGACTTATTAACCGGTACATCTCGCCACCCCAATAGTTCTAAACCTTGTTCTTCTATATTGCTTTTAAAGGTATCTATGCAAAACTGACGTTGGTTTTCTTTTTGAGGTAAGAACACATTGCCAGTTGCATATTCACCTGCTTCTGGTAAGTCAAAATTACAGACATTTTTAAAGAATTCGTGCGGTATATCTATAAGGATACCCGCTCCGTCTCCTGTTCTACCGTCTGCGCTAACGGCACCACGGTGCTCTAGTTTAACTAATATCTCTAGGGCCTTGTGAATGATGTCGTTAGACTTCTTTCCTTGCAGGCTACATATAAACCCCGCGCCACAGTTATCGTGTTCAAATTCGGGTAAGTACAATCCTTGTCTCTCTGGCTTCATTGAATATGGTATTTACTCAAATTTATCATAAACAATGAATTATGTACAATAAAGGATGTTAAACACAACAAAAATTTTAGCGTCTGTAATTTTTTGATAACAAAAACATAATATGAGAATTAGATGGGTTTATTATATGGAAATGATAATTGATGGGGGTGGTAATTTCAATAACCTAAAAAAGAAAAGGGTAAAATCACATTAAATATATATTTAATTGTGAGTTTACCCTTAAAACTTTAGGGGGTTGGTCTAAATATTTATTATTATTTGATATTAACCCCTTAGGCTTTGTGTGTTAAATATTAGTCGCGTAAGATGCTTCTAGAAATAACTATCTTCTGAATTTCTGAAGTGCCTTCATAAATCTGCGTGATTTTAGCGTCTCTCATTAACCGTTCTACATGGTATTCTTTAACAAAACCATTACCTCCATGTATTTGTACAGCTTCTGTTGCAACTTCCATTGCAGTTTCTGCTGCATATAATTTAGCCATGGCTCCAGATAAATCGTAATTTTCCCCTGCATCTTTATCACAAGCAGCTTGGTAAACTAAATGTCTGGCAGCCTGTATTTTGGTGTGCATGTCTGCTAACTTAAAGGCAATTGCTTGGTGATTACAAATTTCTGTGCCAAACGCTTTGCGTACTTTAGAATACTGTAATGCAAGCTCATATGCACCAGCGGCAATACCTAGCGCTTGAGCCGCAATACCAATTCTACCTCCTGCTAACGTTTTCATGGCAAATTTAAATCCAAAACCATCTTCACCTATTCGGTTTTCTTTAGGAACTTTTACGTCAGTAAACATTAAAGAATGAGTGTCGCTCCCACGGATTCCTAATTTGTTTTCTTTAGGGCCAATTTCAAAACCTGGCGTGCCTTTTTCTACAATTAGTGCATTAATCCCTTTATGGCCTTTCTCTTTATCCGTTTGGGCAATTACTAAATACACCTCTGCAGTGCCACCATTAGTAATCCAGTTTTTAGTACCGTTTAATATATAATGGTCACCTTTATCTATTGCGGTTGTTTTTTGGGATGTTGCATCGCTACCAGCTTCTGGCTCAGATAAACAGAAAGCACCAATAATTTGTCCTGTAGCTAACCTGTGTAAGTATTTTTCCTTTTGCTCTTCTGTGCCATACGTTTCTAAACCCCAGCATACTAAGGAGTTATTTACAGAAACGATTACGGAAGAAGAAGCATCTACTTTGGAAAGTTCCTCCATCACCAATACATAAGATAAGGTATCTAATCCACTACCACTATATTTCTCGTTCACCATCATTCCAAGAAAACCCAATTCGCCCATTTGTTTAACTTGTTCTTCGGGGAATTTTTGGGCCTCATCTCTTTCAATAACGCCCGGTAAAAGTTCGTTTTGGGCAAAATCTCTTGCAGCCTGTTGAATCATCAACTGTTCTTCAGTAAGGGAAAAATTCATCTTAATTATGGAATTATTAATTTTTTCACACAAATATAAGATTTGAATGCCATATTTCTAATTAAATCTTTGTTTAATCATCAATGTTTCAATTTAAAAAATAACCTTGCCTTTTGGGAGATTCTTTGGGCAATCCTTATATTTAGCCCGTTTTATCGATCAGAGAATGTGAGATTTGGTCGGCAACAGTCACAATAAATATAACAGCTTTTAAACCAACAGATTAATGGAGACGATAGTAATAATTGTTTTTTTGGCGGGTTATTTGGCAATTACCCTTGAGCACAATCTTAAAATAGATAAACTTATCCCAGCTTTGGCCATGATGGCCTTACTTTGGGCCATTATTGCCTTAACCCACATGGATGTATTTGAGGTAAATGCCCAACTTAAAGAGTTGGAGCCTACCCATATAGAGGAAATTTTATTGCATCATTTAGGAAAAACGGCAGAAATTCTGGTATTCTTATTGGGAGCTATGACCATTGTAGAAATTATAGATTATTTTGATGGTTTTGCGACAATAAAAGGATATATAAAAACCAGAAGTAAACGCAAATTATTGTGGATATTCTCCATTTTAGCATTTATCCTTTCTGCTATTATTGATAACCTAACTGCAACCATTGTTTTAATAACCATTCTACAGAAGGTTATTAAGGACAGAGAAACGCGTTTGTGGTTTGCTGGTTTAATTATTATTAATGCAAATGCTGGTGGAGCTTGGTCTCCTATTGGAGACGTAACTACAACTATGCTTTGGATTGCAGACAAAGTGCATGCAGGTTCTTTAGTAACTCACGTTCTATTGCCTTCCATTGTTTGTATGGTTATACCAACCTTTATAGCTAGCAGATTTAAAGCTTTTAGTGGTGAAGTTGATGCAGAGGAAACTATAGAAGGTCCAAGTTCTAAATATGGATCAATTATGCTTTATTTAGGTTTGGGGGCAATTGTATTTGTACCTTTCTTTAAAACGATTACACACTTGCCACCTTATGTAGGTATGATGTTATCTCTGGCAATTGTAGCAACTTTCGCGGAAATTTATAGTAATGCTAAGTTTAGTATAACTTCTGCTACAGACGAGCATCACCATGAAGGTGCACATCATAGTCCAGTACATGCGGCACTCACAAAAATAGAATTGCCAAGTATTCTGTTCTTTCTAGGTATTTTATTAGCAGTTGCGGCATTAGAATCTTTGGGTATCTTATTTAGATATGCTGAAAGTATGAATGAAGCAATACCGCAGACAGATATTGTGGTAATGTTATTAGGTATTGGTTCTGCCGTTATAGATAATGTTCCTTTGGTTGCTGCTAGTATGGGCATGTTCTCAGAAGGACCGGACCATCCATTATGGCACTTTATCGCATACTCTGCGGGTACAGGTGGTAGTATGTTGATAATTGGTTCTGCAGCAGGTGTGGTAGCAATGGGTATGGAAAAGATAGATTTCTTCTGGTACTTAAAGAAGATCTCTTGGTTAGCTTTCATTGGATTTGTATCTGGAGGTCTGGTATTCATTGCATTGCGTGAATTTGTACTTTAATTATAATTTATTTGTGAAAAGCCCGTTATTATTGCAATAAAATTTGGGAATCACATTATGATTAATTTTCAAGATCAAGTAGCTGCGGATGGTGTTGCCGAAGCAGTATCAGAAGAAAAAACACTTTCTGTAATAGATTTAATAATAAATGGCGGGGCGGCCAGTACAATAATTGTTATTGTACTGTTTGTCCTTCTTTTTGTGGCCTTATACATCTATTTTGAACGCACATTTGCAATAAGCGCAGCTTCTAAAATAGATAAGAATTTCATGAACCAGATTCGGGATCATGTTATGAACGGAAAATTAGAGGCGGCAAAGCTACTTTGTGCGCAAACCGATTCTCCTGTGGCGCGCTTAACAGAAAAAGGTGTTTCTAGAATAGGAAAACCTTTAGATGATATCAATACAGCCATTGAAAATGCAGGAACCTTAGAGGTGTATAAATTAGAAAAGAACGTAAACATTTTAGCTACTGTTGCAGGTGCTGCGCCAATGATTGGTTTCTTAGGAACGGTAATTGGTATGATTTTAGCTTTTCATGAAATGGCAAGCAGTGGCGGACAAGCAGAAATGGGTTCTTTGGCCTCTGGTATATATACTGCGATGACGACTACCGTAGCTGGTTTAGTAGTCGGTATTATAGCTTACATTGGTTACAACCATTTAGTAAACCGTACAGATAAGGTGGTACACCAGATGGAAGCCCATGCTGTGGAATTTTTAGACTTATTGAACGAACCTTTATAAAATTAGCTGTATGAAGCTTAAGGGAAGAAACAAAGTAAGTCCAGAGTTTAGCATGTCTTCCATGACAGATATAGTTTTTCTGTTATTGGTATTTTTTATGCTAACTTCCAATGCGCCCAATGCATTAGATTTACTTTTGCCAAAGGCGAAAGGGAAATCCACGAACACGCAAAATGTTTCGGTTACTATAGATAAGAACCTCAATTATTTTGTGAACAATCAGCAAATTAATGGAGAATACATTGAAATTGAATTAAAAAAAGCACTTGAAGGTCAAGAAAAACCTACCATTATTCTAAGGGCAGAAGAAAGCGTAGCTATCAAAGAAGCCGTAAGCGTAATGGATATTGCAAATAGAAATAGTTATAAGGTTATATTGGCAGTGCGGCCTAATTAATGACTTTTTTAAACACGAGACACAAGAAAAAATCTTTTACCCTTACCACGGTGCTGCTTAGTATTCTGGTATTGGTTCTCTTTTATATTGGGTTAACTTATATGGACCCTCCAGAAGAACAGGGTATTGCGGTTAACTTTGGCACCATGGATTTTGGAGCAGGTAAACAACAGCCGCTAAAAAAGATAAAATCAGAACCATTAGACATTCCTAAGCCTACTAATCTACCAGAGCAAGTACAAGAAGAGCAACAAGAGGTAAAGGAGACTACACCGGCAGAAGAAGTTGTTAAAGAGGCGCCATCAGAAAAACTAATGACTGCAGATTCTGAAGAAAGCATCCGCATAAAACAACAAAACGAAGCTAGGCGAAAAGCTGAAGATGCTGCTCAAAAGGCAAAAGCAGAAGCAGAACGTAAAGCAAGAGCACAAGCTTTAGAAGAGGCTCGTAAAAAGGCAGAACAAGAAGCTAAAAAGAAAAAGTTAGATGCGTTAATGGGGGGTATTGGTAAATCTGACGGAACCGAAAGTGGTTCTGAAGGGGATGATGCTACACCTGGTGATAAGGGAAATCCACAAGGTAATCCTTATGCTACTTCTTACTACGGAGCTCCAGGTAGTGGTTCTGGAGGGTTTGGTCTCAATGGGCGATCATTAGTGAGCAAGGGTAAAGTTCAGCAAGAATGTAATGAAGAAGGAAGAGTAGTAGTGCGTATTGTTGTAGATAGGAATGGTAGAGTGGTCAAAGCTACACCAGGTGTAAAAGGAACAACAAATAATGCACAATGCTTGTTAGATCCCGCACAAAAAACAGCCATGCTGCATAAATGGAATTTAGATTCTAACGCTCCTTCTCAGCAGATAGGATTTGTTGTGGTCAATTTTAAACTCGGACAATAGGCGTGACATATAAGGAGACGATTGCATGGATGTTTCAGCAATTACCCATGTATCAACAAAAAGGGGCAACTGCCTTTAAAGGGAAGTTAGATAATATAAAAGCCTTTGCATCACATTTAAATCACCCAGAAAAAAAATTTAAAAGTATACATGTAGCTGGCACCAATGGTAAAGGTTCTAGTTCTCATATGTTAGCTTCAATTTTACAGGAAGAAGGTTATAAAGTAGGCTTATATACTTCGCCACATTTAAAAGATTTTAGAGAGCGAATTAAGATTGACGGTAAAAAAGTTAGCAAACAATTTGTAAAAGACTTTATAAGTGCAAACAAACCTTTTTTAGAGTATCATCAATTTTCTTTTTTTGAAATGACCGTAGGTATGGCTTTTCAATTTTTTGCAGAAGAACAGGTAGATGTGGCTATTGTGGAAGTAGGTTTAGGCGGTAGATTGGATTCTACAAACATTATTACCCCAGAAATAGCATTAATAACCAATATAGGGCTAGACCATACGGCTATACTAGGAGATACCCTAGAAAAAATAGCTATGGAAAAAGCTGGAATCATAAAAAGGGGAGTGCCTGTCGTGGTAAGTGAGCGGCATCCTAAGACTGAAATGGTTTTTAAATTAATTGCAAGTCAATTAAAATCGTCCTTAACCTTTGCGGATGAAAAAGATTATCCAACGTATGAAATGGATTTAAAAGGGCGCTATCAAGAAAAAAACGTTAAAGGGGTATTGGCTTGTTTAACAGAACAAAGCTCCTTTAGTGTAGCTGAAAAGAGCATAAAGAGGGGTTTAAAACAGGTAGTGAAAAATACCGGATTATTGGGCAGGTGGCAAATTCTACAGAAACAACCTTTAGTAGTTTGCGATACCGCTCACAACTTAGAAGGACTTTCTCTTGTTATGGCACAGGTGCAAAAGCAATCCTATAAAAAATTACATTTAGTTTTAGGTTTTGTTAATGATAAGGAAGTGGCTAAAATTTTACCACTTTTTCCAAAAGATGCTTCTTATTATTTTGTAAAACCCAATGTGCCTAGAGGTATGGATTTGGATGTGTTGAAAAATTATGCTGAGAATCAAGGTCTTAAGGGAGGCTATTTTGAAGACGTCTCTACTGGGTTAGCCGAAGCAAAACGTAATGCTAAAAAGAAAGATATGGTCTATGTGGGGGGGAGTACATTTGTAGTAGCAGAAATTTTATAAAAAAAATTAAATTTTTGTTTGGCTAATTGAAATTAGGTTCTATATTTGCACTCCGAAAATGACACGGGCGCGTAGCTCAGTTGGTTCAGAGCACCTGGTTTACACCCAGGGGGTCAGGGGTTCGAATCCCTTCGCGCCCACCAAGAAAAGCCTCCAATTAATTGGAGGCTTTTTTATTTTACATAGTTTTTTCAATAGGTGTATATTTAATTAAGAATTTTACCTTTTACTTCTTCGGCATAACTTCTACCAATGGTATAACGTATCCCTTCTATTTCTACACTATTGCCTTCAATAGCGCTAATTTTATCAATAGCTACAGTATAGGAGCGGTGTATGCGAATAAAATTGTCTCTAGGTAATTCTTCGGTAAAGCCTGTTAGGGTTTTGTGTACAATGTGTTTGTCTGTTCTGGTAATTATACGGATATAATCTTTGAGACTCTCTACAACCAAAATATCATTTAGATAAATTTTTTGTAGCTTTTTATTATCAACTTTAACAAAAATACTTTGGTTGTCTGTAATGCTACTATTTCCAGATTCGTGAGTTCTTGTTACTCTATTTACCGCTTTAAGAAATCGTGGAAAAGAAATAGGTTTTACTAAATAATCCATTGCCTCATACTCAAAGCTTTTGACGGCATACGCTTCGTATGCGGTAGTGATGACCACCATGGGCTTTTTTTTGAGCGATTCTAGAAAATTAAATCCATTCAGCACAGGCATATTAATATCCAAAAAAATGAGGTCTACCTTGTTTTCTTGTAGGTATGCATTGGCATTTAAAGGATTGGTAAAGGTATCTAAGATTTTAATTTGGGGAACTTGTGCTGCGTATTCTTTTAAAATTTCTATCGCTAAAGGTTCATCATCAATAAGGATTGTATTTATACACTTCATTGGTTATACTCGCAGTTTTAGTTTGATAATAAAGGTGTGTCCTTTATCTATAAGGTTCAGTTTATAGTCTTCCGGTTCATAACCTAGTTCTAGTCTTTTTTTAACATTAGAAAGGCCTATGCCACCAAAATTTTTGCTCGTTGTGTTTGGTTTTCTGTCTTGCGGACAGGAATTGGTAAGCTCAAAATAAAGAAAATCTTCCAGAACCGTAATATCAAGACCAATCTTGTTTTTGCCTAGATTTTTACTCACTCCGTGCTTTATGCTATTTTCTATCAAGGGCATCAAAAGCATTGGTGAAATTTCTTTGTCAGTCAAATCTCCAGAAATACTAATATTTACCTCTAGGTTTTCATCAAAGCGAATACGCTCCAAATCAATATAATTTTGTAAGCACTCAATTTCATTAGTTAAAGATTGTCGTCTTTTATCTGTAGCGTATAGTAAATAGCGCATCAATTCAGATAATTTTAATATAACAATGGGTGCTTTGTCAGATTTGGTTAAGGTTAGCGAGTATATGTTGTTTAGGGTATTAAAGAAAAAATGTGGTGAAACTTGTAAACGTAAAAACCGGAGTTCTGTAGATAATTGTCTTTTCTCCATTTCATACAACTTATTTCGTTCTCGCAACCAATCTATGGTAAGCTTTATAGCAGTTACAAAAGAAACTACATACAACTCGCCCAACATCATTTGTATGCCGTAATTAAAAGTTAAGTTTTGTATGGGTTCTGGTCCTTCTGGCCAAACATTAGTACTCACTAAGTAATACGTAAGATTGTATTTAGCTAGGAGCATTACAAAAAGGGCGCAGATAACTAAAATGGTATAGCTCAAATATTTTCTGGTATAAACAAACTTGGGCATTAACACATAGATATTTAAATAGGTTAAGGCCATATGTATAGGAAAACCAATAATATTTGTTTTTACAGAGTATTCATAATCATCAAAATAACTTCCCCAACGTAAGGTGTTGAATGCAAAGTAAATAAGCCAGAAAATTAAATGATGCTTTATCGTAATTTCGTAAGGGTCAAAAGAACTATTACCCGGTTCTTGCTCGTTTTTAAGTTCCTCAGAGGCTTTAGCAAGTAAGTTTACTGTATTTTTCATTGTTGTTGGTGAGCTTGTGACTGTTGTTGGTCTAAATTTTAGGATGGAACACTATTAAAATTAAGAATATTAGGCTTATGATTATTAGCAAAGCTGTGTGGAAGAAAATAAATATTTGGGGGTGTAGGGTGTCTGCAAAATACAACTTTCTTCTTTGCTTTATAGTTTTATATGGTTTTTTAAGCGGAGTGAATGCTCAGCAATATCCAATGCCTAAAACTTATGTAGCGCAAAAAATAGATAGCATTGTAGTAGATGGCAATATGGACGGTGCTTGGCAAAATATTCCTTGGACAGAAGATTTTATTGATATAGAAGGAACTAAAAAGCCAGACTATGAAACTAAAATAAAAATGGCATGGGACGATGCTTATTTTTATGTATTTGCAAAACTAGAAGAGCCTCATGTTTGGGGTAATTTACAACAAAGGGATACAGTTATTTTCTACAACAATGATTTTGAAATATTCATTGATCCAGATGGGGATACTCATAATTATTATGAATTGGAGATAAATGCGCTAAACACACAGTGGGATTTAGTCTTGACAAAACCCTATCGTAACCAAGGAAAAGTTCTAGATAGTTGGGATATTCAGGGATTGCAATCTGCCGTATTCATAGAAGGTACCTTAAATAGGGCTTCAGATATAGATAAAGGTTGGTCTCTGGAAATAGCTATTCCGTGGGGTGTTATATCGGAAGCAGCATCACATGGAGGTCCACCTAAAAACGAATTTTGGCGTATCAATTTCTCCCGTGTCAATTGGGATTTTCAATTGAAGAATGGAAAATACCAAAGAAAACAAGGTGATAATGAAGAATTTTTACCAGAATATAATTGGGTATGGTCTCCACAATGGGTTATTAATATGCATGAGCCGGAGCACTGGGGGTATGTCTATTTTACAGATGCACCTATTACCAACTATAGTGTAGACAAAGATGAACAACTAAAGTATGCCTTATATGCAGTGTATAGAAATTGGTTGGCGCAACCTAAGGGTAGAAAGGCAATAACCGTTGATGTTCTTGGTAAAGCGATAAAAGTGGACTATGAGCCCCATGCAACGGGTTGGAATCTTACTGCTGTAAGTCCCTTTTCAAATAAAAAAATAGTAATTAAAGAAGATGGAAAATACATCTGGTAACAAGAAACAGAAATTTAAATTTTATCAGTTAGGATTGGTGGGCTTGTTGGCATTATTAGCTGTTGGTTTTTTTGATAATCCCATGAAAGCTAAAACCAAGTTAGAAGCTAAAAACGTGACTATTATAGAAAATGAAGCAATTACGTTTAAATTTTGGACATGGTTTACGGCAGATGAAACTAAGGACGATGCGTATTACCGACAGGAATTTAAAAAATACAAGGAAAATGGTTTTCATGCTGTACTCATTAATACTGGTACAGATGCAGATTTGCTAAAGAAGGTAGCTCCTTTTGCAACAGAAGTAGGATTAGAGGTGCATGCTTGGATGTTTACCGTAAATAGACCTGGAGATAAAATAGCAGAAAAGCATCCAGAATGGTATGCCGTTAGTAGAGATGGCAAATCTTGCTATGACCAACCACCTTATGTGGGTTATTACAAATGGTTATGCCCAACTAGAGAAGAATCACGAGACCATATTTTGAGTTTAGTTAGCGGTTTGGCGGCCGTAGATGGTGTAGCAAGTGTGCATTTGGATTACATAAGATATTCTGATATCTTTTTGCCTATTGGATTATTGCCAAAATATAATTTAGAGCAAAACACAGAATTACCAAGGTTTGATTTTTGCTATTGCGATGTTTGTTTGGCAGCTTTTGAAGAAGAGCATCATAAAAACCCAAAAGATTTTGAGCATCCAGAGATAGACATCGAATGGAAAAATTTTAGACTTAATAAAGTGAAATCCATAGTAGATGAAGCATATGAAATTGCTCACGAAAATGGCAAGTTGCTTACTTCTGCAGTATTTCCCTATCCAGAAATGGCGGACCATATGGTACGTCAACGCTGGGATAAATGGAATGTTGATGTTGTATTACCAATGATTTATCATGGATTTTACAACGAGGAATTAGATTGGATTGGCTATGCTACAAAACAGGGTGTGGCAGACTTAAAAGGAAGGCAAACCGAATTGCATACCGGTTTGTATCTTCCAGATTTTGATGATAAAACCTTAGAAAAAGCTATTCTAATAGCGAAAAAAAACGGAGCTAAAGGGGTTTCTGTTTTTGATGGACCAGCATTAAAGGATAATCAGTTGCAGGTGATTAAGAAATTGAGCAAAAAATTTAATCCTTAAGAAAAACTAAAACTACCACAGTTATAATCATACCAACCAATGTTTTAGTGATAGTGATGTGTATCCTCGGCAAGCAATTGTCGGGGATAATTTTTTGATTATCAAATTCTTATTCTAAATCCTTTTAGGTGGAAAAGATTCGTAAATAAGTCTTAAAATTTATGTGAATTTTTTACTGCTGTTCGGCTTTTGGCAATTGTTGTTGGTCGAAAAACTTTCACTATCCCTTATTATATATCCAATTTCCAAGAAACAAAACTCAATTAATTAACTAAATCAATTAAATCAAACTCTATGAATGTCATGTTTAAGGCTGTGTTTGCGTTACTCACCCTATTGGTGGTGCAAGTTGGCGTTGCACAGAATGTAACAGTATCAGGTGTTGTAACAGACAGTGATACTGGTATTCCAGTTCCAGGAGTTAATGTAGTGCAGCAAGGCACTCCCAACGGAACTTCAGCAGATTTTGATGGAAACTATTCCATTACTGTGCCTAGCAATGCTGTCCTTGTTTTCTCTAGCTTAGGTTTTCAAGACCAAATGGTAAGTGTTAATGGTAGAACAACTATCAATGTATTGTTAGTCCCTTCTGCTGAAAATTTAGATGAAGTGGTAGTTACTGCATTAGGTATCAAGAAAGAAACTAAGGCACTCGGTTATTCCTTGACAGAGGTTAAAGGTGAAGAAGTGTCTAATATTAAGTTGCCCAATGCGATTAATGCCTTGCAAGGTAAGGTGGCCGGTGTAAACATATCTCAAAACGCAACTGGAGCAGCCGGTTCTAGTAGGGTTATTATCAGAGGTAACAGTACTATGACGGGTAACAACCAACCCCTGTATGTAGTAGATGGTATACCAATTTCAAATGAAAATAGTGGCTCCGCTAGTTTATGGGGAGGTAATGATGGTGGTGATGGTATTTCTAGTATAAATCCAGACGACATAGCGTCCGTAAGTGTGCTCAAAGGTGGTTCTGCAAGTGCTCTATATGGTTCTAGAGGTGGTAATGGTGTCATAATTATAACCACAAAGCAAGGAAAAAAGCAAGAGGGTATAGGTGTAGAATACAACGGTAGTGTGTTATTTAATACCTATGATAGTTCCATTCTAGATTTTCAAACAGAATATGGTCAAGGTATTTTGGGTAGAAAACCAGTAACGCAAACAGAAGCGTTTGATAATGCCACAAGCTCATGGGGAGAGCGTTTAGATGGTTCTTCTGTGGTGCAATGGGATGGTGTAGAGCGCCCTTATTCTTATGTAGGTAATAATGCTGAAACATTTTATAGAACTGGTGCAACATTTACCAACACAGTTTCTTTAACCACAGGTGGTGAAAAAATGAACATGCGTTTTTCTGCTTCGGATTTAAGCAATGATGATATTGTGCCTAATGCAGGGCTTAATAGAAAAACATTTTCTTTAAACGCTAATGCAATGATGGCAGAAAAGCTATCCATGCAAACTAATGTAAAGTATATTGTTCAAGATGTAACCAATAGGCCTCGTTTATCAGACGCGCCCGGTAATGCTAACTTTACAGTAGCCTTATTGCCAGCAAATGTAGATGTCTCTTTTATGGAGCCAGGCGCTAATGAGGATGGAACAGAGCGTCAATATTCTAGTAATGTTTTCTCTCAGAATCCCTACTGGGCTGCGTATAATTTTAGTAATCAAGATAAAACCAACAGAATTATAGCATCTACCAATTTAAGGTATGATATTATAGATTGGCTGTATTTATCTGGTAGAGTAGGTGTGGACCATTGGACAAGAAAATCTACCTCCATTGAGCCTTGGGGTACTGCATATATTCCTGGAGGAGCTATGACAGAAGAAGAAAGACGATACACCCAAATTGATGCAGATTTAATTCTTGGGAGCCAAGTGAATATAACAGACAAGCTTGGATTTAATGGGTTTGTAGGGGCAAACAGTAATAAGATTGAGTTCGAATCGCTTTCTCTAGGGGGAAGAGATTTTATCGTGCCAGGGTTAGAAGATATATCTAATCTAGCTACCCAAACACGCTCAAGAGGTTTTAATGAAAGGGAAATAGGTTCTCTTTATGGTTCCTTAGAATTTAGCTATGATTCCTTTTTATATCTTACCTATACAGGACGTAACGATTGGTTTTCAACACTTTCTTTAGTCGGGAAAGATTCTCCAAATAATGATTTCTATTCCTCTATTAATGGTAGTTTAATTTTGTCAGATTTGTTTCAAATGCCAGCACCAATCTCTTTCCTTAAACTAAGAGGTGGATATTCAGAAACAGCTGGTGGTGCACAAGATGCGTATCAATTAGCATTAACGTATGAAATTTTTGGTCAAGGACATCAAGGGCAACCATTGGGTAGAATTAACGGTAGTAGGGTTCCTAATATTGGTTTAGTACCGTGGAGTAAGCAAGAATATGAAATTGGTTTAGATGCAAGATTCTTTAATAATAGATTGTCTTTAGACTTAGCATACTACTCCAATAAAACTACAGATGATATTGTGAATGTTACGACTTCTGTTACCTCTATTTTTCTTCTGCAATAGCAAATATTGGTGAGTTAGAGAATAAAGGTTTTGAGTTTTTAATCAATGCAACACCATTTAGAACACAAGATTTTTCTTGGAATACAAGCATTAATGGAGCTTATAATAAAGGAACAATTGTAGCAACAAATCCAGAAGATGGTGAAATTGGTTTGGATGAGCCAAGAACACAAAATGTTAGAATATCTCACATACCTGGTGAGCGTTATGGAGTAATTAAAGGTGTGTCTTATGTGCGGGATGACCAAGGTAGAATTGTATACGATATTGACGAAGATGGTGTGCCTTTAGCTCAACTAGGAGAACGTAAAATTTTAGGAGAAGGCGTTCCGCCATGGTCTTTTGGTTTTAGTAATACTTTTAGGTATAAAGATTTTAGTTTGTATACCTTGATAGATGCTAAGTTTGGGGGTCAAATATTCTCAGGTACAAATACTTTTGCTTACGGTAGCGGCTTGCACAAGGCAACACTAGAAGGTAGAGAAAATGGACTAAGTGTATCTGGAGTAGATGGGGAAGGTAACGCCTTTACAACTACTGTAGCTCCAGAAAACTTACAAACCTACTATGGTCGGGTTAATGATATTGCAGAAGAATTTGTAGAAGATGCAGATTTTATAAAATTTAGACAATTAAGTCTTAATTACACTTTTCCTGATAAAATTTTGGAAAAGACATTTTTAAATACGGCCAATATCGGTATCATCATGCAAAACTTGTTTTATATAAAACGTTCTGTAGATAATATTGATCCAGAAGCAGCTTACAATGCTGGTAACTCGCAAGGATTAGAATATTTTGGTGTGCCACCAACTAGAAGCTACGGTCTATCCTTAAACGTAAAATTCTAAACTGCTATGAAAAAAATACTTTATATACTTATAGTAATGTTCTCCATATCTTCTTGTGATGAAGGTTTTGAGGATGTCAATGTTGATCCTACCAAGGCAAGTCAGATAGCTATTTCTAATAAATTGACAACAGCACAGTTGCAGGTGTCTAGTGAACGTTATGATAATTGGCGTGCCAATTTAATTTATTGCTCTACTATGATGCAACACTTTGCTACAACAGCAGGGTATTGGAGTGGAGATAAATATACTTGGAACAGAGGTTATGCCTCTTCTTTAATGGATCGTTATTACGAGAATCCTGTTAAAACATTAGAAGATATGTTGGTGCAGGCAGAAGCAGAATCGCAACCAGAAGAAGTTGTAGCTATTATTAAGGTGCTAAGAGTTTTTACATTTCATAGATTAACAGATTTGTACGGTAACATACCTTATTTTGAGGCAGGGAAAGCGGTAATAGAGGGCAACCTAACCCCAGTATATGATTCGCAGAGCGAGATATATGCAGATATGTTAAGTGAATTAGAGAGTGCTGCGGCAGTATTAGGTTCAGGAACTTCTTCATTTGGAGATGCAGATATTATGTACCAAGGAGATTTGGCAAAATGGAAGCGTTTTGCAAATTCTATGATGCTTCGTTTAGGATTTAGATTGATAAAAGTAAATCCAACAGCGGCTCAAGAATGGGTGACCAAAGCCATAAACGGAGGAGTGATGGAGTCAAATGCAGACATTGCATATATTCAACACACAGCAGGGCCAGAAGGTATCAATAGAAATGGTAATGGAGAAGTTTTTACAGCCGATGGAAACCCAAGAATGAGTGAGACGTTTATCAACTTTTTAGAAGATGATCCAAGATTGCCCATTCTGGCTGCTAGAAGGTCTGATGGTAGTACAGAAATTTCCGATTTAAAAGGACTGCCCAATGGATTGGATTCTAGCTTGCTTTTAGATTTAACAGGCGAAGAGAATACAGATGCTTATGCAGAACCAAATAGGGCTATAATTACTGGAGAGGGAGCTCCAATGTTTTTTCAGACTTACGCAGAGGTGGCCTTTTTACTTGCAGAAGCTGCAGAACGTTGGGGTTTAGCAGGTGGTGATCCAGAACCACACTATAATGCAGGTGTAAGAGCAGCCATGAAAATGTTAGCGATTTATAGTGCAGATGCTGTAATAGAAGATGCGGCTATAGATGACTATCTAGCATTAAAACCTTTTGATCCGGCTAACGCTTTGGAGCAAATTAATACACAGTATTGGGCAGCAACTTTTTTAAATGAATATGAGTCTTTTGCAAATTGGAGACGTACTGGTTTTCCGGTATTAACTCCAGTTAGTTATCCAGGTAATGTTACGGGTGGCACTATCCCAAGAAGGCTTACCTATTCAGAAAGTGAACAAGCAAATAATCCTACCAATTATCAGGCAGCTGTAGACGCGCAGGGGCCAGACCAATTGACTACGCGCGTTTGGTGGGATGTGCAATAGAAATAGGTGCTCATAATGCTTAATTCTAGTATGGGTTAGTTTAGTTTATTTTAAGAAGATAAAGGAGGGGAAACTCTCCTTTATCTAACTTAAGACTTTTATTCTTTTACAAATGTTTCGGTTTCATTCAATACTAACTGTTCTTATGGTGCTTTGTTTTTTTTCTTGTAAAGAGAATAAAACAGATGCGCCGCTTAAATTATTTACACTATTGCCGCCTGTAGATACAGGTATCAATTTTATGAATGAACTAAAAGAGACGAATAAACATAATATTCTTAAATATGCTAACTTTTATGGTGGTGCAGGCGTAGGCTTAGGAGATTTTAATAATGATGGTTTGTTAGATGTCTTTTTTGCAGGCAATATGGTGCCAGATAAATTGTATTTAAACCAAGGCAATTTAAAATTTACAGATGCATCTAAGGAAGCCAATATTTTACAAGACTTAGGATGGTCTACAGGCGTAACTGTAGCAGACGTAAATGCAGACGGATACCTAGATATATATGTAAGTAGGGAGTTATATGATGATGATACAAAAGCAAGAACCAATTTGCTATATATAAATAATGGCGATGCAACATTTAAAGAACAAGCCAAGAAGTGGGGTGTTGCCAACAATCAAAGAACACGGCATGCTACCTTTCTAGATTATAACAAAGATGGTGCGTTAGATTTATTTTTACTTACCCAGCCTCCCAATCCGGGGAGTCTATCTTCCTATTCGGGGAGTTCACTTTTAACAGAAGAACATCAACTTAAACTCTATAAAAATACCGGAGATGGTTTTGTAGATGTAACCCAAAAAACAGGTTTAGCCTTTACCGGTTTTCCTAATGCGGTATCTGCAAGTGATATTAATAATGATGGCTACACAGATATTTTTGTGGCCAATGATTTTGAAGCGCCGGACTTTGTATTTCTTAACAATCAAGACGGTACTTTTTCCAGTGTCGGCAATAAAGTGTTACCCCAGATGTCTTTTTATAGCATGGGAGTAGACGTTGCAGATATGGATAACGATAAAAATTTAGATGTTTTTGTGCTAGATATGGTAGCCGAAGACAATTTTAGACAAAAGTCTAATATGAGTGGTATGGATATCACTAGCTTTTGGAATGTGGTGGATAATGGCGGTCATTACCAATATATGTATAACGCGCTTCATAAAAATAACGGTAATGGTACTTTTAGTAACGTGGCTAATTTTTCTAGCATGCAAGCTACGGATTGGAGCTGGAGCAATCTTATTGCGGATTTTGATAATGATGGCTTAAAAGATGTATACATCACCAATGGACTTTTGCGAGATATCCGTAACACAGACGCAGATAAAAAAGTGTCAGAATATATTAATCAACAGCGTTTTAAATGGCTGCAAAAACACCCAGAGGGTGGTAATCTGGAAGATATCTTTCAAATTATACATTTAGACACTATTCTAAACATGATTCCCTCTCAGCCTTTAAAGAATTATGCGTTTAAAAATAAGGGCGATTTTAGTTTTGACAAGGTTGCTGCGGATTGGGGTTTAGACCACAAGTCGTTCTCTAATGGTGCCGCTTACGGAGATTTAGATAATGATGGTGATTTAGACATGGTAGTAAATAATATAAATGCTACAGCATTTGTGTACCGTAACAATTCATCTGAACAAAATAAGGCAAATTATTTACGTGTTATAGTTCAGGATGATACGCACAAAACTACTTTGGGCAGCCGTGTGTATGCACATTCTGGAGGAGCTACACAGTTAATAGAACTTACGAATGTAAGAGGCATTTATTCTACAAGTGAGCAAACCGCTCATTTTGGGATAGGAACAATGAGCAAAATAGATAGTGTAGAAGTGTTTTTTCCAGACGGTAAACGATTGGTTCAAAAAGAGGTTCTAGCCAATACGGTTTGGGTGGCAAATGCTAGTTTGGCCACCACATATCAGCCTAAAAAAAAGTACCCTAAACGTTTGTTTAAAGAGGAGGTGCAGCACGTAATTAAGCATACAGAAAATACGTTTGATGATTTTCAAAAGCAGCTATTGCTGCCTCATAAAATGTCTCAATTTGGGCCGGCAATGGCGGTTGCAGATATAAATAATGATGGGTTAGACGATATTTTTTTAGGAGGTGCAAGTGGATTGGAACCACAATTATTACTACAAGAAACAGATGGTAGTTTAAGACCTACACAAATCTCATTTTGGAATAAAGAAGCTCCTTATGAAGATGTAGATGCAGTATTTATAGATGTGAACAACGATGGTTTTCTAGATTTATACGTGGCAAGTGGTGGTAATGCATATCCTGAAAACGATTTTCACTATACAGACCGCCTGTATATGAATATTGAAGGGAAGTTCAAAAAAGGGGCATTGCTAGGGGTTACCAGAGAGAGTGGCGGTAAAATTGCAGTCGCAGATTATGATAATGATGGGGATGTAGATGTTTTTGTAACAGGTAGGCATACGCCTTATGCATATCCAACGGCGGCAAGCAGTACCTTGTATGTAAATATAGAGGGGCAGCTACAGAACAAGACGCTAACTTTAGCTCCAGATTTAGAAAATTTAGGAATGGCTACAGCTGCTCAATGGGCAGATGTGGATGGTGATGAAGATTTAGATTTGATGGTGGTTGGGGAATGGATGCCAATAACCGTATTTGTGAATACAAAAGGTCAGTTAAAAAAGATTTCTCCACCAGGGCTTTCTGCAAGCAGAGGTTGGTGGTTTGGATTGACCTCTGGGGATTTTGATGGGGACGGAGACCCAGATTTTATTGCAGGAAATTTAGGACTTAATTATAAATACAAAACAAGTAAAGATGCCCCTTTTGATGTCTATTATGATGATTTTGATGGCAATGGCAAAAAGGATATTGTCTTAGGGTACCATAATGGCAATACACATTTTCCACTACGCGGATTTTCATGTTCTTCCCAACAAATACCTTCTCTTAAAAAGGAAATAAAAAAGTACGACATATTTGCGGCCATGGACATAGAACAAATATATGGAGCGGCTAATCTTAACAATGCCTTGCATTTACAGGCAGATACATTTGCATCAGTTTACATAGAAAATTTAGGGAATGGAGACTTTAAAATGCATCCCCTACCTAACAAGGCGCAACTAACCAATTGGAACAATTTATTAGTGAGAGACTTTAATGCTGATGGAAATTTAGATGTTCTTGGTGTTGGGAATTTATGGGTTGCTGAAATCGAAACACCCAAAAACGACGCAGGAATTGGTATCTTGTTGCTTGGTGATGGCAAAGGAAATTTCACTGCTCAAGAATATCAAGAAAGTGGTTTTTATGCAGCCAAGGATGCCAAGCAAATCACATTAATGCAAAAAGGGTACAAGTCTACAATTGTAGTAGCTAATAATAATGATGCACTACAGTTTTTTACATGGATAAATACAAACTAACAACAGAAAATAAAATAGAATGCAAATAATTGAAAAATCAACCTTTTACGATGCTATTATTGTTGGCTCCGGTGCAGGTGGTGGTATGGCGACCAAAGTGTTGGCAGATGCCGGGCTCAAAGTGGCCGTAGTAGAAGCAGGACCATTTTTTGACCCAGCAGACCCAAAACAACAGACACAATTAAAATGGCCATATGAGAGTCCTCGTAGAGGTGCAGGCACTACAAGACCTTTTGGTGATTTTGATGCTGCTTACGGAGGTTGGGAAATTGAAGGTGAACCATACACTCGTGCAGAAGGTACTAAGTTCGATTGGTTTAGGAGTCATATGTTAGGAGGGAGAACTAATCACTGGGGTAGAATATCACTTAGGTTTGGACCAGACGATTTTAAACACAAAGATATAGATGGGTATGGAGATAATTGGCCTATAAGTTATGATGATGTTAAGCCTTACTATGACCGTGTAGATAAATTAATTGGAGTTTTTGGAACTAATGAAGGTTTAAGAAATGATCCAGACGGTTTCTTTCTTCCGCCACCTAAACCAAGATTACACGAGTTGTTTTATATAAACGGAGCAAAGAAAACTGGTATTCCGGTGTATCCTTCCAGAATGTCAATGCTTACAAAGCGAATTAACAATGAACGAGGCGTTTGCTTTTATTGTGGACAGTGTGGTAGAGCGTGCCAAGTATATGCGGATTTCTCTGCGGGTACTTGTTTAATTTTTCCAGCACAAAAGAGTAGAGGACAAGTAGACCTATTTGTAAATTCTGTGGTTAGAGAGGTGACCACAAATGAAGAAGGTAGGGCTACAGGCGTTTCTTACATAAGTAAAGATGATAGAAAAGAATACAAATTAAAAGGTAGAGTCGTTATTTTGGCAGCCTCAGCGTGTAGTTCTGCGCGTATATTATTAAACTCAAAAAGCAAACAACATCCCAATGGATTAGGGAACAGCAGTGACCATATTGGTAAGTATTTGCACGATTCTACAGGGGCAGATAGAGCAGCTTTTATTCCAGATTTAATGAACAGGAAAATATCTTATAATGAAGATGGTGTGGGCGGTATGCACGTATACTCACCTTGGTGGGGCGATAATTCTAAATTAGATTTCCCTAGAGGTTACCATATAGAAATATGGGGCGGTATGGGTATGCCCGGTTATGGCTTTGGATTTAATGTTAATGAGTTCAATAAGTTCTTTGGAACTAAGGTTGGTGGTTATGGCGATATTTTACGTAGTGATGCTAAAAAATATTATGGAGCAGTAGTCGGTTTAAGTGGTAGAGGTGAGTCTATTGCTAGAAAAGAAAATTATTGTGAAATAGACCCTAATGTAGTAGATGAATGGGGTATTCCAGTATTGCGTTTTAACTATAAATGGTCAGATTTAGAACGAAATCAGGCGAAACATATGCAAGATACTTTTGAAGAAATCTTGATAAATATGGGTGGAGAACCTCTAGGGGATAAACCGGGTAAAGATGTAGATTATGGTTTGCATGCTCCAGGTAGAATAATTCACGAGGTAGGTACTACAAGAATGGGAGATAACCCTAAAACATCGGTAACCAATAAATACCAACAATTGCACGATGTTGATAATGTATTTGTAGTAGATGCTGGCCCCTTTGTATCACAGGCAGATAAAAATTGTACATGGACAATTCTAGCGTTATCGTGGAGAGCATCAGATTATATAGTGGACCAACTTAAAAAACAGAATTTGTAGTCATGGATAGAAGAGATAGTTTACGGTCAATAGTTTTAGGCTCAGTAGCAACAGGTTTAGCTTTACATGGCTGCACGCCCACAGCAGAAGAGACAGCACAGGTAACCAAAAGCGCTGAGGTTTTTTATGGTAGAACGCCTAAAGAGAAGGAGCGTGATGAAGAAATCATGGCAGAAGAATTTTTTAATGCACATGAAATGGAAACCATAACAGTTTTATGCGATTTAATATTACCTTCTAGTGATACCTACAAGGGAGCTTCTGATGCTGCTGTTGCAGACTTTATAGAGTTTATCGCTAAGGATATGCCCAACATGCAGAGAGATTTACGCGGTGGTTTAATGTGGTTAGACCATACCAGTAATACGGCCTATGAAAATGAGTTTAAGAAATTGACAGAAGAGCAACAAAAATCAATTTTAGACGAAATTGCTTTCTACGACCCAGATACTCCATCTAGAGAACGCCCTTTTGGGGTTAATTTTTTCTCGTTGATCAGAAACCTAACTATGACAGGTTTTTATACCTCTAAAATTGGGATAGAAGAACTGGGTTATAAAGGCAATTCACCAAATGTATGGAACGGTGTGCCAGAAGATGTTTTAGCACAACATGGAGTTTCTTATGATCCGGAATGGATTGCTAAATGCGTAGACCAAAGTAAGCGTAATGACGTGGCAGAATGGGATGAAAACGGAAATTTAATCACTTAGTATAATTTGTTTAGTAAAAGAACCCTTTTGAAGGCAATAGCCAAAGAAAGGGTTTTTTATGTTTAAAAAGGTAATTGCTTGGCGATACAAGAAAGTGGATTATCTTTGCAACCTTAAATGAAGTACCATGATTGCTACCATATGTAGAAAAGCTCATTTTAATGCGGCACACCGTTTACATAATCCTAAATGGAGTGATGAAAAGAATATTGAGGTTTTTGGTAAATGCAATAGCCCACATTACCATGGTCATAATTTTGATTTAGAAGTTAGAATCCGTGGAGAAGTAAACCCAGATACTGGATTTGTTATGGATTTGGCTGTTTTGGGTAGCCTGATTAAAAACGAAATTGAAGAGCGATTTGACCATAAAAATCTAAATGAAGACTGTCCAGAATTTGCAGATATTTTACCTTCTACAGAATACTTTGTGAAAGTAATTTATGATATTCTAAAACCTAAGCTTACTACAGGGCAGCTATTACATATCACCTTACATGAAACTACTAAGAATTCTGCCGAGTATGGAGATTGGTAGTTTATTGTAATCTATAATTATTTTAGGAGTATTAGCTCAGTTGGTTTAGAGCGCTGCCTTGACAGGGCAGAGGTCACTGGTTCGAATCCAGTATACTCCACTTTTTAAGGTGTTTATTTCGTTTTTAAGTTATACTGTAAATTAATTCCTAAGTAATAGTTCTTTCTTCTTTTTTTTTGTTCAACGCGTTGTTTTATAAACTGTTAAATCTTCCTGAAAGTTTTTGAAATTAGGTTCCTAATTTCAATTTGTATCCAATTTTAGATTTCATTTGCCGCCAAATTATAAATATGGAAATAGGCATAATGCTTATTGGTTTTTTACTGGCAGGATATGCTGTTGTAGCAAATGATGTTATACAGACCTTAGGCACTTTTATCGTATCTAATAAGGCTTATCATTGGTCTTTGTTATGGGGTTTTGCTGGTGTTATCTTAACATTAACCTTAGTTTATAGCTGGTATTTTAATGGTGGAGATGTGTCTTATCAAAGGTTAGACAAAATTCCATTACCAGAACGATTACATTGGTCATTTTTGTTGGCTCCTTTGGCGTTGCTTATTCTAACAAGGTTAGGTATGCCGGTGAGCACAACTTTTTTAATTTTAAGTGTATTTTCATCTCAACAGTTTATTAGTCAAATAGTTCTAAAATCGGTATTGGGCTATGCTATAGCTTTTGTAACTGCTTTTATTTTATACCTCATAGTTTCAAAATTTTTAGAGAGCAAAACTTCGCTAGAAAAAGTAGAGAACCTAAATAAAAATCGTTTTTGGTTAATAGCGCAATGGTGTACTACTGGTTTCCTATGGTCGCAATGGTTAATTCAAGATTTTGCTAATATTTTTGTTTTTTTACCTAGAAAACTTTCGATACTAGAACTTTTTTTAGCACTGGTATTTATACTCTTTGTTATGGCGCTAATTTTTAAGCAACGAGGAGGAAAAATTCAAGAAATTGTCGCTAAAAAAACAAATACGCAGCATATACGTTCAGCTACAATAATAGATTTGTTGTATGCCTTGTTATTGTTTTTTTATGGTAATGTAAATTCGGTTCCCATGAGCACAACGTGGACGTTTATTGGCTTGTTAGCAGGTAGAGAACTAGCTATTACTTTTGTAATGCACCGTACTAATAGTAAAGCGATAGTGATAATGGTAAGAAACGATTTATTTAAAGCTCTGACTGGATTATTAGTAAGTATTGGAGTGGTTTACTTTATCAAATATCTTGTTGGTATGTAATGTTAGATGGATAGATTGCAACTAGTGCTTTTACCAAACCAAGCAAGACGTTGGCTTGAAGCATAGTTGTACACATTATCTCTTACCCATAATGGCACCCATTGTAAGAGTTTGGCAATGGTATTAAATCTAGGTACTTGTTCTAAGATTTTAAGAAATCCGTCTGAATGGGTGTAAGCTGTACAATCCTTAATTAAAATAACGGTAGTAAGCCTAGCTTTAGGAAATTGATGGGTTGTTAGTAACGCTTGCCCTTTAGGTGATTGAAAAGGTATATACCGAAATTGCTGTTTAGAATCGCGGTTCAGTAACCAACTTACAACACCATTGCACAGGTTGCATTCACCATCAAAAATTATAATTTGTTCCTCCATAACGGCCTGGGTTTCTTTTATTTTGTACGCAGGACTAGGGAAGGCATTTCAACCTAAAGTAATATTTGGCTAAAGTTTAAGATTTACAGCAAATCTAAGATACGCTCCATTGCCATTCCTCTAGACCCTTTTATTAATAGTGTGCTCTTGGGTATCACCTGGGCGTTAAGGTGCTTCTTTAAAGCTTCAAAATTTTTAAATTGAAGCGCCATGGTTTTAACTTTATTATAATTTTCACCTACCAAGTATGCATTGTTCAGCCCCAATTCTAGTAAATAATCTGCTATGGCTTGGTGTTCTTGGTGAGCAGTTGCTCCAACTTCAAACATATCTCCTAAAAAAACAATTTTAGACTGATCAGGTAAAGCTGCAAAACTTGTTAGCGCAGCTTTAGTGCTCGTAGGGTTGGCGTTGTAAGCATCTAATATTACATGGTGGCCATTTTTTTCTAGTAACTGAGAGCGATTGTTTTTTGGGTTATAATTTTCTAAAGCTTTTTTGATGGCCTTTTTAGGTACATTAAAATATTTTGCAATGGTGATAGCGGCGCAGCAATTGGTAAAGTTATATGCTCCGATTAATTGGGTTTGTACTGTTATATCTTCAAATTGTAACCGTACTTTAGGGTTGGCACTTAACAATTGAATTTGGTAATAATCTTGCAGTTCTTGGCTAAAACCGATTTTCTTTATGTAGGGTGCCAATTTTTCTAATTGTATGGGGTCATCGGCATTTAAAAAGATATGTTTATCATGCTTTTTAAGGTAGCTATACAATTCGCTTTTACCTTTAATTACTCCTTCAATACCGCCAAAACCTTCTAAATGAGCTTTTCCAAAATTGGTGATATAGCCAAAATCTGGTTGTGCTAAGTTAGATAGAAAAGCTATTTCTCCTTGGTGATTGGCGCCCATTTCTACAATGCCTATTTCGGTGTCTGGAGTTAGTCTTAACAAGGTAAGGGGGACACCAATATGATTGTTGAGATTACCGATGGTTGCAATAGTTTTGTAGGTGGTGGAGAGTACAGCGTGTATCAACTCCTTTGTAGTGGTTTTTCCATTGCTACCTGTAAGGGACACAATTTTAGTTTTGCAATAGTTTCTATGATAGATGGATAGCTTTTGCAGAGTTTCTAATACATTATCTACTAAAATTGTTTTTTCAGAAATTTTATAGTTTTCTTCATCTATTAAAGCAAAACTGGCACCTTGTACTAATGCTTGTTCCGCAAAAGCATTACCATTAAAATTGGGTCCTTTTAAAGCAAAGAACATACAGTTAGGCGTAATTTTTCGAGTGTCTGTAGAGACACTGTCGCAGCTTAAAAAATGCTGGTGAATAAGGGCTAAATCCATGGCCCGAATATATAAAAAAAGCCCTTGGTCTAAACCAAGGGCTTTTCTATTTTGAAACTAAATTGTCTTATTTTGCTTTTTTATGTCTTACCGTCTTGTTTTTAGACTTAGACTTGGAGCCTACTCTAGACATGGCACATCTAAAGCCAACATCATCAGTTGCCATGTATTGTGGTAAATACCTTCTTTGAGCAGGATCTAACCAGAACGCTCTATCTCTCCAAGAACCACCTTTATAGACTCTTACTTCGTCATTAATTAAAGATGTTCTGTAGTTAGAGGTATCGTACTGTCTAATTAAATTTCCAGAAGAATCTCTTTCTACTTTGTGTTTAGGAGCATCGTACATTTTACGTTGGTCCTCTTCCTCTTCACTAAATCTATTAAAGAATCTAGAAGAACCTGCGTCACCATCTCTGTACCCTCTGTTATCGCTAGAAGAGAAATTAGTTCTTAAGTAGGTTTCTTCTTCTCCTACAGGCACTTCTTTTATTTCTCCTGGTAAATTCATTGCTACAATTTTACCGTTAGGCAAAGTGTCATATACAATAGAATCTCTTAAGATTTTTACTTTTCCGTCTTCTCCAATGGCTTTTTTCATGTAGATATTTCCACGGTAGTAGTTAAAATCACTTATTTCATCATCTACAATTGGTCGGTAAACATCAGCAACCCATTCACTTACATTACCGGCCATATCGTATAAACCAAAATCGTTAGGCTTATAAGATTTTACTTGAGCAGTGATATCAGCACCATCATCAGACCATCCAGCTATACCGCCGTAATCTCCTTTACCTTGCTTAAAGTTAGCCAATTGGTCTCCGCGTCCTAAACGTTGTCCGTTACGGGTATAATCACCTTCCCAAGGGTATTTTTTTCTACCTCTATAATTGTTGTACTCTCTAGAACCAATAAGCGCTTGCGCAGCATATTCCCATTCTGTTTCTGTTGGTAGGCGATATTCTGGAGTAATTACCCCGCTAGAACGCTTGGCGAATACATTAACAGAATCTTTTTGCTTTTTTCCTTGAAGGGAGTCTATTTGTCCACCGTAAACAGATTCAGGATTATTAAGATAAGCTTCAGTACTAAACGTACCATCAACATCTCCATTAAGAACTCCATACATGGCGTCTTCTTCTATATATCCGTCACGTACCAACATGATTTCGTTAACACGGTCTGTACGCCATTCTGCATATTGCGTAGCTTGTACCCAGTTAACACCAACTACAGGATACTCCGCATAAGCAGGGTGTCTTAGGTAGTTATTGGTCATGGTTTCGTTAAATCCTAATCGGTTTCTCCATACCAAGGTATCTGGCAAAGCACCTTTGTAAATGTTCTCATACATTGGGTTTTCTGGTGGATACACCTTTTTTAGATAGTCCAAGTACTCCATGTACATTACATTGGTAACCTCAGTTTCGTCCATATAAAAGGACTGTACGTGCTGTTGCGTAGGAGAATTATTCCAATCATGCATTACATCGTCTTGTACTTGTCCTTTGGTAAACGTTCCTCCTTCTACAAATACAGTTCCTGGAGGTGTCTCTTGTTCTTTAAAATCGGAGTTATGTTCAAAACCTCCATCCTTTCCATTGATATTCCACCCTGTGGCCCTAGAAACGTCTCCGCCACCAGATGAGTTTTTACAACTGGCCAAACTTCCAATAACCAATGCAGAAGAAAGTGCTACTTTAAAGTATTTTTTCATAATAAAGACTTGAGTTCAAAAGTCGATGCAATTCACATTCGACACTTTAGTTTTATTTGATTTTATAAATCGCTTTCGGCAAATAGAACGCAAAGATCCTCACAATATTTTATTTATCTCAAATTTTATTGGAGAAACTTAGCAATCCGCACAAATCATAACGCATATCTTTGGTCCTAAGTATGATGTCATTTAAAAAAAGATAAATTTTATAGTACAAGTATAAGATTTGAACAAAAAAACCGTTTTAATGGTCATACGTCTAAGAAATTTGACCTTAGAGTCTATTTGTTTGACATTTCGAAACACTATATAATAGTCACAACCAAATGAGAAAACTTATTCTTTTTGCTGTACTTGTTGGATTGGGTAAAGTACAGGCACAACAAGACAGAACAATTACTACTGCAGTTCCATTTTTAAATATTGCCGCTGACGCTAGAGCAGCAGGTATGGGAGATATGGGTGTAGCTACTTCGGTAGATGCTTTTTCCCAGCAATGGAACCCTTCTAAATATGCATTTGCAGAACGTAAGTTTGGAATCGGGGTAAGTTATACTCCGTATTTAGAAAGTATTGTGAATGATATTTCTTTGTTGAGCGCCAATATGTACAACAAACTGAATGAAAGAAGTGCTTTTGGTGTAGGTATCCGTTATTTTGGTTTAGGAGAAATTGAATTACGCCAAAATGCTAGTGATCAAGCTACTTTGGTTAAACCTAATGAGTTTGCTATTGACGGTACTTACGCATTAAAATTGAGTGAAACCTTTTCCATGGCTATTGGAGGACGTTTTATAAGTTCTAACCTCAGATTTCAAGAAGGTACACAAGATTCTCAAGCGGCAAATAGTTTTGCTGTGGATGTGTCTGGTTTTTACCGGTCAAGAGAAATAGCTTACAATAGCTTTGACGGTCGTTGGAGAGCAGGATTTAATATTTCTAACTTAGGAGGAAAGATTCAGTATGATGAAGGTGGACAAGAAAACTTTTTACCAACCAATCTTAGATTAGGGGGTGGTTTCGATTTTATCTTGGATCAAGACAACGTTCTTGGTGTTTATACGGAGATTAACAAATTATTAGTTCCAACTCCCCGTGATTTTAACGGTGATGGGGTAATAGATCAATCGGATACTGATGAGTATCAGCAAATAGGTTTCTTTAGTGGGGTGTTTGAATCTTTTGGTGACGCACCAGATGGATTTAAAGAGGAATTACAAGAAACAACCCTTGCTTTCGGTGCAGAATACAAATACCAAGAAGCATTTATGCTAAGAGCAGGCTATTTTAATGAGAATGAGAACAAAGGAGCTAGAAGCTTCTTTACATTAGGAGCAGGCTTTAAATTTAAAGCGGCTCAAGTAGATTTGTCTTATTTATTCTCTACTTCTCAGGTAAGAAGTCCTTTAGAAAATACGTTGCGTTTTTCTTTGACCTTTAATTTAGGTGAAGAATTCTATAACGATTAACAAAAAAGATGTTACATTGAAACCCCGACCTTATGTCGGGGTTTTTTATTTTTAGCACATATTTATACCTGATGATTAAAAAAACTATTAGCTGCGAAATAGAGGTTTATGAAAGTGAAAAGGCGCTACAGCCAAATGATAAAAGTTTAATGCAAGCCGCCGTTGAGGCACGTGATGGTTCTTATGCCCCGTACTCTAAATTTAATGTGGGTGCAGCCTTACTTTTAGAAGATGGAATTGTAGTTAAGGGGAGTAATCAAGAAAATGCCAGTTACCCGTCTGGCCTATGCGCAGAGCGGGTTGCCATCTTTGCAGCAGGAGCTAATTATCCAAATAAAAAAATCATGGCCATAGCTATAAGCGTAGCATCTCAGTTGCATTTGGTAGACCGTCCAGCAGCTCCATGCGGTAACTGTAGACAGGCAATTCTAGAATACGAAGTAAAACAACAAACCCCCATAAGCATCCTTATGCAAGGGGCTGAAGGTGCAGTATATAAAAGCGAATCATTGGGTAATTTGTTACCATTATCATTCGATGGTTCTTTTTTGGGTGATTCTTAAATCAAATTTTTCCAAAAAACATATATATACGTATTTTTGTTCCTTGCTCACGGAGGGCGTAGTATCTAACAATACATACTCATGAAAAAAATCACAAAAGAGGTATACCTTAAGTGGTATGAAGACATGCTTTTTTGGCGCAAGTTCGAGGACAAGCTTGCCGCAGTTTATATTCAACAAAAGGTAAGAGGGTTCTTGCACCTGTACAATGGTCAAGAAGCGGTATTAGCAGGTTCTTTACATGCAATGGACCTATCTAAAGATAAAATGATTACTGCTTACCGTAACCACGTACAGCCCATAGGTATGGGAGTAGACCCTAAAAAAGTAATGGCAGAATTGTATGGTAAGGTAACAGGTACCTCTAAAGGTATGGGTGGCTCTATGCATATTTTCTCTAAGGAACATGGGTTTTATGGAGGACACGGTATTGTTGGCGGTCAAATTCCATTAGGTGCAGGTTTGGCATTTGCAGATAAATATTTTAAACGAGACGCTGTAACATTATGTTATATGGGTGACGGCGCGGTAAGACAGGGGTCATTGCACGAGACCTTTAACCTTGCAATGCTGTGGCAATTGCCAGTAGTTTTTATTTGTGAAAACAACGGGTATGCCATGGGTACTTCTGTAGCTAGAACATCTTACTCCACAGATATTTACAAGCTAGGTTTGGGTTACGAGATGCCATGCGCGCCTGTAGATGGTATGGATCCGGCAGTTGTAGCTAAAGAAGTTTCTAAGGCAATTGAACGCGCTAGAAGTGGCGGCGGACCAACATTCTTAGAAATGAAAACGTACCGTTACAGAGGTCACTCAATGTCTGATGCTCAGCATTACAGAACTAAAGAAGAAGTTGAAGAATACAAAAAAATAGACCCAATTACGCAGGTAAAAGATGTGTTATTGGAGAAAAAATACGCTACCGAAGAAGAGATTAAGGAAATGGATAAGCGTGTGAAAAAGCTTGTTACTGAGTGTGAGAAGTTCGCAGAAGAATCAGACTTTCCTCCAGTTGAGCAATTGTACGATGTGGTTTACGCCCAAGAAGATTACCCATTCTTAAAACATAAATTATAGACTCATGGCAGTAGTAGTAAATATGCCAAGATTGAGCGATACCATGGAAGAAGGTACCGTTGCTAAATGGCTAAAAAATGTTGGGGACCACGTAGAAGAAGGAGATATCTTAGCAGAGATAGAAACTGATAAAGCCACTATGGAGTTTGAATCCTTTAATGAGGGTACTTTACTTCATATTGGTATACAAGAAGGAGAAGGGGCTCCAGTAGACTCTCTTCTAGCCATTATAGGCGAAGAAGGAGAAGACATTTCTGGATTGCTAAATGGTGAAGGAGCATCAACTTCAGAAAAAGAGAAAGAAAAAGAAGAAACAACATCCCAAGAGAAAGAAGAAGTAGCATCTACAGGTGAACCTGCTGATATTCCAGAAGGTGTTGAAATTATTACCATGCCAAGACTGAGTGATACCATGGAGGAAGGTACGGTTGCTTCTTGGTTAAAAAAGGTTGGTGATGAAGTTGAGGAGGGGGATATCCTAGCTGAAATTGAAACAGATAAAGCTACAATGGAGTTTGAGTCCTTTTACTCAGGTACCTTATTACACATAGGTATTCAAGAAGGGGAAGGAGCTCCTGTAGATTCTTTATTGGCTATAATTGGTCCAGAAGGGACTAATGTGGATGCTATTTTAAATGCAAAACCTTCTGAAGGAAAATCAGAAGCTAAAAGTGAAGCGCCTAAAAAAGAAGAAACTCCTAAAGAAGAAAGACAAGCCGAAACAGCAAGCTCAAGCTCAGCATCTGGTGGTCGTATTTTTGCATCACCTTTAGCTAAGAAAATTGCTGCAGATAAAGGTATAGATTTAGCAACCGTGAAGGGAACTGGAGATAATGGACGCATTGTACGTAAAGATGTAGAAAACTTTACGCCAAGCGCACAAGCTGCTGCTCCAGCTACTGCTACTTCTAGCACAAGTGCTGCGCCTGCTTCGGTTGCGCCAATAAACTTACCCGTAGGAGAAGAACGTTCAGAAGAGGTTAAAAACTCTACCATGCGTAAGGTAATTGCTAAACGTCTGGGAGAATCTAAGTTTACAGCGCCACATTACTACCTGACCATAGAGGTAGATATGGACAACGCTAAGGCTTCTAGGGCACAAATTAACGGATTGCCAGATACTAAAGTATCTTTTAATGATATGGTACTAAAAGCATGTGCTATGGCACTTAAAAAGCACCCGCAAGTAAATACCTCTTGGAACGGTGATACTACTGTTTACAATCATCATGTACATATGGGTGTAGCAGTAGCGGTAGACGAAGGTTTGGTTGTACCTGTTTTAAAATTTGCAGACCAAATGAGCTTAACTCAGATTGGTGCTTCTGTTCGCGATTTAGCTGGTAAAGCTAGAAACAAGAAGATTAAGCCTGATGAAATGGAAGGTAGCACATTTACGGTTTCTAACTTAGGTATGTTTGGCATACAAGAGTTTACTTCCATTATCAATCAGCCAAACTCTGCTATACTGAGTGTTGGTGCAATAATAGAAAAACCAGTGGTTAAAAATGGTGCAGTTGTACCTGGTAGTACTATGAAAGTTACTTTGGCTTGTGACCATAGAACGGTAGATGGTGCAACGGGAGCTCAGTTTTTACAAACGTTAAGAGCTTACTTGGAGAACCCAGTAACTATGTTGGCATAACCATTTAAGACTTATAAATTTTTAAAAGCATCCTTTACAGGGTGCTTTTTTTATCTTTATAATTTAATACAATAGAGATGAAAAGAGTATCAATATATATATTAGGGTTAAGTTTTTTGGCCTGCGGAACTCCAAAATTAGTGGTAACAAACCCAGAAGATGTGCAGCCTGCAAGGGAAGAAACTACTTTGCAATCTGGACCAGATGGCTTAAAAGCGGATACAGAAAAATTTAATACTGCGATAGCTAAATCTTACCCTGTAACTACTTCCGAAGAGGTGGGTAGAATTATGGGTTTCTTGGCTTCTGACGAGCTACAAGGAAGAGATACAGGTTCTGAAGGAATTGAAAAGGCTGCCGTTTTTATCGAAAATCATTTTAAAGCGAATGATGTTGCTCCGTATTATGAGACGTATAGAGACGAGCTGAGCAATTATACCAAGCCAGCTTTTAATGTTTTGGGAATAGTGCCTGGTAATGATGAACTTCTTAAAGACGAAGTAATCATAGTCGGAGCACACTATGACCACATAGGTACTATGAGTCCTGTGGCTGGGGATAAAGTAGCAAATGGGGCCAATGATAATGCCTCTGGAACTACAAGTGTTTTGGAAATGGCAAAGTATTTTGGACAGCATAAGACCAATAAACGAACTATAATTTTTGCTTTATTTAGTGCAGAAGAAAAAGGGTTATTAGGCTCGGCCCATCTAGCAAAACGGATGAAAAAGGAAGGCGTTAATCTCTATGCAGTCCTAAATTTTGAAATGATTGGAGTGCCCCTGCAAAACAAAAATTATGAAGTATATATAACAGGTTACGAAAAGAGTAATCTAGCAGAAATAAGTAATGCATATTCTGGTGCTAATTTGGTGGGTTATTTGCCAACGGCAAAAAAAAATGGATTGTTTGCTAGGTCTGATAATTATCCATTTTACAACGAATTTAAAATTCCAAGCCATACGTATTGCACCTTTGACTTTACCAATTTTAACTTTTACCATAAACCAGATGATGAAGTAGAGCAAATGGATATGTCGCACATGGCTAACACTATAAATAAATTTACACCAATGGTAGAAGGTATTGCTAATGGACCTAAGGGTGAAATAAAAATGAACTAAATACAGATGGCAAAAAATATTATTATCACTGGAACCAGCAGAGGAATTGGTTTAGAAATGGCAAAACTTTTTGCTGATGAAGGGCACAAAGTGTTAGCATTATCTAGAAATCCTAGACCAGTTTTGGACTTGAATCACGCTAATATTGCCACATTTCAGTTTGATTTAAGCAAGGTAGAAGAATACCAAAAAGTAACTGAATTTATTAGCGATTGGGATTCTGTAGACGTGGTCATTAACAATGCCGGTAGTTTAGTGAACAAACCTTTTGAAAAGTTGTCTTTTGAAGATTTTGAAGCCGTGTATCGGGTTAATGTTTTTGGCGTAGCCGAATTAATTAAAACAGTACTTCCCAAAATGAATGCTGATGGCCATGTAGTCACCGTTAGTTCCATGGGAGGCATCCAAGGAAGTATGAAGTTTCCTGGACTAGCTGCATACAGCAGCAGTAAGGGAGCTGTAATTACATTGATAGAATTATTAGCAGAAGAATACAAAGAAAACGGTCCTTCTTTTAATGTTTTAGCATTAGGAGCGGTACAAACAGAGATGCTAGAAGAGGCTTTTCCGGGTTATAAAGCTCCAATTACTGCTTTAGAAATGGCAAATTATATTAAAGACTTCGCTTTGACTGGCAATAGATTTTACAATGGAAAAGTGTTACAAGTAAGTAGCTCTACACCATAGAAAACTAGAAAAACTTATTTAGATATTGTAAGACTGATTTCTTTAGCATTAGAAGTCAGTCTTTTTTCTGAGTTATTTGCTTTTGCTTCATTAGAATTGGCAGTTATTTTTTTAAATCCTCTGGGAGCATCTATTAAAAGTGTCCAATCTGTGTTGATTTGTGTTACCTTTAATTTTATTGTATCGCCTTTTCTTTCAAAATAAACGGATACGCTATTTTCACCATCACCCACCTGTACATTTTCTAGACTAGCCTTATTCCATTTTGACGGCATATTGGGTTTTATATGTACGGTTTTATTTTGTGCTTCTGGTTGAATACCAAAAAATTGATGAACCATTGGATAGGCGTAGCTATAAATGTTCCATGCCTGTGTCATCATACCATAATCTGGAGAAACCTCATACATGCTTCCAGGTAATGCATAACTAAAGCTTCTGGTCATCCGTTCTAGATATTCCAAAGCTTTATCTGGCCTGTTGTAATTGTTCTCAGCAATGGCTTGTACACCTGTCGGTAAAGTCATTACAGCACCTGTATAGGAAAAGACTTTAGGCGCTACAAAGGTGTTTTCGTCTGCACCTGCAGAAGCATCCCTGTCAATACCTGTTACAAATACGCCAAACGGATTCACAAATTGTTCTGCGGTTTGTAGCGCTTTCAATGCTTTGGCTGTATCTGCAATGCCGACTTCCATTGGTGTATTTACAACCCAATTGTGGTGCAATACAAAAGGTCTTGGAGTATCCGAAGGATTTTTTTTAATGAAATCAGCTGTATTTTTCAACTCCTTAATAGCCCATGGTTTGTTTAAAGTATCCGCTCGGATAATGGCATCATCTATCAAATGCAACGCCTGTTCATCTGTGCCTATAAAATCAGCATAACTATTAAAATCATCTGACCAAAATTCCTGATTTATTTTAGTTGTAAGTTCGGTTGCTTTTTTGTGGTAGTCTTTGGCTAAATCAATTTGATTTAATTCCATTGCCATTTGCGCAGCAGCGGCAAATGCTTGCTGGGTATAGGCTGCTACATCTATCATTTCACTATCCAATCCATGAATTTCCATCATACCAAATCCTTCAGGGAAACCATTCTTATCCAAATCATTGTGGGCTAATAACCAAGCTAATCCTTTTTTAACGGTAGGAAAGTAGCGTTTTAAAAAAGCCTTGTCACCGTTCCATTGATAAACGCGCCAAAGTAAGGTGGCAAATTGTGGGGTTTCGTTGATATTTCCAGGATTAAAAACAGCACCATTGGTAGACATTTCATGAATAATCTTGCCATTGCCATTTACTTTTTCAGAAACACTATCTAAAAGTCTTATGGTATTGTAAACCGCATCGGTTTGACCAACCGCCATGTAGCCTTGTAAAGCATATTCACTATCTACACCAAACCACCAAGGATAATCTGGTAAGCCTGCTGTAATTCCACTACCTACTTCTGGTACATTACGTATTAACCAATTACAATTATATTTTAACCATCTAAAAGCCTGTTCCATATCTTTATCTGGTATAGTAAGTTTGGTTTTTTGTGCCAAAGCTTGGTATCTACTTTTCTTAGCTACAAAAGCCTGGTGCCAATGTTGTTGAATATTTTTAAGAGTTTTAAGAGTAGCTTCTTTAGAAGTATAAGAACCTGCAATCGCAAAATTAATAAGCTTGTCTTTTTGCGCGCCTATGGTGAATTCATATTGCAGAGAATTTAAAGAGGTGTTGTCTATCGTTACTTCGGTAGTATTTCCTGTTGATTTTTCTGAACTATTAAACGCGGTAAACCATGAATTTGCTTCGTCCTTAATTAAAAAACCGTCAATGGTACTATCAAACTCAGCACGGTCTTTACCATCAATCATATCAGTACGCTCTCCAAGCCATGTCGGTCTTAGGTCAGAGGTTGTCTTAAAATTTAAGTCTATAGCTGTAGGAGTTTTGCTTTTGTTTTTTATCAGTACTTGTACTAAAACTCCTTCTGTATCATCGGGAACAAATTGCCAACGTTCTATTTGGAGCTGTGGTTCTTCTAAATTGTAGGTGTGCTGATTGTAAAAAGGATAATTGGTAAAAATATCTGCTTGAGTTAAAGCATACTCTTTGTTATCCAAAATAATAGAAAGCTCAAAACCATCCATTAGTTTTATTGGGTGGATCCATATGCCGCCCATTTCTCCTTTAATGTGCCATCCTAAATCAGGAAAACTCCCATTTTGATGCCCTACCATGTATACTCGATTACCAGCAGTTACAAAAGGGGAATCTAAATACGCAGACTTTCCTTGGATATGTTCTATCTCGGTACTTAATGCAGCTATGTTACTAGAAATGTCGTTTTTCTTGCAAGCAAAGCATAGTAGCGATAAAAAAACTAATACGTGGAGCTTCATACATTCAGTTTTACTAAATGTACTTAGAGTTGTTTTAAAATTCAGATTTTTTTAACCAAAAGAATTTAGTTCTTCCAAGGTAAAGACCGTTATTTCTGGCCTAACATTAAATCGTAATTGATGCAAATGTCCTAAGGCTCTGTTGATATATAGCGTACGGCCATCAAACAGGTCAATTTCACCAGCACTGTACCTAGGATTTTGTACGGGAAGTATTGGGGGTTCTAAAAGAGGTAATTTGCATTGCCCACCATGGGTATGTCCGGATAAAATCCAGCCTTGATAACCATTCCATACATCTAAATCGCACACATCTGGGTTGTGGCATAGGGCAATATTAGCTTGGGAAGCATCATACTGTTTCAATACATTTTTAGGGAAAAAGTTAGTGCCCCAGTAATCGTCTATGCCTATAATATTTAGCCCGTGAATATTTTGCTGTTCGTTACGTAAAACGGTAATACCCTCTTGCGTTAATAAGTCTGTGATAGTATCCGCAATTTCTGCATCTAACCACTGTTCTCCATAATCATGGTTTCCAAGGATAGCATAGGTGCCCAAGGCTCCTTTTGGTGCTTTTTGTAAAACTTTTTTTAAATCTAAAAAGGTGTCGTTGTTTTCAAAATGGATAAAATCTCCTGTGTAAACTACAAAGTCTGGGTTTAAGCTTGTGCCTTTTGCAACTGCATCTAATAGGTATTTTTGATTTACTTTAGGTCCAACATGGATGTCACTAAGTTGTAATAAAGTTTTGCCAACGAGTGGTTTAGGTAAATTGGCAACAGGCATACGTTTGTGTACAAATTCTAACCAATGTGGTTCTACTTGCCAGGAATACAAGCCCATTATTGCTCCTGTGCCGGCAAGTGCTGCTGCTCCCTTCAAAAATCTCCTTCTGCTTACCATAATGTTGGTTGTATTTACACGAATAAAATTAAAATACACCCTCTTAACGTTTGTAAAGTTCTCATTATTTTATCGCTACGTCTTAAAATAGTAGCTTTCTAATCTCTATTTTTGTTGCATGAGCCAAGTGTTGGAAAAGTATTTGCCAGAAATGGCTGTGACACCTTGTTTGGAATTAATTAAGCAGTTTGGAGTTCATTTAAAGATTGTGAACAAACGCGTAACTAGGCATGGGGATTATAGACGGCTGCCTAACGGACAACATCTAATTACTATGAATGCCACAAGTAATAAGTACCAGTTTTTAATTACGCTAATCCATGAGATTGCGCATTTGGTGGCTTTTGAAAAATATGGTAGGCGAATAAAACCGCATGGGGTGGAGTGGAAACAAACCTTTATAAATTTAATGGTGCCATTTATAAGACCAGAAGTTTTCCCTACTAAATTGCTGCCGGTAATTGCAAATCATTTTAGAAATCCTAAAGCAAGTAGTAGTACAGATACTAATTTGGCCCTTGCATTGAAACAGTATGATGCAGTGCAACATAAAGAAAATTCTTACGTTTTTGAATTACCTATGGGAAGTGTTTTTCGTATTTATAATGGAAAAATCTTTAAAAAGGGTAAAAAAAGAACCAAACGCTATGAGTGTTTGGAGGTGGCAACGGGACGGATGTATTTGTTTCAGCCCAATGCTGAAGTAGAAGTATTAAAAGACTAAATATAGACCATGAATAAAAATTATTATGCCGTTTTAATGGCTGGTGGCGTAGGATCACGCTTTTGGCCGGTAAGTACAACCAATAATCCAAAGCAGTTCCATGACATGTTAGGAACTGGAAAGTCCTTAATACAAAAAACATTTGACCGTTTAAATAAATTTATACCCACAGAAAATATTTTAATTCTCACCAATGAACGTTATAATGATTTGGTGTTAGAACAACTCCCAGCAGTAAAGCAAGAACAGGTGGTGCTAGAACCTGCAATGCGTAATACCGCACCATGTATTTTATATGCATCGTTAAAGATTCAGAAAATGAATCCGAATGCGGTGATGATTGTAGCACCGAGTGACCACTGGATAGAAGACGAAGCTGCTTTTGAGGCAGACGTAAAAGCTTGTTTTGCTAAGTGTGAAGAACAAGATGCATTATGTACGCTGGGGATACAGCCTACTTTTCCTAATACCGGATTTGGGTATATTGAATTTGAAAAATCGGCCACAGAAGATTTAAAGCCAGTAGCACAGTTTAGAGAAAAGCCCGATTTAGAAACGGCAAAGTCATTTATAGAACAAGGTAACTTTTTATGGAATGCCGGTATTTTTATGTGGAGCGTAGAAACTATTGTAAATGCCTTTAAAGCATACCAGCCATCGCAATATAACTTGTTTGAGAAAGGTTTGTCTTGCTATAATAATAGCGAGGAAAAAGATTTTATAGCCGAACATTATCCACAGGCAGAAAACATATCTATTGATTATGCTATTTTAGAACAGGCCAAAAAGATTTATACCTTACCTGCTACTTTTGATTGGAATGATTTAGGTACTTGGGGCGCTTTATACGATAAGTTAGAAAAAGACCCACAAGATAACGCAACAGTAAATGCCAATACCGTACTAAACGATGCTAAAGGAAATATGATTAGTACTAAAGCAGGTAAAATAGTAGTGATTGATGGTTTGGATGATTATATTGTTGTAGATAAAGATGATGTGTTGTTAATTTACCCAAAATCCAAACAGCAAGATATAAAGCAAGTAAGAGGGCAGGTTAGTGATGCGTTTGGAGACGAATTCGCATAATATATGAGTCAAAATTTATTTAAAGAAGACGACCACAAAACCGAATCTAATTCGGAAGACGTTAAAAAGGATTTTCAAGGTTTACTAGGTAGTGTAAAAAAGTTCTTGTCAGAGCTTTTAGAGATTAGAAGTAATACAGACGCTGTAGCCACAAAGGAATCTATTATACAAGATATACCTTTTAAAGGCCATACATCTTGGATTCTCATTTGTTCCATATTTATTGCGTCTATTGGGTTAAACGCCAATTCTACAGCAGTGGTTATTGGAGCAATGCTAATTTCTCCGCTTATGGGCCCTATATTAGGTATGGGATTATCCTTAGCCATTAATGATGTGGAGACCTTACGCAAATCTTTAAAAAACTTTGTGGTCATGGTGGTACTTAGTGTAATTACCGCCTTTCTTTTCTTTTATGTTTTTCCTATACAAGACGAAAGTTCTGAGCTCTTAGCTAGAACAAAACCAGATATTAGAGATGTATTAATTGCATTCTTTGGTGGTTTGGCATTGGTTATTGCACGTGCTAAAAGAGGTACCATTGCAAGTGTAATTTTTGGAGTAGCCATAGCCACAGCATTAATGCCGCCACTATGTACTGTTGGTTTTGGTTTGGCTATTGGTAAATATTGGTATGCGTTAGGGGCTATGTACCTGTTTATAATTAATACCATTTTTATAGGCTTAGCAACCTTTTTGGTAGTAAAATACCTTCGTTTTCCTATGGTTAAGTATGCCAATAGCCAAAGAAGACGTTTTATTGCACGTATTGCATCCACCGTAGGTTTTTTAGTAATGCTCCCAGCGGGTTATACTTTTTATATGGCTTTTAATGAGAGTATGTTTAAAAAGCAAGCGCAAGAGTTTTTAGGAGATACTATTGAGTCTTATGAGTTTTCTAATAATGGTAGGTATGTAGATAACCTTACTAAACTAGAATACGAGAAAGATGGTGGTGTAATAGAAATTGTTTGCATGGGTACTGAGGAAATCCCAGAAAACATCATCAATTCTTGGCGTACTAAAAAGAACAATTTTAGTAAGCTTAAAGATGCGGAATTACACGTTATACAGGGTGGTAAGGATGATTCTGAAGAAAAATTTAACTACGTGACCGAGTTATACGAAGCTAAAAAGGCAGAATTGCTAACCAGAGAAGAGCGAATACATTTTTTAGAGGCAGAAGTGGCCCGTTTGAGTAGAAATGTAGGAAAGCAAATTCCTTTTAGCGAAATTACGGCTGAAGCTAAAATTAATTATGAGGATTTAACAGAAATCAATTTTGCATATCAAATCAAATCTAACTTTAAGAAGTTAGATACTGTACCTGTTTTTGAGGTAAAATGGGACGACAAGATAAAAGAGGCTCATATAAAGAAAGAGCAAGAAAAACTTTCTAAATGGTTAAAGCAGCGTTTGCAAGATAGTACGTTGCAGATAAGACGTTTATAAATCTAGAGTAAAAGGAGCTGATTTTTTAAATCAGTTCCTTTCTTCAATATACATTTGGCGAACCTTTTTAAACAGTTCAGAAGAATATACAAAGTCTGTAACCGCTTCATTTTCTGTTTTAAAAATTTCTTTATTGGTGCCTTCCCATTCTAGATGACCATTCTTTAGAAAAATAATTTTTTCTCCAATTTCCATTACAGAATTCATGTCGTGCGTATTAATTACTGTGGTAATATTGTACTCATCCGTAATTTCATGAATTAGATTATCTATAATGATAGCTGTTTTGGGGTCTAAACCAGAATTAGGTTCATCGCAAAATAGATAGCTAGGCTTCATTACAATAGCTCTAGCAATGGCAACCCTTTTTTGCATACCTCCAGAAATTTCTGAGGGATATTTTTTATGCGCGTCTTTCAAACGAACCCTTTCCAAAACAAAGTCTACACGGTCTTGCATTTCAGACTTACCCTGTTTGGTAAACATATCTAAAGGAAAGCGTACATTTTCTTCTACCGTCATAGAATCAAATAGAGCGCTACCTTGGAAAACCATCCCCATATCTTGTCGTAAATCTCGTTGCTCATCATTTGTCAACTGGGCATAATCTTGGCCACTATAGCGTATAGCGCCTTGTTCAGGAAAAAATAATCCTAACAAGCATTTTAAAAAAACAGTTTTACCAGAACCACTTTGGCCAATGATTAAATTGGTTTTTCCTTGCTCAAAAGTGGTGCTAATCCCTTTTAATACATGGTTCTCACCAAACGTTTTATGGATGTTGTCTACTTCTATCATTAGCCAAGCATTAATTGGGTTAAAACATAATTTAAAATAATTAGTACCACAGAGGTCCAGACAAATGCTGTGGTACTTGCTTTACCAACTTCTAGCGCTCCCCCTTGCATATAATACCCAAAATAAGAGGGCATTGTTGCTATGACAAAAGAGAATAGTAATGTTTTTATAAAGGCATAATACACATGGAAAGGAATAAAATCTAACTGTAAGCCCATAATGTAATCTCCACTAGGGGCATAATCTCCAAATACAGCTGCTACCCAACCTCCTAATACTCCGGTGTACATGGCAATAGCTACTGCAAATGGATAAAAAAGCATGGCAATAATTTTTGGGAAAACCAAGTAGTTTAAAGAGTTTACACCCATAACTTCTAGGGCATCTATCTGCTCTGTAACCCGCATGGTACCGATACTAGAGGTAATGTAAGAACCCACCTTTCCTACCATGATAATAGAGGTAAATGTTGGTGCAAACTCCAAAATAACAGATTGCCGTGTGGCAAAACCAATAAGACTTTTTGGGATTAATGGGTTAGTAAGGTTTAAAGCGGTTTGTATGGTTACCACCCCGCCAATAAAGAAGGCTATAAATATTATAATCCCCAGAGAACCATATATAAGTTCATCTATTTCTTTGAGTATCAAAGTCTTCATGATGGACCACTTAGTAGGTTTTTTAAAAACCTCCCAAACCATAATAAAGTATTTTCCAATAGAAGCAAGGTAATTCATGCAGCGAATGTCTATATCCTTTGGTAAAAATAAGAATAATGCTGCGCTTTTAACCTTGTTTTAATCCATTAACACGGTTTATTGAATAGTTTTGCATGGGATAATTTATAATTATGAATAAATACAGATTGTGTATTGCACTACTATTACTGTGTGCAATAACTTGGACCACATCAGCACAAAGGAGGAAGAAGAATGCTAAGGAGACACCAGAAATTCACCAAACTCAAAAACCAAAACTTGTAGTTGGTATTATTGTAGACCAAATGCGTTACGATTATCTTACTCGTTTTTGGAGCCACTATGGAGAAGGCGGTTTTAAAAGATTAGTAAATAATGGTTTTAATTGTAAAAACCATCACTTTAATTACGCTCCCACAAGTACTGGGCCTGGACATACATCGGTCTACACTGGTACAACACCGGCTGTACATGGTGTAATTGGCAATAATTGGTACGATAAAGAAACAGATAAATCTGTTTACTGCGCTGCGGATGACAGTTACACCTCTGTAGGTACAACATCTGCTAAAGGACAAATGTCTCCACACAGAATGTTGACAACAACCATTACAGATGAGTTAAGATTGTTTACGCAAATGAGAGGTAAGACCATTGCAGTAGCTATTAAAGATAGAGGGGCTGTCTTGCCTGGTGGCCACACGGCAAATGCAGCCTATTGGTTTGAAGGTGGTACTACGGGTAACTTTATTACCAGTTCTTATTATATGAATCAATTGCCCAAATGGGTACAAGATTTTAATACATCTTCTATTGTTGAGGACTATAAAAAACCATGGGAAACTCTTAAGCCAATCACAACTTATAAAGAAAGTGTTGTAGATGCCAATAATTACGAGGGTAAGTTTAGAGGTAAAGATACTACAACCTTCCCATATGATTTGCCAGTACTTTGGGAAGAAAATGGGCAATTTAGTATTTTGAGTAGTACGCCATACGGCAATAGTATTACTACAGATTTTGCCTTAGCAGCTTTAGAAGGCGAAGCTTTAGGTGCGGATAACGACACTGATTTTTTAGCGGTGAGCTATTCGAGTACAGATTATGTAGGTCATAAATTTGGGGTAGATTCCAAAGAGATACAAGATACATATTTAAGATTAGATAAGGATTTAGAACGATTATTAAATGGTTTGGATGCTAAAGTTGGTGCAGGTAATTATACTTTATTCCTAACTGCAGACCATGCCGCCATACCTGTACCGGCTTATTTAGAAGACCAAAAAGTGCCAGCCGGATATCTAGAAATGGACGCTATTAAAACCCAATTTCAAGAGTTTTTAAAATACCGTTACGGAACCACAGATATTGTAAAGAATATTAGCAATGAGCAAATCTTTTTAGACCATAAAGTGGTTAATAATTTAGATATAGCATTGGCAGACGTTCAAGAAGAAATTGCGTATGAGATTTTGGGTTACAGTGATATAGATAAAGTATACACAGGCAACCAAATGTGGCAACAAAATTATACCAAAGGCATACCTTACATTTTGCAAAATGGATGGCACCAAAAACGTTCTGGGGATGTAATTTATGTGCCTAAACCTGCGCACATTAGTTATTCTAAGACAGGGTCCACGCATGGTTCTCCTTTTATTTATGATACTCATGCACCGCTATTGTTTTATGGTGTAGGATTTAAAAAAGGGGAAACGGCTAACCGTACAGAGATACCAGATATAGCCCCTACCTTATCGGTTTTATTAGGCATTTCTTTTCCTAACGGAGCTACTGGAACGCCGATAGAAGAAGTGTTAGAATAAGGTGTATTGATAGAATAAGTAGAAAGTCGCTTTAGAGCGACTTTTTTTATATCCTTAATTTAGAAATAACACCTTTCCAGCGGTGCTTTCTAATGTATTTGCCTTCGGCTTTGGTAACAAAAGGTTTTGTGCCCGTAAAAAATGCTTTTAAGTAGCCTACAATTCCTTGTAAATAGAGTAGGGGAGATTTTGCTTGTAGCGCCATTTTTAACAACGCAATTTTTGCTAGCGCGATGTCGTATCGCATTTGATAGAGTGCTTTTCCTTTTTGTTGATAGCTTTTAACAGAGTACCCATGTCCAGTAGGTCTTAAATGTTTTACGATGAGGTTTTCATCTGTTTCTATTTGAAAATCGTGAAACATACATAACAGCGTGTCTACGGTATCCCAGCCAACACCAGGTTTTAGCCCTCCCATGAGTTCAAAAAGCTGGCGGTAATACAATTTAATAGGGCCACGCACATGGTTTTTATTAGCGATACCCTCAAACTGCCAAACACCATTTTTTTCTACATGCAAAACTCCCGAGCACATGCCCAATAGCCAGTTGGCTTTAAATCGGTTGCGCATGACTTCAAAGTAATTGGGAGGCAGAATGATATCAGCATCAAACTTACCAATTAAGTCGTACGCAATTTTGGTTTTTTGCAAGCCAAAGTTAAAAGTGTCTACCACTTTTTTTCCGGGAATGTGTACATCTTCACTCTTACGTTGCACTACGGTAATCCAAGGGTGTCTGGTAGCAAAAGAAGCTGCAATTTGGTACGTCTCGTCGGTGGAATTATCGTCCACTACAATGAGCTCGTCTGGAGGCTGTGTTTGTGCCACAAAGGAAGCTAAACAAGCGTTTAAATATTTAGCTTCATTATGAGCAGGGATGATGATGCTTATTTGCATGTCTATTTTTTTCGCTCTGCGTAGACAATATAATAGCGGTTGGTAAAATACCTAAGTAAAGGGCGTACACCAATCTTTTTGGTTGGGTTAGTCCACTTGGCACTATCTTTAATCTCCCATCCTGCTTTTTCTAACAACCAATTAAACTGCCAATCTTCAAACTCGTGATAGTGTCTGTCCCAAGGGTCAGTTTTACTGCGGTATGCAGGGGCAAACCATAAGCGCATGGGTATGCTCGCTACCAACTTATCTGCTTTAATGGCTTTTAAAACGTTATAAGGGGCAATTAAATGTTCAAAAATTTCAAAAGCTGTAACTACTGGAGCATCACTACTTTCAACACTAGAAAAATCTTCGTCTAGGTCTTCTCCTTTGGTGTTTTCTACTGCGTAACCTGCCTCCGTCATTACGTTAGTAAAGGGATTTTCTACCCCTAAATCCAACAGATTCTGGTCCGTAGAAATGTGTTTTTGCAAGAATGCTAAAGTATGTTTATAGCGTTTATGCGGAAATTTGCCTTCGTACATAAGGTAAAGATTCAAATTTCCGTAAACATATTCCAAATTTGTGCGCTAAAAAACGCTAAACTTTGTAAAGCATAGCATTGATGTTCATCCCTGCCCCAACACTTGCAAACAGAATAACATCACCTTCTTGTAAAGCATGGTTTTCTAACTGCCCTTTACGTACCATATCTAACAGCGTAGGTATAGTAGCAACAGAGCTATTCCCTAGTTGCTGAATATTCATGGGCATAATGCCATCTGGTACCGGCATGTTGTATTGCTTGTAAAAACGCTTAATGATGGCCTCATCCATCTTTTCATTTGCCTGATGTATAAAAATTTTTTTGACCTCATCTATGGCTACATCACTTTTGTCTAAACAGGCTTTCATGGCTTTGGGTACTTTAATACAAGCAAATTCATATACTTTTCTGCCATGCATTTTTATATACTGCTGTTCGTTTTTTGCAGAACTCTCATAACTAGAATCAAAGTATAAAAAGTATGCTTCATCATTAGCGTAGGTCTGTGTTGCATGAGCTAGAATACTGCCATTGCCACCATCTTTTTGCAGAATTGTGGCGCCTGCTCCATCAGCAAAAATCATACTATCTCTATCATATAAATCCACTACACGAGACAAAGTTTCCCCACCAATAAGCAAGCAAGTTTTTGCCATGCCGCTAGCTATGAGTGCTTTGGCTTGTATCATTGCCTCTAGCCATCCTGGGCAGCCAAATATTAAATCGAATGCTACGCAGTTAGGATTTTCGATTTGCAATAGATGCTTTACTCTACTGGCTAAACTCGGTAGTACATCTCCTTGAGGTTTACCCGGAGCAAGGTCGCCAAAGTTATGCGCGTAAATAATATAATCAATGGACTCCTTGTTTATATTGGCATCTGCTATGGCGTTCTCTGCTGCTAAATATCCCAAGTCTGAAGCCTTTTGTTCTACGTTGGCGTACCTACGTTCTTTAATGCCCGTGATGGCTTCAAATTTTGAAATAATCTCAGTATTTGGAGCAGCAATCGCCATTCCATTAGCATCTACAAATGCATGAGATAAAAAATCTGAGTTTGGTACAGCAGTTTCGGGAATGTAACTACCCGTTCCGGTAATAGTAATATTCATTCAGTTTAGTCTTACAGGGAAAGATACCGAAAACTACCATTAAATACTATGCATGCATAATAAAATGTATTATGCCCAAAAAATAAAAACACCACTATTCATTAAAAAAGAAAGTGGTGTTTTATAAACTATAGTTTTAGGTAACTCCCAGTTTTATAAGGGCTTATTGAGCTTCTGCATACGCTTCTATAGGCGCACAAGTACAAATTAAATTACGATCTCCAAAAGCTTCATCCGTTCTTCTAACCGATGGCCAAAATTTATTATCAGCCACAAATTCTAAAGGATATGCGGCTTGTTGCCTGCTATAAGGAAACTCCCAAACATCTGCCGTAACCATAGCCATTGTATGTGGCGAATTTTTCAGGACATTATTAGGTTCATCTACATCTGCAGCTTCAATCTCTGCTCTTATAGAAAGCATAGCCTCGCAAAAACGGTCTAGTTCTGCTATACCTTCGCTTTCAGTAGGTTCTATCATCATGGTGCCTGCTACAGGAAAAGAAACCGTTGGAGCATGAAAACCGTAATCCATCAATCGCTTTGCGATATCTGTGACTTCAATACCATTCGCTTTAAAAGGTCTACAATCAATAATCATTTCATGAGCAGCTCTTCCTCTTTCTCCTGTGTACAATACCTCATAACTACCCGTTAGTTTTTCTTTAATATAATTGGCGTTTAAGATAGCGTACTTGGTAGCATTAGTTACACCTTTAGTTCCTAACATACGTATGTAGCCGTAAGAAATTAAACATACCAGTGCACTACCCCAGGGAGCTGCAGAAATAGCAGTTATGGCATTTTCACCGCCAGTAGCTATCACAGGATTTGTGGGTAAAAATGGTTTTAATTGTTCTGCTACACAAATAGGACCTACACCAGGGCCACCGCCTCCGTGTGGAATGGCAAAGGTTTTATGCAAGTTTAAATGGCAAACATCTGCCCCAATAGTTGCAGGATTGGTTAAGCCTACTTGCGCATTCATATTTGCACCATCCATATAAACCTGACCACCATGTTCATGTATTAGGTTGGTTATGTATTTAATAGACGACTCAAAAACACCGTGCGTAGACGGATAGGTTACCATTAAAGAAGACAGGTTTTCTGAGTGTAATTTTACTTTTTCTTCTAAATCTGCCACATCTATATTACCGCGTTCGTCTGTTTTGGTAACCACTACCTTCATCCCAGCCATTACTGCAGAGGCAGGATTAGTACCGTGCGCAGATGCTGGTATTATACAAATATTTCTATGTCCCTCTCCATTAGCTTCATGGTATGCACGTATGGTCATTAAACCAGCAAATTCTCCTTGAGCTCCTGAGTTTGGTTGTAGCGAGGTTGCCGCGAAACCAGTAATTTCTGTAAGATAGTCTTCTAAGTTCTTCAGCATTTCTTGGTAGCCAGCAGCTTGGTCTAATGGTACAAAAGGGTGTATATTACCCCAATTAGTCCAACTTAACGGCAACATTTCAGAAGCGGCGTTTAATTTCATGGTACAACTACCCAAAGAAATCATGGAATGGTTTAGCGCCAAATCTTTACGTTCCAATTTTTTAATGTAACGCATTAAATCGGTTTCTGAATGGTAGCTGTTAAAAACTTCGTTTTCTAAATAGGGGGTATCTCTTTCTAGATTTTCTGGAATACCGATTACAGCGGACTTTTGCGTATTTGCTAAATTGTCATTAAACAGTGCAATAAGCTCTTCAACATCCGTTTCAGAAGTGGCTTCATTTAAGGCAATACTTACTGTGGTAGCATCCCAATAATTTAGGTTAATTCCCTGTTCTAAAGCTTTATTTTTTAATGCCTCAGTATCTTTAACAGTAACGGTGATGGTATCAAAGAAATTTGCGTTAGCTAAACCAAATCCTTTTTCTGTAAGAGCTGTTGCTAATTTTTTAGTTTTTCTATGTACACCTTCTGCAATATATTTTAACCCTTCCGGGCCATGATAAACCGCATACATGCCAGCCATTACAGCTAAAAGGACCTGAGCTGTACAGATGTTAGAAGTTGCTTTGTCTCTTTTTATATGTTGTTCTCTGGTTTGCAATGCCATACGCAGAGCGGGGTTGCCATCTGTATCTTTGGTTTTACCAATAATACGCCCAGGAATATTTCTTTTATAGGCATCTTTGGTAGCAAAAAATGCAGCGTGCGGACCTCCATAACCTAAAGGAATACCAAAACGTTGGGTGGTGCCTATTACTACATCTACACCCCACTCTCCAGGAGCTTTAAGTAATACTAGGCTTAAAATATCTGCAGCAATCGCTATTTTAATACCTTGTTCTTTAGCTTTATTGGCAAAATCTGCATAGTCATAAATCATTCCGTTTTTGCCCGGATATTGTAGTAAAGCGCCAAAGAATTCTGTGCTAAAATCGAACGTTTGGTGGTTGCCAACTACAAGTTCTATTTCTAGAGGAATGGCACGGGTTTGCAGTAAACTTAGGGTTTGTGGTAGTATTTCTTCTGACACAAAAAATTTGAGTATGCCTTCTTTCTTTTGTTGTCTGCTTCTCAAATCGAAAAGCATAGTCATTGCTTCTGCCGCGGCCGTACTTTCGTCTAAGAGAGAAGCATTGGCAATTTCCATTCCGGTTAAATCGCACACCATAGTCTGGAAATTAAGAAGAGCCTCTAATCTACCTTGAGCAATTTCTGCCTGATACGGTGTGTAGGCGGTATACCATCCTGGATTCTCTAAAATATTTCTTTTAATCACGGAAGGCGTTAGGGTATTGTGGTAACCAAGCCCAATATAAGTCTTTAATACTTTGTTTTTTTCTGATAGTTTCTGAATGTGTTCCAAAAACTGATGCTCGCTAAGGGCAGTAGGTAAATCCAATTCCTTTTTAAGGCGGATATCATCTGGAATGGTTTGGTACATTAATTCTTCTAAATCTTGTACCCCAATTACTTGAAGCATTTTCTTCAAGTCTTGTTCCCTAACCCCAATGTGGCGGGCTGCAAATAGTTCTGTATTCATAGTACCCAAAAAATAAAGTGATCAAAATTACTGATTAATTCACTTATAATTGGCAAATTGGCGACAGGGCAAATCTAAAGTTGTTAACCAAGAATTAACCTTCTAAAAGCTTTGGCTACTTTTGTTTAATGAAAACGTTTAGGCGCTTACTACAATTTTATTTGGATGCTAGTATCCATGTAGGTTTGGCGGTTTCTTCCTTGTACTATGTAACGCTAGAAAAGCTAAACATTTCTTTTGATTTTTGGTATGCAATCTTTTTATGGAGTGCTACGATTGTTGGTTATAATTTTATAAAATACGGGGTAGAAGCTAGAAAGTATATTCTAGTGTCTACTCCACACCACAGAACTATACAGTTATTTAGTTTTATAGTTGGTTTTTTAGCGTTTTACGTTCTGTTTGTTTATGTGGATACGCAGTTGTACCTGCCGCTTTGTATCTTGGCGGTCATCTCTGCCCTATATGCCATTCCTTTTTTGCCGAGGGCAAAAAATTTACGAAGCTTAGGGGGGGTAAAAATTTTTCTGGTGGCTTTGGTTTGGGCAGGATTTACGCTTTGGATTCCTATATTGGCAGAATGTAAAGTATTTGATTTAACCATTTTGTGGTTGTTTTTACAACAACTCGTATTAGTATTGGTGTTATTGATACCTTTTGAAATTAGAGACTTAAAATACGATGCATTAGAGCTAAGGACCTTACCACAACGGTTTGGGATTGCTAAAACAAAGCAAATAGGTTACGGTTTGCTGTTGTTTTACGTACTTTTAGCGCTAATAGAACGGCGAGTATCAACTATAGGGTACTGGCAAGATGTACTTTGGATTTTTCTTTTATTCCTTGCACTTTTTTTTACACGTATACAGCAGAAAAATAACTATGCAGCATTATGGGTAGAGGCAATACCGATAGTAATGGCCTTATTTACGATGTTGTACAAAAGTGCGTTATAATTCTTTTTCTAAGGTCTTTTTAAGTGCTTCTTTGTCACTTACACTCATTGTGTGCAAATTAGCCTTATTACACAGCGCTGTAAGTTGGGTATTCTTTTTAGAATGTGTTTTGCAGTGTTTGCAATAGAACACATGTATTTTTAATTTTAAAATTTCCCAAAAGCCAGCTTCATCATACTGACTTTTATTACAAATTTCGGCAGCTTTATCGCAAGAAATCATAAGTACTAAAACCAATTTTGATTTAAACAACCCATGAGGGATGTTCGGGCTCTGTGTATCATAACCCAAAGATTAGACGGGTTAATTCCTAATTCATTACAAATATCTTCTGTAGCCATTCCTTGTATGGTTTTCATCCTAAAAACATCGCTTTGCTTTTTAGGTAATTTAGATAAGCAATTATAAATAGCTACACCCAATTCTTCATTTTCCATAGCATCATCACCACTTAAAGAAAATAAATCTGCTACTTTTTCTTCTAACCAATCGCCTTCTTGCTCATCGTTAGCAACAAAGTTAACTTTTACCTCTGCTTTACCTTTTTTAGAGTTGATTTTGCGGTAGTGGTCTATCACCTTTCGCTTTAATATAGCAATTAACCAAGTCCGTTCGGCAGCATCACCTTTATAGTTTTTGGCAGAATTTAAGCCGGCCATAAAGGTTTCTTGTACCAAATCTTTGGCTATTTCGGTGTCATTAACACGACTAACTGCGTAATTAAAAAGATAGTCCGCGTAATTATCCACCCACATATTTGGGTTTAAATGGTTAACTGGCATGTGTTTTTTTCGTAATTCCAAATGTAGTGAATTTAAGGAATGTGGTACATTCTTTAGTTAGACTACAAATTTGCACCCCAAGGTTCACAAAACTCTCACAGCATTACCCTAAAACATTGTTCATCTATTTTTATTGATTTTCCTAGGATTAAACAATTTTCTTAGCGTGTTTTTTGAGCAGCTACAAAAAATAGAATTGAAATAAAGGTTATTATTTTTTCTTTAATCTCTTAAATATTTCACAAATTGTGATAAATTGAAAGCAAAACCTTGGCTATGGTATTCAAATACGGAAAAGGAATTGTTGCGTTGGTAGCGGTATTAGTCGTTTTATGGGTAGCCTTTAGAATGGTATCTATAGGAGTTGAAACTTTGCCCTAGAAATTACAGTTTACCAGTGGAGCGTAATTCTTCTACAATAGCTTTTAATTTAACCGGTCTAATAGGTTTTATAATGTAGTCCGATATTTCGCTAATAGAATTGGCTTTATCAATGTCTCTTTGGTCTACTGAAGATGAGACCATGTAAATGGTTATTTTTTTACCCACTCGTGGCTTAATATTTATGTATTCTTCCATAAACTGAAAACCATCCATTATAGGCATGTCTAGGTCTAAGAAAATAACATCTGGTAATTGTTTATTATTGTCTAGGTTAGAAATTAAATATTCTATAGCCTCTTCTCCGTCAGAAAAAACCAAAATTTTATCAAAAGACTTTAGTTTTTCTAAAATTGAAGTCATTGTAAACTGGTACACTGCATCATCATCTACTATACAAACATTAAGATTATTTGTCATCAAGGGTGTAATTTAAATCTATGGTAAATGTGGTTCCTACATCTACTTTACTATCTACTCTAATGGAACCGCCCATGGCTTCTACCTGGGCTTTGGTCATAAACAAACCTACGCCGCGTGCTTCTGGATTTCTATGGAATACCTTATTTAGGCCAAATATTTTGTGGCCGTAACGCTGTAAATCTATCCCAAGACCATTATCGGCGAATTCTAGAAACGCTTTACTACCTTCTAATATTGTACGTATTTTAATATGAGCAGCTCTATTGGGTGAACGGTACTTGATTCCGTTGCTCATTAAATTTAGGAATATGCTTTCTAAGTAAATGGGGTTATATCTTAAAGTATCTAATTGTGAAAAATCTACAGTTATAGAGGTGCCCGTTTTCTGTAAATCTGGACCAAGCATCTCTTTGGTTTTTTTAAAGGTTTGGCTCATGGAGGTTTCTAATACTTCACCTCTGTTATTTTTTACAGTTAAGGAGTCAATTAAAGTGTTTAATGTGCTTGTTAAATGGTCTACAACGGTTTCAAACTTTTCAAAGATAAGAGCACGTTCCTCATTGTCTTCAGCTTCTTTGTAAAAACCTAAAAGCGTATTTAAATTGCTTACAGGTGAACGTAAATTATGAGAGGTGATATGGGTAAAATCTTCTAATTGTTTATTCTGAGTTTTTAATTTTGTAGTGGTATGTCTTAAATTTTGGTTGGTTTCAAGAATTTTATACTCGGCCCGTTTTTGTTCGGTAATATCTCTGATGGCTATAGAAATTAAAGTGCCTTCCGCAGTGGCTACAGGGTTAACACTAATCTGTGCAGGGATGTATTTGCCTTCTTTATTAGTAATGAATAAATCGTGACTAGATTTAAATAGAATATTCTTAGGATTTTTATAAAAATCTTTACCGTAAAATACTTCTAAATCTCTTAAACTGGTGGGAGTTAGTAGTGTCACCGGTTTTTTAAAAAGCTCTCGTAAAGAATAACCAAAAAGAAGTTCTGCTTGATTGTTTATAAGTTGTATACGCCCCCGCTCATCTGTTATGACCATAGCATCCGGAGCGGATTCCATTAATCCCCGGAATTTAATTTCTGCCATACGTTGCTCCGTGATATCTTGGCAAGAACCAAAAAGTTCAATTACTTTGCCATTCTCATCCGTAACGGTCTTACCAATAAGCTCTAAATACCTTATAGTACCATCCTGTTTAACTACTCTATGAATGTATTTTTCAAACTTTTTGGTTCTAAGAACTTTAGTCAAGTGCTTGTTTACCCCATTTAAATCCTTTTTGTGTACCCTAGAGTAAGCATCTGCAACACTTAAGGGTTTACCTAATGGCAAATCGTACATTAGATACAAATTGTCAGACATGGTCAAATTGTCATTTACTAAATCCCAATTCCAATAACCAATCATGCTCAGTTCTTCTGCAAAAGTGAGCTGCTTGTTCTTTTTATCTAAAAGAATCTTATTCTTTGTCCTTTCTGTAATGTCTTGGAAAATACCATATACTTTAACACAACGCCCGTTAATATGTTCTGCTTGTCCAATAGAGCGTACAAAACGTTGATTCCCTTTAGCCGTTTCTATTTCTAAATCAACATCAAAGGGTTCACCTGTTTTAATGGTATGGATAAAAGAAGCATAGATAGTATCTCTGTTAATTCCTTCTTTATAAAAACCAAAAGCGGTTTGTAAGGTAGGTTCAAAGTCGTGCGGTATTTCCGCAATGTCTTTTATAATATTATTCCAATGCAGTTTTTCCTCAACCAAATCGTAATACCAAATCCCTATTCTCGCAATATGATTGGTTTCTTCAATAATGTTTCCGGTGAATTCGGAATAGCTGTCCATTACCATTGTTCTTTATTTAAGGTCAAGGTGTTTATTAGCGTATGACTAGTCTTTTTGGGTGTTTATGTTTTGATACTCAGCTTGTAAAGCGGAGATGCCTTGCAAATTAAATAAATTAATCTCCTCTTTAATAAAATTTAACAATAAATTTCCTACCTATGTTTTATGAAGTCTCTTATGCTAACGTCGTTTATGTAGGGTTTAGTATGGTTTTGCTAGAGAAACCCTGAAATCAGGGAGGTAATCGTTTTCGTGGCTTTTTATCTTTGGCTTGAATCAAAATTTGAGAACAAAAATGAAGTTTAACCAGTTGTCCGTCTTTTTTATTTTCTGTATGGTAAGTTTTGCATACAGCCAATCTAATAATCAGAAAGATACTGTTTATTTTGATGCTAAATGGAAACCAGTTGCCAGCAAAAGTATAGCAAGTTATTACCGATTGCCAGTAATTAAAGAAGGAGATTTATACCGCTACAGAGACTTTTATATGAGCGGACAAAAACAGATGGAAGCAACTTCCACATCGCCTACCAAAGAAATATGGCAAGGTACAGTAACATGGTATAAAGAAAATGGTGCAGTGTTGCAACAAGCGGCGTATGTAAATGGAAGATTAGAAGGACCATACATTAGTTATTTAGGTGGAGAAAAGCTGGTAGCTACGTATAAAAATAACAAACAGATTGCAGGTAAAAGAAATACCATTACAGTAGGCTTTGGTGGCAACTACATAGAAGTTAAAGGTGATACCATTAAGGAGATAGTTTACCAAGATGATATTAAAGGTATACGTAGGGTACGTATTGGTACTCAAAAGGAATATGAAACAGCTGCAGTTTACTATGGTAAAGACGGAAAATATTTAGGTAAAAAAGTAAAGCTAGACAACTTTGGAATAGATGGTATAGAAGTTTTTTATAATTATAACCCCATGCGTGTACATGCTATCAATTACTATAAAAAAGGAATCTATTTAGGGCAAACCTTGTATTACGACAACGGAAATGTAAAGATAGCACTGACTCAAGAACCACAGCTTAAAGAAACATTTTATACTAAGGATGGAAAAGAACTAGGGGCTGTCGTTTACACCTTTGAACAATATGGTAGAAAAGTAGATAGTGGTACGCTATTTAAGTATGGGAATAATTATAGTAAAGACGGGTTTACAGAAGAAGATGTAAAAACAGCAATTACGTATAACAAGGGTAAACAAGTGGTCCACAAAGAATATTATGCTAACAGGCAATTAAAGGTTGTTAACATTTTTGATAATGGTATTAAAAAATCACAAACCAGTTATCTAGAAGATGGTACGGAAGATGCATCTATTACGTATGAAAATTATGCGCCTGTAACTGGCACAGAAATTAGCGGAAATTTTAGGACTATTTATAAAGAAGGAAAACTAATAGAAAGAAAAGAATATTTTCTCGGTACAAATAAGATAAAGGTGAAAACTATACCTGGGAAAGAAATGTATTTTGATTATCAAGGGGAGCAACTAGGTATTTTAGAATTAGAAGGGGAAGGTACATATGGCAAACCTTTAAACGGTCAACGCTATAGATTGGATTACCAAGACCATTCCGTACAAGAAATAGCAGACTACAAAAATGGCGTTTTACAACAACGGATTACATGGGTAAAACGCCAAATAGGAGAGAAGGACATCAAGAGGTTTAAAAAGATTACGGATTTTGATAAAACTGGCGGGAGTAAGGTTAGGGAGCAGTTTTTTTATAGCAACGGTAATAAACAAAGTGATATCTACTTCAAAAATTATAAGGAAGAATCTGGGACTTTCTACGCTTTAGATGCTAAAGTTTTGGGTACATACGATTATGTAAAAAAGGATGGAACGCTATATAAATTTTTTAGTGAATCAGATAAGGTAAAGGAAATAGCCAAATACAAAAATGGCAAAGAAGTGTACCTAGAAAAGTACGATTACGGCAGTGCTAGTAGTTATGGAGAAATAACCCCTGTACTTATTCAAAAAGTAGATATTGAATGCTGTGCTGTATTTTATAGCAAAGAGGGCGAATTAATAGCAGAAGCTACGTTTAAGAACGGGAAGGTTTGGAACGACACAGCTTATTTGCCAAGTACAAAAGAAAAATGGGAGTTAAAAGATGGTCAACGCCACGGTGTCTATCAAAAATTGAGTTACAATTTAAATGTTTTGACAGCGGGTACATACGTTAACGACAAACGAGAGGGTGTGTTTAAAACCTATTCTAATTATGGTCAGTTGCAAAGTGAATTGCATTATAAAGACGATGAGTTAGATGGTTTATCTATTTATTATGATGATAAAGGCGCCGTAATTGGTAAGATGGAGTATAAAATGGGTAAGCCATACCATGGTGTTAGAGAAAAACCATTGTCTTATGGTCGTTCTTTGGTTATACAAACGTTTAAAGACGGTATGTTAACCAAAGAAGATTCTACGGATAAAGAAGGGAGATTGGTAAAGGACTATGTTGTAGGGGGAACGGCTCATTGTACCCGGTTTTACCCAAATTCTATGGCGAAAAAACTTGATTATACTTTAAAAGACGGAGTGTTGACAGGAGTTGTTACTCGGTATGCCAAAGAAGGTAATCCGTTGGCTAAAGCAACCATTAAAGACAATAAGTTGGTGCAAGGTAGCTTGTACCTAAATAATACATATAGCGGTCAAAAAAGCTTTAACTACTACATTTTGGCAATAGAAGACGACTTTCTAACGATAAAAATTTATGATGCAGACCATTCGTTACAGTTCCAATCTAAAGAAAAAATGCTGTTCGGAGCTGTAGGTACATTTTCTAACAGCTTAAATTTAGGAGTAGACTATATCAATGAATCTAGTTTATACTAAACGTTATGCAATTTTTCTATTATTTGTGTAAGCTTACTGTCTTCTATTGGTTTTACAATGTATTCTACTATGTCGTGTAATTTAGTAGCTTTTTCATAGTCTTTAGGGTCTAAAGAAGAAGAAGTCATATAAATAATGATGTCTTTTTTTACTCTTGGTTTTAACAGATTATATTGTTCCATAAATTGAAAACCATCTAACACAGGCATGTCAATATCTAAGAAGATTACATCTGGTAATTTATCTGTTGCTTCACAATGGTCCAAAAAATAGCTCATAGCCTCATCACCGTTGTCAAAAATATAGATATGTTCAAAAGCGTTTCTTTTTTTAAGAATAGCTTTCATGGTAAATTGATAGATGTCGTCGTCATCTATAATGCAAGCACTTGGTTTTTTAGACATCAAGAGATAGATTTAAATCGATTTTAAATGTGGTTCCTTGGTTCACTTCACTTTTAATTGTAATAGAGCCACCCATGGCTTCTATTTGAGCTTTTGTCATATACAGGCCAATGCCTCTAGCTTCTGGATTTTTATGAAAAACCTTGTGTAAGCCAAAAACTTTATGACCATGTTTTTGCAAATCTATACCTAGTCCATTGTCATTAAAATATAGAAATGCACTGTTTTGCTCCCATTTGGTACTTACATTAATTATAGGACTACGCTCAGGAGAACGGTATTTTATAGCGTTGCCAATAAGGTTTAAAAAGATACTTTCTAAGTAAATATCATTGTAAACTACAGTAGATATGGCTTTAAAATCTGCCTGTATTACTGCTCCAGTTTTCTTTATTTCTGCTGCGAGTAGTTCCTTGGTTTTTTGTAAAACAGCATTTAAATCTAATTGCTGCCTTTCAATATTGGTGTCACTTTTTATCATTAGACACTCAATTAAGGTGTTTAAGGTGTCGTTTAGGTGATTAGCAACAATGGTAACTTTATCAAACAAAACGTCTTTTTCTTCTTGCTCATCCGTTTCATTATAGAATTTAATTAAGGTATTAAGATTGTTTACAGGAGAGCGTAAGTTATGAGAGGTAATATGTGTAAAATCCTCTAGCTGTCTGTTTTGTTCTTTTAATTTTTCTGAACTTGCTTTTAATTCCGTATTCGCGGTAAGTAGTTCGGCTTCTTGTTGCTTTTGTAAGGTGATATCTTTTAAGGTAATAATAGCTAAAACCTCATTATTTGTTTTAAATGGACCTAAGGTTACAGTGGCAGGAATACGGTCACCTCTGCGATTTATAAGATGTAAGTCGTCAAAATCAGTTAGGGTGATGTTTTGCGGATTTCTAAAAAACTCTTCGTAATAGGCTACACTTTTGCGCTTGTATCCTTTAGCCACAAGGTCTACAACAATAAATTCTTTTAGTTCCTTTTCTGAGTAGCCAAAAAATAATTCTGCCTGTTTATTTACCAATTGTATTTCTCCCGCCTCATTAGCAATGAGCAAAGCGTCTGGGGTAGAAGCGAGCAAATCTTTAAATCTTAACTCTGCTTCTAACTCTTGAGTTACGTCTTTGATGGTGCCAATGATATCTTCTATTTGTCCTTCTTCATCTAATATTAATGAACCTTCACTAACAATATTTTTAACGACTCCGCCGGGAGTTTTTATACGGTACGCATGTTTAGGAAAATGTTTCTCCTTAAAAATGGCCTTTTTAGCATCAATTACAATAGAACGGTCCTCTGGCAATACAAGTGTTAATAGGGTATCGAACTCCATAGGAGTGCCTAACTCAAAACCAAGAATTCGGTAATAGTTGTCAGATAAGTCAACAGCACCACCTTTTTCTGCCTGCATACGCCAATAGCCTACACTGCTGGCTTGTTCTGCTCTGTTTAGTAATTCGTTTTTTAAGATTAGTTCTTGTTCTCTTTGTACTTGCTCAGTAACATCTTGTAAAGTGCCATTAACTTCTACCAACTCATTGTTGTTGTATCTGCCAACAGCAATCAAACGAATGTTTTTTACACTCCCATTCTGTAGGGTAATTCTGTGTAATACGTCATGGTGTTTTTTCCCAGCATACCCTAACTCTACCTGTTTTTGAACATAATCTCGGTCGTCCTCGTGAATGTAATTATAATATGTTTCAAACGTAATGGGAGCGCCTTTTTCGTGCTCAAATATAGTATAAAGATTATCTGACCATAAAATATCATGCGTTACTGTATCCCATTGATAGTAACCAATTTTAGTGAGGCGTTCCGCAAAGGTTAGATAGTTGTTTTTTCTTACTAATTCTTGTTCTTGCACTACTTGTTCAGATATATCTTGGCAAGTGCCTAACATCTCTGTAACGTTACCATCTTCATCAAAAATTACTTTTCCGACGGATCTGATTGTCTTAATAGTGCCACTTTTAAGCTGTATACGATAGACCTGCTTTTCAAAAATTCCAGTGTCAAAAGCTTTTCTTATTTTATCAGATACGGCCTTTTTATCTTGAGGGTGAACGTAGCCAATATAGGTGTCATAACTGATGGGAGTGCCAAGTTCGTGCTCGTAAATTTTATACAAATTGTTAGACCATGTGACCCTATTGATAGATGGAAACCATGACCAATGCCCCACAATGGCCATTTCTTCTGCTAGATTAAGCTGATGGTTTTTTTGTATGAGTAATTTTTCCTTACTAACCTGCTCCGTAATGTCTTGGCATGTGCCAATCATTTCTACTACACGGTTATTAGCAATAACTTTTACTTCACCTACTGTTTTTATGATTTTGGTTTCGCCACTCTCAAGGTTTATAGTATAAACAATATCTTTAAAAACTTTGGTTTTAATAGCGGTCTCTATAACCTGATTAACTCTTGCTTTATCTTCTTCTGCTATAAAACTTGTAAATTTATCTAAGCTGATAGTGGTGTCCCTCTCTACACCATATATGTCGTACAGATTGTCTGACCATAGGGCAATGTCTTCATCTAAATTCCAAGTCCAATGCCCAATACGGGCCATTTTTTCTGCTTTATTCAGCTGATAGTTTTTTTGGAATAATTCGGTTTCTTTGGCTATTTGTGAGGAAATGTCTTGAGCCGTGCCTACTAGTTGGGTTATCTTGTTATTTTTATCTACTGTAGTATGGCCCTGCAATTCTATATGTTTTACCGTGCCATCATCTAGTACGATACGATAGTTAAACTTATTAAATTGCCCTGTTGTTACAATTTGATGTGTACATTGTTCTACATGGGTTACATCATCGGGATGCACTTTTGCAACGGCATCATTGAACTTAAGTGGAGTACCAGGGGCTACGTCAAAAATAGTGTATAAATTCTTGGACCAAATAACTTCATCGGTCTCCAAAGTCCATTTCCAATACCCAATTGCAACCGTTTTTTCGGCAAATTGTAATTGTTGGTTTTGGGTTTTTAAGTCTTTTTCAAGGAGTTTACGCGTGGTAATATCTTGAGCTATACCATATATTTTGGTGGGGACTCCATTTTTTAATTCTACTTCACCTATACACCATACAAATTTTTGATTGCCTTTCGGCGTGCGTATCTCTAAATCTACGTTCATCATTATACCTTTACTGATGGCCTTAGTAAAAGCATTACGTAGTAAATACTTATTACGGGTACCTTGTAATAAAGAGAATACCTGTGGTAGGTTAGGGGTAACATTCATTTCTGTCTCCGTCATCACCCGGATTCCATCACTCCAGAATAGCTCCTGTGTGGCAATTTCATATTCAAATATTCCAACCTTGGCAATTTTACCTGCTTGCTTAAATTTATCCGTATGTATTTTAGGAAGACTAAACATGTGGTTAGTAACGACAACTTAACGAATTAATTATCTTATTAATTATGATATACATCTACTATAAATGTAAGTTAATATTTATAGATTAATAAGAAAATTACTGCTAGATGTAAAAAACCTATGGTATATTGACAGGAAATATTCCGTGAAAAGTGGCAATACAAACTCCCCAAGAATTAAAATTAGGGAGTTTGTGTTATCCTTAAGCCGATTTGTTTAGTAATCCTGCTCGTTCTAAAAGTGCTTCAATTTTAGGTTCTGTACCTCTAAATTTCTTGTACAATTCCATAGGATTTTCTGTCCCTCCTTTAGAAAGTACGTAATCTTTAAATTTAGTGGCTATCTCCTTATTGAATATCCCGTTTTGTTTAAAATATGCAAAAGCATCCGCATCTAAAACTTCTGCCCATTTGTAGCTGTAATACCCAGAAGCATAACCTCCCTGAAATATATGGGAGAAAGAAGTACTCATAGAGGTTTCTGGTGTTTCAGGATATAACTGAGTGCCTGCAAATGCTTTGCTTTCAAAACTTTTTACATTGGTAATCTGGGTTGGATCTTGACCGTGCCAAGCCATGTCTAATAAACCAAAGCTTAATTGGCGTACGGTTTGCATCCCTTCTTGAAAGGTGGCAGAATCTTTTATTTTTTGCACCAATTCCATAGGAATTAGTTCTCCTGTTTCATAATGATGGGCAAACAATTCTAGCGCTTCTTTCTCATAACACCAATTCTCGAGAACCTGACTTGGCAACTCCACAAAATCCCAATATACAGAAGTTCCAGAAAGGCTAGGGTAGGTGGTGTCTGCCAGCATACCGTGTAAACCATGACCAAATTCATGGAATAAGGTAGTAACCTCATTAAACGTTAATAAGGAGGGTTTGCTAGCTGTAGAGGGGGTAAAATTACACACATTACTTACATGTGGCCGCACATTTTTGCCGTCCTTTCTAAATTGAGATTTAAAAGAAGTCATCCAAGCGCCACCACGCTTGCCAGGTCTAGGGTGAAAATCGGCATAAAAAAGTGATAAGAAATCATCATTAGCATCGTAAACTTCAAAGGTTTTTACATCTTCATGGTACGTATCTATGTTGGTTACTTCCTTAAACGTAAGTCCAAATAGTTTTTCGGCAACCTTAAAGACACCAGCAATAACATTTTCTAGTTTAAAATACGGTTTAAGCGTTTCATCATCCAAATCAAAAAGCTTCTGCTTTAGCTTTTCACTATAAAAAGCACTATCCCACTTTTGTAGTTGGTCTATACCGTCTATTTCTTTGGCAAAATCTTGTAATTGCTTAAACTCAGCTTCAGCGGCAGGCTTAGCTTTGCTCAATAGTTCTTGTAGAAAATTGTTTACTTTTTCTGGGGTTTCCGCCATACGCTCTTCCAGCACATAGTGTGCGTGGGTAGCATACCCTAACAATTGGGCACGCTCAAAACGTAGTTTGGCTATCTTTAAAACATTTTTCTGGTTGTCTAGTTCATCCCCATGAAACCCTTTGCTGCCAAAGGCCAAGGATAGTTTTTTGCGCAATTCCCTGTTTTCTGCATATTTCATAAAAGGGATGTAACTTGGGTAATCTAGGGTAATTAACCAACCATCTAATTCTTTTGTTTTTGCCAATTGCGCGGCCGCCTCTTTGGCACCTTCTGGCAAGCCAGCTAAATCAGACTCATCCGTTAGATGCATTTGAAATTTGTTGGTTTCTGCCAATACATTTTCACCAAAGGTGAGTTTTAATTTTGCCAGTTCCGCATCAATTTCTCGCAACCGCTCTTTTTTGTCTTCTGGTAAGTTGGCGCCGTTTCTGCTAAACGCTTTGTAACGCTTGTCTAGCAATTGTTGTTGCTCGCCACTAAGGTCTAAACTGTCTTTTTGTTCATAAACCGTTTTAACCCTTTTAAATAAGCCTTCGTTTAAGGTAATATCGTTCTGAAAAGCTGATAATAATGGAGAAACTTCTTGAGCTATTTTTTGAATGTGCTCATTGGTCTCTGCTGAGTTTAGGTTAAAGAAAACGCTCGTAACCCGATCCAATTGATAGCCCGCATAGTCCAACGCCGCGATGGTATTCTCAAAGGTTGGGGCTTCTTTATTGTTGGCAATTGCCTCAATTTCTGCTTTTGCCAAGGAGATACTTTCTTCTATTGCAGGTTTAAAATGCTCGTTTTTAATCTGGGAAAACGGAGCCATATCAAACGGTTCTAACAAAGGATTTTTCATTGTTTTCTTTTTCAAATTTTAATTTCTTCAGTTTCTTACCATCAACCATCAACCATCAACCATCAACCATCAACCATCAACCATCAACCAATAACTAATACTTATTTCTAACTTCTTCTGCGCCTGTGATTACCTTTTCCTTTAGTCCTTCTTTATACACTAAAATTTTATCAAGCACACACTGGTCACTTGCGCCAATTATCTGTGCCGCCAAAATACCGGCATTTTTTGCGCCATTTAGGGCAACCGTAGCTACAGGTACACCGCCCGGCATTTGTAAAATAGATAAAACACTGTCCCAACCGTCTATGGAGTTAGAACTTTTTACAGGCACGCCAATCACGGGTAGAGGAGACATGGAGGCAACCATACCCGGTAAGTGTGCGGCACCGCCTGCACCAGCAATAATTACCGCATATCCGTTTTTGTGTGCATTGGTACTAAAATCAAATAGTTTTTGTGGGGTTCTGTGGGCAGACACAATGTCTACATCTACCTCAATATCAAAACCTTTTAAAATATCTATAGCATCTTGCATAACCGGAAGGTCGCTTGTGCTGCCCATTACTACTGCTACTTTGCTCATTTGCTTATTACTTTAATTTTTTCTTTTACCTCTTGTGCTACCTGCCTGGCCTTTGCCATATCGGCATCTACTATGGTTACATGACCCATTTTCCTAAAAGGGCGCGTCATTTTTTTACCGTAAATATGTGGGGTAACCCCGTCCATGGCTAAAACCTCTTCTATGTTTTCATAAACTACTTCTCCTGTATGGCCTTCTGCCCCCACAAGGTTTACCATAACACCAGCTACTTTACTTTCGGTTTTTCCTAAAGGCAAACCAAGAATGCATCTTATATGTTGCTCAAACTGATTGGTAAAGCTGCCCTCTATGCTATAATGCCCACTATTATGGGGTCTTGGAGCCACTTCATTCACTAAAATAGCATCGTCTTCTGTCTGAAAAAGTTCAACGGCCAACAAACCTACCTGTCCAAAACCTTCGCTCACTTTTTTTGCAACGGCTTGCGCTTTTTGTGCTACTTCTTCTGGAATACGTGCTGGACAAATTACATATTCTACTTGGTTGGCCTCTGGATGAAACTCCATTTCTACCACAGGATAAGTCTTGGTTTCGCCCTTACTATTGCGAGCCACAATTACAGCCAATTCATTTTTGAAGTTTACCATCTCTTCTGCAATGCACTCTACGTTTGGTAAACCTTCTAAATCAGCTAATTCACGAACAATTTTAACCCCTTGTCCGTCATAACCAAATTGCGCACTTTTCCAAACAAAAGGCAATTCCAAACCGCCATTTTGCACACTTTCTTTAATTTCAGAGGTATAGGCGTATCTAGTAAATTCAGATGTGGGTATGTTGTTGTCCCTATAAAATAATTTTTGTGTAGCCTTGTTCTGGATAGTGCGCAAAACTTTAGGTTGCGGATAAATGGTTTTACCCTGTTCCTCTAAGGCTTCTAGCGCATCTACATTTACATTTTCTATTTCTATGGTGAGCACGTCTACATCCTTTCCAAATTCCATCACGGCATCATAATCTAAAAGGTCGCCAAGAACAAACTCGTTACAGGCAATAGCGCAAGGTGCTTCCTTGGAATCGTCCATAACTTTAGTTGTTATGTCCCATTTACGGGTCTCATAAAGCATCATTTTACCCAATTGGCCACCGCCTAAAATACCCAGTTTAAAATCCGAAGAAAAGAAGTGCATGGTTATATCTAATTTTAATGCTGGCAAAAATACGGGTATTCCTTTAAAGCAAGAAGTTTTAGGCGTTAAGGGCCGTTAAAAAATAGTATATTTGCCCACTGCAAAAACAGGGGACACAGGTGATACAATTGCACGATAAATTTTTTAAGCCGTATTTGAGCGAGGCTCAGATACTCAATGCCGTAGAGAAAATGGCACTTGCCATTGCGGAAGATTATAAAGATGAAGTGCCTTTGTTCGTTGGTGTGCTCAACGGTTCGTTCATGTTTGTGTCAGATTTTCTTAAAGCCTATCCCCATCCATGTGAGGTTTCTTTTGTAAAGCTGAGTTCTTACCAAGGCCTTACCTCTACAGGGATTGTAGAAACCCTGCTGGATGTCTCTGAAGATATAGCGGGTAAGAGCGTAATTATTTTGGAAGATATTATAGATACGGGCCGTACATTGCAGCAGTTGGTGCATTTGTTTTCTGATACCAATGTAAAGGAGTTTAAGATTGCTTCCTTATTTTATAAATCCGAAATTTATAACGGGGAGTATGCCATAGATTATTTTGGCATGGACATACCCAACAATTTTATAGTGGGCTACGGACTAGATTACAATGAACTTGGCCGTAACCTAAGAGAAGTGTATACACTAAACCAAACAAATATGATAAACCTAGTGCTTTTTGGTAAGCCAGGGGCAGGTAAAGGCACCCAAGCAGGATTTTTAAAAGAAAAATACAATTTAAAACACATTTCTACTGGAGATGTTTTTAGATACAATATTAAAAACCAGACGGAGCTAGGAACACTGGCTAAGTCTTTTATAGATAAGGGCGAATTGGTACCAGACGAGGTTACCATTAATATGCTCAAGGATGAGGTAGAAAAAAATCCGGATGCAGCAGGATTTATATTTGATGGTTTTCCTAGAACCACAGCGCAAGCAGAAGCTTTGGATAACTTCTTGGAGTCTAAAGACATGAAAGTAGATGCTACCATAGCCTTAGAAGCAGAAGACGATATTTTGGTGCAACGTTTATTGGAGCGCGGTAAGGTTAGCGGCAGAACAGATGATCAAGATGAGTCCAAAATACGTAACCGATTTGACGAGTACAATGAAAAAACAGCGCCATTAAAGGCTTACTATGAGGCGCAGGGTAAATTCCACTCGGTAAACGGAATAGGAGAAATAGAAGCTATTACAGAGCGTATAAAAACGGTAATAGAATCGCTTTAAAAATAGGGTAGTAGTTAGTTAAGTTATGACCGAAGGGAATTTTGTTGATTACGTAAAAGTACATGTTAACTCTGGCAAAGGTGGTCAGGGGTCAACGCATTTACGTAGAGAAAAGTTCGTGGCTAAAGGTGGCCCGGATGGCGGTGATGGTGGTCGTGGAGGTCATGTTATAATCAAGGGGAACAAAAACCTTTGGACACTGGTACACTATAAATTTAAAAAACACTTTAAAGCAGGGCACGGAGAACACGGTAGTAGACAACGTAGTACCGGTGCAGACGGTGCAGATGTCTATCTAGAAGTACCTTTGGGTACCGTGGTAAGAGATACGGAGTCTAACGCCATTCTTTTTGAGATTACGGAAGATGGAGAAGAAAAAATCCTTGCAAAAGGAGGGTTAGGCGGGCGCGGTAACTGGCATTTTAAAAGTGCAACCAACCAAACCCCGCGTTACGCGCAGCCAGGTTTGCCGGGAGAAGAAAAGCACTTAACCTTAGAGCTAAAAGTCTTAGCAGATGTTGGCTTGGTAGGGTTTCCTAATGCGGGGAAATCTACCTTACTTTCCGTAATAACATCGGCAAAACCAAAAATAGCTGACTATGAATTTACGACGCTAAAACCTAATTTGGGTATTGTAGAGTATCGTGATTTTCAAAGTTTTGTTATGGCAGATATCCCTGGAATTATTGAGGGAGCTGCAGAAGGTAAAGGTTTGGGACATTACTTTTTAAGACACATAGAACGCAACGCAACCTTATTATTTTTAATCCCTGCGGATAGTAAGGACATATCAAAAGAATATCAAATACTTTTGGACGAGTTAAGAAGATACAATCCAGAGCTATTGGATAAACAACGTTTGGTAGCTATTTCTAAAGCAGACATGTTAGATGATGAGCTAATTAGTGAAATGGATGGCTTATTGAAAGAAGATTTTAAAGATGTAGAGTACATTTTTATTTCTTCTGTTGCTCAAAAAGGAATTCAAGAGCTAAAAGATAAGTTGTGGGCTATGCTTAACAATTAATAACATACACAGCACCCCAAGAACTCATCATTATTTGTACTTTGTCTAAAAGTAAGTTATGAAAAGAGTACTTCTACTTTTAATTGTAATTGTTTTTGCCTCTTGTGCAGGTACACGAGTGGTATACGATTATGATGAAACCACAAATTTCACCAATTACGCAAGGTATACTTATTATCCAGAAATGGAATCTGGCCTTAGTCAGTTAGATGAAAAAAGATTACTTCGTGTTTTAGATTCTACCCTTTTAGCTAAAGGTTTTATAATGGCGGAGGAACCAGATTTTTATGTTAATGTATCGAGTTCTTCATATCGCACTCCACCGCAGAATAATGTAGGTGTAGGTGTTGGGGGTACGGGCAGAAACGTTGGTGGGGGCATATCCATCGGTTTGCCTATTGGTAATTCTGGTATGCAACGCAGCATACAGTTCGATTTTGTAGACGTAGCCAAAGACCAGCTGTTTTGGCAGGCTATCGCAGAGCAATCTTTTAGAGATAATGCTTCACCTTCGGTAAGGGAACAACAACTAAAAGCGGTAGTAGACAAGGTCTTTAAAAAGTTTCCGCCTTATACCAAATAACTTTCCGTTCACTAGTTTAAAATTACCGCTGCCCATAAATGCATAGGGTAAATCTTAACTTTCTAGTACTTTTAATTTTAGATAGTAGGTAACAAATCAATTATTTTACCTACTCATATTCACAATCAATTAAAAGGAATACTATGAACACAATCAAAAAGCAAGCAGTAATGGCACTGTTTTGTATGCTTGGCGCGTTTAGCGTTGCCGCACAAGACATTGCAGGTAGCTGGAAGGGAAAATTAGAGGTACAGGGTACGGAATTACCTTTAATTTTTAACATCACAAATGCCTCTGGTGAACTATCCAGTACCATGGATAGTCCAACACAGGGCGCAACGGGCATCCCCATGGATGTAACCACTTTAAACGATAAAGAATTAACAATAGAATTTAAACAAGGGGGAATTAAGTACGTTGGTGTATGGGATAATGCCAATATTAATGGTACTTTTTACCAAGGCGGAATGGAGTTCCCTTTAATGCTTATGAAGACAGAAAAAACAATTCCGGGTAATCCGGCTTTAGTAAGTTCGGAGGCCGATTTACAACAATTGCAAGCCTTAGATAAAGGAGATTACAAATACAGTGTAGAAGATTATTTTGCAAGACCCAAAGCTTCTTCTTTCCGCTTTTCGCCAGACGGCAAGTATATGTCATATATGGAAAAAGACGCTAAGGGTAAACGCCATGTTATGGTTAAAAATGTAGCCACTGGTGATGTTAAGATGGCCGTGGAGGAAAAAGAAGAGCTCATTAGAGGTTATGCGTGGTTAAACAACAATCGTTTAGCCTATTTAATGGATAAAGGTGGGGATGAAAATTACCATGTATATGCCGCCAATCTGGATGGCAGTAATACTATGGATTTAACTCCTTTTGAAGGGGTTAAGGCAGAGTTTTCTAATTTATTGAAAGAAGACAAAAACCACATTATTGTTTCTATGAACAAAAACAACCCACAAGTTTTTGAACCATTTAAGGTGAATATAGAGACCGGAGCTTTGGAACAATTGTTTAAGAACGAAGATCCGCAAAACCCAATTATGGGGTACAATTTTGATAAGGATGGAAATCTAAAGGGCTATGCTAAAATGGTAAATGGGGTAGATATGCAGTATTATTATGCAGATGGTAAAGGCGGTTATGCTCTATTTAAAGAGCTGAACTGGAAAGATACTTTTTCTGTTTTGGCTTTTGATTATGCTACGGACAACCCAGATGATGCTTATGTACTTACCAACTTGGAGAGCGATAAGACCAAAATTATAAAGTTCGATTTTAAGACGGGAAAAACCTTAGAAGAGGTATATCAGAATCCAAATTATGATGTATCTAATTTATCTATTTCTAAAAAGCGCGGGTACGAGTTAGACTACGTAGCCTACGAGGGAGAAAAGTATCAATTAGTGCCTATTAGTGCGTCTTTTAAAAAATTACACAAACGCATCGCTCAAAAATTCCCGAATCAACAATTCTACCTTACAGATGCTACAGAAGATGAAAACCAAGTGTTGTTATACATTACAAGTGATAAGTTGTATGGCGAATACTACGCTTATAATGTAGCTAAAGACGAGTTTACCTTTCTGTTCGATTTAATGCCGCAGCTTAAGGAAGAAGACATGGCAGAAATGCGGCCAATAACGTTCAAAAGTAGGGACGGTAAAACCATACACGGTTATATTACCTTGCCTAAAGCAGCCTTAGAAGGCCAAAAAGTACCGGTAATAGTAAACCCACATGGTGGCCCACAAGGTATTAGAGATAGTTGGGGCTTTAATCCAGAAGCTCAGTTATTTGCTAGTAGAGGTTACGCTACTTTACAGGTTAATTTTAGAATATCTGGAGGGTACGGGAGAGAATTTTTAGAGTCTGGCTTTAAGCAAATTGGTAGAAAAGCTATGGACGATGTTGAAGATGGCTTACAGTATGTGGTAGACCAAGGCTGGGTAGATAAGGATAAGGCAGCCATTTATGGAGGTAGCCATGGTGGTTATGCGGTACTACGTGGTTTAACCAAAACGCCAGACTTATATGCCTGCGGTGTAGATTATGTGGGGGTGTCTAATCTGTTTACGTTTATGGATTCTTTTCCAGAGTATTGGAAGCCTTATTTAGAGATTGTACAAGAGATTTGGTACGACCCTAATGTTCCAGAGGAAAAGAAAATTATGGAAGAGGTTTCTCCCGTAAATCATATAGATAAAATTAAAAAGCCCTTGTTTGTAGTGCAGGGTGCCAATGACCCAAGAGTTAATATTAACGAATCTGACCAAATTGTAGAAGGGCTGCGGGCCAAGGGGCAAGCAGTACCTTATATGGTAAAGTATGATGAAGGCCATGGGTTTGGCAAAGAAGAAAACCGTATTGAGTTGTACAAGGCTATGATGGGCTTTTTTGCAGAACATTTAAATACCCAACAACCCATTAAAAAAGCAGTAAAAGGCTAGTAAATACAGGGTTTTTAAAGAGTTTAAGGGAGCTACGGCTCCCTTTTTTTATTTTGTAAAATGGCTGATTTTCAACTGGGTATAATAAGCTTGCCGTTCGGGCAAGGGAACTTACCATTCGTCATAATTTAGTTTCAAAAACAGCATCGTGGTAGTAGTTTAGCTTTATAATTAAAAACGGACAGCATGGTAACAATTGTAAAAATAATAGTAAGCTTAGTACTAAGCATTTTTATGTAATTCATCAATCAACAATCAACAATCGTCAATCAACAATCAACAATCAACAAAAAACAAGTCATCATGAAAACAATGGACATCACAAAGAGAACAGTATTAGGTATAGGTAGTTTAGCTATCCTTTCAGGAACTTTCGGAATTTTTGCCGGTGCGGCAACAATGACAGTAGCGTTTGCGATCTACACCGGTTGTATACTTATTGGCAGCGTACTATTGCACAAAGACGGTACAACTAATTATACAAAAGCATAGTTTATGAAATTAACCATCAACCAATCCTTACTACTGGCAGCTGCCATTCTGTTGGCAGCTGTTTTACTTTCTAATGTAGCTAACAATGAACTTATTATTAGTTCTATAATGCTTTTAGGCGGTATAGGTACACTGGTTTATACTTTTTTTAAAGACAAAAGGGCTTTGCATTGTTTAATAACAAAGGGGAATATCTATCGTAAGATTTTAGTGATAATCGCTTTGGCGGCCTTGTGCTTTGGCGTTGGTACGGCAGTAGGTAAAGTTGCCTATCTTTGGATAGGATAATTAGAAAACGGTAACTCATATACATGGCAAAAAGCGTTTGGGACAGGTATAGAAACCTTTTGTTTTGGAGCATTCAAGTAATTTCTTGGGGTGCTATTTTAGGTTTTGCCTATGTGTTTACACCAGATGTAGACGGGTTTAAATCTTCTGGTTTTTTAAAATTTTCTTTAGCAACCAGCTTTGTAATTGGACTGTTTTGTACTGGATTGCTTAGAGCTTATTTAAAGCGAAAAATTGAACTCAACGATTTTAAAAAGCGCTACTGGCTTTGGATATTTATAGGCGTAATAGTTTGTGCTGCCGCTTATGCGTTACTTTCTTACGGTGCGGGCTATTTATCGCATCAATTTTTTGAATCTGACGTTACTAAAGTTCCGGATATCTACAAAAATGCCGGTTGGGGCGTGCTTATTGCCAATTCTTTCATTACTATTTTTGGTTGGACCATGCTCTATTTTGCCATTAAGTTGATGTTAAAATCTAACCAAGACCATTTAGAGCGTACAGAGCTCAACAGCAATTTAAAACAAGCGCAGTTGAATACCCTTAAAGGACAGATTAATCCGCATTTTATGTTCAATAGCTTGAACAATATCAGGGGGTTGATGTTAGAAGATGTAGAACGTTCTAGGGATATGATTACCAAACTGTCCGAGATGCTTCGGTATTCTTTAACACAGAATGCTAAAAACTCTATTGCGTTAGAAGAAGAACTAGAAATGGTGGCTAATTACATCGATTTGTCTAAAATTCAGTTTGAAGAACGGTTGCAATTTGTGACTAACATAGCGCCAGAAACCAAGAGTTTGCAAATACCTCCAATGATTATTCAATTGCTGGTAGAGAATGCCGCAAAACACGGTATTTCTAATTTAAAAAACGGCGGTACCATCGCCCTAATCACGAAAAAAGAAGCTACTGATTTGCTTATAGAGGTACGTAATTCTGGAAAATTACAACTGGCAAAAGGGGGAACTCATTTAGGACTAAAAAATATTAGGCAACGCTTGCAATTGCTGTATGGCGCCAAAGCCAGTTTTTCGCTTACGGAAGATGGAGATGAGGTTGTGGCTTTAATAAAAATTCCTTTGATATGATGATAAAAGCAGTCATTGTAGAAGACTCCCGTTTGGCACGTAATGAGCTTAAAGAGCTATTGAAAAAACACAAGGATATAGAGCTGTTGGGCGAAGCAGAAAATGTAGACGAAGGGTTTAAATTGATAAATGAAACCAACCCAGATTTACTGTTTTTAGATATTAACATGCCAGAAAAAGATGGGTTTGAGTTGTTAGAAATGTTGGATGAGGTGCCCATCACCATTTTTACGACCGCTTTTGATGAGTACGCTATTAAATCCTTTGAATACAACGCTCTTGATTATCTTTTAAAACCCATAAACCAAAAGCGGTTTGATAAGAGTATAGAAAAAGTACAGGGAATCTTGCAAGAAGAACAGGCGACGGAACCCACCAATGCGCAAGAGGCGCGGTTAAACCTACAAAGTCAGATTTTTATTAAAGATGGCGAAAAATGCTGGTTGTTAAAGATTGGAGAAATATCGCATTTTGAAATAGTGGGCAATTATACCCGTGTCTTTTTCCAGGACCAAAAACCGATGTTGTATAAATCTTTGCAACAAGTGGAAGATAAGCTGCCACAAGAACAATTTTTTAGGGTAAGCAGGCAGCAAATTGTAAATATTGGTTTTATAAAGGAGGTAATTCCGTGGTTTAATGGCAAGCTAAAGCTAAGCATGCAAAATGGAGACGAGATAGAAGTATCTCGCCGCCAATCGTATTTGTTTAAAGACAAATTAAGCCTGTAGTTACATACTTTTTAAGAGCCCACCGTCTAACGGAATGTTGGTGCCTGTTAAAAAAGCGGCCTTATCTGATGCTAAAAAAGTAACCAAGTAACCATATTCTTCTGGCTTGCCAATACGCTTTACAGGAACCATATCCTCCATAGTACGGCGCACTTCTTCTTGAGAAACATTCATCTTTTCTGCTTTTTTAGCATTTAATTGGGCTATACGGTCCGTATCAAAATACCCCGTAAGGATGTTGTTTACAGTTATACCAAACTGGCCAACATCTAAAGACAACCCTTTAGCCCAGGTAGTTACGGCTGCTCTTACGGTATTGCTCAACGCCAAATAGTTTAAAGGCTCTTTTACAGAAATAGAGGCCACATTAATAATACGACCCCAAGCGTTTTCTTGCATTTTGGGTAACGCCTTCTCCGTGGTGTAGACTACGGTTTTAAATAACAAATCAAATGCCTGTTGGTAATCGGCTACCGTTTTTTCTAACGCACCGCCAGCAGCGGGTCCTTGCGTATTATTTACCAGAATGTCTACGGTGTTTTGTTCAAAATAGGCGCTTATAATGCGCTTGTAATTCTCAAAATCGGTAAAATCTACTAAAAGATATTGGTGTTGTTGCCCTTGGTCCGTTGGTAGCTCCTTTAAAATAGCCAAAAGTTTCTCTACACGATGCGACATTAAAGTCACACTAGCTCCACTTGCGGCTAACTTTTTAGCAATAGCCAAACCAATACCGTTAGAACTACCACCCACCAATGCCTTTTTTCCTTTAACTGATACTTCCATACGCTTATTTATAATCTTCCCTAACGGGGGTAAATACATCCATGAGTTTGCAAGGAGTTATGGCTTTACCCCCGTGTGGTACGTTAGAAGGAATTACCACTACATCTCCCGCAACATAGGTTTTGCTTTCACCGTTTAAGCTGAATTCAAATTGACCTGCTACCACATGCATAATTTGTTCGTGAATATGGTGATGTTCTGGTACTATGGCGCCAGCTTCAACCTCCCAGAAAGCCCAGCTCAACGCATCGCCATGAATTAATTTACCATGTAGGCCGGGTATAATTTCTTTAGCAGTTATGTCTTTTAAGTTCATTTTGGTGTTATTTAGCCATCAAGATAAAAATAATCCTAAGACGCATTGGTTATCTTTGGGTTATAATTAGAATTCAATGAAAATACATTTTATCGCTATTGGGGGCAGTGCTATGCATAATCTAGCTTTGGCCCTACAGCATAAAGGATACCAGATAACAGGCAGTGATGACATCATCTACGAACCCTCTAAAAGTCGGTTAGAAAACAAGGGTTTGCTACCCTTAGAATTTGGATGGTACCCAGAAAAAATAACCGAATCTTTAGACGCTGTGATCTTAGGGATGCATGCCAAACCAGATAATCCAGAGTTACTGCGAGCTAAGGAATTGGGTGTGACTATTTATTCTTATCCCGAATTTTTATACGAACAGTCTAAAGACAAAACTCGAGTAGTTATTGGCGGTAGTCATGGTAAGACCACCATCACTTCTATGATTTTACATGTATTGGCGTATAATAACATAGCGGTAGATTACATGGTAGGGGCACAATTAGACGGTTTTGATAGAATGGTGCACCTTACCACGGAAAACGATTTTATAGTATTAGAAGGCGATGAATATTTATCTTCACCCATAGATAGGCGCCCTAAATTTCATTTATACCATCCTAATATTGCCCTGCTATCTGGGATAGCTTGGGATCACATTAATGTTTTTCCTACTTACGAGAACTATGTGGAGCAATTCAAGATTTTTGTAGATGGCATTGTAAGTGGAGGTAGCATTACGTACAATACGGAAGATGCAGCGGTTAAAGCAGTTGTAGAAGCTTCTGAAAATACCATTCGTAAATTTCCTTATGAAACACCAGAATATACAGTAGCGGATGGCACAACGTATTTAGAGACAGAAGATGGTCCCATGCCGTTAGAAATATTTGGACAGCATAACTTAAACAATCTTGCCGGTGCCAAATGGATTTGCCAACAAATGGGAGTGGATGAAGTGGATTTCTACGAGGCTATCTCAACTTTTAAAGGGGCGAGTAAGCGTTTAGAAAAAATAGGAGCGAATAAAAATGCAGTAGCTTTTAAGGATTTTGCACATTCGCCCAGTAAAGTAAAAGCGACAACCAACGCCGTTAAAGAGCAATACCCCAATAAAAAGGTGTTGGCTTGCCTAGAATTGCATACCTATAGTAGTTTAAATGCCGAATTTTTAAAGGAATACAAAGGGGCTTTACAAGCAGCAGATGAAGCTGTGGTTTTTTATTCGCCAGAAGCTGTAAAAATAAAACAGTTAGAAGAAGTTTCTGAACAAGATATTGCAGCGGCATTTGCAAGAGAAGATTTGAACATTTATACAGATTCAGCAGACTTTAAAGAGTTTCTTTTTTCGCAACCGATGGAAAATATGGTCTTGCTTTTAATGAGCTCTGGTAATTACGGCGGTTTGGACTTTAAAGAAGTTTCTAAGTTATTTTAAAACATAAAACCCGTTCAGACTCAATTGAACGGGTTTTTAAGAGTTTAAAGAACTGCTTTTTAAACTCTATGCCAAACAAGCGATTTTTTTTCTTCTACATCTTCCTCTGTCTGCTCCACACGCTTGTAAAGTATGTAAGTGACCAATAGCGGTATTAAGCAGAGTACCGCGGAGGCACCATTTCCAAAATCAGACACTAGGTGTGCAATAAAGCCTAACACTAGATTTAAGAAAAACCCAGCGTACGCCCATTCTATAAACCATTGTCCTTTATTAAAAACCAACAACACTACTCCTAAAACTTGTGCTGCACCTAGAATCTCTATAAGATAGGTTGGGTATCCAAGTTTTACAAAAGTTTCAGCCACTACATCGTAATTAACAATAGAATTGGCAACTGCTCCTAACATGGCCAGACAAAAAAGGCCTAAGCTTAACCGATAGATTAGTTTATTATTCATAACTGTAAGGTTTGGGATTACCAATTTACACAGTAAAAGCTCCCTAGTAAGAATGGTGTAGTTATAATTTACATTGCTGAAGGTCAATGGCGTAAAAGGATAGATGAATGGTTTTACGCTATTCTACAGAGGCCTTTAAAAGCTGTAAACCTCTTGCATTTAATTGTTGCATTTGCTTTTTGGTTCCAAACAGCCACATGAAGATGGCATTCACGGTGCCTGATTTTAGCTCAAATTGTTGAATAATCTTGGTGGTATTACCTACGGGTACAAATAGATAGGTAAATTGAGGTTCTGCCGTATAGGGTTTTTCTATAGTACATTTAAATACCAGCTTTGCTTGTTCTTCCATAGCTGTTAATTCTTGGTAGCCTACATCTTTACCTTGGTTGCCAACCCAATGGTATTGTGCCCCTATAGTACCATCTGTACCGGTTACGGTTATCTTTTGGGTAGGGTCTACCTCTAAAAACGGGCTCCATTCTGGGAATTTTTCTAAATACCGTACTTGACTAAATACCCGTTCTAAAGGAGCCTGTATGGTAATGCTGTTTTCTAAGTAAATATGTTTGGTAGCGTTAGCAGCTATTAATACAAAAACAATACCTGCCAGTAATATGGCGATTAGGATATACATCATCTTTTTCATTTTTAATCTTGCATTGGAATTATAGTTCTTACTTCTACATAACCACCCAGTTGTAGTATGGGCGAGTTTTGGGCTAAAGCACAAGCTTCTTCCATAGAATTGGTTTTAATTACCATGTTGCCGCCAATTATTTCTTTGGATGTTATACCACTATTTGGGGTATGGCCCACATATTGCAAGTGTTGCCCTAATTGATGGGTGCTCACTAATTTTTCTTTAAGGGCGATGGTACCTATAAATTCACCCCAAGCATGGGCTACTGTTGCTTCTTCTTCCTTGGATAATGTTACGGCGTCTGGTTGATACTTAAAAAGCATCATAAATAAAGTCTCGTTGTTCATTTGATTGTTTTTAAATGATTACGAGCCAAAACTAGAAGAGCGTAAACAGAAAAAACTTGTCATAAGACAAGAAAGCAGTATAGTTTATTGTTAGCTACCGGATTTAGTCTATTTTTAGTTTCATCATAATGTCAGTTTGTTCATCATTTCCGAGCCTGAAAATATGTTTGTCAAACGCTTTAAATCCATTTTTTTCATAAAATCTGATAGCTCTTGGATTTTGTTCCCAAACTCCCAACCAAACATATTCCACATTATTTTCTTTAGCCAACTCAATTGCTTTGCCATAGAGAATTTGTCCAACTTTTTTTCCGTGAAATTCTTTTAGTACATAAATTCGTTCTATTTCGAGTGCGTTTTTATCTTTAATTTCGGTTTGAGAATCTCCAACATTTATTTTTAAATATCCGATTATTTTTTTGTCAAGTTCCGCAAAGTAAAATTCAGTGTTTTGGTCCGTTAGTTCTGCAGCCAGTTTTTCTGTTGAAAATGCGTTTTCCAAATATTCTTTCATATTCTCTTCGCTATTTTCTGAAGAAAAAGTTTGGGCAAAAGTTAATTTTCCGATTTCTTTTAGTTTTTCAATATCCTGAATATTTACTTTTCTGATTTTCATTTACTGTCGCACGGTTTTTTTTAGCATACAGCCAACTGTTAGCACTATGAGTAGTTGCGTGGGCTGGCACTAAACTTTACAAGAACACACCAAGTTGGAAATTCCGTAGGAATTTCCAAAGTAGACGATAACAAGCAATTACTTTTAGCCAATGTGCCTGTTGCACAAGTTAACGAAAAAACCATATAGGGTAAAGACGATCTTAACGTTGGGGCGTTAACTTTAGGTATGCAGGGAAAAAAG
>NZ_SWKK01000018.1 GCF_005144745.1 Flavobacterium sp. ASW18X | reverse complement strand
TTTGAGAGAACAACAAAAAGCAGCTTAATGAATATTAACCAGAACCTAATTTAGAGCAAAACCTGTCCTAATCACTGGGGGATGCTCAAAAGGTTTTTGAGTAGAAGGAAAATTTTATAAACTTTTGATAGGCATAGGTTTGAATAGGTAAACTAATATACTATGAAATATGCTAAAGTGCATAAGGGTTTATAAAACTAAGTTAAACATGGGAACGATAGAAAAATTTAGAAAGAATTTGTTGGAAAATTATAAACCGATGTTAGATAAAATAGCCAAGTCTAAATACAAAGAAAGTTCATGTGTGTTTTGTGCACAATGGGGAGAAACTTTTCTAGATGTTAGTGAAGAGGCAAAGGTTTTTTTTGTAGGTCGTGCGGTTAATGGTTGGATTCATAATATCATAGATTCAGAAATAATATTTGGTAGTTCAGATGATAGATTATTTAATAGACCAGACCAACTTAAATGGGTAGTTACTTCATATGGTAAAACGAACGGCTATAATCCTAAAAAATCTGCATTCTGGCGTGTTGTCAAAAGAGTGGCAATTGAAATGCAAGCAATCCATGATTCAAATTGGCATAAAAAAATAGCCTGGAGTAACCTTTTTAAAGTAGCTCCAAACCAAACTGGAGGCAATCCAAATATAAAATTGCGAAACATTCAAAGAGAGTATTGTATTTCTATCTTTAAAAAAGAATTAGAATTCTTTAATCCGGAAATTATAGTTATGTTCACTGGTGGATGGGAAGGATATTTTTTAAAGAATTTAATGGGCATAGATAGAATGGAAAATTTACCAGAGCCTAAAAAAGTAATCGGGTGGGGAGACAAATATGAATCCTCGGTCTTTGAAATTGACTGTTTTGGAGAAAAAAGAAAGTTTATTGTTTCTCAACATCCAATGGGTAAAAAAGAGTTTCCCCATGTTGAGGCTATTCTAAAATTAATGTGGTATTAGTTGTTTAGGGATTTCCTTCTTTTTTTTTACTTGATTTGGGAAGAAGTTTTAACATTTGAGTCTTTACATTTAAATATTATAAGGAAGTTCAATTAGAACGATTTAATCAGTTTCAAATAATTAGTAGTTTTATACAAAAGCGATATTCGTTATTATGCGGATATTTAATTGTTGTAGGTAATTAGAATTATGGGATTTAAATCACTCGATAAATCAGATAAAACTTTTGAGGTTGAAAAACAGCATCTATTAAATACTGATGGATTCAGCTCCGAATATTGTATCCTAGATTTTAAAACCGTTACTCCGTATTATTTTAATTGTCGTGTTTGTCAGGATAGTAGTATAAATATTGATCATATAAACGCGAATTCTTTTAATCCCGAAAAAATCAAAATCGAGTTGGAATCAATAATTGAATTAGGAGGAACAGGAACAATTTGCAAGATCATCAAATGTGATAATTGTGACACGCATTATTTCGTAGGAATCGGATACATCGAGCCAAATAATGGACGTGATGTTCTTTTACTACATACAATTATTGAATTAAAAGAAAAGAAACTACCTACAACAAAACCTAAACCGCGTTAAAAGGCAGTTTAGCCAAAACGTTGAAAGTTCAAAAAAAGGATTTTCTGTCGGTGTAAGATTTAGTAGTTTTATACAAAAGGGATATTCGTTATTACGGGTATTTAATTGTTGCCACATATTTGAGAGATGATTACAAAAGACCTTTTAAATTCAGTTACAAATGACTTTTTTAGTCGTTATTGGAACCCAAAAAACGGAGATAATCCTACTTGGGAAAAATCTGAATGGAATTTTAACGGAACTATACCTAATCACGATAAACAAGGATGTTATGCGCTCTTAAAGAATGACGAAGTAATTTATATTGGGGTTGGTATTAGTAAAGGTTCAGGAATTTATAAAAACCACGGTTTGGGTTTTCGTCTAAAAAGATATTTTAAAGCCAACAAAAATCTTCAACTAAATCCCAACAAATATTTACCAACAGAAAAATGGCAGGAATTAACTGGTATTTTAACCATTGGCTTCCCTAATGAGCATTTTTGTCTTGCTTCTGCTTTAGAAATTTATCTGATTAATTATCTTAACCCATCACGAAATAAAAGCTTTAATAAATGAAACGATGTCTCAGATAAAGTTCAAGATAAGGATCATAGTGGGACCTAACGCTTTATTTTACTAAAATGAATGCAACTAAATTTAGAAAACTCGTAACTAAGCATTTCTCACCAAAAATGAAGGAATTGGGTTGGACTGGAAACGGCTTCGATTACAGAAGAATAGAGGAAAATCATTTGGTGAAATTATTTGGGATGTACGGTAGTTGGATGGGAGGATGTATTTATTGTGAAACAGGAATCCATTTCGATTTTTTACCACTTTATGAGCACGACAAACCAATTGAAAAAAAGAAGGTAACTGAATGTTTTTTTAGGGAACGACTATCAGTTGGGACATGGAAATTTTATACAGAGGAAGAAAGGAATGTGAAACAGGTCCAAAACATTTTGGAAACTTTTCTAAACGTTGGTCCGCAATTTTACTCAGATTTTGAAAATTTTCCAGACCCTTTTGACAAAATCTCTGTTGAAGATGTTATAGAAAATCAAGATTACAAATTACTGGGCAAATATGAGATTTTCAATAGGCGTAGATTTGCATTACTAATGAAAGATATTAACTTATATCTCGGAAATCTTGAGGTGGCAAGAGATTTTTCACAGTATGGAATTGCAAAGTCAAATGCACTCGCAGAGAAGATGCTAGTAGGACGGAAGACGAAGACGTATCGTTTGATGGAAGAGTCTTTCAAGATTGAAATGGAAAACCTTCGAATCAAATGATGTTTTAATTTATAAGTTCAAAAAAAGGATTTTGTAAAAACCAGAATATATGCTTAAATTGAATCATAAATAATAATATTGGTTCAATATGGCTGTAATTAGAAAATCCATCACCTTTACGGAGCAGCAAGACGCCTATGTTAAAAGTTTGATAGAACAAGGCTTTTACACAAATGATAGCGAATATATTAGAGATATAATTCGCCAAGATCAAGAACGTAGAAAACGGATTGTTGATTTGAACGAAGCCCTTATTGAAGGTATTGAGAGTGGCCCTACAGATGCAACTATAGATAGTATTTGGGAAGAGGCCATAAAAGAGCACAATGCCAATGAATAAATACATTATTAGTGCCAAGGCAAGAGCGGACTTCAAGGCAATTGCCAAATTCACGGTTCTAAAGTTTGGGGAGCAACAATCCTTAAAATATGCAGCAGGTCTAAAAAGTGTTTTAGCCGAACTGGCAGAAAATCCAGAGCTTGGTAGAAGATATGTAGCTATAAAGGATAAAATGTTACTACGTTATCGTTACAAGGCCCACGTAATTTACTATTATTTAATGGAGAATGAAATATTTATAGTTAGGGTCTTAGGTGGTCGAATGGATTTTCCGAAGCATCTTACGTAAAAGTTCAAAAAAAGTATGGGTGAATCCCCTTTTTAGGGTAGTGTAATCCCGAAACAAAGTTCACGGAAACGTAAAATAAATATAATCTGGTGCGAATAATTACTATATTGCACCGTAATTTATATTTATGCAAACTACCAGAAAATCAATAACATTCACGGCCCAACAGGATAGATGGATTAAGCTAAGAGTTGAAAACGGGGATTTTACCAACGACAGTGAATATATCCGTGAGCTTGTCAGAAAAGACCAGGCAGAGAATATGAAACTCTTGGAACTGAAGCAAGCCATAGATGAAGGTTTGCAAAGCGGCCGAAGCCCTTTAAAAATAAGCGATATCATCAAGAAGGTTGATGATGGGGAGCTATAATCTTTCCATTAGGGCGCAATTTGATATTATTGGAATTTATAAGTACGGGATAAAGTATTTCGGTATCGAGCAAGCTGTTGGTTATTTGACCGGACTGGAGGATTTTCTGGAAGAACTAGCAGAACGCCCGGAGCTCGCCAGAGATGCCTCACCAATTGCCAACGGATTAAAGTTCTATAATTTCAAAGGTCATGTAATTTATTATTCATTTGATAATGCAGGCGAAATATACGTGGTAAGGATTCTAGGGAAAAGAATGAATTTCGAAGAGCACCTATGAGTTCAAAAAAAAGGGTAAATAGACCAACATAGACAGTAGCTCAAAACAGTAAAACAACAATCAATAGATGAAGAACTTAGTATTATTTTTAATAATCTTTCCAGTCATATGCCATCCCCAATATTTCAGTGGGGAAATCACTTATCAAATTGAAATATTGCCCAAATCGGATACAGTTGATGTAAAAGACATCATTGATATGAAACATGGCACTCAAGCTAAATATGTTATCACTTCCAAGAAATATAAATCAACATACTTTAAAAACAACGAGTATAATTATTCATACACCTATGATGATAAAACCAAAAGAATGTATGATGATTATCGTGACAAACCATACGTGACATTTAGGGATTCCCAAAAAGGGAACTTTGAATACTTTGGTTCAAATGTATATAAAGACAGCATTATAAATGTTCTAGGGCATGATTGCTACATGGTAGTCACAAAGTCTGAGTATGGTACCTCCCGAACATATTATTCAGACGATATCCGCGTTAATTATTCTGACTTTGAAGGGCACCAAGCTGGAAATTGGTACAATAAACTCAAAGAAGTAAATGGAGCAATAGCCCTAAAAACCATAACAGAATACGATACATACTACGAGATACAGGAAGCAGTTAAAATAGTAGAACGCAATGTTGATGATAATGATTTTGAACTTCCTAAAAAACCTGTGGCAGCTGCTTTCTCAGCGTTGGACAGTCGAGCTGAGATGATGCAACCAACTCCTGAACAGATACAATGCTATCAAGAGAAAGTCTCAAAGGTCTCTAGTAAAGATGGTGAAAAGTACATCTGTTACATGAGTTTTTTGCTTCTAAAGGATGGAACAATTGGATATATTGAGCCATACGAGAAAGACGACTCTGGGTTCTATTTGGTAGCCTCTGACATCATACAAAACTGCGGCTTTCAATTCCAACCTGGGATTATAAATGGACAACAGGTGGATTCCCAGGTATACTTCCCGGTTGAATTTATAAAATGATTAAAGTTCAAAAATGGGATTTTCTGCCCGTCTAAGATTTAGTGGTTTTATACGATATGGATATTCATATTATGACAGAAAGATATTAATTTAGGTTATTTAAAAATATGAGGATGAAGAATTTACTTTTTCTTATTATAATCTTTATTTATTCTTTTGCAATTGGACAACGTAAAGAAATTGTTTTAGTTGGGACAATGCATCAGGTGCCTAAGATTTTAAAAAACAGTTACAGACCGCTGTTTAAAAAGTCATTACGTTATAATCCTGAAGCTATTTTTGTAGAAACTGCTATGCCTGATGACTCTTTAAGCTGGCAGTATTTGAAAAATGGATATAGCAAAAGCCTTCAAGAGTTTTATAAGTATTCTATAAAAGTTAAAGAAGAATTTAAATTCAATAAGGATTCATTAAACTATTTGTTGAGCAAAGATTTTGATAAATTGACCAAAGATGATTTTAGCAAAATTAAACTTTCATTTGCCTATCAACGGGATTATCCAAACTACTATTATTACCAATATATTCAAGATTATTTTCCTAATGGTCATAAAAAGTCTCGAAGGCACGAAAACTTTGAGTTATCTAGAAAGTTAGCACTTAGGCTACGTCATAAAAAAATATATGCTGCTGATGACCAACAAACTAATGGAGAATTCCATAAACATTGGAGAGCTTGTGAGAAGGCTTTGGTAGGTACATCATACAAAAGAAAAGAAAACAAATTAGCTCGAAAACTATTCCTAAGAGAAATTTTACCTTCAGTTGTGGGTAAATACGGAATAATCAATAATAGAATTAAACACCTTCAACTTCTAGATAGTTTAAGTGGACTTAAGTATACAAATCAACAAAACTCTGATTGTGTAAAGGCTGTTGACTATTTTAACCAAAGGAATAGACGTTTTGCTTACAATCTTGGTACACAAATCAATAAGAATAATTTTAATAAGAGTATTTTATTTGTTGGGGCCGCTCATATTATCGGTTTGAAAAAAGAATTAAGCACTCAATTTCCAAACATCAAAGTGATATTATTTGATGAATTATAAATAACTATCCGCTACAAAGAACTGAGATAATCAAAAGTTCAAAAAAAAAGGATTAATTAATCTTCTTAAAGAAAGTTTTCAATAGGCGATAAGTGGCATCTTAATCTGTTATTATTTGGGCTAAAGTCTTTCTTCATTGTGGAATCGTGTACGAAATCGTGTACGGCAGCTAGAAATACGGAAATTTCAGGCATAAAAAAACGGCTCGTTTTGGACGAACCGTTGATTTTTCTGGCCTTAGCCTTAGTAGCGGGGACTGGACTCGAACCAGCGACCTTCGGGTTATGAGCCCGACGAGCTACCTACTGCTCTACCCCGCGATGTATGTTTACTGTTGCTTGCGTAGCAACTAACTTGTCAATATAATTCGATTCAAGAACGTATCTTTTTGCGAATCGGAAGGCAAATATACAACCCTTTTTTAGAATACACCAAATTAACTTTAAAATCATTTTTAATTTTATTTCAATTCTAAAGCCCGGTTATCGTTAATACTAGTAAAATAGCTACCTTCGGCAGCATGGAAAGTTTAAACAGTTTTTTACAAGAAGCAATAAAGTGGACAGAATGGCCCATGTTTCTATTGCTTATTGGTGGAGGGGTATTTTTAGTGCTATATTCTAAAGGCTTACCATACCGGTTTTTTAGACATGCCATAGACATTACTAGGGGTAAATATGAGGATGCCTCTGCTGTAGGGGATGTAAGTTCTTTGCAGGCGCTATCTGCGGCAGTAGCTGCAACAGTAGGGTTGGGTAACATATCCGGTGTGGCCATTGCTATCCATGATGGTGGTCCTGGGGTTGTTTTTTGGATTTGGGTTACCGCTATAATCGGGATGTGTATTAAGTTTTATTCTTGTAGTTTATCCATAATGTTTAGGGGTAAAGATTCTAATGGAGCTATGCAAGGTGGTCCAATGTTCTACATTACAAAAGGCTTAGGAGAAAAATATAAACCCTTAGCCATTTTCTTTAGTATTGCAGGTTTATTTGGGTTTTTAGGCGTGTTTACTGCCAATCAGTTCACAGAAACCTTCATGGAAGTTGTAGCGCCAAATGACAATATTGCAAGTTTAGGAGAATTTAACTGGAAGCTAGGTGTGGGGATTGTGTTAGCATTGGTTTCTTCTTTGGTTATTTTTGGAGGATTAAAAAACATAGCAAAAGTGGCTACGGCAATAGTGCCTTTCATGGTCATGGTTTATTTGGTTGCAGTGTTGGTGGTGATGGTTATGAATGCTTCGGAAATTTTACCTTCCTTGCAATTGATAATAACAGAAGCCTGGAATTTTAATACCCTAGTCACTGGTGGATTTTGGGGTTTAGTCATTATTGGGGTGCGCAGAGCTATGTTTTCTAATGAAGCTGGTTTAGGGAGTGCCCCCATGTACCACGGTCAATCTAAGAATAATGAGCCTATAAGAGAGGGCTTAGTGGCCATGTTAGGGCCTTTTATTGATACCATTTTAGTCTGCACGTTCACAGCCGTTGTAATTATTTTAAGTGGTGCTTACAAAGAGGATGTTAGTGGTATTTTAATGACGCTTTCTGCTTTTAACGCTTCACTTTTTGGGTATGGTGATGTGCTGTTAATGATTATCGTTTCCGCTTTTGCACTTTCTACCTTATTTACATACTCCTATTATGGTGTAAAAAGTCTGTCTTTTTTAACCAATGCCAAAATTGGTAAATGGTATAATGTGTATTTTGTAATTATGATAGTTTTTGCTGCTGTAGCATCATTAGACTTAGTTAAAAACTTAATAGACCTTTCCTATGCATTAATGGTGATACCCAATATGATTGCCGTACTTTTGTTGGCGCCTAAAGTAAATAAAGAGGCAAAAATTTATTTTCAGAAATTAAAGAGTGAGCACAGATAATTTTGAGCACGAGTTTTTTGGAATTGGCATCCAAAATGGCAAAACGCCAGAAAATTTGGGCGTTTTATGGCGGACGGCACAGAATTTAGGAGCAAGCTTTATTTTTACTATTGGTAATAGATATGCCAAACAGGCTTGTGATACCCACCATGCGGTAAAGGCTATGCCTTACTTTCATTATGATACGTTTGAAGATTTTTATAAAAATCTACCAAAAGGAGCAGAATTGGTTGGTGTAGAAATGAAGGAAAATGCCGTGGCACTAGAAACCTTTAATCACCCTAGAAGGTGTGTTTATTTGTTGGGTGCAGAAGACCACGGATTAAGTAGAGTGGCGTGCGATAAAGCACATCATTTAATACAATTTAAGTCGATTAAAAGTTTGAATGTTGCGGTTGCGGGGAGTATTGTGATGTATGATAGAAACTTACCTAAACCTCGCATGCACAAAAAACAATAGTTATGGGAGAACATAAATCTGGTTTTGTAAATATTATAGGTAACCCAAATGTGGGTAAATCTACCTTGATGAATGCCTTTGTCGGCGAAAAACTATCTATTATCACCTCTAAAGCACAGACTACACGTCACCGTATTTTTGGTATTGTTAATGGGGATGATTTTCAGGTAGTGATATCAGATACGCCTGGTATCATTAAACCAGCCTACGAACTGCAAACCAGTATGATGGATTTTGTGAAGTCGGCTTTTGAAGATGCAGATGTATTGTTGTATTTGGTAGAAATTGGTGAAAAGGGACTTAAAGATGAAGCTTTTTTTAAAAAAATACAGCATAGTAAGATTCCGGTGTTATTGTTATTGAATAAAATAGACACTTCGGAACAAGGAGTTTTAGAAGAGCAAATTCAATATTGGCAAGATTTACTACCAAGAGCAGAAATTCATCCCATTTCCGCGCTTCAAAATTTTAATGTCAGAGAAGTATTTGAGCGTATTTTGGAGTTGCTACCCGTAGGACCGGCATACTATCCAAAAGACCAAATAACAGATAAGCCAGAACGTTTTTTTGTAAACGAAACTATCCGAGAGAAAATCTTACTACATTATAAAAAGGAGATTCCGTATGCTGTAGAAGTAGAAACAGAAGAATTTTTTGAGGACGAAGATATCATTCGTATACGTTCTATAATTATGGTGGAACGGGATAGTCAAAAAGGGATTATCATAGGTCACAAAGGCAGTGCCCTAAAAAGAGTAGGGGTAGAAGCTAGAAAAGATTTAGAACTATTTTTTGATAAACAAGTACATATAGAAATTTATGTAAAAGTAAATAAGAACTGGCGCAGTAATAGCAACCAGTTAAAACGCTTTGGGTATCAACAGAAATAAAAAAAAGAAAAGGCTGGCACTAGCGGGCCAACCTTTTCCAATCAACATCAATCAATCAAAAAACGATTATTTTACGGGGGTGAACTCAATTTTTTGTCCACCTACAGAGGCATCTGCCATTAATCCTGCTTTAGGTAAAGCAAACACAGCTACACCATCTTTATATTTTGCGTTGTAGGCGATTCCAGATTTTACTGCTACCGCAGAAGCTTCTGCTGAAAACTGAAAATTATCTGTTTTAAATTCGGCTAAATCTTCTTCCGTCTCAAAAAAGATGACCTCAATTATTGCTTGCCCACCAGCTTGTAATCCAACATTTAACTTTTTAAGATTAGCGTAACCTGCAATGTTTCCATTTTCGTAAACTACACCATTACCAGAGGCGCCACCAACAATAAATCCACCTTTACCTACATTCGGAAAAATGACATATCCGGCAGAGTTGGTGAAAAAGTTTTCTAGTCCAGTATCCGCTTTTACAAGTTGTTCATGCGCTTTGTGGGCATCAACTATAAGTTTTTCTTGTTTCTTGTCTTGTGCTGTTAAAGCAGTGCTGCATACCATTGCCAAGGTAAGGGCAATAGATTTCAAAGTTTTCATAGGTTCTGTTTTTTTGTTCATAGTATATACGGGTCAGCGCCAGTGTACAGTCGTTAAAGCCTTGTTAGTATTCCCTAAGATTATGTTATAGTTTAGGTAACCTTTTCTTAGGCTTAACCTTACTAAAACTAAAGGTAAGGTTAGGATTGGCATAACTTTTAAACGGTTGTTATTTAAGATATTGAAACGATAAATAATACCGAACAAAATGAAAAAATTTACACGACCAGCTGTATTCTTTGCAGCAGCGGCACTTTTATTTTCTTGCGAACATTTAGACGATTTTATTGGGGATGGTGGTACCAATGGGGATGGTATGGAAGGTGAAAATCCAGTATCCATCAATTTCACGCACAAAAAAACCTTTACGGTGGGTGGTGAAGGTGCTGCAGAAATTTCTGCTTTCGACGCGGCTACGGGGAGACTGTTTACGGTGAATGTAGAGAAAGACGTAATTACCGTTTATGATATCTCTAATGTTGATGCTCCAATGTTCGTGGCAGATATTGCGTTGAATGGCGCTGGTGCACCCAATAGTGTTGCTGTTAAAAATGGTATACTAGCAGTGGCTGTAGAACAAGAGGTGAAACAAGATAATGGCTACGTTAAGTTTTATGATACAGAAAGTTTACAGTTTATCTCTGCTTCTAAAGTGGGAGCATTGCCAGATATGGTAACTTTTACACCAGACGGTACATACGTAATATTAGCGAATGAAGGCGAACCAAATGATGATTACACGGTAGACCCAAAAGGTACAATTTCTATTGTAGAAGTAGCTACGGGAGCTTGTACACATTTAGATTTTGAAGCCTTTAATGGAGCCAAAGAAAGCTTACTAGAAAATGGATTCCGCGTTTTTGGTCCTAATGCTAGTTTGGCTATGGATGTTGAACCAGAATACGTAGCAGTTTCTGATGATGGCAAAAAAGCTTGGGTAAGTTTACAAGAAAATAATGGTGTAGCTGTGGTTAACCTAGAAACCAAAACCATAGAAACAATTTTACCATTAGGTTACAAAGATTATTCATTACCGGGGAATGAGATTGATCCAAGTGACAAGGATGATAAAACTGAGTTGCGTAGCGTTCCTGTGTTTGGTACGTATCATCCAGATGCTATTGCTTATTACAGTGTAAACGGAATGGATTATATAGTTACTGCAAATGAAGGCGATGCTCGTGAGTACGAAGGAGACCCTGGTTTTGTGGAGGAAGAAAGAATTAAAGACATAGTGCTTGATCCTACAGCTTTTCCAGATTGGGAAAATTTGCAGGCAGATGAAAATTTAGGACGATTAAAAATTACGTTGACTAAAGGTGATATTGATAACGATGGCGATTTTGATGAACTGTATAGTTTTGGCGCGCGTTCTTTTACTATTTGGACCGGTACCGGAGAAATGGTCTATGATAGTGGTAATGATATTGCTCAGAAGACCTTAGAGCTAACCCCCGATACTTTCAATGGAGAAGATGGTAGAAGTGATGATAAAGGTGCTGAGCCAGAAGCCGTAACTGTACAGAAAATAGGTAACAAACACATCTTATTCGTTGGCTTGGAACGTAACAATCAAGTTTTGGTGTACGATGTTAGTAATCCTGCTGCGCCAGAATTTATTCAGTTGTTAGAAACTAGTGGTGATGTAGCGCCAGAAGGTGTTCTAGCTATCGCAGCCGCAGACAGCCCAACAGGTAAAGATTTGTTGGTGGTTAGTAATGAAGTTAGCGGCACTGTTACTATTTACGAGAACTAATAGAAATAACTGTTCATAATTAGGTAAGGGCACCACGAAAGTGGTGCTTTTTTTGTGACTATATGTTTAGTGATGGAGCTGATGTGCCATATTCGCATGCTACTTTTTATAGTAGACTACTATACTATAATTTATAGGGTACCGTTATTTTTTAACCTATAGTATTGCTATTAAAGGCAGTCTAAAAAACCACAAACTACAGCATGCTAATACGATTCCTTTTCCTAACCTATATCTTATGTAACGTTATAACTATATACGGGCAAAAACAAGAAAAGCGACAAATAGTCCATCCTGTATATGGTATTGCAACAGAAGAGATTTGGTATACTGTTGAGGGCATTCCAGAATTAAAGTTAGTATATACAACAGATGAAAACTATACTAAAGGCCAAGTAGCCATTGGTACTATGGAGTATTACCATGTAAATGGGACACTAAAAGCAAAGGGACCATTTGTAAAAGTAGCTCAGCCCACTTTCAATGGAGTAACCGAAGAACGTCTCATGATAGGGAATTGGAATATGTATTATGAGGATGGTACATTACAATCTTCTTATGTATACAAGGAAAATAGAGTAAATGGTTCTTTTACAACATACCACAAAAATGGAAAGAAAGCTATTGAAGGCTTTTTAAAGAACGGTATTCCTACAGGCATTATGAGCACTTACTTTAAGAATGGGCAGTTACATTCTAAAGTGAAATATAAAGATGGAAGATTAATGAATGTTCAGGCTTTCTTTGATATCAATGGTAAAGCTTTAAGCCACGGTACTTTAAATAATGGTTATGGTACTTTTAAAATGTACAATCCAGATACAGCGCAATTGGAAGAAATACTAACACTGGAGGAAGGCGAAGAAAAGCAAGTAGAAATAACATATACCCAACGTGATACTATTACGATAACCGAGAAAAAATATAAGAATAAACAAGGTCAAATTATTAGTATAGCAAGACTAGTAGCAGGCAAAAAAGACGGGAAACAAGAATATTATAATGCAGAAGGGCAGTTAATAGAAACCATTGTTTATAGCAATGGATTAAAAGAAGGTAAGCATACCAAGTATAATCCTGATGGAACCTTATATTATGAGTATTCCTACGTGGGTGGTAAAAGAATAGGCCCATTTAAAAATCAGCTAGAAGGTTATAGAGGAGAACTATATGCTTTGGAAGAAGGAACATACGGGCAAGATGAAAAATTGCACGGAACATACATAAGATATGTGCAAGATAAAGATGAGGTAATCTCCAAGGATAAAAATAGCGCTTCAAAAAAAATAATTCAAAAAGGGGCTTATAAGGAAGGAAAAAAAGTAGGCGTCTGGGAAAGCTTTTCTTTAAATGGAGCGCTTTTGGAGCGTAAAGAGTATTCAGAAAACACCAATCAGAAGAACTTTAAAAAAGTTTATTACGCAGATAAAATCACACTAAAAACACTTGTAGAAGAAGACAAAGCCGCAAACATTCGCATTAAAAAAGACTACCATGACAATGGTCAACTTAAAAAGTACCGTAAGTATAAGAATGATAAATTAGAAGGCTTATTCACAGAATATTACAGGAATGGCATAATAGAGACAGAAGGGGAATACTGGTCAGATAAACGAGCTGGAACTTGGATAACCTATACTAAAGAGGGAAAAATAGAAGAACAAATGACTTACGTTGGTGAAGGATGCCCAGTAGAAACTAATGTAAAATTCAATTATTCTCGCGATGGACTTTTGCGATCTGTTATTACCCATTCTAATTTAATAGAAGATCCAAAAGAAGGAGGTAGTTATTATTATGAGTTTGTTCAGTACCAAGACTTTGACGACCAAGGTAAAATAGAATCCTTAACTTCTTTTCGCCATCCATCCAGCAATACACACGTAAAAGTTAAAGAGGGGATGCATCAAGAATATGATTTGGAAGAAAGTTTAGTGGTAAAAGGATTTTATAAGAACGATGAAAAAGATGGCACTTGGAAGTCGTATCACAAAAACGGTGAACTGCATCAAGAAAGATATTACCAGAATGGTATGCCAATTGGGGAATGGAAAACGTATAACGAGAAAGGTAAGATTACCCACCGAAAAAAATACTAAGCAATCCTTGTTTTAGTTTGTTTCAATCTCAGAAAGTACTAACAAAGTGTGGGTGTCTCCATAATCCATCAAACTATCTATAAGCTGTTGTAATTGCAATTGATTTTTTAGTAAAACATGTAAATGTACATTTTGGTTACCCGTAATTCTATGTGCTTTTTGTACTGCTTTTAGTTGGGGTAAAAAGGCTAAGAAAGGTTTAAGTTTTCCATGAAACACCTTTACTAGAATTATGGCTTCTAAATCATATCCCAATAAGGAATAGTCTACGGTAACACTGTATTTTTTTATAAGTCCAGTATCCTCCATCTTTAACACCCGTTCTCTAACAGCAGAAGCAGATAAATTTATGCTTCGGCCAATAGCAGCAAAAGATTGTCTAGAATCAGTTTGTAAAGCTTGTAAAATGGCAAGGTCAATGCTGTCGGCAGAAAAATCGTTGGTATTTTTCATTTTAACATAAAAATCAATGGTTAAAATTTAAATATACCGATTAATCCACTTTGTAGTTAAAGCAGCTAATCAGAAATTTGAAATAAAAAAATGAGTATAGTTATCTGTTTTACCAATAAGAACCCTAAACCTTGGCAAGAAGAGCTTAAAAGGCGATTGCCCAAGGTTAAGGTAGAAATACACCCGCAGGTCTCCCAAAAGGAAGAGCCAACTTTTGCATTGTGTTGGAAAGCGGATTTTGATGTGTTGAAAACCTACCCAAATGTACGGGTGCTACAATCTGTAGGTGCATCTGTAGATCACATCATCAATACGCAAAAACTACCACCTAAAGTTGCCGTAACCCGGGTAGTAGACCAGCAGTTAGCAAAAGATATGTTTACCTACGTACTCACTGGAATTTTAAATTTTATCAGGGGAACGAATTGCTACCAAAAAGCACAAACCAATAAGGTTTGGGGGCAAAAAAGCTACAATACTATTGCAGAAACACAGGTGTGTTTGTTAGGTTTAGGTAAAATTGGGGCGTACGTGGCAACGGAATTGGCAGGCATGGGATTTAAAGTAACTGGCTGGGCTAAAAATGCTAAAAATTTAGATGGTGTAAGTTGTTTTTATGGAAAAACAGAATTATCTAAAGCTGTTGCAAAAGCAAAAGTTCTAATTAACATGTTACCTTATACTGCAGATACAGAAGGTATTTTAAATAAGAACTTACTGATGTCATTACCCAAAAATGCTTTTCTAATTAACGTGGGTAGAGGGGAGCATTTGGTAGAAGAAGACCTTTTAGCCGTTTTAAACAGGGGGCATCTTTCTGGCGCTTTATTAGATGTTTTTAGAACGGAACCATTGCCAGAAAACCATCCCTTTTGGGAGCACAATAAAATACAGATAACACCCCATGTTGCAGCCTTAACCAATATAAGTACGGCAACAGCGGGTATTGTAATGAATTATAATAAGGCCATAGCAGAAGAAGACCTGCTCAACCAAGTTTCAATACATAAAGGATATTAATAATGCACGTTTTTCACCATGCGTTCAAGGTAAAAGATATTGCCAGTACGTACCAATTTTATCATGAAGTTTTACAATGCAAAATAGGCCGACAAAGTGAAAGTTGGATAGATTTTGATTTTTTTGGCCATCAATTGTCTGCTCATGTTTCAGAGAATATGCCGCCTTTAGACTATTGTGGTACCGTAGACCAAGTACAAGTGCCAATTCCACATTTTGGTTGTGTTCTAGACCAAAATACGTTTAAAAAGGTGCAGAAAGCTTTGGAGATACATGATATAAAATTTATAGTTCCGCCACAAACCAGATATAAGGGAAAGCAAGGAGAGCAACAGACTATGTTTGTCTTAGATTATAGCAATAATCCTATAGAATTTAAATGTTTTAAGAATGATGCTGAACTATTTAACCCATAAGCAATACACAACGCATTAATTAAGTTGAGAGAATAATGTACTGGTCTGGAATTCATTTTTCAGTACACTGTATTTACCTAAATACTGTATTGTAAAAAGCAAAATGATTAGTTGTTAGCATCTATAATAGTTTCTATACGTTCTAATTCTTCGTTGGTGAAATCTTGTTTATCAAGTGATTTTACATTATCTTTTAGCTGTTGGGGCTTGCTAACCCCTACCAAGACAGAGGTTACTTGTGGTTTATGCAATAGCCAGGCTATAGCCATTTGTGCTAAGCTTTGTCCTCTTTCTTTTGCAAGCGAATTTAAATCTCGGATTTTAGTTAAAACTTCATCGGTAATTTGATTGGTTTTTAAATAACGTGCATCTCTTACAGCGCGGGAGTCTTCTGGAAATCCGTCTAAATATTTATCCGTTAATAAGCCCTGTGCTAATGGAGAGAACACAATGGAACCTATTTGTTTTTCGTCTAGAACTTGTAGTAGCCCTTCTTCTACCCATCGTTCAAATAAACTATATTTAGGTTGATGTATTAATAGTGGAGTCCCCATTTCCTTTAATATAGTATATGCCTTTGCCGTTTGTGCTGCAGGATAATTAGAGATACCAACATACAGGGCTTTACCTTGCGTCACTAACTGGTGTAGCGCGGCCATTGTTTCTTCTAATGGCGTATTTGGGTCTGGTCTATGATGATAAAAAATATCTACATAGTCTAGCCCCATCCGTTTTAAACTTTGGTCTATGCTGGCTACTAAGTACTTTTTAGAACCAAAATTACCGTAAGGGCCAGGCCACATATCGTATCCTGCTTTGCTAGAAATTAGAAGTTCGTCCCGGTAATTTTTAAAATCCTGTTGATAAATTCGACCAAAATTAGTCTCTGCAGCTCCGTAAGGAGGACCGTAGTTATTGGCTAAATCAAAATGTGTAATTCCGTGGTCAAAAGCGGTTCTTAAGATGGTTCTCGCTTTAGATAAATCGTCCGTATCGCCAAAATTATGCCACAGTCCTAAAGAAAGTTTGGGCAATAGAATACCAGAATTACCACAACGTTTGTATTGCATTTTTTGGTAACGTTCTGTATTTGCCGTATAGGATAGTAAAGTATTTGTGTCGTTGATTTCCATATTCATCGCGAATCATTTTTAAAACAACCGTTAAATTACAACAAGCCCAAGGCATAAGGATGATATAGAAGCAGAATCAAGTGATATTTAAGAGTTATTTAATGTTTTTAGAAAAGAAAAGTAGAAAGACCCCATATTTTCTACCACAAATCCTTAAGAAATAGCAGCCTATAAAAATTAATGGTACTTTTGCCAAAAATTTCATTGGATGGGCGCTATTGTTGCTATTGTAGGGAGACCTAATGTTGGTAAATCCACCTTTTTTAACCGTTTAATTCAGCGTAGAGAAGCTATTGTAGATGCGGTTAGTGGGGTTACTAGAGACCGTCATTATGGTAAGAGCGACTGGAACGGTAAGGACTTTTCTGTTATCGATACCGGTGGTTATGTGGTTGGGAGTGATGATATCTTTGAACAAGAGATAGATAAACAAGTAGAGTTAGCAATAGAGGAGGCAGATGCCATCATTTTTATGGTAGATGTAGAATCTGGCGTTACGGGTATGGATGAAGACGTGGCTAATTTGTTGCGTCGCGTAGAAAAGCCGGTCTTTTTAGCCGTTAATAAAGTAGATAATGCACAACGCGAAGCAGATGCGGTGGAGTTTTACGCCTTAGGACTCGGAGAATATTTTACCCTTTCTAGTATTAATGGTAGTGGTACAGGTGATTTGTTAGATGCGTTGGTAAAAGTATTGCCAGAAGAGGTAGAAGTAGAGGACGATTTGCCACGTTTTGCCGTGGTGGGGAGACCTAATGCCGGTAAATCTTCTTTTATCAACGCTCTAATAGGAGAGGACAGATACATAGTTACAGACATTGCGGGTACCACCAGAGATAGTATAGATACCAAGTATAACAGGTTTGGGTTCGAGTTTAATTTGGTAGATACCGCGGGGATAAGAAGAAAAGCCAAAGTAAGAGAAGATTTAGAATTTTACTCCGTAATGCGCTCTGTAAGGGCTATTGAACATTGTGATGTTTGTATTCTTATGTTAGATGCCACACGTGGGTTTGATGGGCAAGTGCAAAACATTTTTTGGTTAGCACAACGTAATAATAAAGGGATTGTCATTTTAGTAAATAAATGGGATTTGGTTTCTAAAGAAACCAATTCTGTACGGGATTATACCAAGGCGATTAAAAAACAAATTGAACCTTTTGATGATGTGCCCATTCTATTTGTTTCGGTGCTCAATAAGCAACGTATTTACAAAGCTATAGAAACCGCCGTAGAGGTATTCCAAAACCGTTCTAGAAGAATCCCTACACGCAAGCTCAATGATATTATGTTGCCTATTATTGAGAACAGGCCTCCACCTTCGCTAAAAGGGAAATACGTTAAAATTAAGTTCTGTACGCAGCTGCCTACGCAATACCCGCAGTTTGCATTTTTTTGCAATTTGCCGCAGTACGTGCGCGATCCATACAAGCGTTTTCTAGAAAATCAAATAAGAGAGCAGTTTGATTTTTCTGGAGTGCCAATTACCGTATTTATGCGTAAAAAATAAGTAGGCCTAGTCTGTACTTGCAGTTGCTACAGTTATTTCTTGGCTAAGTAGGTTGCCTTCCTCATCCATTACGCTAAGAGTATATTCGCCAGGAGTAATAGGAACTAGCAACTCATGGAAGTGTTCTGTTTCGCCTACAAAAGTATGGTCTATGTACCAATACACTTTGGCATCTTTTTGCTGGTGGGCTAATTTTAGAACAACATCTTCAGGACTAGTATCAAATCCTTTAGGGAGCAGAATGGTTTCATTTTTCTTCGGATAGATGAAAGCTATTCTGTCATTATTAAGGGCAGAACATCCGTCTAAAAAGGGAGGTAAAGCTTGGTAATTGCTTTGTTTTTGAGCGTAATAATATTCTAACTGAGGCGGTAAGCTAAACCATGATTTTTGTTGCATTTCTGCTAAGGGATAGCACGCATTATTTACACGGAAGGTACCCGTTTGGTCTAATGATATTTGAGTGTGGTAAGGGCAGGGTGCACCGCGCTTACCGTTAGTTGGTACTAGTTCTTCAAGACTATCTTCGCAATAGGGAGTGGCATTATAACCGCTTTTGGTACAGACTTGCACCGTTGCCATATCATCATAAGGTGTGGAAAACCAACCCGATTTTGGCAGGCTGCGCAGTACATCAAACAATAATGGTGCAGCAGCCGTGATACCCGTTAGTCCTGGCCTGCCTTCCCCATCGGCATTCCCTACCCAAACTCCTATAGCGTATTTTGGAGTAGTACCAACGGCCCAAGCGTCTTTAAATCCGAAACTTGTCCCGGTTTTCCACGCTAAGGCTTGGGAGTCATCAAAGAAATACCAATTCTCATCACCTTCTGGTCTATTAACTTTGCGAAGGGTTTGCAGTGTGGTATACAAACTGCCTGCACCTAAAAAGGGTGGTGAAAATTGATTAGAGCCTTGTTTCGGTATAATTTCTTTTTGGTAATGCGGCAATTGAAATTCGTTTTTACGGTATTGACTGCTGTTCTTTACGTAATAATTCACAGTATTTGCCATACCGGCAAAGGTGCTAGTCAATTGCCATAAACTGCTCTCCGCGCCACCAAGAATAATAGGTAATCCATAATGGTGCGGCGGTTTATCAATACTGTGTAAGGTCGTTTTTTCTAATTTGTGATAAAATTTTTCTAAACCGTAGTCTTGCAATAAACGCACGGCAGGGATATTCAAAGAACGGGTTAAGGCGCTACTGGCAGGCACTAGTCCACTAAAAGAGTTATCATAGTTTTTGGGTTCGTAACCATTAATGACGGTTGGTATATCTTCTACTAAAGTGTTGGGCAAAAGATGACCTTCTTCTAGCAGAGCAGCAAACAATAATGGCTTAAGCGTACTACCTGTACTACGTTGTGCGGTAACCATATCTACGTAATACGCTTCTGTTTTTTTATTTGGCGTGTTCCCAATATAGGCAAGAACCTCTTTAGAGGAAACCTCTAAAACTACAATTCCTAAATTATGAATTTGATTGCTTGCTAGCTGTTGATGATGACGCAGTGCGATATTATTTAATTGGCCTTGCAGGGCAAAATCTATCGTGGTTTTTATATTTTGTCCAGGGTATTCTTTTGCTATACGCGCTGTTAAATGAGAAGCATAATCTGGTAAGGGTAGCGGTTTTTTTGGTAGCGGTTCTAATAATGCTAACTCTAATTCTGTAGCATCTATTATTGCCGTTGCATGTAACTTTCTTAATAGTCGATTTCTTTTATTTAACAGGGAAGTGTCATTCTTACCCGGAAAAATTAAGGAAGGTGCATTAGGTAAAACTGCTAAGGCAGCGCTTTGCCCCCAACTTAGTTGTGCTGCTGGTAATCCAAAATACCGCCAAGCGGCGGTCTCTAAGCCTACAACATTACCACCAAAAGGTGTGTGGCTTGCGTGCATTTTTAATATTTCATTTTTAGAATACCTCGCTTCTAACCGTGTAGCCATGAAAATTTCGATAAGTTTTTCTAGGTAAGAACGTTTTTTTTGACCTCTACTTAACCGTATTACCTGTTGTGTTAGCGTACTTGCCCCTCTACGTGTAGATTTGGTTAGGTTGTGTTGTAGGGCTTTGTACATGGATACAGGATTAAAACCTGGATGCTTGTAAAAATAAGCGTCTTCAAATTGTAAAATACATTGCTCATATTTGTAAGGAACACTATCTACAGCGGGGAATCGCCATTGCCCATCTGAGGCAATACGCGCACCTATGAGTAGCCCTTCTTTACTGTAAGCTACAGTTGCTGTTGGAGCAGTGAATAGGGGTTTAGGTAAACAGAAAAGCCAAACTAGGAATAGTAGCGAGGCTATCCCTAGTTGTATGCGGTGTCTTTTTAAAACTGCAATCCACTTCATGCAACAAACACCCTTTACTTTACTGCACTACTTTTACCCAAGTGCCTTTGGTACGTGCGCTAATCGTATTGTCATACATAGCTTCTACTTGCGAGCCAGGTAGATAATATGTGCCTAGATAGGAGGCATTTAGTCTCACCACAAAGCTTTTAGAACTCTTGGCTTTTAAACCAAAATAAAAATGCGTTCTATCATCTCTGGTATCTTGGTAATCTACACCTTGAGAATTGTTGTTGTTATCTACAAAGGAAGTATCTACTAGCTCCCAGCCACTTGGCAATAATTGGGTTAGCGCAAGATTATCCATATCATCATTAGTAGTGTTGGTTACACTAATACGGGCTTGGAATTCTGTTCCTTGTCGTAACTGGTCAACAGAAAGGCTACTCCCATCACTATTGATGTAGCTGGTTTTAAGTACTACTTTTTGCTGTTGCTCTAACTCTTGACCCACAGGCAAACGCCCTTGTAAATTTAAAGTGGCATAAACCACATTGTTGCGCTTATTATTTACGGTCACTGTTGCTGTGGTTTTACGAATAGGTAAATCGCGAATGGCAAGGGCTTTGTCACTCTTAACATTGTATTCTTTACCGTTATAAATGTAGCTAAGGTCTATAGCTTTTCCGCCGTTTTTCTTGGCCATTTTAGCCATGGCTAATAAGGCATAGGCTGTTTCCTGCGTACTGTACCATTTATCTGAAGATAAATTTTTAGCCAAACTTAAGGCTAATTCGCGCTGCTTATCACTACCCAATAGTACAAGGGTTTCTAGTGCCATCGCTCTATTTCTAAATACAGAACCGTAGGTATGATAATCTTCCCTTTTAGGAGTTATTTCAATGTTAGCCTTATTTATAAGCTCTTGAGCAATACTTTTTTTGCCAATTAAGGCATAAGCAGCAGCCAAACGCCATTTAGCATTATTACTAAGATTAGACTGCCCTCTTAAGCGGTTCATAGCAGCAAGTTCTGGTTGTTGTGCAAGGGCTAAGGTGTATAAGCGGTAGGCTTGGGTAAGGTCCGTGTTGTAGCTATATCTTGCCCCATTCCATTCTCTAGCTGTTTTAGTCTGATAACGTAGCCAGTTGCTTAAAAAGGTTAACGGTAACTGGTACCCTCTACTCTTAGCTTCTAGCATAAAATGCCCTGCATAGTTGGTGCCCCATTCATCTGCGTAGCTGTTACCAGGCCAATAACTAAGTCCACCATCTGTAGTTTGGAAATCTGACAACTTTTTAATCGCTGCTTTTATATTTTTCTCTGTAGATTTTTGTTGGTTGTAACTAATATCTAAAATAGAGGATAAGAATAATTGCGGAAATGCTGCCGATGTAGTTTGCTCTACACAACCATGAGGATAAGATATAAGGTACGCCAACCTTTTACTAAAATCCATAGGAGGTAGGGTAGAGAATTCTACCGTAGCATTGTTACTGCCACTAGTGCCAAATACGGTAAAATCAAATGATTTTTTTTCATTCGCTTCTAGCGTATGTAAGGTGCTATTTGTTGTAATAGGATTTGGATTACTAATCTGTATTTCCGTTTTGGTAGTTGCTTTTTCTCCAGCTCCGCTGGCAATGACTTCTATGGTCTGGTAAGCTACATTTGGCTTTACTTTAAAATCAAAGTTTACTACCTGGTCACCTATACCTTTAAAGTTGAGATTTTTAGTAGTATTCCCTAGAGGTTCCAAGGCTTCCGAAGTTTTAATGGTAACCGCAACGTTTTTTACCTTTTTTTCCATGGCAAATACGGTAACAGGAATAGTCACGGTTTCTCCGGGTGTTAGTTTTCTGGGCACAGAGCTTAAAACCATTAATGGCTTACGTACAGGAACGCTTTTTTCGGTATGGCCATAGGCTCCTTTGGCATTACCAGCAACCACCATAGCGCGTACAGCCCCCACATAGTTGGGCATTTTAATAGTATGCTTGTCTTTACTGCCTGCCTTTAAGGTAAAAGGCCCTAAATAAGTGACTACAGGTTTAAAACGCTGCGCTTTTCTGTTTTTAGCGCCTTCTGCCATACCGCCACCCCCAATAGCATAAATATTATCCACGCTTATAGAGTAAGCGCCCATCACCGCATCGTAAATGTCAAAGGTTTTTACACCTAGCGCTTTTCTAGCATAAAAATGAGCATGGATATCTGGTGTTTTAAAACGTGTGAGGTCTAACAGCCCTTGGTCTACTATAGCAATACTATAGGTCATAGGATTGTTGCGTGCTTCACTTACCGTGATGGTATAGTTCTCTTCTGGTTTAAGGACTTCTGGCACATCAATTTTTGGTGCTAGTTCTGTAGCAGGATTAGTAACTAGCAAGGGCATCACGCCATAGAGCCGTACGGGCATATCATTGCGTACTTGGCCATGTGGCTGTAATAACGAGATATTGATATATACATTTGGAGCCATTTCTGGCGTAATTTTTATGCTGGTTTTGGTTTCTTTGTCTTTGGTGCTAATCCACTGCTGCGATAAAACTTCAGAACCATTTTCTATACTTACAAGCGCTTTGCCTCCTGCAGAAGAAGGAAAACTTATGGTAGCCTCCTCTCCCGTTTCGTAGCTTTCTTTGTCTGATGCAAATAGCAATATTTTAGAGCTTTCTGCATCACCATTATGCGCTCTATTCCACCAGTTGCGATAAAAATAGGCGGTACGCCCAGTAGCGTGGCCAGAAGCTTCATCAATAACACGAATTAAGAATCGGCCTCTATCATTCTCAGGGATAGAGAGGCTAAAACTGCCCTTGCCTTGCGCATCGGTAGTAATACTAAGTTCTTTATACGGAATATGCACAGAAGCATTATCATATCTAGAAAGATTATCATTACCACGATTCCACCACCATCGCCATGCAATCTCGTACACCTTTACGGTTAGTTTACGTTGTGCAGCAGCCTTGCCTTGAGCATCTACAGAGATTACGTCAAAAGTGGTCTTTTCATCAGTATAAAAAGAACCATATTGCTTGGGTTCTGGCGATTGTAAACCTACAAAATAACGGTAGGGAGCAAGTGGTTTGGTAAATACATCTAAAGAATAGTCGCCCCCTTGTTCGTAGGCCAGGGTGGTAAATGTAGCCTGTAACATGCCCGGTGCATTTTTATTGACGCTAATTTCTTTTTGTATCGCTAGTAGGCCATTATCATCTACGTAATCTTCTAACAACTGTAGTTCAGTATTGGTAAAACTGCGGACTGGGTCCTTAAAGTTGTACTTTTTGTAGTTAGGGAACCCTGTGTTTGCTACAGAAATTTTTGCATTTATATCCACCTTTAAATTGCGAGCAGGTGCACCATGCAGCCAATTAACTTGTAGGTTGCCCACAACTAAACGGTTTGCCTCTAAAACTTCTTTGTTAAAACCTAAATCTATTTTTAGCCTATTTGGTTTTACGGTTGCAATACGGAGGGTTTTATTAAATGTTGCTCCTCCTACTTTTACCGTTGCCGTCCAGCTGCCAGTAGGTGCATCCTCAGTGGTGGGAATAGGAAAATAATAAAATTGACCTTCTTTACGCGCAAATAAACTATCATTAACCGCTACAATCGGGTCTTTTAAAACGTTCCGTTGTACTAATTTACCCCTAGCATCAGTAACTTCTAAAACTACAGGATGGCCTTCTGGGAGCGGGTTGCTTTTATCATCTAAGGCAAAAGTTAAATGAACTATATCTCCTGGGCGGTGCACCCCACGTTCCGTGTATAAAAAGCCCTGCAGCCCCTTTTTAAGAGAGGCGCCAGAGACATCAAACTTACTTAAAGAAAGGGCATTACCATCTAATAACTTAGCATAAGCATAGTTGTTTCCTTTTTGTGCTACAGCAAAGGCAATAGTAGCATCACCATCATACACGCCTAAACCTTTTGTATCTGTAGTGATTTCTGCTAGTTTTTGTTGTTGAAAATTGTAAAGCGAAATCTTGGTGTTCCCTTCGGGTTGTGCGGTTAATAAATTACTTGTAGCAAAATGGTACGACTTATTCGTTCCTTTTTTAACAATCAGCCCTAAATCACTCCCCAATAAATTGATACTTGCCACACGGTCAAAATTGTAGTAAGCCTCATGGCAAGGATTTTCCATTTCTTCCCAATTGTAACGGTAAGAGCGCCATCGGTACAATTGATTATCCCAATATTGCTCTTCTGCATTTTCCGTTGGATTTTCCATCGCTATTTGGTCCAATTCAGTTTCGGTCTCAGAGCCTTCACACGTGTATAGGGCGTGCACTTTTCTAAAACTAAATTCAACCCGGTACATAGCACCAGGGTCTACTTGCATCAACTTAGATAAATCTAATGCATGGGCTTTCCAATAGCTTAGGTCTTTTTGTCCGTCTTTAGTAAGGTCTATAACTTTGTAGGCAACGCGCCTGCCTACCGCTTTAAGTTCATTGTTGTAGTTGTCTGTTAGGTTGTTATATTGCAAATGCTGCAACATGTTGTTCTGAAATATTTGTATAACCCTAACCTCTATAGCTTTTAGATTTACGGTTTCAAAATAAAGGGGAGTTGCCGTGCTGTTGGGCAAAATGGTACCTTTAGAAAGCAGGCGTACTTGCGGTTTTAATTGCTCAAAGGACACCTTTTGGCCAAAATGGTCTTTTAGCGCAACCCCATAGGCACTTTTTATACCACTAAATACCGTGATCATTACTTCTCCTAAGATTCTGTTAGAGGGGTACACATGGAGCAAATTCCCTTCTACCTCATACCTAAGTTCATCTGCTTCTGAAATTCTAACAAATCCTTTTAAATCTTGATTTTCTTGTAAGGCTTCAGAGAAATTAAGGGTTACATAGGCATTAGGTGCTGTAGAGGTTTTAACATCTACGATTGTAAAATTGTTTTTACCAGGAACAGGATAGTTTTGGTTTCCTTTTTGGTCCACCCCCACCGCAGCACCATCATAGGTAATAGCCAGTTCACTATCTTCTGTTTTACGTTGAATACTATCTATGGTAAAGTTGTAGTATTTGCTATAAGGTTCCGTATTAGACCATTTAATTTTTACTGATTTACCATCATGCCAGACTTTTAAAATTTCAGAAATTTTTTCTGTAGGCAGTAAATCAGAAGCTTGTAATGTACCTGTTAGGTATTGCCATTCTTTAGAATACGATTGTAAATGGTCTAGGTTGATATTAAAATTAGGTGTTAAGGTCTTAAAAGCGAAGGTGTAGTTTTTATATTTTGCCGGCACATCCTCATACAACTTATCTAAGGCTATGGTTACATTGTATTCCGTATCTGGTTGTAATAACTCTTCTGGTGTAAAAAGCAAAGTGTTACCGTTTTCTATGACGAGTTTGCCTTTAACTTTAGGTCTTATTTTTATATATTCTGCGGGAATTTCTTGGGTTAAATCGTACTGCGAAAGCGGATTGGTAAGCCCTACGGTAATTGGCTCTGCAATACTATGTTGCCCCATGGTGTGGTAGCTAACGTACGCCTTAAAAGCAAATAGGTTGTCTGTAGTTTCTGCTGGGGTATTCTTTTTACAGCTGCTCCAAAATAGAAGGGCTAAAGCAAAAAATGTGTATTTCAATAGTTTCATGTGGTGGCGTGATTTATTGGTGCTTACTACTGCAAGATACAGCAATTAAATGCTATTTATCTCACGGAATACCGTTAAGTGTGTTAAAGCGTATGTAAAGAAAAAGATGAAATACTATCAGTTATTTATATCTTTTTTTTGAATCTAAGCTAGACTAAAGTCTATAACCTTTTTACAGTGCGATAATTATTTCAAATGAATATCAAACAAACAAATAATAAAGAAATGCGATGAGGTATACTACCATCAGAATTAAATTAGTGCACCAAAGCCAATCCAATTTAGAAGTTTGTAGTAGTTCTTTCGTCGTCAGCACAAATGTGATGCAGGTAATTAGCATGGCAAGGACAAGCATAGCCATCCCAGCATACAGCATAAAGTCACCCTTAGACTGCCAGAAATAATAATTCAGTTTAATGAATACTAGCAAAATGCCTAAAATGGATAAAGCTAGTGCGCTAAAGAAAAAGAATTTTACTTTCATACCACTTTTTACTCTTCTAAAAGGCCACCATCATAAAATTTCCAACCCTTTTTTTGCATGTTAATTCTGGCATCCTCTGCTGCTTTGGTGTACTTGGTATTCCCCACATAAAAAGAGACATTTCTTTTTAGTTCTTGATTTTGCCAGGACAGTAATAAAGCATCATAATGTTTGGTAGATAGGTTAGCATCTTTAAATATCTCGTTCATATTGGTGACATTAGTAACGTTCCATTTGCTAATATCTTGGTCAAATGAAGAAGCATACTCAAACATAGAATCCATTGATGTTATGTTAGAGGTATCCCATTGGCTAATATCTTGGTTAAAAGCCGTAGCTTGAGAAAACATATATATGGTTCTTTCCACCTTAGAAACATCCCAATTGTTTAAGGGTTGGTTAAATGCTTTGGCGCCGCTGAACATGCCCGCCATATCCACGGCAGCAGAAACATCCCAAGTATTAATATTTTGGTTAAACGCTTCTGCATCTTCAAACATCATATTAAAATGTCTAATAATAGAAACATCCCATTGGTCTAGGGGTTGGTTAAAAGCGGTAGCGCCATGGAACATTTGTGACATATGGATGACGTTAGAAGTGTCCCAATCATTAATATTTTGATTAAACGATACTGCCTCCTTGAACATGGCATCCATATCTATTACATTAGAGGTGTCCCAATTGCCAATAGGCTGGTTAAAGGATTTTGCTTCAAAAAAAGCATCCTCCATAGTTTCTATATTACCAGTATTCCATTTGGCTAAGGGTTGATTAAAAGATTCTGCAAATGAAAACATCATTTTTAAACTTTTAAATTTAGAGATGTCCCATTTTTCTAAGGGTTGGTTAAAGGATTTAGCATAGTAAAACGTTCTTTCTATAGTTTCTAGGTTAGAGATGTCCCAATCTTCCACCGTTTGGTTAAATGCCTCTGCACCATGAAAAACTTTGTTTAAACTTGTAATTTTAGAAATATCCCAATCGTTTATAGGTTGGTTAAAAGAGGTTGCATTGTAAAATATGCCTTCTATGGTAGTAACGTTAGAGGTGTCCCAATTGCCTATAGGTTGATTAAATTGTTCGGCGTAATAGAACATTTCTTCCATACTGGTTACCTTAGAGGTGTCCCAATTGCCAATGGGTTGGTTAAACCGCTCTGCATGCTTAAACATGCCAGACATAGTAGTTACCATGCTTGTGTCCCACTCCCCGATGTGTTGATTAAATTTTTGCGTGTAGCCGAACATGTCTTTCATAGTGGTTACCATAGCGGTATCCCATGTTCCAATGGGTTGATTAAAACTTTCGGTTTTATAAAACATCAAGTGCATTGATTTAGCATTGGCCGTATTCCAATTACCTATTGGTTGATTAAATGCCTTTGCATAGCTAAACATGCCAGCAAAACTCCTAGCATTAGCAGTTTTCCAGTTACCGATAGGTTGGTTAAATGTTTCAGCACCATTAAACATGTAAGAAAAAAAGATGACGTTTGCCGTATTCCAACTACCAATGGGCTGGTTAAAAGATATGGCGCCATCGAACATACGTTCCATATTCTCTACCAATGTGGTATCCCAATTGGCAATTTCCTGATTAAAATTAGTAGCCCCGTTAAACATACCTCTCATGTTTTTTACCTTAGCCGTGTTCCAATTACCTATCGGTTGGTTAAATGCTTCGGCATTTTCAAACATACGGTCCATGTTTTCTACATTAGCGGTATTCCATAAGGTAATGTCTTCGTTAAAGTTGGTGGCTTCGGAAAAGAGAAGCTTCATGTAGCGCACGTTAGCCGTATCCCAATTTTTAAAATTGCCTTCTAGATTGGTGCATTCAGCAAACATGGAATTCATAAAAATCACTTGGGAGAGGTCTGGGACATCTGTAGCATCTATGCTTAGATTGGGACAAGCGGAAAATGAATCTGCCATAGATTTCCATTTTTGGTCTCCCCATTGTTTTACGCTCATTAAACGATCTTCTCCAGAAAGTTTACCCATATAAATACTGGGGAACTTTCCTGTGATGGTAATCGTATAATAGCCATCATCTTCATAATCATGCGTAATATCTCCTTTTACGTGTTTGTCTACTGTGCCATCTCCCCAATCAATAGTATAGTCATAGGTTAATATTCTATCTCTAGTGGGTATGGTGACAGAGTCTTCATAATCTAAATACCACTCTGTTATAAAACCTGGTGTAATACTATCTTGAGCCGTAGGCAATGAGTCTGGCGTATGTTGCAGGCTGTCTATAACCTTTTCTTTAGCAGCCTTAGCAGGTGTATTCTCTGTACTGGGAATAGGTTTTTTGGGGTCTGTTTTGCAAGAGCATAGCAATACACTTATTAAAAGTGCAAGGGCAAATCTGTATGTCATCTAAAGGTTGGTTTGGTTGCTGTTATTTTTTATACAACTATCGTTTTTGTATAAATATAATACCTAACAGTTTATGAGGTGATTTATTATGCGGTTGATATTAAAAAAAAATATTATTAAAATAAGCAGATGATACAGGTTGATACCGCATTCCAACTAGTTGTTTTGAGTTGATTTTGGTTGCCACGCTGAAAATGAAATGAAGGTAAGCGGCTGTTAAAGGGAAAGTCCCTCTGAAAGGATCAAAACCTAGCAATAAGTGGGATGTTTTAAGGGGGGTGAAACGAATGTAGGCGTTGTAATTAGTATTTTTTTCTTAATATTTGTTTCAATTCGGATATCGTAAAAGCTGGTTTTTTCTTGTGTAACATAGAATGACAATTTGGACAAACAGGAACTAAATCAGTTTTTGGATTGATAACATATTCCTTTCCTAAAATACTAAATTCGTTTAAGTGATGAACATGTATAAATCCTTTACCTATTGCTCCAAATGTTTTCTCAAAATCGAATTCGCAAACTTGACAACTCAAACCAAAATGCTTTATACATTCCAATCTTGCTTTTGGGTTTCGTTCATATAAATTTACTTGGACCGTTTTAAAATTTCCTTCGGTTAATTCGTCAGTTAATTCAGTTGGATTAAAATCCGTTTCTGAAGATGTAAAGCTTTTCTGGATTAACAATTCCTTTATTTCGGAAGCCATTTTTTTAATTTCTTTTCCGTTTGGAATATTCCTAGTTTTCTTGACAAATAAAATATGGTCTATTGCTTCTAACTCTCTATTTAAAGTGAAAATTTTAAGTCCGGCGTTTATTTTTGTCGTAATTGAGCCATCAGTCCAAGGTTCAGAATTTTCTCCAAATAATTCCGACATTTTGGATTTCGTTAAACGTCCTTTTTTTAAATCGGAAAACTGATTAAAGTATTTAATAAATGTAGCAACTCCAACACTATCTACTAATCTATCAATAGGTTTATCCATTCAGTAAGGGTATTAATGGCAAAAATGTAACATAAATCTTGTCCTGAAATAGTTCAACATTTTTTTAAGTTTAAAATATTTAAAAATTTCAGTTGGTTTTTTAACTCAGTTCTTTGTTAGGCAAAGTTTTTTTAATTTATTCTTTATTTGATTCGTACAAGGCGATAAAGTCGGATTCTTTCAATATTCTGATGTTCTGTCCATTATTTTTCAGTTCTTCTGCTTTTATATGTTTCGAGCTTTTTTCCTTTCCCGAAAGTTTGCTTACATCTTGGTCTCCAACCACTAAAAGAGTTGTTTTCTTCGTAATTCCATTTACAACTTTACAACCTATTTCGGATGCAAGTAATGAAGCTTCTCTTCTTGGAATTTGTAATGAACCTGTAAACACTAAAATCTCTCCAAACAGATTTCCATTTGGATTTCCCTCTTTTGAAACTGAATTACTATAATTTTTTGCATTAGCTAAAATTGGTTTGTTTACTCTTATAAGCCAATCATCAATAGTATTCTCTTTTTCTTTAATTGCTGAAATTAAAATATGAGCACAAGCTTTAGCATCTTCCAAAGCATCGTGGTGATTAAAAGAGAAATTCAATTTTTTACAAACATTCGCAAGTCCATATCCTTTGTATGCAAATTCTTCCCAACACCTTCGAGAAACTTTTGCTGTGTCAATCCAACTGTTTTTAATTGATGGAAGCCCATATTTTTCGCAAGTTCGATTTATTGAAACTCGGTCAAAATGAGAGTGACAAACACAAATGTAATTTTCTAAATATTGCTTAAGAAACTCATAAACTTTTGGAAATTTTGGACTTTCAATAACATCTTCTTCTGTTATATTATGTATTGATTTATTCCAAAAGTCAAAGTAATCTTCTGGGTTTAATAGACTTGACCATTCTTTTTTAATTTGACCATTTTCGTAAATAACAAATCCAATTTGGCAAATTGATGCCATATCAGAATTTGCTGTTTCAACATCAATTGCTAAAAAGTCCATTAGAAAGGATTTTTAAGTTTTTCCAAGTCCATCGTAAATGTTACGGTTACTCCTGTCTTTGTACAAGTCAAAATCATTTCTTCGTCCATATCTATATTCAAGTCTTCCCCACGTAACGCTTGCCATTTTGCAATGTAATTTAATGCTCCAATTTTTTCTTTTTTCTTTAAGACTTTTTCAACTCCGCCTTTATATCCAAGAACAGGCAATTCACCTCTTTTTGCTTTTTCAGCTAATTCAGGTTCTTTTATTGCTAAAGCTCTACCAACTTCATAGTTTTTTATCAAGCCTTTATCTTCTCGTCTCCAAGTTTCTTCCCAAGTCAAATTTTTTCTATCAGGTTCTGAAAAACTTCTGTAAATTCTTGTCATTGCTGTTGGTTTTAATTTTGCCTATAATTACAATACCCATCATGCCACAGATATCTCTTTGGTATAAAACTACCCATTAAATAGCATAGTTTAAAGACAATTTAAACACATTCTTTTGCTGCTAGGTCTTAACTGCCAATTTTTTGATAAGAAAAAGGATCAAGTATTCTTATTAAAGTGAAAAAAAGGCCTTTTTGTATTCCAGTTTATCCACAACCCAAAGAATAAGGGAAAAAAAGGTCTTTCAAGAAAAGTGCTTTTGCTGTGTTACCAGCCTCCAGAGGCGCCACCACCACCAAAACCACCGCCTCCGAAGCCGCCGCCAAAGCCACCACCTCCAAAGCTGCCGCCACCGCCAAATCCGCCAGAGGAACCACCGCCACGGCCCATATTGCTAAGGATAATCATATCCCAAATATCCAGCCCACGGCCGCCTTTTCCTCCCCGATTGTTTCTGCCGCCTCCATTGCGTTTGCTGCTACTGATAATAACAAAAAGGATGATGATGAAAATGATAAATGGTAGGGCGTCTTTAAAAAACGGTTGCTTATTAAAATTGCGGTCTTCTGTAAACTGTCCGTTTAATACTTGAAAGATAGCGTCTGCCCCCTTGTCTAACCCTGCGTAGTAGTTATCTTGTTTAAATTGGGGAATAATAACCTGTTCTATAATACGCCTACTCATAAAATCCGTTAAGAATTCTTCCACGCCATAGCCGGTATTAATGGCTATTCTTCGGTCGTTACTGGCCAAGAGTATTAGTATTCCATTATCTTCCTTAGCTTGGCCAATTCCCCATTTTTGACCCCATTGGGCCCCTAAATAATTAATATTCTCCCCTTCGGTAGAATTTATAATGGCTATTACTATTTGGGTAGAAGTGCTATCTGAGTAACGAATTAATTTTTGTTCTAGCTGATTTTTCTGTGTTGGAGACAAAAGATTAACATAGTCGTAAACACTGGTTTCTACTTTAGGTTTTTCTGGGATGTTAAATTGCCCCCAAGCTAGTTGTAAGCTAAAAATGCTTAGCGTAACGCCTATAAGATACTTTATACCCAGTGTTTTGGTCATGTTATCTACCCTTTAGAAATGGTATCGCTCAATTCATTAACATCTCCATGATACCAAGGAAAATGTGTTTGTAATTCTTCACCAGCCTTTAACACGCCCGCTACGATTCCCTCTTTGAAAGCCCCCTTTTTAAAATGCTGGGCAATTACTTCTTTGGTAGATTCCCAAAACCCTTTGGGCACGGCTTGATCTATACCACGGTCACCGTAGATAACAAAGCGTTTGTCTTGTACGGCAACATACAGCAATACGCCATTTTCGTCTTTGGTATTATCCATTTTTAAAAAATGAAACACTTGTTGTGCCCTGCTAAAATGGTCCAATTGCGTTGTGGCTTCTATATGTACTCGTATTTCACCAGAAGTGTTTTTTTCCGCCTCAATAATGGCCGCAACTATTTCTTGTTCTTCTTCTGCAGTTAAAAAGGCTTCTACCTTAGCGTTCATTAGTCAAAATTAAAATCAACATCAGGAGCTTTTTCCGCTCCAGCTTCTGCTTTAAAGTATGCCAATTCATCAAAACCAAACCAACCTGCTAAAACAGAATTGGGGAACGTTTTAATGTGGGTATTGTAAGGTCTAATAGCTTCATTAAAACGGTCTCTGGCCACGTTAATTCGGTTTTCCGTACCTTCTAATTGCGATTGTAGTTCTAAGAAATTCTGATTGGCTTTTAAATCTGGGTAGCGTTCTACCGTAACCAATAAGCGAGATAAAGCAGAGCTTAATCCACCTTGTGCTTGGTTAAATGCCTGTAGTTGCTCTGGGGTAATATTTGCAGGGTCTATAGTGGTAGCTGTTGCTTTGGCGCGCGCTTCTATAACATCTGTTAAGGTGCCTCTTTCAAAGTCTGCCGCCCCTTGTACAGTTTTAACCAGATTACCAATAAGATCGTTACGTCTTTGGTAAGAACTTTCTACCTTGCCCCAGGCTTCTGTGGTGGTTTCTTTTAGTTTTACCGCAGTATTATTAAAACCTACGGCCCAAGAATAGATTGCAATTGCTATCACGGCTATGATAGCAACCGGAATTAACCATTTTTTCATCTTCTAGTGTTTATTAGTGTTATAGTTGTTCTTTAATTTTTATTAATTCGGCTTTAACCCGTTGTAATTTTTCAATTACTTCAAAACGAGAAAGGGTTTTGTGTTTTTCTTCTTTTAAATGAATTTTTGCTCCTTCTAAAGTAAATCCACGCTCTTTAACCAAGTGGAAAATCAATTTAAGATTTTTAATATCCTCAGGAGTAAATTTTCTATTGCCCTTTGCATTTTTTTTAGGTTGAAGGATGTCGAATTCTTTTTCCCAAAAACGAATCAATGAGGTGTTGACACCAAATGCATCGGCGACTTCTCCAATACCGTAATAACGTTTTTCTGGTAGGTCTATATGCATTAGTCTAACGATTGGTTTTCTTGGGTGGCAAACTTCAACATGCTTTCGAACTCTTCTGGAGATAAACTTCCGTAGTAGAAGTTTATGGGGTTTATACGTTCACCATCTTTCCACACCTCATAATGTAAATGGGGTGCTTCTGAACGGCCTGTATTGCCAACAAACCCAATTAAATCGCCACGTTTTACCTTTTGGCCAGGCGTTACATTGTATTTGCTTAAGTGGGCATATAGGCTCATGTAGCCATGGCCATGTTCTATTCTTATGTGCTTACCGTACCCAGAAGAATTATTGTCTGCACGTGAAATTTTACCATCGCCACTTGCAAATATGGGTGTTCCACGTGGGGCGGTAAAATCCATTCCCCAATGTTTTTTACGTGTTTTTAAAAAAGGGTCCGTTCTCCAGCCAAAACCAGAAGCCATACGGGTCAAATCTTCGTTTCGTACTGGTTGTATGGCGGGTATGGCCGCCAATAGTTTTTCTTTTTCTTCTGCCAAGAGGGTAATTTCATCTAAAGACTTGGATTGGATAACCATTTGTTTCTGGATTATATCTAATCGTTTGGTGGTATTTACGATCATCTCAGAATTATTATAACCCTCTAAGGATTTATAGCGATTTACCCCACCAAAACCGGCTTTTCGCTGCTCTTCTGGAATTGGGTTGGCCTCAAAGTACAACCGGTAAATGTTGTTATCCCTATCTTCTATATTGGCAAGGACCTGTTCCATTTGGTCCATTTTTTTATTTAAAATCTCGTACTGTAGTTCGTAATTCTGAACCTCCCTTTCCAAGGAAAGTTCTTTAGGTGTATTTACCAAATTGGTATTCAATAGAACGGTAAGCCCCAGAAAACCAAACAGTGCCGCAGCTGCCAAAAACAAAAATACATTCCGGTATCGTTTAGATTTTTTAGGCTCTATTTTTCGGTAAGAAAGGGTATCTGGATCGTAATAGTACTTTACTTTACTCATGAAGGTAATTTATCCTATTTTTGGGCTTTCAATTTATGGTAACAAACAAATATAAAAATTGTTTTGTTTGTTGAGTTAAAAATAATTTAAAGTAGCACTCTCCATATGACATCCCAAAAGGTTAGAGAACAGTTTTTAAACTTTTTTAAGAATAAGGAGCACAAGATAGTTCCTTCTGCCCCAATGGTTATGAAAAATGACCCAACCTTGCTGTTTACCAATGCGGGGATGAACCAGTTTAAAGAGTATTTTCTTGGTAACACCAAACCTACATTTAAACGCGCATCGGACACGCAAAAATGTTTGCGCGTTAGTGGTAAGCATAACGATTTGGAAGAGGTGGGTAAAGATACCTACCACCATACCATGTTCGAAATGTTGGGGAACTGGAGCTTTGGCGATTATTTTAAAAAAGAAGCCATTGCATGGGCTTGGGAGTTGTTGACCGAAGTCTATAAAATTGATAAAGACTGTTTGTATGTTACCGTGTTTGAAGGGAGTGAAGATGAAGACCAGTTAGCCATGGATAAGGAAGCGTACGATTTCTGGAAAGCTATTGTGCCAGAAGAACGCATCTTAATGGGTAACAAAAAAGATAACTTTTGGGAAATGGGTGATCAAGGACCTTGTGGACCTTGTTCAGAAATCCATGTAGATATCCGCTCTGCGGAAGAAAAAGCCAAAACACCAGGTGCGGAATTGGTAAATATGGACCATCCACAAGTGGTGGAAATTTGGAATTTGGTATTTATTCAATACAACAGAAAAGCAAACGGCCAACTGGAGAATTTACCAGAAAAGCATATAGATACCGGTATGGGCTTTGAGCGTTTGTGTATGGTTTTACAGGGCGTACAAAGTAATTACGATACCGATGTGTTTACACCTTTAATTCGCGAAATTGAAGCCATAACCGAAAGCAAATACGGTAAAAATGAGGAAACCGACATTGCTATCCGTGTAATTGCGGATCACGTAAGAGCGGTAGCCTTTGCTATTGCAGATGGGCAATTACCCAGCAATACTGGTGCTGGATATGTTATCCGTAGAATTTTAAGAAGAGCAATCCGCTACGGATTTACGTTTTTAGATACCAAAGAGCCGTTTATTTATCGTTTGGTGAATACGCTAGCCTCACAAATGGGTGCGGCATTTCCAGAGTTGAAGAACCAACAGCAACTGATAGAGAACGTGATTAAAGAAGAAGAAAACTCGTTCTTAGCTACCTTAGAACAAGGATTGGTATTGTTAGATTCGGTGATGAAATCTGCCAAGGATAAAAAAGTGGATGGCGATAAGGCGTTTGAACTATATGATACCTTTGGTTTCCCTATAGATTTAACAGCCTTGATTTTAGAAGAAAAAGGTTTTGCTCTAGATACGGAAGGATTTGAGCAGGCTTTGCAAGCGCAAAAGGCACGTTCTAGAGCCGCTTCTGAGATAAGTAAAGGCGATTGGACGGTATTGGAACAAGATACTGAACAAGAATTTATTGGGTACGATGCCTTAGAAGCACAGGTTAAAGTGGTAAAATACCGTAAGGTTACCACTAAGAAGGAAGGAGACCGTTACCAATTGGTTTTTAACCTAACGCCCTTCTATGCTGAAGGTGGTGGCCAAGTAGGGGATAAAGGCTATTTAGAGGCAGCTAATGGCGATGTAACCTATATTTTAGATACTAAAAAAGAGAATAACGAAATTGTACATTTTGCGGAAAACTTGCCAGCAGATTTAGCGGGCACGTTCAAAGCAGTGGTAGATAAAAAACAACGTCAACGCACGGCTAGTAACCATACGGCAACACACTTGCTACATCAAGCGTTACGAGAAATTTTAGGAACCCATGTAGAGCAGAAAGGTTCTGCGGTTCATTCCAAGCATTTACGATTTGATTTTAGTCATTTTGCTAAAGTTACTCCAGAGGAATTAGAAGCGGTAGAGCAATTTGTAAACGCCCGTATTGCAGGGCAGATTCCCTTAGAAGAAAATAGAAACGTTCCTGTAAAACAAGCGTTAGAAGCAGGGGCAATGGCATTGTTTGGAGAAAAGTATGGCGATACCGTACGTACCATTAAATTTGGAAATTCTATTGAATTGTGTGGCGGTACGCACGTGCAAAATACCAGTGAAATATGGCACTTTAAAATAACCTCAGAAGGAGCGGTGGCCGCAGGTATCCGAAGAATAGAGGCGATTACCTCTGATGCCGTAAAAGCGTTTTACCAAGAGAACGATGCTACTTTATCTATTATTAAAGGCCTTTTAAATAAAGCCAAAGACCCTGTGAAAGCGGTGGCAGACTTGCAAGACGAAAATGCCCAATTGCGCAAACAAGTAGAGCAATTGCTTAAAGAGAAAGCAAAAGGCTTAAAGTCAGAATTGTTGAATGAAGTTACCAACGTAAACGGGGTAGATTTCTTAGCAAAACAAGTAGATTTGGATGCTGCGGGTATTAAAGACTTGTTGTTTGAGATGGGAGCCAATAAAGACAATTTATTTGTGCTGTTGGCTGCGGATAAAGACGGCAAAGCATTGTTGAGTTGCTATATCTCTAAAGAGCTGGTTAAAGCCAAAGAATTAAATGCGGGCCAAATAGTTAGAGAGCTGGGTAAATACATTCAAGGCGGTGGCGGTGGCCAACCCTTCTTTGCAACAGCAGGAGGTAAAAATCCAGCCGGTATACCAGAAGCACTGGAAAAGGTTAAGGAATACCTGAATTAAACAGCAATGAAAAAAGTCCTTGCAGGAATCATAGTAGCTTTGGCAGTGGTGTTCATTTATAACAGTTATATGAATACCCAAAAGGAGCGCTCCATTCTAAAGGAAAATTCCATGCTCATTGAGCAGCAAATTGCTCAGGTTTCTAAGTTGATAGTAACCGAAGGTCATTTTGCGGAAGTTCATAATTATAAGGATAGCAAGGAATTATTTGGACCATTGGTAACCGCAGAAAAAAAAGCGTTGGTGGTGGTTAATGCTGATGTAGAGGTGGTATTTGACCTTAAACAAGTTTCATTTACAGTAGATGAGAAAGCTAAAACGGTGCAGATAACCCATATACCAGAGCCAGAAATAAAACTACATCCAGACTTTGAGTACTATGATGTTACTCAGGATTATTTAAATCCATTTGCAGCAGCCGATTACAACAAAATAAAGAAAAACGTAAAGGCTTCACTTTTAAAAAAAGTTGAAGCCTCTACTTTATATACCAATGCCAATAACCGATTGGTAAGTGAATTGTCTAAATTGTTGGTGCTAACCAATTCTATGGGTTGGACGCTTGTTTATCAAAACCAAACCGTTGCAGAGCTTAGCGACCTAGAACAACAGTTGAAGGATTAGTCAAAATTTTATTACCTCTAGGAGATTTCTCACCTTTTATTCTTCAAGGATTCGTAAAGACTTTAATAATCTACTTTTAATTAAAATTAAGCATCAATTTTAAGGCCTTGGTCTACTAAAGCCAAACCATCATCAATAAGGTGGCCTACTTTAGGGCGGTCCAGTTTTAGTTGTTCCAAATGTGATTTTATTTCTGTGGCTAATACAGTCCTGTTTCCTTTTATTGCAAGCTCATATAACTCTACAGGTAGCAGCCAGTCTTTTGGAAAACGGATTATAAATTCTTGAAACAGTTTGCTCCTAGAAATAATGGTGTTTTTACCCTCTCTATAATCACGCACACGCTGATAAAATTCCTCAAGAGCTAATTTATTATCGTCTCTGTTCTTTTTTACGGTAGTATCACTCAACGCATGAGAAACCAAATTAAAGCTTTTTAAGTCTGCCGGTCCGTTATAACCGCTACTTACTTTTCTACCCACAGCCATATGGTAAAGACCCCAATCGGGTTTAAATAGCACCTCGTCTTGGTAGGTTACCGTACAATTTTGGAAGGTGATTAAGCTGATTTTACCCTGTAAATTACGGGTGCCTGTTATAATTTCTCCAGAAATGGTAACCCCACCAACAAATTCCAGTTCTACTTTTTCGCCTTCAAAAATATTATACGCTTTTAAATCTCGTGGACTCATATCTTCTATGGCTAGATTTATGCCTTTTAGCTTTCCAACGGGAGAACCAAAGCCTTCTGGATGCTGTGTGGTGCCATGATTTACTAATTCTTTGTCATGATAGGCCAAGGCTGTGGCGCCTTTTGTAGCAAAATAGATAGGCATGCCATCGTAACTTAACACACGTTCAAAATAACCAGACACTTGTAATCCCGTACTTAGTTCCAGTGTGCCCAAGGCTTGGGAGTCAATTAATTTTTGAACAGCAGATAAACCACCCGTGCGCAGCGCCATAGTATTGGCAAAATCTTCTAAAACCTGACTCAAATGAGCAAAGTTTGGCGTTACAAAAAGCTGTGGTTGCGGTTTGGTAATATCAAAATCGGTCGTGGCACTATCTAAGGTATACGGGAGTTTTTTAACTTTATCCGTCATGCACCACGCGCTTTCCCCAATAGACGAGAGCAAACCTGCACCGTATATCTTTGGGTTTTCTAGAGTACCTATGAGCCCGTATTCTACGGTCCACCAGTGTAGGTTCCGCAATAGGGCCATTTCACTAGGTTTCCCCATGTTCTGTTGTAACGCTTCAATACGTTTTTCTGCCTTTTCAATAGCCTCTAGTGGCGTTCCTTCGGCTTCCTTTATGATGGATAAATGTCGTACAGCATCATATAGTTCGTAATCTTTTCCACTAGAAATGGCTTTAGCACCAATTTCTCCAAATCGCCTTAAATATTCTGAATATTCTGGATTGGCAATAATTGGAGCATGGCCGGCACCTTCGTGAATTATATCTGGAGCCGGCGTGTATTCTATGTTTTCCAATTGTCTAATGTCCGAAGCAATCACCAATACGTTATATGCTTGAAACTCCATAAATGCAGAAGGCGGTATAAACCCGTCTACTGCTACTGCCGCCCAACCAATTTCCTTTAAAATCCTATTCATCCCATACATATTGGGAATGGCATCTATGGAAATGCCTGTTTTTTGCAGGCCATCTACGTAAGATTTGTGTGCCACTTTACTTAGGTAGTCCACATTTTTACGCATCACATAGCGCCACACGGCTTGGTCTACGGGAGTATATTCCTCGTAATTCTGCGGTTTTATGTATTGTCTTAAATGTTCTGGTAATTTATCCAGAACAAGATTGCTTTCGTACAGCTGTTCTTTCATGAGTTTCAGTTTGTTGTTTTAGTCAATTACAGTTCCTTTAAAATTAAAATAAAGTAGCTTTAAAAAGTGTTATAAGAATTATAAACAGAAATAATTCCTTTTAATGTTTAAATTTGAAGGAAAAAGAATTAAATCTTAACCATTTTGTTTGATAAAAAAGGAATGTATGCAATTAGATGCTATAGATAAACAGATATTGAAACTTTTAGAACAAGATGGTAAGATGGTGGCCAAGACCATTGCGGAGCAATTAGGACTTACAAAAACTCCTGTTTATGACCGTATTAGGCGACTGGAGAAGGAAGGTTTTATTAAAAGGTATGCGGCTATTTTGGATAAAGATAAAATAGCGGAAAGTATCACCGTATTCAGTTTTGTGTCTTTAGAGGTGCAAAAAGCAGAGTTTATGGACCAGTTTATTGCTCGTATACAAGATTTTCCAGAGGTGGTAGAGTGTTTTGTGGTAGGAGGGGAGTTCGATTTTTTACTAAAAGTGATGGTAAAAGATTTGGATGCCTACTACACTTTTGCAAAGCAACGTGTGGCTACTTTGCCCAATATAGGTGCTGTAAAAAGTGCCTTCGGACTTAAAGAAGCGAAGCAGGATTATCGGTTTCCGCTGCTTTGACCAAATAGCTACGCTAAATAAATAAAACTATTGAAGTTTGATTTTTTGTTTTTTTCCAATTGTAAAATAGAGCACAGCTCCCAATAGGTTAAAAAATAGAACAACAAGTGTCCAAATTAACTTGTTGTTTCCTTCAAACTTATTTCTTAAAATGTCAATTAAAGCAATCAAAGTCGGAATAATACCTAATAGGCAAATTAGTATTAAAATAATTTGCCATGGACCTATCATTCCTAAAAAGTTCGTAGAAAGCATACTTAATATTTTAACTGTTAAGTATAAATGTATTAAAACTTAAGTTACTGGCAATAAAAAAGCGAAGCACCTACCTAAAACCACTCCAATGAACACTCAAACTCGCGGTAGTTGCTTCGCCTAACTATTTTTTAGCCTATTACTTAGCTGCTACTATCTGCATAGGTGGATATTCCTTTAAAATTTGCGCAACAAACTCACGAATTCGTTCTTCTTTTTTGGCTATATCTTTGGTGTTATTCAATGTGCCAACGCCACGTCCTTGCCAAATCAATTCTTTATCCTTGGCATCTATAAGGTCTATATATAAAGAGCCTTCTGTGCGTGCGCTAACATTAGGGCCAAATCCGCCGCCCCAGCCCCAACCCCAACCGGGACCCCAGGCCCAAGGATTGTAAAAGCCACCCCAGCCCCAGCCAACGTTGTTGTAGACATCTACACGTTCTCTTTCTTTGGTAAAAATACTTACCAAAATATCTGGGTCTTGAGATTTTACAAAACCTCTATTTGCCATTTCCGTTTCAATGGCTTTTAAAATTCGTTTTTTGTCCAAATCAGAAATTTGAGCCTTATCTATTCCTGTTTTATAAAAAGCATAGCTTTTGTATTCCTTAAAGTCCGCCTGCCTATCATAATCCGTAATTACGTTTACGGTGGCACAAGAACTTAAGAAAATTACCGTAAGGAGGGGTAATACTATCCACTTAAACTTTTTCATATCAATTTTTTTATCACGTTAAAAATGAGCTCGCTAACACCTTACATAGTATCAATTATTATGCCGAAAAAAGTGGTGTTACTGTTTGTTAGTTTTTTTATTATAACCGTAGGGGCAATGCCTGCATCCACTCTCACAACAATAGCCTCTTTTTAAGTGGTATTGTGCTGTAAAAACCTTGTAACCTTCTGGGCTCAAATAAAAATCGCCTTCTTCTAAAGGTAGTATTTTTCCCATTTTTATTTCTTCCTTTTACATCAAAATTAACGGCTATTAATTCAATTTTAAAGGGTTTTAACGCCTTTCTGCTTATTTAATCTAAAACAGCGACGGTTTATCGGGACAAATGGGCATCTTTTTTAAGAAAAACTATATTTGTTTGCATCACAAGCTAAATAATAAGTTGCGCAAAGAAGCTGGAATGATATTGGTATTTCGACACTTTTTTAGGAAGAACTATGTGGGTTTAACACTTTGGCCTTTTATTATTGTTAAGGAGCATAGTTATAAAGAAGATACTATTTTAATTAATCATGAACGGATTCATTTACGCCAACAAAAAGAACTTTTAGTTTTCTTCTTTTACCTCTGGTATATCATTGAATGGCTGTTAAGAACGGTTTTGTATTTAGATAGTTACCGTGCCTATCAAAATATTAGTTTTGAACGCGAAGCTTATGCAAAAGAGAACGATTTAGGGTATCTTGCAAGACGAAAACCGTATAGTTTTATCAATTTTCTTTTTCGGCCATAAACTTGTCTTCTTATAACCAGCAAATACAACATCCGCTTTTAGAAAAACATCAAATTAATCTTTGGATAAAAAGAGAAGACGTGCTACACCCTGTTGTAAGTGGTAATAAGTATAGAAAACTCAAATACAACATCAAAGCTGCTCTAGCTCAAAAACAAAAAACCGTACTTACTTTTGGTGGTGCCTACAGTAACCATATTGTGGCTACTGCTTGTGCGGCAAAAGAGGCAGGGTTAAAAGCTATTGGGGTTATTAGGGGAGAGGAGTTGAAGGAAAAATGGAAATCGAACTCTACTTTGGTGCAAGCCGCTTCTTATGGGATGCAATTTTTATTTGTAACCCGAGAAGCCTATCGTCTTAAAACGGAAGCCGACTACATATTGAAACTAAAAAATGAATTTGGTGATTTTTACCTTATTCCAGAAGGCGGCACTAATATGTTAGCTGTACAGGGTTGCGAAGAAATTTTAACAGAAGAAGATAAGCAGTTTGATATTATTACATGCGCTGTTGGAACAGGTGGTACGGTTGCAGGTCTTATCAATAGTTCAACTAAAAATCAAAAGGTTTTGGCATATCCGGCGCTAAAGGGTGATTTTCTGAAGGCTGAAATTGATAAATTTGCAATTAATGATCAGTGGCAATTGGTAACCGATTATCATTTTGGAGGTTATGCTAAAGTGACGGAAAGCTTGGTGCGGTTCATTAATGAATTTAAACGAGACACGGGCATTCCTTTAGACCCAATTTACACCGGCAAGATGCTATTTGGAATATGGAAAGGTATAATTCAAGGCAATTTTACTAGAGGCACTAAAATTTTAGCCATCCATACGGGTGGCTTACAAGGAATAAGAGGAATGAACCAACAATTAATACGGAGAAAATTACCGGTTTTGGATTTATGATAAGAAAATTGATGGCCTTAATTACGGTGGCGTTGCTTTTGGCCGGCTGTGGTGCTAAGAAAAAAAGAACAACTTCTAGCAAGAGAAATAGCGCTCCAACTGCAACAACTAAGAATGGGGTATACAAGCCTAATGATGGTTTAGAGGGTACTAAGTTCAATAAGTCAGAATTATACCCATTACCAGAAGACCCCGGGTATTTCAAGAAATTTCCTGTAGCGAATACAACTGAGTACATAGCGGAGTTTCATGAAATGGCTCAGTACGAAATGCGTGCTTTTGGCATACCGGCAAGTATTACCTTGGCTCAAGGTATTTTAGAAAGTGGGTCTGGTAAAGGGGAATTAACGCTAAAAACAAACAATCACTTTGGTATCAAATGCCATACGGGGTGGCAAGGCGAGTTTGATTTTCATGATGATGATGCCAAAGGGGAGTGTTTTAGAAAATACAATCACCCTATGTTTAGTTTTAGGGACCATAGTATTTTTCTTGCATCCCGTTCTCGCTATCGTTTTCTTTTTAATTATGCTAAGGACGATTACAAAAAATGGGCTTATGGACTTAAAAAAGCGGGTTATGCTACGGATCCAAAATACCCAAATAAATTAATCTACCTCATAGACAAATACAACTTACATCAGTACGATAGAGAGGTAGTAAAAAACGGATTAGAAACGGTTAGAAAACCTAAAAAATACGATGTTTTTACCCATATAGTGGCTAAAGGAGATACCCTATACGCATTGTCTAGAACTTATGCTATAAGTGTAGAAGAGTTAATGCGATTGAATAATTTAAAAGATACAACCTTGTCTATTGGGCAAGTATTAAATATTAGAAAGGCGCGAGCCAATTAATAGCAAAACAGAATTACATGCGTTACCAAAGAAGCAGTGCATTATTTACCGAAGCAAAAAAATACATACCAGGCGGTGTAAACTCGCCCGTAAGAGCTTTTAAAGCAGTGGGCGGTGAACCTATTTTTATTAAATACGCCAAAGGTGCTTACTTAACAGACGAGGATGACAACCAGTACGTTGATTATATTGCCTCATGGGGTCCGTTATTGTTTGGCCATGCGCATGAACCTGTGCTGAATGCGGTTATAGAAAAAGCCAAGAAAGGAACCTCTTTTGGTATTCCTACGGAGATAGAAACCAAATTGGCACAATTGGCCGTAAAAATGGTGCCCAATATAGATAAAATACGTTTTGTGAATTCCGGTACAGAGGCATGTATGAGTGCGGTACGCTTGGCTAGGGGATATACTGGTAGGGATAAAATCATAAAATTTGCAGGATGCTACCACGGTCATTCGGACTCTTTTTTAATACAAGCAGGTAGTGGTGCGGTTACTTTTGGAAGTCCAAATAGCCCTGGGGTTACCCAAGGGACCGCAAAAGATACGTTGTTAGCCAATTACAACGATTTGGCAGGAGTAAAACAGTTGGTGGAAGCGAATAAAGGCGAAATTGCGGCTATAATTTTAGAGCCAGTTGCTGGTAATATGGGATGTATAATACCGAAGGACGATTTTATCCACGGTTTACGTGAACTGTGTACCCAAGAAGGAATTTTGTTGCTGTTTGATGAGGTAATGACTGGTTTTAGGTTGGCCGCTGGCGGTGCCCAAGAAGCTTTGGGGATAGATGCAGATATTGTTATGTTCGGTAAAGTTATTGGTGGTGGCTTGCCCGTAGGTGCTTTTGCTGCACGAGCAGAAATTATGGCTCATTTGGCTCCAGAAGGTCCTGTTTACCAAGCAGGTACGTTAAGCGGTAACCCGTTAGCTATGAGTGCTGGTTTGGCCATGCTTACAGAGATAGATGAGAAACCAGAGGTGTTTACCAGCTTAGCAGATAAAACGGAATACCTGCATAAAGGAATTGAATCTGTAATGACAAAACGGGGGATTACTCACCAAATAAATAGATTTGGCAGTATGATTTCGGTTCATTTTTGCGACCAACCGGTAACGGATTTTGCTTCTTCCGCGTTGGGTAATAACGACCGTTTTAAAGCCTATTTTCATGGCATGTTAGACCAAGGAGTCTATTTGCCACCTTCGGCATTTGAAAGTTATTTTTTAAATGATGCTATTTCTTATCAAGATTTGGATAAAACTATAGAGGCGGTAGAAAAATGTAAATTATAAACAGTCTATTTTGAAAGCAATTACAGTATTCTGTGGCTCTAGTAATGGTGCAGCAGCCTTATATCTGGAGCAAGCGCATGCTTTAGGTGGCGCTTTAGCAACCAAGCAAATTCAATTAATTTACGGAGGGGCCAAAGTAGGTCTTATGGGAGCGGTAGCGGACGGAGCTTTGCAAGCCCAAGGAGAAGTAATTGGGGTGCTACCAAAATTTTTACAGACAAAAGAGATTGCACACACGGGTTTATCTGCGTTACATTTGGTGGCAAGTATGCACGAACGCAAAACGATGATGAATGATTTGTGTGATGGTGTAATAGCACTACCAGGAGGTTTTGGTACTTTGGAGGAGCTGTTTGAAATGCTGACTTGGGGTCAGCTTGGCTTGCATACAAAACCAATTGGCATTCTAAATAGTAACGGGTATTACGATGCTCTTTTACAATTGCTAGATGGCATGGTAGCTCAGGGATTTTTAAAACAAGCCAATAGAGATATGGTTTTGGTGAGCGCATCTATTGAAGATTTGCTAACACAGATGGAAAACTATACTGCCCCAGCAGTGCCTAAATGGCTCAATTTAGAACGTACTTAGGGAGTGTTTTCTACATATTCCTTAAAATGATTCAGAATGGCCTGCCATCCTTTTCGTTGTAATTCAATTGGATTTTCCATGTCTGGATCAAACAAAATCACCAATTCGGTAGTTGTTTTATTTGGATTAAAAAGGACTTGTACTTTACGCTCGTCGGCTAGTTTGTACGTAAATGCTTTGTTGGGTATTACATCAATATAAACCCCTTCAAAATTAAAACCCATGCTACCATCTTTAGCTTCCATTCTTGTTTTATAAGAACCGCCAACGGTTAAATTATTTTCTGCTAAAGGACAGTGCCAATCTGGAGAAGCAAAATTCCAATGTACAATATGGGTTGGATTGGTATATTTATTCCATACTTCTTCAATAGCACCTTTAATCAGGGTATTAATCTTTATTTTGGCCATGCAATTGTCTGTTTTTTCTTACCATGAAGATAAGAGTAAACTATCGGTTTATTGTAACGCTTACTTCAATTTACTGCTAAATAAAACATAAAGTCCCACCATTGGACCTATGGCTAATAGGCTGTATACCCAAGGGGAGGAAAAGGAAATTATCGCCATAGAAACTACTTGTATACTAACAATAGTTAAGGTGTACCCAAGACAATTAATTAGAGTTAAGGCTGTTCCTGTGATTGCTGGGGGAGCTGCGCTTGCTACGAGTGTAGAGAATAGCGGAGAATCTGTAATAACTGCCATTCCCCAGAGGCACATAAATAGTATAAAAATATTGAAAGGGAGCTGTATAGTTATGGGAAACAACAGGCAACATACAAAAGAAAATGATAATGCAATAGTAGCTATCTTTTTAGGGCCATATTTTTGAGAAAGAAATCCGCCAATAATGCAGCCCACACTGCCTATTGCTATGATAACAAAGCTTAATATTGATGTGGTTTGGGGGGGTAAATTGGATTTAAATGCAGAAATCATTATAGGTACAAAGGTCCAAAACGTGTAGAGTTCCCACATATGACCAAAGTACCCTAAAGCTGCTGTCTTAAGTGGTTTAATTTTAAAAATACCTATTACCTCTTTTAAACCAAATTGGTTTCCTTTTTTTCTAAATGGTCCGTCTGGCACGCCCAAATAAAGGGCTAAACCTCCTAAAGTTGCCAAAAGGGTAGTGCTGATAATTACTATTTTATAACTAATACCTATAGAAAATGCATTCAATGCATGCGGAAAAGCCGTGCCAAGCACTAGAGCACCTACTAGTAGGCTGAGCGATTTGCCTAGACCTTTTTCATAGTAGTCTGCGGCAATTTTCATACCTACAGGGTAAATCCCTGCAAGGAAAAAACCCGTCATCATTCTAAATAATGCCAAAGTAAGTAGCACATTTTTAGGCCATAAAATAGCCAGATTGCACAGTGCTCCCAATACTGCGCATGTAAAAAATACTTTAGAAGGAGAAAAACGGTCTGTGATGCTCAGCAAGGCGAAAGTCAATGTGCCCAAAATAAAACCTAGTTGTACCGCAGCGGTTAGATTGCTAAGGCTGCTAAGGGCATCTAAACCATAAGCAGATACAATTTGCGTTAGTACCCCGTTACTGGCAAACCACAGTGATGTGCATAAAAACTGTGCACCAATAATTATGGGTAAAATTTGTTTTGGTGGATTCAAATGATGGGTTTTCAACAATAAGTCGGTGAAGTTAGAAAAACTTAATTTTTAATGGTGAAATGAAGATCTAAAAGCAGAAGGCGTTTGTTTGGTTTTGGCTTTAAATAGTTTAGAAAAAGATTGCGAATGTTCAAATCCTAGGGTAAAAGCCACTTCGCTTATACTAAGCGTGCTATTTGCAAGTTTACTTTTAGCTAATGCAATAAGCTTCTCGTGTATTAATTGCTGGGCAGAACTAGTAGTTGCTGTTTTTAATGCGCTGCTAAGGTAACTGGGAGAAATATGTAATTGAGTAGCAAAGTAATTTACGGTAGGTAATCCCTTTTCATATACGGTTTCGGTCGTAAAATAGGCCTCTAGTAAGTCTAAGAACTGGTTCAGAATATCTTTATTATTCTTGGCTCTTGTTAAAAACTGTCTTTGATAGTAGCGCTCTGCGTAATTTAAAAACAAATCTAACTGCGCTAATATGATGTTTTGGCTAAAATTATCCATGTTGGTCTCTAATTCTTGCTGAATAGTCATAAACCATTGGATTACCTTTTCTTCTTCCTTAGGAGATAAAAACAACGCTTCGTTAATCGTGTAGTCAAAAAAATCATATTTCTTAATTCTTTGATGCATATTGGCTTTGTATAGGTAGTCTTCATGGATTAGGAGTAGCCACCCACTGGGTTTTGTAGAATTTAACGGATTGGGCTGTACGCTCAGCATTTGTGTAGGTGCTATAAAAGATAGAATACCTTCATCAAAATCATACGTCTGCTGTCCATAGCGTATTTTACCAACATCTCTTTTAAGGCCTATGGAGTAGAAGCTCATTTTCCATACCTCGCCAATGCTGTCTTTTGGAATACTAGTTTTGCCATAGTCTACCAAACTTATCAGGGGATGGGTAGGTGGTTGCAACCCTCTTATTTTATGAAATTCTTTGATGGAATTGATGGGTCTTATCATAGTACTTTTAAAGAAAAATTCCTCCAGAAGCTTCTAAGCGTTGGCCGTTAATCCATTTGCCAGCATCAGAACATAAGAAGGCAACAATGCCGCCAATATCTTCTGGTTCTCCTACGCGCCCTAAAGCGGTATTTTTAGCTATAACTTCTCTTTTTTGCTCGTTGTTTTTATTTTCTCCGCCTCCAAAATCGGTTGCCACTGCTCCAGGAGCTACGGCATTAGCTCTAATTTTTTTAAAGGCTAATTCTTTAGCTAGATATCTTGTTAGTACTTCTAAACCGCCTTTGGCACTTGCATAGGCAGAACAATTGGGTAGACTGAACCTTGCTAAACCAGAAGTAATATTGACGATGCCTCCATTTTCTTTTAGGTACGGCACAGCTTGTTGTGTTAAAAAATAAGTGCCTTTTAAATGGATGTTTACCATTTCATCGAACTGGATTTCTGTTGTTTCTAAAAATGGAACGTAATAACCGGTGCCAGCATTATTAATAAGGTAATCTATAGTGGTTCTATTAAATTCGGTTTTGGTCCATTGAATCAGTTGTTCAAAGAATTTTGGAAAGGTGTCTGTTTTAGTAGTGTCTAATGGTAATGCGATTGCTTTTACTCCTTCTGCCAACAGTAGATTAATTACATCTTCTGCAGCTTCTGAATTGGTGTGGTAGGTTAGGATGATATGTTTACCACCCTTTGCTAATTGCAATGCCATATTCTTACCTAATCCTCGACTGCCTCCGGTAACGAGTGCTATTTCTTGTTGCTTCATGTGTGCTGTTTTAGGCTACAAAGTTGCATTAAAATGGAAGCATGGATGTAGCCGAATTGCGTTATCTTGTAGTCATATTAAAGATACAACCAAATACAATAAATTTTTAGTTATGCGGAACACCTTTTCTTGTATAGATGCACATACTTGTGGTAATCCTGTAAGAGTGGTTTCTGGAGGAGCACCCTTTTTAAAAGGGAATTCTATGATGGAGAAGCGCTTACATTTTTTAAAGGAATACGATTGGATACGAAAAGGACTAATGTTTGAGCCTAGAGGGCATGATATGATGTCTGGGACTATTCTTTACCCTCCTGTGGACCCTGCTAACGATGTGGGTATTCTGTATATAGAAACGAGTGGATGTTTACCCATGTGTGGTCATGGTACTATTGGTACTGTCACTGTAATGATAGAAGAAGGTTTAATACAACCTAAAACGCCTGGCAATTTAAAATTAGAAACTCCGGCAGGTATAGTGTCCGTTACCTATGCGCAAGAAGGTAATAAGGTAAAATATGTGAGGTTGACTAACATTCCTTCTTTTTTGTATACTTCTGGACTACAAGTAGAATGTCCAGATTTGGGAATGTTAACGGTTGATGTAGCCTATGGCGGTAACTTTTATGCGATTATAGACCCACAAGAAAATTTTAGAGGAATTCAAGATTATACAGCAGACCAATTGATACGTTGGAGTAGGGAAATACGAAAAAAATTAAATAAAGCTTATCAGTTTGAACATCCTACGGAGGCGGACATAAAAGGATTGTCTCATGTATTGTGGACTGGCGATACTTTATCTGCTGATGCTACTGCCAGAAATGCTGTTTTTTATGGTGAAAAAGCCATAGACCGTTCTCCGTGTGGTACGGGAACTTCTGCACGAATGGCACAATGGTATGCACAAGGTAAATTAGCCAAAGAAGAACCTTTCGTGCATGAAAGTTATATTGGTTCTAAATTTATTGGGACTATTGTGGGTACTACTAAAGTAGGCGCGTTAGATGCCATAATTCCACGGATAGAAGGCTGGGCTAAAATCACGGGTTACAATACTATATTTATCGATGATGATGACCCGTATGCACAGGGTTTTCAGGTTGTTTGAATTAAAAGAAATCTCTACCTATCTATTCCTTGTTCTTTACCAATAAAAATTTGCAATTGTTCAAAAGTAGGGTAACCTTCACTATCTCCTTTAACCATAGTGGCCATAGCCCCAATACCGTTGGCGTAACTGCCTGCTTCTGCAATAGACATTCCTTTTAATCTGGAACTTAAATAACCAGCTGCGAAACCATCTCCTGCACCTACAGTATCTACAATTTTTTCTACTACAAAGCCAGGAACAAAAACTGCCTCTGTGCCATCAGAAACCATACATCCTTCTTTACCCATTTTTAAGGCAATTTCAGAGGCACCCATAGCATGAAATTTTGCAAGAATTTCTTTAGGTTCTTTGGTTCCCAATAAAATTTCTGACTCATCTATCCCTGGAAATAAGATATCTGCATAGGAGCAAAACTCTAGTAAGGTGGCTTTAGCTTCCGCTAAGGGCCATAATTTAAGTCGAATATTAGGGTCAAAAGAAATTTTTACCCCAGCATCTTTGGCTATTTTAATAGCTTCTAAAGCCGTCTCTTTGGCAGACGCACTTATTGCGGGAGTAATGCCAGTAACGTGCAGTATTTTAGTGTTTTTTAGATATTCTGAATCTAAGTCTTGAGGTTCTAAAAAACTCGCGGCAGAATTTTTACGATAATAATAAACGTTTGGATTTACATGAGCAAAAAGCTCTTTAAAAAGTAATCCCGTACTATGCTTTTTATCTTTAATGAGTCGGCTTACATCTACCCCTTCTCCGCGAACCATAAACTCTAGGTATCTACCAAATTCATCGTCTCCAACTTTAGAAAACCATCCTACATTATGTCCAAGCCTGCTAAGCGCGATAGCCACGTTAGATTCTGCGCCTGCCATAGATTTATGAAAACTATGGATATGGCGCAAAGGCCCTTTAGAATCTGGACTAAAAAGAACCATGGACTCACCAAATGTGATTACTTCTAATGCTTTACTCATGCTTTTTAAAATTGGTTAACCAAAATAAACCAATAATTTAGACATAGGGTCAGTAAAAGGTGTTAGTTCTTTTACGTTTTAGTTATTTTATGTGGGAATTACTAGTTTAATAGAATTAAATTTTAAACTTCACCACCGGTTCATGCTTAATTTCAAAATTGCAGCTATTAGCAATAAAGCAAAATTGATTGGCTTTGTGGTGTAATTTCTTAGCCAATTCTATTTTATCTTCTTCTTTAATAGTAACCTCAGGATGTAAGATAACGTTTGTAAATTTTCCACTGCCGTTGGCTTCTTCTGCCATTATACCTATGGGATTATCTATATAAGTTAGAACCGTTATATTTTCGGTACTACACAAATGAAGATACCAGAGCATATGGCAAGATGCTAGGGAAGACAAGAATAGTTCTTCTGGATTGTATTTGGCTGGGTCACCTCTAAAATTAGGGTCAGCACTACCCGGTATTTGTACTTGTTTATCCTTAACGGAAATTAGATGGTCACGTTGATAACTTTTATAATCTTTGGTGCCTTGACCTGTATTGCCGGTCCATTTTAAACGTAAGGTGTAGTGGTGTTGCTTCATTTTGAAAATATGATAAAGCTCTCAAAGATAGTAAGTTGTCTAGGCTTTTCTATTTAATAGTAGCTTTTTTTCTTCTATTTTTTATCCACCTATACAAAAGAAGGCTTATTACAATTCCAAGAATGACACCTACCGGTATGGTTATAAAAGCATATACCCAGCCTACAGCCATCATACTAGCAGTAGGACTGCTGGGAGGATGAGTGGCATCATACCATTGGCAGCTCCAAAGCAATCCCAAAAAACCTAGTATTCCGCCAAGTACAGCACCAACACCAGCAACAATTAGGTTAAAGACAATTTTAGTTAAGGAGGTAGCATTAATCATTTTATAATTCTTTATAGCACACTTATAGCTGCCAAATTGTTAAAGGGTCTCTTAATAAAACAGGAATTAATTAAAAAAAGTATACTAGTTCTTTATAGGTGATAATTACTGTGCTATTTAGTAATATTTCTTTTTTAACCAGAACGCTACCCGAACCAAAAGTATAAGGGCTGGAACCTCTACCAATGGACCTATTACACCTGCAAAAGCTTGACCAGAATTTAGCCCAAAAACTGCAATGGCAACCGCAATGGCAAGTTCAAAATTGTTGCCGGCAGCGGTAAATGCAACTGAGGCTGTTTTATCATACGACGCGCCTAATGCTTTTGTAATAAAAAAACCAATTATGAACATAGCAATAAAATAGATAAGCAACGGGATGGCTATGATTACTACATCCATCGGAATTTGTACAATTAATTCTCCCTTTAAAGAGAACATTAGTACAATAGTAAAAAGTAATGCTATCAGTGTTAATGGAGATATAAAAGGGATAAAAACGTCTTTATACCACGTTTCACCTTTAAGCTTCACCCCAATAATTCTGCAAAGAATACCCAAAATAAATGGTATGCCTAAATATATGAATACGCTCTCCGCAATAGTACCTATAGATATATCTACTATAGCGCCATCAAACCCAAAATACGGAGGTAATACCGTTATAAATAACCAAGCATAAAAGCTATAACCAAATACTTGGAATATACTATTTAAAGCCACTAATCCGGCCCCATATTCGGTGCTCCCGTCCGCTAAATCATTCCATACCAATACCATGGCAATGCAACGCGCTAACCCGATAAGTATTAAGCCTACCATATATTCTGGATGATCTTGTAGAAAAGTAATAGCCAAGACAAACATAAGAATAGGACCAATTATCCAATTTAGAAGTAGCGATACTGAAAGTATTTTTACATTCTTAAATACCTTTGGTAACAATGCATAATTTACTTTAGCAAGAGGAGGGAACATCATTAAAATTAGGCCTATAGCTATAGGGATATTGGTGCTTCCTTTTTGTAATGAATTTATGCTTTTAGGCAATTCAGGAAAAAAATAACCTATACCCACGCCGATAAGCATGGCAGTAAAAATCCATAAGGTTAAGTTGCGGTCTAAGAAATTTAATTTTCTACGTGCCATAGTTGATTTATATAATGATTTTAGTGTGCAATTAATATATTGCAATATTACGATGAAGTTGTTTGATAGGCAATGAAAATGGTAAAGTATTATAAATCTTCACTTTTATTAAACCATGGTAGCTTATGTCTCACGAATAAAATTTTGACAAAAAAAAGCGAATCACATGGATTCGCTTTACTTAATTAAATGGTAATTGTTGCTATTCTACGTAGGTGAATACTACTTCATAAATTTCGGTAGCGTTATCTGAGCCAGAAGATGTTACCGTTGCCTTAGTTGCATAGTTGGCAGCATCATATTCATAATCCATTTTGATTGTATATTCAATTTCTCCCTCTGGATTCTTGTAAATTATTTGTGAAGGATTGTTTAATGGAAATAGTTCTCTAGCTTTTAAGAGCTCAGTAGATTGTGCATTTCCGCTAAAATTTAAATCAATGTTATCTAATATAGATACCAAGCCAGCGGCCTTTAAGGTATAAAAGAACGGATTTGGAGCTTCATCATAAGTTATCTCTGCGGTGTAAATCATCATTTCATACTCAGAGTTGTCATAATTAAAATCTTCTTCAAAAAACTCAATAAGTGATGGATTGCCATTAGCATCATATAATTTAACATCACCAGTTTCAAAAGCATCATAAGGGGATTGGTACAATTCTTCAACAGCTAAATTATCCTCACCGCTGGTAACGTTGGTTAGTTCTTCGCCCTCGTACACAAATAAGGATGCATCCTCACCGGTGTTTATGGTACTTAAAGAGCCGTTGGCATTGTACGTTAACGTTATGAGACTATTTTCTTGTGGATCCTTCACAGAACTCACAGCTACACTTTCCAGTTTTTTCTCTTGTACATCTCCATTAGCATTATCAAATTCTTCTGATACTGTATCCTTTTCACAACTGAAGATAAAAGCAGAGGCTAAGGCTATTGGCAAAAATTTTAGGTTGTTTTTCATGTTTGAAAATTAAATGGTTTATGAGTTGTTTTGGCATTATGCCAATTACTGATAGCTCTAACGTTATACTATAAGCGCTTAGTGCATTTTTATGAAGAAAAATAAGTTTTTGAATAGGGTATAATCGTAAAAAAAGAAGAAGCTTACACCTAGTGTAAGCTTCTTGCGTTGAATGACGTAACGTCTAAGTGATAGTCCCCCCAATGGTCCTATCTAAGTATAGGTTAATAATAACTGGGGCCAAATTAGTAGATTGCTGTAAAAACCCATTGCAGAAAAACCTTAAAAAAACTATGGTTTATCTGCAAATTTTAAATATTGCAAGAGAATTTAATCTCTAACGTCAGAATTTACGGTATAAAAGATAAAATCGCTGTATAGCCTAGCCCAGATAAGATAGCAAGACCAAAACTTAATAATGTACCTATGAGAACATATTCTGTAAGTTTTCTGTTGTTTCCTTTGTTAAGGTCTCCGAATCTAAAAACAGATTTTGCAGCAATTAATAAACCTATTGCAGCCCATTGATTGGCTAGTATAAACCCAAAAACAAATAAACGTTCTAGAATACCAATATATTTGCCAGCATTTGGCAAAGAGGCGCCTTCATCTGCTGTAGCTGTTTTATCTTCTTCCGTAAATAGAATCTGTATGTATGGGGCTAAAAGTATTTTTATAAGAATAGCACTTACAAAACTTACTAAGATTAAAAAGAGCAACAAAAGCAATAGTTTTGGTGAGATTAGCTCGTGCAGGGGAATATTAAATGGATAGTATAGATGCACTGCAATAGCAATAAATGCTAAGTGTAGTAGTTGGTCTAGGATAAATAAAAGGCGTTCGTTTTTGGGAGTTGTAAAAACCAGTTTTGCACCGTCTATGATTAAATGACTTATGACGATTAAGGCAATAGCACCAAAATAATTAAATACAGTACAAAGAAGGAGTAGCAAAAAATGTACTGTAATGTGGTAATACAAATATTTAGATTTGAGTTTGTATGCTTTTTTATGCACCACCCATTTTGCAGGCTGTAAAATAAAATCACCAATAAAATGAGCGAGTAATAATTGCAAGACTAAAAGAGTCATAAGTTGGTTATATATTGTTTGTAGTAATTTAAAAGTTGGTTTATTTCGTCATAGCCAGCGCGCAAGAGTGCTTCGCTAATAGTACTTTGAGATTTCCCTAAAAGTGTAGCAAGTTCTACTTGGCTAGCTTCGGGTTGCAATAACGCTGTTTTTACTACGCGTGCCGTTGCGGGCTGCCAATTGTCCATCGTTAAACTTGCCAGTTTAAACATTAGGTTCATTGTTTGGTCAAAAGTTTTATTTTGGGTTGCAATCGCCAAATTAAGCTTTTTTAGATGTTGAAAGCATTGGCCAGAATATACAAAGGCGGTGCCATTTGCCTCTGTAATCTTTTGAGCATCATAAGATTTATCACCGATGCCTATGGCTATGCGCACATCTAGCCCCTTTAATTCTTTTAGAGTGGCTTTTAACGTTAATGCAGCCGTTAAAGCCAATGCTGGTCTGGTTTGTAGTTGAAAACTATCGCCACGATAAACTTCCCATTCTTTGGGTTCGTTTCCAAAATGAAATAATGTTTCTTTAAGTAATGGCATCCATTGCTGTGGAGCTATTGCTCTAGAATTTACTACATCTCCTGTGAGGATGGCTGTATTTTCCATGATTTAAATATCGTTTAATTAGTCGATATATACAAATATCGTATAAATAAACGATAAAAATACGGTATCGGTAAATAATACGAAGAGATGATAGTTTCCTAACATCTTACCATCAATCTTAAAATAGAGGTAAAGCTGGGCTAACTCAAAACGAAAGTTACAGTGCTATGTTTAGCTCCAATACTAAAGCAGACTAAAAATGAAAAGAAAAATAACTACTAGAAGGGCCTTCTTAGCTAAATCTATCCTTGCTTCTGGAGGAGTCATTTTAACCTCGCAAATGGTAGCTTGTGAAAAATTAGACGAATTTTTAGGCGATGAGGCGGATGCTCCAACCAACATACCACGATTTTTACATGGAGTAGGAAGTTTTGATCCTATTGCAACCGCCGTACTTATTTGGACAAGGTTTACACCAACAGCAGAAGAATTAACACACCAAATTGCAGTTAAGTGGCAGGTAGCAACAGATGAACAATTTAAGACAGTTGTAAAAGAAGGAATACAATACGCTACCGAGGAAAATGATTTTACCATTATAGAAGATGTAACCGGTTTAATCCCAAATGGCCGCTATTATTATAGGTTTATTCAGGAAGATTTAGGAGAAATTTCTCCAGTCGGTGAAACCATTACTTTACCAATGCCAGGTTCAGCGGTAGATAGCTTAAAATTGGCTGTTTGTTCTTGCAGTAATTACCCTGCTGGCTTATTTAATGTGTATGATGCCATGGCTAAAAGTGATGTGGACATTATTTTACATTTAGGGGATTATATTTATGAATATGAAGTAGGAGGTTATGGTACCAACGCAAATACCGCAAGTCTTGGTAGGGAGCATGATCCACAGAACGAAATATTGACCTTAGAAGACTATCGTTTAAGGTACAGACAATACAGAACAGACGAAGGACTTCAATTGGCACACCAAAAGAAGCCGTTTATTGTAGTATGGGACGACCATGAAATTACCAATGATGCGTATAAAGAGGGTGCGCAGAATCATCAAGATTCAGAAGGTGATTACCAAGCAAGACTAGCTCGTGCTATAAAAGTACATGGAGAATATTTGCCCGTAAGAACGGACCAAGACGGGATTATTTATAGAAACTTTGAATACGGTAACCTAGCTAACTTGGTAATGTTAGATACACGTATTGTTGGTAGAGATAAACAATTAGCTTTCTCAGATTTTATAAATGCAGATGGTAGTTTTGATGCGATTGGTTTTACTAATGCAGTAGCAGACCCAACAAGAGAGCTGATGGGCGCAGCGCAATTGTCATGGGCAGCTACACGTATAACAGGCAGTACTGCAAAATGGCAAGTGCTTGGGCAACAAGTTTTGATGGGTAAAATGACAATCCCGGCAGAACTGTTAACGCTTGTAGGTAGGGTTGCTGGCGGCGATACCTCTGCAGCCACTTTAGAATTATTAGCTAATACTATTACAGAACTATCTACTTTAAAAGCTAGACAATTGCAAGGAGACAACAGTCTAACCCCGCAAGAACAGGGTAGACTAGCGGCTAGTGTTCCTTACAATCTAGATGCGTGGGATGGTTATTTTGTGGAGCGAGAAAAATTATTTGCTGCTTTAGCTGGTAAAAATACGGTGGTTTTAGCTGGGGATACGCACAATGGTTGGCATAATGAACTAATAGATAGTAACGGTAATAAAATTGGGGAAGAATTTGGTTGCCCATCGGTGACTTCTCCGGGGTTTGAAGGTTTATTTGGGGAAGACCCAACAACTATAGCGGGTATAGAACAAGCATTTACACTGCTTATAGATGGATTAAAATATTTTGATGCAAAACAGCGTGGCTTTGTTAAAGTGCATTTTACACCAGGAGCTGCCAATGCATCATATCATTTTGTAGATACTATTGCAACAAACAACTATAGCGTGTTACAAGGCTATGAAACCAATTATGTGGGAGTTTAATTGTAACTAAAATAAAAAAATCCCATGCCCAATTTTTGGGCATGGGATTCAAAACATCATACATAAAACACTATCCTCTTCTATCTTCTTTCTTGTGCATTCTCATTCTATCATCACCATCTTTTCCTTTTCGGTTTTTATGCATTTGTTTCCATAACTCGTATTGTTCATCAGATAATATATCTTTCATTGCATTTTGGTGTGCAATTCTAGCATCTAATTTTTCATTTTCTAGCTTAAAACGCTCTTCTGGGCTAGGTCTTTCTCTTTCACCTTCCTCGCGCTTTGCTTTTCGCTCGTCCATTTTTTGCTTATGTTTAGCAACTTGCTCAAGATTTAAATCCATGACTTGCTTCTGTTGTTTGCTGTCCAAGTCTAAGGCTAAAGTTAGGCGCTTAGTTCTTAATGTGGCTAGCTGTTCTACAGACAGTTCAGCCTTTAAATCTTTACCCTTATGTTCTGGGCCTCTTTGTGCAACACCAACCATGCTGGTTAATAATGCGGTAGCTATAAGCAATCTTAATTTCTTCATACTGCGTTAAGTTTTTGATTTGTCTATAAGACGGCTGGGGGCATCAAAGGTTTAAAACAGCAGTGAAATTTAACAGGGGGTTAACTAGGTTTTAGTTGAAGTTTTCTGCTTCTAATTCGGCAACCTTAAGGTCTTCAGTAGTATCTTCTGTAGATAAATCTGCAACAGTGGAGGCCTGGGAGTCTTGGTTAAATAGTTGTCTTTGTTCCATGTTGTGGTAAACAAATGCAGCAGCAACAAATCCGCCTAAATAAAGTAAACTTTTAATCTTGTACGCTTTCATGTGTAAGAATTTGGTACTCCTAAATTATAAAATAATAAAAAGCGTTTTTTTGGAATGTTGTGAAAATCTGGTTTCTATAGGTGAATGTTGTTTTTCTGTAGACGAAAATAAAAGGCCTGTGTTACCACAAGCCTTTTTATTAATTATATAAGAAATAGTCTATTTATTTAGTGGGGTTTAAAATTTGGTCAATACGCTCTAAGGCATCTTGGTAGTGATAACGACTCATAGTATCTCCCGTTCTAGCGAGACCGTTTCTGATATCTCTTTTAAGATTATTTAATTCTCCACGAGCAACAGAACGGATATCTGATTGGCTTGTGTTGATAGGGGTAGATTTTCTGTACCCTCCAAAATCTGGCAGCTTTCTTTGGCTGTCTGCAGTCATTAAATAAGCAAGCTGGTCTATATGCGCTTTTTGCAAGTTTCTACGGTACGTATCTAGTGTTTTTCCGCTTCTGGTTTCTGACCAAATGCCTTTACGTAGGTCGCCCATAATTTCTGTAATACTATACGCATCTTTACCATTAAGAGTTTGGTTTTCTATAGCTCTAGCTAATTTCCCTAAAGCTAATACAGTTTTTAGTCTACTTTCTTGTAATGCTCTAATACGCTCAACAGAACCAGAATATTCTATCTTATTAAGAATGTCTTGGTCTAGCATCCATTCTGGTGTTGCAAACAGCTGCTCATTTAAGAATTTCATTGCTTTTTGCTGATGAGCCTTAGGGACATGAGTATAAACTGCACCTTCTTGGTCGGCGGTTTTATGATATTCATAAACACCACCAATATTATTAGCTACATGACCCGTGTATCTATTAAATTGAGATAGTACTTGCCCGTACATGGTCTCTAACTCGTCATAATTTTCACCTTCCTTGGTGGTCCATTCCATAAGTTTAGGTACAATGCGCTTTAAGTTGGCAATTCCATACATACTAGCTTTAATAGCATCATCGCCTAAATCTTCAGTTTGCGAGCTAGGGTCATGAATGTCTCCAACTTGTTGGTGACCAAAGCGATACATTGGGTCGCCATCATGCTCCATAATCCATTGGTTTAAAATAGATTTTTCATCTTCTGCTTTAACATCTAATATAGGTTTGTATCCCCATTTGATAGCATACTTATCATAAATTCCAATATTTGGCATTAAAGCCACGCCTTTATCTTCTGGTTGTGCAACGTAATTAAAACGAGCATAATCCATGATGGAGGGAGCAGTGCCATATTTTTGTGTAAAGCTAGCAGAGCGTAGACTGTCTACAGGGTACGCTACACTACTACCCATGTTGTGGGGTAGCCCAAGCGTATGGCCTACCTCATGAGCAGATACAAAACGAATTAATCTACCCATAATCTCATCTTTAAATTCAGTTTTTTGAGCTTCTGGGTTAATTGCAGCGGTTTGTACAAAATACCAGTTGCGTAGCAAAGTCATTACGTTATGGTACCAATTAATGTCAGATTCTAATATTTCGCCACTGCGTGGGTCGCTCACGTGTGGTCCGTTGGCATTTGGGATGGGAGAGGCTAAATAACGTACCACAGAATAGCGCACATCTTCTGGGGACCATTCTGGGTCTTCTTCTACACTCGGTGGGTCCTTTGCTATAATTGCATTTTTAAAGCCAGCAGCCTCAAAAGCAACTTGCCAGTCTTCCACGCCTTGTTTAATATAGGGTATCCATTTTTTTGGAGTAGCTCTATCTATATAGTAAACAATTGGTTTTTTAGGTTCTACCAATTCTCCTGCTTTGTATTTGGCAATGTCTTCTTCTTTAACTTCTAAACGCCATCTATCTAAATAGGTTACCGTTTTACTCTTTTGGGCATCTAAACCATAGTCTACTTGTCCACGTGCAAACCAACCTACACGTTCGTCAAAATACCTGCGTTTCATGGGATTTGCAGGTAAAAGAATCATAGAGTTATTTATCTCTATAGAGATAGAACCTAAGCTTTTATTACTAGGTGCACTTTTAGCAAAATAAGTTTTTACATGTCTGGCTTCAATATTTAAAGGGTAACTTTTAAGACTTTCTATATAGCTTCTATCTCCATCTAATCGGCTTACTTTATATCTAGAGCGGTATCCGTCTGGTAAACCTAGAGCGTTGACATCTTTAGTAAATAAAGGGTCTACTTCTATTACCGTAGCTGGATTTATAGAATCCTTCTTATTAATAGCTTTAATGTCAAAAGAATAAAGAACAGGTTCAAAATTAGAATTCACTACAGCTTCATGTATAGGTAAAGAGTCTGCGGCAAAATTTTCATAAGATACCACCCGTAGTAATACCTTTTTTGGTTTTTTCTCCCAGCGTAATACCTGCGTATTTATTTTACCACCACCAAAACCAATACCATCTGCAGTTTTAGAGATTCTGCTTACCATTAGCATTTCTCTATTAAATAAAGAGTCTGGAATTTCGTAAAAATGTTTTTGGTCTACTTGGTGCACGGTAAACAAACCTTGGTCTGACTTTGCGTCTTTAGTAATTACCTTACTATACGGTTGTATGTCATCTTTTTTAGGTTTGGTGCTAGCAGATTGCTCCGTTTTCTTCTTTTTTTTCTTAAAAAGTTGTGCGGAAGAAGGGGTAGAGATACCCATGCACAACACCAAAAGCATTGCTTTTGGGAATAATTTTTGAATCATTTTAGTCACTTTGGATTAGTCAATACTTTCAAAGAACTTAAAAATTTATTGGTAAGCGTGTTAAAAAAGTATTAAGAGCATTTTTTTTGTAAGAAGTAGTAAAATTTCGCACTCCTGCGTTTTACTGATAATCCCAAAGAAATGCCGTTTTTTTGAAGTTATATCTGGGTATTCAAAATTTGTTAAAATCAAATTTGCGCTGTAACAATTGTGCTTTTCAAAGGTCTTATTAGCAAATAACATCAATCATCAAATCAATCAGAAAATGAACAAGTTAGTAATGATTTTAGGAGCATTATTTTTAAGTAATAGTCCTGTAGTAACCGCCAAGGAAAAGCCAATTGTGCAACCAGAAATGCAAGAGATTGCCTATGAGGCTCATGACCATTCTAGAGTTAATTTAAATTACACATTAAAAAGTAAACCAACCTACAAAACGGATAGCTATAATTTAGATATCCGAGCTATAGTATATGTAGAGGTAGAAGAAGATTTAGGGTTTGATACAGCTGACTATTTACCAGCCAACTTTAATCCACACGAGAAATATGTGAATTTGGAAGATATGGTAACAATGGAATTAGAAGAAGACCAATTAGATTTTGATTCTCAAAAGTACTTGCCGAGTAATTTTAATCCTTATGCTGCACCTACGGATGTACATGGATTTAACTATATGGAAATAGAGGAGCCGTTGGATTTTGACCCAACGCCTTATTTACCTAAAAGATTTGACCCCTATGGCTCATATATAGCACTAAATAGTTTTAAGTTCGAAGAGGTTTTGGAATCTGATTTAGGTTTTGATACAAAATTGTATTTGCCCAGTAAATTTAATCCTTATAGTGATAACATAAGTGTGGACAGTATAAATTATATGGAAGTGGAAGACGACGCATTTGGTTTTGATACGCAAGCGCTTCTTCCAAAAGATTTTGATCCTTATCAAGGGTCAAACTAAGGTAGGATGTTTTCATTTTATCAAAATTTTTGAGTTAGTTAGTTAGAAAGCCCAGTCAATAGACTGGGCTTTTGTTATGTATTTCATCGAATTATTGATGTATTTCGTCTGTAAATGTTAAAATTCCTCTATTTTGTCACCACAGAAAATAACGGGTTTACCACAAAGTTTTTGTTTCGAACAAGAAAAAAGCCAACTTTAATCTCGGAAACCCAAATCCTATTCAACCTATGAACAAGACACTATACGGCAAGTTAATGGCATTGTGTTTGGTAATGTTTGCATTCCACGCAAATCTTAGCGCACAAGAAGAAGTAAGTCAAAGAGAAGTTATTGCATTATTAGAACTACGTTCTAGAACCAATGGCCATGAGTGGACTCATATTTGGGATACCACCAAACCTATCCGCACTTGGTACGGTGTTACCGTAGAAAATGGTAAAGTAACTGGACTAGACCTGTCTAACAACAATTTAAAAGGAAATTTACCTTTAACTATAGGTAATCTTACCCACTTAAAAGTATTGGATTTATCCGGTAACAATCTTAAAGGTAAAATACCTGCAGAGCTTCGTAAGTTTGATGACTTACGCGTAGTGGATTTAAGCGGTAATAACTTTAGTGGTAAAATTCCACAAACCATTAACAGATTGCAGCAATTACAAGAGTTTAATTTAGCAGATAATCAGTTAACCGGGGCATTGCCAAAATCATTACCAGAGCTAAAGAATTTAAGAACCTTGGTGCTGACTAAAAATAAATTAAATGGAAAAATGCCTACGGGTATGGAACATCTTATCAACTTAAAAGAATTGTATTTAGCGTACAATGATTTTGAGGATTTAGACAACTTAAAAACTTTAGCAGAACAACAATTAGTGGTTACAGATATTGCGATAGAAGGAAAAAGTATTAAAGCTATAAATTTTAACAATGCAAGCACAGGCGCAGCTACGTTAAAATTCTCTGATATGGAATAGAAAATTAAACTTGCATCTAAGAGGGCTCCGTGTAACGGGGCCTTTTTTATTTAGAAAAGGTGTGGTAAGACAAATTGGAATACAAGTATTAAAAGTACTACCGAAATAAGATTTAAAAGGACCCCTGCTTTAGCCATTTCTGAAACTTTAACATGGCCGCTGGCAAAAACAATAGCATTTGGTGGGGTTGCCATGGGTAGCATAAAAGCGCAGCTACTGGCCATAGTTACCGGAATCAATAGATAAAGAATAGGAATTTCTAAACCAATAGCAATACCTGCTACTACAGGTGCTAAAACGGCTACCAGTGCTACGTTGCTCATAAGTTCCGTCATAAAAAGCATAAGAAGTATTAACAAAGATGCAGTTAATAGAATACTTACATCGCTCTCTGCAATGGTGGTAGCAACAAGGTCTACAATGCCGCTCACAGACATACCTTTAGCCAATGCTAAACCCCCTCCAAATAATATCAAAATTCCCCATGCTAGCCTAGAAGTGTCTTTCCATTCTATGATAAAATCTTTATGTTTTGTTTTATAGGGAATGGCAAAAAGGGATATGGCGGCAAAAATGCTAATCATGGTATCTGTTAAACCAAGATTAGGAAGTAGATTATTGATTAAAGAACGAAATATCCAAAGGAAGATGGTAATTGCAAAAATAATAAGCACTTGCTTTTCTTTGCCCGTAGTAGGCCCTAATTTATCTAGCTCTTGTTGTACCACATCTTTAGAAGCGGTAAAACGCAGTCCAGTGCTTGGGTACATCCATTTAACTAATACCATATACGTAATTCCAATTAGTATTATGGAGAAAGGAAGCCCCATGACCATCCATTTTAAAAACGAAATTTGAATGCCATATTCATTTTCTAATAACCCAATCATAACGGAGTTGGGTGGTGTTCCAATGACCGTTGCTACTCCGCCCACATTAGCAGAGAAGGCGATGCCTAGCATAACACAAAGCGCAAAGTTTTTGTCTTTTTTTGTAAAGCCATCAGCATCGTGTATCAACAAATTGATAACCGATAGAGCAATAGGTAACATTACTACCGTGCTTGCCGTATTGCTAATCCACATGCTTAGAGTGGCTGTTGCAATCATAAAGCCTAGAACAACTTTATTCGGGGTTGTTCCCGTGATTTTTATAATGTTTAAGGCAATACGCCTGTGAAGATTCACTTTTTCTAGCGCAAGCGCCATTACAAACCCTCCAAAAAAGAGGAAAACAATTGGGCTACCGTAATTTGCGCCTACTTCTGCAATTGGTAATATGTTTAGAATAGGGAAAAGGAGTAGCGGTAATAAGGCAGTAACGGAAATTGAAGTAGCTTCTGTAATCCACCAGATGAGCATCCAAAGTGCAACCGCAATTACAGCATCCCCTTTGGGGTTAATCAAATCAAACGGTAAAAAAAGCACTACTAAAAATAATAGAGGTCCCGTTATAAGCCCCAGTCGTTTACTTAGTTCCATCGGGATTCTAAGCTAAGGTATTTAGTGGAAAGAAAAAAGAAAAGGACAGCGATGCTTTCCTTTTCTTTGTAAAATTTTAAAAAGTAGGGTTTTAACCTGTATACTTAACTAAAAGTACATCCGCAGTTTTTTCTATTTTAATCTGCCCCAATTTGGATAAATTTTTACTGCTCTTATCCCATTTTTTACCGCTCAGTCCTGCAGCGGCTTTAAGGTCTGCTAATGGCATTTCTCCCTGTGGTTTAAGAATAGCTATTATTGCTTTTTCTTCTTCTGTAAGTTCTACTTTTTTCTTTTCTGGTCGCATTTGCGGGAAGAAAAGTACTTCTTGTATAGAAGAGTTATTCGTCATTAACATCACCAAACGATCTATACCTATGCCAATACCAGATGTTGGTGGCATCCCATATTCTAAAGCCCGTAAAAAGTCTTGGTCTATAAACATGGCCTCATCGTCACCTTTTTCAGAAAGTTTTAATTGGTCTTCAAAACGTTCTCTTTGGTCAATAGGATCATTTAGCTCGGAATACGCATTAGCCAATTCTTTACCGTTCACCATCAACTCAAAACGCTCAGTTAATCCTGGTTTGCTTCTGTGTGCTTTGGTTAACGGACTCATTTCTTTTGGGTAATCTGTAATAAATGTAGGTTGTATGTAATGGTGCTCACATTTTTCACCAAAAATCTCATCAATTAACTTACCAACGCCCATGGTATCATCCACTTCCAAGCCTAAATTTTTGGCAGTTTCTCTTAGTTGCCCTTCATCCATACCAGAAACATCAATTCCTGTATGTTCTTTAATAGCATCTAAAATTGGTACTCTGGCATAAGGAGCTTTAAATTCAATCTCATTTTCTCCAACGGTTATTTTGGTGCTTCCATTGGCATCCAAAGCAATTTTTTCTAACAATTGCTCTGTGGTATCCATCATCCAATTGTAATCCTTGTAGGCAACGTATAATTCCATTACCGTAAATTCCGGATTATGGGTACGGTCCATTCCTTCGTTTCTAAAATCCTTAGCAAACTCGTAAACACCGTCAAAACCGCCAACAATCAATCGTTTTAGGTATAATTCGTTAGCAATTCTTAGGTATAGCGGAATATTTAATGCGTTATGATGCGTTAAGAAGGGTCTAGCGGCTGCACCACCTGGAATAGGCTGTAAAATGGGTGTTTCTACCTCTAAATATCCCTTTGCATTATAGAACTCACGTATGCTATTTGTGATTTTTGTTCGCTTAATAAAGGTTTCTTTTACCTTTGGGTTTACCACTAAGTCTACATAGCGCTGGCGGTAACGCAACTCTGGGTCATTAAATTCATCAAACACCTTGCCTTCTGCGTCTACCTTTGGTAGGGGTAAGGGTCTAAGTGCTTTACTTAACAGAGTGAAGTTTTTAACCATTATGGTTTTTTCGCCAACTTGGGTGGTAAATAATTCCCCTTCTACCCCAATGATATCACCAATGTCTAGAAGTTTTTTATACACCTCATTATACAAATTTTTGTCTTCACTAGGGCAAATTTCGTCACGGTTAAAGTAGACTTGTATTCTCCCTTCACTGTCTTGCAATTCCGCAAAAGAAGCTTTTCCTTGAATTCTTCTACTCATCAGTCTACCAGAAACCACCACTTTTTTACCCTCTTCAAAAGAAGATTTAATTTGTTTAGAAGTATGGTCTACAGGATATAATGCAGCAGGGTATGGGTCAATCCCCATTTCTCTAAGCTTGCCTAATTTTTCTCTACGTACTATTTCTTGCTCTGACAGTTGCATGGGCTAAAAAAATTAAAGCGCAAAATTACACTTTTGCGCTTTAATATCATGAACTTATTCCATTCTGTTTGTGGTATAGTTGGGAACGTATTTTTGTTGGTTTAAAATAGCTAATAGATCTGCTTCCCAAGAAATAATAGGTGTTTCTACAATACGGTTTAATTCTTTATTGTTTTCTAAGACAATTAGTGTGGGTACTCTTTTAAGATTATAGGTAGTTGCTTTACCATCAGGACTTGTTTTATAAAATTCTTTTCTGCCGTCTACCGCTATAATCTCTAATTGGTTGTTTGGAAAATTTAGATGCTGTAATAATTTCAAAATTGTGGGAACTTCTCTTTTACTGTCTCTACACCAAGTACCCATGAACAGCAAGATTTTTTTATGGGTAATTTTTTCTGCCAATGGCGTAATTAGTTTTTGGTTTATGGTGGCCTTTTCAAAATTAGGAGCAAACCAGTTTTTGTAGGGAGGTTTTTCTAAATGCTCTTGGGCTATTTCTCCCAATAAAAATGGCGTCCCGCTTTTAAATTGTAGTTCGGTTTGGGCGTTTAGGTTGTAAATAAAGAGTAATGTAAAACTTGTAATTATTAGATTTTTCATGATGTTTTGGATTTTTAGGCCAAAATCATTCTAAATCCTTTTTGTTTGAATTTTTATGGGGTTGAGATTGGGTCTAGACCCCGGGTTGAAATTTAATCGGATAGGTATTTGCTTAGCATTTCTCTGTCCGTAATTCCCAGTTTCTTATAGATGTTGTTTATGTGGGTTTTTACAGTACTTAGACTAATGAATAACTCTGTGGCTATCTCCTTATTGGTTTTTTGAGCCGCGATTGCTTTGGCAATTTTAAGTTCTTGCGGGGTTAATATCGCTGTTAGTTTTGCCTTGGAAGAAGTTCTTTTGCCAATGCGATATAAAACAAAGACGACCATTAGCACGCCAACGATGCTAAGTGCTATCCAAAAAACATTTAATGTAGAATTGACAGCTACGGTAACTAGACCAAGCGAAGCTAATTTTTGGTTGACTTGCGCTCTAAAATTAGGGTTTAAAGTGGTGGGGTTAGAAGTGCTAAATATTGGTTTCTGATTATGTAGTTCTGCTAAAAAAGTCTTGTAGTCATCATATGTTTCTGCGGTAGGGTTGCCCAAATAAAATAGAAGATAAGCTTCTAAAAGCGGCTCGTTTTGGGTTTGTGCAAACTCATGAAATTGGGTAAACCACTGGTTAAATTTTAATTGTTTCTCAGCAGAAGTTTCTTTGCCCGTAAAATCATGTATAAACGCATCTTTTATTAACGCTAAATCTAGAAAGCCTTTAGCAATAGGATTGGTGCCTTCTATGCTGCAAAAAGCTTCGCCAAAATCAGACATCGGAAAATATAGACTGTCCGTATTTTTTGCTAGAAATAATATGGATTTAGTGTCTTCACAAGTTTGCATAAAGTGCTGGTTTCTTATAGTATCGGTACAAGTGTCTATATGCAATCTTAACAGGCTGTTGTTGGTGGGCAATTGCTCACCTTCAAATAGAAAATAACCTAGGCTATCTGTTGTGGTCTGCTGAATTATTTGGTCCTGGTAAACGCGTTCTGTCTTGTTCAAATCGTTTATAAGTGATAGGAATATGGGTTTGTTTTTTAGTTCATCGGTGACTGAACCCTTAAATTGATATTGCCCTATGCAAATCATCGGTATAAGCAAAAAAAAGCGTAGTAATTGGTGCACCCTAACTATTTTTGTAACAAAGAACCCTAAAATACGTCCAATAGGTACATCAATCAAAATAAATCATGAGTTTAATTAGAGTATTATTGGCCATTTTATTTCCGCCTTTAGCCGTAATTGGTAAAGGATGCGGGTCTTTTTTAATTGTATTGTTATTAACCTTTTGTGGTTGGGTGCCAGGGGTAATCGCGGCACTTGTTATACTAAATAATCCAAACTAAATACCAATGAAAATAGCTAAATCTATTTTGGCTTTAATGCTAACAGTGCTAATTGTAGCCTGTAATTTTACAGAAGAAATTTACCTTAATGCGGATGGCTCTGGAAAGCTGAATATAGGATTTGATGGAAGCGAAATGATGAGTATGATACCCTCAGATTCCGCAAGAACTGGAGAGGTTATGGATTCTACCATTGTATTTAAGGATTTAATAAGAGAGAAAAGAGATAGTATTGCAACGCTGAGCCCTAAAGAACGGGAAGAATTAATGCGTTTGGAGCCTTTTAGTTTACGAATGCAAATGAACGATGCTGAAGGTCTGATGAAGTTTGATATGTTTGGGGATTTTCAAAAGATTTCTCAGATGAACGATGCTTTTAATGCGTTCCAGAATGCTAGTACCGTTGGCCCTACGGCAGGATCTAAACCCATGCCCAAACAGGCTGATGGTAGCTCAACAAAGGTGGACTATTCTTTTAAGAGAAATACGTTTAAAAGAACAGCTAAAATAGTAGACCAAGCATTATTTAACCAAAGTGTAGATAGTTTGGCAAGTGCAGAGATGTTTTTAGGGGGTTCTACGTATACCTTTAAATATCATTTTCCAAGACGTATAAAGCGTACTAATTTGGATGAGGCCACCTTTTCTATGGATGGAAAAACCTTAATCTACGAAGCTAATTTTCTAGAAATGCTAAAAGACCCAGAATCTATACAGATAGAGGTAGAACTAGAAGACTAGATTGCCCTATTTTGTATCTTTGCTATATGAATAAAAAGGTACATTTAGAGGACTTAGGGCAGAAGGACTACAAAGAAACTTGGGATTATCAGGAATCGTTATTTAAAAATATTGTAGACGTAAAGATTAGAAATAGAAGGGAAGATGCGGGGCTAGAAACTCCAAACCATTTTCTATTTGTAGAGCATCCGCACGTGTATACTTTGGGCAAAAGTGGAAATATGGCCAATCTTCTGGTAGACGACAAAGTTCTGGAAGAAAAAGGCGCTACCTTCTATAAAATAAATAGGGGTGGAGATATTACCTATCATGGTCCTGGACAAGTGGTGGGTTATCCCATTTTAGACCTTGATAATTTCTTTACCGATATACACAAATACCTACGTTTTTTAGAGGAAATGGTTATTTTGACCCTGTCAGAATATGGTTTAAAAGCAGAACGTTCCGAGGGTGAAACGGGTGTTTGGTTAGATGTAGGAACCCCTTTTGCTCGAAAAATTTGTGCCATGGGCGTACGTGCCAGCCGCTGGGTAACCATGCACGGGTTCGCTTTGAACGTCAATGCAGATTTAGGCTATTTTGATTTAATGATTCCCTGTGGGATTAAAGACAAGGCTGTTACCTCTTTAAATGTAGAGTTAGGGAAGAAGGAGGTGGATATAGATGAAGTGAAGCAAAAATTATTAAAGCATTTCACAACGCTTTTTGAGGCGGAAATCATAAAACAAAAAACCACGGTCTGAGCCGTGGTTTTTTTATAGGTTTCAAACTTTTAATATTCCAGATTGAAATAATCCATTACTTCATAATAATTATTAGGGTCTATGCCATCGCTCTTCATTTTAGCCAGAATTGAAGTAGCCTCGGATTTTCCATTAATAGTTGTCGATGCCTCGATAATTACAATTTTCAGGACATCTAGGTCTCCAGATGATATTGCAAATAAAACATCTGATTTAGTAAATTCCATCGCATAGAAAAAACTTCCATTGGGTCCTTCAGTCATCCAAGTATTTACATCTATATAGTCGTTACTATTTGTAAGGACCCTAGTGTTTGGAATTGGGTGCCAAACCATCCCAGATTTTAAGTATGCCAAAATAGCACCCTGCTCATAGACCGAATATGGTATAAATGGTAAATCTACACTACGGGTAGAGCCTGACCAGTCGGATACATCATAGAGTACACTTGCTACATTGGCATTCCCGTCCTGCCCATCTTCTCCGTCGGCTCCATCTTGTCCATTTGCTCCATCTTGTCCGTCCGTGCCGTCCTGGCCATTTTGTCCATCAGTACCATCGTTTCCGTCCTGACCTGGTTCTCCTTGGTCTCCTTTGGGACCTTGAATGCCCTGGAGCCCTTGAGGTTCGACCGCTCCATCAATACCGTCTTCCACAGAGCAGGAAAAAACTAATATGGCACCAAGTATCATCGGTACAACTTTATTTGTTAAAAATTTTGTCTTCATATCATTTTATATTGAAAGGTTAAATATCCCGGGAAACTATTCTAGGAAATGAGTTATTCAAATGCAATGTCAAAACTAATGTACAACCCAGAACCATCTTGCTCTCTATATTCCAAAATTATGGGTCCTCCTTCACTGAAATCTAGAAAAGTGCCACCTGTAAGAATTGTTCCATCCATTTCAACAAACTGAATTTGAGGGTCGATGGTGGAAACATCAGAACCCGATGGAAAGGTGAAAATTATAGAGTTGCTGTCATCATTTATTTCCCCATAAATATCGTCATCAATAGGGTTGAATTCTGAGTCCCCATCAAGAATGGCCCAATTGATTATTTCGCTTAAGTTCCTGGAGGTGAAGTTTTCTTCAATTGATACTGAATAAGACTTGGTTGTACCGTCCTCAGCCGTAACGGTATAGGTCACAGGCTCGGTAAAATCTTGAGAACCTTTTGGGCTATAATCCGCCCCTTCTGATACAGTTATCACTGGTGTCAAAGCTGAGGCTACATATAAAGGAAAAACTTGGGCGTTGAGATTGACTCCATCAATTTCAGCATCGACGTCTACTATCAATCGATCAGGTTGGTCTTCCACAAGAAATTGAAAAGACAACATCTCGTTTTCACCACTTAAAGATTCTGGTTTCGGCTCTTCGTCTTTTGAGCAAGAATACACTAAAACGGCACCAAGTACCATCATTAAAATTCTAAAATTTAATTTTTTTGTTTTCATAAAATTTAATTAAAAGGTTTTTAGGTATTTTGAGGAACCTTTTTGTTTAAAAGGGTGTTACCAAAATTTCGACACGCCGGTTTTTTTGCTTGTTTTCATCGGTGGTGTTGGGTACCAATGGTTTGTTTTCTCCATAGCCGTTTTCTTTCCACTTGAAGGCCACTTCACCCAATTCTTGCCGGAGTATTTTGGCCACACTTGCCGCCCTTTTTTTGGATAAGGTCATATTGCTTTGAATGGAACCAACATTATCGGTATGCCCATCCACTGAAATGGTACCTTTGGGTATGCTTTTAATTTGGGTTGCCAAGGCTTTTACAGCAGTAACGCCTTCAGGTTTCAATTCAAACTTTCCAGTATCAAAGAGTACAGCACTATCCAAGCTCAATCGCAATGCCCCACCAATGGTGGCCACGGCATCAATATCGGCACCAGGCACCGCGCTGTAGGTATCTAAATCGGTAAACCGAACGTAGTTGAAGGTATCGCCGGGATTGATGAATGGTGCAATGTCAATTTGGGCCGTACCCCCTTCAATTTTACCAATATCAACCCAGTTTTGTCCATCTTTGGAGATTTCCAACAAGGTGGGCTCTATGGCGCCTACTTCAAAGACAAAAAGATCGGGGCCGTTGACATCAATAAGTACATTGTCCACAAATTGTAAAGTCAACACGCCTTTGGTGCCCAAGTTGCACATTTTGCTGTAATCCTGTAACCTGCGGTCGTAATCAGGTTCGTTCAAAGCAGCATTCGGATTGGCCGAACTGGCCCCATCACCCCTATCAAAAGAAATTACCTGATCGGCAAAAGAAAGTTTACCAAGTGGCAGAAATACGTAATCATCATGGTCGGAAAGATATACTTCGCTCAGACCCTCTTTATTGCTGTACCAACTTGGGTTTTCTTTATAAAATTTGGTTTCTGCCCTTTTGCAATTGGCCAAGAACTTTTTGGCAACAGCCACTTGCTTTTTCTTTTGGGCCTTCATGCGTTCGGTAAACTTTTCAGAAACCGAAGCCTTTTTCAATTGCTGTTCAATCTCTTCGGATAACTGGCCTTTTGCCAATTCTTCAGCTTCACTTGCCGTTTTTAGATGTGTTTGGGCGGGCGTTTCCTTTAGCATTTGGTATTCTTCTTCGGTAACCTCCATTAGCTCTGCCAATTGGGCGTCATCGAGATTTTTAAGTACCATTTGCTGTTTGTTTTCTTCGATGAATTTTTCGATGATGAGGTAAAACTCTTCTTTTCGCAATTCCGCTTCAATGTAGGAGACGTCAACCACCCCGTCGGCTCTTAAAAATTCTTGGGGTATTTGTTTTAAAGATTCTCGAATCACATATCGCAGACTGTCTTTTCGTTTTTTCTCCAAATTTGACTTTCGAAAGATGAATTTTAGCTCTTCCAAAGGTGCCACGGTCTTGGGCTTTGTTTTTTTCAATTCGTCGATAAAGGCATAGGCCTGTTGTCTCAAACGGTCACCTTCGGGGCCATCGAATTGGTTTTTGCTTTTTAGTTCATCCATTTTGGCCTTATAGGAGAAAAATTGATTGGATTCTTTCGAATCAAGGCCAAAGAAGGTTTTGAACAATGGCTTTAACTCCTCTGGGTCAACATCAAATTTGGATTGATTTTTATCATCTTCCTCGACTTTGGGAATTTCATCCCATTCAGGTTCATCTGCCTTTTTTTGGGCCAGAAAATCTTCTTCAATAAACAAGGTGCCAACCTCAGTTTGGTCCTCAGCATTGGTATCATAAGAATTTCTGGAGTCACCATTTGAATCACCATTATATTCTAATGTTTCCGATACTTCTGAATCGCTTTGGTTTTCCTTTTCTTTAGACGATTTTGAATTGCAGGATGCTAAAACAAATGTCAAAACTAAAAGGGCTAAATAAAGAGGTCCGTTTTTTCTATTTATAGGTTGCATAACGTGTTTTCATGAATTCGTAATAGATAAAGCCATATTTATTGTACCAATTATCTTCTCCCAACATGCGCTCACATTTATTTATCTCCATGAGATTTTTGTACAATAATTTGGTGATTTGCTCATGCTTGTCTTTATAGGACTGGTCAAATTTTTTAATTGACTTCATGATTTTTATTCTTTTGTTTTTCCAAGCCAGTGAACCAACTCCGCTGGAGCTTGAAAAATTATCACCGAACGAAAGACCGAAATCTGTGACCTTTTTGTTGTATTTGCCTATCTTTGAGAGTTTTTCAAGACTATACCTTCTTTTATGAAGTTCTTTGTACGCCTTTTTTAAACATTCGCAACCTTCACGCTTTCTGTCGTTGCTATTGTTCGAAGTTTGCCTTCTTCCACTATCCATTTCAGACGGATTGTTTTGACCTGGCCTATTTTCTTCCTCTTGGCTTCCTTCACTCGAATTTGTGTTTTCACCCTCTTTGGGTTCATCAATATTTGCTTCAATTTCATTCATGATGTACTCTTGGTCATCAACACGTTCAGGGTCAATTTGTTTTGGGGCATGTGGGTAATCGCCATAATCAAGTAGATGCCCATCCTTGTCATACTTTGGCATTCTATTGTAAGTGCCAGAAGAGCCATTGCTTTCTATAAAAACATTTTCTTCAGGAATCCAGTTCGGATCGTATGTTGATGGTGCATCAGGATAATCTCCTGGATTTTTGAGATTACCATTTTCGTCATATTTTGGGAGCCTTCTATAATCACCGGATGATGACTCGCCAGTAAATGGATTTTCAGGAGGTTCCCAATTTGGGTCGTATTTTATAGGTGCATCAGGAAAATCACCTGGGTTCTTTAAATTACCATATTCATCATATTTCGGTAATCTTCTGTATGAACCGGTACTGCCTTCACTTTCAACAAAAACATTTTCTTCAGGTGCCCAGTTTGGGTCATATTTTACGGGCGCATCAGGATAATCGCCTGAATTCTTTAGGTTGCCGTTTTCATCATATTTCGGGAGTCTTCTATAGGTTTCAGAAGACGATTCTCCAGTAAACGTATTTTCATTGTTGGGTTCTTTAGCTTCATAATTACTTGACGAAATCATTTCTGTACCTCCACTATTTTCGCGTTGGTTAGAGGAGCTTGAATTTTCTGAATCGTAATCCATACCATCTTCTGAAAATGCATTTTCACTTTTGCTTCCTTCTTTATACTTGTCATCTTGAGAACCATCCTTTTTATTCTGTTCAAAATCACCGTCCATGGAGCCGCCCTCACTCGCGTTGGCAGTCGCTATACAGCTAGATGGTAAGGAGGGTTGACCTGCTGGGCTAAGCTCAGGTTCAAATTCTATGTCCTCTTCTGATAAGAGGTCTTCTTCGTCTTTTTTATCTTTATCGTATTCATCTTCTATTGCCTCTCTTATTTTTTTATTACTTCTATTTATAAGTTCTTGCATTTGAGGAGTTTGTCTATAGTTGTTTAAAGAGTTGCCATGCGGTAAAACTTTGCCTGCATGAAGTGAACAAAGACTAAAAAACATTAAGAAAATACTTAGGGTGTTTCTATTCTTGCGGAATATTATAAAAAACAATAACCCGATTATGATAATGGCTAGAGCGATAAGAATAAAAGCAAGGCTTTTAGTTGTGAAAATTGATGTGGTTTTATCACTTTCGATTGTTTGAGAATCACTATCATTCATTGTGGGTTGCTTAGTGCTGATATCAACAAATAAGTTGCTGGTTGGGAAAAGTTCAGGACCTGCAGAAATAGCTACAATGAAAGGGATGCCTTTTTCAGCGGCAGAGATAACTACGCCAAATTCCAATGCAGTCCTAAAAACACTTTTGAATTCTCCATTTTTAGTTGAGCCTTGTCTTTGTATATCGTCCCAACCTTTTTTGACTATTTTTACATCCAGTTCGTCACCATTTTCTGTAAAGACATGTACCATTGTGTTTCGAAGAATATACCCTAAGCTTTTAATGGCAATTCTACTTTCCTCTCCATCCGTTACTCCTGAGAAGTAGCGGACGGTAAAATTTTCACCTTCCATTGGAATGGGAAGTTCTTCTTTTACCACAGGAATTTCTTTTTCATCATTAATTGACGGCGGAGTAAAATCTTGTTCGTTTTGTGCGAGAAGGTTTCCGAAAATGGAAAATGCCAACAAACAAATAGTCATGGCGTATTTTGTCTTCATCATTTTGAGTTTTTAAAGATTGCTTCCATCTCTTTTTTGACATCGGAGAAGGCAATGTTGTTAAAAGAAAGGTCGGTTACCGTTATTTCTGTATCCTTTTCATTGGCCAATAAAGACCCTTCGTATTGAATGTGCAGGTTTTGTAATTGAGCAGTGCCCGAAGCCACATCGTGATCTAGGGTAACTTGGCCAGAAATACTGCCCTTTGGGTTGCTTTTTGCTGTTCTTTCATTGTAGAGGTAAATGGCATGAATGCGCTGGCCATCTTTACCCGGTTGTTTGATCTGAACGGAGGCTTCAAACAATTCTTTTGTGGCTTCGTCAAAACTGAGGCTTAAATGTTCCTTTCCTGGATTAAGATATTTTGTGAAGGTGAGGGTTAACACTCTTATGCCCCTGTTCTTGTCATCCACCAAAACACCTGAAGCTTCGGTATAGCTCCAAGGCGCTCCATTGATATTACAAAGTACGTTATCGTTGGATGTGGCCACTTGTGTGTTTTCCTCAGTCTTCATTTCTGAGGTTTGACTATCAGCTGCCTTTTTCTCTTTACAGCTTACGCATAGTAGTTGTAAGATTCCAAATATGATTAAGACTTTTTTCATGACTATCAATTAAAATATTCCTTTGTATTCCGTAGGGTCCAGAGAGAAAGTAGTTGTTCCAATTTCTGTACAGAGCATGTGTACTTTCTGCGGTTTTTTCTTTGAAGAGTCCAGCATGTCCATTTCTAGAGGAATACCTTCTACCAAACTCATCCATTGTGGGTTGATACCTTCTTTTTTGCCATTTTTAATGGACATGTTCTTGAATTTTTCTGGATACGAAAATCCAGTGTTTTCTGCTACCCATACCGTACCGTTAAAATCGGTTCCAGACACTTCATAGCCTTTACAGGTATATTCAATAATGGTTTTGGTTTGACCGTTGGGTTTTACCGAAATTTTGCTGTAATCGGTATCCTCCATTATTTTGTTGGGAGAAAACTTCATTGAAGTACGAGATCTTTGCCCATTAAGATCCATTAGCGAATGGATTTTATTTTCACCTAAATCGATGATGGAATAGATTTTTTCATTCGGCTTAATTTCCATGGTTGTGGCCATGACATCCCCTTTCTCACTAAAAAAATAGGTGATGGGCAATACGTCATTATCTGTAGTGATTTCCATGACATATTTCGTATTGAAAGCATAAGCTTTATTAGCATCCTCTCCCATTTCAATGCCTTTGTCTTCCTTTTTGGTAAAAACACTATCAATCGTTTGGTCGGTTTTTTTTGAAGTCTCGCGCTCAACTCTACGTTCTACGGTTCTTTCAGCTGCTTTTTGTGCTTTTTTCCCCAAGTTTTTTAAAAATTGGGCCTGGGTAACCGAAGTTGATAGCAGGGTCAGGAAGCACAGTGCAAATAAGTTTTTGATAGTTTTCATCTTAGTGCTGTTTTTCGGTTTTTTTAATATGCGCTTCAAACATCTTTTCCAGGGAAACTTTCAGCGAATCTTTTTTCCCAGGGTCCAGGCTTTGGTCATACATAAGGTACATGGCCCTCATTTTTGATTTTGTCTCGGGGTCCATTTTGGACCTATTCAAAAGATTCTCATAGTTTTTTACATCTTTAAAAGGGTCTTTTGTGCCGTCAAGGTCTTGTTCCATGTCACCAAAAAGTTTTCCGAACAGTTTGGCCTGTTCATCCATTAGGTTCATTTCTTTTTTGGGAGTTTCTTTGGTGCCGGAGGATTGTTTTTTATCCTGTGCCGTAAGTCCGAGGCAGCAAGACATAATAATTGTCAAACTGAATAAAAGTTGTTTTCTCATCTTCTTAATTTTTACTGTTTTACTTCAATGAATTTCCTTTATCAGGGTTAACATCCATTTTTTTAAAAGTCGTTTTTTGGATAACCTTGTTTTTGTCCGTAATGAGTATTACATAATCACCATGGTTCAAATGGGTCACATTTAGATAGATTTCTGTGCTATCCATTTTGGAAAGGTTTCCTTCAAACACCCTTTTCTCATAATCATTTTTCAATTCTATTTGGGAACTATTTTGGTTTCAGTTCAAAACTAGATGAGAAGGAAAAATAGGATTATCACGTATGTAACAATAGCTTTAACTATTGTAACATGTGTCGTAATTAACTAAAAATCAAATTATTAGAAAAATAAAAATAGAAGAATTTGTAAAAGGAAAGACGTTTTCTTTATTCTGTAAGGTTAGGTTGTGCTGTATTCAGTTGGTGAGACGCCAAAGTGTTCTTTAAAGCTTTTGGTAAAATAAGAATGATTGTTGAACCCTACAGAGTAACCAATCTCTGAAACGTTTACATCGGATTTTTTTAAGAGTCCCGCAGCAAGCTTTAACCGTTGAATTCTAATGAACTCTGTAGTGCTCTGTCCGGTCAAGGCTTTTAGCTTTCGATGAAGTTGCATGCGGCTCATACCCAATGCTTGGGCAAAATTTTCGGTATTGAAATCAGATTCCACCAATTTATCGTCAAGAATGTTTTGCAAGTTTGTCAAAAAACGTTCATCGTATGAGTTGATGGATATGTCTTTTGGAGTCAGAACCACTTCTTTGCTAAAGCGTTGCTGTATTTTTTGTTGCGTTTCAAGTAGATTTTTGGCTTGCTGTCGTAGAATTTCAGTATTAAAAGGTTTGGTTAGATAGGCATCGGCTCCATATTCAAGTCCCACAAGGGTATTTTCATCGCCTGCTTTTGCCGTTAGCATTATAATAGGGATATGCGAAGTGGCATCACTGGTTTTGCATTTTTTGGTAAAAAGCAAGCCATCTTCCTCAGGCATCATTAAATCAGTAATAATGATATCTGGCACTATTTCTTGTGCAAGTTCAAATCCTGTCTTTCCATTTTCTTTCAGGTGAATTTGATAATCCTTTTCGAATAAGGAGCCCACAAAGTTTCGAAGTTCTTCATTGTCGTCGACCACCAACAATATAGGCAAGTCTTTGTTTGAAATTGTATCAATTTTCCCAATTTCATGAGGCGCATCGGTAGCATCAATTTTAAGTGTATCCGGAGCCTTTTTAAAAGAAAGCTTTTCATCGGAGGAAAAAGCATTTTTTGAAATAGGCAATTGCACCGTAAACGCTACCTCATCGTGACTGGAATCAACCTTTATTTGCCCTTTGTGTAGCTCTACCAATTCTTTGGTCAAGGCAAGTCCAATTCCAGTACCCGAATCTGTATCCTTGGCTCTATAAAACCTATTGAATAATTGCTTTAATTCATCATTAGAGAGCGAGGTGCCCGAATTGCTTACCTTGATAAAAAGTTGGTCTTTATTGTCATTGATATCAATCAAAACTTTCTCTTTTTCAGGGCTATATTTTATAGCATTGCCAATTAAGTTGGTGAGTATTTTCTGAAGCACATCTTGATCAAACCATGCATCAGGTACATTTAAATTAATGTGAGTGTTATAGTTCTGCTCCTTTTGATTCGCGTTAAATTCAAATGAGCTTAAAATTGATTTGATAAATGGTTCGGGATTTTGTAGAGAAACCTTTAGTTGATATTGGCCAGATTCCAACTTAGAGAGATTCATTATCTGGTCGACAAGTTCTTCCAGTCTTTCAGAGTTTTTTTTGGCCAGCGTAAGACCATTTCTTAATTCGATACTTAATTTATCATTACTTAGTTGTTGTTCAATAGGGCCTCGAATCAATGATAAAGGTGTTCTCAATTCGTGGGTAATGTTGGTAAAAAAGTTGGACTTGGCCATATCTAACTCCATCAGCTTTTTATTGGTTTTTTGGCGGTTTCTATATAAAAAGAACAGAAAAACACCTGTTAGTGTGGTAAGGCCGATTGCAGTTAGTAAAATGTTTTTTTGACTTTTTTGTCGTTGCTGTACAAGTTCATTTTCAGATTTTAAAAGGGCTATCTCTTGTTCTTTTTGACTAGTCTCATAAATGGTTTCCAGCTCCCGGATGGTAGCTTGATTCTGAACGGCCCCAATAGAATCTTTTAACTGCTTTGCCTTTTGAAGCGAGCTATAGGCTTTTTCATAGAGACCTTGAGAATGGTAGGCCTGAGCTAGTTTTTCAAGTGCATTTGCTTCGATACCTTTATTACCTTCAATATTGTTTTCTAAAACTCCTTCAAGATGTTGAGCGGCTTTTTTGGGATTGTCATTTTTTAAATACAGTTCTGCAAGTTTTAACCTCGCCTCTGTAGTTTCGTAACTGAATTTATTGTCTCTGTTTAAGGTATACCCTTGGGTCAATAATTTTTCGGCTTCATCAAGTTTGCCCAATTCTAGTTTCGTCAGCCCTAGATAGGTGCTGGTCTGGGCTTGGGCATTCTCATCTTTTATATTCTTGAAGTACTCGAGGGTCATGGTTAAGAGAGAATCCGATTTACTAATATCATTGTTTAAGTAATAAACCGTACCCAATTGCATGTTGGTGTTATTTACGAAATACTCTTTGTTAACCGGTAACTTTTCAAATTCTTTGTTGGCCTTTAAATAATATTCAATCGATTTTTTATAATCATTTAGTTCTTTATAAACGTTGCCCAAGCTTTGATAGTCCGCAGCAATAATATCGGGTCGCTGTGGTTTTTTTTGATGAATTGAATCTGCTTTCAAAAAGTAATTAACGGCAATACTGAAATTATTCTCCCTTGCATAAGTATTCCCCAATGCAGTATAGGTGTCTACAATTATATGGGTGTCATCTGTTGGTGAGGCTATTCTTAAACACTCCTCACAGGTGTCTTTAGCCAAATCAATTTTGCCAACCAAATAATAACCTCTACAAAGCGCATTCAATGCACGAGCGGCACCAGTGTTGTATTTGATATCTAGGGCTATTTTTTTAGACTTGGCATAATAAAAAAGGGCGGAATCCATATTCTGGATTCTTCTGTAGTAGTGCCCCATAGTATATTCGGTGTCGGCAATTCCTATCTTATAGTTTTTGTTAAAACTGAAAGTTCTCATTTTTTGAATGTAAAACAATGCACTATCAGGTTTTGGATTTATATGAACTACAACCTTTTTACGGTAATCTTGAAATATTATGGAATCGGAATTAGATAAATTTGAAAATTCTTTAGATTTCTGAGATAAACCAACAATGGTGGTCAAGAAAAAGGTGAAAATTATTTTGTTAGTATCAATCATGCTGCTGTTTATCCTCTTTTTTACAAGTTCTTAATGAAAAGAAAAAGCCTCGATATAATACCGAGGCCTTCCGTTTTTTGAATGCATCTATTTACATTTCTAAACTGGTAAGCACGGTAGAGCCCATAAGCTTCCCATTTTTATTATAGGTTTCTTGCTTAACCAATCCTACACCTTCTGCCAACCACAGTCTAGACGGAAAAGTTTGGTTGGTCATCATCATTTTACTTTTGATTTCGCTATAGATAACATAGCAGTCAAAAGTGCCTGCACTAGTGGTTATGGTTTCTTTTTTCTCTACTTTTCGGTTTACGGTATCTACATTCATTTTCATGTTCATGCCACTCATATTTATGGATACAGCCACATTTGCGTCTGCTAAATCTTGTCCTACGTTTAGATTATTGGGTAATTCCACCTCTGTACCCGTAATTTCCATCTCCATGTCTTTGAATTGTTCTAACATCTTTGTGTTCATTAAAGATTGGTAGTCAATTCGTACCACATCGCCATCACAGGTAAATGAATAATCTGAGGAAAAAGACTCTTTTCCCTTAGCATCTGTAAGTTTTACCTCCATGGTTGCGGTTGTAATGCCCCCGGCGGTGCTTACATCACTTACTTTGTAATGGGTAATTCCGTCAGATTTACCTTTTTTATTGAGGTTGTCATAAGTAAAAGTGGTTCCTTTTTCTAACGGATAATACCTACTACATTGCGCGGAGGCCATATAGGTAAAACAACTTAATGTTAGCAGGATTATAAGATTTTTCATGATGTTTTTATAGTTTGATGAATTCTACACGTCTGTTTTGGGTCTTTCCTTCTATTGAGGTATTGTCCGCTATGGGTTCTAGTTCACCTTTACCTTCTGTGGTAAGTCTATTGGCGGCAACCCCATATACATCTGTCAAAGCTTTTTTTACAGATTGTGCTCTGGTATCACTCAATTTAAGATTTGTGGCATCATCTCCATCTGCATCTGTGTGACCAACAATTTTAAGTTTGATAGAAGAATCTTGCTGTAGTACTTGGTAGATTTGGCGAATAATACCCATAGATTCTGGTTTGATGTTAGCAGAACCGGAATCAAATAAAATACCGTTGGTAGAGATTTTACCTTCGGAGATAAGTTTTCTTCTTAAGTCTAAACCGCCTTCTGCAACCTTTAGATTGCTTATTAAAAGTTTTTCCTTACCATCTTTAAACCCTACTGGTTCAAACTTCAACTTTGTAATCTTGCCTACTGGGACAATCCTTGGAATATCCACATGTTTTTCTTCATTTATCCATAAACGAAAACGCTGTTTGTTTACGGCGATAGAAATATGGGGCATTTGATTCATTTCCTCCCTAACATCTGCATTAATACGATTGTTGATGGTGTTTTTACCGTCAATATTATTCCACATACGTATGTCAATGTCTGTATATTGACAAAAAGGAAGATAACTGAAAACAGTGTTATTACTGTAACTAAAGTTATCCTTTTCGTCCAAAATTACATGAAGTAACGCTGCAGATGACGTATTTTTATCAACGCCAACAGCTAACAAATCAAATTCAATTGTATACTCTTCGGGTAAATAGGGAACATCAGGAATGTAATAAGATCCAGATAGCATTTCAAACCAATTTTGATTGTTATTGTTCACTTTTACCACTTCTCCACCGCCATCGGTATTCCATTTTGCTGGAAAGTCACCAATAAAGTCGTTAGAAAAATCGTCAAAGAACAGTGGCGTATCTCCAGGAACAAAATCAAATTTGCTGTATACTTCTAAGCTTGGTTCTTGGTCGGAATTGCTAATACTGGTGTTTTTGGATGCATTACCGTCTTTGGTGCCCGTATCTAACGTATCATCATCTTGGTTAGTAGGTTGGGGTAAGCTTTTTGGTTCCGATTTTTTACTGCCAGGCTCTAAAATACTATCTAAAGTTTGGTCTGTTTTTTTAGAAGTTTCACTTTCTACGCGGCGTTCAACCGTGCGTTCTGCAGCTTCTTTAGCCTTTTTGCCTAATTTTTTTAAAAATTGACTCTGTACGGGAGCTGTGAACAGGAATAAAAATGCCATTAGGCCAACTGTTCTTAAGGGAAATTTCATTTTCTATTGTTTTGTGTTGATTCATGAGATTCACCACAAATTAGAAAACAGTAAATGAGAATGTTCTTAAATCTGTATAATTGGTATTGCTAGCTGTATAAAAGGTTAGTTAAGCTTATACACTATGATGGAGTTTTCTTGGTCTTTAGACACAAATTCTAAAACGTTATCCTTATCCATATCAATTAAATCTATCTGTGAGCTGCCGTAAACCGGAAAATTAGGGATGGGTTTGGCTTGGCTATCAAACAAATAAACTTGTTGACTTTGCAGGTCTGTAACAGTTACGTAAATCTTGTTGTTAATGTAAAAGATTTTAGGTTTAGAGTATACACCTAAATCTAGTTCCACTTTTTTTCCTTTAATGCTTAGTACGTTTTCATCCATATAGGCTAAAGTTTTACTAGTGGCGTCAATTCCATGGTCGGCACCAAGGTTAAGGTTAGAGGCGCTTAGTTTACCTTTAGTATCTATTAAATGTAAAACACCTTTGGTATTTGTAGTAGTAAACTTGTTCTTATACAAGTATACTTCGTTTTTAGAAAAGTCTATTTTTTCTTTGATGTTTAACCTGTCTTGACCAGCACGGTGTAAAATTTTCAAAGTTCCGTCTGCTAATGGAAACAATAAATAATCTTTACCAGAAATTCTAAAGTGTTTTGGAGCTTGTATAATCGTTTTATCCGCTTTGGTAAAAGTAAAGCCATCCACAATTTTATTTTGATTATTATACATGTAAACGGATTGTCCTTGAGTAACCACAAAACGATAATTACGGTTGTTGTCATAATCAAAAACGGCTAACGGATTTAAATTTCCGCCTTCAAACTTTTTATTAAAATCACCGACCTCTTCTCCATTACGGTCTAGAATTAAGAATTGATTGTTTGTACAAAATGCCATTTGTAATTTGCCATTCTTATATAAATCTACTTGCTGAATTTCTCCTTGAACCTTCCCTTCTAATTGTTTTTTCCAGAGCAATTTACCATTGGGTGATATAAGATATAAGTTATTGTCTATATCTTGAGTTACAATCTCATAGGTGTTATTTCTATGATTTTTAACAAACTGTGGCTTTAAGTGTAAATCACTATCTAATTCTAGTGTAAAAACAGGGGCTACACTAGCAGCTACTTTTACTTTTTTGGTGTTTGAGGCAATAATATTAAAGTGGTAAAAGCCTTGGTCTGTATTAATTTGACTTGCAAAATATTGCTCAATACTGGCTTCTGAAATTTCCTTGGCTTTATCTGGAAGCAAATAGGTATTTGCTAATGACTTTATGCCGTTAGGTGTGGCAAAATAAGTGATGGATGCTTCGGTTGCCAATTGTTCCATTGTCTGTGTAAAATTTGGATTATTGGCTAGAACATTACCATTTTTTACGTTTGCAATTAAGGTTTGTAACGTTTCTTCGTTTTCTGCAAAAAGAAAAGAATTATCAAAAATAGAGCAGTAATTCGCTTCAAAATTTTTTATGATTGGCTGAAAGTTAGTAGTTATAAAATCGGGTTTACTAAGCTTAATGATTTCTACACCTTGGTAATTTGTAGTTTCTATTCTTAAACTATCAACAGTTTGTGAAAGACCTTCTCCTATGCTGCTATTTAATAAAATAGAGGTATTTTCTTTTACCCTAATAATGGCAATCTCTTCTATATTAGACAAACTACTTACAAATGATTTTTTATCTAAGAATTTACGTTGGTTTTGAATCAACTTTTGATAATCATTAAAGGTGTAGCTGATAAAGATATCTGTGTGTTGTGGTGCTATGTTTTTTGCAATGCTTGTAACGGGAGAAGTACCTTTAAATAGATTAACATAATTTTTTATAGAATCGTTCGCTGTAAGAATACCACTAAGCGAAAGTTCTTCTTGAGAAGAATTAAGGTCTAAACTCAACCAATCAGCAAAATTTTTAAGTTCAGCGGTATAACTATTTTTTATAAGGGAGCTGGTTAATGAATTAGACTTTTTTAGGTTGATAAAAAAATTAGCCGCTTTATTATCTTCAGAAGTGGTATACAGTTTTTCTAAAATTGGGTCCACTTTAGGTGTTGCAGAAGCTCTAGCTAAGTTCTCTATAAGCAATTTAGAAGAGCTTACGATTACATATGAAGATTTCTCTAATAAGTAGCCTTCTTCTCCGTCTAGAGTATAATGTAATATTTCATGACCTTCGTACTGTAATTTTTCTATTGTTTTATTTTTAATTGAAGCCAAGGAAAAGAATAAACTATCCTTCTTAGTTGCATATAGAAATTCAAAATTATTTCTACCCAATTCGTAAAAACCCATAAATCCTTTTCCTTTAGGTTGGGCATTAGATAGGATAGCAATTTTATCTACAATGCTATTGTGGGTTGCAGAAGATTGTAAAGCAGTTAGAATGCTGCTGTTTTTTAATTCACTTTTTAAGTTGTCTAAATTGTTAATTTTAACGAAGACGCTGGCATCTTGAGGTAAGGTAGCGCTGAGAGCATCTTTAATTTGTAATTGTTTATTACAAGCTATAGATAGTAGTAAACAGATAACTAGTGTTGCCTTTGCTCTCATTTAAAATGTGTTTAGCGCAAAGTTAACGGCTTTGTTTATATATCAAAAGACAATTGTTCTGGTAGTAATTTAAAGCTTTTACGGTGGTACTTGCAAGGGCCGTACTTTTTAATGGCTGCTCTGTGTTCTTTAGTAGGGTAGCCTTTGTTTTTTGCCCAGTTGTACATAGGGAATTCTTGATGAATTTTTAACATATAAGCATCTCTATAGGTTTTAGCCAAGACAGAAGCAGCGGCAATGGTTAAGTATTTTGAATCTCCTTTAACAAAGCAAGTATGTGGTATATTCTTGTATTTTTTGAACCGATTTCCGTCTACCAAAATATGAGATGGAGTAGACGTTAGTTTATCTAATGCCTTATGCATCGCTAAAATTGATGCATTTAGAATGTTAATTTGGTCAATTTCATCTTCAAAAACATGGCAAACAGCAAATGAGGTAGCCTGTACTTCTAATAATGGTTTAAGCAGATTTCTTTGCTTTAAGGTAAGTTGTTTGGAGTCGTTAAGCATTTCATTTTTAAAAGATTCTGGCAGTATAATAGCAGCAGCGGTAACTGGACCTGCAAGACAACCCCTACCTGCTTCATCTGTTCCTGCATCGTTAAAAGAATCATAAAAAATGTTAAGCATAATTTAATTTAATTAAAAATTAACTAAAAAATTGCATAATAATTAAAGGAAACATCAAAATATTAAAAAATTATTATGCAAGCATAATATTTAAGAATCAAATAATAAAAATTCTGTAATAATTAACAAAATCGCTTCTCATATACGTAGCTTTTTTGGATTCTTAACGATAATTTATCATTTTTGGGACTGACTAATTCAAAAATTTTTTAAATGAAATCAATGTTAACATGGTTGTTGACACCTTTGTTGGTGTTTACAATGTCTTTTTCTTTTGCACAAGAGAAAACGATTTCAGGTAATGTAACGGACCAAGACGGTCTTCCATTGCCTGGTGTATCCATTGTTGTTGTAGGGACATCTAATGGAACACAAACCGATTTTGATGGTAATTACTCAATTACCGCAAGTACAGGACAAGTTTTAAGATTTAGTTACTTGGGGCAAAAAACAGTAAATAAAACTGTAGGCACCTCTAGTACAATTAATGCACAATTAGAGCAAGATGCTCAGGCATTGGCAGAGGTTGTGGTTACCGGTTACGGTGGAGGACAAGATAAAAGTAAAATAGCCTCAGCAATTACAACAGTTGGTTCGGAAACAATAGAATCTAGACCAAATGCTTCGTTTGTACAAACACTACAGTCTCAAGCGCCAGGTATGCAGATATCCACTGGGTCTGGACAGCCGGGTAGTAATAGTACAATTTTAATTAGAGGTGTAACTTCTTTAAGTGGAAATGTGGAGCCATTATTTATAATGGATGGAGTTCCTATAGATGAAGATAATTTTAGAAGTATTAACCCTAATGATATAGAATCAATTAACATTTTAAAAGATGGTTCTGCGTCAGCATTGTATGGTAGTAGAGGTGCTGCAGGGGTGATTGTAATTAAAACAAAGTCTGGGAAGTTTAACTCTGCGTTTAAGGTAACCTATAGAACACAAACAGGTTTTACCTCACCTCAGGATCCTAACTTTGAGACAATGACCACGGATGAAATTATAAACTTAGAAAGACTTACTGGTAATACCAATTTTGACGCCATGAGTGGTGATCCTGCTAGAAGTTTTTTGGTGTCTGAAAATATCAATACCAACTGGTCAGACATAATTACCCAAACTGGTAAGACAATACTTCATGAGTTATCTTTAACTTCCGGTAGTGAGAATGCATCTAACTATAACTCTATTTCTTACTATGAACAAGAGGGTACAGCTAGAAGAAGTAATCTTCAAAGATTCACGTTTAGAACTAACTACTCTGGGAAATCTAATGATAATAAATTTACTTACGGTTCTAATTTTACTGCTAACTTTAGTAAAAGTAATTTTATTCAAAACGAAGGGACTGGTAGTTTAGGTAATCCATTTCTTGTGGCTTACTTGGCAAAGCCTTACTTAAATCCTTTTAATCCAGATGGAAGTTTAAATACTGTAGGGCTTAATAGAGATGGTTTTGATGTAACCCCATTCGTATCCTTAAACAACACTCAGCTAAATACACAATTAGAAGAGGAAATTAAAGTGGTTGGCTCTTTTAACGCAAGTCTTGAATTATTGAAGAATGTTAGGGCGACTACTTCTTTTGGTGCAGATTTTACGCAAACCAATGATTTAATAATAACAAGTCCTTTGAGTATATATGGTCAGAATGCACCTAATCCAGATTCAGAGCTTAAAGGTTCTCAATTCGAAGGACAATCTAGAGATTTACAAATGACTAGTAATTTAGGGTTAAACTACTCTAATACTTTTGCAGATAAACACACTTTTGATATTTCGGGTTTTGTAGAATTTAACCAGAATATTTTTGATAGATTCGGATTTACCGGCTATGGAATTGATCCGCGTTTAGAGGGGTATAATTTTGCGCCTGGAGATTTAAGAGAATTTCCAGATGTTGACCCAGGTGATGAGTCTCTTGACAATTTACAACTTTACTACATTCCAGATGTATTCTCTACTAGAATAGAAACTAGCTTGTTTTCTTATTTTGGTTTGCTTAATTATGATTACGATGGTAAGTATGGAGTGGATTTGTCTTTGAGAAGGGATGCGTCTTCAAGATTTAGTTCTACAAACAAGTGGGGTACTTTCTGGTCTGCAGCAGCGAGATGGAATATTAGCAAAGAAAATTTCTTAGTTAACTCTAATGTAGTAGACGATTTAAAATTAAGAGTTAGTTATGGAACCTCTGGGAATGATAGAATTACAGGGGGTAGATTTGGAGGTACCACATTAACTAATAATCTATATGCAGTTGGTAATGGATATAATGCCTCTCAAGCAATAGTAGCTTCAAGTTTAGCTAATCCTGATTTGAAATGGGAAACAACGGAGCAATACAACATAGGTTTAGATTTCGGCTTGTTTAATAAATTATCAGGTACTTTTGATTTATATGACAAGAGAACTTCTGATTTATTTTATGCAACACCAAATACTCTTATTTCTACTTTTGGTTCTATTTCCAGAAATATAGGATCGATGAGTAACAAAGGTGTTGAAGTTAGTTTGAATGCAGATGTAGTTGATACAGATAATTTTAAATTTAGTGTTAATGCTAATGCCGCATGGAATAAAAATGAGATAACTGAACTACTAGATGGTGAATTGATTGAAAGTGGAAGAATAGCATTGCAAGAAGGAAAGCCATTCAATAGTTTTTATGCTGTAAGATGGGCCGGTGTAAATCCTGCTAACGGTCAACCTATTTATTTAGACAAGGAAGGTAATCCTACTTCTCAATATAATCCTGATGATAGAGTTTTTGTGGATAAAGGAACTATTCCAGAATTTACAGGAGGATTTGGTTTTAACGCCGACTATAAAGGATTAACGTTAAGTACATTATTTTCATTTGTTGGTGATGTTTATAGGTATAACAATGCTTACGGTGTTGCGGAAGATCCTACCTTGATTTCTTTAGCAAACCAATCTTCAACAGTTAATAATATTTGGACTACTCCAGGGGACATTACTGATATTCCTGCGGCCAGTGCAGGTAGTACCAGAAATTTATTAACTGACCGTTACCTAGAAAATGCGGGTTATTTAAGATTGCGTAATGTAACACTTGCGTATAACCTACAATCGGATTTATTAGAAAAGACTCCATTTTCTTCTGTAAGGGTTTATTTACAAGGAGAGAATTTGATTACATGGACAGAATGGAGAGGATTTGATCCAGAGGCTGACGCTTTAAGGGTACAAGATTTTTTCAACTATCCAACCCCCAGAATATTGACTTTAGGATTAGATATTCAATTTTAAAAAAAAGAAATAATGAAAAGAATACATAAAAAAGTCAGTGCGGTATTGGCGGCAGTGGTTCTATTTGTTAGTTGTGACGAACAATTAGAAATTGCACCAATTGGTTTTCTATCAGATGAAAACACCTTTGAGACCGTAGACAATTTACAACAAGGATTAAACGCTGCATATACAGGCATGACATCTGAATTGAATTTACAATTTGATATCATGACTGATGAAGTTAAGCCAGGAGCTGATAACGGTGGGCAGTATATAAATTTTTACAATTTTAACTTAAATGCTCAAAGTGGAGAGTCTGGTGCTCATTGGACATCTAATTACGGGATGATTAATTCTGTAAATAGAGTGTTACAAGGTTCAGAATCCATTGAGGTAGAAGCTGAGGATCAAGCGGAGTTTAATAACATACTTGGACAGTTATATGCATTGCGGGCGTTTGGTCATTTTCAGTTATTAACTTGGTTTTCAACAGATTATACGGATGATGGCTCTTTGGCAGTTCCTTACGTGGATTTTGTGGTAACAATAGAAGAGTTACCAAGAAATACGGTAGGTGAGGTTGTTGCGGGAATCAATGCTGATATTGCCCAAGCTAGAACATTTTTAAGCGGGACAAATGGTAATATTATCATGAATCAAGACGCTCTAACGGCAATGGAAGCAAGAATGAACTTGTATTTAGAAAATTTTGATGTTGCTTTGACAAAGGCTCAAGAACTAATAGATGCTTATCCTTTAGCTAATAGGGGAGAGTACGAGGGCATATTTGCGGATTCTGATAATACCGAGGTAATATTAAAAGCTCGAAGGGTGGCTGGTAATTTTCCTGTAGGAGGTTATTATTACTTCACAGGTAGTGCAGGTCCATTCTTAGAGATGTCTAATGGGCTTTATGATGCTCTTGATCCCGCGGATATTAGATATGACGTTAATTTTTGGGAAGATAGTAGTGACCCTGAGAACAATTCACATTTAATCGGTAAGTATACTGGACCAGGATTCCTGAACGATTTGAAAATCTTTAGAGTTTCGGAAATGTATTTAATAAAGGCGGAAGCTCAAGCCAGAACTAATGACTTAGAAGGAGCAGGTGAAACCATTAAGGAAATTAGAGATGCCCGTTTTGGGGTAGACACTCCCGCTCCAGTATATTCTTCCGTAAATGATGCGCTAACAGGAATTTTAGATGAAAGAAGAATTGAGTTAGCTTTTGAAGGACATAGATATTTAGATATAAGAAGGCTACGTAATGTATTAAATATTGGTATTACTAGAGATGCAAGAGATTGCCCTACTGGAAACTGTGACTTACCTGCCGCAGATTACAGGTTTAATTTACCAATTCCTTTGGCAGAATTAAATGCAAACGAAAATATGGTTCAGAATCCGGGTTACGGATCTTAAAATATACATTACATGAAAAAAATAGTATTAATCTTTGGTCTGGTTTTAGCCTTAGCTTCTTGTGATAGCACAGAAGGACCAATATATGATGTAAATAATGGTGCTGCGTTAGCAGCATTTAATAGAACGGTACAAACTTATCCTGTCGATGATTCAGGTGAGAGTTTCACAGAAGTTTTAGTAGGAGTATCAACGGTATCCGATGTTGATAGAACTGTAGTTGTTAGCATTGATGAGGAATCTACAGCAAATCCGTCTGAGTATACAATCGACCAGAGTACTTTGGTTATACCAGCTGGAGAGTTTGTTGCAACTGTAAAGGTATTTGGTAATTTTAATGAAATACCTGAGACAGGTCAAACCCAAGTTGTTTTGAATTTAGATTCAGTAGAAGGTGCTATTTTAGACAATCCAACTACCGGAAGATTGCAACACAGAATCAATTTATTTAGGTTTTGTCCTTTTGAAGATGGTGCGACCTTTTTAGGGGATTATGAGTTAACAACCGTTACTACTGGAATATTTGGTGTTGAAACATTTCAGTCAGGTACAGTTACGTTAACTCAAGGCGCAACTGTTGCTGATAGACAATTCTCGTCGGGTTTATATGATGCTTTTGGAGGATTTGGACCATATACCTGGACATTTAGTTTAATTTGTGGAGAAGTAGTTGTTCCTTCTGGCGTTGATACAGGCGTTGGTTGTGGCGGTAGTATCGTGGTTGGTTCTCCTGAGGTTAATGCGATTTATGATAGTGCAGATGATTCAGAGATTTTAATAAATTGGACAGATGATGTAGATGGTGCAGGTGGCTGTGGCGGACCTGTTCAAATCACAATTAAGTTGACTAAGTTGTAATGATCTTTTCAGTGTTACAATAAGTTAAAAAGCCCCTCAATTATAAATTAGAGGGGCTTTTTTATTTTAAGTAGTTATTTTTAAAGAGAGAAATATTAAACTTTTTTATTGCTATAAGAAAATAGTTTAATAAGGTCGGTTTCTTTTTTTAGATTTATCTTATTTTCTTTAAAAAATAAGTTCATATTTTTTTTACTATCGAAAATATTTAGAACTTCTTTCTTTTTAAGCTTTAATTCCTTAATGTTCTTGCTGTTTTCTTTGAAGTAAAAATATGTTGTTGAAGGACTAAATCTCGCGGGTTTATCCGTGCCATATGTTGTAGTTGCTGCTTTACTTTCTATAAAATTAGTTTTACGTAAGGCCAAAAGCGTATGGCTTCCACTAGAAAGCACTTCAAAATATGTTGGCTCATTCTTGTATTGGTATGCTATATATGTATGATTGTCAACATTAATTTCCTGATATTCTTCTTTTTTTAATGTACTTATTTGATCAGCTAGTTTTAATTCAAAAGTGTTGTTATAGGTATTAAATCTTGTTGGTACTTGATAAGTATTCATTTTGTTTTTTATAATACTTGTTACAAATGATGTATATAAATATGGAGAACCATCGTAGTTATTGCCGTTTGTAAGACCGTTCACGTTAAACACTTGATTTCTCACATAATCCGTTGGTAAATCTAAGGTCATTTGGCTGTAACCACTAAAACTAATAATGGATAGTATTATGCTTAAGTTGCGTAATGTTTTTTTTATCATATTCTTTAATTGATTTTAAATTCAAATAATTCAGAAATACTTGTATTATTACTTTGGTCTATAGTTTTTATTCGCCAGTAATAAGTGGTATTTTCCTCTAAGTTAATAGATTCAGTTGTATTTTCTGTTGTTGTTAGTATAAGATTAATATTTTCTGGGTTGGTTCCTAAATAAACTTCATACGTTAATTCATCATCTTCCAAATCACTAGAACTCCATTCTAATTGTATGTCAGAAGTAGTAAATACTGTTTGTCCTCTGGTTGGTTTTATGGCAACTGCAGGAAAAGGAGCATAATCTTGAACGCCAATTCCTTCGTTGTAAAAACGAAAACGAGAACTTTCTGCCGTTTCATTGGTGCTATTGGCCTTTGAAATAACATACCATTCATAAGGTACACCTCTTAATAGGTTTACATCAGTTTGGTTGGCAATACTTGTAGATTTTTGAACATTATTGGTATTTAGGTTAATAATGTTTATTTCATAAGTGTCCGTATTTTCGGATGCGGTCCATTGAAAATTAACCCTACTTTGTGTGTCATTCAAAATTTCTCCTGTATTACATTCTGTATTGTTCTCTGGAAAAATTAGATTGCTAGGGCTAGGAGGTACTATTACCTCTGGTTCTTCTTGAGTTGGTCCCCCATCAGAACCCCCGCATGCGTATAGTAAAATAAAAGTTGTTAGGCTTGTGAAGAATATGTTTTTTAATTTCATTTCTTTATAATTTTATATTGAAAGGAATTGTTATTGTCTTTAATAGTAATTAAATAAATTCCTTTAGAAAGGTTAGATAAATCTAATTGAAAATCTCCTTCTTTTTTATGCTTTTTATGGTAAACAGATTGACCGCTAGAGGCATAAATAGAAACAAAAAACTCGGTGTTTAAATTTTGACTTATTAAAATGTTTAGCATTTCATCACCAATTGGGTTTGGATATAGTAAGATGCTATTGTCTAGTTTTATGGTTTGTTGAAACGTTCCTTGACAGTCAATATCTGTTTTAACTATAATTTCATTAATTGTACGCTCCAGAGGTAATGTTATTGATGACTGTCTCGTTTCAAAGTTTTTACCATTAATTTGAATAAAATAAATCTTTCCGCCATTCATATTTAAGGTTACCTTTTTATCTAATGAATTAATAGTTGCATCTACATCAAGATTTTGTGGTTCCCCTAAAGATAATTCGTAACATTGTTCATATTCTTCTATGCCGCTTACTGTAATGCATAAGGTGTAATTCCCTGCAGCTAAGTTTTCAAATTGAATAGTATCCGTGAACTGAATAGACTCTGTACTATTTAAATTCGTCAAAGTTGCCGTATAATCTAATGCTTCAACTGCACTTATAGTTATAAACGCGTTGTTTTTGGAAGCGCAAGTTTCACCGTTTGTGCTAATTAGAAAATTGTTTTGCGGTAGCGAAAATATTTCACACCCGTTTACGTCTACAACCGCATCAAGAGGGGTGTTATCGCATAAATCTAGTGCATTAATAACACCATCATTATCGCTATCCTCATCACAGGAGTTTCCTAATCCGTCATTATCATCATCTAACTGATTGGTGTTCGGTACAAGAGGGCAATTGTCATTCACATCTAATATACCGTCATTATCATCGTCATCGTCACAAACATCACCAAATCCATCATTATCAGTATCTAATTGATCAGCATTTGCAATAAGAGGGCAATTGTCGTTAATATCTAGAATTCCGTCGTTGTCGTCATCATCATCATCTTGAAAACCAGTAACTATAAAATCGTCAATAACCACGCCTTCTTGATTCACTGATGGGTCGGATTGAAAAACGATTCTAAAAATAATATTGTCTTCATTAGTTAAATCGGTTTCTCCAGCAGCAGCGTTAAGCTCAAAATCGTATGCGTATTCTGTCATTGCTGCATTGGTGCCGGTCCATTGTGCTCCTGGACAATTTTGACAATCATCTTCCGCACCTGAAGTTGCGTTGGTTCTATTGCTACTATACCAGTTGGGTTCACTATTAATATTGCCAAGCACATTCCAATTGTTACCAGAATCTGTTGAATATTCTACGTAAACTATATCAAAATTTAATTCCAAATCATAAGCCATATTAAATTTTAGAACTGGAGCTAATATGGATGATAGCTCATAGCAACCACTAATTAGATAGGCTATTGTTGCATCTGGGTGGTTTCCTTGAAGATTAGTTGCCATTGCGTTCGAGCCTGAAGAAACTGAATTTAATAAGTTTCCTGTAGGAACTCCTCTTTGCCATAAACTTTCTGTCCCGTCACCATTTAATCCAATTAAGGAAGTTGAGTCTGATTCAAAATCATATAGTTGGTCTCCAGAAGCAAAATTAGAGTAGATAAAAGTGCTACTATAATTATTGTTTTCACTAAAGGCATCGTTGGGTATGGTAGCTGTTATGTTTAACGTATTTGCTCCAAAAGGCAAATTAGTAGTAGAAGGCAATGCGATTTCTATGGTAGAACCACTCTCTAAATTACCATTCCATGTAAATTCTGAAGTGTTTTCAGAATTATAATTGTAGGTTATGTTGATGGTTGTAATTTCATTAAGACCTTTATTTTCAATTGTGGCCATGGGGAATATTTCTCCACAAAGGACTGAATTTGTTACGGGAGTCAATTGGGCTATTCTCACATCATTTTCAGGTGTTTGTATGGGTAGTGGGCTTTTAAATGCACCTCTTCCATAAGTAGAAGCCACAATTACTTCATCATCTAAGCTAATCTCTAAATCACTTATAGCCACACTCGGTAGGTCATTATCATAGGCTTCCCATTCAGATAAGCTTTCGTCTAATCTAAAAACACCAACATTGGTGCCCACGTAAATGGGATTTTCAGTGTGTCTACCTTGGTGTGCAATGGATAGGAAAGCAAAATCATCGGTTAAATTCAAGGTTAAGTCTTCCTCGGGTCCAGGGTCCCCATTAGCGTTAACGGCCACTTTAAACACTCCACGTGTGCCTGCTTGCCCTGACGTTTGGTTGCTTTGTGCAGTGCCAACTCTAAATGAAGTAGTGGCATAAATGGCAGACCCATCGTTTTGGTTGATAGCTATATCTGAAACGATACCATCAAAACGATTGAAAGCACTAAAATTTTGACCACCATCTTCACTTCGATATACAAAATCTTCATCGGCAACATAAATTATTTGTGGATTATTGGGGTCTATTTCTACATCATCCAAATAATTAGATCCGAATTCATTAGACCATTTTACCCATGCGCCATTCTCTAATTTGAATAAAGCCTTGTAAAAACCAGCAAAAACATTACCGTTTAAATCTACCGCTAATGGTGTTATCCAATTTTTTTGATTATTAGGACCGTTATCTTCATCTGGTCTGCCTATGAAAGCAACAGATTGTCCTGCATTATTGGTGATAAAAAAATTATCTCCAAACTGTGTAAAACCATATACTATTTCTTTATTGCTCGGGTCTACTTCGTAATCCATTCCGTCACCTCCCGTATAAACATTCCAAGATTCATTTGTCGCCACAAAACCAGCATTGTCTTGTGTGCCTCCAGCCAGTCTTGTAATGTCATTTTTTCCTGTAGATAGTCTATAGAACTGGGTTATGCCCATATTTCCTGTTTTATCTTCAAAGGAAACCCCGTTATTATCAGAAATATATAGTCCGCCATCTGAACCAACAAAGAGCTGATTATTAAAAAATTTCAGCGTGTGTATATCTGCATGAGTATATCTAGCGTTGTTGGTGAACCACTGGTTAAGTCTAGAGAAAGTATTACCGCCGTTGGTACTCTTCCAAATATTTAAACAACCAGTATACAATACATTTTCATCTGTGGGGTCAATAGATATTGCCAAATCGAACCATGCTTGGTTCGATTCCATTATATTTTCTGTATTGTTGGATGCAGTAAATGTTTCGCCGCTATCCACGGATTTGTATAAACCTTGAAATTCATACCCCGGAGCAGTATCCGCCGTTAGAATATACAAGACTTCAGGGTTGGCAGGAGAAACGTCTAAAACTCTTCTACCTGAACTGGCAGGAAGAATATCCTCAATTTGCACAAAATCGTTACCGTTGGTTGTTTTGTAATACGATGAATTTGAAATTGCATAAATAGTGTTGCTATCACCTGGTTTCATTCTAAAATCAGTAATGTTTCCAGATTGTTTATTCTCCCAAGAAATACCAGCATCTTCAGATTTATACAAACCAAAGGATGTGGCGACCCAAATAATGTTAGAGTTTGTAGGGTCTACTTGAATTTCACTCATTAATCTATTATTACCCCAAGTTTCATCGTTTTCTGCACTCAGAGCAGTTGCGTTCCAAGTTATACCCCCGTCTATGGATTTATAGACGCCAATACTAAAGGAATCAGCAGCATCGTCATCGCCAGTGGCAATATATATTATATTAGAATTCTGTGGGTCAATAGCAATACCAGAAACGCCAATCTGCAAGAAATCATCAAATAAATTAGTCCAGCTTTGACCTGCATTTAAAGATTTCCATATACCCCCCGCTGGTGCTCCAGCATACCAGATATTAGAATCGTTAGGGTCAACGGCTATTGCATTTATTCTTCCAGTTCCAGGTAAACTACCTGACAAGGTTCCAGGTCTGTTAGGGCCAATGGGCAGCCAACTGCTTGTAGGGTTTAAAGTGGCTAAACTAATAGTTCTCTTTTTCTCATAAGAAAGCAGTAAATCATTCGGGCTGGGTAACTTACCATTTTCATCTAACTGATAATACCAGTAGTTTTCCCACCTTTTAAAGGGTTTATAGCCACTACCCTTAATCTTGTAATCTTTATTTATCCAATATTCATTGAAATTAGAACGAATCTCTTTAAATGATTTTTGTTTAGTAAGAATTGTAGAATTCTTTTGTTTGGGAAGAGTCTTGAGGTTTTGACTTTCTGTCATCCAAGGAGCACTTTCATTAAACTGTGCATTCGCTAAGCCTGTCAATAAAGTGAAGAGCAGGAGTAACTTTCTTTTCATAATTTTTTATTAAAATGGTCGGTAAATTACTTAAAACTTACCACATATTTTGTTAAGAATTTAAAGGCATCGTTGAACTGCACCTTTTTGCTAGGAGAATTTTAGCTTTTTATTAAAAACGAAAAAATTACCTTTGAAATCCAATTTAAACGGATGAAGTTGAACAAGCTCTTAACTGCCTTTTTTGTATTAGCAATTTCTATTTCGGTAACGGGACAAACAAAACCGCTACCAAATAAATTACCAATAGATAACAAGGAAATACCTGAAAGAGGGATTGTCAAAGACAGTCTTGGGCAGAAAAAAAAGAAAACAAAAAAAGAGGATGTTCAAGAAGTAACGATTGCTAATTATAAAATTATAACCCTTGCACGGGATACTATTATCTTAGATACCAGTCTCACCATAAAAAAAGAGTACAAGTTTAACTATTTGAGAAGAGATGATTTTGAGTTGATGTCTTTTGCAAATATAGGGCAAGCATACAACCAATTAGGCAAAAGTGTCACTAGTTTCGATTTGTATCCTAAAATAGGAGCGCGTTCTAGAAATATAGGATATCTAGAAGTAGAAGATGTTAATTACTACAATGTTGCAACGCCGCTAACAGAGCTATTTTTTAAAACTACAATGGAACGCGGGCAGTTGTTAGATGCGATGTTGACACTCAATACATCACCAAGATTTAATGCTTCGGTAGCCTATACAGGAATGCGCTCATTGGGTAAGTACGACTATGAGCAAACGCAAGCGGGTAGATTTAGGGCTACTTTTAATTATAGAACGTTAAATAATAGGTATTGGATAAGGGGGCATTTTACGGCCCAAGATTTAGAAGGAGAAGAAAGTGGAGGGTTAGCAAATAAAGAATTACAGTTTGAGTCTGGTGATCCAAACCTTTTAGATCGTTCCAGGATAGATTTGCGTTATGCCAATGCTAGTAATAATATAGTGGGTAAGAGGTATTTTTTAGATCATCAATTTAATTTAGTACGTCCTAAGCGAGACAGTATAAAATCTAGGTCAACACTTTTAGCTATAGGCCACCAATTTAATTATGAAACCAAATACTATCAATTTGTACAGACCGCAGGAGTCGCTTTTTTAGGGAGCGAATTGTATGATACGCCAATTGATGATAAGGCTACTTTAAGAACTACATATAATAGGGTAACCGCAGATTTTTCTAGTGCAACACTAGGAAGACTCTCTATAGGTGCTTCTATGTTTTCGTATGATTATGCATTAGGGAGTATTTTAATAACAGAAGCCGGTACTATTCCTGCACAACTAAAAGGAGACGAAATTGGTATTGTGGGGGATTACAATAATAGTTTAGGAGCGCTAGATATTTTTGGTAAGGTAAGATACACCATGTCGGGAAGGTTAACAGGAAATTTAATAGATGCCGGTGTCAAAATAAGACTTTCAGAAAACCATCAATTAAATGGTGGGGTTTTTATCAGTTCTAAAATGCCTAATTACAACTTTCTCTTGTATCAGAGTGATTATGCAAATTTTAACTGGAATAATACGGATACCTTTAATCGGGAACAGGTTAAAACCATACATGGAGGTTTCAATTCAGATTGGTTTGGAAATCTAAGCCTAGATTATTCTTCAGTGGATAACCATGCCTATTTTGGTATTCAAGGAGAGCCTACGGAGGAAGATTTAGAGGCAGGTTTACAAGATACATTTGTTACCGCTTTACAAGAAGAAAATTCAATTACCTACCTAAAGGCAAAATATAATAAGGAATTTAAATATAAAAAGTGGGCATTAGATAATACGGTAATGTATCAAAAGGTATCTCAAGAAAACCCTGTTTTTAATGTTCCAGAATTTGTAACTAGAAATACCTTATATTTTTCCAGTGATATGTTTAAAAAAGCCATGTTTATGCAAACGGGAGTAACTTTTAAATACTTTTCCAATTATCATATGGATGGCTATCAACCACTACTTGGAGAGTTCTACACACAAAATATAGAAGAAATAGGAGGTTATCCATTGTTAGATTTCTTTATCAATGCAAAGGTTAGGCAAACCAGATTGTTCTTAAAAGCCGAACATTTAAATACTATTTGGTCAAAAGAATATCAATATTATGCCGCTCCTAATTATCCCTACAGGGACTTTGTTATCCGTTTTGGATTAGTTTGGAACCTGTTTTCATAGTTGAATTAATATTTCTGCAATTTTAATTTACTGTAAACCAATCACTTTCCAAAAAAGGTTAAAAAAAGGCGATAAAAAGTTAGGATAATAAAGGAAAAGGGTAGTATGTTTGCAGCCCGAAAAACAGCGGTATAGTTGTTAAGGGGATGAGAAAAGAAGCTCATTGACATATTGTTTTTTAAAGCGGGTAGCTTAAAAAAAAGTTTCAAAAAAACCTTGCCAATTAAAAAAAACGGTTGTAGATTTGCAGCCCCGGAAAAACGAAGCTTACGGGTTTAGTTTTGAAGGAACAGCAAAGTTCATTCACATCTTGTTTTTGGCGAGAAAAAAGAAAATAAATTTTTTTAAAAAAAAAAGCTTGCCAGTTTAAAAAACAGTTGTACATTTGCAGCCGCTTAGCCGATAAGGCAGCGGAGAAAGCCTAGAGGTTTTCGAGCAAAAATGAAAGAAGTTCATTGGACATATTGAAGAAACGACAGCGTAAAGAGAATTACCATTTTGACGTCAAGGAATTGGGGTTCTAAGGGTATCGCGAGATATTTTAAAGAACAACGATGGAGAGTTTGATCCTGGCTCAGGATGAACGCTAGCGGCAGGCCTAACACATGCAAGTCGAGGGGTAACAGGAAAAAGCTTGCTTTTTTGCTGACGACCGGCGCACGGGTGCGGAACGCGTATGGAACCTGCCCCTATCTGGGGAATAGCCTTTAGAAA